>NZ_VDLV01000066.1 GCF_013608025.1 Pseudomonas brassicacearum subsp. neoaurantiaca | reverse complement strand
TTAGGATGCCCATTGAGTCTCTGCACCTATCTTTAATATTAGATAAAAAATATTATTCTTTCTTATCTGAAATAAGAAATATTTTCTATATTTCTTTTTCTCAAAAAGAAGATTTGGCTCAGGATTGCCCATTTTTAATTCCAGGGTTTCTCTGAATTTGGAAGTTAACACTTAGCAAGTTTCCATACCAAGGCTCAATCCAATGCAAGTCCGTAGCGTCTACCGATTTCGTGATTATGA
>NZ_VDLV01000065.1 GCF_013608025.1 Pseudomonas brassicacearum subsp. neoaurantiaca | reverse complement strand
GCCTTCGCCACCGGTGTTCTTTCCAATATCTACGAATTTCACCTCTACACTGGAAATTCCACGACCCTCTTCCTCACTCTAGATCACACGTCTCAGACGCAGTCCCCAGGTTAAGCCCAGGAGTTTCACGCCTGACTGTGCAGTCCGCCTACGCGCCCTTTACGCCCAGTCATTCCGAGCAACGCTAGCCCCCTTCGTATTACC
>NZ_VDLV01000017.1 GCF_013608025.1 Pseudomonas brassicacearum subsp. neoaurantiaca | reverse complement strand
CATGGAGCAAAAAGCGGCATAAACACCGTAATCGGTGTCCGGGATTACTTGACCAGTTCAAGCTCGCTCCCACAGGGGCCCCGCGATGACATCTAACCAACCGACCAGCAACACGGCGTCGTCGCCAGTCTTTGCTACGCTTTCCCCCCGGCGAAACGACGCGCACGGGAGGCGTCTCCATGAACTATTTCCTGGCCCAGGCCCTGAACAACCAATGGGCCAACCACAGGCTGCTGGACGCCTGCGCACAGCTGAACACGGTGGAATACGAGGCCTACCGCACCAGTTTTTTTCCCTCCATCCAAGCCACGCTTTGCCATATCCTCGAAGTCGATCGTTATTACCTCACCGCCCTGGAAGGTGACGTCGCGGGCCAGGAACAGGATTTTTCCGCGACGCTGGCGTTCGCCCAACTCAGGGAAAACCAGGACCGTACCGACCGACAACTGGCGACATTCTGCGAAAACCTCAAACACCAGGACCTCGCGCGTTCCGTTGACCTGGTGCGCGCCGACGGCAGGGTTCGCGAACGGATCGACCGTTTGCTGCTGCACCTGTTCGAGCACCAGATTCATCACCGCGGCCAGGTCCACGCCATGCTCAGCGCCACCCACGTCGACCCACCGCAGCTCGACGAATTTTTTCTCGATTGCGACCGTCCGTTTCGTCGACGAGAGGAACCGCTGTTGCAGCTGGATGAAACCCGCGTCTGGCGGGGCTATCGCGCCGACTGAAAATAAAAAATGCGATGGCCGCTACCGACCATCGCCAAATCGCCCCACCTCAGGCGCTCTCAGATCCGTGCGGGTGACACGATGATTTTCACGTTGTGCTCTTTGTTATTCACCAGTTCCTCGAAGCCCTGCCCGACGATCTCCTCCAACTGGATGCGCCCCGTCACCAGCGGCGAGATGTCCAGGCGCCCGTCGGCGATGAAGGCAATCACGTCGGCGAACTCACCGTTGTAGGCCAGCGCGCCCAGCACCTGCTTTTCGGTGGAGACCAGTTCGAAAAAGTTGAACTCGCTGGGCTCTTCGAAGATGCCCACCAACACGCATTTACCGGCCTTGCGAATCAGGTCGATGGCGAACTTGGCGGTGTGCTTGTTGCCAATGCACTCGAAGCTCACATCGGCGCCCAGGCCACCGGTCAGGCGACGGACTTCAGCCAAGGCGTCGCACTCGTTCGGATCAATGACGTGGCTGGCCCCGACTTCGAGGGCCTTGGCCTTGCGCGCGCCGGACATTTCAAGGGCGATGACCTGGGCCGCGCCCGCCGCCTTGGCGCACATGATCGTGCACAGGCCGATAGTCCCGGCGCCGACTACGACGACGTTCTGCCCCAGCAGGCTGCCGGCCTTCTTCACCGCGTGCATGCCCACCGCCAGCGGTTCGATCAACGCACCGGCCTCGGCGGGGAAGTTGGCCGGCAGTTTGTAGAGCAAATTCGCCGGGACGTTGACCAGCTCAGCGAACGCGCCGTTGTTCATCAGCCCGGTAAAGGCCAGGTTCTCGCAGATGTTGTAGAGCCCGCGGGTGCAGTAATAACAAGTGCCGCAATGCTGACAGGCGTCCGCTGCGACCGGCTCGCCGACGCTGAAGCCTTCGACGCCCTCGCCCAGCTCGACGATTTCGCCGCAGAACTCATGGCCGAGGATGCACTGGCCCTTGATCCCGGTCAGCGGGTGTGGCGCCTCCACCGGGATGAACACCGGCCCGGCCACGTATTCGTGCAGGTCCGAGCCACAGATACCGCACCATTGCACGCGGATCTGCACCCAACTGGCGGGCGGCGATACCGGCAGCGGCACGTCTTCGACGCGGATGTCGTTGCGGCCATGCCAGACGGCGGCGCGCATGCTGCGGGTCGGCTTGATTGAAATGTTCATAGCGTTGCCTCCAGATATTTTTGTAGGGCGACGACTCAATCGCCGCCCGCGGGGTCAGTGCTGTCCGATGAACTCGGAAATCAATCGGTTGATCTGTTCGGCCGCTTCCATCTGCACCATGTGGCCCTGGCCTGGCAGGACTTCGACCTGGGCACTCAGCCCTTCGGCGTGGGCCGCCGGGATAATCGCGTCGTCGCTGCCCCAGATCACCAGCGTCGGAACGTGGCCGGCCTGCACCACCTCGCGCAGGTCCACCTGCTGGCGACCGTCCTTGAACAAACCCGCGGTCAGTTGGCGCAGGGCCGCGTCCACGCCTTCCAGGCGCTTGTACTTGAGCATGTCGTCGAGCATCTGCCGGTTGACCAACTCGGCATTCGAGAACAGTTGCACCAGCTGCGGCTTGAGGGCATTGCGGTTGGCCGCGTCGACGAAGCCTTGCAGGTAGCTGCCATTGATTTCGGCGCCGAGACCGGCGCTGCCGATCAGCGTCAATGAGCGGATCCGTTGCGGCATCAGGCGCGCGGCATTCAGCGACACCGCCCCGCCCATGGAATGCCCGACCAGATGGGCCGTGTTGATGTCCAGGTGATCGAGCAAAGCCAGCACCACACCGCTCAGCTCATCCAGATCGCCGCGTTGCAGAGTCTTCGAAGATTCACCATGGCCCGGCAGGTCCAGCGCAATCACTCGCCGCCCGGCTGCCAGTGCTTCATGGTTGAACAGCCAATTGTTCAGGTCGCCGCCAAAACCGTGCACCAGCACCAGCGGCGTACCGCCCTCGCCGCGCTCGAAATAGCGGATCACCCGGCCGTCCACGTCGACTTTCTGCGGTTTCGGGCCGCTGTCCTCATCGGCCGCATCGCCGGGCACGAAGTTGGATTGGAACTGTTCGATGACCGCGTCGATCTCGGCGTCGCTGGCCTCGCCTTCGACGACGATGCCGAGCAAGGCGCCGACCGCCAGGGTTTCGTCCTGGCGAGCCACTTGCCGGCGCAATACACCGGAAAACGGCGCCTCGACGCTACTGGAGATCTTGTCGGTCTCGACGTCCATCACTTCATCGCCCTTGGTGATGGCCTGCCCCTCTTCCTTGAGCCAGGTATCGACCCGGCCCTCGGTCATCGACAGGCCCCACTTGGGCATGGTCAGGGTAAAAATCTGGCTCATCAGTGCTTGCTCCACTCGATCACGTTGAGCACGGCTTGTTCGATCTTCGCCGCGTCAGGGATGTACAGGTCTTCCAGGGAATCGGAGAACGGCACCGGGGTGTGCGGCGCAGTGACCATTTCGATCGGTGCCTTGAGTGCGCCAAAGGCCTTTTGCGCCACCAGCGCCGAGATGTCGGTGGCCATGGAACAGCGCGGGTTGGCCTCGTCGATTACCACCAGGCGCCCGGTTTTTTCGACACTTTCGAGGATGCTGTCCTCGTCCATCGGGCTGGTGGTGCGCAGGTCGATGACTTCGCAGTCGATTCCGCGCCCGGCCAGGTTGCGCGCCGCGTCCATCGCGGTGTTGACCAGCCGACCGTAGG
Organism: Pseudomonas brassicacearum subsp. neoaurantiaca; assembly: GCF_013608025.1. Classification (GTDB taxonomy): domain Bacteria; phylum Pseudomonadota; class Gammaproteobacteria; order Pseudomonadales; family Pseudomonadaceae; genus Aquipseudomonas. The sequence continues at coordinate 16,524 of NZ_VDLV01000017.1, read as the reverse complement.
ACACCAGGGTGATGTCCTTGCCGTCGCGCAGGAAGTTGGCCTCGCCGAACGGCACGGTGTAGAGCTCTTCCGGCACCTCGCCCTGCATGCTGTAGAGCAATTTGTGTTCGCAGAAAATCACCGGATCGTTGTCGCGAATCGCCTGGATCAGCAGGCCCTTGGCGTCGTAAGGCGATGATGGGCAGACCACTTTCAGCCCCGGGATATGCGTCCACAGCGAGGTGAGCATCTGCGAATGCTGGGCCGCGGCGCGCAGGCCGGCGCCGACCATGGTGCGGATCACCAACGGTGTGGACGCCTTGCCGCCGAACATGTAGCGGAATTTCGCTGCCTGGTTGAGGATCTGGTCCAGGCAGCAGCCGGCGAAGTCGACGAACATCAATTCGCACACCGGCCGCACGCCGCAGGTGGCGGCGCCTACCGCCGCGCCGACATAGCCGATTTCCGACAGCGGTGTGTCCAACACTCGCCCGGGGAATTGGTCGTAAAGGCCCTTGGTGACGCCGAGCACGCCGCCCCAGGCATCGTTTTCACCGGGTGCGCCAGCGCCACCGGCCACGTCCTCACCCATGATGAACACGCTGGAGTCGCGACGCATTTCCTGGGCCAGGGCTTCGTTGATTGCCTGCTGATAGCTGATTTTTCTCGCCATGATGGGATTCGCTCTTGTTGTTTTTTATGGGGCGTTCAGGGATAGCTGACGTAGACGTCGGTCAGCAGGTCGGACGCCGCCGGCTTCGGATCGGACTTGGCCTTGTACACGGCGTTTTCGATCAGCATCTCCACTTCCTTGTCGATCTGGTCCAACTGCTCGACAGTGAGCAGTCCGGCCCGGGTCGTGCGCTCGCGGAACTGCATCAGGCAGTCCTGGTTCTCGCGGAAATGCTTGACCTCATCGGGTGCGCGATAGGTCTGGGCGTCGCCCTCGAAGTGGCCGTAGTAGCGGGTCAGCTTGACCTCGATCAGCGACGGCCCTTCCCCGGCACGGGCACGTTCGACGGCGGCCCCGGCGGCTTCATGCACGGCAAAGAAGTCGAAGCCATCGACGGTCACGCCGGGCATGCCGAAGCCGGCGGCGCGGTCGGCAATGTGGTCGCAGGCCACCGACCAATTGGAGGCGGTGGCTTCGGCGTAGCCGTTGTTTTCCGCGATGAACAGGCACGGCAGGTTCCACACCGAGGCCATGTTCATGGCTTCGAACACCGCGCCCTCGTTGGAGCCGCCGTCGCCGAAAAACACCACGGCGACGCTGTCGGTGCCCTTGAGCCGCGCTGCCAGGGCCGCGCCGACCACCAGTGGCGCACCGGCGCCGACGATGCCGTTGGCACCGAGCATGCCTTTCTCGAAATCGGCGATGTGCATCGAGCCGCCCTTGCCTTGGCAGACCCCGGTTTTCTTGCCGTAGATCTCGGCCATCATCCCGTACACATCCACGCCCTTGGCGATGCAATGGCCGTGGCCACGGTGGTTGGAAGCGATGCAATCGTCGTCCCCGAGGTGCGCCATGACGCCAGCGGCCGAGGCTTCTTCGCCGGCATACAAGTGGACGAAACCAGGGATCTCGCCGGTGGCGAATTCCACGTGCAGGCGCTCTTCGAAGGCGCGGATGGTGCGCATGACCTGATAGGCGTGCAGCAATTGATCGTGGGTGAGCGATGTCGACATTTTTATTCTCCAGGCGTGTCTTCTTGAAGGTTCAAGGGGTGTTGCGGGTGCTCGCGGCCAATGGCCAACAAGCGTTGTTGCGCGGCGTAGGTGAGCACCGCGTTGACGTCGATGCTCAGCGGGCCGCCGGCATCGAGGGTGACCGTGGGCCGGTCATGGGCGTTGAATTCGATTTCCCGCTCGCCATCCAGGGCCAACGTGCCGGCGGACAGCGACAGACCGTGGGCGACGCCGGGTTCCAAAGGACCGGCGGCGAGCACGCCGCAGCCTTGCAGCAAGCCTGGTGCGAGCGGCACCAGCAGCGCCTCGGGAGATTGCGGGTCCAGGCGCATCCAGGCACCGCCTGGCGCCTGGCGTGACACCGGGAACCACAAGCCGCACAGGGCCGACAAACCGATGGATTGCGGTTCGGCGAAGGTCACGAAGACTTCGGCGAGGTCCTGGGCCCGACTGATCGCCCGGGCACCGACGAAGCGCAGCGGCGACACGGCAACGTCCACCAGGGCCACTTCACGCAAGTCACGTGCGGCATCGCAGACCAGCAAGCGCTTGTTGCGGCGCAAACCGATTTCGTCCGGGATGCGGCCGCAGGCGTACAACCCGCCGGCCAGCCCGGCACTGGTGGCTTCGCGTAGCTCGGGGAAGGCATTGTTGGTGCCGGTGGAAAGGGTCAAGAGAGGAATGTCGCCGACTTCGGCGGCGACCGCCTTGTGGGTGCCGTCGCCGCCGAGCACGGCGATCAACGCCACCTCGCGCTCGGCCATCAGCCGGGCGGCGCGGCGGGTGTCTTCGACGGTCTGGCGCAGGGTCAGGTCGAGAAATTCCAGGGCCGGCCAGTGGCTGCTGCGGGCCTGGCGGCTGTGGCTGTTCTTCAGCACGGCGGCCGCCATGCCGATCATGTCGGTGGGCATCAGCACCTGTTCGATGCCCGTGGCGCCGAACGCGGCCAACAGGCGCTGGATCACCGAGACCTTGTCGGTGCTGGAAAACAATCCGGCATTGGCAGTCAGGCGCCGCACGTCGCGGCCCGAGGCGGGGTTGGCGATGATGCCGACGGTGAGCGGGCGGCGGCTCATGGCGCCACCGTGGCGTGGACGGTCAGCTGGCTTGGCGTGCAAGTCATAGGCACCTCTTTTTATTATTGGAAGCCCAACGGGTCTGGGTCCAAGGCCTAGAGCAAGCCCGGTGCCAATTGCCCAAGATTCGCCGCAAAGGCTTGAGACAGAGCGCTCGCGGCGTTGCGCTGGGGACGTCGCCGCCGAGTCCGGTGAGACGCCACATGCCAGCCTGCACGACCCAACCGCGAGACACTGAGACGTCGCGTCTCACCTTCGCCCCCGCGCTCCGTCGGGCTTGTCTGCGCCCGGCGATCAGCGCTTAATGTGCCGACAACGACAAGAAGCTGAACCGGAGGCCCCTATGCTTTCCGCTCACTCCCGGGCGCATGTGGATTGCGTCAGCCGCGTGCTGAAGAACGCCGCTCAACTGCCGCAGTTGCCGGTGCCGGACCTGATCCTCGACTCCTGGCGCCGTTCCATGGAGCAACATCACCTGGACCCCGGCTCACTGCAGGGCCCGCGAATACTGTCCAACGACGTGCTCAAGCAATGCCGCGAGCGTTCGGAACTGTTCCTCAATATCGCCAGCGACGAAGTGGCACGCCTGCATGGCCGGGTGCGCGATGCCGACTATTGCGTGCTGCTGACCGATGCCCAGGGCCAGACCATCGACTATCGGGTCGAAACCACCCTTCGCAACGACTGCCGCAAGGCGGGCCTGTACCTGGGTACGTGTTGGTCGGAAGGTGAAGAAGGCACCTGTGGCGTGGCGGCGGTGCTCACGGCCAAGAAGGCAGTGACGGTGCACAAGCGCGACCATTTCCGCGCCGCATTCATTGGCCTGACCTGCTCCGCCGCGCCGGTCTTCGATCCGCAAGGCGAGTTGCTCGGCGTGCTGGATGTGTCGGCGGTGCGCTCGCCGGATGATCGCCGCTCCCAGCATCTGATCCGGCAAATGGTGGTGCAGAGCGCACGGGAGATCGAACAGGCGTTTTTCATGAGCAGTGCCCAGGGCTACTGGGTGCTGCGCGCCCATCGCAATGCAGGGTACGTCGACAGCCAGCCGGATTTCCTGCTGGCCTGGGACGACGACGGCTGCCTGCAAGCCCTGAACCCGGCAGCGCGCCAGTACCTGATGCAGCGTTACGGCCAACTGCCTCAACACATCAGCCAGGTCTTCGACGCCCAATTGCTGCACCGCGCCCGTGACGAAAGCCTCTATCCGCTCGATGTCGATTTGCACGGCCGCTTGAGCGCGCCACGGCGCCGGGCCACGCCTCGCCAGCGCGTCGCGATGACACCGACCGAACTCGATCCACGCCTGGCTGACAGCCTGAGCCTGGCGGTGCGGGTCAAGGATCGCAACCTGCCGGTGCTGATCCAGGGCGAGACCGGCTCCGGCAAGGAAGTCTTCGCCCGCCAGTTGCACCAGGCCAGCCAGCGCCGCGACCGGCCTTTCGTGGCCTTGAACTGCGCAGCCATCCCGGAAAGCCTGATCGAGAGCGAATTGTTCGGCTATGTCGCCGGCGCTTTTACCGGCGCCTCGGCCAAGGGCATGCAGGGCCTGTTGCAGCAGGCCGATGGCGGCACGCTGTTCCTCGACGAAATCGGTGACATGCCGTTGGCCTTGCAAACCCGCCTGTTGCGGGTGCTGGCCGAGGGCGAGGTGGCGCCGTTGGGGGCCTCACGGCGCAAGGCCGTGGACATCCAGGTGGTCTGCGCGACCCACCGCGACCTGGAAGCCCTGGTGGCGGCCGGCGAGTTTCGCGAGGATTTGTATTTCCGCTTAGGCGGTGCCCGTTTCCAGTTGCCACCGTTGCGCGAGCGCACGGACCGATTGGCGTTGATCAATCGCATCCTGGAGGAAGAATCGGCGTTGTGCGGCGGTGCGGTGCAACTGAGCGGAGCGGCGCTGGAATGCCTGCTCGGTTATCACTGGCCGGGCAATGTCCGCCAGTTGCGGCATGTGCTGCGTTATGCCTGCGCGGTGTGCGAGGCGAGCGTGATCCAGCTCAGCCACCTGCCCGAGTCATTGCACAGCACGAGTGTCACCGACCATGGGCCAGAGCCCAGCGCGAGCCCTGAACGCCAGGCGTTGCTGGATGCCCTGGTACGCCACCGCTGGAAACCCACCCCGGCGGCCCGGGCGCTGGGCATTTCCCGCGCGACGCTGTATCGACGGGTGCATCAGCATGGGATCGAAATGCCCGGCCGGAGTCCGGGCTGAAGATTTATCGTCGCGCCAGCTCATGGCGCACGCATTGCTCGTAGTAGGTCTGCTTGACGGCGGCGGGCTTGAGCTGCGACGCGCTGTTGTAAGTCTGTTCGGTAATGCCCAACGCGGTCATGCGCATCCAGGGGCGGGGAAACTTGCGCACCTGCAGCTTCTTGCGTGCACCATACAGGCTGATCCCGGACAGCTTCGACGCCTGGGCGCCCGCCGCGATATCCGAACCCCACCGACACACCGACTGCTGGTTTGCAGTCAGCGCCTTGGCCTGGGCTTCAAGCGAAACGGCGGCCATGAAAATGGTCGCCGCGATCCAGATAGAAACACGCATAAGTTTGTCGTCCAACTTTCTGAAATGAAAGGAGTTTGACGTTGGTTTGATGAGCAAGGGGCCAGCTTTCTCGTGCCGTTCGTCACCTCACGCGCTTATCTATAAACGACATTTGAAACGTATCTCAACATACTGATAGTTATGATTTTTTATTTTTATCTCAGCCCAGCTAGAGCAAGCGAATCTGCACGCAAACCCGTGGCGAGGGAGCTTGCTCCCGCTGGGTCGCGGAGCGGCCCCCTTTCGATTTTCCTGATAAAACGTGTGGCCAAGGCCTTTTAGGGCTGCTTCGCAGCCCAGCGGGAGCAAGCTCCCTCGCCACAGGTTATTGGCCGGCCTTCGCCTCTTGCAGCAATTGCTGGATCACCTGTTCCTGCTCGCCATACCGCCCTTCGCCAAAATGGCTGTAACGCACCTGCCCCTTGGCATCGATGAAGTAATGGGCCGGCCAGTACTGGTTGTTGAAGGCGCGCCAGATCGCATATTGGTTATCGATGGCCACCGGGTACTGGATGTCCAGCTTGCGCACCTGCTCGCGCACGTTGTCGATGATCTTCTCGTAGCCGTATTCCGGCGTGTGCACGCCAATGACCACCAGCCCGTCCTTCGCGTATTTCTTCGCCCAATCGTTCACGTACGGCAGCGTGTGCTGGCAGTTGATGCAGTCATAGGTCCAGAAATCCACCAACACCACCTTACCCCGCAACGACTCGCTGCTCAGCGGCGGCGAGTTGAGCCATTGCACGGCGCCGTCCAGCGCAGGCATGGCGCCTTGGGACTCAAGCGTTGGCATAGTGCTTGCGCCGGCCTTGCTTACGACATAGTCGATGGCCTTGGGCACGTTCTCCAGCAGGCTTTTTTCCAGGCTGGCCGACTGTTGCGATGACGTCGCGGCGAGTAGCCGGTCATCCGCACCGGTGCCGATAGCAACGGCGGCCAGCAACACCAGCGCCCCCGTGGCCCGACGCAGCCAGGCGGTAATCGGCAGCGAAGGTTTCAACCGACCGACCAGGCCCCGACCAGCGAGAATCAAGGTCCCGAGCGACAAGGCACTGCCCAGGCCGTAGGCGAGCAGCAACAGGCTGGTCTGCGCGCTGGCACCTTGTAGCATGGCCCCGGTCAGGATCACCCCGAGAATCGGCCCGGCACACGGAGCCCAGAGCAAACCGGTGGCGACACCGATCGACACCGACGCCACAGGCCCACCCATCCGCCCGGCACCGGCATCAAGCCGATTGCCCAGGCTGACCAGTGGCCGCGCCAACCAAGTGCCTACCCGGCTGAACATCAGCGACAAGGCAAACAGCACCATCACCACCAAGGCGACTTGCCGGCCAACGCTGCTGGCGCGTATCACCCACTCGCTGCTGGCTACCGCCAGGCTGGACACGGCGGCAAAGGTCAGGACCATGCCTCCCAACGTCAACAACACCGAGCTGCGCGATTGATTGGCCCGGGCGAACAGGAACGGCACCACAGGGAGAATACAAGGGCTGAGGATCGTCAGGACCCCGCCGAGAAATGCGATCAGAAGCATGGCAACACCTCAAAATGGGCTGAAGCACGAATAGGTGCGGGGACTTTGTGGCGAGGGGATTTATCCCCTCGCCACAAAGCCTGCAGGCATGGCTGGCATGTGGCTCTCAATTCTGGTTGGTGCAGTTATCTGACAACTTACGGTAATCCAGCGCCTGCTCATGCCCCGCCGAATCCAGGTACGTCATGTGCGCATTCACCACGCCGCAGGCCGGCTGCGGGTCCTCGCTCAGGGACAGCACTTTGCGTACATCCAGGTGGGTGCCATAGCTGTAGGTGTGCGGCTGAATGGTGCTTTCGGCCCGGGCCGACAGGGTGCAGACGTTCAGTGCGGCGAACAGGCAGGCGGCGTAGATGGCTTTGGTGTTCATGGCGGCGTCCTCGATTCAATGGATGTTTGTCGCAGAGGCTGGTCGTGTTGCCTCGATGGATGCCATTGAATGCCGTCCAGGTATCGCGCCTGTATCGAGCCGGGGGCTTTTTGCATCGCTGTGTATCCGCCGCGCGCCAGATACACTGCAATACAAACCGTCGCGAGCCACGCCGCCTGCCGGCTGTAGACTGGCCAACAACAAAACGCCAAGGGGCCGAACACCATGGATCATGTCGATCATGTGCTGATCGTGGATGACGATCGCGAAATCAGGGAACTGGTAGGCAACTACCTGAAAAAGAACGGGCTGCGCACCACCGTCGTGGCGGATGGGCGGCAAATGCGCGCCTTCCTGGAAACCACGCCGGTGGACTTGATCGTCCTGGATATCATGATGCCCGGCGACGATGGTCTGGTGTTGTGCCGGGAACTGCGCGCCGGCAAGCACAAGGCCACGCCGGTCTTGATGCTGACCGCTCGCAACGACGAGACCGACCGCATCATCGGCCTGGAAATGGGCGCCGATGATTACCTGGTCAAGCCCTTCGCCGCCCGCGAACTGCTGGCCCGGATCAACGCCGTGCTGCGGCGCACGCGCATGTTGCCGCCCAACCTGGTGGTCACCGAGAGCGGGCGCCTGCTGGCGTTTGGCCGCTGGCGGCTGGACACCACGGCCCGACACCTGCTGGACAGCGACGGCACCATGGTCGCCTTGAGCGGCGCCGAGTACCGGTTGCTGCGGGTATTCCTCGACCATCCGCAGCGGGTGCTCAACCGCGACCAGTTGCTGAACCTGACCCAGGGCCGTGACGCCGACCTGTTCGACCGCTCCATCGACTTGCTGGTCAGTCGCCTGCGCCAGCGCCTGTTGGACGACGCTCGCGAGCCGGCCTACATCAAGACCGTGCGCAGCGAAGGCTATGTGTTCTCGCTGCCAGTGGAGATCCTCGAGGCCTCGGTATGAGTCTGCCGCTGCGTTGGCCGCGCACCCTCGCCTCGCGCTTGTCGCTGATCTTCCTGATCGGCCTGGTCCTGGCCCAGGGTTTGTCGTTCGGCGTCCAGTACTACGAACGCTACGAAAGCGCCAAGAACACCATGCTCGGCAACCTTGAAACCGACGTCTCGACGTCCGTCGCGATCCTTGATCGCCTGCCTGCCGCGGAACGCCCCGCGTGGCTGCCAAAGCTTGCGCGGCGCAACTACGGCTACTTGCTCGACGAAGGCCAGCCTGGCATGCCGATGCTTCCCGACAACGCGCCGATATCGGTCAGTTCGATCCAGCAAGCCCTCGGCGGAGCCTATGCCCTGACGTACAACCAGATCCCGGGCCCGAAGATGCACTACCAGGCGCACCTGCGGCTGAAGGATGGCAACCCGCTGACCATCGACGTGCGCCCGGCCATGGCGCCGCTTTCACCGTGGCTGCCGATGGTCTTGCTCGGGCAACTGGCGCTGTTGATCGGCTGCACCTGGCTGGCCGTGCGCATCGCCGTCAGCCCCCTCACCCGATTGGCCCAGGCGGTGGAGACCCTGGACCCCAACGCCCACGGCGTGCGCCTGGATGAAAAAGGCCCGACCGAAGTGGTGCACGCGGCCAAGGCCTTCAATGCCATGCAGGACCGCATCGCCGCTTATCTGAAGGAGCGCATGCACCTGTTGGCCGCGATTTCCCATGATTTGCAGACACCCATTACGCGCATGAAGCTGCGCGCCGAGTTCATGGACGACGGCATCGAGAAGGACAAGCTCTACAGCGACCTGGGCGAGATGGAGCATCTGGTGCGTGAAGGCGTGGCCTACGCCCGTAGCATCCACGGCGCCACCGAGGCCAGTTGCCGGATCAGCCTGGACGCGTTTCTCGACAGTTTGGTGTTCGATTACCAGGACACGGGACAGGACGTGCAACTGTCCGGCAAGAACGCCGCGATCATCGATACACGCCCGCATGCGTTGCGTCGGGTGCTGGTCAACCTGGTGGACAACGCGTTGAAGTTTGGCGGCGCGGCGCAGATCCAGGTCCAGCCCGCCGCCAACGGCAAGTTGTCGATCCAGGTCCTGGACCGCGGCCCCGGCATCAGCGAGCAGGAACTGGCCGAAGTGCTCAAGCCGTTCTACCGGGTGGAAAGCTCGCGCAACCGCGAAACCGGCGGCACAGGCCTGGGCCTGGCGATCGCCCAGCAACTGGCGAATGCCATGGGTGGGTCGCTGACCTTGAGCAATCGCGAGGGTGGCGGGTTGTGCGCTGAGTTGCGGTTGGGTTGCGATACGTCCGCCTGAAGCCCACCGAATCCCTTGTGGGAGCGAGCTTGCTCGCGATAGCGGTGGGTCAGACAACATCAATCGACTGACCTGACGCTATCGCGAGCAAGCTCGCTCCCACAGGGTCTTGTGCAAAGGCTCGGTATCGGGTTTGTATATCAGTGTGTCAACCGCCACACCGCATACAAAACCTTGCACACCGCCCCGCTTCCGGACACACCCCGCTTACACCCACTTGAAAGACTCCTCCTATCCCCGGCCACAACGATGCCGGGCCATCCAAGGAGCTTTCCCATGTCTACCGCCACCGCAACGCCGCCTGCTTTCCGTTACCAGGGCTGGTCACTGTTCAGCCTGCTTGCAGCGCTGGTGCTGCTGATGACCGCGCTTATCCTGATCATCAACCCGGACCTGACCGAAGGCGTGCGCAGTGCCATTCGCGCCACGGCCCGCTCATCCTTCGTCCTGTTCCTGCTGGCCTTCACGGCCTCGGCGTTTGCCGTGCTGGTGCCCTCGCCCCTGAGCAAATCCCTGGTGCGCGAGCGGCGCTTCATCGGGTTGGCCTTTGCCTTTTCCCATCTTATCCACGCGGTGCTGATCTACTGGTACGGCCAGCTCAACACCGAGTTCTGGCCCGGACGTACCACACTGGGCAACGTGCCTGGCACCGTGGGCTACGTATTTGTCCTGCTGCTGGCCCTGACTTCGTTCAAAAGCACTACGCGGCTGATCGGCGCCACGGCCTGGAAGCGCCTGCACACGACCGGCATGTGGGTACTGGCAGCGATCTTTGCCTACTCGAACTTCAAGCGTATTCCTATGAGTGCCTGGTACGTGCTGCCGTTCGGCCTGATCTGCGCCGCCACGGCGGTCCGCCTGGTGGGCAAGCTGGCCCAGGCCAACAAGCGCCAATCCCTGCAACGTGCGGCCTGAGCGAAGGAGAACGATCATGTACACAACTGTCTCGAAAACCTTGAGCAGCCTGCACCTCAACCTCGATCACGCCGGTTCATGGTTTGCACCGCTGGGGCTGCGCCTGTTGCTGGCCTGGGAGTTCTTCGAATCCGGCCTGGAGAAATGGAACGGCGAGAACTGGTTCGCCGAGATCCAGTCGGCCTTTCCCTTCCCGTTCAACCATGTGCCGGCCAGTTGGAACTGGGAACTGTCGATGTGGGCGGAACTGATCTGCGCCATCGCCCTGTTGATCGGCCTGGGCACGCGCGCCTCGGCGCTGGTGTTGATGGTCGTCACCGTGGTTGCCACCGCTGCCGTGCATTGGCCGGCGGACTGGTCGAGCCTGAGCGAGCTGGCCCAAGGCTATGCGATCACCAACAAGGGTTATGGCAACTTCAAGTTGCCGTTGATTTACCTGGTGGCACTGCTGCCGTTGCTGTTGCAAGGTGCCGGCCAGTTGAGCGTGGATGCGCTGCTCAAGTCGTTGCCTTGGACAAAAAAATCGAAACCTTGAGGGGCTTGCGCCGGTCCAGTCCTGTATGAGCCAACGCGCTGCGTACCGCTGTCACGGCGGTCGCAGCTCATCCAGACAGCCTATCAGGACGAGGAACAGACATGAGCATGACCGTCGGCGATTTTCTGGTTGAGCGCCTTTATGAATGGGGCGTTCGTCGCATCTACGGCTATCCGGGCGATGGCATCAACGGTGTGTTTGGCGCCTTGAACCGGGCCAAGGGCAAGATCCGTTTCATCCAGGCCCGTCATGAGGAAATGGCCGCCTTCATGGCCTGCGCCCATGCCAAGTTCACCGGCGAATTGGGGGTTTGTATCGCGACGTCCGGCCCTGGAGCATCGCACCTGGTCACCGGTCTGTATGACGCGCGCATGGACCACATGCCGGTCCTCGCAATCAGCGGCCAGCAGGCGCGCAATGCGTTGGGCGGGCATTATCAGCAGGAGTTGGACCTGGTGAGCCTGTTCAAGGACGTTGCCGGCGCGTTCGTTCAGCAAGCCAGCGCCCCGGCCCAGGTCCGCCACCTGCTCGACCGTGCAGTACGCACCGCGGTGGGCGAACGCCGGGTCACCGCGCTGATCCTGCCCAACGATCTCCAGGACCTGGAATACACACCGCCGCCCCACAAGCACGGCACGCTGCATTCCGGTGTGGGCTATCGCAAACCCAAGGTCGTGCCGTACGAGGAAGACCTGCGCCGGGCCGCCGACGTGCTCAATGCCGGCAAGAAAGTCGCCATTCTGGTGGGCGCCGGGGCGCTGCACGCCACAGACGAAGTGATTGCCATCGCCGACAAACTTGGCGCCGGCGTCGCCAAGGCCCTGCTCGGCAAAGCCGTGGTGCCCGACGAATTGCCATGGGTCACCGGCTCCATCGGACTGCTGGGCACCGAGCCCAGCGACAATCTCATGGCCGGTTGCGACACCTTGCTGATGATCGGTTCCGGCTTTCCCTATGCCGAATTCCTGCCCGGCGAGGGCCAAGCCCGGGGCGTGCAGATCGACCTGCAGCCCGACATGCTCAGCCTGCGCTACCCCATGGAAGTCAATCTGCAAGGTGACAGCGCCGACACCCTGCGGGCCTTGCTGCCGTTGATCGAAGAAAAGACCGACCGCGCCTGGCGCAAGAAAATCGAAGGCTGGCGGGCGGACTGGGACAAGACCCTGGAAAAACGCGCCCTGGTGTCGGCCAAGCCGATCAATCCGCAACGGGTCACCTACGAACTGTCGCCACGGCTGCCGGACCGCGCCATCATCACCAGCGATTCCGGCTCCTGCGCCAACTGGTATGCACGAGATATCCAGATCCGTCGCGGCATGATGTGCTCGCTTTCCGGCGGCCTCGCCTCCATGGGCGCCGCTGTGCCCTACGCCATCGCCGCCAAGTTCTGCCACCCGGATCGCCCGGTCATCGCACTGGTGGGCGATGGCGCGATGCAAATGAACAACATGGCCGAGCTGATCACTGTCGCCAAGTATTGGCGCACCTGGGCCGACAGCACCTGGATCTGCGCGGTGTTCAACAACCAGGACCTGAATCAGGTGACCTGGGAACAGCGGGTCATGGAAGGCGACCCGAAATTCGAAGCATCCCAGGACATTCCTGACGTGCCCTATCATCTCTTCGCCGAGTCCATCGGCCTCAAGGGCATCCTCGTCGACCGGGAAACCGACGTGGCTGGCGCCTGGGAACAGGCCTTCGCCGCCGAACGTCCGGTGCTGATCGAGTTCCGCACCGATCCCGACGTGCCGCCGTTGCCACCGCACATCAAGCTGGAACAGGCGAAAAAATTTGCCTCGACCCTGCTCCGCGGCGATCCGAACGAAGGCGGCATCGTCGTCGAGACCGCCAAGCAAGTGCTCGGCGCGTTGCTGCCGGGCCATCGCAAGGACAAAGAGTGATCATGCAGACCCGAGCGAGCCGTTATGAGCTGATCTTGCTGGGAAGCTTCATTGCCCTATGGACGTGGCTGGCCATCGCCCCGATGAAACGCAGCGACTGGCTGGCGGAGAACCTGCTGGTCTTCGTGCTGCTGGCGGTCCTGGTGGCGGTTCATCGCCGGTTCAGCTTTTCCCGACTGTCCGCCTCGCTGGTGTTCGTGTTCCTTTGCATCCACGAGGTCGGTGCCCACTACACTTATGCCAAAGTCCCTTACAACGAATGGTGGCAAGCCCTGACCGGTGGACAGTCGCTGGACCAACTGCTGGGTTTCCAGCGCAACCAGTTCGATCGGCTGGTGCATTTCAGCTATGGCCTACTGCTGGCTTACCCGGTGCGCGAAGCGCTGTTGCGGGTCATGCCCGCCCGGGGTTTCACCGGCTATTTCCTGGCCTGGAACCTGATCCTGTCGTCCTCGGCCCTTTATGAACTGATCGAATGGATCGGCGGCGCCTACATGGGCGGCGATACCGCCAAGGCGTTTGTCGGCGCGCAACAGGATCCATGGGATTCGCAAAAGGACATGGCCCTGGCGGCACTGGCGGCGGGCGTGGCGTTGATCGCCGCCGCCGCGGTCAACTATTTCCAGCAACGGGACATTGCCTTGGAGTGGGCCCGGCGCAACAGGGCCAGCACTTGAAGACCGGGACCGAGAAAAAATGGTGCAACTGGTCAGCAATTTCCTACTTTTATTAAGCTAATCAGACAGTCAGCCGATACAAGGCTAGTGCGGGGAATCTCGCGTTTAGCTGATGGCTTGTTTTTATGATCGAAGATGCTGGCAATGGCTCCACGGTGGCTTCCGGCGAGCGACCAACCCGAAGTTTCACCCGCCGCACCTTTCCGGCCATCATGCTGTTGCTGTTCGTCATGTCCGCGCTGGCCATCGCGGTGCTGCTCAACGTCACCCAGACCCAGGACGAACAGGCCCGTGAACAGAGCCTGTTCTTTGCCCAGCGGGCCATCGACGGCATGCGTACCGGCATCGGCCGCGACCTGAGCGATTACTCGAAATGGAGCGACGCCTACCGGCACCTGCACATAAAAGTCGACAAAGACTGGGCCTACGACCAGGAAAACGTCGGCAGCAGCGTGTTCTCGCTGTATGGCTACCAGGCGGTGTTCGTCATTTCCCCTGCTGGCAAGACGGTTTACTCGGTGATCAATGGCGAAATGAGCAAAGTGGCCGCCGACACCTGGCTCACCGGCGACTTGCGGGCGATTGCCAAGAAGGCCAGGGCTGCGGAGAACCGTGACGAGGTGATCGTCGAACTGCTTCATCACGAGGACGCGCCGGCCTTCGTCGCCGTCTCGGCGATTACCACCGGCACCGACAATAGCGTGCGGGAGATTCCCGGCCCGCCCAGCTTGCTGCTGTTTGTCAAAGTCCTCGACACGGACGCGCTGCAGAACCTGTCCCGGGACTTCGCCCTGCCCGGTGCGCATATCGCCCACACGCCCGGCCCGAAAGACACCGCCCAGGTATCGCTCGACAACCTGACGCGCGAAGCCCTGGCCTGGCGCCCCGCTACCCCTGGAAAGGATCTGCGCAAGGTCCTGCTGCCCTTGCTCGGATTGGCGCTGTTGTTCCTCGCAATCATGGCCCTGGCGGTGTTGCGCCATGCCTTGATCATGCTCCGCGCCCAAGAGCGGCAATACGTCAGCCTCCTGGCCCATCGCAAGGCGCTGGAGCGCAGCGAAGAACGTTTCCGCGACATTGCCGAGGTATCGTCCGACTGGCTATGGGAAGTGGACTCGAACGGAACATTGACCTATTTGTCCGAGCGTTTCGAACAGGTCACTGGATTCCCCCCCTCCGAGTGGCTGGGCAAACCGCTGCACAGGCTGTTGCACCCCCATAACGGCTCGATCTCGATTGCCCATTGGCTGCTCGGCGGCGCCAACAGTGCATGCGCTACGCCGCTCCTGTGTGAATACACCGCCCGCAACCAACGCATACGCACCTGCAAGCTGTCGGTACGGGCCATCGAGGCCGGCGCGCAGGGCTTTCGCGGCACCGCCACCGATATCACCGAAGAGCTGCGGGCGCTGGCGCAGATCAAGCACCTTTCCCTGCACGACCCACTCACCGGCCTGGCCAACCGCAACCGGTTGTTCGACTGCCTCAGCGAGCACCTGGTCCAGGCGCACCCTACGCCGCTGGCGGTCCTGAACCTGGACATGGACAGATTCAAGCCGGTCAACGACTCCCTCGGCCATGCCGTGGGCGACAAGGTGCTGAAGGAGGTCGCTCATATCCTCCAGCAGAACGTCCGCGGTACCGACCTGGTGGCCCGCCTCGGCGGCGACGAGTTCGTCATCGTCATGCCCAACCCGGGTGGCGCAAGTGATCTCGACCAACTGTGCGGGCGCCTGATCGAGTGCATGCAACGCCCCATGCACCTTGACGGCAATACGCTGTACCTGGGCATGAGCATCGGCGTCGCCTGGTCGCACCCCGCGGAACAGCGTGCCGAAGAACTGTTGCGCCAAGCGGACATCGCCCTGTACGCGGCCAAGGCCGCCGGCCGCAATACCTGGCGCGTCTATGAAGAAGCCATGGGCAACGTGGCCCGCGACCGCCGGCGCTATGAGCAGCAATTGCGCGATGCAATGCAGCAAGACCAGCTTGAATTGCGCTACCTGCCACGTTTCGACGTGAATGCCGAACAGTTGCATGGTTTCGAAGCCCAGGCCTTCTGGCACCATCCCGAGCGAGGTGAGCTGGGGGGAATCGACTTCATTCCGGTCGCCGAAGCGTCCGGTCAACTGGAGGAACTGGGCAGTTGGATGTTGATCCATGCCTGCGAAGAGGCAACGACCTGGCCCAACGCACTGAACGTGTCCGTGGCCGTATCACCACGCTGGTTCAGCAGCAGCTTCCTGTTCAACCAAGTGCACAAGGCCCTGGAGACCAGCGGCCTGCCTGCCCAGCGCCTGACGCTGGAAGTGGCTGAAGGCGTGCTGCTGACCGATCACAAGACCCTCGCCAATACCTTGCATGCGCTCAAGGCGCTGGGCGTGCGTATCAACATCGACAAGTTCGGCACTAACATTGCCTCGCTCAGGGAGGTCCTTGACCAGCCTTTCGACGGCATTCGCTTCGATCGCAATATCCTCGCGCAGCTGGGGCTGGAGCATGATCAGGAGGGTGTGCTGGCGATGATTCGGTTGAGTCGAAGTGTCGGGCTGATGGTCACGGCCGAGGGTATCGAGAACGCGCGGCAGTTCAGTCAGTTGCGCAGTGTGGCGTGTGATCATGTGCAAGGGCCGTACTTCGGCGCGGCGTTGGCTCGCTCGGAAATGGCCTCGTTCTTTACTACGCCGCGGTGGCTTTAGCCTTCAGAATGCTTTTTGTGGGAGCGAGCCTGCTCGCGAAGGCGGTGTGTCAGTTTGCGGTGATGTTGGGTGTACTGGCCTCATCGCGAGCAAGCTCGCTCCCACAGGGTTTTGCGGCAAATGAGCATCGAGTGGCAACTGGAGATCCCATGTGGGAGCGAGCTTGCTCGCGATAGTGGTGGCTCAACTAAGTAAATCCTGGCTGATGCCCCGCTGTTGCTGTTGCTCTTGCTTTGGATCTTGATCTTGATCTTGGCGCCCCGTTAACCACGCTGGCCGAACGCAGGTCTTGCGCAGTGGGCATCCCGGCATGGATGCCGGGATAGC
>NZ_VDLV01000064.1:254052-283051 GCF_013608025.1 Pseudomonas brassicacearum subsp. neoaurantiaca | reverse complement strand
CGAAGCAGGCCCCAACGGTCTCCCGTCAGACCGAGTTGTCCGGTCTTGCGACTGCTGCGCAGCCGAGCGGGAGCAAGCTCCCTCGCCACAAAAGCAATCAAGTCTCAGGCGAACATTACCCAATAAAAAGCCGACCTCAAGGTCGGCTTTTTATTGGGTCACTGCGCTGGCGGCTCCGCCGGTTTTGGCGCGGTGTTGTCGAACAGGTTCAGGCGTTCGCGCAACTCATGGGCCGGCACGGGCTGCTGGTCCGCCGGAAGCGCGTTCGGATCCGCCGCCGCCCCTGGCGTTGTCGCCGGCGCTTCGCCTGGGGCGCCTTGGCCTTGGGCAGGGTCGGGCGGCAGGTCGTTGGTTTGCGAACCTTCGATGGCCTGCTGGGCCTTCTTGGTCAAGACCACGATATCGATACGTCGGTTGACCGGGTTGAACGGATCCTTGCGATCAAACAACGCCGAAGACGCGTAACCGACCACCCGAGCCACTTGCTCATCCGGATAACTGCCCGCCACCAAGGCACGACGTGCCGCGTTGGCACGGTTGGCCGACAGTTCCCAGTTACCGAAGTCGCCCTTGCCGATGTAAGGCTTGGCATCGGTGTGACCGCTGATGCTGATCTTGTTCGGCACCGCCTTGATGGTGTCGGCCATGGCCAGCAGGATGTCCTCGAAATAAGGCTTCAGGCGCGCGCTGCCGGAGTCGAACATCGGCCGGTTCTCGGCGTCCATGATCTGGATGCGCAGGCCGTTCGGCGTGATCTCGAACAGGATCTGATCCTTGAACTTCTGCAGTTGCGGGTTCTCTTCGACCTTGTTCTGCAGCTCCTGCAGGAGCAATTCCAGGCGCTCGCGCTCGACCTGCTCGGCCATACCTTCAGCCTCATTGGCGTCGACGGTCGCCTTGTCGGGCTGGGGCTGTGACTTGACCTCGGGGTTGAGGGTGTTTTCCGGCGCCAGGACGGGCGAGCCGCCCAAATCGATGATGTACGGCGTGCCACTCTCGGAAAAACCGACCGGATCCTTGAAGTAACCGGCGATGGCGATCTTCTGTTCCGGCGTCGCCGTGGACAGCAGCCACAGCACCAGGAAGAACGCCATCATCGCCGTCGCGAAGTCAGCGAAGGCGATTTTCCAGGCGCCCCCGTGATGTCCGGCGGCTATGCGCTTGACGCGCTTGACGATAATCGGCTGGTTATTTTCCATGACTTAGCGACCGCGAACCGCTTGTTCCAGCTCGGCGAAGCTTGGACGGTGCGCCGGGTAAAGGACCTTGCGACCGAACTCCACCGCCAGGGATGGCGGCATGCCCGAGGCCGAGGCCACGAGCGAGGCCTTGATGGCCTCGTACACATTGAGTTCTTCCTTGGCGTCATGGGCCAGGGAATGGGCCAGCGGGCCGAAGAAACCGTACGCGGCCAAAATACCGAAGAAGGTACCCACCAGTGCCGCACCGACGTGCAGGCCGATGGATTTCTGATCGCCATCGCCCAGGGACGCCATGGTTACCACGATCCCGAGTACCGCCGCGACGATACCGAAGCCGGGCATGGCGTCGGCAATGCCAGTCACCGCGTGGGATGGGTGCTCCAGGTCTTCCTTGAGGCTGTACAGCTCCATGTCGAACAGGCCTTCGAGTTCATGGGGCGCCATGTTGCCGGACGACATGATGCGCAGGTAATCGCAGATGAACGCCGTCATGCGGGCGTCCTTCAGTACGGCGGGGTACTTGGCGAAAATCGGGCTGGCGGCGGCGTCTTCGATGTCGCCCTCGATTGCCATCATGCCTTCGCGGCGGCTCTTGTTGAGGATCTCGTAGATCAGCCCCAACACTTCCAGGTAGAAGGTGTGGCTGAAACGCGAACTGAACATGCCCAAGGATTTCTTGAGCACATGCATCGTCATGTAGCCGGGGTTGGCCTGCAAGAATGCGCCGAGGGCCGCACCGCCGATGATCATCACCTCGAAAGGCTGGATCAGGGCTGCGATCTTGCCATGGGAAAGCACGTATCCGCCGAGCACGCTCGCGAACACGACAATGATGCCGATAATTTTAGCCATAGATAGAAAGTACTTATTTAAGTCGGGTTCAAGGTCATATTCGGAAGCTGAAAAATCTCTTCTTCTACTTATCGGCAAAACTGCGCCAGACTATAGCCAGTTCCGGCGAAAAGCCAATTTTGCCCCGCTCCGGGCGCAGAGACCCCATGCGATGATCACGTCCAACCATGGCTAACGAAACGAACGTTCCGACACCAAGACCAACCACGCTCGAAGGCTGGCTGAAACTGCTCCAGGGTGTTCATCTGCCGGTGCCCCAGGCCAGTCATGACCTGGTCTGCAAGGCGATTGCCGACAGCCGGCGCTCGCTGCGCGACATCGCCGAACTGATGCAGGGCAGCCCCGCGCTGGCCCTGAGTGTGATCCGCGAAGCCAACCATCACACCCATGGCACCCTGGCGGAACCGGCAGAAAATCTCGAAGTGGCCATCAACCGCCTCGGCCTCAAGCGCACCGAGGAACTGCTCGCCCGCCTGCCGTCGTTGCCGGAACACCAGATACCGGTCGCCCTGCGCCAACTGCAATTGATCAGCCAGCACGCCACCCAACAGGCCAATGGCTTTTTTTCCAGCCGCCTGGCGCGGCTGTGGCAGGACATCCACTGGGGCAGCCTGCTGTTTCTTTCACCGCTCTGGCCACTGGCCCTGACGCATCCGCGACTGCTCGGGGAATGGGAGTTGCGGGTCATTCACAAAGGTCAGCCAGCCAGTACCGTGGAGCGCGAACTGTTCGGCGTCAGTCTGCTGAAAATCTGCCTCGCACTGGTGGAGGCGTGGCGCCTGCCAATCTGGGTCATGCAAGGCTATCGCCTGTTGTTGAATGAACGCCGCGAACTGGTCAAAGTCCTGCGTATCGCCCGGGACAGCGAGCATCCACTGCGCCAGCAGAATCGCCTGGACGACGATCCGACCCTGCGCCGCTGGCTCAACCAGCCAGCCAACACTGTGTTGCTGGCCAACGGCCTGGCACTTTCGGCGCAACAAGCCTGGGACACTCCGCACTGCGCTCGTTGGCAATACCTCACGAGCCTGTATCTGCAGATGCCTCTGGACGAGCTCCAGCAGCAGCTCCATCAACAAGCCGCCACCAGCGCCCGCCATCACGCCATGCCGGACCTCTGGCACCCGGCCGTGGCGTTGATCTGGCCCTGGGGCAGCCGCCGGGTTCACCCCGGCTTGTTGCCAGCCGCCCCGCCCAGCGCACAGGACCTGAGCCACTGGCGCAAGCAATGCGCCGAGTTGCTGGTAGAACCGAGCCCGTTCAGCAATGCCATGCACCTGACCACCTCGGCCCGAAATGCGTTGGTGGCGTGCGGCATGCGCCGGGTGATGATATTGATGGCCGACCGCAGCCAGACCAGCGTACGCGTGCATCAGACCGCAGGCCTGCCCAAGGAAGCGGCGGCGATGAGTTTTTCCATCAGCCAAAGCAAAGTCTTGCAGCGCTTGCTGGCCCAGCAGGCCCAGGTTCGCCTGACGCCGGAAAACAACGCGCAGTTTTCCGCCTTGCTGCCACCGGGCCTGCGCGCCCTGTTCCGTGGCGAACATTTGGTGCTGCGCTCGCTGACCTGCAATGGAAAGGTAATCATGTTGGTAGTCGTGGACCAGGGCGGCGGGCCGTTCTCGGACGTGACCGTGCAGGCCTTCGGCAAAACCGTGCAGTGCATCGAAAGGGCCCTGCACACCTTTACCAACCGCGGCCGCTGAACTTGCTACAATCCTTTCCCTTTGCGCCCCCAGGAGACCTCACATGCCTGACTTCTCTGGCTTGCCGCTGGTAATCGAGCCGAGCGAACTCTTGCCGCGCCTCGATACTCCCAATCTGATTCTGGTGGACCTGACCAGCGCTGCACGCTACAGCACCGGGCACATTCCTGGCGCGCGCTTCGTCGATCCTAAACGCACGCAACTGGGCCAGCCCCCGGCGCCGGGCCTGTTGCCGGCCAAGGCCGACCTGGAAGCGCTGTTCGGCGAACTCGGGCATGACCCTGGCGCGGTCTACGTGGTGTATGACGACGAGGGCGGCGGCTGGGCCGGACGCTTTATCTGGTTGCTCGATGTGATCGGACATTCGAATTATCACTACCTCGACGGTGGTCTGTTGTCCTGGCTGGACCAGGGCCTGCCGGTGTCGGTTGACGTTCCGGCGCCAGTCGCAGGCCCAGTCAGCCTGGTGCTGCACGAAGAGCCCACCGCCACTCGCGAATACCTGCAAAGCCGTCTCGGCGCCAGCGACCTGGCGATCTGGGACGCTCGTGGCCCGCTGGAATATTCCGGCGAGAAGGTCGTCGCCGCCCGGGGCGGACACATTCCCGGCGCGGTCAATTTCGAATGGACCGCCGGCATGGACCCGGCGCGCAGCCTGCGCATCCGCCAAGACATGCCGCAGATCCTCGAACAGTTGGGCATCACCCCCGACAAAGAAGTCATCACCCACTGCCAGACCCACCACCGTTCTGGCTTCACCTACCTGGTGGCCAAGGCACTCGGTTACCCACGGGTCAAAGGCTATGCCGGTTCCTGGGGTGAATGGGGCAACCACCCCGACACCCCCATCGAGCTTTGAAGATTTAAGGACAGTTAATGAAAAACCGCTTGTTCATCCTTTCCCAGTACCTGCTGCCGCACCACCTGCTGTCGCGGCTGGCCGGCTGCATCGCCGAATGCCGTGTACGCTGGTTCAAAAACGCCTTCACCGCCTGGTTCGCCAAGCGCTACCAAGTGGACATGTCCCAGGCGCTGGTGGAAGACCTCACCGCCTACGAGCACTTCAATGCGTTCTTCACCCGCGCACTGAAAGACGGCGCACGGCCTCTGGATGAAACCCCCGGCGCCATCCTCAGCCCCGCCGACGGCGCCGTCAGCCAGCTCGGCCCGATCGAGCACGGCCGGGTGTTCCAGGCCAAGGGCCACAGCTTCAGCGTGCTGGAACTGCTGGGCGGTGATGCGGCCAATGCCGCGCCGTTCATGGGCGGCGATTTCGCCACCATTTACTTGTCCCCCAAGGATTACCACCGCGTGCACATGCCGCTGGCCGGCACACTGCGGGAAATGGTCTACATTCCGGGCCGGATTTTCTCGGTCAACCAGACCACCGCCGAAAACGTCCCGGAACTGTTTGCCCGTAACGAACGCGTCGCGTGCATTTTCGACACCGAGCGCGGGCCCATGGCCGTGGTGCTGGTGGGTGCGATGATCGTCGCGTCCATCGAAACCGTCTGGGCCGGATTGGTGACGCCGCCCAAGCGCGAGCTGAAGACCTTCCGCTACGACGAAGCCGCCCGCGCGCCGATCCATCTGGAAAAAGGCGCCGAACTGGGGCGGTTCAAGCTGGGTTCGACGGCCATCGTGCTGTTTGGTCCAGAGCAGATGAAATGGGCCGAAGACCTGGTGGCCGGCTCGCCCGTGCAGATGGGCCAGGCCCTGGCATTGCCGACTGCCTGAACCGGAAAACAACCCTGTGGGAGTGAGTTTGCTCGCTCCCACAGGGTATTCAATAATCACAAAGCATCTCTTTCGCCCACAGCTGCTAGAGTTGGAAATATCCTTTTCATTTCCCGCCGGAGCCCGCCCACGGCATGAATGAGACCAGCCCTCTCCAGCTACTTCGCGTATCGACACCGACCCAGTCGCGCCTGTCCTTTTGCGATGCCACGCCACGCGACCTCAAGCGTTGGATCGCCAACCTGCCCAAGGCCAACATCGGCGAAACCGCCCGCCTGCTGTACCAGGCGCTCGGCGAACTGAACCAACTGCTCACGCCCAGCGATAACCGCCTGCAATTGCTGGAGCTGCTGCGGCCTGAGGTTTATTACGTCTGCAAACACCTTGAGCGACACTTCCTGCAACAAGCCATCGTGCTGGATGACCGCTCGCGCAAGATCGTCAACCTGTGCCAGGCGCTGCAAGCCCACTTGGCAATGGGCTACAAGCAGATCGTCGGGCGAATCTCGGCAAAATTCTCCAAGGACCGGGCGCGCCTGTTGGCCACGGCGTTGCAGCGGGCGACACATGCCCTCAATGGAACCCTGTTGCGCGCCAGCCAGCTCTACAGCCCGGTGCCGGAAGGCCTCTGGCTCGATTTGCACCAGCTGTACCGGATCGCCTGCCAACACAAATTGCAGCACCTGAGTGTCAGCGACGAGCTGGCGAGCCAGATTCATGAATTGAATATCGAGCAGACCTACGTGGTTGCCCTGTTGCTGGGCGCCTCGCGTAGCAATCAATTGCGCCAGAGCCAGATCGCGCGGCTGGCCGAGGTGTTGGAACCGTGGAGCCATTGGGTCAAGCTGGACCCAGCCGTCACCGCCGCCAGCCTGTTCGCGGTCGCACCACAACTGGACGTCGGGCCGCGTTATCGCTCGAAATTCCGCGCCGAACAGCAACCCACTCTGCTGGGTTTCGATCCCCAGCCGTTGGTGCGCGCCATTAGCGCTCACCTGGCACAACCTGTCGAATCGACCCTGACGGTCCCCGCCGGCATGAGCGCCGATACGCTGCATCACCTGCAAGCCGCCTGGGGCGAGGCCGCAGAACGCAGCTTCCAGCGCACCGAGGGCAACGGTACGTTGACGTTGTGCGTGGGCATGAGCGCGCTGCATTACTACCTTGGGGGAGAACGTTCGTTCAACGAGATACTCAAGACGCCTGGCCCGCGCAAGGCGCACTTCGAGGCCTCGCCGACAAAGAAAAATGACACTTGGGGCCAGGCCTTCGACGCCGCGCCCACAGGTGACAGCGAGCTTTTGCCCTATGAAGAAATCGAATACCCGGTCAATCCGACCGATGACGATGGCGCCAGCTCTGACAACCGACATCATTTCCCCACCTACGACCTGCCGATCATCAACCACAGCCCCGGCGGCTATTGCCTTGGCTGGCCGAAAGAAGTACCGGAACAATTGCAGGCCGGTGAGATGGTCGGCATTCGGGACACCAATGACCAGAGCTGGAGCATCGCCGTGGTGCGCTGGATCCGCCAGGTGCGCAATGGCGCCATGCAGATGGGCATTGAGCTGGTCGCACCGCATGCCCAGCCTTGTGGCCTGCAATTGCTTCGCGAGCAGAACGAACAAGGGCACTATCTGCGTGGGCTGTTGCTTCCCGAGATAAGCGCCATCGACCTGCCACCCACCGTGATCGCGCCGCGCCTGCCCTTCCAGGAAGGCCAGAAGGTGTTGATCAACACCAACGGTCAGGAACGCCGCGCGGGCCTGGATCGCCGGGTAACCAGCACCCACAGCTTCAACCAGTTTGCTTATCGCCAGGAAGATTCAGGCACCAGCGGGGAAGACGGTACGCAGGACGGGGATTTCGATTCGTTGTGGAAGTCGCTTTAAAAGACTGCACGATCCCGTGGCGAGGGAGCTTGCTCCCGCTGGGCCGCGAAGCGGCCCTAAACCTGAAACCCAGCTGTTTCAGGTTGGCCGCATTGGGGCCTGCTGCGCAGGCCAGCGGGAGCAAGCTCCCTCGCCACAGGTCTGTGCGAAAAGGACCTATTGCTCAAACCTGCCCGTCGCGATCGCGGAAGCCCAGCAAGTACAACACCCCATCCAACCCCAAGGTTGAAATCGCTTGCCGGGCCGATTGCTTGACCAGCGGCTTGGCGCGGAACGCCACGCCCAGGCCGGCAATGGCCAGCATCGGCAAGTCGTTGGCACCGTCCCCCACGGCAATGGTCTGTTCCAGGCGAAGGCCTTCCTTCTCGGCCAACTCGCGCAACAAGTCCGCCTTGCGCTGGGCATCGACAATCGGCTCGACGGCAACCCCGGTGACCTTGCCGTCCACCACTTCCAGTTCGTTGGCAAACACGTAATCGATGCCGAGCTTGGCCTGCAGTTGCTTGGCGAAATAAGTGAAGCCGCCGGACAGGATGGCGGTCTTATAGCCCAGGCGCTTGAGTTCGGCGAACAGGGTTTCGGCGCCCTCGGTCAGCCGCAGTGATGCGCCGATCGAGTCGAGCACACTGACGTCCAGACCTTTGAGCAATGCCAGGCGCTCCTTGAAGCTGGCGCGGAAATCCAGCTCACCGGCCATGGCTCGCTCGGTGATGGCCGAAACCTTGTCGCCCACGCCCGCCGCCTTGGCCAGTTCGTCGATGACTTCGGCTTCGATCAGCGTCGAATCCATGTCGAACACCGCCAGGCGACGATTACGGCGGAACAGCGAATCTTCCTGGAACGCGATGTCGACGTTCAGTTCCTGGGCGACGCTGAGGAATTCGGCGCGCAGCGCTTGAGGATCAGCGGGTTCGCCGCGCACGGAAAATTCGATGCAACCCTTGCCTTGGTCGGCCGGGGTATCGAGCGGCATGCGCCCGGACAGTCGGTCGATGTGGTCGATATTCAGCCCGTATTGGGCGGTGATCGAACTGACGCGCTGCAACTGCTCGGCGGTCACCTTGCGGGTCAACAGCGTCACGATATGGCGCTTCTTGCCCTGGCCGGCCACCCAATGCTGGTAGTCGGCTTCGGACACCGGGGTGAAACGCACCTGCTGGTCGAGCTTGTAGGCCGTGAACAGGATGTCTTTAAGCACTGACTTGCTCTGTTCGGCGTCCGGGATTTCAACCAGGATGCCGAACGACAGCGTGTCATGGATCACCGCCTGACCGATGTCGAGAATGTTCACACCACCCTGGGCCAGAACGCCGGTAATGGCCGCAGTCAGACCCGGACGGTCGCTGCCAGTGATGTTTATCAGGACGATTTCGCGCAAGGCGCACCCCCGCAGGTGGAAAAAAACCGCATTCTACTCACATTCAGTGACCATCGGGCACCGCCAGTGCTTTGCCGGTCATGGGCCTGTCGCTATACTGCGCGTCAATTTCACGGACAAAGAGCCGAGCTCAGTGAACCGGCCCACGCCAGTCAAAACCGACAACTTCTTCCTGCTGATCTTCCGTGCATTGCGCCATCGTCGCGTGCCGATTGCATTGCGCATCGCCAGCCATAACGTGATTCTGGTCGCCCTGGCCCTGGTCATCTATGCCTGCGTGATGGGCCTGCAATTCAAGCAGGCCATGCACGAGCAGGCGGATGCCCTGGGCGAAAGCCTGACCACCCAGACCGCCACGTCCGCCACCGAGCTGCTGGTGTCCAACGACATCCTCAGCCTCAACGTGCTGCTCAACAACCTGACCAAGAACAAGCTGGTCGCCCACGCCGCCATCTACAGCGTGGACAACCGCATCCTCGCCGAGGCCGGCCAGCGTCCCAAACCCGGCCTGCTGGGCGAGACCGGCGGCATGTACCAGAGCAAGATTACCTTCCAGGACGTGACTGCCGGGCAACTGCGCATCAGCCTGGACATGGACCAGTTCCAGCAACCGATGACCATCAGCCTGCAAAGCATGGGCATCCTCAGCGCAATCCTGCTGGCGCTGGCGCTGGCCTTGAGCCTGCGCCTGGGACGGCACATCTCCACGCCGTTGCTGCAATTGCGCGTCTGGCTGCGTGACATCGACGAACACACGCCAGCCACGCAGCGCCAGGACGAGATCGGCGACCTGGCCCGGCAACTCCACGCCAGCTTTGCGCCGGAACCGGAACCTGTGCCGGAACCTGAAGACATCGATTACGTCGACGAAGACGATGCCGAGCCAGGCTTCGAGGTCCGCAACCTGCGTGACCCGGGCTTCGACGAAAGCCAGCCGATGCCTGTCTCCCGCCCTGCGCCGCGTCATATGGTGCGTGCGGTCGAAGACGAGGAAGACGACGACGCCTTTGCCGACCTGCGAGACGACTCGGTGGCCGGCGCCCCTCAACCGGCTGCCCGCCCTGTCGCCTCGAACCTGCCCCAGCACAGCGCCGTGCTGGCCGTGCAACTGGGCGCCCAGGACCAACTGCGCCGCCTGCCCCAGGCACGCCTGAAGGAGTTGCTTGAACGCTATCGCGACTGCCTCGATCAGGCCGCATCGCTTTATCAAGGCGAACTGCATACCTTGAATGATGGCAGCACGCTGATGCTGTTCCACACCGAGGACAGCGGCGACGACTACCTGACCAACGCCATCTGCTGCGGAGAACTGCTGCGGGCGCTGGGTCATCAGTTGCAAATCGAAGTCGCCGACAGCGGCATTACCCTGCAATTGCAACTGGGCCTGACCTTGGGCGACGGGCTGTACGGCTTGAGCCAGATCGACCTGTTGCTGACCGAAACCGCCCAGGACGCATTGGCCCTCTCCCAGCACAGCCGCAACCTGTTGCTGGTGGAGCGCAAGATCAACGACGACGCCCTGATCCGCCAACGCGCGCGTATACGCCCCATCGCCAGCCCCGAAGGCGCTTGCTGCGTGGAGCGTTTGATGGAGCCTTATCCGTCGATGCTGGAGCGGCAACTGGCGCGGATGCATGAGCGCCAGGCCTGAGGCCTGGACCCTGAAATGATCAAGCCCGCAGATGAGTGATTGTCTGCGGGCTTTTTTGTTGGCCTCGCTGGCCTCATCGCGAGCAAGCTCGCTCCCACATTGAATCTGTGGCTTGCCGGGATCCCCTGTGGGAGCGAGCTTGCTCGCGATAGGGCCGGCCCAGACTCTAAAGATTCCAACTGGCAGAAACAACAAAGCCCGCATCAACGCGGGCTTTGTCTTGCATCCATCTAAACCATCAGAACCTGAACACTTCCATGTCCGTACGGATCGGCAACGCCATGGGAATCTTGTCCCTGTCCTTCTCCACCGGTTTGGCCGGAGCAGGAGCCGCCTTGCGCGGGACTTCCGCGATAGGTGGCTGGTTCGCCAAAGGCTTGAGGGATACGGACAATTGCTCGGCAAGACGCTGCAGGAGCACGCCTTGTGCTTGCACCTGCGCAGCAGTGGTGCCTGCATGTTGCTCTTGCAGGTGAACGATGCGGTTCTCGCGAACCGTGCCGCGACGGTCGATCAGGCGCCATTGGGCATCGAGCACCGCAGGTTGGGATTTACCTGAATCCAGCCGGGTGATCGACAACAAGACTTGCACATCCGGGGTAAACCCCTGGTTGGCCGGGGCCAGCACTACGCGTTGGCTGTCCAGGTGCCCGGCAACCTGGCGCAGCAACAATTGATCAATGTCGGAAGACAGGCTGCCGGCCCAACGACCGTCAGTGGCGGCTTGCAGGCTGCCGTCGGGCTGGCGTTGCAACAGCGTTTCGCGCTGCAGATAGTCAGCGATCAGAACCGGGCCAAGCAATACGGCCATGCCTGTGCTTTGCGCAGGCTGGGCCGGGGTACCGCTGTCCAATTGGTACAGCGATACCGGCTGGTTCATGCTGCAGCCCGCCAGGCCAAGCAGGCCGGCGAGCCACAAAATAGGAAGGCGCAGAGCAGTCATCGTCTCGTCCAGGTGGCGGCCACAAGGCTTACCACAGTGAAAAATACTCGGTCATTATGAAGAACGCTCGGCCACGCCGGCGCTTGAAAGGGCCTATCATCCGTGAATATGCGTCCCGACTCCAGCGCCAAAACTCCGATCTGCGGCTTTTAATCGCAGACCGAGCCCTCTAGCACGCTCAATTGAGGTTTTCGACGAGCAGCGCATCCACCCGCTGAAAACCCCTTGGCAGCTTGTTGCCCCGCCGACCGCGTTCACCTTTGTAATGCTCAAGATCGTCCGCTTTCAGTGAAAGCGTACGCTTTCCAGCCTGTAGCACCAGCGTGGCACCCTCCGGTATCACTGCAATATCCGTGACATATTCCTCGCGACTCGCCACCCGTTCGCCGGAAATTCCGATTATCTTGTTGCCTTTCCCTTTGCCAAGCTGTGGCAGGTCACTGATCTTGAACACCAACAACCGGCCTTCTGTCGTCACCGACGCCAGCCAATTGTTCTCGCGATCAATGACCGGACGCGGTGCGATGACCTTGGCGTTGTTTGGCAGACTCAACAGCGCCTTGCCCGCCTTGTTCTTGGCTTGCAGGTCCTCACCCTTGACGACGAACCCGTAGCCGGCGTCCGACGCAATAACGTACAGCCCGTCATCATCAGGCATCAGCACGCACTCAAAAGTTGCACCCGGCGGTGGCGTCAGACGACCGGTGAGCGGTTCGCCCTGGCCGCGGGCTGATGGCAACGTGTGGGCCGGTACTGAATAACTGCGCCCAGTGGAGTCGATGAACACCGCGAACTGATTCGAGCGCCCAGGCGCCAACGCCTTGAAGCCATCACCAGCCTTATAGGAAAGCCCGGCGGCGTCAATATCGTGACCTTTGGCGGAGCGTACCCAGCCTTTTTCCGACAGCACGACGGTAACTTTTTCGTTCGGCAGCAAGTCATGCTCGCTCAGCGCCTTGGCTTCGGCGCGCTCGACGATCGGCGAACGACGGTCGTCGCCGTAGGTTTCAGCGTCCTTCAGCAGCTCGGTGCGCACCAGCTTCTTGAGCTTGGCTTCGCTGCCCAGCAAGGCTTGCAGCTTGGCCTGCTCCTTGAGCAACTCGTCTTGTTCAGCGCGCAGCTTCATCTCTTCCAGGCGCGCCAACTGACGCAGTCGGGTATCGAGGATGTAGTCGGCCTGGATTTCGCTCAGGGCAAAACGCTCGATCAGCTTGGCCTTGGGGTGCTCCTCGGTGCGGATGATGTGGATCACTTCATCCAGGTTGAGGTATGCGATCAACAAGCCGTCCAACAGGTGCAGGCGGCGCTCGACCTTGTCCAGGCGGAATTGCAGGCGCCGGCGCACGGTCTTGACCCGGAATTCCAGCCACTCCACCAACAATGCTCGCAGGTTTTTCAGCTGTGGCTTGCCGTCCAGGCCGATGATGTTGATGTTCACCCGGTAACTCGATTCCAGGTCGGTACTGGCGAACAGGTGCTGCATCAGCGCTTCGTGGTCGACCCGGCTGTTGACCGGGATAATGACGATGCGACATGGGTTCTCATGGTCGGATTCGTCGCGCAAGTCGGCCACTTGCGGCGCTTTCGACGGTTTTGCCTGCATCATCGCCGCAATCTGCTCCAGAACCTTGGCCCCGGAAACCTGATGCGGCAGCGCAGTCACGATGATGTCGCCGTCTTCAATGTGGTAGACGGCACGCATGCGCACCGAACCGCGACCCGTCTCGTAGATTTTCAGCAGATCGGCGCGCGGCGTGATGATTTCCGCTTCGGTCGGGTAATCCGGCCCCTGGATATGCTCGCAGAGCTGTTCCACCGTGGCTTTCGGCTCGTCCAGCAAGCGCACGCACGCCGTCGCCACTTCCCGCAGGTTGTGGGGCGGCACATCGGTGGCCATGCCCACGGCGATGCCGGTGGTGCCATTGAGAAGAATATTCGGCAAACGTGCCGGCAATACCAGGGGTTCGTCGAGGGTGCCGTCGAAGTTCGGCCCCCAGTCCGCGGTGCCCTGGCCCAGCTCACTGAGCAGCACCTCGGAATAACGCGACAGCCGCGCCTCGGTGTAACGCATGGCCGCGAAGGACTTGGGATCGTCCGGCGCACCCCAGTTGCCCTGCCCGTCCACCAGCGTGTAGCGATAGCTGAACGGCTGGGCCATCAGCACCATGGCTTCGTAGCAGGCCGAGTCGCCGTGCGGGTGGAACTTGCCGAGCACGTCGCCGACGGTACGCGCCGATTTCTTGTGCTTGGAATCGGCATCCAGCCCTAGCTCACTCATGGCGTAGATGATCCGCCGCTGAACCGGCTTCAAACCATCGCCAATATGCGGCAAGGCGCGGTCCATGATCACGTACATGGAGTAATTGAGGTAGGCATTTTCGGTGAAGTCAGCCAGCGATCGGCGCTCTACGCCGTCCAAGCTGTCTGCAAGAATGTCGCTCATGCGGGCCTCATCAGTTCGTTGTCTGGCGCAGCAGCATGGTGCCGTCGCGCTGGGTAAATTCAAGTTTGTTCAGGGCGCTCATGCCCAATAGCACTTGCGTGCCACCCAGGCCGGGCGCCACCAGGGCACGGACATCACGCAAGACGATGTCACCCAATTGCAGCCGGTCGATGCGGGTGCGGTAGCCCTCGCTCACACCGTTGGCGGTACTCAACGTCACGCCGAAACCTTTCTCCAGCTTGAGGCGTTCGGCCAGCTCCGACGGAATCGCCACATCAGTGGCACCGGTGTCGAGCATGAAGTCCACTGGCTGGCCGTTGATCTGGCCGCTGGCGACGAAATGCCCCTGCCGGTTGCCGACCAGCTTCACCTCGATAAAACCTTCGCCCCTTTGCGAGTACACCTCGGTATTGGGGTTTTGCTGGCGTTGTTCCCATTGGGCAAAAAACCGCGTCGCCAGAAACAACGCCGCGCACCAGGCCAGGATCATCAACACCCGGCCGGCACGCTTACCCGGCGGCGACTGGCTCACGGCGAGGCGCTCCAGCCACCGTCTGGCGCGGCGAAGCGCCAGATGACTGGCCGCTGCTCGCCATCGGCACGGGCGCCATCGTTATTGTCCAGGCCGATCCACGCGCCGGCGGCGTCCACCACCAGTGCTTCGGCCAGCCCGTAGGGCTGGGGATAACGGCGCTTGTCTTGCAGGGCCTCGGCTGCGAACGACCAGCAACGCTCGATCTGGGCAGTCTGTGGGTCGCGCCGGCAGATCTGATAGGCGTTTCGCTCCAGGGTAAACAGCTTGCCGTCGAACAATGACAGATCGGCGAAGTCCCGGGAAACCGCCTTGGCCTTGGGAAATTGCGGCGGCTGCATCTCCTGCCCCGCCTCACTGAGCAGCACACAATTGCCATCGCAATCCCACACCGTTTGCTGGCGTTTGATCAACAGCAGGCCACGGCGTTCACGCTCGGCCGCCAGCCAGAGGTGGTCGCCGGCCGGGTTGACAGCAAGGCCTTCAAACAGCGCATTGAAATGCAACAGCATGCCACTGCCCCGCGCCTGGCGGATCATCGTCGGGGCGATTTTCAACCACGATGCAGCGCCTGTCGGCGGTATCTGCAACACGGCGGCATTGGACTCGCTGACCACATAGCGATTACCCGCGCTGTCGCAACTGATGCCTTCGAAATCCAGCTCGCCCCCACGAACAAACGACGCGGCCCAAGTGCGAGACCTCAAGCCCCACGGCAAATCGTTATCCGGCACCGGCGGCACCTGGATATCGACTGTTTCAGCCTGCCAGACCGGTACGTCGCTGGGTTTGAGGCGATAGATCCGGTCGTCGTCGCGGTCGGACACCGTCCACATCTCATTGCCGCACAACGCCAAGCCGGACAAATTGCCGCCGCGCATGCCATCGACGGCATGTTCGGACAACAGTTTCAGCTCCGGCGCGGGCCCTGCGACCACAACCCCCGCCCACAGCAACAACGCCAGGGCGAAC
This sequence comes from Pseudomonas brassicacearum subsp. neoaurantiaca, assembly GCF_013608025.1. Taxonomy (GTDB): domain Bacteria; phylum Pseudomonadota; class Gammaproteobacteria; order Pseudomonadales; family Pseudomonadaceae; genus Aquipseudomonas. The sequence continues at coordinate 267,740 of NZ_VDLV01000064.1, read as the reverse complement.
CCCTTGCGCATCAGGCCAGGACCTCGGCCAGGTCGCCCTTGGATTCGAGCCAGGACTTGCGGTCGCCGGCGCGTTTCTTGGCCAACAGCATGTCCATCATTTCCGAGGTTGCGGCAAAATCATCCAGGGTCAGCTGCACCAGGCGACGTGTGTTCGGATCCATGGTGGTTTCGCGCAACTGCGGCGGGTTCATTTCGCCCAGCCCTTTGAATCGAGTGACCTGCGGTTTACCGCGTTTCTTCTCGGCTACCAGGCGATCCAGGATGCCGTCGCGCTCGGCTTCGTCCAGGGCGTAGTAGATTTCCTTGCCAAGGTCGATGCGGTACAGCGGCGGCATCGCCACATACACATGGCCGGCATCCACCAGCGGGCGGAAATGCTGGACGAACAAGGCGCAGAGCAACGTGGCGATGTGCAAGCCGTCGGAGTCGGCGTCGGCGAGGATGCAGATCTTGCCGTAGCGCAACTGGCTCATGTCCTCGGCGCCCGGATCGACACCGATGGCCACCGCGATGTTATGCACTTCCTGGCTGGCCAGCACTTCGCTGCCGTCCACTTCCCAGGTGTTGAGGATCTTGCCGCGCAACGGCAGGATCGCCTGGAACTCCTTGTCCCGCGCCTGCTTGGCCGAGCCACCGGCGGAGTCACCTTCCACCAGGAACAACTCGGAACGCATCGGGTCCTGCCCGGCGCAATCGGCGAGCTTGCCCGGCAGCGCCGGCCCCTGGGTGATGCGCTTGCGCTCGACTTTCTTGCTGGCCTTGAGACGACGGCCGGCGTTGTTGATCGCCAGCTCCGCCAGGGCCAGGCCGGTTTCCGGATTGGCATTGAGCCAGAGGCTGAACGCGTCCTTGACCACGCCGGACACGAAGGCCGCTGCCTCGCGGGACGACAGGCGTTCCTTGGTCTGGCCGGAGAATTGCGGTTCCTGCATCTTCATCGACAGGACGAAAGCAATGCGCTCCCAGACGTCTTCCGGCGCCAGTTTCACGCCACGGGGCAGCAGGTTGCGGAACTCGCAGAACTCGCGCATCGCGTCGAGCAAGCCTTGGCGCAAGCCGTTGACATGGGTGCCGCCCTGGGCCGTGGGGATCAGGTTGACGTAGCTTTCCTGGACGCTTTCGCCACCTTCGGGCAGCCACAACAGCGCCCAATCCACGGCTTCCTTGTTACCGGCCAGACTGCCGCAGAACGGCTCGTTGGGCAGGCGCTCGAAATCGTTGACCGCGTCCACTAGGTAAGAACGCAGGCCGTCTTCGTAATGCCACTCGACTTTCTCGCCAGTGGCCTTGTCCTCGAAACTGACCAATAGCCCCGGGCACAACACGGCCTTGGCCTTGAGCACGTGCTTGAGGCGGCTGACGGAAAACTTCGGTGAATCGAAATACTTCGGGTCCGGGGCGAAATACACGCTGGTCCCGGTGTTGCGCTTGCCGACGGTGCCGACCACTTCCAGCTCGGTGGCCTTGTAGCCATCGGCGAAGGTCATCTGGTATTCGTTGCCATCACGCTTGACCCGCACACGCACCTGGGTCGACAGGGCGTTGACCACGGAAATACCCACCCCGTGCAGACCGCCGGAGAACTGGTAGTTCTTGTTGGAAAACTTGCCGCCAGCGTGGAGCTTGGTAAGGATCAGCTCGACGCCCGACACGCCCTCTTCAGGGTGAATGTCCACCGGCATGCCGCGGCCGTCATCGCTGACTTCCAGCGAGTGATCGGCGTGCAGGATGACCTGCACCGACTTGGCGTGCCCGGCCAAGGCTTCGTCGACGCTGTTGTCGATGACTTCCTGGGCGAGGTGGTTCGGCCGACTGGTGTCGGTGTACATGCCGGGGCGCTTGCGCACCGGGTCGAGGCCCGAGAGGACTTCGATGGCGTCTGCGTTATAAGAGCTAGCGCTGGGAGTGGCCATGGGGTCTCGTCGTCAGTGTTCAATGAAAAAGGGGCGATGGCTCACAGCGACGTGAAGTCGATCGCCTGGTACAAATCGGCGCCAATGCCGGCAAAACTCAACAGCGCCGGCAACTGTTGGGCAAACCCTTGAAAACTGTGGTCGCCGCCGGCCTGGATGCGCAAGGCACAGGCACGGTAATACTGCTGGGCGTGGCGATAATCCAGCGTTTCGTCCCCGGTTTGCAACCATACCTGATACCGCTGCGGATCCCGGGGCGCCGGCACTTCCAGCTCGGCCAGGGCCGTCACGTGGTCGTGGGTCAATTCCCAGGTTTCGTCGGTGTACAAATTCTTCTGCGTGCCCAGGTAGCCGTCGAACATCCGATGCGGGCTGACGGCCGGGTTGACCAGCAGGGCCTTGAGCCCGTGGCGCTCGGCCAAGTGAGTCGCATAGTAGCCGCCGAGCGAGCTGCCGACCAGCAGCGGTCGTCCCAGTTCTGCAATCGCCTGCTCCAGTTGACGGATGGCCTGGCGAGGGTGGTGATGCAACGCGGGCACCTGTAGCTGGTCGCTGAGGCCAAGGCGTGTCATCACGTCAACCAGCTGGCAGGCTTTGGTCGATGCTGGCGCGCTGTTGAAGCCATGGATATAAAGGATCGAACCCGACATTGCCGACTCCCTGGGTGTTGGGCAAAGGCCGGAGTTTACAGGGAGTTCGAGGAGGTTTGGGGGTGTTTTGAATAACATTCCGCCTTTGTGGCGAGGGAGCTTGCTCCCGCTGGGCTACGCAGTAGCCCCTCCACCAACAACACCCCTTCTGACTGACAGAACGCGGTGGATGGTTTTGGGCCTGCTTCGCAGGCCAGCGGGAGCAAGCTCCCTCGCCACAAGTGCTTTGTTAGCTGTTAAATCTTCACAGTCTCGGCTCGGCGATATCCAACGCCCGATTCGCCAGCAACTCACCGAGCTCGATCATCTGCTGGACTCCCAAGGCGAAATGCCGGCGCGAGCCTTCCAGATCGAAGGCCAGGTCACCGAGCATGGCGTTGGCTGAGGCAAGGGTTTCGCTGAGATTGGCCAGGAGGGTTTCGGTGTCTGCGCTCTTTGCGACAGTGAACAATTGGACCGAGGATTGTTTCTTTTTGGTTTGAGGCTTGGGGTCGAGATAGAGGTCGATGGTGCGCTTGGCGGCTTCGTCGAGTATCGGGGGAATCTGGCTGACTTCGGGAGAAATGGAATCTTTTTTTGTTGGCCCAGAGTTATCTTCAGACATGTTGGCGCTCCACTAGGATTGAAATTACGCCCTCTTACTTTCAGGTTTCCAGGCCCGGCCGCTGAATTTGCAGCGACGGAAAAAGACTAGCGACAACCCTTCCCACCCGGCAACCGCCAGAGCTCGTCGGAAAAATCTGTCACAGCCCGAAGGATTGTCCGACCATTCCCACAATCCTGGTCGGCTGTCAGGCCGCCTTCGCGAGCAAGCCCGCTCCCACACAGGTTTTTGGTCGTTTATAAGATCAGTGCCCGCCGCCGATCCCTGTGGGAGCGAGCCTGCTCGCGAAAGCGGTGGGTCTGCTTGCATCCATGCTGAATGTGCCGCCGTCTTCGCGAGCAGGCTCGCTCCCACAGGGGAAACGCGGTCCTACCGAGAGCCAGGTCGGCTTTAAGGCCGCCTCGGCTTGGCTTTTGATCTTGAGGCCCCGTTAACCACGATGGCCGAACGCAGGCATTGTGGAGTGGGCAACCCGGCATGGATGCCGGGTTAGCCGCGCAGGGCCATGGATGGCCCATCGCGGCGGGCCCACGGAGCAATGCCTTCGTTCGGGCATGCCGAGTCTAGGCGAGGCACCGAGTGGTGGGGCAAGCCTTTTTTGCTTACTTTTTTTGGCGTCTGAAAAAAAGTGAGTCGCCGTAAGGGCGAAACCCTAAGCCGCCGTGACCGCAGCAACGGATATGTACCCGGTCAAAAACTAGCCACCAAGCCTCACCCCCAACGCCGAGGCTCCCCAACCAACTGCCCCTGCACCCCAAACAACCCCATCTCCCGAATCACCGCCAACTCCCCCTCAGTCTCCACCCGCTCGGCAATCAAAGGCAGGTCGATACTATGGGCAGCACGCTGAATAGCCTCGATGAACAGCCGCTTATCACTCTCCTGATCAATGGCGCGGATGTAGCTGCCATCGATCTTCAGATAGGCCAACCCCAGCCGCGACAAGTTACCGATCATGCTGAACCGCCCACCAAAGCGCTGAAGGCTCAAGGAGAAACCAAGCTCGCGCAACTGCCGGGTCAATTGCTCCAGCACCGCTTGCTCGGGCAGTTGTTCTTCACCAATCTCCAACGTCAGGCGCGACCCAAGGTTGGAGTGCGCCCGCAGGATTTCAAAAACCTTGTTCAGCGCCTGCGGATCGGCCAGCGTGGCGGAAGACAGGTTCAACGCCAGGGACTGCTCATGCCCGGTCATCTGCTTGAGCACTTGTTCGAGCATCAAGCGGTCCAGCCGCGCCGTCCAGCCGAAGCGCTCCAACCACGGCAGGAAACGCCCGGCGGGGATGGTCTGGCCCTGCTCGTCGAGCAGCCGCGAAAGCACTTTGTAATGCAGCACTACCTGGGTGTCCTGGGCAGCCACCACGGGTTGGAAGTACAGCTCGAAACGTTGATTGTTCAAGGCCTGGTCAAGCAGGTTGTGCCAGGCATGATGATCATCGCCGACGCTGGCCGACGCACTGTGATCCAGGCAGGCCCAGCCCGGTTCGCCCTGGCTTTCGGCCTGGGCCAACGCCTGGTCGCCGAGCTGGAGCACTGCTTGCGGCGAGTCACCATGGACGAACGGCGCCAGCCCGATGGAGGCTACCGTTGCCACGTCCGTCGCGCCGGTGGCATGCAGGCTCGCCAACGCTGCTTCGAGATTTTGCGCCAGTTGCAGCGCCTCCTCACGGACCAGCCCGGGCGCCAGCACGGCGAACTCGCCACCGCGAATACGCGTCACCAGATTATGGGTTTCCGGGTAGCGAGCGCATTCACGCGACAACTGCTCGCCCACGGCCTTGAGCAACTGGTCGGTGCGCTGGCCGCCGAGCCGCTGGTTCAGACCAGCGAGGTCCTTGACCCGCAGCAAGAGCAGGTAACCGGAACTGGCCTGCTCGGGATTGCTAACCCGTGCATGCAGCTGCATCTCGAAATAGCGCCGGTTGGCCAAACCGGTGAGATTGTCCTGGTACGACTCGATCCGCAGTTTTTCACTGCGCTCGGCCTGTTCCTGGAACAGCGCCTTTAGCTTCTCGACCATCTGGTTCATCGCCTGCACCACCCGGCGCAGTTCAGGGGTGCGCGGCAGTTCTGGAAGGCTCAAGAACTCGCGCCGCGCGATGGCGTGGGATTGGTGCACCATGTAGTCCAGTGGCTTGAGCTGGCGACGCAGCAGCAAGGCCCCCAGCACCGCGCTCACGGCGCCGCACAGCAATAGCCAGCCCAGGCTGCCCAGGGCGCTCTGCCACAGCTTGGCGAGGGCGAACATCGGGTGGCTGACCACTTCGACCCGCGCCGCCTGCTCCCAACCGCGGCTGACAATCGCGTCACCGCCGGCCGGCTCCAGGCCAATGAGCTTGATGAACCACTGCGGGACACTGCCAGCGTCCGGCGTACCGGTGCGCTCGACCAGGGTCTTGTCGGTGGCCACGTCGACCACGCGGATGCTTGCGTAGTAGCCGCTGTCGAAGATCGAGCTGACCATCAGCTCGACCATCGCCGGGTCGTCGATGTTGGGCGTCAAGGACAGTGCCAGCGCCGTGGCTGCGTCCTGGGCGTGGGAGCGCAACTGGTTGACGTACTGGGTCCGCGAGCTCTCCAGGCTGACCATGAAGCTGCCGCTGAAGGCAACCACCAGGAACAGACAGATAGCGATCAACAGCTGTTTGAACAAGGACATCTGAGCGCGCGCTCCTAGTTAGTCGTCTCGACCGGAAAACCTTCGGCCTGCATTTTCTTCAACACATCCTGCCACCGTGACAGGCGCTTGGTATCACTCACTTTCTTGTTACCCTTGGTGCCTGGCAGCCATAGTCCTTCGGCATTGAAGGAGTAGACCGGTAGCAAGTCGGTTCGCTGGCTGGCCGGCAGGATGCCGTCGATCAGGCTGTCGAGTACCAGCGGCATCGCATCGGGGGTGGCGTAGTAAGTGAGCACCATGTGCGCACGGTTCTGCCGCAAGGCCTTGACGTAGGTGATGCGCAGCTTGTCGCTGGAAACGCCGAGGTGACGCAGGCTGAAGTACTTGGCGATCGCGTAATCCTCGCAATCGCCTGCGCCCTTCCACAGCGCCTGGATCGGGGTCTCCCAGTAATCAACCTCTCGCCACAGGTCGATGTCTTCGACGTAGCGCACCTTCTTGTTGAAAAAAAGGTTAACCACCTTGAGCTGTTCCAATTCCGGAATCTGCTTCTGGGTCGCCAACAGTTGCTGCCATGCATCGATCCGCTGCTGACCTTCACCCAGCGGTCCATATAATGCTTGCGCCCGCCGGCTGATCTGCGCAAAGTCCCAGTCGGCGCGCAGGCCACCCAGCATCAGGCCCGCCAGCAGCAATGCCGAACACAGCCAGCGCAAGAACCTGAGGACTGGGAAAGGTGCAGCCAAGGGAAATACGTCCGAAAAGGGCGGTTGGAAAATTCGTTGGATGGTGAAGCCTGGCCCGGCAAAAAACAATGGCAGGTTGCAATCACCGCAAGCAGACTAAACTCTAGTTCAGGAACCGGCGCCGCGAGATTTTGACGGCTTGGCAATCTGTAACTAATGTTGGCTTGGATCCAATTTTCGTTACTACCAGTCAGGTGTTGTCGTGACACAGAAGCCCAAACCGTTAAGCACTATCCAGGTCAACGGCCCCATTCCCGCAGCCCAGGCACGCTCGATCATCGAAAGCTCCCTGCGCGAGGCCATTCTCGACGGACGCCTGCCCAGTGGCACCGCTGTGCGCCAGCAAGAACTGGCGGACCTGTTCGGCGTCAGCCGCATGCCGGTGCGCGAGGCGTTGCGTCAGCTCGAGGCGCAGTCGTTGCTCACGGTGGTCCAGCACAAGGGTGCCGTCGTGGCGCCGCTGATCACCAGCAACGCAGTCGAGACCTATGCCCTGCGTTCGGTCCTGGAAGGCTTCGCCCTGCGCCTGTCCATTCCGCTGCTCGACGACAACGACTTGACCATGGCCGCCCAATACATCGAACAGCTCGAAGGGCAGACCAGTTATGCCGAGATCGCCAGGCTCAACCGCTTGTTCCACATGTCGCTTTACCACAAGGCGCCCAATACCAAGCTGCTGGACCTCGTCGAGCGTGAACTCAACGAAGAAGAACGCTTCCTGCGTTTTCACCTGTCGTCCATGGGCTTGGGCAAGCTGACCCAGGATGACCATCGCGCGATACTCGCCGCCGCGGCAGCCAAAGATATCGATCAAGCCGTCCGTTTATTGGAAGAGCACCTGGAAAAAGCCTCCGTCACCATGCGTCGGCACCTGGAACGTTAATCGAGTCGCCCTCCAGCGCCGGCCATCTGGCCGGCGCAGTATTTTCTTACACATCCTTCCCATACCCTGGATTGCCTAGCCGCCACGGCCCGGACGCGATTACGTCCCGTCGCGGCATCAGTCCAATGGAACTGCTGTCGATTTGGGCTCACTCTTGCGCTTGTCGATTCAAAAATAGACCTGAAGAAGTCAGCGCCCGGTGGTAGCCAGGCGAATCGAAGCCATTACGCAAGGAGCGTCACCCAACTGGCGGCAGGCCCGGTAGTCCGACCGGCACCCCGCCCTTAAAACACTTACTTCTTAATTTCCTGACTCCTGAAGTGCTCCGAGTGAGGCATTCACTCGAAACATTCGATTCTGATAGTTATAAATCGGAAGGAGCAACTTCACCCCAATAAAACTTAAATCAAAAGTTTTAACCATCCTCTTCGCGCCCAATAAAACAGCAACTTCAAATAACTTAAAAATAACTTGCAGAGCCTTTAAGTCTTGTACTAATTTTTCACTCGTCGATTTGTTATCGAGCATTACAACCCCGACAAAACGCCTCTAGCACCGGCGCAACGACACGAAACGCGCAATAACCAGAAGTATTAAAACCCCATGGACTCCGGTTCAAGCACTTGCTCGCCCCCTGAAAAGAAGACGAGCAACTTCCGGACAAAAATCATTGATGAGGACGTTCCAATGCAGCCAACCAAAGAACAACTATCTCTGAAAAAACACGCACTTGGCCAACACCCTGTTTTTTCCGAAATAACATCAATTGACCTGTTGCGCCGCTTTATGGAAAGTCATGTTTTTGCCGTGTGGGACTTCATGTCCCTGACCAAGCGCCTGCAACGGGAACTGACCTGCGTACATCTGCCGTGGCTGCCACCGGCCGACCCGCACGCTGCGCGACTGATCAACGAAATCGTCCTGGGCGAAGAGTCCGACGACCGCCCCGGCGCGGGCTATTGCAGCCATTTCGAACTGTACCTGGACGCCATGCGGGAGGTCGGCGCGGACACCCGGGCGATCGAACGATTCATCGCCCTGCAGCAAGAAGGCGTCAGCCCCGACACGGCGCTGGACAGCGTCGAAGTCGAGCCCGCCGCCGCGCAATTCGTCCGTCAAACGCTGCACACCGCCCTGCACGCTCCGGCCCACAGTGTCGCCGCCGCGTTCGTGCATGGTCGCGAGAGCGTCATCCCGCAGATGTTCCAGCGCATGTTGGACGCCTGGGGCATCGGCCTGGATCAGGCACCGACGTTTCGGTACTACCTGCAACGGCATATCGAGGTGGACTCCGAAGACCATGGCCCGGCAGCGGAAAAGCTGCTGGCGCGGTTGATCGACGGCGACCCGCAACGCGAGCGCGAGGTCCTGGCCGCCGCCATTGCCGCCGTCCACAGCCGTGCAGCGCTGTGGGACGGCCTGCGTCAGAGCATGGCCCAGCCTGTTGCGCAGGTGGCGCCATGAACGCCATCCAATATCAATCCTTCGCCGACGCCTGGGAAAGCCGCGCCACCATCCGCACCCGACCACGACGCCGGGTCGAAGACGACGACAAGTTGATCTTCCCCATGAGCCGCCAGCCGCTGGTGCACAGCCAGACGTTCCTGAGCCATTGCCCGCAGTTGCGTGATTTCGTCTTGGTGCAGAGCCTCTACAAATTCATCAACGACGTGGTGATCTTCGAGACCGAACTGGTGGACCACACGGCCCGGCGTATCGCCAAGAATCGCTTCGGCATCGAGTTTCCGTTCGCCTGCCGCTACGACGCGATGACGGTGGTGGTGGATGAGGACTATCACGCGCTGGTGGCGATGGACTTCATGCAACAGACCATCGAGATGACCGGCATCACGCCGATCCCGCTGCCGCAGCAGATCGAACTCAGCCGCGCGATCCCCGCCACCCTGGCGCGGGCGCCGGAGCATTTGCTCAGCGCCGTGGAACTGATCTGCATCGCCATCGCCGAGAACACGGTGACCAACGAAGTGGCTGCCTTCGCCCGGGACGATTCGGTCAAGGCCTCGATCAAGGGACTCATGGCCGATCACCTGCTGGATGAGGGCCGGCATTCCGGTTTCTGGACACGACTTGTGCAGATTTACTGGCGCACCGCGCCCGAAGAGGACCACGAGGCGATCGCGGGGCTGATGCCAGGGTTCATCGCCGATTACCTGGCGAGCGATCTGCAGCAGGCGTTCGATTTCGAGCTGATCAGCCACTTGCCTGTCGACGAATCGGTGCGCCAGTCCTTGCGCGAAGACGCCAGTGCGCTGGCTTATCCAATCAATCGTTTCCACCCACTGGTGGGCAACATCACGCGTTTTTTCCGTGGCAGCTCGATGCTCGCGTCCCCCTGCGTGCGGGACGCCCTTGCCGACTACCTGACCCCATGAGGACCTTCCAATGAGACGCCTCGAAATTGCACTGTCTGGCACCAGCCAGGCCTTGGCCGAACTGGCCCGGGAACTTGAAGAGCATGGCCATGGCGTCGTGAAGGCGTCGGCCGGCCACGGCACGTTCGACCTGTTGATCGACGACGGTACGGTGCCGTGCGCCCTTGAGGCCCGTTTTCACCTTCAGGTGCGCGTGGTACTCCAGGCCTTGCCCGGCCACGTGCTGCCACAACCGGTGGTGGTTTTTCGCCATGCGGCACAGCGGTTGTTGCTGCAAGAAGTCATCAGCGCGCAAGGCTGCGGTAATGGTCAATCGTTGCGTCAGCGCACAATCGCGGCAGTGGTCGAGCAGGCCGCACAACTGGTCAGCCGGTTGTCGCGCGATGAGCACTGCTTTGACCAATGGCCGGCGACACCGGACGACGCTGCCGGCCCCGCGCGCGGTCTGGACGTGCTGGAACCGCTGGCCTTCGAACACTGCCTCAATCAGCCGGCGATCCCCTGGCTGCTGGCTGCTGCCGGTGTGCCGGTGATGCACAGCATCGAGCAGCGCATGCTCGATGACGCGACGCAACCTGCCCTGTGGGTCGAGGGCCAAGCCATCGACTACAAATCCTTGCGCGATTCGGTGCTCCGGCTACAGCAGGCCATGCAGGGGAACCTGCGCAAAGCGTCCGATCGCCCGCAGGTAATCGGCGTCTGCCTGCCAAAATCCGCGCCGCTGTACGCGGCCATCCTGGCGGTGCTGGGCTGCGGGGCGGTGTACCTGCCGCTGGACCCGCAACACCCGGCGCAACGTCGGCGCTTCATCCTTGAGAATGCCGGGGCGGATCTGTTGCTCCATGACGGCAACAGCGATCTGGGCGAACTGTCGATACCCACGCTGAACGTCCATCGACTGCCATCGTCGAGGCCGGGTATTCCCGTCTCGACGATTCGCCGGGTCGTGGACATCGACGAACCGGCGGTGGCGATCTACACCTCTGGCACCACAGGCCAGCCCAAAGGCGTCTTGCTCAGCCATCGCAACCTCAGCCATTTCTGCGCCTGGTACAGCGACCACGTCGGACTGCGACGAGACAGCCGCGCATTGCAGTTTTCCACGATCAACTTCGACGCGTCATTACTCGACATCTTGCCGACGTTCATCCAGGGCGGACTGCTGGTCGTGCCCAGCGAAGATCAGCGTCGCGACCCGCAACAACTGGTGGCGCTGATTCGTGAGCAGCGCGTCAGCCACGCCTTCCTTCCGCCTGCGCTGTTGAGCGTCATGCCGCTGGACGCGCCCTTGGGGCTGGCGCACCTGATCACCGGCGGGGATGTCTGCGAGCCTTACGTGATCGAGCGACTGGCGCCGCAGTGCCGGTTCCACAACATTTACGGCCCGACGGAAACCACGGTGCTGGCGACCACCCGGCAATTCGCCGTCGGCGACAACAACCGCAACCTGGGCATGCCTATCGCCAACGGGCAGGTGTTGATTCTCGACGAACAACGGCAACCCGTACCCGATGGCACGCCCGGCGAGTTGTACATCGCCGGGCCCGGTGTCGGCCTGGGGTACCTGAACGATCCGGTGCTGACCGCTAGCCGGTATCTCGACCTGACGCTGCCCACCGGGCGGACGCTGCGGGTCTACCGCACGGGTGATATCGGCCAGTGGACCGACGAGGGGATCGAGCTCTGCGGCCGTCGCGATAACCAAGTGAAGATCCGCGGCTTTCGGGTCGAGCCCGAAGAGATCGAACATTGCCTGCGGGACCGTCAGTTGTTTCGCCAAGTGGCGGTGGGGGTCGATGAGCGACGGCGGATCCTGGCGTTCCTGACAGGGCCCATGGAAGATCAGCCCGGCGCCGCGCTCCAGGCCTTGCGGGCGCATGTGCAAAACACATTGCCCAACTACATGCACCCGGCGGCCTACGTCGAACTGTCCAGCCTGCCTTACACCAGCAACGGCAAGGTGGATCGTCGTGCGCTGCTTGCCACGGCGGGCTCGGTCCAGGCCGGCAGCCAAGGGCGCCAGCCGCAGAACGCCCTGGAAACGCAGCTCCAGCACCTATGGGCCGAGCTGCTGGAATTACCGGTGGAGGACATCGCCACCGACGAAAGTTTCTTCAACCTCGGTGGACATTCGATCCTGCTGTCGCGACTGCTGTTGAGCATCCGCCAGACATTCGGGCGCAGCCTGTCGATCAATCGCTTCATCGAAGCGCCGACGCTGATCACCCTGGCGAAGTTACTCGACAGCCTCGGGCAAAGTGGAACGTCGAACCTCAGTCCGCAGGCGTTCATTGACGCCGAAGCCGAGCTCAACCTCCATCCGTTGCCCATCAGTCAAAGCGGTGACGTGCACAAAGTGATCGTGACCGGCGCCAACAGCTTTCTCGGTGTGCATATCGTCGAGGCATTGCTGGCGTGGGGTGCCACGGAAGTGGCGTGCCTGGTGCGTGAGTCCGCCGAGCAAAGCGCGGCCGAACGTTTCGCCCAGGCCCTGCGGGAAAATCACCTGGAGCATTTGGACCTGAGTCGGGTCAGCGTCTATGCCGCCGACATCACCCAACCACAACTGGGCTTGCCGGACGACATCTACCAGCGCATCGACAGCACTTTCGGCGCGCTGGTGCACAACGCCGCCCACGTCAATCATGTGCTCGACTACGAGTCTCTGGCGCGGGACAACGTCGAGCCGATCTTCGAATGCCTGCGCCTGTGCGAAGGACGCTGCAAGAAGATCTTCAACTTCGTCTCGACGCTGTCGGCCTCCAGTGCCTTGGACGCCGAGGGCCAGGTGCTGGAACTACCGGCGGCCAAGACACCGCCGATCTACATCAAGAATGGCTACAACCTGTCCAAGTGGGTCGGCGAGCGGATCCTGCAACGGGCTCGCGACCTTGGCGTGCGGGTCAATCTTTTCCGTCCCGGCAATATCAGTTTCAACAGCCAGACCGGGGTCTGCCAGCCCCACAAGAACCGCTTGATGCTGATGCTCAAGGGCTCGATCCAGCTCGGCCAAGTGCCGGATCTGTCGCTTAATTTCGACTTGATGCCGGTGGACTTCCTGGCCCGCTTCATCGCCTTCCACGCCAGCCGTTACCAACCCAATCAAGCCGTGTTCAACCTGCACAACCCCGAGCCCCTGAGCTGGGACGCCTATGTCGCGTCGTTTCGCGAGAGCGGGCGGGAATTCTCCCTGGTGAGCGTCGCTGACTGGCAACGGCAATTGGCGCGAGTCGATACCGATAACGCGCTGTTTGGCGTCCTGGGTTTCTACCTCAACGGTTTCGAGGAAGACATCGGCGACATCTCGCTCATCCGCCATGACAACGCCCGGTCCGGCGTACGGCAGATGGGCGCGCGCTACCCGGAAAAATCCCCGGCCCTGCTGCGCCGTGGTGCCGACTACCTCAAGGCCATCGATTTCATCTGAAGCATCCCAACCCAACGCAAGGAGCAAGACCATGAGTGCATTCCAACCCGACACCCTGATCAAGAATCCTCACGCCTGCCATGTCGAAACCTCGGTAGAAGTGTCCGCCGACGCAGCGTCCGTCTGGAAAGTGGTAGGCGACTTTGGCGGTTTCAACCGTTTCATCCCCGCGCTTGAGCGCATCGAAATGACCGGCGACGGCGTGCGATCCCTGCGCAAAAAATTCTTTCGCGATGGACAAAACCTAGTGGTGGAGCAACTCAACAGCCGTGACGACCAAGCCATGCACATGACCTGGACGCTGATCTACAACACCCTGGGCATCGACAACCTCTGGGCAGCGATGCAGGTGGAGCCCTTGGCGAATAACCGCTGCCGCGCGACCTGGACCATCATCGCCGACCACACCGACGCGCATACGCCGTCGGGGTTCCGAGATTTCCTGCAAGGA
>NZ_VDLV01000064.1:253692-254042 GCF_013608025.1 Pseudomonas brassicacearum subsp. neoaurantiaca | reverse complement strand
CGCCACAGGAAACAGGGTTGGCTTGAGATTCAGTATTGGCCTGAGAAGCCTGTAACGGATACTAGATCTGGAGCCACCGCCAATGCCTTGCTCGCGAAAGCGGTGGGTCAGTTGGCGCAAATGTCGCCAGGGCGTCGGGGTTCCGAGATTTCCTGCAAGGCTTTGCCGATGAGGCGATGGAGAATGTCCGCAAGAAGTTCGTTGAAAGGGGCTAATCGAGACAACCCATAACCCCGTGGCGAGGGAGCTTGCTCCCGCTCGGCTGCGCAGCAGTCGCAAAACCGGCTGATGCAGTCCGCCTGAAGAAATGCTGGGGGCCTGCTTCGCAGGCCAGCGGGAGCAAGCTCCCT
>NZ_VDLV01000064.1:94364-253682 GCF_013608025.1 Pseudomonas brassicacearum subsp. neoaurantiaca | reverse complement strand
AGCCTTTTTTGCTTACTTTTTTTGGCGTCTGAAAAAAAGTGAGTCGCCGTAAGGGCGAAACCGCCAGCGGCCGTTACCGCAGGAATGGATATGTACTCAGCTAGGCCGTCTTCGCGAGCAGGCTCGCTCCCACAATAGGACCGAACTCAGTACCCGTTAGAGCCATAGTCCGGAGTAAACGCAAACCCAACCACCCGCTCAACCCCCGTCTCCAATCGCCCATCCGGCAACAACCGCAACCACCGATACCCCGGCGCCTGCGAGCCCACCGCAAAATCCTCACTCCCCGGCTCAAACTGAATACACGTCGAAGGCGAAGCCAACAAACGAACCCCCTCGCGCACCCGATCAATCTCCTGATGCACATGCCCCCACAACACCGCCCGCACCTGCGGAAACCGATCCAAAACAGCAAACAACGCCTCAGGATTACGCAACCCGATCGGCTCCATCCACGCACACCCAATCGACACCGGATGATGATGCAGACACACCAGATGATGCCGCTCCGGCGCCTCGCTCAGTGCATTGGCCAACAGAATCAACTGTTCCTCGGCCAAGAATCCCGGCACCGAACCCGGCACGGCGGAATCGAGCATCGTCACCCGCCAATTGCCAATATCCACCACCGGATCGAGCAACGTACTTTTGACCGCCGCCTCAAGCATCACCCGCGGCTCATCATGGTTACCCGGAATCCACCGCGCAGGCGCATCGATACCCGCAGTCAATTGCCGAAACGCCGCGTAGGATTCCAACGTGCCGTCCTGGGACAGGTCGCCAGTGGCAAGCATCAAGTCGATATTCGGCTGTTGTTCGAGCACCAGATCAATGACCGCTCGCAAGCTGTCACGGGTGTTCATGCCCAGCAACGAGGCATCGGCCTCGGCGAACAAATGGCTGTCGGACAGTTGGACCAACAGCGCCGCATCGGCCGTGGTCAAGCTGGATACGCTCGGCAAATCGCTTTCTCCCAGGCGCAATCACGCCGTTGCATGAAGCGGCAATTATGCTGGGGAAGATCGAAAGGGGAAACCCGCGAACCGGAACCGGTTCACAACCAGCGTTCACGGCTACCGAACAACTTCGAACTCGTGGCCCAGCGCCAGGCAATGACTCAGCCACTCGCCCAGGAACAGGTTCAACTGGGCTTTTTCATCCGGCTGGTGCATTGACGCATTGGGGTAAGGATAGATGCCACGAAAGCGTCGTGCATGTTCGGCGCTGACAACCTCGGCCATGCGCGCATCGTGATAGACCTGAACTTCCAACTGCGGCACCGGCAGCCAGGGCAGGCTATGTTCCTGGCGGACCTGCAACGTGGTGGTGTAGGGGCAAGTCTGCAGCACTTCGAGGGCCAGCACGCCGAGCATCTGGTCGCCGTGGGTCACGGCGATGCGACGCGGCAACGGGTCGTTGCGCATGTCCGGCAACAAGCGCATCAGGCGGGCGTAATTGGCCTCGCAGGCAGCCTGCAACCCCACCAGATCGACGCGATAACGATCGCGCAGCTTGTTCAGGACCATAGCCCCCTCACTTCATCACGGTTCAAGGCCAGCCATTGCAAGGCAATGATGCTGGCCGCGTTGCAGATACGCCCGTCGCGCACTGCTTGCAGCGCGTCTTCGAAAGCCCAGGTCTTTACGCGGATATCTTCAGCTTCTTCCAGCAGGCCATGCAGGCCGCCCGCCCCCGTGCTGTCGCAACGCCCCAGGAAAAGATGCACGAATTCATCGCTGCCGCCCGGCGATGGAAAATACTTGGTCATCGGCCAGAGCGCGGCGAAGACAAGCCCAGCTTCCTCCTGCGCTTCGCGATGAGCAACTTCTTCCGGCTGCTCATCCTTGTCGATCAGGCCGGCCACCAATTCCACCAGCCAAGGATTGGCGCTCTTGCCCATGGCACCGACGCGAAACTGTTCGATGAGCACCACTTCATCGCGCTGCGGGTCGTAGGGCAACACGCACACCGCGTCGTGGCGAACGAACAGCTCACGGCTAATTTCACGGCTCATGCCACCGGCGAACAGTTCGTGGCGCAGGCGCACGCGATCAAGTTTGTAGAAGCCCTTGTAGCAGCTCTCGCGCTCGACGATCTCCACGGTGCTCGGTGTGGCGTTGGCGAAATCAGTCATGACAATCCTCGTGTGCAATGGATCAATACGAGGTTCCAACCTCGACTTCGCGCCATCCTAACGCGCCCGTACCGTTTGATGCAGCCCCTTTCCGGCGATCGGGATGGACGGCTGCCCTTAAAATTACTCTAATGAGCTTAGTGGCGAACTGATTGCCCTGCCGACAGTCGAAGCGGGTAACTTTTCGCCTTTCCCTGTTTCACGAAGGACGCCCATGTCGCTTTACAAAATTGCTTCCCTGGCCGCCATTGCCCTGACCCTGGGTGCGTGCCAAAGCCTGTTCCAACCCAATTACCGAGCGCCGCTGGAGACCACTCGCGATGCCTCGGAGCAATTGCAACCCGGCTGCGCCAGTGCCGACTGCCCCCTGGTGAACATCGACACCCTGCACTTTCCCACCGAGCCTGCGCTGGACGGCATCGTCGAGAAACGCTTGCTGCAACTGACCCGCACCCCGGGCGCCCCGGTGGCGCCGACGCTGGCGGCCTACCGCGAGCAATTCCTGCGCACCGCCGCGCCGCGCAACAGCAGCTATTTGCAAGCCAAGGTACGCGAGCAGCATGACGGCTTGGTGATCATCGAGTTGTCGAGCTATTTGGACACCGGCGGTGCCCACGGCACGCCGGGTCGCGGCTTCATCAACTACTCGCGCCAGCAACACAAGGTGTTGGAACTGTCGGACATGCTGTTGCCGGGCCAGGAAGAAGCGTTCTGGAAAGCCGCCCAGGTCGCCCACAACAGTTGGCTGATCAGCACGAAGCTGGATCAGGAACCGGACTTCCTGAAACAGTGGTCGTTCCAGAAAACCCCGCACATCGCGCTGACCTACGGCGGGGTGATCCTCAAGTACGAAGTGAGCACCATCGCGCCGTACGCCCTGGGCCACATCGAATTGAAGATCGCCTACCCACGCCTCAACGGCATCCTCAAGCCCGAGCTGTTTCCCGGCCGTAGCTGAAGGCCCGGCCCAACAGCAGTTGCAGCAGCCCTGCCAGGATCAGCGACGGCAGGGTTGCGCCGATGTCCGGATAGAAATTGGCCAGCAGGTGGTAAGTGCTTACCCCACCCAGCCAGGCCAACAATGCCGGCCAGCGCAACGCGGCCGACTGCACTTGGCTGCTGCGCTTGCGCAGGATGAAGTGGTCCACCAGCACCACGCCGAACAGCGGCGCGAACACCGAGCCGATCAGCAACAGGAAGTTCTGGTATTGCGCCAACGGCGCGAGGCAGGCGATCACGGTGCAGATGAAACCAATCGCCAAGGCCAGGTGCTCGACTTTCAACCCCGACAACATCCCCGTCGATACCGCTGCCGAGTGGATGTCGGCGAAGGCGTTTTCCGACTCGTCCAGCAGGATCAGCAACAGCGGGATGCCCAACCCGGCGCCGGCCAGGGCCAGCAGCAACGCGTTGACTTCGCCGCTTGGCGCGAACGCCAGGGTGTAGGCCACGCCCAGGCTCATCAGCCAGAAATTGCCAATAAAGAAGCCCACGGCAGTGCCGCCGAAAACATTTTTGGCGCGCTTGCCGAAACGCGAGTAGTCGGCGATCAACGGCAGCCAGGACAACGGCATGGCAATGGCGATATCAAAACCCACTGCCAGGGACATCGAGCCGTCACCGGCCTGGGCCCACAGTGCCGCCAGGTCGGCCTTGGCGAAGAGGTTCCAGGTCAACCAGATGCAAGCCGCCAGCAGCAACCAGATGCCCCATTTGCGCAGGACCTTGCGCACAAACGTCAACGGCCCACTCACCGCGAGCAAGGTTGCCAAGGCGCCGAAGAACAGCGTCCACAGCAATGGGTTCGCACCCAGGCTGCCTTCACTGAAGGCTCGGGCGCCAAGGAGGCTGGCGGCGTCGCGCATGACGATGATTTCAAACGAGCCCCAACCAATCAGCTGCAGCAGGTTCAATACCGCCGGCACGCTCGCGCCCTTGCCGCCGAGGCTGAGCTTGAGGGCGGCCATGGCCGACAGGCCGGTGTCGCTGCCGATCACCCCGACGGCGGCCAGCAGCAGGACGCCCACCAGCGTGCCAAGAAAAATCGCCAGCAATGAACCGCTCAGGCCCAGGCCCGGCGCGAGCAAGGCGCCGACCTGCAAGACCATCAGGCCGATGCCGAGGGAGAACCACAGGGAAAACAGATCGCGGGTGCCGAAGACGCGTTTGTCCAGGGGGACAGCGGTGTCGGGGGAGTACGTGCTGGGTTGGATGTTCAAGGGTTGTTATCTCAGAGGAATATTTGTTGTTTTTTTGGCCGCTATCGCGAGCAAGCTCGCTCCCACAAGGGACCACAGGTGCGCACAGATTTTGTGTCCACAGTAGATCCTTTGTGGGAGCGAGCTTGCTCGCGATGAGGGCAGTGAAAACACCGCCCTCCTCAGCTCAAATCACATTTTCTTGTAAAGCTGACTGCCTTCCTTCTTGAACCGCTCAGCCTGCTCCGCCAAGCCTTGGGCGACATCCACATCCACCGCTTCGATGCGCTGGTTGGCGGCGTATTCGCGCACTTCCTGGGTGATTTTCATCGAGCAGAATTTCGGCCCGCACATCGAGCAGAAATGCGCCACCTTGGCCGAGTCCTTCGGCAGGGTTTCGTCGTGGTACGAGCGGGCGGTGTCCGGGTCGAGGCCGAGGTTGAACTGGTCTTCCCAGCGGAACTCGAAACGCGCCTTGCTCAAGGCGTTGTCGCGGATCTGCGCGCCCGGGTGGCCCTTGGCAAGGTCGGCTGCGTGGGCGGCGATCTTGTAGGTGATGATCCCGGTCTTGACGTCATCCTTGTTCGGCAAACCGAGGTGTTCCTTCGGCGTGACGTAGCAGAGCATGGCGCAACCGAACCAGCCGATCATCGCCGCACCAATGCCCGAGGTAATGTGGTCGTAGCCCGGCGCAATGTCGGTGGTCAGTGGGCCGAGGGTGTAGAACGGCGCCTCGTCGCAGCATTCGAGCTGCTTGTCCATGTTCTCCTTGATCAACTGCATCGGTACGTGGCCCGGGCCTTCGATCATGCATTGCACGTCGTGTTTCCAGGCGATCTTGGTCAGCTCGCCGAGGGTTTCCAGCTCACCGAACTGCGCTTCGTCGTTGGCGTCGGCAATCGAACCCGGACGCAGGCCATCGCCCAGCGAGAAGCTGACGTCGTAGGCCTTCATGATTTCGCAGATGTCTTCGAAATGGGTGTAGAGGAAGTTCTCCTTGTGGTGCGCCAGGCACCACTTGGCCATGATCGAACCACCACGGCTGACAATACCGGTGACGCGCTTGGCGGTCATCGGCACATAGCGCAGCAACACGCCGGCGTGGATGGTGAAGTAGTCGACGCCCTGCTCGGCCTGCTCGATCAGCGTGTCGCGGAACAGCTCCCAGGTCAGGTCTTCGGCGACGCCGCCGACTTTTTCCAGGGCCTGGTAGATCGGCACGGTACCGATCGGCACCGGCGAGTTGCGGATGATCCACTCGCGGGTTTCATGGATGTGTTTGCCAGTGGACAGGTCCATGACCGTATCCGAACCCCAGCGAATGCCCCAGGTCAGCTTCGCCACTTCTTCTTCGATGGACGAACCCAGCGCGCTGTTGCCGATGTTGCCGTTGATCTTCACCAGGAAGTTACGGCCGATGATCATCGGTTCCAGTTCGGTGTGGTTGATGTTGGCCGGGATGATCGCGCGGCCACGGGCGATTTCGTCACGCACGAATTCCGGGGTGATGACTTTCGGCACGCTGGCGCCGAAGCTGTGGCCGGCATGTTGCTGATCCAGCAGGCCGGCGGCACGGGCGACTTCCAGCTTCATGTTTTCGCGGATGGCGACGTACTCCATCTCGGCGGTGATGATGCCTTTGCGCGCGTAGTGCATCTGGCTGACGTTGGCGCCTGGCTTGGCGCGACGCGGATTGTTCACGTGGGCAAAGCGCAGCTTGGTCAGCTCGGGGTCGGCCAGGCGCTCCTGGCCGAAGTTGGAACTCAGGCCCGCCAGGCGCTCAGTGTCGCCACGGGCTTCGATCCACGGCGAACGCACGTCGGCGAGGCCTTTGCGCACGTCGATGATCACGTTCGGGTCGGTGTAGGGGCCCGAGGTGTCGTAGACCACCACCGGCGCGTTGATTTCGCCGCCGAAGTCGGTCGGGGTCACGTCGAGGCTGATTTCGCGCATCGGCACGCGGATATCCGGGCGACTGCCCTGGACGTAGATTTTTTGCGAACGGGTAAAGGGCTGGACCGATTGCTGATCGACCTGGGCCGATTCACTGAGGTTGGTCGCGTTTTTTGATTTTGTCGTCATCACGGGCTCTCCAGACACACATCCAGGCAGTGGATTTTTTGTCGGAGCGAACCTGTAACGAATGGACGCGCCCTTGCACGAAAGTGCGGACGCTGTGCTTGCTGCTCGGAGGTGTTCGATTGTCGAACAACATCCCGGACGAAGCACAAGAGGACTCGCCGGGTGACGAGAAATCTTGTTCCCTACGCAGGCGTTAACCTGATCAGGTTCAACGGGATCCGAAATTATTCGATCTCAGCCTCATAGCAAGGCACCCCGACAAGAACCCGGCCAGTCTAGACACAACCGGCGCAGAACGCCATCGCCCGGGCAAAAGCCGTGATGAATGGCGCAAATACAGGATTGTTGCCGTGCGTAGGCGCAACTACACTCGCTACGCCGCGCGCCTGTTTTGCGCACTCAATTTGAACGTAGGGATCGCCTCATGCTGCGCAAACTCTCACTGGCCCTTGCCGTGTCTTGTGCGTCCAACGGAATGGCCTGGGCCGCTGAAGCCCCTTTGTCCACCAAGACCGATCTGGTCAGCGTGTACCAGGAAGCGGTGGACAACAACGCCGACCTGGCCGCCGCCCGCGCCCAATATGGCGCCCAGAAGGAAGTGGTGCCCCAGGCCCGCGCCGGGCTGCTGCCCAACCTGTCGGCCGGCGCCGACCTGAACAACACCCGTACCGAACTCGACCAACCGGCAATGACCGCCACCCGCAGCTCCACGGTCTACCAGGCCACCTTGTCCCAGCCGATCTTCCGCGCCGACCGCTGGTTCCAGTTGCAGGCGGCCAAGTCGGTGAATGAGCAGGCATCGCTGCAACTGTCCGCCACCGAGCAGAACCTGATCCTGCAAAGCGCCGAAGCCTATTTCAACGTGCTGCGCAGCCAGGACAACCTGGCCTCGACCAAGGCCGAGGAAGCCGCTTTCAAGCGTCAGCTCGACCAGTCCAACGAACGTTTCGACGTGGGCCTGTCGGACAAGACCGACGTGCTGCAATCCCAGGCCAGCTACGACACCGCCCGGGCCAACCGGATCATCGCCCAGCGCCAGGTCGAAGACGCCTTCGAAGCACTGATCACCCTGACCAACCGCCAATTCAACTCGATCCAGGGCGTCGTCCACACCCTGCCGATCCTGCCGCCGACGCCGAACGACGCCAAGGCCTGGGTCGACACCGCCGCCAAACAGAACCTCAATCTGCTGGCCAGCAACTACGCCGTCGATGCCGCCGAAGACACCCTGCGCCAACGCAAGGCCGGCCATGCGCCGACCCTCGATGCAATCGCCCAGTACCGCAAAGGTGACAACGACGGCCTCGGCTTCACCAACCCGAGCCCGACCGGCCAGCGCTACGGCGGCGACGCCGAGCAACGCACCATCGGCCTGCAATTGAGCATCCCGATCTACAGCGGCGGGCTGACCAGCTCGCAGGTTCGCGAGTCCTACTCGCAACTCACCCAGACCGAGCAGCAGCGCGAAGGCCTGCGTAGGCAAGTCGTGGAAAACACCCGCAACCTGCATCGCGCGGTGAACACCGATGTGGAGCAGGTCCAGGCCCGGCGCCAATCGATCATCTCCAACCAGAGCGCGGTGGACGCCACGGAGATCGGCTATCAGGTGGGCACCCGCAACATCGTCGACGTGCTCGACGCCCAGCGCCAGCTGTACACCTCGGTGCGCGACTACAACAACGCCCGGTATGACTACATCCTCGACAACCTGCGCCTCAAGCAAGCGGCAGGGACCTTGAGTCCGGAAGACTTGCAAGCCTTGTCCCGCTACCTCAAGCCTGATTACAACCCGGATAAGGACTTCCTGCCGCCGGACCTGGCACAGGCTGCGGCACAGCAGTTGCGCTCACGGCCGGCGCAATAACTCATCCGCGACGAATCGCCCGTGGCGAGGGAGCTTGCTCCCGCTCGGCTGCGAAGCAGCCGTAAAACCGGACACCGCGATTCTGTCTGCCAGAACGCGGTGACTGACGAGGGCCTGCTTCGCAGGCCAGCGGGAGCAAGCTCCCTCGCCACAACTGCGCCCGCCATAAGTTCAGCGATTAACGTTTGTCGAGCAACCGCCCCAACCCATCCAGCAATCGCTGCAACGCACCCTGGTTGCGGCGCATCACCGCCAATCCCGCCTCGGCCATACGCTGGGCATCCCGAGGCAACTCGAACAGGCGCTGCACCGCCAGGGCCAAGCTCTCAGCGTCTTCCACTTCCGCCAAGGCCCCGTCCGCACGCAGTTGCGCGGCGATTTCGAGGAAGTTGAACAGATGCGGCCCGCTCAGCACCGGTTTTGCCAGCGCCGCCGGTTCGAGCAGGTTATGTCCGCCGTTGGGCACCAGGCTGCCGCCGACAAACGCACTGTCAGCCAGTGCATAGAGAAACAGCAGCTCGCCCATGGTGTCGCCCAGCAGCACCGACGTTTGGGCGTCGACCGGTTGAGCACTGGAACGCCGGACCGTGGCAAAACCCTCGCGCTCACACAATTGCGCCACCGAATCGAACCGTTCCGGATGACGCGGCACCAGGATCAGCAACGCATCGGGATAGCTGTCGAGCAGCCGACGGTGAGCGGCCAATACCACCTCATCCTCACCCTCGTGGGTGCTGGCGGCGATCCACACCGGACGGTCCACCGCTTGCCATTGGCGACGCAAGGCGCTGGCGCTTTCGAGCAGTTGCGGATCGATGGTCAGGTCGAACTTGATGGAACCAGTGACTTCGACGGTCTGCGCCCGGGCACCGAGTTGGCGAAAACGCTCGGCCTCGGCTTCGGTCTGCACCGCGAACAGGTTCATTTCGGCGAGCATCGGCCGGGTCAGCTTGGGGAAGCGCGCATAACCACGCGCCGAGCGCTCCGACAGCCGTGCATTGGCCAACGCCACGGGAATGCCCCGCCGGGCGCATTGATGGATGTGATTGGGCCACAGTTCGGTTTCCATGATCACCGCCAGTTTCGGCCGGACCCGGTCGAGAAAACGCTTGGCCGCGCACGGCAAGTCATAAGGCAGGTAGCAATGCTGGATGCGCGGTTCATCGGCAAACAACGCCTTGATCCGCTCCGAACCGGTGGGCGTCATGCACGTCACCGTGATCGGCAGCTGTGGATAACGTTGCAGTAACGCGCGAATCATCGGCGCGGCGGCGATGCTTTCGCCCACCGACACCGCATGGACCCAAATGCCGCCCGGCACCATCGGCGGCAAGCCCCACGAGAACCGCTCGCCGATACGCCGCGCATACGCCGACGCCTTGCGGGCCCGCAGCCACAGCCGAATCGCTACCAGTGGCAGCCCCAGATAAAACAACGCGCTATAGAGAGTTCTGTTCATGGCGGCGGAGTTTATCGGTTTTTCAGCCAATCGCCTGCAACTGCACGGCAAAACGTTCCGCCAGCCAACGGGCCGCAGGGCCCAAGGGTTCGTCGCGGCGCCAGACCAGTTCCACCACCAGGGCCGGCGGGGTCCATTCGCTGTTGAGCTCGACCATATCCCCCAGGTACGCCGGGTACTGCACGACATGCCGCGGCAACCAGGCCCAGCCCAGGCCACTTCTCAACCACTCGGCCAGCACGTAGAAACTGTCAGCGCGCCAGACCTGCGGGCTGGCCTGTTCGCTGCCGGGATAGACGCTGGATTGGGTCGCCATCAGCAACTGGCGGTGCCGGGCCATTTCCAGGCATGACACATATTCATGGTTCGCCAGAGGATGATCCCGGCCGCACACCGTGACCATCTCGACGCTGCCCAGCACCCGGCGCTCCAGCGCCTCGGGGATCTGGTCGTGATAGAACAACAACCCGAGGTCGGCGCGACGTTCCACCAGTTTGCGCGCCACATCACCTTGGGCGGCGCTGGCCAGCTGTACTTCAAGCGTGGGAAATCGTTCGGCCAGCGCCGCCAGGCTGTCGATCACCGGTTGATAGGGCATGGCCTCGTCCTGGGCCAGGCGCAACGAGGCTTCCTGCCCGCGCATCAAGGCCAGGGCACGGCCGTTGAGGCGCTCGCATTGGCGCAACACTTCCCGGGCCTCCTCAAGCAGCGTCACGCCCGCATCGGTGAGCTTGGGCTGACGACCGCTGCTGCGCTCGAACAGGCTCACCCCCAAGTCCTCCTCCAACATGGCAATCGCGCTGCTGATAGCTGACTGGGCCTTGCGCTGGTCCCGGGCCACGGCGGAAAACGAACGCTTCTCGGCGACACCGACGAACAGCCGCAGTTGTTCCAGATTCCACTGAGTATTCATGGCGCGACCTATCTCTATTGCAGATAGGTAATGACTTTACCCCATCTGCCCAATCCCTAGAATGGGGCCATCGAACGACGCAACAGTCACAGAGGATTCGCCCCATGAACGCCTACTACTACCTCGCCATTGCCATCTGCGCCGAAGTCATCGCCACCGTGTCGATGAAAGCGATCAAGGGCCTCAGCGCGCCACTGCCCTTGCTGCTGGTCATCGTCGGCTACGGCACTGCGTTCTGGATGCTGACGCTGGTGGTGCGCACCGTTCCGGTGGGCGTGGCCTATGCGGTCTGGGCCGGCCTGGGGATCGTCATGGTCAGCGTCGCGGCGCTGTTCATCTACGGGCAGAAACTGGACGTGCCGGCGATGCTGGGGATGGCGTTGATTGTGTTGGGGGTGGTGGTGATCCAGCTTTTCTCCAAAACTGCCGGACACTGAAAACCACTGCTCATCAAACTGGAATGCCTTTTCACTGAGCTGGAACGCATCTGTGGCGAGGGAGCTTGCTCCCGCTGGGTTGCGCAGCAGCCCCAAAAAGCTTGGGACCGCTACGCGATCCAACGGGAGCAAGCTCCCTCGCCACAAAAGCGTTGCTCGCCAGGTGCCGACATTGATCGCCAACAAATGCCCTCTTCGTCGAGTCTGTATACTGCGCCCTCGTCTTGAATTCTGAGGTCGCTGCATGCCATCCGTTATTTCCACCGACATTCTGATTGTCGGCGCCGGAGTCGCCGGCCTCTGGCTGAATGCGCGCTTGCGTCGCCAGGGGTTTTCAACCGTGCTGGTGGAAAGCGCCAGCCTCGGCGGCGGGCAGAGCGTCAAATCCCAGGGCATCATCCATGGCGGCGCGAAGTACGCCTTGCATGGCGCCCTGACCGGCGCTTCGGAAGCCATCGCCGACATGCCGCGCCGTTGGCGCGAAGCGCTGAAGGGCGACGGCGAGCTGGACCTGTCAGGCGTGCGCATGCTGTCCGACGCCCATTACCTCTGGTCCCCCGGCACCCTGGCCGGCAACCTCACCAGTTTCTTCGCCAGCAAGGCCGTGCGTGGACGCGTTGACCAGGTCAAGGGCGAACAACTGCCGCCCGCCCTGCAAGACAAGCATTTCAAGGGCAAGGTCTATCGCCTGTCGGAATTGGTTGTGGATGTGCCCAGCCTGATCGTCCGCCTGGCGGAACTGGCCGGCGACAGCCTGCTGGCCGGCCAGCAAATCGAGCCGCTGCATGAAGCAGGCGCATTGATCGGGCTGAAGGTCGACGGTCGCGAAATCCGCGCCCAGCGCATCGTCCTCAGTGCCGGCGGTGGCACCGCTGACCTCCTCAAGGCCCTGGGCCTGGACCAGCCGGCCATGCAGACCCGACCGCTGCACATGGTCCTGGCCAAGGGACCGGGCCTCAAGCCGCTGTATGCCCATTGCCTGGGCGGCGGACCGAAGCCGCGCGTCACCGTGACTACCCATCCCGCCGCTGACGGCCAATGGGTCTGGTACCTGGGCGGCGACCTCGCCGAAGGCGACGCCGTCGCCCGTGAACCTGCCGCGCAGATTGCCGTCGCCCAGAAAGAACTCGGCCAACTGCTGCCGTGGATCGACCTCAGCACCGCGCAATGGGCCACGTTGCGAGTTGCTCGCGCCGAACCACTGCAATCGGGCCTGACCCGCCCCGACAATGCCTTCGTCGCCGAACAGGATCGCCTCTTGGTGGGCTGGCCGACCAAGTTGGCACTGGCTCCGGATTTTTCCGATCGGGTGATCGCAGCACTGCAACGCGACGGCATTCAGCCAAGCCAAGCAGCCCCGCTGCCGGACCTGCCGAAACCGCCGATGGGCATACCGGCCTGGGAGCAATTGCTGCCATGAGCCAACCGACCCTGCATGACTTGCATCGCCCGCTCGGCCACAACGGCCCGATGGTGTCGCCGCTGGGCCTGGGCACGGTCAAGCTCGGCCGCGACCAAGGCGTCAAATACCCCAACGGCTTTCGCATTCCTGATGACAATGAAGCGCGCATGTTGCTCAAGTTGGCGCGCGACCTGGGCATCAACCTGATCGACACCGCGCCGGCCTATGGCCGCAGCGAAGAACGCCTCGGCCCGCTGCTGCGCGGCCAGCGTCAGGATTGGGTGATTGTCAGCAAGGTCGGCGAGGAATTCAGCGACGGCCAATCGCGCCATGACTTCAGCGCCAGCCATACGCGGCTCTCGGTGGAACGCAGCCTCAAGCGCCTGGAAACGGACTATATCGACCTGGTGCTGGTGCATTCGGACGGCAATGATCTTTCGATCCTCAACGACAGCGAGGTCTACCCGACCCTGGCGGCGCTCAAGCGTGAAGGCAAGATCGGTGGTTTCGGTTTTTCCGGCAAAACCGTCGACGGCGGCTTGAAAGCCCTGGAGCAAGGCGACTGCGCGATGGTCACCTACAATCTGAACGAACGAAGCGAAAAGGCTGTCATTGACTACGCTAGCGAGCACGGCAAGGCGATCCTGGTGAAAAAAGCCCTGGCCAGCGGCCACGTCTGCCTGAGCCCCGGAGAGGACCCGGTCCGTGCCAGCTTCGAACTGTTGTTTGAGCATCCAGGGGTTGCCAGTGCTATTGTCGGCACCATTGATCCGCTGCACCTCGCCCATAACGTTGCGACCGTAGCCAACGTCCTACGTCAAAACTGAAGCCGCCCTGCGCGGCATCAAGCAGGAGCTGACATGCCGCGTACGCTCATCAGGAAGAATCCAAGCAACTTCAAGACCCTGCCCCTGTTCGTCGAAGCGACACCCGAAGGCCTGACCTACCAGAGCATCGGGATGCCGCTGAATTTCGCTCAGACCTTACAGCGCCGCCGCCCCGTAACGGTGGCCGATGCCGAACGTTTCTCCCTGGAACTGGCGAACCTGGGCGTCTCGGTGCGCCTGACCTTGCATTGGCAGAACCGCGAATATTGGGTACTGGTGCGTCAGCGTCGCCAGGATCGCGGCGACGTGGTACTCAAGCTGATCTCCGGTTACGTCCCCGCCCATGAATTGAACCTGCCGCTGCTCACCGCCATCAACGAAATAGCCGAAGAGTGCCTGCTGGAAACACCGGAAGGTTGGCTCGGCGGGCGCTTCAACGACACCTGGCTCCCCGCCCCTTATTCGAGTGCGCTGCATTATCGCGAAGCCTTGCCGTTTCGCCTGGCTCCGCTATCCGGCTCGGCCCGCCCGGTGCGTTGCGCCAACCTGCAACTGATCGAACGCCCACGGGCCTATGTGCATTTACCGACAGCATCGCTGCAATTGATTTATGACTTGCGCCTGGACGTGCCCAAGGAAGCCAAATCCCTGAGCCTGTTTCATGTCGATGAACGATTGGAGGGCGATCAACTGGTGGCCCGCCTGGACCGCAAGCGGCCCGATCTGTACCTGATGCCACTTGAAAACGGCAAGCCGATCGGTGAGCTCTACACCCTTAAACGTGATCGTCTGGTTGCGGCCAGCACCCGGGGCCTGCACTTGGCCGAAAGCTTCGCCAGTCAAGAAGGCTGGGTGGTCCGCGACGAACGCATCCGCTGGAAGGATTGGCTCGTGAAACAGGGTTTGGAAGTGCACACGCCTCGTCGCCAAGGCCTGACCAACTTGCACAAAAAGGCCATGGGCCTGATGCGCATGGTTCGCGGGACGCTGCATAAATAACGTCAAGCGGAGCGTCGTTTATCCCAATACGTCCGCCACTGCGCAAACAGGTGGAAATAACGGTTCTCTCGTTTACCCATGCTGCGCTTGGGCGAGAATGATTCTTCGGCGAAGGTACCATCGATTCGTACCCGTGAAGCCGTGGTCGCAAGTGTGCAGACTTTCACCTGTGCTTGTTGCAACGCGTATTTGAGCAGCCGTTCGGAATGCAGTTTCCTGCCCGTAGCCTCGCAAAAATCGAAAATGCGTTCGATCCGCTTGCCATAGGCCCGGTAGGCATCGCGCCCACACACAGCAAAGCGGTCATTCAAGCCTCCCCACCATTGCCAATCCGGAACGTAGGCATTCAATCGGCGCGCGTCGGGTTGGGCAAAGATATAGGCAGGCAGCGCTGTATGGTAAAAATTATCGGGACGCACAAACACGACGAAATCCGGATTGAACGGCTCCATCATGGCCGTCACGGTATTCAAGGAATTGAGCTGGTAGATCAGGTTCCTGAGCGATGCATGCTCATCTCCCCAGGTATCGCCCAAGGCCTTGACTCGCTCGAAGTCCCACCGCTCCAGGACGCCTTCGGTGGACTCCAGGCGGCCGGTCATGGTGGTGAACGGTGCGTAATTGTCCGCTTTCAGTTCACCTTGCTCCCCTGAGCGCGGACTGTTGACTTCAACGATCTTGTAGAGATGGTAAAAACACTGCACTTCGTTCCCGGCAGGAATTTGTGCCAGGACGTTTTCTTGGATGGAAGGAAAACAGATTCCCGAGTTTCTCGGAATACCAAAAAAAGCCAACGCAACTTTCACAACATTCTTCCTTTCGTAAAAAACTGCCCCGGCATCAGCCTATCAGGCAGCTCAGCCTGCCAATGCGGCTCAAGGGCGACGAAACCATTTTTGCCACCAACGCCTACGTTGCAGCGGCACCACGGTTACGTCTGCCTGGAGTAGCCATTGCCGCTCATAATCCCAAGCGTGCCCGCTCCAGAACTTTCCCGCCTCGTTGGAAAAACCCAGCGTCATGATCTGGTAGGTATAACCCGCACGACCGCGCAGCCAATCGAACAATACCAACGCATTGAAGCCCGTCGAAGGACCGACATAGCGCTTGCCATGGGGTCTGTCGACCGGGTAATTCCACAAGGGTGGTAACGGAATGCGCTCCCGATACAAGGCCACGCCCGGCAGCGGTGACATTGCCCCGGTGCATCCCACCAACATCGTGAAGCAGCGTGCGTCGGGCAGACCGAACAATCGCTGCACTTCGGCGTTGTAGGGCAGGCCAAAGAAATACGCATCGGGGGCGTTGAAGCCATGGACGAACACGTTAACGCTGTGCGGACTGAGCAGTGCCGACTTCACGCAGGTATTGAAGGTCACGACCACGTCGTCACTGCCGATGTCGAGTGCCTGGAAGTCGGCCGCGGTGATGGCTGGGTTATTCGCCACCAGCACCACCCGCGAGGCCCTTTCCAAGCAATCCTTCAACGGCTGGGGCAAGGCCTCCATCAGTGATTGATGACCGCCAGGCAATTTGTCGAGCGCCATTTCGTCAGTGATTTGAGGAGCGCGATCCACCATGTCGCTTACCCCGGCACCTGCATGCCATAGCGCAGCTTGACCCATCCGCGAGTCCACGCCGACGGAGCTTGCCAGGGACGCATGTCACGCTGGATTTCCTCGGCCAAGGCCTGCCCGACGCGCGCAAACGAATAGCGGCTTTCGGCGAAGGCCTGACCATTGCGGGCGATTCGCGCGGCCAGTTCCGGATCGCGCTGCAGCATCTCGAGCTTCTGCACCGCCTCCTCTTCGGAGCGATAGAACACGGTGTTTTCCATGTCCTCGAAGCCCAGCAGTCTGTCTTCCTCGCCCTGGCTCCAAGCCAACAACATGCAACCGCAGGCCATGGCCTCGAAATTCTTGATCATGAACTCCCCCATTCCCAGGTCGGCGCTGACAAAGATCTTGATGCGATTGAGCGTTTCCAGATACTCGCGACCTGACTGAGTACGCGTTACCAGCATACCGGTGCGTTGAGCCAGGGATTCAAGCAGCGCTCGGCGTCGAGCATATTCATTGCTTTTGAGACTGCCGAGAAAGCCAACGGGGATATCGCGTACGCTGCCGGTGTTGTGCAGCATCTGTTCGTCATAACCTTTGGAAACGAACACAGCATCGATGTTCTCAGCTTGCATCCGGCGAGCCACCAGCGCCCCTGACACCAAGGCACGGCAACTGGGCAAGCGGCGGTACAGGCGCGAATAGACACCGTAGTATTTACTTTCGCGCATGTAGTTCTGATAAGCGTCGTGCTCAAGGAAGACCAGTCCCGGAATGCACTTCAACACGCTCAGTTGCGGGGCCAGGCGTTTAACCCGCGAAAATATCACCACCCGGTCGAAATCCTGGTAATTGACCGAGGCCAGGAATCGGCCAAGCTTCTTTTGCTGCGGCTTAGTCAAGCGATAGAGGGTGCAGTCATCGCAGTTTTCTTGCACGACCTGATACAGGCGGTCGAGAATCACACGCTGTTCATCCATAACCAGAAGCATGATTTTCATAAGTTAATTAGCCACAGACCAAAACAACCAGAGCCGGTAGGCAAGCTCGACCCGCAAAGGTAGGAGCTTGCCATGTAGGACTTCCCTCGAAAGGCAACAAGGTTCAGCGGCTGCGAATCTTCTCGACGATGGCCGTCGTCGAGCTGTTTTCCACCAGCCCCAATACCTTCACTGTACCGCCGTAGGCCGTGACGATATTCGCGCCCACGACCTGATCAATCCCATAGTCACCGCCCTTGACCAGCACATCCGGCTTGACCTGTGACAGTAGGTTTTCCGGCGTGCCTTCGCTGAAACTGATCACCCAGTCCACCGCGCCGAGGCCAGCCAGGACCGCCATGCGCCGGTCAACGCTGTTGATCGGACGCCCTGGGCCTTTGAGACGGCTTACGGATGCATCGTCATTGACCGCGACGATCAGGCGATCCCCCTGGGCCCTGGCTTGCTCAAGGTAGGTCACGTGGCCGGCGTGCAGGATGTCGAAGCAACCGTTGGTGAACACGATTCTCTCGTTATGGGCGCGAGCGTCGTCCACGGCCAGCAGCAGTTGCTCCAGACCCAACACGCCCCGCTCGGACCCTTCTTCACGTTGAATGGCGCGACGCAACTCAGGCGCGCTGATAGCAGCCGTACCGAGCTTTCCGACAACGATACCGGCCGCCAGGTTCGCCAGGGCTACTGCGTGAGGCAGTTCTTCGCCAGCGGCGATGGCCGCCGCGAGCGTGGAAATCACGGTATCGCCAGCGCCCGTCACGTCGAAAACTTCACGGGCTCGGGCCGGCAAGTGCAGAGCCGGGTGATCAGGCCGCAGCAGCGTCATGCCATGCTCGCCTCGGGTGACCAGCAACGCACCCAGTTCAAGGTCGTGCATCAACTGTGCACCCTTGCTCACCAACTCGTGTTCATCAGCGCAACCGCCGACGATGGTCTCGAACTCGCTGAGGTTCGGCGTGATCAGGCTCGCACCGCGGTAGATGGAAAAATCCTTGCCCTTGGGATCGGCCAGCACCGGAATGCCACGGGCACGAGCAGCCTGGATCAACACCTGATGGTTCTTCAACGCGCCTTTGCCATAGTCCGACAACACCAGGACCTTGATCCCTTCGAGCAGATTATCGACCTCGGCGCCGAGGGACAGCGGATCGGTGGCGAACGGTTCTTCGAAATCGATGCGCAGCAGTTGCTGGTGGCGGCTGATGACCCGCAGCTTGACGATGGTTGGCTGGTGCGCAATGCGCTGGAAGATCGCCCGCACGCCTGCGCCCTTGAGGCTGTTGGCCAAGCTGTCGGCGGCCTCGTCGTCGCCGGTCACGCCCACCAGCGAGGCCGGCGCACCGAGTGCGGCGATGTTCAGGGCAACGTTGGCGGCACCGCCGGGGCGATCCTCGATGTGCTCGACCCTGACCACCGGCACCGGGGCCTCGGGGGAAATCCGTGATGTACCGCCATGCCAGTAGCGGTCGAGCATGACATCGCCGACCACCAATACAGGGGCTTGATCGAATCGCGGCATGGACAACTTCATGGAGCATCCCACATACAAAATGAACAGGGCGGGGATATTAGCACAGGGTTGGCGCAGGGCTCGTCCATGGCTGCAACGGGACGACAGCACGTACGCCCGATCACTTTTGCAGCAACGCTGCCAACCAGGCACAGGCCAGGTCCGTTTCAACCTCGTCGGTATTGATCTCGCAGTCCGGTGCAAGGGGGGCTTCGTACGGGCTGTCGAGCCCGGTGAAATTCTTGATCCGTCCGGCGCGGGCTTCGCGGTACAAGCCTTTGGGATCGCGCTGGGCGCAGACCTCGAAAGGTGTGCTGACATAGACCTCCAGGAAGGTGCCCTGGGGGAACAGTTGCCGTGCCGCTTCACGGTCCGCGCGAAACGGTGAAATGGCCGCGACAATCACGATAAGACCGGCATCGACCATCAACCGCGCCACCTCGGCAATCCGCCGGATATTCTCCGTTCGCGCTTCGGCGTCCATACCCAATCCCCGACACAGCCCTTGGCGCAGGTTATCGCCGTCCAGCAGGGACGTGTGCAAGCCCTGCTCGTGAAGCTGCACCTCCAAGGCATTGGCCAGCGTCGACTTGCCCGCTCCCGACAGGCCGGTCAGCCAGATGCAGCGTGGTCGCTGGGCCTTGATGGCAGCCCGGTCCTCG
Source organism: Pseudomonas brassicacearum subsp. neoaurantiaca (assembly GCF_013608025.1). Taxonomy (GTDB): domain Bacteria; phylum Pseudomonadota; class Gammaproteobacteria; order Pseudomonadales; family Pseudomonadaceae; genus Aquipseudomonas. The sequence continues at coordinate 234,641 of NZ_VDLV01000064.1, read as the reverse complement.
GGTGCAAGCGTCTGCACATGGGGGCTGGTCTGTGTCCGCGGCATCGATTCCTTCGATATTTCGTTCATAACCGAGCATCTCATAAGGCCGGCCATCAAAGCCTGGCGTCAGAACTCAGGCAATGTCCTGCGCGGGAGCATCCAACCCCAAGGCATGAAGACGGGCGTAATAGCCATTCTTCGCCAGGAGCTCACCATGGTTCCCCCGTTCGACGATACGGCCTTGATCCATCACCAGGATCAGGTCGGCTTTTTCAATGGTCGACAGACGGTGGGCGATAACCAGTGTAGTACGGCCTTTCATCACTTGGTCCAGCGCAGCCTGAATATGCCGTTCGGACTCGGTGTCCAGCGCTGACGTCGCTTCATCAAGAATCAACAACGGCGCGTTCTTCAGCAGCGCCCGGGCAATAGCCAGGCGTTGACGTTGGCCGCCTGATAGAAGGACGCCGTTTTCCCCCACTTCGGTGTCCAGTCCCTTGGGCAATTGCGCAATGAAGTCCATGGCATAGGCGTCCTGGGCGGCCTTTTCAATGTCGGCGCGCGGGGCTCCGGCCAGGTCGCCATAAGCGATATTATTCGCCACCGTGTCATTGAACAGCGTGACGTGCTGGGTCACCTGGGCTACATGGCGACGCAAATTGCGCAAGCGGTAGTCTTCGATTTCCACGTCGTCGAGCAGGATCTGACCCACTTCGTGGTGATAAAAACGCGGGATGAGGCTCGCCAGGGTCGACTTGCCGCTGCCCGAACGCCCCACCAGTGCAATCATCTGCCCAGGGGCAGCCGTGAAGCTGATGTCCTTGAGTACCTCGCGGTCGGCGCCAGGATAGGTAAAGCTCAGGTTGCGTACATCGAGGCGGCCGCTGACGCGTTCTTGCTCGAACGTGCCGTTGTCGATTTCCGGTTCGACGTCCAGCTGCTCGAAGATACTTTCCGCACCGGCCACGCCTTTCTGGATGGTCGAACTGACTTCCGAGAGCTGGCGAATCGGCTTGGGCAACAAACCCGCCGCCGTGATGTAGGCGACCAGATCACCGGCCGTCGCATCGCCGCGCAGGAACAGCACAAGGAACATCAATGCAGCCATGGCCGTGTAGATCACCAATTGCAGCATCGGGGTATAAACCGCCCCGGTACGCGTCATGCGCAATTGTTTATCGGTATTGCCTTGACTGGCGCGGGCAAAGCGCTCTTCTTCGTAGGTCTCGCCGCCGAAACTGCGTACCACGCGATAACCCTGGATCGTTTCGGACGCCACATGGGTAACGTCGCCCATGGCCACCTGGATCTTCTTGCTTTGCTTGCGAAATTTCTTGCTGGTATTGCTGACCATCATCGCGATCAGCGGAAGGACTGCCAGCATGACCAACGTCAACTGCCAGTTCATCCACACCAGGTAAGCGAAGAGAAACACCACCGTGAGGCCTTCGCGTATCACAACCTTGATGGCGTCGGTGGCCGCCCCCGTGACCATGGTCACGTTAAAGGTGATCCGCGAGATCAGGTGCCCGGAGTTATGCGTATCGAAATAGCGGTTGGGCAGCACCAGCAGCTTGTTGAACAACTCGACCCGCAAGTCATGAACCAACCCGAGTGAGACCCGGGCCAGGTAATAGTTGCCCAGGAACGACCCGAGGCCCTGCCAGGCGGCGATCAAAACGATCAGCAGCGGCACGGCCATCAGCAGTTTCAAATCCTTGAGATACGGCACATTCGGGAAAAGCACCGCATCGGGATTGCTCAGGCCGTCGACAAAATACTTGAGAATCCCGGCCAACATGGGCTGGGTGGAAGCGAATATCACGAAGCCCACGATACTCAGCAGGAAAATGCCCAAGTAGGGTTTGACGTATCCCAGCAGCCGGAAATAGATTTTCAGGCTGGAATCCTGTTCCGCTTTAGGCGGTGCGTCACTCATCGTCGAGCTCACTGGTTAGGAAGAGCGCGGGATTTTATCACACCCACCGGACTTGGCCCGCGCCCAGGCCAAAACACTGGCCAGGCCAATCGGCAACCAGCTTATGAACCACTCAGCGCGGGGGGTTCCGGTCAGGCTCGCGGCGTCGAACTGCATCGCCAGGAATGAAAACACCCAGATGCCCAGCACCCCCCGACCCAGCAAGGTGTCCCGGGCACGCCAGGCTTCGCGCAGCACGGCGAACCAGACGACGCACCACAGCAGCAGCCCTGGCAGGCCCAGTTGGATGGCAACGTGACTGAACAGATTATGCGCATGGTCGAAGAAAAGATCGTTTACAGGGACTCGATAATCGGCTGCTACCCCAAGGCCACCCCATGGATGCTCGGCGATCATATGCAGGCTGGATGTAAAGATCTCGGGGCGGTAGGACGCACCGCGGGCCATCACCAAGGGCTCCAGCAGCCAGAAGGTCAGCATCGCCAGAACCAGCGCAGTGGCAGCAATCACACGGGTACGTTGGTCCCGACAGTAAAGCGGCATGGCCAGAACGCTGAGCAGCAAGGCCAATGCCGCGCCGCGGCTCTGGCTCATCACGACGAATACCCCCAACAGAGCCAATGCCAACGCCCAAACAACCTGCAGGCCGATACGACGTGGAACCCAGTGCAGCATCCAGATCGCTGCCAGGCCGATCACATAACCGCCCAGGATTGGATGGGACAGTTCGCCCAGCCCTTCGAGGCGTGCCACCCAAGGTTTATCTTGAACGCCGTAGAAATGGATGATAGCCATCAATGCCGTCAGCGAAAGCCCTACCCCGCCCCACTGCATGATACGAATCACGCGCTCGGGCCGACCGTCGGCAAAAACCGGAAAGAACAACAGGAAGACCAGGATATAGAGTAACCGCTTGGCTTCGCGGGCAGGCTCCGGAGCCTCGGCCCAGAACAGGGTCACCAATGCCCATGCCATCAACGCCAGCAAAGCCACATAGATCAAGCGCTGGGCCTGCCACAACTCCACCAGCCTATGCCGCGCGGGCCAGGCGAACAGGATCGCCGGCAGCCAGACGAAAACGATCAATCCTTGCTGATAGACTTTATTGGTGGGTGCCAGGGCAATCGCCAGCAAAAACCATAACAAGCCAAAAGCCATCCAAACCTGCGACCAACGTGTTGCTTGCATCCAACGCTCCTAAACGGTCTACCAGCCAAACCGGCATGGTTAAAACAAAAACTTTTGGGCATCATGGCCCGCCACGGCACCGGTTCTTCCAACAAGGTTTCCCTACGATGCAATCCTCACGGCTTCCCCAAGCCGCTTTAAATCATCTGATTGAAGGCGCCAGCATTCTGGAGGCCGACAGCTACGGCCCAAAAGTCTATCTGTTGGAGGATGGAAATATCCTCAAACTGTTTCGCCGCAAGCGGCTTTTTTCCTCGGCTCTCCTGAAGCCCTATTCGGCGCGATTCATCAATAATGCGACCCGTTTGAAAGAGCTCGGCGTACCGACTCTCGAAGTGCTGGCGCATTACAAATTGCAACAGCCGCGCATGACCGCCGTACTGTATCGGCCGCTTCCCGGAAAAACCCTGCGCCAATTATCGAATCAGGAAAATTTCAGCTGGCAGCAACGCCTTCCGGCGCTGGTCGAATTGATCCGTAGCCTGCATGCCTGTGGTATTTACTTTCGCTCGTTGCACCTGGGCAATATCGTCGTCACGCCTGAAAACAAGCTGGGGCTGATCGACGTAGCCGATATGCGCTTCTTGCGCTCTCCACTGCCGCATTACCTGGCGCGTCGCAATTTGCAACATTTTGCACGTTATATTGCGCGGGAGAACCTGAACGAGAGCTTTCCGATGCAGGCGCTGGAAAGTGCCTTATTGCCTGCCTGAGATCAATTGGCGAGCGGTCCGGCAGAAATTCGCCCACGCTTCGTCCGGCCCCAACACCTGATACTGCGCCGCCGCGATCGCCTCGGCTGGGGCCTGTTTAGCCCGTATGATCGCTTCGCTCCAGCTGACCGCCTCTCCCGCCGGCGCGTACCAGCCGGCATCGGCCAGCTGCTCCCGAAACACCGCCAGATCACTGGCCAGTACCGGCACACCCGCCAGGATCGCTTCCTGGAGAATCAGGCCAAGGCCCTCTTCGAAAGAGGGTATCAGCACCCAATCGAACGCTTTATAGAGTTGCGCCACGTCCTCCAGGTGTCCCGTCAGCAATACCCGGCCGGCCAGATCTGGCAGGGCGATCCGCGCCTGCAACGCCTGGCGAGCCGGCCCCTCGCCGACTATCACCAACCGCCAATCGGACTGTTCGACAGCTATCCGCGCAAAAGCATCCAGCAGGGTGGCAAAGCCTTTCTTATCCACCAGCCGTCCCACGGCACCAAATACTCGAGTGCCCGCCAGAGGCAAGCCCAGCCGGGATCGAGCCTCTTCACGAGACAGAAGACAGGATTTAAATGCAACGGGATCGAACGCACTGCGCAATACAGTGGCCTGGATATCCAATTCATCCTGCAACGACGCCGCCAACGTCTCGGACACCGCCGCCAAAGCCAGGCGAGAGGGGGGGAAGCTGCGCAGCAGGTCCCGGCACGCAGCGTTTATCCGTGTCGCGCCGTGGAATATCACCACCACCCGGATCTGCGGCATATCTTTCAAGACAGGCAACAAGGTGCGGGCTACACCGATACCATCGAGCATTACCACTTGAGCATCGCTGTCGAGCAGGGCCTGTCGGAAGCGGCCGCGCATCAAGGGCATCAACAGGCGCCAGAAGTGTCGCCCCTTGAGACGGGCCGAAGTCAGATTCCACTCCCTCACCGGGCCCATGTTGTCCTGGCATGCCGCTACCGAACCTTGCAAGAGCCATGTCTTGACGGGCATGGCAGGGTCCATTTGTGAAAGGATCTGGCAGTGAACCTTATGCACCGAAGCGAAGGCCGAACCGCCTGCCCACATAACATTGATAATGCTCATCGAACAGCAAACCTTTTAGTCGCGGACCCAATTCGTATTTTGAGAAGCTCAACAATGGATAAGCCAGCCAATGGAAACTCCGAACAAAAGGATCAGAAAAAGTTTGATTTGTTCGCGACGCTTGCGACGCGCGTTGCGCTGGCGTTCGACTGGAACTGCGACATGCACAGCGAATCCGGCGTGCAAAATACCATTTAGTCAAATGCCACCCGGTCGATGGATGGCAGAACGGTTTTCTAAATGCCCAATTTCTGCCGCAAGGACTCCAGCAGACTCAACGGTTCGCGCGGTCGCAGCGCAGGCTCCAGCGCTTCCACGATTTTCTGTCCAATACGCGCGAAACTGAACTGCTCCAAAGCCAGCTGGTGGCCGTTGCGGGCGATACCTTGCGCCAGTTCAGGCTCCGCACGTAACCGGGAAAGTTTTTCCTGAAGTTGCGGGATGTCCTGATACAAGACCACGTTTTGCATATCCTGCAAACCCCGCGCACGCGCTTCCTCGGGGCCTTGATCAAACGCCAGCAGCACGCAGCCGCACGCCATCGCTTCAAAATTCTTGATCATGTATTCACCCATGCCCACGTCGGCACTGACGAAGAAGCGAATCCGATTGAGCGTCTCGCAATATTCTTCGCCAGACTTGGTACGGGTGATGACCAGCGGCTCGACGCGCGCCAGTTCATCCAACAGTGCTTTGCGACCGCTATAGGCAACGCTGTTGGTACTGCCGACAAACGCCAGTTCGATATCCCGCTCACGGCGCTGGTCCTGCAGCAACGATTGATCGTAGCCCTTGGGAACGAAAACCGCGTCGAAGCCTTCGTCGCGCAGGCGTTCGGTCACCATGAAACCGGAACTTATGACCCGAACCCAAGGCAGTCGACGATAATGAGCACTGAACTTACCGGTGTATTTACACGGGATGTAGTTCTGGTAGGCGTCATGTTCGAGGATGACCAGGTTGGGGATCGTGCGGATGAAACCGGCCTGGCGGATTTCCTGCTTGAAACGCAGGAAAAATACGATCCGGTCATAGCGAGACACGTCCACATGGCGCCGGAAATATCCCCGCAGGTTGCGTTGCTCCTGGCCATCGAGCCAACGCAGGTCGCATTCGCAATGGGCGGCCACGCCTTCGTAGAGCCTATCCAGGATAGCCCGTTGCTCTTTCTGCACCAGAAATAGAACTTTCATCGTCTTCCTTGGGACACGGAACGATTGGATGGATAACCGGAAGCCTTGCGGCCCCATAGGCCCTTAAAGTCGCCAGAGCAGTTCATGACGACGCACAGCCTTACGAAAAAATTCATTCTCGCCATAGGGAGACGTCCGCCGCCCAGCCAATAAACGCTGGATGCCACGGCGCAGGCGACGCTTGAACGGCGCAGGCGGCTGAAGGTCATGCATCATTCCCAAGGCCATGGCTTTGTCACGTTGACTTGCCAGCGCCAGCGGCAGAGAGACAGGGTGCATTGGCTGAGCCGAGTCAAAACAGGGCGGCAACGCGATACCCGCCCCTGCATCGCCCATGGGCCAGCGGTCATTGTCGTGCAGGTGATTGGCGTAGCCCAACAGCAGGGTCGGCTGCCACTCCAGGCCTTCGAGGGCTTGCTGGACGGCATGATGGGCACAGAGATGATCGGGATGAGGATCAAGGGTCGGATGCGGCAACACAATGACCTCGGGGCGGGCCTTGAGCAGCAGTTCACGCAGGTCCGCCAGCAGATTGTTCCAGGTCGGCGCGCCATCGGCATCGCCGGGCAGGACGAAGGGGTTCAACTGGCGAAACAGCCGGGTATCGCTCAGGTCCGCCTCGCGAGACCCCTGGGGCTGGTTCGGCGCGGCTTGCATGGCCGCCAATTGCAGGCAGAAGTAGCCCAACTGCACACAGTTCGCTTCAGGCACCCCGGCCCAACGCGGCACGGCAATGCTGTCCCAGGCGCGCAAGCGGCCTTTGAGCCTGGCGGCCTCAACGCGATCGAGACCCATCCGCTGATAATGCTCGGCTTCGATCTCGCCGGCTGTCAGTGTCACGATCCAGGCTTCGTCCGCCTGGCTGTACAAACCGTAAGCCGCCAGTTCAGCGTCATCCGCGTGGGGCGCGATGACCATCACCCGTTGGCGCTTTATTTGCGGCGTCGTGAAGGACCACAGCATCGGTTCCCCCGACACACGACAAAAGCGCCCGCGCAGACGCAGTTCGCCCCGGGACAATACGTCGCCCTGCTCGCTGAGATTCAGATAGCGCAGGCCGTTGACTGCGCGCTCGAAGGTTTGCCGATCCGCCGATTCGCCGCCCAATAATTCGACGCACGGGTCGATGAAGCGGCCCAGCCAGGTGCTCTTGACTCGCAACGCCAACACAAGCGTCGCGCCGTCATCAAGAATCACGCCTTCGTCCAACTGTAGCCGCCCGGCATTCAGATGAACCTTCGGTTGCTGGGTGAACGGCGGGAAGCTGTACTGGTAATCGTCCCTGGGCGAATAGAACAAGTGGTCGGCGAACCATGCCTCGTGGGCGACCCAACCCAGCACCGCAAATATCAGGGGCAGCCACCAGGCCACCGCGACACCCAGCGATACCAGTACGACAAGGGCGAGCAGCAGCCCCATACGCTTGTTCCGGCGGTGACGCTTGAGCAATTGTTGTTTTCGACTCAGGGGTGGGTTCATACAGTAAACACCGGCACGGGGTTGCACCAACGGTCTTTGTATTCACGATCCGCGCGCCCGAAGGAAAACCGCAACGGCTTACCAGCGGCCCGAGCATGCTCCCAGGCGCTTTGGGTATTCAGGAAGCTCAAGACACTGCCTGGGCTGAACTCGCGTGTCTGCGGGTCCACGCCACCATTGATGTATTCGACACTGATCCATTCCGGCGCTTCGACGCGATACACCAGTTGGATGGCAATTGGCGCATCGTTGAGAAATATCACCGAACCGATCAGCAATTCACGCAGCAGTTCGATCACTTCCCCCATGCGTTCGGCGCCAGTGGCCGCGAACCCCCAGCGACGCTGGAACAAATCGCAGTAGATCGTCGCCAGTTCGCTGCTGGAGAATTCGCTGACCGGTCGCACCAGCCCGCCCGCCTCTTCCAGCAGGCGTAACTCGCGGCGTTGGTTGTAGCGGAATTTCTTGGACAGCTCTTCCGGCAAGCGGGCCATGGCCAGCTGTTCTTTCTGCGGTTTCAAGCCGCTGAAACGACCTTCGTTGAGGGCCGACAGGTAACGTCCACGATGACGCAGCGGTGCTTGTGCATCTGGCGCCGCAGGCAGGATCAGCTCGGCATTGCCCAGGTCGAACAAGCCTTTCTTGCCACTGCGCTTGAGCACGTCTTTGGACAACGCCAGGTCGCGGCCCCAGGTCGGTATCGCGGCCTTGAGCTCGCCGCCCTGCTCGAAAGCGAGGTAACGCACGGGAATGCCAGCCAGGGCGGCCAGGCGTTCCACCACCAACGGATGCGTCGCGACACTGCCGCCAAAACGTTGCCATGCCGTGGCGTAGGTAGCCGCGTCAGTGGTTGTCCAGCCGCGCTCGCGCCAGCCTTGGAATCGGTTGAGCATCAGTTCCTCGAAGCCAATTCAGTCACTTGGGGCAAACGCCAGAATGCTTCGCGTACGGCACGGTCGGAAAAGCGCTCACGCAAGCGCTCATCCATCAATTCGGCGCATTGCCGGCGCTGCAGATCGTCCATGGCTGCAAGGTGCTGAAGCCCTTGGGCCATGTGTTCGGCATCACCGAGCGGAAACAGGATGCCAACGCCCTCGACCACCTCCTTCGCACCGCCGCAAGCGGTGACCAGCAACGGCACGCCGGCTGCCATGGCCTCAAGCAGCACCATGCCGAAGGGTTCGTGATCGGAGCTCAGGGCAAACGCATCGAAGGCACGGAAATAACGGCGGGCTTCGGGCACCTGGCCGAGAAACAGCACGCGATCGGCAATGCCCAGCTCTCGAGCGAGCTCCTTGAGGTCCTGCTCCAGGCGCCCCTTGCCCAGGATCACCAGTTGGCTTTGGGTCGGCAGGTACGCCAGCGCGGCAGCAAAACCTCGCAGCAGCGTGGCTTGGTCCTTGTCTGGATGCAGGCGTCCGACGTTACCGACAATCCAGGCATTCGCTTCGAGCCCGAGGGTTTTGCGCGCGGCCTCCCGGGAAACCTGGCTGGTTTGCAAACTCTCCAGATCAATGCGGTTGTAGAGCGTCTGGATCCGGCTGGCCGGCCATTTCGGCAAGCAGCGACGCATGTCGTCGCGCACGGCGTCGGACACCCCGAGCAGGCTCAAGCGCTTCTGGAAAATCTGCGCGAACAATCGGCGGGTACGCCGTTGGTAGTCGCCAAAGGCATGATGCACACCGATCACTGGCAGGCGAGTACTCAGCAAGGCGATGTAGATCGGCTTGAATCGGTGGGCAATGCAGAAACTGAAATTGCGCGAGGCGGCGATCTTGCGCAGATCGCCGATGGCGCCCAGCTTCAGGCCGGAAATGGCACTGGAGCTGTATTCCATGAACAACACCTCGTCCGAGGCACAGCCTGCGGCGACTTCGGCGTCCGCCGCGCCGGTGAGAAACACCGTAGTCACGCGATAGCCAGTGCCCGCGAACAGGCTGGCGTACTGACGGGCGCAGTCCAGGAACGGCCCGTCATAACCGTGGCAGAACTGCAGCACATGTCGCTCAGCCGAGCGTGTCATAAGCGTCCACGCCGTCTTTGACCACCAGGATGTCTTCCATGATCAAGTACTGCAGGTCGGAACCGTAGAACATGTTCAACGCGTCGGTCGGCGAGCAGATCATCGGTTCGCCACGGCGGTTGAGCGAAGTGTTCAGCGACACGCCGTTGCCGGTAAGGACTTCCAGGGCTTTCATCATGTCGTAGTAGCGCGGGTTGTATTCGCGCTTGAGCACCTGGGCCCGGGAAGTACCGTCTTCATGGACGACTTCCGGCACGCGGGTTTTCCATTCCTCGGCCACTTCGAAGGTGAAGGTCATGAACGGTGCCGGGTGATCGACTTTGATCATCTGCGGCGCAACGGTGTCGAGCATCGACGGGCAGAAAGGCCTCCAGCGCTCGCGGAACTTGATCTGCTCGTTGATGCGATCGGCCACGCCGCTGGCGCTCGGGCAACCAATGATCGAACGACCGCCCAACGCACGCGGGCCAAACTCCATGCGGCCCTGGAACCAGGCCACCGGGTTGCCATCGACCATGATCTTGGCGATGCGCTCTGGGGTGTTGTCGATCTTGCGCCACGCCGGCTTGCTCGGGTGACGGGCGCACGCGGCGATCACGTCTTCGTTGCTGTAGGCCGGGCCGAGGTAGACGTGTTCCATCTTCTCCACCGGCACGCCACGGGCGTGGGACACATAAGCGGCCGCGCCCACCGCCGTACCGGCGTCGCCGGAAGCCGGTTGCACGAACAGCTCCTTGACGTCGTCACGGGCGATGATTTTCTGGTTCAGCTTGACGTTCAACGCACAGCCGCCGGCGAAGGCCAGCTTGCCGGTTTCCTTGAGCACGTCGCCCAGGTAGTGGTCGATCATCTGCAATGCAAGCTTCTCGAACAGCGCCTGCATGCTTGCCGCGTAGTGGATGTACGGCTCGTCGGCGATGTCGCCTTCACGTTTCGGGCCGAGCCATTCGATCAGCTTCGGCGAGAAGTAGAAACCCTTGCCCTTCTCTTTATAGCGGCGCAGGCCGATCACGTTGGCGTAGTCGGTGTTGATCACCAACTCGCCGTTTTCGAACGAAGCCAGGCGCGAGAAATCGTACTTGGTGGCATCGCCATAGGGCGCCATGCCCATGACCTTGAATTCGCCGTCGAGCATTTCAAAGCCGAGGAACTCGGTGATCGCGCCGTACAGGCCACCCAGGGAGTCCGGATCAAAGAATTCCTTGATTTTGTGGATCTTGCCGTTTTCGCCATAACCGAAGAAAGTCGTGGCGTACTCGCCCTTGCCGTCGATGCCCAGGATCGCGGTTTTTTCCTGGAAGCCCGAGCAGTGGTAGGCACTGGAGGCGTGGGCCAGGTGGTGCTCGACCGGCTCGATCTTGATCTTTTTCGGATCGAAGCCCAGCTGTTCCAGGCACCAGACGATCTTGCGGCGATAACGCTTGTAGCGACGGTTGCCCATCAGGATCGCGTCGAGGGCGCGGTCCGGGGCGTACCAGTAACGCTTGGCGTAGTGCCAGCGAGCTTCGCCGAACAGACTGATCGGGGCGAATGGGATCGCCACCACATCGACGTCGGAAGGCTTGATGCCAGCCTGTTCCAGACAGAACTTCGCCGACTCGTAGGGCATGCGGTTCTTTGCATGTTTATCGCGTACGAAGCGCTCTTCCTCGGCCGCCGCGATCAGCTTGCCGTCAATGTACAGCGCTGCGGAAGGATCATGGCTAAGGGCGCCGGACAGGCCAAGAATCGTCAATGCCACAGGGTCTAGCCTCTTATGTCTGCATACGGGCGACAAGCGCCACGAAAAATGAATGTGCCGCGCGCCAAGGGTGCGGGGCAGCTAAAGGGCGGGATTATAGCTGAAAAGCGGCCTTAAGCCTCTAGCGATGAGTGGCTGCGTTTAGAGCGCTGGCCTGCCACCATTGACGAGCTCAGCGCACTCGTGGCGAGGGAGCTTGCTCCCGCTGGGCTGCGTAGCAGCCCCCTAAAACCATTCAATGCGGTGCGCCAGGAATGGAACATTGGCAGGTCTTGCGACTGCTACGCAGTCGAGCGGGAGCAAGCTCCCTCGCCACAGGGACCCGCTACAAGGCAGTTGGCGCACTTTCAGCATGTCTGGGCAACCGCCCATCAATCATCCGATACAACGCACTCCCCTCAGGCCAATTACGCATGAACCGCGCCCGATCCCGCGCATAGGCTTGGGCAAAGCTGGCCTGGCTGCGGTGTTGGCACATCGAGTCGAGGTCGATCAACGCCCAACGATCGTCTTGCCAGAACAGATTGTGCCCCTTGAAGTCGCCGTGACTGATGCGCTCGCGGATCAGATCAGCGAATAAGCGATCCAGCGCCAGCAGCTCAGTTTCGGGGGCTTCGCCGCTGTCCACGTAAGGGGAGAAGCGTTCGATGATGTCCGGGCCCGATAGGTGCTCGGTCACGAGGTAAGCCCCTCGGCGCAGCCAGAGGAAACGCTTTTCCAGCAGCGCCAGCGGCTTGGGCGTGGCGATGCCGAGGAAAGCCAGTCGATGCCCCTCGCGCCAGGAATGCCAGGCGCGGCTTGGGCGCCAGAAGCGCTTGAGCCAGTGGGCGAAGTTCTTGATGTTGTAGCGCTTGATCACCAGGGTCCGGTCGGCCGTCTCGACCTTGCCGACGCTGGCCGCGCCGCCTGTCTTGTACAAGTGCCCCTGGTCGAGCAACTCATCGGCCTGCTCCAGCACTGGGACCATCGCGGCCTCTTCATCACGACGGATCGCTCGCAGCCCGAACGGTCCGCGCTGCACGCTGAACAGGCTGCACTCGCGCCCGACCTTTTCGAGAAAATCTTTCAGCCGCCAGGCGTGCACCTTGTCGATCTGTTTTTGCAGCGCCTCCATCGGCAGGGCGTGTTCGGCGTTGCCCAACAGGTAATGCACCAGCAGCTCTTCATTGAACGGCTCGATGGACTTGGGAAGCTGGGCGAAGAATACCCCGAGGTTTTCCAACACCTTCTGCCGCGACAACGGCTGCCCCGGGTTTTCGGCGCGAATACCGGCACCATCGATCAGATAGAGCTTGCCGCCGTGGCGCAGCAGGTTGTCAAGATGCAAGTCTTCCTGCCACAGGCCCTTGCTGTGCAGTTGCGCAATCGCGTCCAGGGCCTCGGCCAAGACTGCCGTTTGTTCGTCCGCCAACATCGGCAGACGTTCAACCTGTTTCCAGGCGTCGCCAAGACTCTCCGCCTCTTCCAGCAGTTCGAACAGCAGCCAGCCACCCTCGCCGTCCTTCAAGCCATCGGCCAACAACAATGGCGTCGTCAGCCCCTGCTCCGCCAGGAGGCGAACGCCTTGCAGCTCACGTTGAAAATGCCGAGGCGCCTTGCCGCCCACCAGCAACTTGGCCAGCACCGGCCGGCCACGCCAGATACCGGCACCGACGTAACGCTGCCCCGGCAACACCCGCAACAGTGAAAGCAGCTGCAATTGTGCCGGACCGGCGGCATCGGCCAGCTCCACGCTCAAGGGCAGGCTCGGGCTGCGGCCGGCGCGTTTCAATTCCGACAGATGCATCAGCGGGCCTCCTTATGGGTGCGTCGAGCGCTCAGCCGACTCATCCATTGATCCACCAGCGCTCCGCCAAGGGGCTGGTCCAGATAGGTAGACAGCAACTGGCGGACATCTTCTTCGCTCCAGATTTGCGCCCGGCGCAGCAAAGGCTCCAGGTCCTTGACCCGATCCCGCTGGCCAAACAACAGCGGCCTGGTTTTTTCCAGGTCGATCAATTGCGCCTGATAACCATCGGCAGTGGCTTGCAGGAAGATGTGCTTTGGATAGAAACAGCCGTGCACTTGATGCATGGCATGAAGGCGTCGAGCCAACTGCCCGCAAGCGTCGAGGATCGTGGTGCGCTGCGCTGCCGTCAGGCTCGGCCAGCGCTGCAGAAGCGAATCCAGGTCATCCCAGCCGTCGAGTGCACGCGTCAGCAAGATCGCCCGCACTTCGCCGGCCACCTTTCGCTGGCCATAGAACACAGCTTGCAGGGCAGGAATCCCCAACTGGCGATACCGGCTGATGTTGCGAAACTCCCTGGAAAAACTGGGCTCGCCAAAAGGGTGCGACAAGGTCCGGGTCAGGTAATTGCTCTGGCGCTTGAGGTAATAGCCCTGCCCTTCGAGATCCAGCCGAAACACGCTGCTCCAGCCTCCGCCCGCGGTATTGGGCTCATCGACGGCGTCCAGTTCTCGCGACCAAAGAGCCTCGAAAGTGTCCAGGCCATGACGCGCAAGCAACGCCCGGTCTTCAGCGGCCAGGAAATCAGTCATTCACGTCCCTCAAAAAATCTCACTACATGGCGGATGCGTTTTTTGTCACACGCATCGAGCCGGTCGCGCTGGCTGTATTGCAGGTAAAAACGCAGGCGCTGGGTGGCCGACAGATGATACTTGGCAACTTTGTCCAGACAGGCCAGGTCCTTGGTGATCCGATACTTGAGCCAGAAGCCGCGCCAGAAATCGCCATTCGGGCAGTCGATCAGAAACAGTCGCGCCTGGTCGTCGATCAGCAGATTGCGCCACTTCAGGTCGTTATGGGTGAAGCGGTGATCGTGCATGGTTCGGGTGTAGCCGGCCAGTTGACGGCTGACACTATCGACCCAGGCGTGATCGCGCAGGCGCGGATCGTGGCGCTCGGCCAGGGCTGAAAGGTCTTCGGTACGAGGCAGTTCACGGGTGATCATCGCCCCGCGATCGTACGCTGCGCCACGTCGCTCCAGGCCCCAGGCAACAATCTCGGCCGTGGGAATCCCCCACTTGGCGAATCGCTTGAGATTCTGCCACTCGGACTTGACCCGTGGCTTGCCCAGGTAGCGCCGCAAGCCTTTGCCGGCACCGACGTAGCGCTTGACGTAGTAGTTCACGCCGTTGCGCTGTATGCGGATCACCTCCGACAGCGGATCGCGGGTCAGGCGCTCTCCCTGGAGGGCGAATACCGCATCGAGGCTGCCGAAGTCCTGCGCCAGTTCAACGTAGGCCGGCTCCAGGTTCCAACCCGACATCAGAGCGCATCCCCGTACCGCTGTTTGCGTTCATACAGCTTGTTGGCCTTGCCTTCGAGCCACGCCAGCAACGAAGCCTCTTGCGCCAGGACCTGGCGCAGCGGCTGCTGGAAATAACCCTTGAGGAAACGCAGCTTGTCGCGGCGAGTCAGGCCAATGTCCAACGCCGAGAAATACAGGGCCGCCAGGTCCTTGTTACGCCAACGGGTGGTAATGGCCGGGCGGGTCTGGGCGCGGTGCAGGTCGATCACCGAGAGCTTGAAGTCCTCGGGTGTCACCGGCTTGTCGGTGTGCAGCAAAAAGTGGCAGATGTAGCAGTCGCGATGGTTGACGCCGGCGCGGTGCATCATGCCGGTCATGCGCGCCACTTCGGCGATCAGGGCGCGCTTGAGCTTGGGCGGCGGCGCTTGCTTGACCCAGTCGATGCTGAAGTCTTCAAGGCTGATGGTCGGCGCCAACTCTTCGGTGACGATAAATGAATGCTGGTCCGCCGGATTGCTGCCCTTTTCGCCGTATGCCACGGCCGTCATGGTCGGCACGCCGACCTCTTGCAGGCGCTGGATAGCCTTCCATTCCTGACCCGCGCCGAGCACCGGCAGCTTGGCGGTCAGCAGGTTCTTGAAGATCTCGCCCCAGCCAATGCCGCGATGAATCTTCACGAAAAAGCCGCGACCGTCCACCTCCGTGCGCAGGGTGCGCCGGGCTTCGAGCTCACGATAGACCTCGCCCTGAAGCGCTTCGACTTCGGCGAACGCATCGCGCCCGGCCCAAAGGCTCTTGAACGGTTCGGCCAGCATCAATTTCATCAAGCGTGCTCCGCCAATATCACGTCGGCCGCGTGCTGCGGCATGCTGTAGAGGTCCGCCGTCTCGGCGAAGGCCAGACCGTTGCGGCTCCAGGCTGCCCTGGCATCGGCGTCATTCAACATCCGCCCCAGGTACTCGGTGAGCTGCGCCTGTTCGAACGGCTCGTCCAACACCAGGCCACTGTCGGCCTCGGCGATGTAATGGGCGTACCCACACACCGCGCTGACCAGCACCGGCAACCCAGCCACCAGTGCTTCAAGCAAGACAGTGCCGGTGTTTTCGTTGTACGCCGGATGGATCAACAGGTCGGCGCCCAACAGGAAACGCGGGATGTCGCTGCGGCCCTTGAGGAACCGCACGTTGTCGCCCAGACCCAGCGCGGCGCTCTGCAATTGGAATACTTTGGGGTCGTCCTGGCCAATTACAAACAGCCGGGTGCGTTTTCTCAGCTCGGCCGGCAACGCGGCCAGGGCCTTGAGGCTGCGATCCACGCCTTTGGTCTTGAATCCGGAACCGATCTGCACCAGCAACAGGTCATCGTCGGCCAGATCGAATTCAGCGCGGAACGCAGCACGGATCTCGTCAGCGTCGGCAGGCCGACGGCGGTCTTGGGCGATGCCCGGCGGCAGCAAGTGAAAGCGTTCCAGCGGCGTGCCGTAGTGCTTGATGAACAGCGGCTGCTGGACTTCGGAGATCATCAGTACGTCGGTCTTGGCATCCTTGGCGAACACCGCCCGCTCGTACTCGGCAAAATGCCGGTAGCGGCCCCAGCGCCGGTACAGCGAATTACGCAGGTTTTGCGCCTTGTCTTCGAAGCAGCCGTCGGCGGCGTAGTACACGTCCAGGCCGGGCATCTTGTTGAAGCCGATCAACCGGTCCACCGGGCGCTTGGCCAGGTCGGCCTCCATCCACGCGCTGAGTTTCTCGTTGCGGCGATGATTGAACAGCGCCTTGACGGGCGCCACCAGCACTTCGAAGCCGGGCGGCACGTCGCCTTCCCAGATCAGCGTGTAGACGCGGATCTGGTGACCGCGTCGCTGGCATTCCAGAGCGATGCGCATGAAGTCACGCTGCAGGCCGCCGAAAGGGAAATATTTGTAAAGGACAAAAGCCAATTGCATCAGCGCGGCTCCTCAGCCAATAACGTGCTCAGGTGGCTGGCAACACGCTCGGGATTCAGACGCGTGAAGCACAGGGGCTGCTCGCGTTTCAGGTCAAACCGCCGGGCATCTTCGGCGGTTGGTGGATAAGTGCATTGTTTCTGCATGCACGGCGCGCAAGGGAAATCACTGGCGAGGTGAATCTGACCCTTGCCATAGGCGCCGGTCAGCACCGGATTGGTCGGACCGAGCAGCGAAATGGTCGGCACGTCCAGGGCCGCAGCCAGATGACCAAGACCGGTGTCCACCGCCACGCAAGCCTGGGCGCCGGCAAGCACCTTGCCCATGCCGCCGAGGTTCAGCTTCGGCAATACCAGGGCATTGCGCAGCCCATTGGCAATGCGCTCGGCCCTGGCCTTCTCGGCCGGATTGCCCCAAGGCAGTTTCACCACAACGCCGAATTGGCCCATGCGCTCGGTGAGCTGGCGCCAGTAAAGCTCGGGCCAGTGCTTGGACTCCCACGTCGTGCCGTGCAGGAATACCACGTAGGGATAGGGTCGTGGCAATTCCACCAGCCGGTCGATGTCGAGGCCATAGTTACCCTGGGTTTGCGGCAAGTCATAGCCCAGCGCCAGGGCGAATAACTGACGCACGCGCTCCACCGCATGCTGACCACGGGCCACCGCCAGGCGCCGGGAATAAAAACGCGCCGCCAAGGGTTCGCGAGCCGAGTCTTTATCCAGGCCGGCGACCGGCGCCTTGACGTAGCGAGTCAGCCAGGCGCTTTTCAACAGGCCCTGGGCATCGATCACCAGATCATATTTTTCGGCGCGCATGCTTTGTTTGAAGCGCCGCCATTCGCCACTCTTGATGGTTTGCCAGAGGTTCTTGCGCCAGCGCCGTATCGCCACTGGAATGACTTTGCCGACGGCCGGGTGCCAGGTGGGAATTTCGGCGAAACCTTCTTCCACCACCCAATCGAACTTGATGCCCGGAATAGCCCGCGCCGCATCGCTCAGCGCTGGCAACGTGTGGACCACATCCCCCAGCGAAGAAGTCTTGATCAGCAATACCCGCAAGTTACCGGACCTCCACGGGAGTGCCCTGCAAACGCTCCAGGGCTTCGTTCACCGACGGCGGCATGAGCTGGCGCAGGCAGTTGTAGTGACCGAAACGGCAGGTGCGATCGAAGCATGGACTGCATTCGATCCCCAGGCGCACGACTTCGACCTTGTCCGCCAACGGCGGGGTGAAGCCCGGCGAAGTGGAGCCGTAGACCGCCACCAACGGACGGTTCAGCGCGGCGGCCACGTGCATCAGGCCGGAGTCGTTGGACACCACTGAGTCGGCGCAGGACAACAAGTCGATGGCCTCGGCCAGGGACGTGTCACCGCTGAGATTGACCGACTCTTCCCGCAGACCGGGGATCAGCCGCGAGCGGATGTCTTCACCCACCGAGTGATCGTTTTTCGATCCGAACAGCCAGACTTGCCAGCCTTCGCGGATCTTCGCCTCGGCAACCTGGGCGTAATGCTCCGCCGGCCAGCGCTTCGATTCGCCGAACTCGGCGCCCGGGCACAGGGCCAATACCGGGCGATCCAGGGTCAGGCCGAACTTGGCCAGGGCCGCTTCGCGCGTTACCGGGTCGATCTGCAGATTCGGTCGAGGGTACGGCTTGGGCAATTCGGCGCCCGGCTCGTAGGCCAGGGCCATGAAGCGCTCGATCATCAGCGGATAGCGGTCTTTATCCAGCGCGCGCACATCGTTGAGCAGGCCATAGCGAAACTCACCGCGCCAGCCGGTGCGCTTGGGGATGCCGGCAAAGAACGGCACCAGCGCCGACTTCAATGAATTGGGCAACAGGATCGCCTGGTCGTACTGGCCGACCAGGGATTTGCCGATGCGCCGCCGGGTCGCCAGCTCCAGCACGCCGTGGCCGAGCGGAAAGCTCAAGGCCTTGCGCACCTCGGGCATGCGCTCAAGGATCGGCCGGCTCCATTCCGGGGCCAGGACATCGATTTCGCACTGTGGGTGACGTTGCTTGAGGCACTGGAACAGTGTCTGCGCCATCACCATGTCACCGACCCAACTGGGCCCAACGATCAGAATATTCATGTGTTTTCCAAAAACGACGGGGAGGCCTACGCCTCCCCGCCTCGAGAATCACTGTGGCTTAGGTCGTTGCCTGTGGCCCTAATCTACAACACACCGCCAATCAAAACTGTGGGAGTGAGCCTGCTCGCGAAGAGGCCGGCACATCCCAACATCAATGTCGCCTGACCCACCGCTTTCGCGAGCAAGCTCGCTCCCACAGGGGTCCTGCACAGGCTTCAATACCGTGCCACACCACAAATCCATTGTGGGAGCGAGCCTGCTCGCGAAGGGGCCGGCATATCCAACATCAATGTAGCCTGACCCACCGCTTTCGCGAGCAGGCTCGCTCCCACAGGGGTTTTGCATAGGCTCGCAATACCGTGCCACACCACAAATCCATTGTGGGAGCGAGCTTGCTCGCGAAGAGGTCGGCGCATCCCAACATCAATGTCGCCTGACCCACCGCTTTCGCGAGCAAGCTCGCTCCCACAGGGGTTTTGCATAGGCTCGCAATACCGTGCCACACCGCAAATCCATTGTGGGAGCGAGCTTGCTCGCGAAGGGGCCGGCACAGCCAATATCAATGCGCCCGACACTCCGCTTTCGCGAGCAAGCTCGCTCCCACAGGGTCCTGCACAAGCTTCAATACCGTGCAGCACCGCAAATCCATTTCAGCTGAGCCCCAGCTCCCGCCAGATCCGCATCACCTGCCGGCGCTCGTCCGCGAACTGGTCGCCTGCGATCACCCCGGCGTCTTTCTGCAGAGCCTGGCGGTGGGCGGCGGAGCGGTAGGCCTTGTAGGCCTCGCGCAACAGCGTGGCATCCTCGGCGGGCATCAACCCGACCTCCTGCAGCCCGTCCAGGATGCGGATGTTATCGGTGTAGCGCACCAGCGAAGGATGCTCCTCGGACCACGCCAAAGCCGCGTATTGCACCATAAATTCAATATCGACGATACCTCCGGCATCTTGCTTGAGGTCGAAGGGCGCCGTGGCTTCGAAGGCATTCGGCGCGGTCCCGGCGGCGGTGGCCTTGCTACCAAGGTTGTCACGCATCTTGGCGCGCATCTCGCTCACCTCCTGGCGCAGCGTCGGCAAGTCCCGCTTGCGTCCCAACACCTGGACGCGAACCTTCTCGAAGGCCTGGCCCACATCCGGGCTACCCACCAAGACCCGCGCGCGCACCAACGCCTGATGCTCCCAGGTCCAGGCTTCATTCTCCTGGTAGCGGGCAAACGCCCCCAAGGAACTGACCAGCAAACCCGATGCGCCGGACGGTCGCAAACGCATGTCCACTTCATATAACTGCCCGGAGTTGGTCTGGGCCGTCAGCAGATGGATGATCCGCTGGCCGAGCCGGGTAAAGAACTGGGCACCGTCGATGGGTTTCGGGCCATCGGTTTCCGCCTGCGGATCGCCATCGTGGATGAACACCAGGTCCAGGTCGGAACCATGCCCCAATTCGAGACCGCCAACCTTCCCATAACCGACAATAATGAAACCCGGATCGCACAAGCTGCCGTCGGTACGCAACGGCACGCCATGCTTGGCTGCGGTCTGGCGCCAGGCGAGCGCCAGCACTTGTTCGAGAATCGCCTCGGCCAGCCAGGTCAGGTAATCGCTGACTTTCATCAACGGCAGGCTGCCGGCGATTTCCGAAGCCGCCACCCGCAGACGGTGGGCCAGTTTGAAGTGCCGCAACGCCTCCATTTGTTGCTCGAGATCATCCTCGGGAATACGCGTCAGGCGTTCACGAAGCTCCGCCGCCAACTCTGGCGCCAAGGGCGGCTTGAACAAGCGGCCTTCGTTGAGCAATTCATCGAGCAACAAGGGGAAACGAGTAATCTGTTCAGCGATCCACGGGCTCGCCGCGCACAGCGTCAGCAAGCGACGCAGTGCGCCCGGGTTTTCTGTCAGCAGCACCAGGTAGGCCGAACGGCGAGCCACGGCCTCCACCAATGGCAATACTCGCTCCAGCACCAGGTCTGGGTCGGCATGTTCCACCGCCTGGGCCAGCAGGCGCGGAATGAAGGCGTCCAGGCGCTCACGTCCCAAGCGCTGCATGGCGCGCAACTGCGGACTCGAGCGCAGCGCTGCCAAGGCCTTCAGTGCCTTGGACGCATCGGCAAAACCGCCCTCTTCCAACTGGCGACACGCCGCTTCCTCGTCCTGGCTATCTTCCCACAGCGGCAGCCATTCGCCGCCCACCGCCACTTCGCCTTCGCTACCAGCTTCCTCATCGGGATCGGCAATCACCTGGCCAAAATGCCACGCCACGCGCCCGCGCCAGTACATCAGTTGTTCGTGGAACGCTGTCCAATCAGCGAAGCCCAGCATGAACGCAATACGCGCCTGATCCTGGGCACTGTCCGGCAGCATCTGGGTCTGGCGGTCGGCAATGGCCTGGATCGCATGCTCGGTATAGCGCAGGAACTCATAGCCCTGGCGCAACTCGTCGATCACTTTGGAGGGCAGATAGCCTTGGCCTTCCAACGTGCCGAGCACCTTCAACAACGGCCGCTGCTGCAAGCTCAAGTCACGCCCGCCATGGATCAGCTGGAACGCCTGGGCAATGAACTCCACCTCGCGAATGCCACCCGAACCCAGCTTGATGTTGTCGGCCATGCCCTTGCGCCGCACTTCCTGCTGGATCAACTGCTTCATCGTCCGCAGCGCTTCGATGGCGGAAAAATCCAGGTAACGGCGATAAACGAACGGGCGCAGCATGTCGAGCAGTTGCGCGCCGGCCACCTGGTCGCCCGCCACCACCCGAGCCTTGATCATCGCGTAGCGTTCCCAGTCGCGCCCCTGGTCCTGGTAATACTGCTCCAGGGCGTTGAAGCTCAGCACCAGCGCACCGGCCGAGCCGTAGGGGCGCAGGCGCATGTCGACGCGGAACACAAAGCCATCGACGGTCATCGGGTCAAGGGCCTTGATCAGGCGCTGGCCGACGCGGATGAAAAACTCCTGGTTATCCAATGGTCGCTTGGCGCCAACGGTTTCGCCGCCTTCGGGGTAGGCGAAGATCAGGTCGATGTCCGACGACAGGTTCAGCTCCACCGCGCCCAGCTTGCCCATGCCCAGGATGACCATCTGCTGCGGCTCGCCGCTGCGTCGACCGGTGGGCGTGCCGAACTGTTGGCTGAGACGCTGATACAACCATTGATAGGCTTGGTCGATGCAGGTGTCGGCCATGTCCGAGAGGTCCCGACAGGTCTGGACCAGATCGGCCTGGCGGGTCAGGTCACGCCAGATGATCCGCACTTGCTGGCGGGTACGCTGGCGGCGCAGGACGCGGCCCAGTTCGTCTTCGGTTTCGGCGGCTTGAACCGCGGCGCCGATCTGCGTGCACATTTCACCGGGCGCCAGGCTGCGGTCCAGTTCGCCGCTGCGCACAAGCTCCAACAGCATCAAAGGGTCTCGTACACTTTGCTCGACGACGAAGTCACTGGCAGCGGCAATACGATTGAACTCGGCCCAACGCTGCGGCGTCCAGGCTGACAATCCATGATCGTCATCCAGGAGCGCGACCGCCGCGCGGAACGACTGCTCGGCGCGACTGACCAATGACTGGAGAATTGCCGGTATTTCGGCAAGCGAGGGCAGGCTCATGGTCTATCCTTGATCGGCGCAGGAAGGGCTGGATGTAGTGTTTTTACAGAAGACACTACCTGATCGACTGTCGAACAAAGATGATAAATAGCTGATTTTCTGATTTTATTGGCAGCCGGCATCAAGTTTTTACCTGTTCGAGTTGGCAAATGACCAACAGTAACGATTATTCTCACAACGAAACGAGGGGCCATCAGCCGCTCATGTGTAGTTTTACTACTCGTCTATACATTCGAAAGGCTGAAACGGCCGACGATTTGTAGTAAAACTACACGCCGCCGAAACAACCTTCGGCAATCCAAGAATTTATATCGTCTGCCCACAAGGCCAGTCGCAAACTCAGGCAACCGATTCTGGTAGCCTTTCCGCCCTGGAGCAAGCCATGCAAGACCTCGATCCCGTCGAAA
Source organism: Pseudomonas brassicacearum subsp. neoaurantiaca (assembly GCF_013608025.1). Classification (GTDB taxonomy): domain Bacteria; phylum Pseudomonadota; class Gammaproteobacteria; order Pseudomonadales; family Pseudomonadaceae; genus Aquipseudomonas. The sequence goes on along the minus strand of NZ_VDLV01000064.1, from coordinate 212,008 downwards.
CCCAGGAATGGCTGGACGCCCTGGAATCGGTTCTCGACAAAGAAGGCGAAGACCGTGCTCATTACCTGATGACCCGCATGGGTGAACTCGCAACCCGCAGCGGTTCGCAACTGCCCTACGCCATCACCACGCCGTACCGCAACACGATCCCCGTTACCCACGAAGCACGCATGCCTGGCGACCTGTTCATGGAACGCCGCATTCGCTCGCTGGTGCGCTGGAACGCGTTGGCCATGGTCATGCGTACCAACCTGAAAGATTCTGACCTGGGCGGTCACATCTCCAGCTTCGCCTCCAGCGCGACGCTGTATGACATCGGCTTCAACTACTTCTTCCAGGCCCCGACCGACGAACACGGCGGCGACCTGATCTACTTCCAGGGTCACGCATCGCCAGGCGTCTACGCCCGTGCGTTCATGGAAGGCCGTATTTCCGAAGACCAGATGAACAACTTCCGCCAGGAAGTGGACGGCAACGGCCTGTCCTCGTACCCGCACCCTTGGCTGATGCCTGATTTCTGGCAGTTCCCGACTGTTTCCATGGGCCTTGGCCCGATCCAGGCGATCTACCAGGCACGCTTCATGAAGTACCTGGAAGCCCGTGGCTTCATCCAGCCAGGCAAGCAGAAAGTCTGGTGCTTCATGGGCGACGGCGAGTGCGACGAGCCGGAATCCCTGGGCGCAATCTCCCTGGCCGGCCGCGAGAAGCTGGACAACCTGATCTTCGTCATCAACTGCAACCTGCAGCGCCTCGACGGCCCGGTTCGCGGCAACGCCAAGATCATCCAGGAACTCGAAGGCGTGTTCCGTGGTGCCCAGTGGAACGTCAACAAAGTCATCTGGGGCCGTTTCTGGGACCCACTGCTGGCCAAGGACGTCGACGGCATCCTGCAGCGTCGCATGGACGAAGTCATCGACGGCGAATACCAGAATTACAAGGCCAAGGACGGCGCGTTCGTCCGTGAGCACTTCTTCAACTCGCCTGAACTCAAGGCGATGGTTGCCGATCTGTCCGACGACGAGATCTGGAAACTCAACCGTGGCGGCCACGACCCGTACAAGGTCTACGCGGCGTACCACCAGGCGGTCAATCACAAAGAGCAGCCAACCGTTATCCTGGCCAAGACCATCAAGGGTTATGGCACCGGTGCCGGTGAAGCGAAGAACACCGCGCACAACACCAAGAAGGTCGATGTCGAGAGCCTGAAGCTGTTCCGCGACCGCTTCGACATTCCGGTCAAGGACAGCGAGTTGGAAAACCTGCCGTTCTTCAAGCCCGAAGAAGGCAGCGCCGAAGCCCGTTACCTGGCCGAGCGCCGTGCAGCCCTGGGCGGTTTCGTGCCACAGCGCCGCGCCAAGAGCTTCAGCATCCCGACGCCGCCACTCGATACCCTCAAGGCCATCCTGGACGGCTCGGGCGACCGTGAAATCTCCACCACCATGGCTTTCGTGCGGATCCTCGCGCAACTGGTCAAGGACAAGGAAATCGGCTCGCGCATCGTCCCGATCATCCCGGACGAAGCCCGTACCTTCGGTATGGAAGGCATGTTCCGCCAGTTGGGCATCTACTCGTCCGTCGGTCAGCTCTACGAGCCAGTCGATAAAGACCAGGTGATGTTCTACAAGGAAGACAAGAAGGGTCAGATTCTCGAGGAAGGCATCAACGAAGCGGGCGCCATGAGCTCCTTCATTGCCGCCGGTACCTCATACTCCAGCCACAACCAGCCGATGCTGCCGTTCTACATCTTCTACTCGATGTTCGGCTTCCAGCGTATCGGCGACCTGGCCTGGGCCGCTGGCGACAGCCGTACCCGTGGCTTCCTGATCGGCGGCACCGCCGGCCGCACCACCCTCAACGGTGAAGGCCTGCAGCACGAAGACGGCCACAGCCACATGCTGGCCGGGACCATCCCGAACTGCCGCACCTATGATCCGACCTACGGCTACGAGCTGGCGGTGATCATCCAGGACGGCATGAAGAAGATGACCGAAGAGCAACAGGACGTCTTCTACTACATCACCGTGATGAACGAGTCCTACCAGCAGCCAGCCATGCCGGCCGGCGTGGAAGCAGGCATCGTCAAGGGTATGTACCTGCTCGAAGAAGACACCCGCGAAGCGGCGCACCACGTGCAACTGATGGGCTCCGGCACCATCCTGCGCGAAGTGCGTGAAGCAGCGAAGATCCTGCGTGAAGAGTTCAACATTGGCGCTGACGTCTGGAGCGTGACCAGCTTCAACGAATTGCGTCGCGACGGCCTGGCCGTAGAGCGCAGCAACCGCCTGCATCCTGGCCAGAAGCCAAAGCTGAGCTACGTCGAAGAGTGCCTGAACGGCCGTAAAGGTCCGGTCATCGCCTCCACCGACTACATGAAGCTGTTCGCCGAGCAGATCCGCCAGTGGGTTCCGTCCAAGGAATTCAAAGTGCTGGGCACCGACGGTTTCGGCCGTAGCGACAGCCGCAAGAAGCTGCGTCACTTCTTCGAAGTCGACCGTAAGTTCGTTGTGTTGGCAGCCCTGGAAGCCCTGGCTGACCGTGGCGATATCGAACCTAAAGTGGTGGCCGAAGCCATCGCCAAGTTCGGCATCGATCCGGAAAAACGCAACCCACTGGACTGCTGAGGAGAATTTTCGTGAGCGAACTCATTCGCGTACCTGACATCGGCAGCGGTGAAGGTGAAGTAATTGAACTGTTTGTGAAGGTCGGCGACCGTATCGAAGCCGACCAGAGCATCCTGACGCTTGAATCGGACAAGGCCAGCATGGAAGTGCCTGCGCCGAAGGCCGGTGTGATCAAGAGCCTGAAAGTGAAGCTGGGCGATCGCCTGAAAGAAGGCGACGAACTGCTGGAGCTGGAAGTCGAGGGCGCCGCTGCGGCGCCTGAAGCGGCCGCCCATGCTGCTGCCCCGGCAGCGGCTGAAAAGCCTGCCGCCGCGCCGGCTGCCGAAGCGGCTCCCGCACCCGCCGCTGCACCTGCCGCTGCCACCGTCCAGGACATCCATGTTCCGGACATCGGTTCGTCGGGCAAGGCCAAGATCATCGAAGTACTGGTCAAGGCCGGCGACACCGTCGAAGCCGACCAGTCGCTGATCACCCTGGAATCCGACAAGGCCAGCATGGAAATCCCATCGCCAGCCGCCGGTGTGGTGGAAAGCGTCGAGGTCAAGCTGGAAGACGAAGTCGGCACCGGTGACCTGATCCTGAAGCTGAAAGTGGCCGGTGCCTCGGCACCTGCCGCACCAGCCCCGGCCGCTGCGCCGGCCGCCAAGGCTGAAGCAGCTCCAGCTCCAGCGCCAGCCGCCGCGCCGGCCGCCAAAGCCGAGGCTGCTCCAGCCCCGGTCGCCGCGCCTGCGCCAAGCGGTGCCAAGGTGCACGCCGGCCCAGCCGTGCGTCAGTTGGCCCGTGAATTCGGTGTCGAGCTGTCGGCCGTCGGCCCAAGCGGTCCTCACGGTCGTGTGCTGAAGGAAGATGTGCAGGCCTACGTCAAGGCCATGATGCAGAAGGCCAAGAACGCTCCGGCCGAAGGCGCAACCGGTGGCGCGGGCATTCCGCCGATCCCGGCGGTGGACTTCAGCCGCTTCGGCGAGACCGAAGAAGTGGCCATGACTCGCCTGATGCAGATCGGCGCGTCGAGCCTGCATCGCAGCTGGCTGAACATCCCGCACGTGACTCAGTTCGACCAGGCTGACATCACCGAGCTGGAAGCTTTCCGCGTCGCGCAGAAAGCCGTGGCGGAAAAGGCCGGCGTGAAGCTGACCGTGTTGCCGCTGCTGCTCAAGGCCTGTGCGCACCTGCTCAAGGAACTGCCGGACTTCAACGCCTCCCTGGCCCCAAGCGGCAAGGCGGTGATCCGCAAGAAATACGTGCACATCGGCTTTGCCGTCGACACCCCGGAAGGCCTGTTGGTACCGGTCATCCGCAACGTCGACCAGAAGAGCCTGCTGCAACTGGCTGCCGAAGCCGCTGCCCTGGCCGAAAAAGCCCGGAGCAAGAAGCTCACCGCCGACGACATGCAGGGCGCCTGCTTCACCATCTCCAGCCTCGGCCATATTGGCGGCACCGGCTTCACGCCGATCGTCAACGCGCCGGAAGTGGCGATCCTGGGCGTTTCCAAGGCCACCATTCAGCCAGTCTGGGACGGTAAAGCCTTCCAGCCGAAGCTGATGCTGCCACTGTCGCTGTCCTACGATCACCGTGTGATCAACGGCGCCGCCGCCGCTCGCTTCACCAAGCGCTTGAGCGACCTGCTGGGCGACATCCGCACCATCCTGCTGTAACACCGAAAGGCCCTCTTCGCGGAGGGCCGTTCGGCAATCGTTTTCCGAGCGCCACGCTCGTACCTCAACCCCGCCCATTTGGCGGGGCTTTTTTTGCCCGGGATAAATTCGCTTTATCCACACAGTTTTTTCCTACCGCGTTACGCAACAAGGCCTACTTCTTCTATTAGCCATTGCCCACAACAAACGCCCCCTCCTCTCTAATTATTTATCGCATGCAACGCTTTAGCATAGTTCCGTCCGCGCACTAACAGCCTTCAACCACCAAATACCTTTTATAACTTCGAATGGATTCGAACATGTTAAAGCCTACTGTCGGCCCTATTCTGGGCCATACAACGACCGATCATGCGCGCGTATTTCTACGAGGCGATAGAGACAATGACAATCCCGTCTTCGCCGGCGTTCGCTACAGGCGAAAAGGCGACATCGCATGGTCAATAGGAAAGTTTGTCCGACTGTTTTCCTACCGCGATTTTTCCGCGGCCATAGTACTGAAAGACCTCCAGTCCGATACCGTTTATGAATACCAGGCCGGCTGGAAATCCACCTTGAGCCCGGCCCATACCGTGGAAACCATCCTGGAATTGCCATTGCAATGGCCCAAGGAGGTTTATCAACTGCGCACACCACCGGACAAGAGCGACGCGGCCCGCAGCTATATCGTCGGCTCTTGCCGATATCTTCGGATCACCGCTGGCGTCCCATCGCGACCGGCGCTGGGGGACCGCACGTTCGCCGGTATCAACCGAATCGTCGAACAGGCCGATCCGCCCATCAGCGCCGTGTTGATGACAGGAGACCAGGTTTATCTCGACGACTTGAATATCATTGCCCCGGACCGCAGCCACAAGGACATGTTATTTAAATACCGCACGGCATTTTCCCAACCCCACATCAAGAAATTAATGTCCAGCGTCCCCACTTATATGATGCTCGACGATCATGAAATAAAGGACAACTGGCCGGCCAACAGAAACAAGAACGATGAATCATTTTATGCAAATGCGCTGGACGTCTATGAGACTTACCAAGCCAGCCACAGCCCGGCCCATGAACTTTTAAGCGACGGCATGCTAAGTCAAGCCCTGACACGTTATTGGTATTTATTTGCCCACGGCGATATCGAGTGGTTCGTGACCGACAGCCGGACTCGACGCAACCTGTCGATGGAGGACCGGCGGATCCTGGATGCCGAACAGGAACAATCGCTGCTCGACTGGCTGATTAACAGCACCGCTCGCGTCAAGTTCGTCGTCACCAGCGTCATGTTCTACCCCGACCGTCGATTCCATGGCGGAGACGCCTGGCAAGCCTTCCCGGCGCAACGCCTGCGATTGCTGGAGGCCATCCGCAGCCATCGGATCAAGAACGTGATTTTCGTGTCCGGTGACGTGCACGGCTCCCTGACGAGCCTGTTGGCTCATAGCCAGGATCCTGACTTCCAGGTTCATACCATCGTTTCGTCGCCGTTTTGCAACAGCAAGCTGCTGCCCTACGCCAAGGCCTCGACTTTTATTTTCGGTAAACCCATGGCCCAGGCTCCAGCCGGTAAGTACCAATATGAGCTGACCAGCAGGGTGATCAGCCAGGACAACTTCGCTCAGCTGAAAGTCACGAGCCAGAGCGTTCAGGTGACGTTTCATAACCGTGACGGCGCTCCGCTGGAGACCGTCGATATACCGTTGCGCTGATCGGCGACTGGCCAATGCATACCTCTGATCGGTTGGTAACTGGAGAAATCCCTTTGTCGGCCGATAAAAGGTTTATAGCACTTGGCCTTCATGTCTCTTGTCAGCCAGGGCCGCAATGATGCAACCTTGCGGCAATCCGTAATGACGAGGGCGTCAGCCCGGCGCGATCAGCATTTTCGAAGCGAGTTTCCCCATGAAAAGCCAACCCGATGCCGCCAGCCGTATGGCGGCCGAGGTAGTGACGCAGTTACCGGTGCCCTCGCGGCTCGGTATGCTGCGTTTCGAACGGCTGAATGAAGCAAGCTGGGCGCTGCTGTTCCTCGATCCCAATTGCGAACGCTACTTCGGCTTGCCGGCCGTGGAACTGTGCTCACTGGTCAGTTCCCCTTACGCCAGCCTGATGGAGCCGGAAGCACGCTATCAATTGCATGACTCGATCCAGCAGCAACTGGCCCAGGCGTCCCATTACCTGATCCGCTATACGCTGCACACCGCCAGAGGGCCGATGAACCTGCTGGAGACCGGTGAAGCCTACAAGCAACACAATCGTCACCTGCTGCGCGGTTATCTGTTGGTCGTCGACGACCTGCTGCAGGACCAGCCGTCCTTGCCGTCCGTCGACCTGGAAACCCAGAACTCGCGACTGCAGATCGCTCTGGAATTGAACCAGCGCGCCCAGCAGGAACAGCTCCAGCACCTGGATCGGGTCCGCGCCCAACAAGACTTGATCCTGCTGCTGACCCGTCAGCGCTACAGCGCCAACAATTCATTGCAAGAAGCCGCCGAGCTGATCACCCGCAGCGCCTGCGACATCTATCAGATCGACTGCGCGAGCATCTGGAACCTGGAAGACGGCAAATTGGTGCCGATCTCGGCCTATAACCGCGCCTCCCAGGAATACTTCCTTCCGGATGTCATCAACGCCAACGACTTTCCGAATTACATGGAGGCACTGCAGACCTGCCGAGCCATCGACGCGCACAATGCGATGCGCGACCCGCGCACCCGGGAAATGGCCGAAAACCTGCGAGCCCGCGACGTCAACGCGATTCTCGACGCCAGCATCCGAATCGATGGGCAAGTGGTGGGTGTCCTGTGCCTGGAACAAGTGGGCGTCACCCGCGCTTGGCAGTCGGACGAAATCGCCTTCGCCGGCGAACTGGCGGACCAATTCGCCCAAGTCATCAACAACCACAACCGCCGCACCGCCACCAGCGCCCTGCATCTGTTCCAGCGCGCCGTGGAACAGAGCGCCAACGCGTTCCTGCTGGTCAATTGCGACGGTGTGGTGGAATACGTCAACCCGAGCTTCACCGCCATCACCCAATACACCACCGAGGAAGTCCACGGCCAACGTCTGTCCGAGCTGCCAGCCCTGGAGAACCTCAGCGAGCTGCTGTTCGATGCGCCTTCAGCCTTGGCCCAGAGCAACAGCTGGCAAGGCGAATTCAAGAGCCGGCGCAAGAACCTCGAACCCTACTGGGGCCAGTTGTCGATCTCCAAGGTCTACGGCGACAACCGCGAACTAACGCACTACATCGGTATCTACGAAGACATCACCCAGACCAAACTGGCCCAGCAGCGCATCGAGCGCCTGGCGTACACCGACAACCTGACCAACCTGGGCAACCGTCCGGCGTTCATTCGCAACCTCGATGAACGCTTCGCCCGGGACAGCGATTCGCCCATCAGCCTGCTGCTGGTGGACATCGACAACTTCAAGCGCATCAACGACAGCCTCGGCCACCAGACCGGTGACAAACTGCTGATCAGCCTGGCCCGGCGCCTGCGCAACAGCCTGAGCCCCAGCGGCAGCCTGGCGCGGTTCGCCAGTAACGAATTTGCGGTGCTGTTGGACGACACTGATCTGGAAGCCGGGCAGCAGATTGCCAGCCAGTTGCTGATGACACTCGACAAGCCGATGTTCGTCGACAACCAATTGATCAGCGTAACCGGCTCCGTGGGCCTGGCCTGCGCGCCGCTGCACGGTCGCGATCCCCAGACGCTGATGCGCAACGCCGGCCTCGCCCTGCACAAGGCCAAGGCCAACGGCAAACACCAAGTCCAGGTGTTCACCGAGGCCCTGAACGCCGAGGCCAGCTACAAGCTGTTCGTGGAAAACAACCTGCGCCGGGCGCTGACCCAGAATGAACTGGATGTCTTCTACCAGCCCAAGTTGTGCCTGCGCAGTGGTCGCCTGCTGGGCATGGAGGCGCTGCTGCGCTGGAACCACCCGGAGAAGGGCATGATCCGCCCGGACCAGTTCATCAGCGTGGCCGAAGAAACCGGCCTGATCATCCCCATCGGCAAATGGATCGCCCGCCAGGCCTGCCGTATGAGCAAACAGCTGACCGCCGCTGGCCTGGGCAACCTACAAGTGGCGATCAATCTGTCACCCAAGCAGTTTTCCGATCCGGACCTGGTGGCCTCGATTGCCAGCATCCTCAAGGAAGAACAATTACCCGCGCGGTTGCTGGAACTGGAACTGACCGAAGGCCTGCTGCTCGAAGCGACCGAAGACACCCACTTGCAACTCGACCAGCTCAAGCGCCTGGGCCTGACCCTGGCGATGGATGACTTCGGCACCGGTTATTCGTCCTTGAGCTATCTGAAGAAATTCCCGATCGACATCATCAAGATCGATCGCAGCTTCATCCATGAGATCCCGGACAACCAGGACGACATGGAAATCACCTCCGCGGTGATCGCCATGGCCCACAACCTGAAACTCAAGGTGGTGGCCGAAGGCATCGAAACCGCCCAGCAGCTCGCCTTCCTGCGCCGCCACCGCTGCGACGTCGGTCAAGGCTACCTCTTCGACCGGCCGATCCCCGGCACAGAGCTTATCGAGAAGCTCAAGCGCTACCCGCGCGGCCCGCTGGTCTGACAGTCGCTTATAGCTTGCGGCGGCTTTTCTGAGGCACACTGACGGCCTATTTCGCTCAATTCAATCTGACTGAGAGGACTGATGATGGTCTTGCGCTCGGAAATCCTGGTGAACAAAAACGTGCTTCCTACTCCCGATCAAGCTCTTCCTGGCCGTGAAACCCCGATGGCCGTGCCGGAAAAACACTTCGTCCTCGACGCGCCACTGCTGGGCCCGTTTGCCATGGACGTCGATTTCGCGATCTTCGGCCTTGGCTGCTTCTGGGGCGCGGAGCGCAAGTTCTGGCAACGTGAAGGAGTGGTCAGTACGGCGGTGGGATATGCGGGAGGCTTTACGCCGAACCCGACGTATGAAGAGGTCTGCTCGGGCCTGACCGGCCACAGCGAAGTGGTGCTGGTGGTCTACGAGCCGGCGAAAGTCAGCTATGACGACCTGCTGAAAATGTTCTGGGAACTGCACAACCCGACCCAAGGCATGCGTCAGGGTAACGACATCGGCACCCAGTATCGTTCGGTGATCTACTGCACCACGCCCGAGCAACTGGACGCGGCGAAGAAGAGCAAGGACGTGTTCCAGGCTGAACTGGGCAAGGCCGGGCTGGGAGAAATCACCACCGAAATCGACGAAGCGCCGACGTTTTACTTTGCCGAGGCGTATCACCAGCAATACCTGGCGAAAAATCCTGAAGGGTATTGCGGGATTGGTGGCACGGGCGTGACTTGCCCGATCTGACCGCCTGGCACTGAAAAGCTTCGCGAGCAAGCTCGCTCCCACACTGGATCGTATGTACAACTCGGTCAAATGTGGGAGCGAGCTTGCTCGCGATGGCGTCCTCACAGTCGCCATCCAAATCAGCTTTCAGCGATCAACCAATCCATCTGCCACCCACCCTGGGTCTGCCCAAGTTTCTTGGACAGCCACGGCAGCAACTCGCGCAACTCTTCCTCAAGCCCCCATGGCGGGTTGGCGATGGCCAGGCCGGAGCCGTTCAGGCTGTTGGGCGTGGCCAGCGGGTGCACGAGCAACTCCACCCGCAACAACTTGGGCGCGCCCGTGCCCGCCAGGTCCTGATAGAAACGACGCAACATGCGTTGGTCTTTCACGGGATACCAGATCGCCGCCACCGTCTGGCGCATCCGGCCAATGGCCTCCTTGAGCGAGGCGGCGCAGCGCTGCATCTCATCCAGCTGTTCAAACGGCGGATCGATCAACATCAGAGCGCGCTTCTCTGCCACCGGCAGCAACGCACGAGGAACGTGCCAGCCTTCGCCCAGATGCACCGCCACGCGACGATCACCCTTCATGTTGTCCTTGAGCAGCACGCCGTCCTCCGGATGCTTCTCGTTGAGCAACACCCGATCCTGCGACCGGGTCAGGCGCCGCGCCAGCTCAGGCGAGCCAGGGTAATAGCGCAACTGGCCGTCCGGGTTCATCTCGTGCAGCACCTTCATGTAATCGGCGGTCAGGGGCGGCAGGTCGTCCTGATCCCATAACCGCGCGATGCCTTCCAGGTATTCACCGGTGCGATTGGCCTGGTCGCCCTGCAAGTCGTACAAGCCGATGCCCGCGTGGGTGTCGAGGTAGGCGAAGGGCTGCTCCTTGCGCGACATCAAGGCGATGAGACGGGTCAAGACCAGGTGTTTGAACACATCGGCGTGATTGCCGGCGTGGAAGGCGTGGCGATAATTCATGGCGGCTCCTGCGAAGGGCGACGAGTTTACCTTGAAGCGCGCCCAACGTCAGGGACTGGCGACCGAGCGGCCCAATAATCTCTCACCCGTGGCAAGGGAGCTTGCTCCCGCCGGGCTGCTCGGCAGCCCGCCCCGAACCTATCCCCCAAGCGGTGCCAACGACACGCCACAAGCGCCATCCTTGCAGCGCTCGCACTCCTCACAGAAAGGCGCGGGGCTTTTCAGGCTGCGTATTTGCGCCAAGGACAGCACTGGCGCCAACGCGGCGGCCAGTTTCTCCACGGCGCCGGCCGCGACGGGTGCTGCGCCCATGGCTGCCATCGGCGCTCCGCCGACCTGGATCGGCACGCTGCTGAAGATTCCGCCCGGGCCGATATTGATCCAGTGCCCGCCGGCCTGGACGGTCGCGCTGGCACCCGCCTCCAGCACGACTTGCTGACCAGCGCTGACACTGAATCCCCCGGCGGCGTTGAGGGCCTGGTTGGCGACGCGGATGTGCCGGTCGCCTGTCACCATCAAATGGTCGTCCTGGCGAACTTCAACCTGGCGTCGGCCTCCGGTGATGCGCTGCTCGCCATCCTTGAGCTCATGCCGCGACAAGCCGGAGACGACGATGCTGCGCTCATGATCGACCTGCACGCGCTGGTCATGCAGCACATGCTGGGTCCAGTTGCGCTGGGCCCTCAGGTAGATCTCCTCGGCGCCCTTGCGGTCCTCGATGCGCAATTCGTTGTAGCCACCGCCACCGGGGCTGCTCTGGCTGCGCAGGATACTGCGGGTCTTGTCCGCCGGCAGGTCGAGGGGCACCGGGTTGGCTCCGTTCGGCAGGCAGCCCACCACCAGCGGCTTGTCGACGTCGCCGTCCATGAACCCGACGAGGACCTCCATCCCCACCCGAGGGATCATCACGCTGCCGTAGCGATCATGAGCCCAACCGGTCGCCACGCGCAGCCAGCAACTGGAATGCTCGTCGCGCTCGCCGTCACGATCCCAGACCAATTGCACCTTGACCCGCCCGAATTCATCGCAATGAATCTCGCTGTCCACCGGCCCGGTCACCACCGCCGGCTGAAAGCCGCTGACGGACGGTTTCCTGTGCTGCAACGGCGGACGAAAGAAAACCTCCCACGGCGTTGCGAGGAAGGCATTGCGGTAGCCCTGGAACTCATCCCGGCCGGCGGAGGCGGTCTCCTCCAGCACTTGCGGTTGCCGACCGTGGTGATCGACCTGCGTCAGCAACCACAGGTCATTCCATTGCTTGCGCGGGTGCTCTTTGATGCGCATGAAATGCCCACTGGCAAAAGCGCTGTCATCGCTGCCGCCCTCTGCCAGGCGCCCGTCGGCGCCGTGCCGTTCGAGGGTCCGCCGGACCGAGTGTTTGCCATCGTCGCGGTCGGTGAACTGACCGGGGTAGTGATAATTTTCCAGCGTCGGGAGTTGCTGGTTGTCGAGATTGGCCTGTAACAGCAGGCCAGGCTTGCGAAAGTCATAGTCGCGCAATGTCACGGCCGTGGTACGAGTCTGGAGCCGCACCGCCAAGCGCTTGATGGCCGGCTCGGCGGCGGCCATGCCACTGCCAGGCAGATACAACGTGGATTCGGGCAAGCGCGTAAACACCGTCTGATCATCACCGAACACCAGCAGATGGCCGTCAGGGCTGTGGCGGAAGTGATAATGAATGCCGACCTCGGCGCAAAGACGCTCAATGAAAACCAGGTCGCTTTCGCCGTACTGCACGCAATATTCCCGCTCGGGGTACTGCCCGCCAAGGCTGAATTGGAAGGCATCGGCCAGGATGCCGTGGTCCTTCAGGACGAGGGCAACGATATCCGGCACGCTCAGATGTTGGAAAATCCGCTGGTTGATGCGATGACGCAAGTACGCCAGGCGGGGCACCAGCGTGACTTGATAACGGGTCAGGCGCTTGCCCGAATCGCCTTGCGCCACACAGTAAACCTGGCCGTGAATGCCACCGCCCCGGTCATCGAAGCCCAGGAAAGCCTGGCGATGAAGCAGCTCCTCCAGCGCAAGGTCAGGCCGTTCGCTGATCAATTCCAAGTCGAAGCAGTAAGGTTGGCTGATGGCTTCCGTGCCTTTGAACTCAAGCACCTTGAGGTCGTTTGGCCCGCTGTCGAGCGTCAGCGTGAAACGCGGTAGGTTGGCAGGCGCGAACATCCGATGTGCCTCTGCGAAATAAAGGCGGGCGATTGTGCATGACCCATTCGCCAAGTTGATCGGATGCGATAAAAAACAGATTTCCCCTACACCCAAGAGGCTAAAAGCTGCGAGGCCCGCTGCATTTTCCGATGGACAATTCTTAAATCGCGATATTGAAAGCCTTCGCACGAAGTAATCAGCTGCGTCTTACACGACGACCGGCCTCGTACAGCGCAACGGCGTGATAACGTCCCTTCGTCGTAAATAGCCAAGGACGCAAACCATGACAATCCGCTACACGAAAATCGCGATGATCCTCGCGCTGGCTGCCTTCGCCTTGCTGACCGTATTCAACAACGTCACGGACTACAGCTCCAACTTCAATTTCGTCCAGCATGTACTGAGCATGGACACCACCTTCCCCGACAATGCCGCCCGGTATCGCGCCATCGACAAGCCTTGGATGTGGCACGGAGCTTATTGGCTGATCATTCTCGGCGAAGCGATGACCACCGTGTTGCTGGCCTACGGCGCGCTGAAACTCTGGCGGGCACGCATGGCGGATGGCGTGGTTTTCAATCGGGCCAAGGGGTGGGCCGTCGTTGGGCTGACGGTGGGATTTTTCGTCTGGTTTTTCGGCTTCATGGTCGTCGGCGGCGAGTGGTTCCTGATGTGGCAATCCGAGACCTGGAATGGCCAGGATGCCGCGTTCAGGTTCTACATGGCGCTGTTGGGCGTGCTGATCTTTCTCAACCAGCCCGATACCTTGGACACTCACCCATAAAAAAACGGCACGCCTCCAAAGGAGACGGGCCGTTTTTTCCAGCTCTGCGGGCTGCGAAGGCCGCGCCGAAAGCCTTACTGGTTCAAGCGAAAATCTTTCTCAGCCGCTTCGAAGCGCTGCAGCATGCCGGTGGTAGGCGTGCCCACCTTGCTGACGAAGTAGATGGCCAGGCTGGCGAAGATGAAGCCAGGGATGATTTCGTACAGGCCCAGCAGCTCGAAATGCTTCCAGACGACAACGGTGATCGCACCGACAAGGATACCGGCCAGGGCACCGTTGCGAGTCATGTTCTTCCAGATCACGGAGATCAGGACCACCGGACCGAAGGCGGCACCGAAACCGGCCCAGGCATAGCTCACCAGGCCCAGTACGCGGTTTTGTGGATTCGCGGCCAGGGCGATGGCGATCAGCGCCACCAGCAGCACCATGGCGCGACCGACCCAGACCAACTCAACTTGGGACGCACTCTTGCGCAGGAAGGTCTTGTAGAAGTCTTCAGTCAGTGCGCTGGAACACACCAGCAACTGGCAGCTCAGGGTGCTCATGACGGCAGCCAGGATGGCGGACAGCAGCACGCCGGCAACCCATGGGTTGAACAGGATCTTCGCCAGCTCGATGAACACGCGCTCAGGGTTCTCGGTCACTGGACCGGCCACCTCAGGGTGCGCCGAGAAGTACGCGATACCGAAGAAGCCGACGGCCACGGTGCCGCCCAGGCACAGGATCATCCAGGTCATGGAGATGCGACGCGCCTTGGCGATCGACTTGACCGAATCCGCCGCCATGAAGCGCGCCAGGATGTGCGGTTGGCCGAAGTAGCCCAAGCCCCAGCCCATCAGCGAGATGATGCCGATGAAGGTGGTGTTTTTCAGCATGTCGAACGAAGTCGGATCTTTCGCTTCGATGGCCAGGAACGTGGTATCGACGCCGCCAGTGGCCAGCAGCACGATGATCGGCGTAAGGATCAAGGCAAAGATCATCAACGTCGCTTGTACGGTATCGGTCCAGCTCACCGCCAGGAAACCACCGATGAAGGTGTAGGCGATGGTCGCAGCGGCACCAGCCCACAGCGCGGTCTCGTAGGACAGGCCGAAGGTGCTTTCGAACAAGCGGGCACCGGCCACGATGCCGGACGCGCAATAGATGGTGAAGAACACCAGGATCACCACCGCGGAGATGATCCGCAGCAGGCCGCTGGTATCTTCAAAACGGCTGGAGAAATAGTCCGGCAGCGTCAGCGCATCACCGTTGTGCTCGGTCTGGACCCGCAGGCGACCGGCGACGAACAGCCAGTTCAGGTAGGCACCGATGATCAGGCCGATGGCGATCCAGCTTTCCGACAGACCGGACATGTAGATTGCGCCAGGCAAACCCATCAACAACCAGCCGCTCATGTCGGAAGCGCCGGCAGAAAGCGCCGTCACGACACTGCCGAGGCTGCGACCGCCGAGGATGTAATCGGAAAGGTTGTTGGTGGAGCGGTAAGCCATCAGGCCGATCAGGACCATGGCTGCGATATAGATCACGAAGGTGATCAGGGTAGGATTGCTAACACTCATGAGTTACGCCCTGGCTTTGTTTTTATGGTGCGGTGGCAGTTGAAAGCGCCGACAACGCGAACGTTGTACTGACGTTTTGTGGACCCGCAAATTTATGACTGATGTTTCCCCAGGAAAGCCATCAGCCGATGCACTCCGACCCGAGCCGGTTGCACCTTGGCCGCGAATGCTATTCAACAAATCAAATTAGGTGCAACCAGTTTCGTTGAAATAAGTTGCACCCAGTCGGAATCCCCCTACAAACGCCGCATTTTGCTCTCTTTTGGTGCAAAAAAGCTTCGTTTTCCAAACAGAGATGCACCAAGCAAGTGCAGGCGTGGAATGACGCCCTGTGCTTCCTGATGAGCTGCTCATTATTTCGACAAAAAACAGGTTGCACCCGGTTGCACCTCATTCATCCCGCAGCTAATCTTGCCGCCAGCTGATGCCACGCGGTACGTGGCAAACATGAGGATAAAAATATGGCTACCACCACCCTTGGGGTCAAACTCGACGACCCGACCCGCGAACGCCTGAAGGCGGCCGCAACCTCGATTGATCGCACGCCACACTGGCTGATCAAGCAGGCGATTTTCAATTACCTGGAAAAACTCGAGGGTGGTGCAACCCTGACCGAGCTGAACGGTTCCCCTCGCGCCGACAGCGATGACGCTGGCGACGTGCAGGTCGACCACGCTCACCAATGCTTCCTCGAATTTGCCGAGAGCATCCTGCCGCAGTCGGTCCTGCGCGCCTCCATCACTGCCGCTTACCGTCGCCCTGAGCCGGAAGTGGTGCCGATGCTGATCGAGCAGGCCCGCCTGCCGGCCGAAATGGCCGAAGCCACCAACAAGCTGGCGGCTTCCATTGCTGAAAAACTGCGTAACCAGAAAAGTGCCGGCGGTCGTGCCGGTATTGTTCAGGGCTTGCTGCAGGAATTTTCCCTGTCGTCCCAGGAAGGCGTAGCGCTGATGTGCCTGGCGGAGGCGCTGCTGCGCATCCCGGACAAAGGCACTCGCGACGCGCTGATCCGCGACAAGATCAGCACCGGCAACTGGCAGCCGCACTTGGGCAACAGCCCGTCGCTGTTCGTCAACGCCGCCACCTGGGGCTTGCTGCTCACCGGCAAACTGGTCGCCACCCATAACGAAGCAGGCCTGACCTCCTCGCTGAGCCGCATCATCGGCAAGAGCGGCGAGCCGATGATCCGCAAGGGCGTCGACATGGCCATGCGCCTGATGGGCGAACAGTTCGTCACCGGCGAAACCATCGCCGAAGCCCTGGCCAATGCCAGTAAGTTCGAAGCCAAAGGCTTCCGCTATTCCTACGACATGCTGGGTGAAGCCGCACTCACCGAGCATGACGCCCAGAAATACCTGGCCTCGTACGAACAAGCCATCCACTCGATCGGCAAAGCGTCCCACGGTCGTGGGATTTATGAAGGCCCGGGCATTTCCATCAAGCTCTCGGCCCTGCACCCGCGCTACAGCCGCGCCCAGTACGAACGCGTGATGGACGAACTGTACCCGCGCCTGCTGTCGCTGACCCTGCTGGCCAAGCAATACGACATCGGTCTCAACATCGACGCCGAAGAGGCCGACCGCCTCGAACTGTCCCTGGATCTGCTTGAGCGCTTGTGCTTCGAGCCGCAACTGACCGGCTGGAACGGCATCGGTTTTGTGATCCAGGCGTACCAGAAGCGTTGCCCGTACGTGATCGACTATGTGATCGACCTGGCTCGTCGCAGCCGTCATCGCCTGATGATCCGCCTGGTAAAAGGCGCCTACTGGGACAGCGAGATCAAGCGCGCCCAGGTCGAAGGCCTGGAAGGCTATCCGGTCTACACCCGCAAGGTGTACACCGACGTGTCCTACATCGCTTGCGCCCGCAAACTGCTGTCGGTGCCGGAAGTCATCTACCCGCAGTTCGCCACGCACAACGCCCATACCCTGTCGGCCATCTACCACATCGCCGGTCAGAACTATTACCCGGGCCAGTACGAATTCCAGTGCCTGCACGGCATGGGTGAACCGCTGTACGAACAGGTTGTAGGCAAAGTCTCCGAAGGCAAGCTGAACCGTCCGTGCCGTGTGTATGCTCCGGTTGGCACCCACGAAACACTGCTGGCCTACCTCGTACGCCGCTTGCTGGAAAACGGCGCGAACACTTCGTTCGTCAACCGTATCGCCGACCAGTCCATTTCCATCCAGGAACTGGTGGCCGATCCAGTGGCGAGCATCGAGCAGATGGCAACCCTGGAAGGCGGTTTCGGCCTGCCGCATCCGCGTATCCCGCTGCCACGCGACCTGTACGGCAGCGAACGCGCCAACTCCAGCGGCATCGACCTGGCCAACGAACATCGCCTGGCCTCGCTGTCCTGTGCCCTGCTCGCTACCGCCCATAACGACTGGAAAGCCGCGCCGATGCTCGGTTGCGCCGCCAGCGAAGGAACCCCGGCGCCGGTACTGAACCCGGCCGATCATCGCGACGTGGTCGGTCACGTCCAGGAAGCCACGGTCGAAGACGTCGACAACGCCATCCAGTGCGCCCTCAATGCCGCACCGATCTGGCAGGCCACGCCGCCGGCCGAACGCGCCGCGATCCTCGAACGTGCCGCCGACCTGATGGAAGGCGAGATCCAGCCGCTGATGGGCCTGCTGGCCCGGGAAGCCGGCAAGACCTTCGCCAACGCCATTGCCGAAGTGCGTGAAGCGGTGGACTTCCTGCGTTATTACGCAGTGCAGGCCCGCAACGATTTCACCAACGATGCCCACCGCCCACTGGGCCCGGTGGTCTGCATTAGCCCATGGAACTTCCCGCTCGCAATCTTCAGCGGCCAAGTCGCCGCCGCACTGGCCGCCGGCAACCCGGTCCTGGCCAAGCCCGCCGAACAGACCCCGTTGGTGGCGGCCCAGGCTGTGCGCCTGATGCTCGAAGCAGGTATTCCCGAAGGCGTCCTGCAATTGCTGCCGGGCCGTGGCGAAACCGTCGGTGCCCGCCTGGTAGGTGACGATCGCGTCAAAGGCGTAATGTTTACCGGTTCCACCGAAGTCGCCCGCCTGTTGCAACGCAACATCGCCGGACGCCTGGACAATCAGGGCCGGCCGATCCCGCTGATCGCCGAAACCGGCGGCCAGAACGCGATGATCGTCGACTCCTCGGCCCTGACTGAACAAGTGGTCATCGACGTGGTGTCCTCGGCCTTTGACAGCGCCGGCCAACGTTGCTCGGCCCTGCGCGTGCTGTGTTTGCAGGAAGATTCCGCCGACCGTGTCATCGAAATGCTCAAGGGCGCCATGGCCGAATCGCGCCTCGGCAACCCGGAGCGCCTGTCCGTGGACATCGGCCCGGTGATCGACGCCGAGGCCAAGGCCGGCATCGAGAAGCACATCCAGGCCATGCGTGACAAAGGTCGCACCGTGTACCAGATGGCGATTGCCGACAGCGACGAATGCAAGCGCGGCACCTTCGTGATGCCGACGCTGATCGAGCTGGAAAGCTTCGATGAGCTGCAGCGCGAGATCTTCGGCCCGGTGCTGCACGTGGTGCGCTACAAGCGCAAGGAGCTGGACCAGTTGATCAATCAGATCAACGCTTCTGGCTACGGCCTGACCCTTGGCGTCCACACCCGTATCGACGAAACCATCGCCAAGGTGATCGACAACGTCCATGCCGGCAACGTCTACGTGAACCGCAACATCGTCGGCGCCGTGGTCGGTGTGCAGCCGTTCGGTGGCGAAGGCCTGTCGGGCACCGGTCCGAAGGCCGGCGGTCCGCTGTACCTGTACCGCCTGCTGTCGACCCGTCCTACCGATGCGATCCAGCAATCCTTCGTCCGTGGCGATGCCTTGGCCGCGCCGGACCTGCGTTTGCGCGACGCCATGAGCAAGCCGCTGACCGCCCTGCAAGCCTGGGCAGACAGCCAGAAGCTCGCCGAACTGAGCGCCCTGTGCGTGCAGTTCGCCGCGCAGTCGCAGAGCGGCATTACCCGCCAACTGACGGGTCCGACCGGCGAACGCAACAGCTACGCCATCCTGCCGCGCGAGCACGTGCTGTGCCTGGCGGACGTGGAAGGTGATTTGCTGACGCAACTGGCGGCCGTATTGGCCGTGGGCGGCTCGGCTGTATGGCCGGAAACCGACACCAGCAAGGCCGTGTTTGCACGCTTGCCGAAGGAAATCCAGGCACGCATCCAACGGGTTGCCGATTGGACCAAGGACGACGTGGTGTTCGACGCGGTCCTGCATCACGGCGATTCGGATCAACTGCGCGGTGTCTGCCAGCAGGTTGCCAAGCGCGCCGGGGCTATCGTCGGGGTGCATGGTTTGTCTCAGGGCGAAACCAACATTGCCTTGGAACGTCTGGTGATCGAACGCGCGCTGAGCGTCAACACCGCAGCGGCGGGTGGTAACGCCAGCCTGATGACCATCGGCTAAACGCTGCAAACCAGGCACCTGCAATAGGTGCCTGGCAATACAAATCCCTGTGGGAGCGAGCTTGCTCGCGATAGCGGTGGGTCAGTCAGGAATGTTGTCGACTGGTACACCGCTATCGCGAGCAAGCTCGCTCCCACCGTTTTGATTAGTGTCGCCCCCACCTCTGCATCACTGTCATCAATCATCCTGTTCAGCCTATATCAGCCCCCCTAGACTCGGCCCATCCCAAGAAAAGGTAGGCCGCCATGTCCGAGACGCTGCTCAGTTCCCGCAATCTGGCTTTCGAGCTGTATGAAGTCCTTGATGCCGAGGGCCTGACCCAGCGCGAACGGTTTGCCGAGCACAACCGCGAAACCTTCGACGCGGCCATCGGCACGGCGCGCAGCATCGCCGAAAAATATTTCGCCCCTCACAACCGCAAGAATGACGAAAACGAACCGCGCTACGAAAACGGCCAGGCCATCCTGATCCCCGAGGTGAAACCGGCGGTGGATGCCTTCCTCGAGGCAGGTTTCCTCAACGCCGCGCGCAGCTTCGAGGCGGGCGGCATGCAACTGCCGACGTTGCTGTCCCAGGCTTGCTTCGCGCATTTCCAGTCGGCCAACGCCGCTTCGACATCCTATCCGTTCCTGACCATGGGCGCGGCGAACCTGATCGAGAGTTTCGGCAGCGATGACCAGAAACAACGCTTCCTGCAGCCGATGATCGACGGTCGCTTCTTCGGCACCATGGCCCTGACCGAACCTCACGCGGGTTCATCGCTGTCGGATATTCGTACACGCGCAGAGCCGGCATCCGACGGTACCTATCGGCTCAAGGGCAACAAGATTTTTATCTCCGGCGGCGACCATCCGTTGTCGGAAAATATTGTGCACATGGTCTTGGCGAAATTGCCGGACGCGCCGCCGGGTGTGAAGGGCATCTCGCTGTTTATCGTGCCCAAGTTCCTGGTCAACGACGACGGCAGCCTGGGCAAGCGCAACGATGTGCTGTTGGCCGGTTTGTTTCACAAGATGGGCTGGCGAGGCACCACCTCCACGGCGCTTAA
Source organism: Pseudomonas brassicacearum subsp. neoaurantiaca (assembly GCF_013608025.1). Taxonomy (GTDB): domain Bacteria; phylum Pseudomonadota; class Gammaproteobacteria; order Pseudomonadales; family Pseudomonadaceae; genus Aquipseudomonas. Next base: position 191,497 of record NZ_VDLV01000064.1, on the reverse strand, counting down.
CTTCGGCGACAACGGCGAATGTGTCGGTTACCTCGTAGGAAAACCGCACCACGGCCTGAGCTACATGTTCCAAATGATGAACGAGGCGCGGATCGGCGTCGGCATGGGTGCGGTGATGCTGGGTTACGCCGGCTATTTATATTCCCTTGAGTACGCTCGCGAGCGCCCGCAGGGCCGCGTACCCGATAGCAAGGACCCGACCACCGCGCCGGTGCCGATCATCCAGCACGCCGACGTACGTCGCATGCTGCTGACGCAAAAGGCCTACGTGGAAGGTTCGTTCGACCTCGGCCTGTACGCGGCCCGGTTGTTCGACGACACCACCACGCTGGAAAGCGAAACCGAGCGCCGGCGCGCCCATGAATTGCTCGACCTACTGACGCCAATCGTCAAGTCATGGCCGTCGGAGTTCTGCCTGAAGGCCAACGAACTGGCGATCCAGATCCTCGGCGGTCACGGTTACACCCGCGAATACCCGGTGGAGCAGTATTACCGCGACAACCGCCTGAACCCCATCCATGAGGGCACCCACGGCATCCAGTCCCTGGATTTGTTGGGTCGCAAACTGGCGCAAAACGGCGGTGCCGGGCTCAAGCAATTGATTCGCCTGGTGGCCGACACCACCGAACGCGCCCAAGCGTACGAATCGTTAACGCCCTTGCGTCAGCCATTGGAAGCCTTGGTGGCACGCCTGCAAACAGTCACCCTTGGCCTGCTGACCGACCTGGCCCAAGGCAAGGTCAACAGCAGCCTCGCTAATTCGGCGCTGTACTTGAAGGTGTTTGGGCACATGGTGATCGGCTGGCGCTGGCTGGAACAGGCGATTCGTGCCGAGGAAGGGTTGGCCAAGGGGAACGCGGCGGATGTCGATTTCTACAAAGGCAAGCAGCAAGCGGCGCGCTACTTCCTGACCTGGGAAGTGCCGGGTTGCCAGCATGAACTAACGCTGCTCGAGGCGCGGGATGATACGTGCCTGGGGATGCGGGATGAGTGGTTCTGAGCCAGATTTAGCTGCGTAGCTGAATCATTCGCGAGCAGGCTCACTCCTACAGGGGTTCCGAGCGAACACAAGATCGGCGTACACCGCCGATTCATTGTGGGAGCGAGCCTGCTCGCGAAAGCGGTGGATCAGACAAATCTAACGCAACTGACACACCGCATTCGCGAGCAGGCTCGCTCCTACAACTGGATCGCCACCCATATCAGGCCTTATGAAGGTCAGGCCTGCTGAATCGTCTTGGCAATCACCTCGACCGTGGCGCTGACCTGCTCCTGGCATCGATCGAGCTCCGCCTGGTGTTGCTTTTGCATTTCGATCTGCTGCGAACACAGGTTCATGGCCGCCAGCACCAGCAGGCGGTCGCCGATCAATGTCGGGTATTTGCGCTTGGTATCGGCCAGGGCCGCCTTGAGCATCGAAGCGGCGTCCAACAGCGCCTGCTCCTGCCCGGCCGGCGCCTTGATTGAATAGTCTTCCCCCAGGATCGAGACGACCGTGACCCCATCGGCGCCGTGCTTCATGCGCCAACCGTTGCGCTGCTGGCGCGCTCGATCAGGGTCTGGATGCGGGCAGCGGTGCTGCCGTTCAATTCTTCCTGCTCCATCAAGCTCAGTTGCAGGCTTTCGTTTTCATCCTTGGCCTTGGCCAGTTCGGCGCTCAGGGTTTCGTTCAGGCCGGTGAGGTGACGGTTCTGTTGCACCAGGTCAGTGACCAGTTGCTCCAGTTGGCTCAGGGATGCTTCCAACATATTGATTTCCAGGCTTTTTCCAGGGGCGCGTACGATAAAGAAAAGTCATCGTCGACGCCACGACTTAGAGGCAGCGGCGCACCGCTCGCGAGCTGTAAAGACTGTGCAGGAGGGATCTGGTTCCGACCCTTCGTCGCTCCATCGACGCCGGAATGCGACAAAAGCACGCAGCGCCCTCAAGACTTCAGTCGCAGGACCGATAAGCCAGTTAACCAGTCACAACCCCGCACGGACGCGCTTCTTCACGGTAATTTCCATGTCCTTACGTAATATGAACATCGCGCCACGGGCGTTCCTGGGGTTTGCCCTGATCGGCGCCCTGATGCTGGCCCTGGGCGTGTTTGCCTTGAGCCAGATGAGCAAGATCCGCACGTCCGGCGAAAACATCGTCGAAAACAGCGTGCCGAGCATCAAGGCCCTGAACGAATTCACCCAACTGACCCTGCGCCTGCGCGTGCTGTCGTATCGCTTGCTGACGAACCGCGAAGCGGACGTCCAGCAGATCTTCGATCTGTTTGAACAACGCAACCAGCAGATCCGTACAGCTCAAAGCGCTTATGAAAAGCTCATCAGCGCTGCGGATGAGCGGGCCGCCTACGACCAATACGTGCAGTTGCTCAATCAGTACCGTCAGCTTGAAGAGCGCATGAAGACCCTTGCGCGCAACAACCAAGTCGATGAGCTGCGGACCCTGCTCAGCAACGACCTGCAGACCAATTCGGAAGCTGTCAACGCGGTCCTGGCTCGCCTGACCGAGATCAACAACCTGCAAGCAGAAGACTTTTATAAAGGCGCGGCGCAGCAGTACTCGACCGCTTTCACTTGGGTCGTGACAATGTTGATCGTTGCCACTGGCCTGACCCTGCTCTTCGCCTGGCTGCTGACCAACAGCATCACCAAGCCGATCGCCAACGCGTTGGACGCCGCCGAAGAAATCGCCAAGGGCAACCTGACCCGGCCGATCACCGTTGATGGCAGCGACGAAGCCGGCCGCCTGCTGCGCGCCATGGCGACCATGCAGGACAAACTGCGTGACACCCTGCAACGAATCTCCGGCTCGGCTACGCAACTGGCCTCCGCCGCTGAAGAGCTCAACAGCGTCACCGAGGAAAGCGCCCGTGGCCTGACCCAGCAGAACAACGAAATCGAACAAGCCGCCACCGCGGTCAACGAGATGACCAGCGCCGTGGAAGAAGTTGCCCGCAACGCGGTCAGCACCTCCGAAGCGTCCAGGAACGCCACCACCTCGGCAGGCGACGGCCGCGACCTGGTGCAGGAAACCGTTGGCGCCATCGAACGCATGAGCGCCGACGTACAAAGCACCGCCACGCTGATCGGCAACCTGGCCGATGAGTCCCGCGACATCGGCAAGGTGCTCGACGTCATCCGTGGCCTGGCCGACCAGACCAACCTGTTGGCCCTGAACGCCGCCATCGAAGCCGCCCGTGCCGGTGAAGCCGGTCGTGGTTTCGCCGTGGTTGCCGACGAAGTCCGCGCCCTGGCCCATCGCACCCAGCAGTCGACCAGCGAAATCGAACGCATGATCGGCAGCATCCAGAGCGGCACCGAACAGGCCGTGGACTCGATGCGCAACAGCACCGAACGCGCCGAATCGACGCTGAACATCGCCCGCGGTGCCGGCATGTCTCTGGACACCATCAACAGCGCCATCGTCGAGATCAACGAACGCAACCTGGTGATCGCCAGCGCCGCCGAAGAACAGGCCCAGGTGGCCCGTGAAGTGGACCGCAATCTGGTGAACATCCGTGACCTGTCGGTGCAATCGGCCACCGGCGCGAACCAGACCAGCGCCGCGAGCGCCGAGCTGTCGCGCCTGGCCGTGGATTTGAACAGCATGGTTGGGCGGTTCAGCGTTTAACCCGCGTATCGGTTGATTGCCCGCAGACAGTGGGTGATCAACAATCCAGCTTTTGTGGCGAGGGAGCTTGCTCCCGCTGGGCTGCGCAGCGGCCCCGTCCTTTAAAAGCGACGACTGCTTCGCAGCCGAGCGGGAGCAAGCTCCCTCGCCACAGTGTTCTCGATCAAACCCAAGGCTTCTACCTGGGATCGACGACATCCAACGCCCGGTTTGCCAATAACTCTCCTAGTTCGATCAACTGTTGCAGCCCCAGCGCAACGTGTCGCCGCGAGCCGTCCAGGTCGAACGCCAGATCGCCCGCCATCGCATTGGCTGAGGCCAGGGTTTCACTGAGGTTGGCTAATAGGCTTTCGGCATCGAGGCCCTCCACGACAGTGAATAGCTGGTCCGGAGCGGGTTTCTTGTCAGGCTGGGCGGGCTTGGGGTTCAGATAGGAATCAATGACACGCTCGGCATTGGCGTCAGCCGCGATGTCCAGATGCAGCGGGGGTGGGTCTGGGATGAGTTTGTCCATGGAATGCTCCTAACGTAAGTGAGAGCCGCCACGGTCGCTGCTAAACGAAGAGGTGGCAGCCATGCGCAGGTTAGCAGACCGGTACGTTAGGAAACCGGCGCACCCGAGGATGCCCTGCGCACAGCCGCCATAAAAATTCGAGCAAAAAAATGCCCGCACTGAATGGCAGTTGCCATGCGCCTAACGTAACTCCGAGCTGCTAAACCCGACCGCTGATTGGCAGCGGTGAGCACAGCCTAGGCACCGAAACCGGCAGGCGCAAGAGGCTGGAATTTTCTAGGAAATGTCCTGCAAGTCAATGGGGAACATTCCTTCAGTCCATTCCTACGACAAACCCCATCCAGCCCTCCCACACCGAAACAGATTGCGTACAGTCCGCCCGCCACCTGAACTGGCTCTCGTGGCGAGGGAGCTTGCTCCCGCTGGGCCGCGCAGCGGCCCTCGCTATTCATCGTCGACCATCCCTTGTGGCGAGGGGATTTATCCCCGCTCGAGTGCGAAGCGCTCGCCTGCTAACCGCATGGCAGCACAGTAATGGGGGCTGCTTCGCAGCCAGCGGGGATAAATCCCCTCGCCACAAGAGCTGTGCCCAGCCTCCTAGCTCCCAACCTTTTTTGACAGCATCACATTTCAACAGGTTAGAATCGCTGGCACGCAGACTGCATGGTCAGTTTGTGCCTGTCCCTTGATTCCCGGAGTACTGCCTTTGACCGCGACGACCATCAACAGCCTGTTCTTGATCGGCGCGTTGCTGGTGGGTGCGAGCATCCTGGTGAGTTCTCTTTCGTCCCGCCTGGGCATCCCGATCCTGGTGATCATCCTGGCCGTGGGCATGGTTGCCGGCGTCGATGGCGCGGGCATTCTTTTCGACAACTACGCAACGGCCTATCTGGTCGGCAACCTGGCATTGGCGGTCATCCTGCTGGACGGTGGCTTGCGCACGCGGGTCTCGAGCTTTCGCGTGGCGTTGTGGCCGGCGTTGTCGCTAGCGACGGTGGGCGTACTGATCACCACGGGGCTGACCGGCATGGCGGCGGCGTGGCTGTTCAACCTGAACCTGATCCAGGGTTTGCTGATCGGCGCGATTGTCGGCTCCACCGACGCCGCGGCGGTGTTTTCGCTGCTCGGCGGCAAAGGCCTGAACGAGCGGGTCAGCGCCACGCTGGAAATCGAGTCCGGCAGCAACGATCCCATGGCGGTGTTCCTGACCGTCACGCTGATCGGCATGCTCGCCAGCGGTGAAACCGGCCTGCATTGGAGCCTGCTCGGGCATCTGGTGCGCGAGTTCGGTATCGGTGCGCTGCTCGGCCTGGGCGGCGGTTGGCTGATGCTGCAATTGGTCAACCGCATCAACCTGGCCAACGGTCTCTATCCGATCCTGGTGATCAGCGGCGGCCTGGCGGTGTTCGCCCTGACCAACGCCCTGCACGGCAGCGGTTTCCTGGCGGTGTACCTGTGCGGCCTTGTGCTGGGCAATCGCCCGGTGCGCAGCCGCCACGGCATCCTTCATATGCTCGACGGCATGGCCTGGCTGGCGCAAATCGGCATGTTCCTGGTGCTGGGCCTGCTGGTCACCCCCCACGACCTGCTGCCCATCGCCCTGCCCGCCCTTGGCCTGGCCTTGTGGATGATCCTGTTCGCCCGGCCGCTGTCGGTCATGGTCGGGCTGTTGCCATTCAAGGCATTTCACGGTCGTGAAAAAGCCTTTATTTCCTGGGTCGGCCTGCGTGGCGCGGTGCCGATTATTCTTGCGGTGTTCCCGCTGATGGCCGGTTTGCCCCACGCGCAGCTGTATTTCAACCTGGCATTCTTTATCGTGCTGGTCTCGCTGCTGGTGCAGGGAACGAGCCTGCCGTGGGTCGCCAAGCTGTTGCATGTAACGGTCCCGCCGGAGCCTTTGCCGATTTCCCGGGCGGCGCTGGAAGTGCATGTCACCAGCGAGTGGGAACTGTTCATTTATCGCCTCGGTGCCGAGAAATGGTGCATCGGCTCACCGTTGCGGGACCTGAAAATGCCCGACGGAACCCGCATCGCGGCCCTGTTTCGTGGCCAGCAACTGCTCCATCCGTCGGGTAGTACGGTGTTGGAAGTCGATGATTTGCTGTGTGTTATCGGCCATGAACACGACTTGCCAGCCCTTGGAAAACTGTTCAGCCAGGCACCGCAACGGGGTCTGGATTTGCGCTTCTTCGGCGACTTCGTGCTCGAAGGAGATGCCCAGTTGGCCGCGGTCGCAGCCCTCTACGGGTTGAAGCTGGACGGCATCGATCCGGACATGACCCTGGGCCGTTTCATTGCCCAGAAAGTTGGCGGTGCGCCAGTAGTCGGTGACCAGGTGGACTGGAACAACACCCTGTGGACCGTCGCGGTCATGGACGGGAACAAGATCGGCAAAGTGGGCGTCAGATTCCCCGAAGGAAGTCGCCCGGGTCCCGGCTTGTTCCTCTAAACTGCTCCCCATTCTCACTTGCTTGACCGGTCTCTATGCCTACCCTGCGCTCCTTTTTCGCCATCGCCCTGCTCGGCCTGAGTCTTTCCATCTGCACGGTGCACGCCGCCGAACCGCCTACCAGCGATTCGGTCCAGGCGAGCCTGGACAAGATCGCCGATCGCAAACTGCCGGAGGCCGACCAGAAAGCCCTGCAGGCCGTCTTGCAGAACACCCTGACCCAGCTCAGCAACAAAGCCGACTACGAACAGAAGCTGGTGGCCCTCAAGCAGCAGTTGGCCAACGCACCCAAGCAGAACATTGAGAACCAGCGCGAGCTGGCACGGCTCAAGAACACCAATGTGGTGCCGGTGGCGCAACGCTACGCCAACCTGCCGATTCCCCAGCTGGAACAGATGCTGACGGAGCGTTCCACCCAGCAGAGCGACCTGCAAAAAGCCCTGGCCGATGCCAACAGCCTGGTCATCACCGCCCAGACCCGCCCCGAGCGCGCCCAGGCGGAAATCGCCAGCAGCCAGACCCGGATCCAGCAGATCAACGCCACTCTCAAAAGCGGCAGGGATGCAGGCAAAGCCTTGAGCGCCGAGCAGCGCGACCAACTCAACGCCGAGCTGGCGGCACTCAACGCGCTGATCCCCTTGCGTCGCCAGGAACTGGCCGGCAATAGCCAACTGCAAGACCTGGGCAACGGCCAGCATGACCTGCTGAGCGAAAAGATCGATCGCATGGAGCAGGAAATCCAGGACCTGCAGAACCTGATCAACCAGAAACGCCTGGCCCAGTCCCAGGAAACGGTGACGCAGCAATCCATCGAAGCGCAGAAGGCCGGCGGCAGTAGCCTGCTGGCGACCGAAAGCGCGAACAACCTGAAGCTCTCCGACTACCTGCTCAAAAGCACTGACCGCCTCAACGAAGTCACCCAGCAGAACCTGCAGACCAAGCAATTGCTGGACAGCGTCACCCAGACCGATGCCGCGCTGGACGAGCAGATCAGCGTGCTCAAGGGCAGCCTGCTGCTCTCCAAGATTCTCTACAAACAGCGCCAGACCCTGCCGCGCCTGAAGCTCGACCAGAACCTGGCCGACCAGATCGCCGACATTCGCCTGTATCAGTTCGAAGTCAGCCAGCAACGCGAGTTGCTGAACAACCCTGGGGCTTACGTCGACAGCCTGCTGGCGTCCCAACCGTCCGAGCAAGCCACTCCGCAACTGCGCAAGGCCTTGCTGGAGCTGGCCCTGACCCGGGTCGACCTGCTGGACCGCCTGAACCGTGAACTGAGCGCGGTGCTCAACGAATCCATCACGTTGCAGCTCAACCAGAAACAATTGCTCAGCACTGCCCAGAGTCTGCGGGCCACCCTTGAGGAGCAGATGTTCTGGATTCCCAGCAATAAACCGCTGGATTTCGAATGGATGCGTGGCGTGCCGGCCCGCCTGGAAAAACAAGTTGATTCGCTGCCCTGGGCCTCAAGCCTCAGCGAACTGGCCGATGGCCTGACCCAGCGACCGCTGTTGTTCCTGCCCCTGGCGCTGTTGATCGGCGCGCTGCTGTGGCGGCGCAAGAATCTGTATGCGCGCCTGAACAAGGTCCACCAGGATGTCGGCCACTTCAAGCGCGACAGCCAATGGCACACGCCCCAGGCGATCCTGATCAACATCCTGCTGGCGATGCCGGTGGCCCTGGCACTGGCCCTGTGCGGTTACGCCTTGCAGATCGACGCCCGCGGCCAGAACACCAACCTCGGCGCGGCGTTGTTGCAGATCGGGCAGGCCTGGCTGGTGTTCTACACCGCCTATCGAATCCTCTCCCCGGGCGGCGTCGCCGAGCTGCATTTCCGTTGGGAAAAACCCCAGGTCGAATTCCTCCAGGGCTGGATCCGTCGGCTCGGGCTGGTGGTCCTGGCCTTGGTGGCCGTGGTGGCGGTGGCGGAGTTGCAGCCATCAGCCCTGGCCGATGACGTGCTCGGCATGCCGGTGGTGCTGACCTGCTACGCCTCGATGGCCTGGCTGCTCAGCCGACTGCTGCTCAGCAGCCCGACGCACCAGAACACCTCGCTGTTCCGCAAGGCCGTCGGCGTGCTGTTCACCGCGTTGCCGATCGCATTGTTCGTCGCCGTCTGCTTCGGCTATTACTACACCGCGCTGAAACTCAGTGATCGCTTGATCAACACGCTGTACTTGCTGATGTTCTGGCTGGTGATCGAGGCCACGTTCGTCCGTGGCCTGTCGGTCGCGGCGCGACGCCTGGCCTACCAGCGCGCCCTGGCCAAGCGCCAGGCCGCCAAGGAGGCCGGCGATGGCGAAGCCGTGGTCGAGGAACCGACCCTCGACATTGAAAAAGTCAACGAACAGTCCCTGCGCCTGATCCGTCTCGCCTTGCTCGGCGGGTTCATGGCGGCGCTGTACTGGGTCTGGTCGGACCTGATCAGTGTGTTCTCGTACCTGGACAACATCACCCTCTACGAATACACCAGCGGCACCGGCGTCAACATGAGCATGGTGCCCATCAGCATCGGCGACATGCTCGGCGCGCTGATCATCATCGGCATCACCTTCGCCCTGGCGCGCAACCTGCCGGGCTTGCTGGAAGTGTTCGTGCTGTCGAAGCTGAACCTGGCCCAGGGCAGCGCCTACGCAACCACGACGCTGCTGTCCTACGTGATCGCCGGCGTCGGTTTCGTCACCACGCTGTCCACCCTCGGCGTGAGCTGGGACAAATTGCAATGGCTGGTGGCCGCGCTGTCGGTGGGCCTGGGCTTCGGCATGCAGGAGATTTTCGCGAATTTCATCTCCGGCATCATGATCCTGTTCGAGCGTCCGGTGCGTATCGGCGACACCATCACCATCGGCAACCTGTCGGGCACGGTCAGCAAGATCCGCATTCGCGCGACGACCATCACCGACTTCGACCGCAAGGACATCATTGTCCCGAACAAGACGTTCATCACCGGGCAATTGATCAACTGGTCGCTCACCGACACCGTCACTCGGGTCACGTTGAAACTCGGCGTGGACTACGGATCGGACCTGGACCGGGTCCGCGAACTCCTGCTCAAGGCCGCGCGTGACAATCCGCGCGTCTTGAAGGAGCCGGAGCCGATCGTGTACTTCCTTAACTTCGGCGAAAGCACCCTGGACCATGAGCTGCGCATGCACGTGCGCGACCTCGGCGACCGCAACCCGGTGCTGGACGAGATCAACCGTTTCATCAATCGGGAATTCAAGAAGGAGCACATCAACATCTCCTTCCGGCAGATGGAAATCTATCTGAAGAATCTCCAAGGCCAGGAATACAAACTGGTGCCTGCCGAGCCCGAGAAAAAGACCATCACGCCCGTGCCTTCGGCGGTCGCCAGCATCAAGCCGGTGCCCGAGCCGCCGCAGGACGCGCTCGACTGATAACGGGGTGCCTGCGGGCATCCCGCCGGAGACGGCCATGAAAACGCTGGAAACGCTGACCTTCGATAACCGTTTCGCCCGCCTGGGCGACGGTTTCTCGGCCCACGTGCTGCCCGAACCCATCGACAACCCGCGCCTGGTGGTTGCCAGCCCGGCGGCCATGGCGCTGCTGGACCTGGAGCCGGCAGAAGCCGAGACACCGCTGTTCGCCGAGATCTTCGGCGGCCATAAGCTGTGGGCCGAGACCGAGCCGCGGGCCATGGTCTATTCGGGTCACCAGTTTGGCCACTACAACCCACAACTGGGCGATGGCCGCGGGCTGCTGCTGGGCGAGGTGTACAACGAGGCCGGCGAGCATTGGGACCTGCACCTCAAGGGTGCCGGCCAGACGCCGTTTTCGCGAATGGGCGACGGACGCGCGGTGCTGCGCTCCTCGATCCGCGAATTCCTCGCCTCCGAGGCGCTGCATGCCTTGGGCATTCCGACTACCCGCGCGCTGTGCGTGATCGGCTCGGACACACCCGTATGGCGGGAAAAGCAGGAGCGCGCCGCCATGGTGCTGCGCCTGTCTCCCAGCCATGTGCGCTTCGGGCATTTCGAATATTTCTACTACACCAAGAAGCCAGAACTGCAGGCCACCCTGGCCGAGCATGTACTGAACCTGCACTTCGCCGAATGCCGGGAGCAGCCGGAGCCGTACCTGGCGATGTACCGTGAAATCGTCGAGCGCAACGCCGAACTGATCGCCAAGTGGCAGGCCTACGGTTTCTGCCACGGGGTGATGAACACCGACAACATGTCGATCCTGGGCATCACCTTCGACTTCGGGCCGTTCGCTTTCCTCGACGACTTCGACGCCAACTTCATCTGCAACCACTCCGATGACCAGGGCCGCTACTCGTTCAGCAACCAGGTGCCCATCGGCCAGTGGAACCTCAGCGCCCTGGCCCAGGCCCTGACGCCTTTCATCAGCGTCGAAGCCCTGCGCGAGACCCTCGGTTTGTACTTGCCGCTGTACCAGGCCCATTACCTGGACCTGATGCGCCGCCGCCTCGGCCTGACCGTCGCCGAAGAGGAGGACCAGAAACTGGTGGAACGCCTGCTGCAACTGATGCAGAACAGCGGCGTTGACTACAACCTGTTCTTCCGCCGGTTGGGCGATCGGTCGCCGGAACAAGCCGTCGCCACCTTGCGCGATGACTTCGTCGACTTGAAGGGTTTCGACGCCTGGGCCGAGCTGTACGTTGCCCGGGTCAACCGGGAAGGCCCGGTCGATCAAGATCAGCGCCGCGCTCGCATGCATGCGGTCAATCCGCTGTACGTGCTGCGCAACTACCTGGCACAAAAAGCCATCGACGCCGCCGAGTCAGGCGACTACGAAGAAGTCCGCCGCCTGCACACGGTGCTGAGCAAGCCGTTCGAAGAACAACCGGGCATGGACAGCTACGCCGAGCGCCCGCCGGAATGGGGCAAGCACCTGGAGATCAGTTGCTCGTCGTAGTCCTTCCGCCAGACACCTAACCCCGTGGCGAGGGAGCTTGCTCCCGCTGGGCTGCGAAGCAGCCCCGATAGCAATCCAAGCCTTCAAATAAAGGTTTCAACCGATACGCCAAAGCGTTCTGCCAACCAGCGAATCTGCCTTAAATTCAGCTGGCGCTTGCCGCTCAGCACTTCCGATACCACCGATTGGGCGCCGACACCTGGCAAATCGCTCTGGCTCAAACCGTGCTCACGCATCAGGTAACGAAGCGCCTCTACGCCACTGACCTTAGGCATTGGCCGGTGTTGCTGATCCCAGGCTTCGATCCATTCGCCGATAATGTCGACCAGGCTCATGAGCGGGTGGGCTTCGTCTTCGCCGACCAGTTCCAACAGTTCATCAAGGGCGCCGGCCAGGCGATCGTAATCTTCCTCACTCCTGGGCTTGCGCAGAAGAGGCGATACGAACTCCCAATGGGCAGCGACTTGTTCTATCAGTGCACTCATCCTTTTACTCCTTCCACTTGCCTCTATCGTATTCCCGATGGTCGAGCACGCATTTGATATAGAGGCGTTGGGGTCGGTATCGAATTACCGCTATCAGCCGCAACTTGTTTCCTCCGATGTCAAACACGTGTAGCGGACCGACCTTATCGGTTGCCGGAAATATGGACTTCATCGCCGCATAATCCGCCGGGCTGTTGCGCTTGATCAGCCGATACCATTGATCCAGCGCATTGGCAGAATGCGGCCATTTCTCCTTGGCCTCCCAAATGCGCTTCTCAGTGATCACATGCATGCAACATCCTTATCGCATTTTGCTATAGGGGAGTTAAACACAAAACTGGCGCATCGCAAATTGCGATAGCGCCAGCCAGATAGACGGGTTGATTTGCAGAATTTCAGCCTAGTCGCCGGAGGCTCTGATCATTTGGAAGAAATGTGAGCAGGTATGAGCCATTGCTCACCCCGCCTTGTCATTCCCCTGTTCGGGCGTCTCGATCCCTGATTCCGCCTCTTCTTCAGCCGGCTCCGCCTGCGGTTTTTCCTCGGGATAACCGGGCATGCCGCGAGCGTCTTCCGGGGTCAATTCATCGCGATCGTGACGACTGTCGGTTGCATAGGCTGGGGCGGCGTTGGGGTCTTCGTCGCGGCCGGCGGTGCCGAGGACGAAGCCGTCGTCATTGGGGTTGTCCAGTGCCTGGGGGGTGGTTGGATCTTGAGGGGTGCTCATGGGACCTCCTGGTTGTGAACAGGTATGCTTTTGAGGGCGCGATGCGCCTACAGTGCGGCGCACCTGATGAATGGCAACACGGGAGAAGGCAACGTCCAGCGCCTTACGCCATGTCACTGTGGCTGAATTCTTCAGCCAGGAAATCGATCAACGTACGCACCGACGGCAGCAATCCACGGCGTGAAGCAAAGATCGCGTGGACAATCCCGCACTTCGGCGTCCAGCCTGGTACCAACTCCACCAGCCGTCCGGCAGCAATATCCTCGCGCACCACCACGCTGGGCAAATGGGCGACGCCAATGCCCGCCAGCACCGCATGACGCAGGGCCAGCAGGTCATCAGTGACCATGCGCGGCTCATGACGGATCAATGCGCGGGTGCCGTCCGGGCCGAACAATTCCCACTGGTATTCCCGCTGCGCACCGCCCCAATGCACGCTCGGCAAGCCGTTCAGGTCCGCCGGAGACGCCGATGAAGACAGATGCTGCACAAAGGCCGGGCTGCCCACCAGGCATTGGGTGCTGTTGCTCAGCACTTTCATGACCATGTCGGTGTTTTCCAGCGGCGGAAAGCGCACCCGTAGGGCGATATCGAAACCTTCGTGGATCAGGTCGACCCGGCGATTGGTGCTCTCGATGAACAACTCCACCCGCGGATATTTGAGCATGTAGCGGGTCAGCATCGGCCCGACCCAACTGTTGAGCAGCGCTGTCGGGCAACTGATGCGCACCAGGCCCTGGGGTTCGGAACGGTTGCGCTCGATCACCTCGGCGGCACTCTCGGCCTCGACCCGCATCGCCAGGCAGCGCTGGTAGTAGGCCTGGCCAATCTCCGTCAACGTGCAATGGCGGCTGGTGCGATGCAGCAGCCGCACCCCGAGCCGTTCTTCCAACTGGGCAATACGCCGGCTCAGCTTGGATTTGGGCATGTCCAGCGCCCGGCCCGCCGCAGCGAACCCACGGTGCTCAACCACTTGGGTGAAGTAGTACAGCGTGTTGAGGTCTTCGATGATCGTTCTCCAAATAGAACGCTAAGGCTGATTTTCGCAGTCTAGCGCATCAAAGGTGCCAGTTTTAATCTACACACATCGAAACGCAACACGGATTGAAACCGGCGCTTCGGCCAGATGAGTCACCGATCAATCGCTGCACCGGCATTAAAAACCTTAACCACGCCGAAACCTTCGGCAACCAAAACTTAATGAGGGCTACGCCATGACTACTTCCTACAACCGTCTCGACAAAGATAACGCCGCCGTTCTGCTGGTCGATCACCAGGCTGGCCTGCTGTCGCTGGTACGTGACATCGACCCGGACCGCTTCAAGAACAACGTGCTGGCCCTGGCTGACCTGGCGAAGTACTTCCAACTGCCAACCATCCTCACCACCAGCTTCGAAACCGGCCCCAACGGCCCGCTGATGCCAGAACTCAAGACCTTGTTCCCGGACGCTCCGTACATCGCTCGCCCTGGTCAGATCAACGCTTGGGACAACGAAGATTTCGTCAAGGCGATCAAGGCCACCGGCAAGAAACAACTGATCATCGCCGGCGTCGTGACTGAAGTCTGCGTCGCCTTCCCGGCACTGTCGGCCCTGGCCGAAGGTTTCGAAGTGTTCGTGGTGACCGATGCCTCCGGCACGTTCAACGAACTGACCCGTCAATCGGCCTGGGACCGCATGTCCTCGTCGGGTGCACAGCTGATGACCTGGTTCGGCCTGGCCTGCGAACTGCACCGCGACTGGCGCAACGACGTGGAAGGCCTGGCGACCCTGTTCTCCAACCACATCCCGGACTACCGCAACCTGATGACCAGCTACAACACGCTGACCCAGGCCAAATAATCAGCAACACCAATATCCCCTGTGGGAGCGAGCTTGCTCGCGATAGCGCCCTGACAGTCGATGCGATATTGACTGACACACCGCCATCGCGAGCAAGCTCGCTCCCACAAGGTTTGTGGCGGCTTCTATATAGTGTTCAATCCATGCCTAATGATTTTCCATGGAGACTGACCCGATGCTGATCCCCTGCCCCCACTGCAACGGACTCAACCGCATCCCCGCCGAACGTCTCGGCGACCAGCCCAAGTGCGGGCGCTGCAAGGCCCAGGTGTTGTTGACCAAGCCGTTCGAACTCAAGCAAGGCGGCTACGCCAGCCAGATCAAGGGCGACCTGCCGTTATTGATAGATGTCTGGGCGGATTGGTGCGGGCCGTGCAAATCCTTCGCGCCGGTGTTCGAACAGGCCGCCGCGCAACTGGTGGGTAAGTGCCGGCTGGCCAAGCTCGACAGCGAGGCCAATCAGCAATTGTCGGCGCAGTTGGGGATCCGTTCGATACCCAGCCTGATTCTGTTCAAGGATGGCCGGGAAGTGGCGCGCCAGAGTGGGGCGTTTCCGTTGCCGCAGTTGATGAGTTGGCTGCGCAGCCAAGGGATTTGAAGCCAGCCCCCTCGTGGGAGCTAGCTTGCTCGCGATGACGGTGTGTCAGTCAATAATTGCATCGACTGGCAGGTCGCTATCGCGAGCAAGCTCGCTCCCACAGTGGACTTGCGTATGCCAGTAAGTCAGGCGTTTTCCAACAGGCTATGCAACTCCACAAACTGTTGGGTCAGTTTATGCCGTGGGTCCAGGTGGATCAGTGGCAGGCTCGCCTGGTGGGATTCACGCATGCGCACCGAACTGCTCAGGTAGACGGGCAACACCGGCAAGCCTTCGGCGATCAGCTCATCGAGGATCTGCTGCGGCAGGCTCGCGCGGGCCTGGAACTGATTGACCACAATCCCTTCTACTTCCAACGCTTCGTTATGGTCGTCCTTGAGCTCCTCGATTTCCGCCATCAGGCCATACAACGCCTGGCGCGAAAAACTATCGCAATCGAAAGGAATCAATACGCGATCAGCCGCGATCAACGCCGAAACCGCGTAGAAGTTCAAGGCCGGCGGCGTATCCAGGTAAATCCGGTCGTAATCCTCGTCCAGCTCTTCGAGCAGCTTGCGCAGCTTGTTGATCTTGTGTTTCGCCTCGAGCTTGGGCTGCAGGTCCGTCAGTTCCGCCGTGGCGGTGATGACATGCAGGTTGTCGAAAGGCGTTTCGTAGATATCGACCTTGTTCTTTTTCGAGAAAGGCCCCGATGAGAGGGTCTGCTTGAAAAAGTCGGCGATGCCCATGGGGATGTCATCGCCCGTCAGGCCGGTCAGGTATTGAGTGGAATTGGCCTGGGCGTCCAGGTCAATCAATAGCGTGCGATAACCCTCGCTGGCACTCACGGCCGCCAGGTTGCAGGCGATGCTGGACTTGCCCACGCCACCCTTCTGATTGAACACCACACGCCGCATGTCAAAACCTCCGTGTATCAAAGATGACCGAGTGTAGTAGCCCAAGACACCGCTTCGCTACCTTCGACGCGGATGGATTACCGCGTTGGTGGCTTTTTCAGACAACCAAGCGTCAATTCCCCCAGCGATTGACAGAAGTGACTGACAGACACAGCCGATAAAATCGCGACAATGTGCCGGGCCTGACCAACCTACGGATTGACCCGGACAAAATGTAACCATTATTTGCTACAAGCCAACCGCACCGGGATAATGCGCGCCACTTGGGTCGCAAGACCATGCAGGGTTGGACGCGGGTCAAACCACTGAACCGTGACAATAAAAGCCCGCAGGGGTGGGATGAGTTTGTGATCAATTTCAATATCGCCCAATGGCGCGCATGGGCCCCTGGGCTCGAAAGCGTGGACGATTGGCAGGCATGGAGCCGACAACCGGTCGTGCTGGCCGCCAGCGACGCGGCCCCTGACGTGTCGTTCCTGCCCGCCATGCAGCGCCGACGCCTGAGCCGCCTGGCGCGCATGGCCTTCAGTGTCGCCTGGCCACTGGCCGAAGGACGACCGGACCTACCGTTGGTCTTTATTTCCCGTCACGGCGAAACCCCGCGCACTTTTGAGATTCTCAAGGACCTGGCCGCCGACCAGCCCTTGTCTCCGACCCAATTCAGCTTGTCGGTGCACAACGCGGTCATTGGCCTGTGGTCGATCATGCGCGGCGAAACCAGCGAAATGACCGCCCTGGCAGCCACGGGTGATGGCCTGGAGCACGGCATGCTGGAAGCCGTCGCGCTATTGAATGAAGGCGCGCCAGCGGTGCTGCTGGTCATCACCGAAGAACAACCACCCCAGGTCTATGCGCCCTGGGTCGACGACGTACCGTTTCCCTACGCGGTGGGACTATTGCTGACTTGCGGTGACGACTGGCAACTGGACCTGTCCAGCGCACCAGCATCAACGCCCGGCAGCGACTGGCCCCACGCCCTGGATCTATTGCGTACGCTGCTGAGCAACGACACCACCTGCCAACATGCCTGGAAGAATCGTCTATGGACCTGGCAACGCAACCGGTGACCGGTAAACATCGCGACGCCTACTACTGGCGTCTGTTCGCGACCGCTGCAAGCTTCGCCCTCTTCGGGTTGGGCGGGCTGTGCCTGCGGTTGTTGGTGTTTCCCCTGCTCAATGCGTTGCCCGCCGATCCACAGACCCGTCGCCAGCGGGCTCGCCGCACGGTTGGGCGCTTGTTCTGGTTCTTTATCCGGTTCATGGCCCGTACCGGTGTGCTCACCTACCAGATCGACGGCGCGGAGAAACTCGGCCGCCCGGGGCAAATGATCATCGCCAATCATCCGTCCTTGATCGACGTGGTCTTCCTGATCGGGTTGGTTCGCGACGCCAACTGCGTGGTCAAGCAAAGCCTGTGGGACAACCCGTTTACCCGTGGCCCGCTGCGCTCGACCCAATACATCAGCAACGACGGCAGCATGGACATGCTCGACGCCGCCAGCGACGCCCTGCGGGACGGCCAATGCCTGATCGTGTTTCCCGAGGGCACGCGTACCCAGCCAGGCCATGCGCCGGCCTTTCATCGAGGCGCCGCGGCCATTGCTCTGCGAGGCGCGAAGGTCCTGACGCCGGTCACGATCAAGGTCAGCCCCACCACGCTGACCAAGGCCGAACCCTGGTATCGCATCCCCCATCGCCGCGTGCACTTCAGTTTTCACGTTGGGGCCGATATAGACCCACAGGCTTTTGCCGCGCTGGGCCCTGCGCCGCAGGCTTCACGCCGGCTCAACGATTTTCTGCATCACTATTTCATCAAGGAGCTCGCCGAAGATGAGCGATCTGCACCGTGACATCAAACAGCTGATCATCGACGCCCTCGGCCTGGAGGACATCGGTATCGACGACATCGGCGACGATCAGACCCTGTTCGGCGAAGGCCTTGGCCTGGACTCGGTGGATGCCCTGGAGCTTGGCCTGGCGATCCAGAAGAAATATGGCATCAAGATCGATGCCGACGCCAAGGACACCCGTAACCATTTCAGCAACGTGGCAAGCCTTGCGGCCTTCGTCACTGCAAAAAGCGCCTGAGACCGACCATGCAAACTCGTGACGATATTTTCAACACCCTGCGCGATGCCCTGGTCGAGCTCTTCGAACTGGACCCTGAGCGTGTGACGCTGGAATCGAACCTGTACCAGGACCTGGAAATCGACAGCATCGATGCGGTGGACCTGATCGACCACATCAAGCGCCAGACCGGCAAGAAAATCGCCGCTGAAGAGTTCAAGTCGGTGCGCACGGTCAATGATGTAGTCGAGGCGGTCTATCGACTGGTCCAACCGGCCGCATGAGCCGGCTGATTGGCCTTGGCTTGCTGCTGGCTGGCCTGCTGTACCCCTTTGCGGTGTATTTCGGCATGGAGCACTTTGCTCCGTGGCAATTCGGGCTGCTATTGGGCTGCCTGTGGCTGGCCCGGGCATTGCTCGGCAAGGGTCGACCCGGCAGTCGCTGGATGGCGGTCACGGCGATCATTTTTTGCATATTGCTTGCAGTGTTCGACAGCCCGCTCCTGCTGCGCTGGTATCCGGTGTTGATCAGCGCATTCATGCTTGGGCTGTTCACCCTGAGCCTGAAATACGGCCGGCCGATGGTCGAACGCCTGGCCCGCCTGCGCGAACCGCAGTTGCCGGCCAAGGCAGTGGTGTATACCCGCCAGGTCACGGTGGCCTGGTGTGTGTTTTTCCTGTGTAACGGTTTGCTCGCCGCCGCCCTGACCCTTTGGGCGCCGCTGAGCTGGTGGATGTTGTACACCGGCCTGATTTCCTACGGATTGATGGGGCTGATGTTTGCCATTGAATGGCTCATACGACAAAGGGTAAGAGGCCGCCCATGAATTGGATAACACTTGAGCAGATGTTGCTCGAGGCCCTGCCGGACCGCGCTGTAGCCGTCGGCCCGGCGCTGGATCACGCACAGCTGCGCGATGACGCGCTGTGCCTGGCCGCCGGTCTGCAGGCCCGGGGTGTACGGCATATCGCGGTGCACCTCGAAGATGCCGCCGACCTGGCGACCGCCCTGCTCGCTGCCTGGCGCGCCGGGGTGCGCGTGCTGCTGCCCGCCGACCTGCAGGCGCAGACGCGCCAGCGCTGGTCGGCTGACGTCGATCTGTGGCTGACCGACCTGCCCGGAGACACCCAAGCGGGTGACCTGCGGCAGGCGCCGCTGGAACCGGCCGAACTGGACCTCGATCATTGCTGGCTGAGCCTGTGCACCTCCGGCTCCAGTGGCGAGCCCAAGCGCATCGAGAAAACCCTGCGTCAGTTGAGCAATGAAATCCAGGCGCTGGAACGGCTATGGGGTGCTGAGCTTGGTCCGGCTTGCATGATCGGCAGCGTCGCCGCCCAACACATCTACGGGCTGTTGTTCCGGGTCCTCTGGCCGTTGTGCGCCGGACGCACCTTCGTTCGTCGGCAACTGCCCTTCCCGGAAGACATGCAGCGCGCCAGTCGCGAGCACCCGGCGTTCGCCTGGGTCGCCAGCCCCGCGTTGCTCAAGCGCATGGGCGACAATCTCGACTGGCCGGCCCTGAGCAGTGTGCGCCGGGTGTTTTCCTCCGGCGGTGCCTTGCCAGCCGAGGCAGCGCAGAGTCTCGAACAGCGCCTGGGACAATGGCCGACGGAAATTTTCGGCAGCTCGGAAACAGGTGGCATCGCCTGGCGCCAGGGCGGCGACTTGTGGCAACCCTTCGCCGACGTCGAGCTGAACCAGGACAGTGACGGCGCCTTGTTGATTGCCTCGCCTTATCTGCCGGCCGGTCATGTGGAACACACCGCCGACGCGGTGCGAATCGCCGCAGATGGGCGTTTTGAGTTGCTCGGTCGCTTGGATCGCATCGTCAAGCTTGAAGAAAAACGCATCTCACTGCCGATGCTGGAGCAGGCGTTGACGGCCCACGAATGGGTCAGCGAAGCGCGGCTGGGCGTCGTGCAGGAGAACCGTGCTTCCCTCGGTGCCCTGCTGGTGCTCAGCGAAACCGGCTTGCTTGCCTTGCGCAATCTGGGCCGGCGGGCCGTGACCCAAGCCCTGCGCCAACACTTGAGCGGGCATTGTGAAACCTTGGCCTTGCCCCGACGCTGGCGCTGGCTGCGACAGCTGCCGTTGAACGCACAAGGCAAGCTGCCCCAGGCCGAAGTCGAAGCCGTGCTGATGGCGCCGCGTCCGAAAGCTCCCGAGGTGCTTGAAAAGATTGAAACGGACGGCGAATGGAACCTGCGCCTGACGGTGCCGCCAGACCTGGCGTATTTCAGCGGCCACTTTCCCACCGCGCCGGTCTTGCCCGGTGTGGTGCAAGTGGACTGGGCCATGAACCTGGGCCGTCAACTCATGGAGCTGCCGCCACGCTTCGCCGGCATGGAAGTGCTCAAGTTCCAGCAACTGGTGCGCCCCGGCGATGAAATCCAACTGCACCTGCGCTTCGACCGTGAGCGCGGCAAGTTGTATTTCGCCTATCGCAATGACACGGCGGCCTGTTCAAGTGGGCGGATTGTGTTGGGGATGGCCGATGAATAACGCACATGTAGCCACCACTTCCCTGTGGCGAGGGAGCTTGCTCCCGCTCGGTTGCGTAGCAACCGCCAAAACAGCGAGGGCGGCTGCGCCACCCAGCGGGAGCAAGCTCCCTCGCCACAGAGAATACCTTCGCCACAGGGGTAGAGCCCATGCATAACCCCTGCGCCGTCATCCCGGTCTACAACCACGAAACCGCCATCGCGACGGTGGTCCAGACGCTGCTCGGAAACGGCTTGCCCTGCGTGCTGGTGGACGACGCCAGCAGCCCGGCCTGCGCGGCGGTGCTTGAACAGTTGGCGGAAAGCGAACGGGTTCACCTGGTCCGGCTGGCGGTCAACCAAGGCAAGGGCGGCGCGGTGATGACCGGGCTGCGGGAAGCTTCGCGCCTGGGTTTCAGCCATGCCTTGCAGGTCGATGCCGACGGGCAACACGACCTTGGCGACGTGCGCACCTTCATCGAGCAATCCCGTGCCCACCCGGACGCATTGATCTGCGGCTATCCCCTGTACGACGCCAGCGTGCCGAAAGGTCGCCTGTACGCACGCTACCTGACCCACGTCATGGTCTGGATCAACAGCCTGTCCCTGAAAATCCGCGATTCGATGTGCGGCTTCCGGGTCTATCCCCTGGCACCAACCCTGGCGCTGATCGACTCGGCAAACATCGGCAAGCGCATGGATTTCGACTCCGACATCCTCGTGCGCCTGTCCTGGCGCAACCAGCCGATGCGCTGGCTACAGACCCGGGTGCATTACCCGTTGGATGGCGTTTCGCACTTTCGCCTGTTCCACGACAACGTGCTGATTTCCCGCATGCACACCCGGTTGTTCTTCGGCATGCTGGTGCGCTTGCCGATGATTCTCTGGCAACGGTGGCGCCCATGAGCACGGACAAACAGCACTGGGCGGACCGCCAGGAGCGCGGCAGTTTCTGGCTGATGAAACTCACGGCGGTTGCCGCCAAGGTGTTGGGCCGTCGGCTGCTGACCCCGGTCCTGTACGGCATCGTCCTGTACTTCTTCGTTTTCGGTCGCAGCGCCCGGCTAGCGGCCTGGCAATACCAGCAGCGCCTCGCCGACTGGAGCAGCCGCCCCGAACTGCGCCCGTCTCACCGGCGGGTCTTCGGCCAGTTCATGGCTTTTGCCGATTCCCTGCTCGACAAACTCGACGTCTGGAACGGCAAGCTGAGCATCGAGCAGATCGAAATCGTCGACACTGCCTTGCTGCGCAATCACCTGCGCGACACACGCGGGCAGATGCTGGTGGGTGCGCACCTGGGCAACCTCGAAATGTGCCGGGCCCTGGCCGAGCTGGGCGAAAAAGTCACCATGAACGTGCTGGTGCACACCAAGCACGCCGAGCAGTTCAATCGCCTGCTGGGCGAAGCCGGCGCCACGCATCTGCGGCTGATCCAGGTCAGCGAGCTGGATCCGGTGATCATGCTGCAACTGAGCGAACGCCTGGAGCGCGGCGAGTGGCTGGCGATCGCTGGCGACCGCGTGCCGCTGCATGGCGGGCGCAGCGTGACCGTGGATTTCATGGGCTACCCGGCCGCATTTCCCCAAGGCCCCTGGCTGCTGGCCGGCCTGCTGAAATGTCCGGTCAACCTGCTGATGTGCCTCAAGCACGAAGGACGTTATCGCGTCACCCTCGAACCCTTCGCCGATGCGGTGGTGTGGAAGCGCAACGACCGCGAGCAAGTGATCGCCCACTGGGCCGCCCGCTATGCCGAGCGCCTGGCGCAGTACTGCCTCCAGGGACCGCAACAGTGGTTCAACTTTTACCCTTTCTGGAAGACCGATGACGATGCCCACTCTTGAGCCGGTAACCTTCGGCGAACGCCCCCTGCGCATTGAAGATGTGTTGGCCCTGGCCAACCGTCAGGCACCGACGCAGTTGCAGGATGACCCGGCGTTCCGCCAGCGCATCGCCAAGGGTGCGCAATTCCTCGATTCCCTGCTGGACAAGGAAGGCGTCATCTACGGCGTGACCACCGGCTACGGTGATTCCTGCGTGGTAGCCGTGCCGCTGCACCACGTCGAAGCCCTGCCACGTCACCTCTATACTTTTCACGGCTGCGGCCTCGGCAAACTGCTCGACGCCCAGGCGACCCGGGCTGTGCTGGCGGCGCGTTTGCAGTCGCTGTGCCACGGCGTGTCGGGGGTGCGAGTGGAGCTGCTGGAGCGGCTCCAGGCGTTTCTCGAACACGACATCCTGCCGTTGATTCCGGAAGAAGGCTCGGTGGGCGCCAGCGGCGATTTGACGCCGCTGTCCTACGTCGCCGCCACGTTGTCCGGTGAACGGGAAGTCATGTTCCGTGGCGAACGCCGCCTGGCCGCTGATGTGCATCGCGAACTGGGCTGGACGCCGCTGGTGCTTCGGCCCAAGGAAGCCTTGGCGTTGATGAACGGCACCGCCGTGATGACCGGCCTCGCCTGCCTGGCCTTCGCCCGCGCCGACTACCTGCTGCAACTGGCGACCCGCATCACCGCGCTGAACGTAGTTGCCCTGCAAGGCAATCCGGAGCACTTCGACGAACGCCTGTTCGCCGCCAAGCCACACCCGGGGCAGATGCAAGTCGCCGCGTGGCTGCGCAAGGACCTGGCGATCGACGCGCCGACCGCACCGTTGCATCGCCTGCAGGATCGCTATTCCCTGCGCTGCGCCCCCCATGTGCTCGGGGTCTTGGCCGACAGCCTAGGCTGGCTGCGCGGGTTCATCGAAACCGAACTCAACAGCGCCAACGACAACCCGATCATCGATGCCGAAGCCGAGCGCGTGCTCCATGGCGGGCACTTCTACGGCGGGCACATCGCCTTCGCCATGGACAGCCTGAAGAACCTAGTGGCCAACGTCGCCGACTTGCTGGACCGTCAGCTCGCCCTGCTGGTGGACGAGCGCTACAACCATGGCCTGCCGAGCAACCTGTCCGGCGCCAGCGCCGAGCGGGCAATGCTCAACCACGGCTTCAAGGCCGTGCAGATCGGCACCAGCGCCTGGACCGCCGAAGCCTTGAAAAACACCATGCCGGCCAGCGTGTTCTCGCGCTCCACCGAGTGCCATAACCAGGACAAGGTGAGCATGGGCACCATCGCCGCCCGGGACGCCATCCGTGTGCTGGAACTGACCGAGCAAGTGGCCGCCGCCACCTTGCTCGCCGCCAACCAGGGCGTGTGGCTGCGCAGCCGCGCCGAAGACGCGCGACCGCTGCCGCCGGCCCTCGCCGCCATGCACCGACAACTGGCCGAGGACTTCCCGCCGGTCATCGAAGACCGCGCCCTGGAAGGCGAACTGCGCCTGTGCCTGCAACGCATCGCTGAGCAACACTGGAGGCTGCATGCGTAGCCAAGGCGTTCTGCACGTCGACACCCAGATCGTGGTGCCGTTTTTCGACGTCGATTCGATGAACGTGGTCTGGCATGGCCACTACGTCAAATACCTGGAAGTGGCGCGCTGCGCCCTGCTCGACCTGATCGGCCACAACTACAACGACATGCTCGAATCTGGGCATGCGTGGCCGGTGATCGACCTGCAGTTGCGCTACGTGCGCGGTGCCGTGTTCGGCCAGACCCTGACCGTGCGCGCCAGTTTGGTGGAATGGGAAAACCGGCTGAAGATCAACTACCTGATCAGCGACGCCGCAACCGGCGAACGCTTCACCCGCGCCAGTTCAGTGCAAGTGGCCGTGGACATGGCCACTCGTGAAATGCTGCTGGCCTCGCCCCGGGTGTTTGTCGAAGCCGTCGAGAGGAAACTGTCATGAGGCGCCTGTTCACCTGGCTGCTGCTGTGCAGCCTGTCGCCGCTGGCCCAGGCGTTCGATCTACAGCAGTTGAGTGATCAGCTGGCCCGTCCGGACGTGATCCACGGCCAGTTCACCCAGGAAAAACACCTGCGCGCCCTGCCCCAGCCCCTCACCAGCAAGGGCCGCTTCGTGCTGGCGAAAAACCACGGCCTGCTGTGGTTGCTGCAAACGCCGCTGCAACAGGACTACCGCATCACCGCCCAGGGCATCGCGCGACGGGACGGCAATGCCTGGCAGATGCTGCCGAACAAGAGTGCCGGCGCCGAGCAGAACCGCTTGTTCCTGGCGGTATTGCAGGGCGACAGCAGTGGCCTGCAGCGCGACTTCGAACTGAGCCTGTCGGGCGAGCCGCAACAGTGGAAACTCACCCTGACCCCGCGTTCGGTGCTGCTCAAGCAGGTCTTCAACCAGATCAACATTGACGGTGGCGAGCTGGTACAGCGCATTGAACTGCTGGAAACCCAGGGCGACAGCACCGTGCTGCGCATGCAGGACACCACCAGCACGCAGCCCTTGAGCGAAGCGGAGCAACATGACTTTGCCGAGTGAACGCAGGCTGCCGCGGCTGTTCCTGATCCTGCTGCTGGCGGTGCTGGCGCTCGCCGGTTGGCAATGGCGCAACGGTGCGCCGCTGTCGGCGAACCTGATGGAGCTGGTGCCGGGCACGTCGCCGGATGCGCTGGAACTCATCGCTGAACAACGCATGCAAGCGCCGCTCAATCGCGAGCTGTTGGTATTGGTTGGCCACGCCGATCGCCAGCAAGCCATCGCCCTGGCGCAAACCCTCGGCGAGCAATGGCAAGCCAGCGGCCTGTTCGACAAGGTCCAATGGACGCTCCAGGCGGACTTGCCGGCGCTGCGCAAGCAATTGCTCGATGGCCGACTGGCCATGCTGTCGGCAACGGACCGGCAACAGTTGATCGAACAGCCACAAGCCTTTATCCAGCAGCGGGTGCAGGCCCTGTTCGATCCGTTCAATGGCTTTAGCCTGGTCCCGAGCCAGGACGACTGGCTCGGCCTGACCGGGCGTATCCAGAACAGCCAGCCACAACGCGGCGCTATACAACTGGACGTCGGCAGCGGTGCGTTGATCGCTGAAGCCGATGGCAAGCACTGGGTCATGCTGCGGGCGCGTACCCAAGGCAATGCGTTCGACATGAATCTGCCGCTGCAAGTGGCCGAACTGGTACAACGCGGCCGTGATCAAGTGAGCCAGGCCCAAGGCCAACTGCTGGCTGCCAGCGGCTTGCTGTATGCGGCCAGCGGGCAACAACAGGCATCACGGGAAATCACCTGGGTCGGCGGCGGCGCGACAGTCGGCATTTTGCTGCTGCTTTTGCTCGCCTTCCGACGCTTTGCCGTGTGGCTGGCGTTCGTGCCGGTGCTGGTGGGCATGTTGTTCGGCGCGGTGGCCTGCGTGGCGCTGTTCGGCCGCATGCATGTCATGACCCTGGTGCTGGGGTCGAGCCTGATCGGCGTCGCCGTGGATTACCCCCTGCATTATTTATCCAAGAGCTGGAGCCTCAAACCGTGGCGTAGCTGGCCGGCCCTACGCGTGACCTTGCCAGGGCTGAGCCTGAGTCTCGCGACCACTTGCATCGGATACCTGGCGCTGGCCTGGACGCCGTTCCCGGCCCTGACCCAGATCGCGATCTTTTCCGCCGCCGGGCTGGCGGGCGCCTACCTGACGGCGGCCTGCCTGTTGCCGGCACTGCTGAGTAACACAGACCTGCGTCCCGCCCAGTGGCCGCTGCAGTTCTGCGATAACCTTCTCAAGTGCCGCGAAGCGCTACTCATGCGGGTGCGCACACCCGTCCTGCTGGCGCTGTTGTTGATCTTCTGCGCGGGCGGTCTCTGGCAACTGACCACGAAAAACGACATCCGCCAGTGGATCGGCACGCCCCAGCACCTGACCGACGAAGCCCGCGATGTCGCCCGAATCACCGGTTTCCAGCCCACCAGCCAGTTCTTCTTGATCCGTGCCGACGACCAAGGGCAATTGCTGGAACGCCAGACCGCCCTCAACGAGCGGCTCGACCAGTTGATCGGCCTGGAAAAACTCCAGGGCTACCTGTCTCTCAATCAACTGGTCAGCCCGCCCGCCGAGCAACAAAAGGTCCGCGAGGCCCTGGGCCAGTTGCCGGCGTTCTGGCAACCGCTGCTGGACGTCGGCGTACCGGTTGACGCGCTGCAAGCGGAACTGAAGCAATTGCAGGCCCTGCCAGTGACCGACATCGACGCCGCGCTGACCGGCCCGCTGGCCGAACCCTATCGCACGCTCTGGCTAGGCCCGACGGCGCAAGGCGTGGCGGCGGTGGTCAGCCTGCAAGGCTTGAACGATGCCGCGCTGCTGCGGGTCCAGGCAGTGGACTTGCCCGGGGTCCAATTGGTGGATCGCCTGGGTGACCTGAACCGGGTATTTGCCGCCACGCAGGTCAGCGCCGCCGAACTGAAACTGGCCTCCTGCGTGCTGATCGTCCTGGTGTTGATCTGGCCGTTCGGCTTTGGCGGCGCCTTGCGCATCGTCGCACTGCCGCTGCTGGCCGCGCTGTGCAGCCTGGCGAGCCTGGGCTGGCTGGGGCAGCCGCTGACGCTGTTCAGCCTGTTCGGCCTGTTGCTGGTGACGGCGATCGGTGTCGACTACGCCATCCTCATGCGAGAACAGATCGGCGGAGCCGCCGTGAGCCTGCTGGGCACGCTGCTCGCGGCAATCACCACCTGGCTGTCGTTCGGCCTGCTGGCGCTGTCGAGCACGCCTGCGGTCAGCAATTTCGGCCTGGCGGTCAGCCTTGGATTGGCATTCAGCTTCCTGCTTGCGCCTTGGGCCGGGCGACAGGTCCATGCGGAGCCGGTCCAATGATGACGCTGCTGTTCTGGCTCATGGCCCTGACGCTGTTTGCCGTGGCGACGGTGGTCGGGCGCCGTTTCGGACTGATCCCGATTGTCAGCCAATTGCTGCTGGCAACGTTCGGCCTGCCGTTGCTGATGTACTTCTGGATCGAGCCGAGCTGGCACCTCAGCGGCGCGCAACTGGTCTCGCCGGTGTGGTTGAAAAATCTCTACAGCCTCGCCTTCGCCTTGTTGCTGGGGCACATTCTCAGCGATGTGATCGACCTGCGCCTGGACCGCCAGAGCGTGAAGATCGCCCTGCCAAGCTTTGGCGTACCGTTCGCCTGTGGCTTGGCGACCGCGTTCTGGCTGCTGCCACCCCAACCCTGGATCAGCTCGCTGGCGGTGGGGCTGTTGTTCGCGATCACGGCGATACCGGTGCTGTACCTGTATTTGCGCCACATCGCCTACCCGCCAGCCGCCACTCGCCGACTGGTACAGACCGCGATCCTGATCGACCTGATCTGCTGGAGCCTGTTCGCCGTAGCCCAGGGCAGCCTGCATCTGGGCAGCCTGTTGCTGCCGTTGGCCGGCGCCTGCATGCCATTGCTGCTGCGACTGCTGGGCCTGCGCCAACCGTTGCTGCACAGCGGCCTGTTCTTTGCCCTGTTGGTCGTGGCCGAACACTACCGACTGAATGCGCTCATCGTCGGCATCGGCTACCTGCTGTGCATGGCCGCGCTCAAGGTACCGCTGGTATTGCCACTCGGCACCGAGTGGATGAACAGATTGCAGACCTACCTGGCGATCCCCTTGATCCTGACGTTCGGTATCGTGCAGATCAACGTGCACAGCGCCATGGACAGCCTCGGCTGGGTCCAGCTCGCGGCGTTGCTGCTGTTGCCGATTGCCAGCAAACTGTTGGGCAACTGGCTGGGCCTGGGTTGGGCCGGCGCCTCGTTCGCGGGAGCCAGTCGCTGGCGGGAAAGTGTCTTGCTGAATATTCGCGGCTTGAGTGAAATCGTCTTCCTCAATCTGCTGCTGCAACAAAACCTCATCAGCCCGGCACTCTATTTCGCGCTGATGCTGATGGGGCTGATCGCCACATTACTGCCGGCCATGGCCGGTTTTCACCGTATTCCCTCGATCGCCGTCCCGGCCAGGAGCCCCCGTGTCAACAGTTGAAATGGAACGTCGACAGGTTGTCGTCATCGGAGCGGGGCCTTCCGGCGCCATCGCCGCCGCGCTGCTCAAGCGCAAAGGCCACGATGTGCTGGTCATCGAGCGCCAGCATTTCCCTCGGTTTTCCATCGGCGAAAGCCTGTTGTCCCATTGCCTGGACTTCGTCGAAGAAGCCGGCATGCTCGACGCGGTAAACGCCGCCGGGTTCCAGCGCAAGAACGGCGCCGCGTTCGCCTGGGGCGAGCGCTACAGCGCCTTCGATTTTGGCGACACCTTCAGCGAAGGCAAGCCCACCACATTCCAGGTCCAGCGCGCCGACTTCGACAAGTTGCTCGCCGACCAGGCGGCCCTGCAAGGCGTGGAAATTCGCTACGGCGAGGCCATTGCCAAGGTTGATTTCTCCCTCGCCAAACCGCAGCTGGGCGTGCAACGCGAAGACGGCAGCGAGTACCGGATCGAGGCCGATTTCGTCCTCGACGCCAGCGGCTACGGCCGGGTCTTGCCGCGCCTGCTGGACCTTGAGGCACCGTCGAATTTTCCGGTGCGCCAAGCGGTGTTCACCCACGTCGAGGATCGCATCGACAGCCCGACCTTCGATCGCGAGAAGATCCTCATCACCACCCATCCGACGAAGCGCGACGTATGGTTCTGGACCATCCCCTTCAGCGGCGGGCGTTGCTCGGTGGGCGTGGTCGCGGCCGCGGAACACTTCGAGGGCCGCACCGATGACCTCGACGCCTGCCTGCGCGGCTTCATCGACGAAACCCCGAGCCTGGCCGGTGTGCTGGACAATGCCGTGTGGGACACCCCGGCGCGGACCATCGGTGGCTACTCGGCCAACGTCAAGTCCTTGCACGGCCCCGGCTTCGCCCTGCTGGGCAACGCTGCGGAATTCCTCGACCCGGTGTTCTCATCCGGCGTGACCATCGCCATGCGTTCGGCGAGCATGGCCGCCGACGTGCTGCATCGGCAGTTGCAAGGCGAGCCGGTGGATTGGCAGAGCGAATTCGCCGAGCCATTGAAACGCGGCGTCGACACCTTCCGCTGTTACGTCGAAGGCTGGTACGCCGGCACCTTCCAGGACGTGATCTTCTACACCGAAGGCTCCGACGACATCCGCCGCATGATCAGTTCGATCCTCGCCGGCTACGCCTGGGATCAACGCAACCCATTCGTCAGCGAACCCAAGCGGCGCCTGCGCATGCTCTCGGAAATCTGCGCGAGTCCGGCGCCGAGTCAGCAAACATGAGCTACCTGAGCGACAGCTACGTCGAGGAAACCCGCTTCGGTTTCTGGTTCCTGCGCAGCCACACCTGGCAACACCATGTGCTGCGCGTGGCGATCAACGACCTGCGCGGCCTGTTCAGCGCTGCGCCGCCATCCAATCCAGTGTTGCTGGACGCCGGTTGCGGCCAGGGCAAGTCATTCCAGTACCTGCGCCAGGCATTCGCGCCGCAACGGCTGATTGGTGTCGACGCCGATCCCCACAGCCTCGAACTCAGCGCCGCAGAAGCGGCGCGCCAGGACATGGCGGTGGAGCTGATCGGCAGCGACTGCGCGACCTTGGCGGTGCCTGATGCCAGCGTCGATCTGCTGTTCTGCCACCAGACTTTTCATCACCTCGTGGAACAGGAAAAAGCCCTCGCCGAGTTCTATCGCGTGCTCAAGCCCGGCGGTTATTTGATGTTTGCAGAATCCACCGAAGCCTACATCGACACCTGGGTGATCCGCTGGCTGTTCCGCCACCCGATGCATGTCCAGAAAAGCGCCGCGCAGTACCTCGCGATGATCCGCAATCAAGGATTCCAGTTCGAAGACCGCAATGTCTCCTATCCGTACCTGTGGTGGAGCCGTGCCAGGGATTTCGGCCTGCTGGAGCGCTGGGGCCTGCGTCGGCCGAAGCCGTTTGGCGAGCGCGAGGAAACCCTGGTCAACGTGGTGGCGCGCAAGCCGCTCGAAGGGGCCGCCACATGATCCGCTGCCTGCTGATCGGCTGCCTGCTGTTGCTCAGCGCCTGCGCCAGCCACGCGCCGCTGCCCGAACGCACGCCGACCTTGGCATTGCCGCTGCAATTGCACATCGAGCGGCAACTGGCCGGCCAGCGCCAGGATTGGCTGTTGGTGATTCAGCGTGAAAACACCGGCATCCGCTGGTCGATGATGGACCCGCTGGGCATTCCGGTCGCCCGCCAGCGCCTGGCCGATGGCCAGTGGCGGGCCGACGGCCTGCTGCCGCCCAATGCCGAAGCGCGGGAATTGTTCGCGGCGCTGTTGTTCGCCTTGACCCCGGAAACGGAGCTGGCCGGCAACTACCCCACCGCCCGGCAACACGGCGTCGAACGAGCGCTCGAGAGCCGCTGGCAGGTGCGTTACCAGCAACCGCTGGAGTTTGAGCTGCGCTTGCCCCAAGGCCCGCATTACCGCATCACGCCGTTGACCGAGAGTGCCCAATGACTGCTTATCTGAACGCCCTCGGGGTGATCTGCGCCCTGGGCCGAGACAAACAGAACGTTGCGCGAAACCTGTTCGCCGGTGACTGCTCGGGCGTGCGCAGCGAGGCCGGCTGGGTCGCCGAACGGGCATTGCCGGTGGCTTCGGTGGCGGGTGAGCTCGCCCAGATCCCGGAAACCCTGGCGGCCCAACGCAGCCGCAACAATCAGCTGTTGCTGGAAGCTGGATTGCAGATTCGTGCCGACATCGATCGAGCCATCCAGGCTTACGGCCGCGCGCGCATCGGCATCGTCCTGGGCACCAGCACCTCGGGCATCGACGAGGCCAGCCAGGGCATCGCCCATTACCTGCGCGAGCAGCGGTTCCCCGAAGGCTACGATTACCAGCAACAGGAACTCAGCGCGCCGGCCAATTTC
This sequence comes from Pseudomonas brassicacearum subsp. neoaurantiaca, assembly GCF_013608025.1. Taxonomy (GTDB): domain Bacteria; phylum Pseudomonadota; class Gammaproteobacteria; order Pseudomonadales; family Pseudomonadaceae; genus Aquipseudomonas. The sequence goes on along the minus strand of NZ_VDLV01000064.1, from coordinate 160,210 downwards.
CTCTCCGACTGGCTTGGCTTGAGCGGCCCGTCCTACGTGATCTCCACAGCGTGTACTTCCAGCGCGCGGGCCTTGATGAGCGCCCGTCGCCTGCTGGACCTGGGGTTGTGCGACGCCGTGCTGTGCGGTGGCGTCGACAGCCTGTGCAAACTGACCCTTAACGGTTTCTCTGCGCTGGAAGCGGTGTCGAACGAGCGCTGCAATCCGTTTTCGGTGAACCGCAGCGGCATCAACATCGGCGAGGCGGCGGTGCTGTTTCTCATGAGCAAGACGCCTGGCGACGGTCATTCGATCGCCCTGCTCGGTGACGGCGCCAGCTCCGACGCGCACCACATTTCCGCGCCGGAACCCAGCGGTCGCGGCGCCCGCCAGGCGATGGAAAAAGCCTTGCGCTGCGCCGGCCTGGACGCCAGCCAGATCGACTACCTGAACCTGCACGGCACAGCCACGCAGCATAACGACGCCATGGAAAGCCATGCGGTGGCCGGACTGTTTCCAGCGGGCGTGCCCTGCTCGTCCACCAAACCCATGACCGGCCACACCCTCGGCGCGGCAGGCGCACTGGAGGCTGCGTTCTGCTGGTTGGCCCTGAGCGCGGACAATCCCAGCCATGCGTTGCCACCCCATGTCTGGGATGGCCAGCCCGACCCCGAACTGCCGGCACTGAACTGGATCGATAACCGCGCCCGCCTGAACCCGACCTTCCCCCGCCGCCTGATGAGCAACTCGTTTGCCTTCGGCGGCAACAACGTCAGCCTGATTATCGGAGACGCCCAATGATTGACTGGCCGCTCGCCGAACTGCTGCCCCACGCAGGGGACATGATCCTAATCGACCGGATCGTGACCTTCGATGACGAGCAGATCCATACCGTCGCCACGGTCAAGCCAGGCGGTTTGTTCAACCTGGACGATGGCGCACTGCCGGCCTGGGTCGGCATCGAGCTGATGGCCCAGAGCGTTGCAGCATTCGCCGGTTGCCACGCCCGCCTGCGCGGCGATGCCGTAGAGCTGGGCTTCCTGCTCGGGACCCGCAAGTTCGAATGCAACGTCGAACATTTCCCGGTGGGCACCGAACTGGCCATCCACGGCGTTCGCTCCCTGGAAGACGACAACGGCATGGGTGTGTTCGAATGCCACATCCACGCGCCGGGCATCCACGCCACCGCGCGGCTGAACGTATTCCGTCCACCCCATGCCGCCCAGTACCTCAATGAAACCTCTGCAACAGGAACCCAGCCATGACTGAATCCGTACTGGTTACCGGCTCCAGCCGTGGCATCGGCCGCGCCATCGCCTTGCGCCTGGCCCAGGCCGGGCACGATATCGTCTTGCACTGCCGCAGCGGTCGCGCCGAGGCCGAAGCGGTCCAGGCAGAAGTCCAGGCCCTGGGCCGCAACGCCCGGGTGCTGCAATTCGACGTCTCCGACCGCGCCGCCTGCAAAGCCGCTCTCGAAGCTGATGTCGAGACGCACGGCGCCTATTACGGGGTGGTGCTCAACGCCGGTCTGACCCGCGACGGCGCCTTCCCGGCCCTGAGCGAGGACGACTGGGACAGCGTGATGCGCACCAACCTCGACGGTTTCTACAACGTGCTGCACCCGGTGATGATGCCGATGATCCGGCGCCGCGCCGCTGGACGAATCGTCTGTATTACGTCAGTGTCCGGCCTGATCGGCAACCGTGGCCAGGTCAACTACAGCGCCTCGAAAGCCGGCCTGATCGGCGCAGCCAAGGCGTTGGCCATCGAGCTGGGCAAGCGCAAGATCACCGTAAATTGCGTCGCGCCGGGGTTGATCGATACCGCCATGCTCGATGAAAACGTACCCGTGGAAGAATTGATGAAGATGATCCCCGCCCAGCGCATGGGCACTCCGGAAGAAGTCGCCGGCGCGGTGAATTTCCTGATGTCCGCCGAAGCCAGCTACATCACTCGGCAAGTCCTGGCCGTCAACGGAGGCCTGTGCTGATGAAGCGCGTCGTCGTCACCGGCATGGCCGGCATCACCTCCATCGGCAGCGACTGGGAGACCATCGCCGCCAACTTCGCCGCCAACCGCAGCGGCATCCGGCGCATGGATGAGTGGGACCGTTTCACCGAACTGAACACGCGCCTGGCCGGCCCCATCGACGATTTCCAAGTCCCGGCCCACTGGACGCGCAAGCAACTGCGCAGCATGGGCCGGGTCTCGCGCCTGGCCGTCGCCTCGGCGGAACAAGCCCTGGCGGATGCCGGCCTGCTGGGTGATCCGTCGATCAAGGACGGACGCATGGGCGTGTCCTGCGGTTCGTCCACCGGCAGCACCGACGAGATCAAGGCCTTCGGCAACATGCTGCTCAACAGCGTGGCCGAAGGGCTGAACGCCAACTCCTATGTGCGGATGATGCCGCATACCACGGCGGCCAACATCAGCATCTTCTTCGGCCTGACTGGACGGCTGATCCCCACGTCCAGCGCCTGCACCAGCGGCAGCCACGGCATCGGCTACGCCTACGAGGCGATCAAGTTCGGCCGCCTGCCATTGATGCTCGCTGGCGGCGCGGAAGAACTGTGCCCGACCGAAGCGATGGTCTTCGATGCGCTCTACGCCACCAGCCTGAAAAACGATGCGCCGCAGACCAGCCCGCGCCCTTACGACAAGGGACGCGATGGCCTGGTGATTGGTGAAGGCGCCGGCATGCTGGTGCTCGAAGAACTGGAACACGCCCTGGCCCGTGGGGCGCGCATCCACGCCGAAATCGTCGGTTTTGGCAGCAACGCCGACGGCCAGCACGCCACCCGCCCCGAATTGAGCACCATGCGCCGCGCCATGGAACTGGCCCTTGAAGACGCTGGCCTCGAGCCCTCCGCCATCGGCTACGTCAACGGCCACGGCACCGCCACGGAACAGGGCGACGTCGCCGAGACCCTGGCCACCAGCAGCCTGTTCGGCGAACACATGCCCATCAGCTCGCAGAAAAGCTTCCTCGGCCATACCCTGGGCGCTTGCGGCGCGCTGGAGTCCTGGTTCAGCATCGAAATGCTGAACCGCGACCTCTACGTGCACACCTGCAACCTGGATGAAATCGACCCCGAATGCGGCAAACTCGACTACCTGCGCAACGAGTTCCGCGCGATGAACAATGAGTACGTGATGAATAACAATTTCGCCTTTGGCGGGGTCAACACCTCGCTGATCTTCCGCCGCTGGCATTGAATCCCGTAAATCCCCTGGTCAAGGAGACCATGATGCCGTTGAAGAAAATCGCCGTGACTGCCGCCCTGTTGCTCAGCACCCTGCCAAGCCTCAGCCAGGCCCGTGATACCGCGCTGTTCCTGCCGTTCGACAAAGTCGTCGCCGAAGCCATCCGCACCGGCAAGATCGACGGCAGCGTGAAGTTTTACCTGGCCGGCAACAAACCGGCCGGCAACGTCACCGTGGTCAGCCCAGGCGCGGTGACCAACAAGAAAACCAACGCCTTCAACAAGTCCGACGAAGTGGCCTGCGAATGGGTGCTGCAATCAGCCCTGATCAGCCTGCACCAAGCCGCCAAGAACGCCGGCGCCAACGCCGTCACCAACATCGTCAGCTTCTATAAGAGCAACGAGCGCAAGGACCCAACCACCTATGAATGCCACGCTGGGGCGATCATGGCGGGTGTTGCGTTGAAAGGTGATTTGGCGAAGGTGCAGTAGATTAAAAGATCAAAAAATCGCAGCCTTCGGCAGCTCCGGGGCCGATAGCGGTAGGTCCTAGCCGATGATGCCGGCCATGCAGCCGTCATCGCGAGCAAGCTCGCTCCCACAGGTATCTGCCCTCACGCGCCCCTGTGGCGAGGGAGCTTGCTCCCGCCGGGCTGCGCAGCGGCCCCAAACAACCGCAAGAAATCGAATACCGTAAGCGCCTCCCAGGACGGCGAGATCAAAACCCGGAAAGCGGAGCACCTAATTTCCGAAATTTCCCACACCAAAACCCTTGAAGTTCGCGCTACGGTCACATCCCAACCACAAGCCGGGAATGCCAAGGATGAACGAAGTGACCAAGAAAGCCGTGATACGGGCTTCACTCAACCCTTCCCGATTCCGTCCCCCGTCAACAACGCCACAAACGCCTTCGCCATCGGCGAACGCTGATCCTTGCGCTGTACCAGCCACACCGCCGAAACCGCCGCCGGGTCAAGCAGCGGTCGGTAAACCACCCCATCAATACGCATGCGCTGATAAGACGCCGGCAGCACCGAGACTCCCAGCCCCGCCGCCACCAGGCCGATGATGGTCATGGCCTCCCCCGCCTCTTGCGCGAAGTGCGGGCTGAAGCCGGCGTCGCGGGCCAGGTTCAGGAGTTGCGCGTAAAGACCGCTGCCGTAGCTTCGCGGAAAGAACACGAACGGCTCCTGGGCCAACGCGGCAAGAAACAGGCCGTCTTCATTGCCCTGGGCCAGCGGATGCTTGGCGCTGAGCACGGCCACCAGCGGTTCGCGGCTGAGTTCGATTTCGGCCAATGAGTCGGGCAACGGCAACGGGCGCATGATGCCGACTTCGATCACTTCGTCCATCAACGCGTCGGCCACTTGGGTGCTGCTCATTTCCCGCAGGTTCAGGTGCACGGCGGGAAAGCGTTGGCGAAAGGTAAAAATTGCTTGGGGGATAGTGGAGTTGAAGGGCGCCGAGGAGGTAAAGCCGATCTTCAGCTCACCCAATTCGCCCAGTTGAGCGCGGCGGGCCACATCGGCGGCCTTGTCGACTTGGGCCAATACCCGCCGCGCCTCTTCCAGGAATAGCCGCCCGGCTTCGCTCAGTTCGACCCGACGATTGGTGCGATCGAACAGCCGCGCGCCAATTTCTTGCTCCAGCGCCTGGATCTGCTGGCTCAACGGTGGCTGGGAAATGCCCAGGGCGAGTGCGGCGCGGCCGAAGTGCAGTTCTTCGGCGACGGCGATGAAGTAGCGCAAATGCCGCAGTTCCATGGAAACCCCAGTAGGTCGTTTAACGTCTTAAATAGGTCGAACAATATATTGGATAGAATCATTAGCCGGCTATATGCTTTTTTCATTGCCTGCCTGGCCGTGCTCCTCCGAGGTTCATCGTGAAAACTGCTGTCGCCCCACTCGCCCATGAAATCCCTCCCCGTGCGCAAGATGATGTCGTCGCCGAATTGAAGGACATCTACATCGAGAAGGGCACGCCGATGTTCATGCGCACGGTGCTGGCGCTGTTCTGCGGTGGCTTCGCGACGTTTGCCCTGCTCTATTGCGTGCAACCGATGATGCCGTTGTTGTCCCAGGAATTCTCCATCAACGCGGCGCAAAGCAGCTTGATCCTGTCGGTGGCGACCGGCCTGCTCGCCATCGGCTTATTGATCACTGGCCCGATTTCCGACCGCATCGGCCGCAAGCCGGTGATGGTCGCGGCACTGTTCGCCGCGTCGATATGCACGATTGCCAGCGCGATGATGCCGACCTGGCAGGGTGTGCTGATGCTGCGCGCCTTGGTCGGGCTGTCACTGAGCGGTTTGGCGGCGGTGGCGATGACCTACCTGAGCGAAGAAATCCATCCCAAGCACATCGGCCTCGCGATGGGGCTGTATATCGCCGGCAACGCCATCGGTGGCATGTGCGGCCGTCTGATCACTGGGGTGTTGATCGATTTTGTCAGTTGGCACACGGCGATGTTGGTGATCGGTGGCCTGGCGCTGATCGCGGCGGCGGTGTTCTGGCGGATTCTTCCCGAGTCACGCAATTTCCGCCCCAGGTCGCTGCATCCGCGCAGCTTGCTGGACGGGTTCATCATGCACTTTCGCGACGCTGGGCTGCCGCTGCTGTTTCTTGAAGCCTTTGTATTGATGGGCGCGTTCGTGACGTTGTTCAACTACATCGGCTATCGCCTGCTGGCCGCGCCTTATCACCTGGATCAAGCGTTCGTCGGGCTGCTTTCGGTGGTTTACCTTTCGGGCATCTACAGTTCTGCGAAGGTGGGCGCCATGGCTGACAAGCTCGGTCGTCGGAAAATGCTTTGGGCGACCATCGCGCTGATGTTGGCGGGCCTCATCCTGACCTTGTTCACGCCGCTGTGGCTGGTGATCATCGGCATGCTGGTATTCACCTTCGGCTTCTTTGGCGCCCACTCGGTCGCCAGCAGCTGGATCGGCCGCCGCGCCCTCAAGGCCAAGGGCCAGGCTTCGTCGCTTTATCTGTTCAGCTATTATGCCGGCTCCAGCGTTGCGGGCACGGCGGGCGGCGTGGCCTGGCATCTCGGTGGCTGGAACGGAATCGGCCTGTTCATTGGTGCTTTGTTGGTGATTGCGTTGTGCGTGGCGGTGAAGCTGGCGAAATTGCCATTGTTGCCGGGGAATGTGCAGGTTTAGCCATCACTAAATCCCCTCGCCACAAAAACCCAATTCTTCTGGTCGAGGTTGCTGTGTGCTCAGTCGGTCATTGATGCAACACCACTCGAGCCTCCAGCGCATCATCACGCGCTTCCAAGGTCAGCGACCGCAACCCCGCGCCCTCCCGCTCTTGTCGATCCAACCACCGCAGCAACGCACTCGCATCACCCCTGACGGCGAGTCGCAACGAGTCGCCCTCGACGTCCATTTCCGCGATGTCCAACCCCGCCGCCGTCGCACTCTCATTGACGCGCACCGACAAGGGCCGGTTAGCGGCCGTTGTGTCCCGGCTGGGTTCGGCGCGCTGGATGCGGACGCTCAGTTCGGCTTGTTGGCGGTACTGTCGCTCGGCAACCTCCAGCCGTTGCCGGGTCGGTTGCCAAATCGCGGCGTAGGCCAGCGCGAGCGACAACAACCCGACAAGCCCCAGCAACAACCCTTGTTCCCGGCGCGACAGGCTTCCCCAGACCTGCTTCGAGACCTGCCATCCATTGAGTTTCATCAACTGTTCTCCAGCGTGAGGATGGCCAGCACGCGGTTGTTCTGCTTGCTGGCGCTGCCCAAGGTGACAGGCAACCCGTTTTGCTGCCCGCGTTCACGCAGCTGTTCCAGTTCGACGAAACTGTTCGCTGTCAGTTGGATTTTCCAACCTTCGCCTTCACGAAAATCGATGCGCTGCACCTCGACGTTGCTGGCGCCGATGACCTGCTCGGTCAGACGGGTCAGACGCGCGACCTGGGTGTCCTGGCTTTGCCCGCGTCGGCTCTGCAATGCCTGGAACTGTGCCGCCAGATCGACGATCCGTTCCTGCCTGGGATACAGCGACCTGAACCGCTGCTCACTTTGGGCATACAAAAGCTGGGTTTCACTTTCCAGAAAGCGCACGCGGGCATCGCTGAAGGCCCAGGTGAGCACCAACAGGCCCAGTATCGCCGCCGAAGCACCACGCCATGGCAGCGGGCGTCGGCGTCGACGAAACTCACCTTGCAACAGGTCGATGGGACGTCCATTCGCATTCAATATCCATTCATCGATACCTGGGCAATCAAGCTCTTCATCCAGCCACTGAATGTCTTCGGGCAGGCCCGGCTTGAGCGTCATCAAAGCCCCTGGCGACAATGACAGGCGCGCCGACAGCCCGCCACCCAGCAACCAGCGCCCGAACCAGCGCACGCCCGATGCCTGGTTCTTGCAAAACAAGTCAGCGTCGACATGCACTGCCCGCGTGTCGATGCCCTGCTCGGCGAGCAGCGCCAGCAACGCCCGGAACCGGCCGCGCTCCGTCACCATCAGCGGATAGCGGTGCTGATGATCCCGCGGGCCGATGCTGATGTGCAGCGCCTCCAGGTTTTCACTCAGTTGCTCTTCGATGGCGAATGCCAGGGCCTGGGGCCTGGGCTGGCGTCGAGACGGCCACGGATCGCTGCGCAACCAACTGCACATTTCCATTGGCAACAGCACATCGACGGGCCGTCCGTTCAACTCGCCGGCCGCCTCGTGCAGCGGCAGGCGACGACGTTCACCGGTGGGCGACCACACGCAGCACGGCCACTTTGCGCACGGCGCGTCCAGGCCTTCGGCCGTCAGGTAAAGCCAGGTTTTCATCAAGGAAGCTCGCTGGGGCTGAAGGGTAAGAAACGACGCTGACGAACCGTCCAGCGCCCGCTAACAGAATCGCGCTCGATATCCGAGGCCAGGCGCAGACGGCTGTCGCCATGGGTCACGCTCACGGTGATTCGAAACCAGCGGCTGCCCACGCCCAACCCATGGCTGTTGAGGCCGACTCCGGACAGCAACGGGTCGTTGGTAAACGCCTGCACGCTGGCGTATGGCGCATGGCGACGCTGGTTGGCCAACGTCTTGGCGGCCCCGGTTTCCATGCCATCAAGGGTCATCAGTACACGCTGCGGGGCGGTATTGATGTTCAGGCGTGCGTCCTTGGGCAGCAACACCACCCAGGGTTCCAGGCGCCGCAGTGTCTGGCCGTCGATGCCTGGCAGCAGACGCAGTTGACTCAACTCTTGCACCGGCCCCACCTGGGGCAACGCCAGTGGCGGCAGATCCAGCAAGGCCAGCAGGCGACTCCAGCGACTGAGGGTGACCTGATCGATTTGCCCCAGGGCCAGCAGCGCGTTGAGATTCAGGCGCCCGGACAGATCCTCGATAGCGATGCGCAGCTCGGCGCCGTCCACTTCCAACACGGGCTCGATCCGGGCCCAATCCTGGCTCAGGTCAACGGGCCCGGACGACGTTATTGCGCTATCCTCCAGCACCACCCGCGCCCAGTCTTCCCCTGCCAAGCCCAATTGCCGCAGCTGGACCTGTTGCAGTTGCTGCGCGCTGCTGTGCAACAGCACCCGATGGCTGCGCAACAGCCCACCGACCAGCAGCAAAGCCAGGCTCAGTACCAGCAGCACACTGATCAGCGCCACGCCGCGTTGGCGCTTCAAGGCAGCGCCTCCGGCAACAGCAACACTCGACGGATCTGCTCGAAACGCCCCGCCGACACGATTAATTCCAGCGCCAGCGGCTCGGTGCCCCTAGCGCTTTCGCGGTGCCAGTCCCGCTGTCGGTCGAGCACCCGCCAGCTCAAGCTGTGGACCTCGTCGAGCAATTTTTGCCGCTGCACAAGTGTCGTGCCCTCGCCGATACTCTCGCGCCATAACGCACCGCCCTTGAGCTGGTAGCGCACCGTTTGCCGTTCACTGCGTGGCTGGTCCAATGGGTTGCGCCAATGGCTGCGCTGCAACTGCAAGTGCCCCGGCGCCAGCACGACCGAGTCGGCAACCGCCTGCCATACATCCCGTTCGATCACGCCGACAGCACGCTGCAAGGCCCTGATGTCGCGTTCGTGTTGACCGACTCCTTGTTGGGTCCGCACGACGCCGTTGAACAACCGCCAACTGGCCAGGCCGAGCAAGGCAAAAATGGCGATTGCAACGACCAGTTCCAACAAGGTGAAACCCGACTGCTTATTCATGACGACGACCAATCCACCCGGTGGTGCGGCGTACGACGGTGGCGCTGTCGCCGCGGCTCACCTGGATCTCGACCCGCAGCAGGCGCCCGTCATGGGCCGGGGCGACGCGCTGTTGCAAGACCCAATCGCGGCGATCCAGGTGTCGATTCAGTCGCTGTTGGCCGGGCGGCGTGACGGTTTGCAGGCGTAGTTCGCTCAACTGATTGTCCGCCAGCCAGGCACCGAACAGACGGTCCTCCAGGCCGGCGCTTTGCTTGAGCACGAATTGGCTGGCCGAAAGCACGGCCGCCGCCAGCGTGGCGAAAATCGCCAGGGCAATCATGACTTCCAACAGCGTGAAACCCTGGCAAGCGGCGGCCTGCCCGCGCGCGTTACTCATCGATCAGCGGCTCCGCCAGGCCATCGCTCGATACCCGGGCAATCGCTTGCCCAGCGACTTTGATCAATAGCCTGAACGGGCTGATCTCGTCACTGCTGAGCAGCAGCAACTGCGGCGGTCCCTGGACATCATCGAGGCGCAGAACATGGCCGTCCTGCTCCAAGCCAAGCGTCAGGCCCTCGGGCATTCGATGCGACGCCGACACTGCCGTCCAGTCCTGGGCTTCGAGTCGCAACGCCTGATAACCGCCTGGCTGCACGCGCACGCCGTATTCCTGCCCGTCCAACACCGCCCGCTCGCGCAACTGGTGCACCACCGCGACGAAGTCGCGCGCCTGCTGCCTTGCCTCCCGCGCCGGGCTCGCCCCCGTGGCGAAACGGACCATGCCCGCCAGGACGCCGATCAAGACGATGACCACCATTAGCTCCAGCAAGGTGAAGCCCCGGCAACGACGTGGCATGTTCACTCGACCCAATTGCCGATGTCGGCCGCCATCCCTTCACCCCCCAACACGCCGTCGGCGCCCAGGGAGTACAGGTCGTAGCTGCCATCAACGGATTTGTGCCCAGGATTGACGTACTGGTAGGGCGTGCCCCAAGGGTCGATCGGCAGGCTTTTCAGATACCCTTGTGGGTTCCAGCTCCTGGCCACGGGCGTGCCGGACGGGCGTTTGCTCAACGCCTCCAGGCCTTGTTGGGTCGAGGGGTACTGGAAGTTGTCGAGGCGATACATTTCCAGGGCCGTGGCGATCGCCTGGAGATCGGTGCGGGCGGCCGTGACCTTGGCCTGGTCGGGTCGGCTCATGAACTGCGGCACCACGATGGCGCCGAGCACGCCAATGATGACCACCACCACCATGATTTCGATCAGGGTGAAACCGCGTTGGGGGCGTGCGGGTGGGTTGCTTTGAGGTTTCATCGGTCAATTCACCAATTGGTTGAGGCTCAGGATCGGTAGGAGGATGGCCATGACGATCAGCAGCACGACACCGCCCATCAGCACCAACATGGCCGGTTCGAAAAGGCTCACCACCAGCGCAATGCGCGCCGCGAGGCTGGCCTCCTGTTGTTCGGCGGCCCGGGCCAGCATGTTGTCGAGCTCGCCGGCCCGCTCGCCGCTGGCGATCATGTGCAGCATCAGCGGTGGGATATCACCGCCCTGCTCCAGGCCACGGGTCAGGGTCCCGCCTTCGCGGACCGAACGGGCGACGTCGGCCATGCGGGCGCGAATCGTCAGGTTGCCGATCACCTGCGCGGCGATGTGCAAGGCATCCACCAGCGGCACCGCGCTTTTGCTCAGGATCGCCAAGGTGCTGGCGAATCGCGCCGCTTCCATCGCCCGCAGCACTTCGCCCAACAGCGGCAGCCGCAGCAACAAGCGGTGCCAGCGCAGGCGCCACGTCGGCTGACGCAAGCTCCAGCGCCACAACCCGAACAGCCCGGCCAGGACACCGGACATCAACAGGCCATGGCGACGCAAGCCATCGCTCACGGCGATCAGCGCCTGGGTCAGCCAGGGCAACGGCTGGCCGCTGTCGATGAAAATCTTCACCACGTCCGGCACCACGTAGCCCAGCAGGAAGCCAACAATCGCGACGCAGGCCAGCATCAGGATCAGCGGGTACACCAATGCCAATTGAATGCGCTGGCGCGAGGCCTGGCGCGCCTGGGTGTAGCTCGCCAGTTGTTCCAATACTTGGCCAAGGTGACCGGATTGTTCGCCCGCCGCGACCGTGGCGCAGAACAGCTCGGGGAACGCCTGGGGAAAGGCCTTCAGTGCCGTCGCCAACGCGTGCCCCTCCATCACCCGGCCGCGCACCGCCGCCAGCAGGTGGGCAACGCGGCGCTTCTGGCTCTGTTGCGCCACCGCCTCCAGCGATTCTTCAAGCGGCAGTCCGGCCTGGATCAGGGTGGAGAGCTGCAACGTCAGCAACGCCAGATCCGCCGGGCTCAAACGTCCCCCGGCATGCCGCCCGCCCAGGGTTCGTTGCTCCTTGGCTTCGGCAAGTTCGCTGGGCAGCAAGCCGCGCTCGCGCAGCAACTGGCGAGCATGGCGCGGGCTGTCGGCGTCCACGCGGCCCTTACAGCGACGGCCATGGGCGTCTTCGGCCCGATAAACGAAGGTCGGCATGGGCGCTAATCCTCCTGAGTGATGCGCAGCAATTCGTCAACACTGGTCAGGCCTTCCAGCACGCGCCGACGGCCGTCCTGGAACAGGCTGCGGGAGGTCTTGCGCGCCTCGGCGGCCAGCGCCTGCTCGGTGGCGCCCTGGTGAATCAGCTGCGACAGGACGGCGCTGACATTCACCAGTTCATAGATCCCGAAGCGTCCGCGATAGCCTTTCTGGCATTGCTCGCAGCCCTGGGCCTTGAACAACCGGGGCGCGGCAGCGGCGTCAAGGCCCAGGCGCCGACACGTGGCGGCGTCAGCCACATACGGCGTTTTGCAGGACGGGCACAGACGACGCAGCAAGCGCTGGGCGACGATGCCGGCCAGGGACGACGCCAGCAGATAGGCATCCACGCCCATGTCCACCAACCGCGTGACCGCACCGACGGCGGTGTTGGTGTGCAGGGTCGAGAGCACCAAGTGCCCGGTCAGCGACGCCTGGACGGCGATTTCGGCGGTCTCGCGGTCGCGTATTTCGCCGACCATCACCACGTCCGGGTCCTGGCGCAAAATGGCCCGCAAGCCACGGGCAAAAGTCATGTCGACTTTCGGGTTGACCGGCATCTGGCCAATGCCCGGCAGGTGGTATTCGATGGGGTCTTCGACCGTAAGAATATTGCGGCTCTGGTCGTTGATGCTGCTCAGCGCCGCGTACAGACTGGTGGTTTTCCCCGACCCCGTGGGCCCGGTGACCAACACGATGCCGTGGGGCTTGCCGAGCAGCTGGCGCAGGCTCGCCAGGGTGTCGTCGGGCAGGCCCAGGCGTTGCAGATCCAGGCGCCCGGCCTGTTTGTCCAGCAGGCGCAACACCACCCGCTCGCCATGGGCCGACGGCAGGGTCGAGACCCGCACATCGACCTCGTGGCCGGCCAGGCGCAACGCCATTCGACCGTCCTGGGGCACGCGTTTTTCGGCGATGTCCAGGCGCGCCATGACCTTGATCCGCGACACCAGCAGATTCGCCAGTTCCCGACGCGGACGGAGCATTTCCTGCAACTGTCCGTCGATGCGCATGCGCACCGACAGGTATTGCTCGAACGTTTCCAGATGCACATCCGAGGCGTGTTCGCGAACCGCCTCGCTGAGCAGCGCATTGATCAGCCGGATGATCGGCGCATCGCCCTGCTGTTCCAGCAGGTCGGTGGTCTGCGGCATCTGGTCGGCCAGGCTGAGCAGATCCAGTTCCTCGTCCAGGCCCTGGGCCACCTGCTCGGCGGCGCTCTGGCCCTGGCGATAGACGCTGGCCAGGCGCAAGGCGAACTGTGCCGGCTCCACCACCTGGATCGGCAAGTCCCGCCCGCACAGGCGCCGCACTTCGGCCACGGCCGTCAGCGGCGTATCGCGGCGCATGACCAGGCTCAAGGTCGGCCCCGAGCCTTCCAACAGCACGCCCAGGCGCCTGGCGAAACCAAAGGGCAACGGCTCGCTCAAAGGTCACCGGAGCGCTGTAGGCGCGAGTCGACCGCCGACGCATCCGTGGATGACTCGAACAACTGGCGGGCATCGCGCGGCAACAGCAGCGAATTGTTTTTTCGCGAGCCGGGTTTGCTCAGCTCCCGGAGCGCGTCGTAGCGCTGGCGACTGACCTCGGCCAGGTCTTCGTTGCTGCGCACGATGGTCGGGCGCAGGAACACCATCAAGTTGCTTTTGGTCTGGGTGTCACGGTTCCAGCGAAACAACGCGCCAAGGTACGGAATGCTGCGCATCAGTGGCACGCCGCTTTGCTGGGTGCGGACACTGTCGCGGATCAGGCCGCCGATCACGATGATCTCACCATCGTCCGCCAGGATCGTGCTCTTCAAGGCGCGCTTGTTGGTGATCAAGTCAGAGGAATCCACACCGGAGACCGACGGCGCGATATCCGAAACTTCCTGCTCCACTTCCAGGCGCAAGGTCGAGCCTTCGTTGATGTACGGCTTGACCTTGAGGCTGATGCCGACGTCCTTGCGCTCCACGGTGGTGAACGGATTGTCCGCACCGTTGCCGCTGGTGGCGTAGGAGCCCGTCTTGAACGGGACGTTCTGGCCCACAATGATTTCCGCTTCCTGGTTATCCAAAGTCAGCAAGCTGGGGGTGGACAGCAGGTTGCTGTGGGTATTGCTCGCCAGCGCCGAGATCAGCGCACTGAAGCGGTCGCCGCCCAGCCGCAGGATCGCGCCTTCAGGTCCTTTATCCAGCTCACTTAGATTCAGGTTGCCAATGATCGGGATATCGGTTCCCGGAAAGTTGATGAACCCGGTCGCGCTGCCTCTGTCGAGGCCCCACTGCACGCCCAAGGCTTCGGTAATGTCCCCAGAAACCTCCACGATAGCCGCGTGGATAAGCACTTGAGCCCGAGGTTGGTCCAGTTCACGGACGATGTTTTCAATGATACGAATCTGCGCCGGGTCGGCGATCAACACCAGGGCATTCTGGCTTTCATCGGCCTTGATCATGAATGGACTGGCGACAGCACTGTCCCGCAGGCCGGCCAGGGCCGGTTTGGTTTTCCTATCCTGACCGACCCCTTCCAACACCTCGGCCAATTGCTTGGCATCGCTATGGCGCAGGCGGATGACCCGGGCGTTGTCCTGGGATGCGGCGGCCGGGACATCCAGGGTCCGGGCCAGATCGACCAGACGCTGGCGCACCGCTGGCGCGCCGATGATCACCAGTCGATTGCTGCGCGCGTCGGCGATCACCACGCCCGCCGTATCACCCTCGCGCTTGCCGCCGGAGGCGTCCACCAATGGCGCGATGTCCCCGGCCAAGGCGTGCTGCAAGCGCACCACCACGTGATTGCGGTTGCGCCCCGAGTCCAACTGTCGAACCACTTCGGCGATGCGCTGGACATTGGCAGCGGTGTCGGTGACCACCAGGGCGTTGGACGATACCGAAGGGCCGACGTAACCATTGGCCGACACCAAGGGCCGGATCAACCCGGCGACGTCGGCGGCGATGCTCGATTGCAGGTCCAGGACCCGGGTAACGAACTGCGACGGCGTGGCGCTTTTTGCATCGGCGATTCCGGCGCGCGTCTTGGCATCGCTGACCGGTGTGATCAGGATCCGCTCGCCTTCGTCAATCACGGTGAAGTTATGCGCATCGAGAACCGAATAGAACAACCGACGCACGCCTTCGCGGTTCAGCGCCTCACGCGACATGACGGTGATGCGCCCCGACACGCGGGGATCGAGCACCACGGTCTTGCCCAGGATCGCGGAGAATTCCTCGACCACGTCGCGCAGTTCCGCGTTGTTCATTGCCAGTTGCCACTGGGCCTCTTCGGCCTGCAGCAAACCGACGGGCGTCAGCAGGCAGGACGCGGCGAGGCAGAACAGGACGCGCGAAACACGGCCCCGGATAAAGCTGTTCATGAACTTGATCACTCTGATTGCCCAGCCACCGGGCGTAGGTATTGCGAGGAGTGGATAGCCGCGTGGCGCCCGTCTTCGTGGCCCAGCTGGCGCAGCAAAGGCTTGGCCGCCGGTTGCAGGGTCAACCGTTCTTCACGCCCATTGCGCCACAGCGTCACATGGCTGGCCTCGACCCGGCGCAACACGCTGCCACCGGGCAAGCGCTCACCCACTTGGTAAATGCGCGGGCCGGTGGTGTCCGCCAGCAATGCCCGCGACAAACCTTGGTCGGCAACGAAACTGGCTTGCAACGTAATCGGTTCGGCGCTTGGCACCTGGGCACCTTCAGGCGCCAGGCCGAGCACGGTCGCCACCGCTTGCACGTTGGGCACGTCGCGAACCGGCGTCACCGGCAAGTCGGCCACCACCGGTAGGTCATGGCCCAATGCCTGGCGAAAACGCCACTCTTGTCCGGCCAGGAATCCCCCATAGAGCAGCGGCACGAGCAGCAGCAACAGCTTCGGCATGCCGACCCGAAACGACAGGTTCACCTTGGCGCTCTCCGGAGCATGTTCGAAGGCTTGGCGAAGGACATTCTTTGCACCACCCGGCGTCCGGAAAACTCGTGCCAGAGCACCGCGCACAGATGCAGCGCGACGAGCATGGAAAGCACCACGCAAGAGAGGATGTGGACGGTGTTGGCTAGTTCGATCAAAGCCAGATCAGCCAATGGCTGGGGGAATCGAACGAGACCAAAGACATTGATGGCGCTTTTCATCATCAGCACGCCAGTCACCAGTACGACACCAATGACCAGGTAAATCAGCGCATGTACCGCCAAGGCCAGCCGCTTGTTCAATGAAAGCCTCGCCCCACGGGGCTCCAGCTCGCAGACAAACAGCCAGGTCCGCCAGACAAAAAACGGAATTAACAGCGTGGTCAGCGACACATTGAGTGAGCCGACCCACTGTTGGGTCGTAGCTGATACCGAGTTGAACGCCACATAAAAACCGGACATCAACGCCCATAAAATAATGACAGCCGACAGCCAGTGCAGCAGCACCCGTCGTCTGGAGTAAGGGATAGACATCACTGTGTTCTCGTCTGAAGGCCCCAGGTAATCCGTGCGATCGCCTGGGGCCGTGCCTGTCAGGACTTACAGCTTGTTCCAGGCGCTTTGCCACGACGCACCGACACCCGGTTCGAAACCGTTTGCCGACGGGCTGTACTGCTTGCAGAAACCGGATTCGGGAAACGGCTTGCATTCGAAGACTTCGTCAGTCTTGGGCTGCAGCACTTTCGTGCCGGCGGTGTAGCCGCTGATACCTTCGGGGAACACGAAGTCGTACTCGATACCCGCGTCTTCGCCGGTCAGGGTGACCGACTTGGTATCCTGGCGGGAGGTTCGCCCGTCTTCGGTGGTTCCTACCAGCGTCAGGGTGTGAGCGCCTGGAGCGCTACGCACCTCCAGGTTCAGACCTGTGCTACCTTCACCCACGGTCTGGCTTACGACGCCAACCTGCTTGTTCTTCTCATCGAACAAGGTGGCTTCGAGGTTCATCCGGCGGTTCGTCTGCGCGGTGAACGCCATGCTGACTTGACCTTTGTCGAGTGCGTACTCTGGCTGCAGGGAGGAAATTTCCATGCTGGCGCCGACGTCTTCCTGCATATCCAGCTGCACTTCATAGCGGGTCACACCGCTTTCTTTCTGGGCATACAGACCGTTGGTGCCTTTGACCGGCGTGATATTGCCGTCTGCGTCACGAACCCCGGCACGAATCAGCGGATGGGCGTTGTTGATGGCTTCGGCCAGTTTGAACGACCAGTTTTCAGCCAGGCCTTCCTCGGCGTTGTCGATGCCGATCTCTACGCTGTACTCGGTATTTTCACCGGTGGCAGCGAATGCTCGGGCCTTGACCTTGTCACCTGCCCGCAACTGGGTCGATGGCGTAATGCTGCCCACCGGCGACCAGCCGCCCGGCAATGCGGCTTCGGCGAGAATGTTTACATCGATCGGGTTGTAAAATGCGGCATCGGTATCGCCGACCGTCCAGATCCCCAGAATGACGTGATGGCCCGTCTTGCTGTCGGGAATGACGCAATTGTGCGGGGCACCGCTTACCGGAAGTTGATTACCGCCATCTACCGTGCAGAACGGTGTGCTGTCGAACGAGGCACGCTTGAGCACTTCGTTCGGGTTCCAACCGTCGCGGGTAATGAAATATTCGTGTTTGGTCGCCGGGTGCGCGGCGGAGTAGTGCCATTGAAAGGTAATGTTGCGGTCTCTGATTTCAGTCAGATGCCAGCGCGAAGCCGATTGCGCGTCCAGGGCAGAAAACCGGGCATTGCCGCCGCTGGCGATTTTGCCATCGATAGGCCCCTGCAGCGGCGCACCACCCGCTCCATTCGGGAAGCCCTTGAAGGTTTCGCCGGTACTCTGCGGCTCGTATTGCGCGCCGCCGCAGTTCAGATTGACGCCTTTCTGGCACAACAGTGCGCGAGAAGGTGGTACGTCGACATAACCATGGGCCAGCACACCTTGGGATGCCGCCATGGCCGACAACAGAACTAATGAGGATGCACACCCCGTTAACACATTGCTCTTATCGAAGTTCTTTTTCATATAATTTCCGACCAGTCATCAAAAATGAAAGACGTATCACCGTCCTCTCGAAAGGTGCGCCAGACTGCTCAGCGCCCACCCTTGCAAGTGCCCGGAACCTTATAGGAAGCTAAAACCTTAATATGTAGGACAAATCTCTCAACATAGAAGGAATCATCTTGGAATGAATTCCCCCTACATAACTTGAGAATTTTCTTACGAATAGAACTCGTTACCGAAAAAAGACAAACAAACACAATTTAACGCGCCAGGTATAACGACCGACTGGATTTATGGTCGGATCGTTAAACAAGCGGACATAAAAAAGCCTGTCCGGCACGGGTCCGGACAGGCTGGGTGACAGGGCTGCAATCAGAGGTGGTATTGCGCCGACAACTCATGCACCGCTCGCAGGAAAGCACCGGCGTGTTCCGGGTCGACTTCAGGGGTGATGCCATGGCCAAGGTTGAATACATGACCACTGCCCTTGCCATAACTGGCAAGGATGCGTCCGACTTCAGCGCGGATGGCTTCGGGCTTGGCGTAAAGCACGGTTGGGTCCATGTTGCCTTGCAACGCAACCTTGTGACCGACGCGCTCGCGAGCGTTGCCGATGTCGCAAGTCCAGTCCAGGCCCAGGGCGTCGGCGCCGGCATCGGCGATACTTTCCAGCCACAGGCCGCCGTTCTTGGTGAACAGGATCACCGGCACTTGGCGACCTTCGTGTTCGCGGATCAGGCCGCTGACGATCTTGCGCATGTAGGCCAGGGAGAACTCCTGGTAGGCCGCCGCCGACAGGTTGCCGCCCCAGGTATCGAAGATCTGCACCGCTTGCGCACCGGCCAGGATCTGGCCGTTAAGATAGGACGTCACCGACTGGGCCAGCTTGTCCAGCAACAGATGCATGGCTTGCGGATTGTCGTAGAGCATCGCCTTGGTCTTGCGGAAGTCCTTCGACGAGCCGCCTTCGACCATGTAGGTCGCGAGTGTCCACGGACTGCCGGAAAAACCGATCAGCGGCACGCGACCGTTGAGTTCACGGCGGATGGTGCTGACCGCGTCCATGACGTAGCCCAGGTCCTTCTGCGGATCGGGAATCGGCAGCGCCTCGATGTCGGCCAGGGTGCTGACGACTTTCTTGAAACGCGGACCTTCGCCGGTCTCGAAGTACAGGCCTTGGCCCATGGCGTCGGGAATGGTGAGGATGTCGGAGAACAGGATCGCCGCGTCCAGTTGCGGATAGCGGTCCAGCGGCTGCATCGTGACTTCGCAGGCGAACTGCGGGTTCATGCACAGGCTCATGAAGTCACCGGCCTTGGCGCGGCTGGCGCGGTACTCCGGCAGATAGCGACCGGCCTGGCGCATCATCCATACCGGGGTGACGTCTACAGGTTGCTTGAGCAGGGCGCGAAGGAAACGGTCGTTCTTCAGGGCAGTCATGTCGGCATCCGGAAAAAAAGTGCGGGCATTTTCTCAGAGCGCGACGCAAAAGGCACGGCAAGAGCCGTGCCTTTTATCTATCGGGGCAATTTGTCGCGGTGCCAGGCAATTTTCGCAACACCACATGACACCTGTGGGAGCGAGCTTGCTCGCGATGAGGGCGTCACATTCAACATCTTCGTCGACTGATCCACCGCTATCGCGAGCAAGCTCGCTCCCACATTTTGATCGCATTCCAGCTATGGAAAGTGATCAGACTTGCAGGTAATCCAGGATCCCTTCCGCCGCATTGCGGCCTTCGAAGATCGCCGTCACCACCAGGTCGGAACCGCGGACCATGTCGCCACCGGCGAAGATCTTCGGGTTGCTGGTCTGGTGTTTGTACTGGCCCTGTTCCGGGGCTACGACGCGGCCCTGGCTGTCGGTCTGGATGCTGAACTGCTCGAACCACGGCGCCGGGCTCGGGCGGAAGCCGAAGGCGATGACCACGGCATCGGCCGGGATGATCTCTTCGGAGCCCGGGATCGGCTCGGGGCTGCGGCGGCCGCGGGCGTCCGGTTCGCCGAGACGGGTCTCGACCACCTTCACGCCTTCGACCTTGTCTTCACCGACGATGGCGATCGGCTGGCGGTTGTAGAGGAACTTCACGCCTTCTTCCTTGGCGTTCTTCACCTCTTTGCGCGAGCCGGGCATGTTCGCTTCGTCACGACGGTAGGCGCAGGTTACCGACTTGGCGCCCTGGCGAATCGACGTGCGATTGCAGTCCATCGCCGTGTCGCCACCGCCGAGCACCACGACCTTCTTGCCTTTCATGTCGACGAAATCTTCCGGCGACTTTTCAAAGCCCAGGTTGCGGTTGACGTTGGCGATCAGGAAGTCCAGCGCGTCGTACACGCCCGGCAGGTCCTCGCCGGCAAAGCCGCCCTTCATGTAAGTGTAGGTGCCCATGCCCATGAAGACCGCATCGTATTCTTCGAGCAGTTGCTCCATGGTCACGTCCTTGCCCACCTCGGTGTTCAGGCGGAACTCGATGCCCATGCCGGTGAAGACTTCGCGACGATTGCTCAGCACGGTCTTTTCCAGCTTGAACTCGGGGATGCCAAAGGTCAGCAGGCCACCGATTTCCGGGTTCTTGTCGAACACCACCGGCGTCACGCCGCCACGTACCAACACGTCGGCGCAGCCCAGCCCCGCCGGGCCCGCGCCGATGATCGCCACGCGCTTGCCGGTCGGCTTGACCTTGGACATGTCCGGGCGCCAGCCCATGGCGAACGCGGTGTCGGTGATGTATTTCTCCACAGAACCAATCGTGACCGCGCCGAAACCGTCGTTGAGGGTGCAAGCACCTTCACACAGGCGATCCTGCGGACACACCCGGCCGCAGACTTCCGGCAGGGTATTGGTCTGGTGGGACAGTTCGGCGGCCTGGAGGATGTTGCCCTCGGCCACCAGCTTCAGCCAGTTGGGAATGAAGTTGTGCACCGGGCACTTCCATTCGCAGTACGGGTTACCACAGCCCAGGCAGCGGTGGGCCTGGTCGGCCGACTGCTGGGGTTTGAAAGGCTCGTAGATTTCCACGAACTCTTTCTTGCGTTGACGCAACAGTTTCTTCTTCGGATCCTTGCGCCCGACATCGATGAACTGGAAGTCGTTATTCAGACGTTCAGCCATTGTTAAAACCTCATCAAACTCTTCAGGCGCATATCACTGCGGGTTGGCACGGGTGCTGGAAAGCAACGACTTCAGGTTGGCAGCCTTGGGCTTGACCAGCCAGAAACGACGCACGTAGTCATCGAGGTTCTCGGCGAGTTCACGACCCCACTCGCTGTCGGTTTCCTCGACGTACTCGTTCAGCACGCGTTGCAGGTGGCTGCGGTAGGCTTCCATCGCCTCGCCGCTGATCCGCTGGATTTCCACCAGTTCGTGGTTGACCCGGTCAACGAAAGTGTTGTCCTGGTCAAGCACGTAGGCGAAACCGCCAGTCATGCCAGAGCCAAAGTTGTAGCCGGTCTTGCCCAACACGCAGACAAAACCACCGGTCATGTACTCGCAGCAGTGATCGCCGGTGCCTTCCACCACAGTGTGGGCGCCGGAGTTGCGCACGGCAAAACGCTCGCCCGCGGTGCCGGCGGCGAACAGCTTGCCGCCGGTGGCGCCGTAGAGGCAGGTGTTGCCGATGATTGCACTGTCCTGGGTCTTGTAGACGCTGCCCTTGGGCGGAACGATGACCAGTTTGCCGCCGGTCATGCCCTTGCCTACGTAGTCGTTCGCGTCGCCTTCCAAGTACATGTTCAGGCCGCCGGCGTTCCAGACGCCAAAGCTCTGGCCCGCAGTGCCCTTGAAGCGGAAGGTGACCGGCGCGTTGGCCATGCCCTGGTTGCCGTGCTTGCGAGCGATTTCGCCGGAGATCCGCGCACCGATGGAGCGGTCGCAGTTGCAGATGTCCAGTTCGAACTCCGCACCGCTCAGGTCGTTGATCGCCGCAGCGGCCATGTCGACCATCTTCTCGGCCAGCTCACCCTTGTCGAACGGCGGGTTGCGGTCGACCTGGCAGAACTGAGGCTTGTCGGCGGGAATCAGATCGCTGCCCAGCAACGGCGTCAGGTCCAGGTGATGTTGCTTGGCGGTCTGGCCTTCGATCACGTCCAGCAGATCGGTACGGCCGATCAGCTCTTCAAGGGAGCGCACGCCCAGCTTCGCCAGCCACTCACGGGTTTCCTCGGCCACGTAGGTGAAGAAATTCACCACCATGTCGACGGTACCGATGTAGTGGTCCTTGCGCAGCTTGTCGTTCTGGGTCGCCACGCCGGTGGCGCAGTTGTTCAGGTGGCAGATGCGCAGGTACTTGCAGCCCAGGGCGATCATCGGCGCGGTGCCGAAGCCGAAGCTCTCGGCGCCGAGGATGGCGGCCTTGATCACGTCGAGGCCGGTCTTCAGGCCACCGTCGGTCTGCACCCGGACCTTGCCGCGCAAATCGTTGCCGCGCAGGGTCTGGTGAGTTTCCGCCAAGCCCAGTTCCCATGGCGCGCCAGCGTATTTGATCGAGGTCAGCGGCGAGGCACCGGTGCCGCCGTCGTAGCCGGAGATGGTGATCAGGTCGGCATAGGCTTTCGCCACGCCGGCGGCAATGGTGCCGACGCCGGCTTCCGCCACCAGTTTCACCGAGACCAGCGCCTTCGGGTTCACCTGCTTGAGGTCGAAGATCAATTGCGACAAGTCTTCGATCGAATAAATGTCGTGGTGCGGCGGCGGCGAGATCAGAGTCACGCCAGGCACCGCGTAACGCAGCTTGGCGATCAGGCCGTTGACCTTGCCGCCAGGCAGTTGGCCGCCTTCGCCGGGCTTGGCGCCCTGGGCCACCTTGATCTGCAGCACTTCGGCGTTAACCAGGTACTCCGGCGTCACACCGAAGCGGCCGGTCGCCACCTGCTTGATTTTCGAGCTCTTGATGGTGCCGTAGCGCGCCGGGTCTTCGCCGCCTTCACCGGAGTTGGAACGCGCACCGAGGCGGTTCATGGCTTCGGCCAGGGCTTCGTGGGCCTCCGGGGACAACGCACCGAGGGAAATACCAGCCGAATCGAAGCGCTTGAGCACCGATTCCAGCGGTTCCACTTCACTGATGTCCAGCGGCGTGTCGAGGGTCTTGACCTTGAGCAGGTCGCGGATCATCGACACCGGACGGTTGTCCACCAGCGAGGTGTATTCCTTGAATTTGCTGTAGTCGCCCTGCTGCACAGCGGCTTGCAAGGTGTTGACCACGTCCGGGTTGTAAGCGTGATATTCGCCGCCATGGACGAACTTCAGCAGGCCGCCTTGCTGGATCGGCTTGCGCGGGCTCCAGGCTTCGGCGGCGAGGGCTTTCTGCTCGGCTTCGATATCGACAAAACGCGCACCCTTGATGCGGCTCGGCACGCCACGGAAGCTCAGTTCGCAGACTTCTTCGGACAGGCCGATGGCCTCGAACAGTTGCGCGCCACGGTACGAGGCGATAGTCGAGATACCCATCTTCGACAGAATCTTGAGCAGGCCCTTGGTGATGCCCTTGCGGTAGTTCTTGAACACCTCGTAGAGGTCGCCCAGCACTTCACCGGTACGGATCAGGTCGCCCAGCACTTCGTAGGCCAGGAACGGATAGACCGCCGAGGCGCCGAAGCCGATCAGCACCGCAAAGTGGTGCGGATCGCGTGCGGTGGCGGTTTCCACCAGGATGTTGGAATCGCAGCGCAGGCCTTTTTCGGTCAGGCGATGGTGCACCGCACCGGTGGCCAGCGAAGCGTGGATCGGCAGCTTGCCCGGCGCGATGTGACGGTCGGTCAGCACGATCTGGGTACGCCCGGCGCGCGCGGCTTCTTCAGCCTGATCGGCGACGTTGCGGATCGCCGCTTCCAGGCCGACGCTTTCGTCGTAGTTGAGGTCGATGACCTGACGTTCGAAGCCGGGGCGGTCGAGGTTGGTCAGCGAGCGCCACTTGGCCGGGGAAATGACCGGCGAGCTGAGGATCACCCGCGAGGCGTGTTCCGGCGACTCCTGGAAAATGTTGCGCTCGGCGCCCAGGCAGATCTCCAGGGACATTACGATCGCTTCGCGCAGCGGGTCGATCGGTGGGTTGGTCACCTGGGCGAACTGCTGGCGGAAGTAGTCGTACGGCGTGCGCACGCGCTGCGACAGCACGGCCATCGGCGTGTCATCGCCCATGGAGCCGACCGCTTCGTAGCCCTGCTCGCCCAGCGGACGCAGGACCTGGTCACGTTCTTCGAACGTCACCTGGTACATCTTCATGTACTGCTTGAGTTGGTCGACGTCGTAGAAGGCCGAACCGTGGTCGTTGTCTTCCATGGTCGCCTGGATGCGCAGGGCATTCTTGCGCAGCCATTGCTTGTACGGATGACGGGACTTGAGACGGTTGTCGATGGCGTCGGTGTCGAGGATCTGCCCGGTCTCGGTGTCCACGGCAAAGATCTGCCCCGGACCTACGCGACCCTTGGCGATGACGTCCTGGGGCTGGTAGTTCCAGACACCGATTTCCGACGCGAGGGTGATGAACCCGTTGGTGGTGGTGACCCAGCGCGCCGGGCGCAGGCCGTTACGGTCGAGCAGGCACACTGCGTAGCGACCGTCGGTCATGACGATACCGGCCGGGCCGTCCCACGGTTCCATGTGCATGGAATTGTATTCGTAGAAGGCGCGCAGGTCCGGGTCCATGGTCTCGACGTTCTGCCAGGCCGGCGGAACGAGCATGCGTACACCACGGAACAGGTCGATGCCGCCGGTCACCATCAGCTCGAGCATGTTGTCCATGCTCGAAGAGTCCGAACCGACGCGGTTGACCAGTGGGCCAAGCTCTTCGAGGTCCGGCATCAAATCGTTGGCGAACTTGGTGCGACGGGCCAGGGCCCAATTGCGGTTGCCGGTAATGGTGTTGATCTCGCCGTTGTGGGCGAGGAAGCGGAATGGCTGGGCCAGCGGCCATTTCGGCAGGGTGTTGGTGGAGAAGCGCTGATGGAACACGCAGATCGCGGTTTTCAGGCGCTCGTCGCTCAGGTCTGGATAGAAGGCGGTGAGGTCCGCCGGCATCATCAGGCCTTTATAAATGATGGTCTTGTGGGAAAAGCTGCAGATGTAGTGGTCGGTGTCGGCGGCGTTGGCCACGGACGAACGACGACGGGAGCTGAACAGCTTGATCGACATTTCCTGGTCGCTCAGGCCTTCGCCGGCGATGAACACCTGCTCGATCAGCGGCAGGCGCTCAAGGGCCAGGCGGCCGAGGACGCTGGTGTCGATCGGCACTTTGCGCCAGCCGACCAGTTGCAGGCCAGCGGCCAGGATCTCGCGGTTCATGTTTTCGCGAGCCGCTTGCGCCTTAACCGGGTCCTGATTGAAGAACACCATGCCCACGGCGTATTGCTTGGGCAGGGTCACGCCAAACGTTTCCTGGGCGATGGCACGCAGGAACTCGTCCGGCTTTTGAATCAGCAAGCCACAACCGTCACCGGTCTTGCCGTCGGCGTTGATCCCACCACGGTGGGTCATGCAGGTCAGGGCCTCAATGGCCGTTTGCAAAAGGGTATGACTGGGCTCGCCCTGCATATGGGCTATCAGGCCGAAACCGCAGTTATCCTTGAATTCATCTGGTTGGTACAGACCTGCTTTCATAGACACTTTCTCACCAGGCTGCCTCTTATCGAGGCAAATTTCTTTTCAATTCAACCAGTTGCGTTCCGCGCCGAACGTACGCCAGCTTTGCGGGGGCAAAAGGGAGGTCATTGTACACACCGACACAGAGGCTCACAAATTTGACGACGAACTGTCGCAAATCCATGTCGCATTTGTGAAAGGTTTAAAGCTATATGCTGTGCTAGTCAAAACTTTTTTGGGTTCGACCGCTACGACTCAAACGCTACTGTGACGCAGACACCACAAGGCGCGCGGCCTGAAAGGTCGCCCGCTCTTGCGGAAATGTTGAGGTTGCCGGGAGAGGCGGCCTGGGTAAGGCCGCCGAATCATCAGCGAGTTGCAGCCAGTTCCTGTTGGACGCTGGCGACAGTGCGAGGCCAAGGTTTACCAGCCTGAACCTTCGCTGGCAAGGCCTTGATAGCGGAAACGGCTGCGTCACGGTTGGCAAAGCTGCCATAAGTGATGACGTAAAGTGGCTTGCCGTTGAGCACTTTCTTGAAATAACGGTACTCGCCGCCCTGCTCCTTGACGAAGTTCTGCGCAGCGGTTTCGGAGCTGGTGCCGAGGATCTGCACCACGTAGTTGCCAGGTGCCTGGCCGGCGTACCAGCTGCCGCCAGCGGCCTTGGCTGGAGCCGCAGCAGGCTTGGCCGCCGGTGCGGGTGCCGCCGGCTTGGCCGCAGGCGCTGGAACCGGGACGGGCTTGGCGGTAGCGATTTGAGTCGGCGCCGGGGTCGGCTTGGCGGCCGGAGCTGGTGTCGGCGCAGGACCGGCCGGTACGCCCGCGGGAGGCGAAGTGGTGGTCACCGTAGGTGGCACGTCGCTGCTGTCTTCGATCGGCGGCGGCGCACCGTCGTCACCCTCGGTGATGCCACCTGCGGCTTCGGCCAACGGACCGCGCATGACCGGTTGCGAGTTGCCGACCAGTGGCAGCGGCATCGGTTGGGTATTACCCGCAAATTCCACCGCCGGGGCGCCGCCGTTGGGTTGCGGCGTACCCTGACCGAGAGGCAACTGTGCCTGTTCGTTGGCAGGTGCGCCGGTGGTCGGTGCCTTGTTGCGACCCGGCATCAGCCAGGCAGCGGCGACCGCGACCACGACCACGGCGGAAATCGCCAATACGTGTTTCTTCGGCATGTTGAACCCCATACTTGGACGCTTCACCGCTGAGCGGCTGGCGATCATGATTTCGATCAGAGCATCTCGGGCCACCTGGTTGATGTTGCCAGGCCAACCGTCAGAGCTTTCGTGAATCTCAGAGATCTGATCTGCAGTGAAAAGTTCGATACCCCGGCCGGCGCCCTCGAGACGCTGGGCCAGGTATTCACGGGTTTCTTCCTCGGTGTAGGGCGCCAGTTCGATGACGTGGAAGCGCTCTTCCTCAAGGTTCAGTTGGTCCAGCTCGGCGATCAGCGACGACTCCCCGAACAGGAACACGTGGGGACGGCCTTCCGGCGCGCCGGCAGCCAGTGCCAGCAGGGCTTCCAGGGCTGATTCGTCGAGCTGCTCGGCATCGTCCACCAGCAGATAGACTTCCTGCCCGGTCAAAGCCAACTGGACGATCTGGTCGAGGATCGCACCGATCTCCGCCTGGGCGACATTCAGCGCCTGGGCGACCTGACGCAACACGCCGGCTGCGTCGCCAGCGCCACGGGCCGACACCACCACGCTTTGCACGGACTGTTTGTTGGTACTGGCCACCAAGGCCTGACGCAACAACGTCTTGCCACTGCCCTGGGGGCCGGTGACGACCAACAGCAATTGGCTGTAGCGCGCAAGGTGATGCAACTGGCCCAGTACCGGCTTGCGCTGGGCGGGAAAGAATTTGAAGCCCGGGACCCGTGGAGCAAAAGGGTCATGACTCAACTGAAAATGGCCGAGGAAAGCCTCGTCGGCATGCAAACTAGTCATCGGAATCTCATTAACCTTTAAGCTGAGCCAGGGCGCGGTAGTCCGCTCCCAGCGTGGCCTGTAGAACCTCTTTCGGATAATCGTCGGTCACTACCGCTTCGCCCATGTGGCGCAGCAGCACCAGACGCAGACGACCGTCGATCACTTTCTTGTCGATTGCCATGTGTTCAAGGAAATCCGCCTCGCTCATTTCCTCGGGCGGAACGACCGGCAGCCCGGCCTGCTGGAACAGGCGGATCCCACGATCGCGCTCCAGCTCGCTGATCCACCCCAGGCGCGCGGACATTTCCAAGGCCATGACCGTGCCCGCGGCAACTGCCTCGCCATGCAACCAGACGCCATAGCCCATGTGGGTTTCGATGGCGTGGCCGAAGGTGTGGCCCAGGTTGAGCGTGGCACGCACGCCAGATTCGCGCTCATCGGCACCCACCACGGCAGCCTTGGCCGCACAGGAGCGCTCGATGGCATAGGTCAGGGCGGTCTGGTCCAGCGCACGCAAGCGGTCGACATTTTCTTCGAGCCAGCCCAGGAACGGCTCGTCGCAGATCAGCCCGTACTTGATGACCTCGGCCAAGCCTGCGGACAATTCACGGGCCGGCAGCGTCTTCAGCGTTGCGGTGTCGATCAACACGACGTTGGGCTGGTAGAACGCGCCCACCATGTTCTTGCCCAGCGGATGATTGATGCCGGTCTTGCCACCCACCGACGAGTCGACCTGGGACAGCAACGTGGTGGGGATCTGGATGAAATCGACACCGCGCTGATAGCAAGCCGCGGCAAAACCGGCCATGTCGCCGATCACGCCGCCGCCCAGGGCGACCACGGTGGTGCGGCGATCATGCCGTGCAGTCAGCAGACCGTCGAAAATCAGTTGCAGGGTTTCCCAGTTCTTGAAGGCCTCGCCGTCCGGCAACACCACGGAAATGACCGAATAGGCCGACAGGCTGCGAGCCAGGCGTTCCAGATACAAAGGGGCGACGGTTTCGTTGGAGATAATCGCGACTTGCCGCCCGGCGATGTGCGGTGTCAGCAGTTCAGGCTGGTCCAGCAAGCCTTCGCCAATGTGAATCGGGTAGCTGCGCTCGCCCAGGTCGACCTTAAGTGTCTGCATGTGTCCCCACAGTGAAGATGAAATCAGGCGTCCTGCCTGCTATTAACGAAAGTCAACGGTGCCTGCCGTGGCGCCAGTTAATGGCCATCGGCCACGCCCCGGACGAGCCAAGGCGGGACGCCGAGGATAGCGCATTTCGCGCCAAGCATTAACGGGGAGGCAGCTGTTGCAGGCGATCGAGAATTTCCAGCACCACCATCCGTGGCGGCCGCTCGTCGGTTTCGATGACCAGGTCGGCGATTTCCCGATACAGCGGGTCACGCAGCTCCAGCAGGTCGCGCAAGGTCTTGGCCGGATCGGCAGTACGTAGCAAAGGCCGGTTGCGATCACGGGCAGTGCGCCCTACCTGCTGTTCGACGGACGCATGCAAGTAAACCACTCGTCCGCCGGCATGCAGCGCCCGACGATTGGCTTCGCGCATCACCGCGCCACCGCCAGTGGCCAACACCACGCCCTCGAAACCGCACAGCTCGGCGATCATCGCCTGCTCACGGTCCCGGAAACCGGGCTCGCCTTCCTTATCGAAGATCCATGGGATATTGGCGCCCGTGCGCAATTCAATTTCCTTGTCGGAATCTTTGAAAGGCAGGCGCAGCTCTTTGGCCAGCAAACGACCGATGGTGCTTTTTCCAGCCCCCATCGGCCCAACAAGAATCAAATTTCGCACAGAATCAACGACTCACAGCAATCGCCTGGTTGTTCATGATACGCGGAGTGAGAAACACCAGCAGCTCGGATTTTTTCTCCGAAACCACATCACGCCGGAAAAGGCGGCCAAGATACGGCACATCGCCAAGAAATGGCACCTTATCTACAACTTTGCTCTGAGTATTTGAGAAAACGCCGCCAATCACAATGGTCTCGCCATCGTTGACCAGTACCTTGGCATTGACTTCGTTCTTCTTGATTGGCGGAACCTCCTGCACCTTGTTCAGGTAATCCGGCTCATCCTTGGTGACCTTGACCTCCATGATGATGCGGTTGTCCGGCGTGATCTGCGGCGTGACTTCCAGCGACAGCGAGGCCTCCTTGAACGACACCGAGGTGGCGCCGCTGGAGCTGGCTTCCTGATAGGGAATCTCCGTGCCCTTGAGGATCTTCGCGGTCTCCTTGTCGGAGGTCACCACCTTGGGCTGGGAAACAATTTCCCCGTTGCCGGTTTTTTCCATGGCCGTCAGTTCCAGGTCCAACAGCACGTTGTCAGTGATGAAGGCGATGCCGATCCCGGAGGTGTTGCCCGACGCGCCGAGGTCGACGAACGGCTGGTTGGTGCTGGTACTGCCCGGCGTGCCGATGGTGGTGGAATCGCCCGTGGTGACACCGGAAGAGTTCCAGTTGCCCTTGTTCTGCACCGAGCCTCCCCAGCGCACGCCCAGGCTCTTGTCGTAATCGACGTTGGCCTCGACGATCCGCGCCTCGATCATCACCTGGCGCACCGGAATATCCAGTTGCGCCACGATTCGGCGCAACTCGTCGAGCCGGTCCTGGGTCTGGTAGGCAATGATGTTGTTGGTGCGTTCATCGACCGTGATGGTGCCGCGCTCATCGGCTTTCGCCTCGGCACTGGTGACCGACTGAAACAGCTTGGCGATGTCGGCCGCCTTGGCATAGTTGACCTGCAACAGCTCGCGCCGCAGCGGTGCCAGATCAGCGATCTGTTTCTGGGACTCCAGCTCCTGGCGTTCGCGTGCCGCGATTTCATCCGCCGGGGCCACCAGCAGCACATTGCCGACCTTGCGCTTGTCGAGCCCCTTGGTCTTGAGCACGAGATCCAGTGCCTGGTCCCACGGCACGTTCTGCAACCGCAGGGTAATGCCGCCTTGCACGGTGTCGCTGGCCACCAGGTTCAGGTTGGTGAAGTCGGCGATCAACTGCAGCACCGAGCGCACTTCGATGTCCTGGAAACTCAGCGATAACTTTTCGCCGCTGTAGGCGGCGCGGTCGCTGTTGCGTTTCTGCAGGTCTTCGACCGTCATGGGCCGGACACTGACGGTCAGCTTGTTGTCTGTCTGGTAGGTGGAGTAATCGAAGGTGCCGCTGGGTTCGATGCTGATGGTGGCGCGGTCGGAACCGGCACTGGCATTGACGAACTGCACCGGGGTGGCGAAGTCCTTGACGTCCAGGCGTACTCGCAATGGTTCGGGCAATTGGGTCCTGGGGAAATTGAGGATGATCTTGCCTTCGCGCTCCTGGATGTCCGGAGCGATGGAAGGATCGGACAAGTCGATCACCACGTTGCCTTCGCCCTGGGTGCCGCGCTGGAAGTCCACGCCTCGGATCGCCTTGCCTGCCGGCGCCGCGGCCCTTGCAGGTGCAGCGCTGGCAACCGTCGGACGCGGAGCCTGTGCGGCGGCCTGGTGGGCGCTTCCCTTGCCAACCACTACGAACAGGTTATTGCCTTCGATCCGGGTCTCGTACGGCGCCAGTTGCGTAAGGCCGATAATCAGCCGGGCCCGGTCTCCCGCCTCGACCACGGTGGCACTGCGCGCATTGCCCCCGCCAAGGTCATGGCTCTTGCTGGCCAACCGATTGGTCACGCCGGGCAGGTCCAAGGCGATACGGGCCGGTTGCTCGGTGGTGTAGCCCCGGGGCGTCGGCGGCGGTCCGTCGAAGGAGAGCTTCAACTCGACACGATCCCCCGGCAACGCCGCCACATCCAGCGTCTTCAGGCCAGCCGCAGAAACCATCGGCGACAACAGCGCTATCCATAGCGAAATACCGAGGGCTGAAAAAATCCTGTTCATTGTTCGATTTCCACTATGAGTGCTCTTTCAAAGTAATGGTCCGCGGCCGCTCCAGCCAGGCGCCTTGGCCATCGGGAACGATTTCGACCACATCGACTTGGGTGGCGCTGATAGCGACAATCCGCCCATCGTTGCGCCCCAGGTAGTCACCGACCTTCAGTCGATGCACCCCTCCCGCACCCCGCAGGAGCGCAAACGAGCCACTGGCGTTGGAGATCGTGCCGACCATTTCAAACTGCTCGATATTGAAGCCTTCCAGATACTGCTTCGTCCGGTTGGGATCGGGCTTGACATTGCGCGAGCCCTTTTGCCGCTCGGCCTGCTCCATGCGGACCTGCGCAGAAAACGGGCTGCGCAGATTGGCGGCGCTGTAGGTGAAGGTTTCGGCGGGCCTGAAGGTCGGCGTGGGCTCAATCTTGCCGGGCGGACGCAGGCGCACTTCGTTCATGTAGGCATCCAGATCGCTGAAACCGTCGTCGCTGTTGCAACCCGCCAGCGCAAGCAGCCCGATCAGCAGGCCAACGCAGTAGACCGCCCTCATGGCTGCGCCTCCTGCTCGTTGTACCGGTAGGTCTTGGCCTGGATGCTCATGCGCAGCTTCGCACCCGCGCCGGGCTCCACGGGTGCGATTTCGAAATCATGCAGCGTGACAATGCGGGGCAGCCCAGCAACGCCGCTGACGAACGTTGCCAGGTCGTGATAGCCGCCCGTCACGGTGATCTGGATGGGCAATTCGATGTAGAACGGCTGGGAGGCCTCCGGCAGCAGCTTGATCTCTTCAAACTCCAGGCCGCTGCCCAGGCCGGTGCGAGTAATATCCTCCAACAGGCCCGGCACCTCGGTATCGCTGGGCAGTTGCCGCAGCAGCACGCCGAAAGAGGTTTCCATCTGCTTCATCTGTTCGGTATAGCGTTCCAGGTTCGCCGCCATGTGGGCCTTGCCGGCAAATTGCGCCTTGAGGGTGTTTTCCTCCTCGCGCACCTGCTGCAACTGGCTTTCCAGGTCACTCAAGGCAAAGTTATAGCCCAGCCCCAGTACCAGCAGCACCAGCAGTATGCCGGCCAGCCATTTGATCGGTGCCGGCCAGGAGCCAACGTTATTGGTGTCCAGGTCGCTGAAATCGATCTTGCGTAGCGCGTCCAGCCATTCTCCGGCTTTCATTGGCCATCCTCCGCGTTGGCAGGACGGGTCTGGCGAACCGTCAGTTGGAAGACGCTGGCCTGGTCGGGTTGACCCGCCGTAGCAGCCTTGACCTCCGTCAGGCTCGGGGCATCGAACAGGTCTGACGAGTCCAGGTTACGCATCAGGTCCGAGACCCGGTTGTTGGACTCCGCGACACCTTGGATGGAAAGCATGCCCTCTTCCATTTTCACTTCGGTGAAATAAACCCCGTCCGGCAGGGTCCGCGCCAATTGATCGAAAATCCGTGCGCTGACCGCACGGTTGCCCTGCAAGTCCTGGATGATGCGCATGCGTTCCAGCAGTTGCTGTCGACGGGTCTTCAGTTCGCCGATCTGCTGGATGCGCTCGTCCAGAATGGCAATCTGATCACGGACGTGACCATTACGCGCTGTCTGATAATCGATCTGACTGTTCAGGTACTGGACCGCAATCAAGGTCAAGCCCACCGCGCCCACCAGCGCGCCCACCAACGCCAGCAAAAAGCGTTTGCGGCGCTCTTCGCGCAGCTCCTCGCGCCAGGGAAGAAGGTTGATCCGCGCCATCAGTCGAAACTCCTGAGGGCCAAACCGCAGGCGATCATCAGCGCCGGCGCATCGCTGGCCAGGGCACCAGCGTTGACCTTGCTACTGAGGGCCATGTTGGTAAACGGGTTGGCAACCTGGGTTGGCGTGCCCAGGCGCTGCTCGATCAGCCGGTCCAGGCCGGCGACTGACGCAGTGCCCCCCGCCAGCAGGATGTGATCCACCGCGCTGTACTGACCCGAGGCGAAGAAAAACTGCAACGAACGCGACACCTGCTGCACCAGCGCTTCGCGAAACGGTTGCAGCACCTCGCCGAGGTAATCGTCGGGCAAACCGCCCTGCTTTTTTGCCAGGCCGGCCTGCTCTGGCGTCAGGCCATAGCGGCGCTGGATTTCCTCGGTGAGCTGACGCCCACCGAACAACTGTTCACGGGTATAAATGATGCGACCGTTGTGCAGCACACTGAGCGTGGTCATGGTGGCGCCGATGTCGACCACCGCCACGGTCAGTCGCTCCTGGGAAGCGGCAAGTTGCGTGGCAAGCAGACCGAAGGCGCGCTCCAGCGCGTAGGCCTCCACATCGACCACGCGAGCCGTCAGCCCGGCGAGCCCCAGCGCCGCCTCGCGAACCTCGACGTTTTCCTTTCGACAAGCCGCCAGCAGCACTTCGACCCGCTCGGCGCTGCGGGGGGAAACGCCCACCACTTCGAAATCGATCGCCACCTCATCCAATGGGTAAGGGATGTACTGGTCAGCCTCGATCTTGAGCTGGTTTTCCATGTCATCTTCTGACAACCCGGCGTCCATCTCGATGGTCTTGGTGATGACCGCCGACCCCGCGACAGCGACCGCCACGTTGCGCAAGGGCGTCCGGGCCTTGTCGAGCACCCGCGACAACGCCATCCCCACCCCTTCGAGCTCGGCGATATTCTTCTCGATCACCGCGTTGGCCGGCAGCGGTTCTACCGCATAGGACTCGACGCGGTATCGGTCGCCCTGGCGGCTCAACTCGAGCAGCTTGACCGATGTTGAACTGATGTCGATGCCCAAAAGCCCATGGGCTTTTTTATTGAAGAGTCGCAGCACTACCAATTCCCTATGACTATCCGTGGGTTACGGACTCTCTAATATGCGTTGCGTTCAATCCCCCCGGTCCGACGGACGTCCGGATGGCGTTCCCGACGAAAAAAAATGCTTATAATGCCCAGCGTTTTTTTTCGCTTTGTTGCTGGCACGGGTCCTTCCCTGCACCTGGCGCCTTTTTCATTCTTTGCCTGGATATCCAAAAGCCTTGATTCGTCTGCTGAAATTTTTCGGATGGTCCATCGTCGCCGTTTTCTGCGGACTGCTCCTGGGTCTGAGCGGTGCGTTTCTTTACCTTAGTCCGGGATTGCCGTCCGTGGAGGCGCTGAGAAGTATTCAGTTGCAGATTCCTTTGCGGGTGTACAGCAGCGACAACAAGTTGATCGCCGAATTTGGCGAAATGCGCCGCACTCCGATCCGTTTCGCCGACATTCCGCCCAATTTCATCAATGCGTTACTAAGTGCTGAAGACGACAACTTCGCCAACCACTACGGCGTCGATCCGGGCAGCCTGATGCGCGCCGCCAGCCAACTGGTCAAGAGTGGCCACATCCAGTCCGGTGGCAGCACCATCACCATGCAGGTCGCCAAGAATTTCTTCCTGACCAGCGAACGCAGCTTCTCGCGCAAGACCACCGAGATTCTCCTGGCCCTGCAGATCGAGCGGCAGCTGACCAAGGACGAGATCCTCGAGCTGTACGTGAACAAGATCTACCTGGGTAACCGCGCCTATGGCATCGAGGCGGCGGCGCAGGTGTATTACGGCAAGTCGATCCGCGACGTGAGCCTGGCGCAGATGGCGATGATCGCCGGCCTGCCCAAGGCACCGTCGCGCTTCAACCCGCTGGCCAACCCGGCGCGCAGCAAGGAACGTCGCGACTGGATCCTGGGGCGCATGTACAAGCTCGGCAAGATCAGCGAAGCCGACTACACCGCCGCGATCAACGAACCCTTGAACGCCAGTTATCACGTGCCGACACCGGAAGTGAACGCGCCGTACATCGCCGAGATGGCCCGGGCCGAAATGGTCGGGCGCTATGGCAGCGACGCCTATACCGAAGGTTTCCGCGTCACCACCACGGTGCCGAGCAATTTGCAGGAAATGGCCAACACTGCGCTGCATGAAGGCTTGATGACTTATGACCAGCGCCACGGCTACCGTGGACCCGAGTCGCGCCTGCCAGGCAAGACCAAGGAAGCCTGGGCCCTGGAGCTGACCAAGCAGCGCACCATCAGCAGCCTGGAACCGGCAATCGTCACCCAGGTGGACAAGGACGGCATCAAGGTACTGACGCGCAATGGCGAGTCGGAAGAGCACGTGGCCTGGGACACCATGAAATGGGCCCGTCCGTTCCTCAATACCAACAGCATGGGCGCCAATCCGCGCCAGCCTGCCGACGTGGCACAGGTCGGCGACCTGATCCGGGTGCAGCGTCAGCCGGACAACTCTCTCAAATTCAGTCAGATCCCGGCGGCCCAGGGCGCGCTGGTTTCCCTCGACCCTCAGGACGGCGCGATCCGTTCGCTGGTGGGCGGCTTCGCCTTCGAGCAGAGCAATTACAACCGCGCCTTGCAGGCCAAGCGCCAACCGGGCTCGAGCTTCAAACCGTTCGTCTACAGTGCTGCGCTGGATAACGGCTACACCGCCGCCAGCCTGGTCAACGATGCGCCGATCGTGTTTGTCGACGAATACCTGGACAAGGTCTGGCGGCCGAAAAACGACACCAATACCTTCCTCGGGCCGATTCGCCTGCGCGAGGCGCTGTACAAGTCCCGCAACCTGGTGTCGATCCGCCTGTTGCAGGCCCTGGGCGTGGATCGCACCATCGACTACATCAGCAAGTTCGGCTTCAACAAGCAGGACCTGCCACGCAACCTGTCCCTGGCCCTGGGCACCGCGACCCTGACGCCGATGGAAATTGCCACCGGCTGGAGCACATTCGCCAACGGCGGCTACAAGATCACCCCGTACATCATCGACAAGATCGAAAGCCGCAACGGCGACACATTGTTCGTCGCCAACCCGCCACGGGTTCCTGCAGGTGATCAGGCCAGCAATGGCGTCGCCGCGCCAGCCACCGAGACGTTTACGGTGAATGCAACGGGTGGCGAAGCCACCACCGCCCCTGCCGTACCGCAGGCACCGGCCATTGCCGAACGCATCGTTGACGGCCGCACCACCTACATCCTCAACAGCATGCTGCAGGACGTGATCAAGCTCGGCACCGGCCGCCGCGCCCTGGCCTTGGGCCGCACTGACCTGGCGGGCAAGACTGGCACCACCAACGAATCCAAGGACGCCTGGTTCTCCGGCTACAACGCCGACTACGTGACCACCGTCTGGACCGGTTTCGACCAGCCGGAAAGTCTGGGCCGGCGCGAGTTCGGCGGCACCGTGGCGCTGCCGATCTGGATGAGCTACATGGGCGCCGCCCTGA
The DNA here is from genome assembly GCF_013608025.1 of Pseudomonas brassicacearum subsp. neoaurantiaca. GTDB lineage: Bacteria > Pseudomonadota > Gammaproteobacteria > Pseudomonadales > Pseudomonadaceae > Aquipseudomonas. Next base: position 123,781 of record NZ_VDLV01000064.1, on the reverse strand, counting down.
AGGACAAGCCGCCGCACACCCAACCAGAACCGGAAGGCATCCTCAGCCTGCGGGTCGACCCGGTCAGCGGTCGCGCCGCCACGCCAGGCACGCCAGGCGCGTACTTCGAGCTGTTCAAGAGCGAAGACACCCCGCCTTCGGTCAACGAACTGGGTAACGGCGTGGCGCCGGGCAGCCCGCTGCCGGCGGACGAAGCGGCGCCGATCGATCTGTTCTGACCGAGCGTCCCCCAAAAGCCCCGCCTTCGAGAGAAGCGCGGGGCTTTTTTGCACCGCACATAAAACCCGTGGCGAGGGAGCTTGCTCCCGCTCGGCTGCGCAGCAGCCGCAAACCGGGCAATACGGTCTATCTATAGGCCTACAGGGGCCTGCTTCGCAGCCCAGCGGGAGCAAGCTCCCTCGCCACAGGTTTTGGGTTGCCTGGCCTGACGCTTTCGCGAGCAAGCTCGCTCCCACAAGGGTTTGCGGTGGTCACACAAACCGGCAGCCACAAAAAAGCCCCGACTCACACGAGCCGGGGCTTTTTGTTGAAGCGCTACACCGGCTTAGCCGTTGAACACGTCATCCACGCTCTTGAGCGGGTAGTTCTTCGGGTACGGCAGGGTTGCAACACCCGTCTCGATGGCGGCCTTGGCCACGGCGTCGGAGATCAGGGTGATCAGGCGCGCGTCCATTGGTTTCGGGATGATGTACTCACGACCGAATTCCAATTTGATGCCGCCGTAGGCGTCGCACACTTCCTGCGGCACCGGCAGCTTGGCCAGTTCACGCAGGGCGTTGGCCGCCGCGACTTTCATTTCTTCGTTGATGCGCTTGGCGCGGACGTCCAGGGCACCACGGAAGATGAACGGGAAGCCCAGTACGTTGTTGACCTGGTTCGGGTAGTCCGAACGGCCGGTGGCCATGATCACGTCGTTGCGGGTTGCGTGAGCCAGCTCCGGGGAGATTTCCGGATCCGGGTTCGAGCAGGCGAACACGATCGGGTTCGGCGCCATGCGCAGCAGGTTTTCCGCGCTCAGCAGGTTCGGGCCCGACAGGCCGACGAACACGTCGGCGCCGTCCAGCGCGTCCGCCAGGGAGCGCTTGTCGGTCGCGTGGGCGAACACGGCCTTGTACTGGTTCAGGTCGTCACGGCCGGAGTGGATCACACCGGTACGGTCAACCATGAAGATGTTTTCGATCTTGGCACCCATGCTCACCAGCAATTTCATGCAGGAGATGGCCGCAGCGCCGGCACCCAGGCAGACGATCTTGGCTTCCGGCAGGGTTTTGCCAGCGATTTCCAGGGCGTTGATCATGCCGGCCGCGGTCACGATCGCGGTACCGTGCTGGTCATCGTGGAAAACCGGGATGTCGCACTGTTCGATCAGGGCGCGCTCGATCTCGAAGCACTCAGGTGCCTTGATGTCTTCCAGGTTGATGCCACCGAAGGTGATGGAGATGCGCTTGACGGTGTCGATGAAGGCCTGTGGGCTTTCGGAGTCGACTTCGATGTCGAACACGTCGATGCCAGCGAAACGCTTGAACAGAACACCCTTGCCTTCCATGACCGGCTTGGAGGCCAGTGGGCCGAGGTTACCTAGGCCGAGAATCGCGGTGCCATCGGAAATGACTGCAACCAGGTTGCCCTTGCCGGTGTACTTGTAGGCCAGTTCAGGGTCGCGAGCGATTTCGCGCACTGGTTCGGCTACGCCGGGGCTGTAGGCCAGCGACAGGTCGCGGGCAGTAGCGGTGGCCTTGGTGAGCTCGACACTCAGCTTACCCGGACGAGGATTAGCGTGATATTCGAGAGCGGCAGTTTTCAGATCAGACATGTGGGCATTCCGCTTTTTACTGTGTTGGACAGACGGACCGCCGAGGATACGCGCCTCGCAAAGTCCCTACAAGACTGACCAGTCACTGCTGTCAAGCGCCCTGCCCTACGACTTTGGGCCAAGAGCAGCGAAACACAAGGGCTTGATGCATACAATCAACGCTGAAAATGTCTACAATATTTTTGTCAAAGTACCGGCTGCAACATCGCCGGATCGGTCACCGGCAGCATCCATCGCGCCTGCCCGGGCTTTGTCGCCCCGCGCCGGGAGCGATCGATGACCCAACCGCGCGCCTCGATCGTCCGACCTTCCAGGCGCTTCAGCATCGAGGCGTCAAAGTTTCGCTGCAAATCAGGGGTGATGTGCAAGACAACCGCCCCCTGCATTTCTATCCAGATACCGCCGCGATTGCGCTGCACGCTGTCTACACGACCACGGACCAATGCAAAGCCGGCCGCGTTGATTTGCTCCGCTCGCGTGACCGGAGACTTCTTCCATATCCCGAGCCCGGCCTGTCGTGCCTGGCGCTCAGCCGCCTGTTGGCACTGGACCAGATCGACATTGGGCGCGACCGCCACCAGGAAGCCCAGCCCCTCGGCAATCAATTGCTCTTCCAGGTTGCGGCCCTGACGGTCATAGACGTGGGCGAGCGTGCGTCCGTAGTTGTCCTGGTCATCTTCGCCGGGCGATACCTTGACCCGGCCGGCACTGGCAGCCACCAGCGCCTCGAGTCGCTGGCGCGCCGCCACGGCGAACGGTTCGTCAGCACGTCCGCGCTTGCCCAGCTCCGGGCTGTTGAGGCCGATCATGCGAATGCGACGGCCGTCCTGGAGATACAACGTGTCACCGTCCACCACGCGCTGCACAGCCACTTCAGGCAGCTCGCCCGGCACGGGGCAGGAGGCCTGGGCGCCACAAAGCCAAATCGCAGACACAAAAAAGGCGCCCACGAGGGACGCCTTTTTCATTAGCCTGGAATAGCCGGAACGACTTTCCAAGATAATCAGCCTTAGGCTTTCTTCGCGCCGAAAGCACCGAAACGATCGGCGAACTTCTGAACGCGGCCGCCGGTATCCAGAGTCTTTTGCTTACCGGTGTAGAACGGGTGGCATTCGTTGCAAACGTCGATCGCCAGGGCTTTGCCGTAGGTCGAACGGGTTTCGAACTTGTTGCCGCAGCTGCAGGTTACGGCCACAACTGGATAGTCTGGATGGATATCGGTTTTCATGGTGTTTTCCTCAGGCTAGCGTGCCGCCACCCAACACTATTGTTGAATACCGCACGTAATTAGGCCGCGGATTCTACCAGACAACATTAATCGCGCAAGCTACAACTTGTACCAACCGTCTGCTAGGCTCGCGCCCTCAAGCACAATCCCTGTGGGAGCGAGCTTGCTCGCGATAGCGGCGATTCAGTCAGCATCAATGTGACAGAACTGACGCCATCGCGAGCAAGCTCGCTCCCACATTGAATAGCGCTCAGCCTTGCGAACTTGTTTGCCTACCGAGACCCCCGCGTGCCCGACGCCATCCTGCGCCTCGCCTTGCCATCACCGCTGCGCCGCCTGTTCGATTACCGCGCCCCGGCCGGAGTGCCGCGTGCCCAGTTGCAGCCGGGCATGCGCCTGCGGGTGCCGTTCGGCCGGCGGGAAATGATCGGCATCCTGGTGGAGGTCACCGACCACAGCGAAGTGCCGGTCGACAAACTCAAGCCGGCCCTGGCCTTGCTCGATTCGACGCCACCGCTGCCGGCGTCGCTGTTCAAGCTGTGCCTGTGGACCGCCCAGTATTATCAGCACAGCCTGGGGGACACTCTGAGTTGGGCCCTGCCGGTGCTGTTGCGCCAAGGCGAGCCGGCCGAAGCGCGCCAGGAGCGGTTCTGGTCGATGGCACCGGGCGCCTCGCTGGACGATCCGCGTATCGCCCGCGCACCGCGCCAGCGCGAAGCCCTGGCGACCCTGGCCCAACATCCCCACGGCGTGGCCCACCAGCTATTGAGCAAACTGATGCTCAGCAAGGACAGCCTCGACCTGCTGCTGGCCAAGGATCTGGTCCAGGTTGAGGTTCGTCGTCATTTACCAGGCGCGCGGCATGAGCACTGGCTGGCCCAGCCGGAACTTCCGCTCAACGCCGAGCAACGGGCCGCTTGCGAAGCGATTCGCGCGGGCTTCGACAGCTACCACGCCTTTCTATTGGCGGGCGTCACCGGCAGCGGCAAGACCGAGGTGTACCTGCAGCTGATCCGCCAGACCCTGGAAGCCGGCAAGCAGGCGCTGGTGCTGATTCCGGAAATCAACCTCGGCCCCCAGACCCTGGCGCGCTTCGAACAGCGCTTCAATGCGCGGATCGCCCTCGTGCATTCGGCCGTAAACGACCGCGAACGCCTGGAAGCCTGGCTCGCCGCCCGGGACGGCGAGGCCGACATCATCATCGGCACCCGCTCGGCCTTGTTCACACCGATGAAAAACCCCGGTTTGATCATCATCGACGAAGAACACGACGGCTCCTATAAACAGCAGGAAGGCCTGCGCTACCACGCGCGCGATCTGGCGCTGGTGCGCGCCCGCCAGGAAAACATTCCCATCGTCCTTGGCTCGGCCACGCCTTCGCTGGAAAGCCTGCACAACGCCTACACCGGTCGCTACGGCTTGCTGCGCCTCAACGAAAGGGCCGGCGGCGCCAAGCAACCGCGCTTCCTGCGCCTGGATGTGAAAAGCCGTCCGCTGGACAGCGGCATATCCGGGCCTATGCAGCAAGCCATCGGCCAGACCCTGGCCGCGGGGCAACAAGTGTTGGTCTTTCTCAATCGCCGGGGTTTTGCCCCGACCTTGCTGTGCCATGACTGTGGCTGGATGTCCGGCTGCGAACGCTGCGACGCGCGGATGACCGTGCATCAGCGCTACGGTGAGCTGCGTTGCCACCATTGCGGGCATTCCGAACGCGTGCCGAGGAACTGCCCGCAATGCGGCAAAGTCGACTTGCGTCCGGTGGGCGCTGGTACCGAGCGCGCCGAAGAACGGCTGGGGATCTTGTTTCCCGACTATCCCGTTCTGCGAGTGGATCGCGACAGCACTTCGCGAAAAGATGCGATGAACAATCTGTTCGCCACCATCCAGAAGGGTCAGCCATGCATCCTGGTGGGCACGCAAATGCTCGCCAAGGGGCATCACTTCCCCCGGGTCACGCTGGTGTCGATCCTGGATGCCGACGGCGGATTGTTCTCCGGTGATTTCCGCGCCAGCGAGCGCATGGCGCAGTTGATCGTCCAGGTCGCCGGCCGCGCCGGACGCGCCGAGGAGCCGGGCAAAGTGATCATCCAGACCCACCTGGCGGATCATCCGCTGCTGATACAACTGACCGAACAGGGCTATTTCGCCTTTGCGGAACAGGCACTGAGCGAACGCCGTGGCGCCGGGTTGCCCCCATTTGCGCACCTGGCGCTGTTGCGCGCCGAGGCTCACAAACCGGGGCAGGCGGAAGGTTTCCTGGACGAAGCGTGCAGTGAGGCGGAACGGCTGCTGGCCGAACAAAACCTCACCGGCATCGAACTCTTGGGGCCGGTTCCGGCTCCGATGGAGCGGCGGGCCGGACGCTATCGTGCCCAGCTTCTATTGCAGGCCAATGCCCGGGCGCCGTTGCATCGGTTACTGAGTGCCTGGCTGTTGGTGTTGGAACAGATGCCCAGCGGGCGGGCGGTGCGCTGGTCGCTGGATGTGGATCCGGTGGATTTGTATTAATGGATCGCTAATCTAGCCCTTGTGGGAGCGAGCTTGCTCGCGATGGTGGCGGGTCAGCTTGCATGAATATTGAATGCCAGACCGCTATCGCGAGCAAGCTCGCTCCCACAGGGGATCGCGTACATCCGGGCCACCCAGAATAATCACCACACATCCCCAACCAACCCGCTACAGTTGGCAAGCTCGCCCGCGCCACGGATAATGCCCAGTTTTTCCACCAGCGCATCGAAGCGCCGCCGCGCCTGCGGTTGAAAGAGAAGACCATGAAAGACACCATTCGCCAGCTCATCCAGCAAGCCATCACCCAACTCGTCGCTGAAGGTGTGCTGCCAGAAGGCCTGTCGCCGGCGATTCAGGTCGAGAACACCCGCGACAAGACCCACGGCGACTTCGCCAGCAACATCGCGATGATGCTCGCCAAGCCGGCCGGCATGAAGCCTCGTGACCTGGCGGAAAAAATCATCGCCGCGCTGCCGGCCGACGAAAACGTCACCAAGGCCGATATCGCCGGTCCAGGCTTCATCAACTTCTTCCAGAACACCCAGGCCCTGGCCTCGCGCCTCGACGCAGCCCTGGCCGACGCACGTCTCGGCGTGCGTAAGTCCGGCCCGCTGCAGCGCACCGTGGTTGACCTCTCGGCCCCCAACCTCGCCAAGGAAATGCACGTCGGCCACCTGCGCTCGACCATCATTGGCGACGGTGTGGCCCGCGTGCTGGAGTTTCTCGGTGACACGGTGATCCGCCAGAACCACGTCGGCGACTGGGGCACGCAGTTCGGCATGCTGATGGCCTACCTGCAGGAAAACCCGATCACCAGCGACGAGCTCTCGGACCTGGAAAACTTCTACCGCGCCGCCAAGCAACGCTTCGACGAGTCGCCCGAGTTCGCCGACCGCGCCCGTGGCCTGGTGGTCAAGCTGCAGGCCGGCGACGCCGAGTGCCTGGCGCTGTGGACCAAGTTCAAGGACATCTCCCTGTCCCACTGCCAGAAAATCTACGAGCTGCTGAACGTCAAGCTGACCATGGCCGACGTGATGGGCGAAAGCGCCTACAACGATGACCTGGTCAATGTGGTCAACGATCTTCGGGCCAAGGGCATGCTGGTGGAAAGCAACGGCGCCCAGTGCGTGTTCCTCGACCAGTTCAAGACCGCCGATGGCGAACCGCTGCCGGTGATCATCGTCAAGGCCGATGGGGGCTACCTCTATGCCACCACCGACTTGGCGGCCGTACGCTACCGCAACCGCGTGCTCAAGGCCGATCGCGTGCTGTATTTCGTCGACCAGCGCCAGGCCCTGCACTTCCAGCAAGTGTTCGAAGTAGCCCGCCTGGCCGGCTTCGTGACCCACCCGATGGAAATGGAGCACATGGGCTTCGGCACCATGAACGGCGCCGACGGCCGTCCGTTCAAGACCCGCGACGGCGGCACGGTAAAGCTGATCGACCTGCTGACCGAAGCCCAGGACCGCGCGTACACCCTGGTCAAGAGCAAGAACCCGGACCTGGCCGAAGACGAACTGCGCAACATTGCCAAGGTCGTCGGCATCGACGCGGTGAAGTACGCCGACTTGTCGAAACACCGCACCAGCGACTACAGCTTCAACTTCGACCTGATGCTCAACTTCGAAGGCAACACCGCGCCGTACCTGTTGTACGCCTACACCCGCGTGGCGGGGGTGTTCCGCAAGCTCGGCAAGAATTTCGACGAAGTGCAAGGCCAGATCGCCCTCGAGGCCGCCCACGAGCAGGAATTGGCGGCCAGGCTGGCTCAGTTCGGTGAAGTACTGAACAACGTCGCCGAAAAGGGCACGCCGCATACCTTGTGCGCGTACCTGTACGACGTAGCCGGCCTGTTCTCCAGCTTCTACGAGAACTGCCCGATCCTCAGCGCCGAGACACCGGCACAGATGCAGAGCCGTCTGCGCCTCGCCGCGCTGACCGGGCGTACGCTCAAGCAAGGCCTGGAACTGCTGGGCCTGGAAACGCTGGAGCGCATGTAAGTTGGCCGCCAAGAAAAAACCTGCACCCAAACGCGGCGCCAGTCGTTACCAGCCCCCGGCGAAAAAGCCGATCCCGGGCTGGTTGTGGATGGCCATCGGCCTGACCGTCGGCGCTTTCATTGTCTTCTTGATGAAGCTGGAGCCGGGCCAGGGCGATGACGTCAAGCGCGTGCGGCAAGAGCAGCAGAAAGCCACGCGGATCGCCGAGGCCAACAAGACCCCGCCGAGCCCGACGCAACCGGTGAAGCCGAAGTACGACTTCTATACCTTGCTGCCGGAATCGGAAGTCATCGTGCCGCCCGATGCGGTGCCGGAGAAAACCCTGCCGACACCGCAAGTGCCGCAGGTGCCGACCACGCCGGTGACCCCAGCCGAAGCGGCGAAGATCGACACCGCCCGCGCCCAGGCGGCCCTGGCCGGCATCACGCCGCCACCGGCGCCACCGGTGCAGAAAGCAGCGCCGGTGACGAAGTTCTTCCTGCAGGCCGGCTCGTTCCGCAAGGAAGCCGATGCCGACAAGGTCCGGGCGCAGATAATTTTGCTGGGCCAATCGGTGTCGGTGGAGTCCGGGACGGTGAAAGACGAGACCTGGTATCGGGTACTGGTCGGACCGTTCAGCAATCGGGAAGAGCTGACCAAGGCCCAGAAATTATTGGCAGGGAGCGGCTTCAGCAACCTGTTGTTACAACAACGCCAGAGCCGCTGATTCTGACGAAAGCATTTGTGGCAGTGGGGCTTTTCGTGGCGAGGGAGCTTGCTCCCGCTGGGCTGCGTAGCAGCCCCAAAAAGCTTGGAGCGCTACGCGCTCCAGCGGGAGCAAGCTCCCTCGCCACAAAAGCGCTGCGCCAGGAATGGCGAATGCCGCTCGTCCCCTCCCCCACCCCACAGTTGAAAAACCCCGCGCCACCCCCATATGAGTTCCATCCGGGCATTTTCGCCCCGCTGCGTGGAGACTCTTCCCTTGACCACCATCGTTTCAGTCCGCCGTCACGGCAAAGTCGTCATGGGCGGCGACGGCCAGGTTTCACTGGGCAACACCGTGATGAAAGGCAACGCGAAGAAAGTCCGCCGCCTGTACCACGGCCAAGTCATCGCCGGGTTCGCCGGGGCCACAGCTGATGCCTTCACCCTGTTCGAGCGTTTCGAAGGCCAACTTGAAAAGCACCAGGGCCATCTGGTCCGTGCGGCCGTCGAGCTGGCCAAGGAATGGCGCACCGACCGTTCCCTGAGCCGCCTCGAAGCCATGCTTGCGGTCGCCAACAAGGACGCCTCGCTGATCATCACCGGCAACGGTGACGTCGTTGAGCCCGAAGACGGCCTGATCGCCATGGGTTCCGGTGGCGCCTACGCCCAGGCCGCCGCCAGCGCACTGCTGAAGAAAACCGATCTGTCGGCCCGCGAAATCGTCGAGACAGCCCTGGGCATTGCCGGCGACATCTGCGTCTTCACCAACCACACCCAGACCATTGAGGAGCAGGACCTCGCGGAGTAAGCCCGTCCAGGCCCAGACTCCCGCTTGAGGACCGCCAAATATTATGTCCATGACTCCCCGCGAAATCGTCCACGAACTCAATCGCCATATCATCGGCCAGGACGATGCCAAGCGCGCCGTCGCCATCGCCCTGCGTAACCGCTGGCGCCGGATGCAATTGCCGGAAGAACTGCGCGTCGAAGTAACGCCCAAGAACATTTTGATGATCGGCCCGACCGGCGTCGGCAAGACCGAGATCGCCCGTCGCCTGGCCAAGCTCGCCAACGCACCGTTCATCAAGGTCGAGGCCACCAAGTTCACTGAAGTGGGCTACGTGGGCCGCGACGTCGAGTCGATCATTCGTGACTTGGCCGATGCCGCCATCAAGCTGCTGCGCGAACAGGAAATCACCAAGGTTCGTCACCGCGCCGAAGACGCCGCCGAGGAACGCATCCTCGATGCCCTGTTGCCGCCCGCGCGCATGGGCTTCAACGCCGACTCCGCCGCGACCCAGGATTCCAACACCCGCCAACTGTTCCGCAAGCGCCTGCGCGAAGGCCAGTTGGACGACAAGGAGATCGAGATCGAAGTGGCCGAGATGGCTGGCGTCGACATTTCCGCGCCGCCGGGCATGGAAGAAATGACCAACCAGTTGCAGAGCCTGTTTGCGAACATGGGCAAGGGCAAGAAGAAAAACCGCAAGCTCAAGGTCAAGGAAGCGCTCAAGCTGGTGCGCGATGAAGAAGCGAGCCGCCTGGTCAACGAAGAAGAGTTGAAGGCCAAGGCCCTGGAAGCGGTCGAGCAGCATGGCATCGTGTTCATCGACGAGATCGACAAGGTTGCCAAGCGCGGCAATGTCGGCGGCGCCGATGTGTCCCGCGAAGGTGTGCAACGCGACCTGCTGCCGCTGATCGAAGGCTGCACCGTCAACACCAAGCTGGGCATGGTCAAGACCGACCATATCCTGTTCATCGCTTCTGGCGCGTTCCACCTGAGCAAGCCGAGCGACCTGGTGCCGGAACTGCAAGGTCGTCTGCCGATCCGTGTCGAGCTCAAGGCATTGTCGCCGGAAGATTTCGAACGCATCCTGAGCGAGCCCCATGCGTCGCTGACCGAGCAATACTGCGCGCTGCTTAAGACCGAAGGCCTGAACATCGAGTTCACGCCTGAAGGCATCAAGCGCCTGGCGCAGATTGCCTGGCAGGTCAACGAGAAGACCGAGAACATCGGTGCCCGCCGCCTGCACACGCTGCTCGAGCGCCTGCTGGAGGAAGTCTCGTTCAGCGCCGGCGACCTGGCCAGCGCCCACAACGAGGCGCCGATCCGCATCGACGCCGAGTACGTCAACAGCCACCTGGGCGAACTGGCGGAGAACGAAGACCTGTCGCGGTATATCCTGTAAGCCACACCCAGTGTGAGCGAGCTCTTGTGGCGAGGGAGCTTGCTCCCGCTGGGCCCCGTAGGAGCTGTCGAGTGCAACGAGGCTGCGATCTTTCCACTACCGATTGAGTCTGGAGTGAAAAGATCGCAGGCTTCGCCAGCTCCTACACCGTCCAGCGGGAGCAAGCTCCCTCGCCACATAGCGTTCACACAAGGCTTCAAGAGAACGACCCCATGACCAAATTCCCCACCGCCATCAACCTGCACAAAGCCTCCAAGACTCTGACGCTCAAATATGCGCCAGACGAGGAGTACCACCTGCCCGCCGAATTTCTGCGGGTGCACTCGCCTTCCGCCGAGGTCCAGGGCCACGGCAAACCCATCTTGCAATACGGCAAGCTCGGCGTCGGCCTGACCAAGGTTGAACCGGCCGGCCAGTACGCACTGAAATTGACCTTCGACGACGGCCATGACAGCGGATTGTTCACCTGGGACTACCTGTACCAGTTGGCGGTACGCCAGGAAGACCTGTGGAACGATTATCTCGCCGAGCTCAAGGCCGCCGGAAAAACCCGTGACCCGAACGAATCCGTCGTCAAGCTGATGCTCTAACTCAAGGGCTGGCGCTTTAGGGCGAGTTTTCTAGACTCATCTGCTTGAATGCCCGCGCAGCAACGTCAATGACTGGCCTGCTTGCGAAAAAAATTAAACTCGGGTAACCAATGGAGCTGGCAAGTTCCCTGCAAAGGAACCGGCGAGTTCCTGGCACACGTTTCCTCATTGCCCTCGATGCGGAATTTATGGTCACCCGAGCAGCGTACCTGGTATTGCCTTGCGGCTTCACGGCACGGTCCCGGTACTCGTCTGAAGGACAATGGAGCGTCGTAGATGAGCAACAAGAACAACGATGAGTTGAAGTACCAAGCTTCGGAAAACACCCTGGGCTTGAATCCCGTCGTCGGCTTGCGCAGGAAAGACCTGCTGGCCTCTGCCCGGATGGTGCTGACCCAGACCATCAAACAACCCCTGCACAGCGTCAAGCACGTTGCCCACTTTGGCGCTGAACTGAGGAAAGTCCTGTTCGGCAAATCCGAGTTGCAGCCTTCCAGCGATGATCGTCGCTTCGCCGATCCGGCCTGGAGCCAGAACCCGCTCTACAAACGTTACCTGCAAACCTACCTGGCGTGGCGCAAGGAGCTTCACGACTGGATCGACGACAGTAGCCTTTCGCCCCAGGACATCAGTCGCGGACACTTCGTGATCAACCTGATGACCGAGGCCATGGCGCCGACCAACTCGGCGGCCAACCCGGCGGCGGTCAAGCGCTTCTTCGAAACCGGCGGCAAGAGCTTGCTTGACGGTTTATCCCACCTGGCAAAAGACTTGGTACACAACGGCGGGATGCCGAGCCAGGTGGACATGGGCGCGTTCGAAGTCGGCAAGAGCCTGGGCGTGACGGAAGGCGCCGTGGTCTTTCGCAACGATGTGCTGGAACTGATCCAGTACCGCCCCATCACCGAACAGGTGCATGAGCGACCGCTGCTGGTGGTCCCGCCGCAGATCAACAAGTTCTACGTATTCGACCTGAGCCCGGACAAGAGCCTGGCGCGCTTCTGCCTGCGCAGCAATGTGCAGACGTTCATCGTCAGTTGGCGCAACCCCACCAAGGCGCAACGCGAATGGGGCCTGTCGACCTACATCGACGCGCTCAAGGAAGCGGTGGACGTGGTCACGGCCATCACCGGCAGTAAGGACGTGAACATGCTGGGCGCCTGCTCGGGCGGCATCACCTGCACTGCGTTGCTAGGTCATTACGCCGCCCTCGGCGAAAAAAAGGTCAATGCCCTGACCCTGCTGGTGAGTGTGCTGGACACCACCCTGGACACCGACGTGGCCCTGTTCGTCGACGAGCAGACCCTGGAAGCGGCCAAGCGCCATTCCTACCAGGCCGGCGTGCTGGAAGGCCGCGACATGGCCAAGGTCTTCGCCTGGATGCGTCCCAATGACTTGATCTGGAATTACTGGGTCAACAATTACCTGCTAGGCAACGAGCCGCCGGTGTTCGACATCCTGTTCTGGAACAACGACACCACGCGGCTACCGGCAGCGTTTCATGGCGACCTCATCGAGATGTTCAAGAACAACCCGCTGATCCGCCCCAACGCACTGGAAGTGTGCGGCACACCGATCGACCTCAAGCAGGTCACCGCCGATATCTTTTCCCTGGCCGGCACCAACGACCACATCACGCCGTGGAAGTCCTGCTACAAATCGGCGCAACTGTTTGGTGGCAAGGTCGAATTCGTGTTGTCCAGCAGCGGCCACATCCAGAGCATCCTCAACCCGCCAGGCAACCCCAAGTCGCGCTACATGACCAGCGAGGACATGCCAGCCAAGGCCGAGGACTGGATGGAAAACTCCACCAAGCACACCGACTCCTGGTGGCTGCATTGGCAGGCGTGGCAGGCCGAGCGCTCGGGCAAGCTGAAAAAAGCGCCGACGGTGCTGGGCAACAAGACTTATGTGGCCGGCGAAGCTGCGCCGGGCACATACGTGCATGAGCGGTAATGGATGCAACTCGTCTGCTGCGGGGGTGGGCTTGCTCACGAAAGCACTCCGGCAGCCGACATGGACATGTAAGGCCCACAGCGCTGGCGAACGCAAACTCATGTTCGCAGCAGATCCAGTGTGGGAGCGAGCCTGCTCGCGATTGCGGTGCGTCAGTAGACATTGATGCTGAACGTGCCGCCGTCATCGCGAGCAAGCTCGCTCCCACAGGGGATCGGGAAAAATGAAAGACAGCGACCCAACCCACAGGGCTTGAAGCATGCCGCAACCGTACATCTTTCGTACCGTCGACCTGGATGGCCAGACCTTGCGCACCGCGGTACGTCCCGGCAAGCCTCACTTGACGCCGCTGCTGATTTTCAATGGCATCGGCGCCAACCTGGAGCTGGTGTTTCCGTTCATCGAAGCCCTGGATCCGGACCTGGAAGTGATTGCCTTCGACGTGCCCGGGGTCGGTGGTTCGTCGACGCCGAGCCGACCGTACCGCTTCCCTGGCCTGGCGAAACTCACGGCACGGATGCTCGACTATCTCGACTACGGGCAGGTCAATGTCATCGGCGTGTCCTGGGGTGGCGCCCTAGCACAGCAGTTTGCCCATGACTATCCGGAGCGCTGCAAGAAGCTCGTGTTGGCGGCGACCGCCGCCGGCGCGGTGATGGTGCCGGGCAAGCCGAAGGTGCTGTGGATGATGGCCAGTCCCCGGCGCTACGTGCAGCCGTCCCATGTGATGCGCATCGCCCCGCTGATCTACGGCGGCTCGTTCCGCCGCGATCCAAGCCTGGCGGCCCGTCATGCCGCCAAGGTGCGTTCGGCGGGCAAGCTCGGTTATTACTGGCAACTCTTCGCGGGACTAGGCTGGACCAGCATCCACTGGCTGCACAAGATCCACCAGCCGACCCTGATCCTGGCCGGTGACGACGACCCGCTGATCCCCTTGATCAACATGCGCATGCTGGCCTGGCGCATCCCCAATTCGCAATTGCACATCATCGATGACGGCCATCTGTTCCTGATTACCCGGGCCGAGGCCGTGGCACCGATCATCATGAAATTTCTGGAGGAAGAACGTCAGCGCGCGGTCATGCATCCGCATCCCGCACCGCTGGGTGGCGGCTGACACCCTCATTAGCGCCTGGCAGGACGCCGGATCACGCAACTACCCGAAACAGCGTCTATGTTGTCTGGTTCGGTGTGTTTGTTTTTAGCTTGATGACGAAGGAGTTGACTCATGCGCGACAGACCGGCGAAGGGCTCCATGCCCGCCCCTGCCAGTTTCATCAATGCTCAAAGCGCGGTCACCGGCTTGCGGGGCAGCGACCTGCTTTCGACCCTGCGCAACGTTGCCGCCCATGGCTTGCGCAACCCGGTGCACAGCGTGCGGCACGCGTTGCGCCTGGGCAGTCAACTGGGCCGGGTGTTGCTGGGCGAAACCCTGCACCCCACCAACCCCGACGACAAGCGCTTCGCCGATCCCACGTGGCAGCTCAACCCGTTCTATCGTCGTAGCTTGCAGGCGTACCTGAGCTGGCAAAAACAGGTCAAGAGCTGGATCGACGAAAGTGACATGAGCCCGGATGATCGTGCCCGCGCGCATTTCACTTTTTCCTTGCTCAACGACGCCGTATCGCCGTCCAACACCTTGCTCAACCCACTGGCGATCAAGGAACTGTTCAACTCCGGCGGCACCAGCCTGATCCGCGGGCTCAGCCACTTGGTGGACGACCTGCTGCACAACGACGGCCTGCCCCGGCAGGTCACGCCCCAGGCCTTCGAAGTCGGCAAGACCCTGGCGACCACCCCCGGCGCGGTGGTGTTTCGCAATGAGTTGCTGGAGCTGATCCAGTACAAGCCGATGAGCGAAAAGCAGTACGCAAGACCGCTGCTGATCGTGCCGCCGCAGATCAACAAGTTCTATATTTTCGACCTCAGCCCGTCCAACAGCTTTGTCCAATACGCACTGAAAAATGGCTTGCAGGTATTCATCATCAGTTGGCGCAACCCCGACGTGCGCCATCGCGAGTGGGGCCTGTCCAGCTATGTCGAGGCAACGGAAGAGGCCATGAACGTCTGCCGGGCGATCACTGGCGCGCGCGAAGTCAGTCTCATGGGCGCTTGCGCCGGCGGCATGACCATCGCCGCCCTGCAAGGTCACTTGCAGGCCAAGCGTCAATTGCGCCGGGTCGCCAGCGCCACGTACCTGGTGAGCCTGCTGGACAGCGAAATCGAAAGCCCGGCCACGTTGTTCATCGACGAACAGACCCTCGAGGCCGCCAAGCGTCGCTCCTACCAGAAGGGCATTCTCGACGGCCGCGACATGGCCCGTGTCTTCGCGTGGATGCGTCCCAACGATTTGATCTGGACCTATTTCGTCAACAATTACCTGCTGGGCAAGGAGCCACCGGCGTTCGACATCCTCTACTGGAACAACGACTGCACCCGGCTTCCGGCGGCCTATCACGGCGACCTGCTGGACTTCTTCAAGCACAACCCGCTGACCCACGCGGGCGGCCTGGAGGTATGCGGCACGCCGATCGACCTGCAAAAAGTCACGGTGGACAGCTTCAGCGTGGCCGGTATCAACGATCACATCACGCCCTGGGATGCGGTCTATCGTTCGACGCTGTTGCTGGGAGGTGATCGTCGCTTCGTCTTGTCCAACAGTGGTCATGTCCAGAGCATCCTTAATCCACCGGGCAACCCCAAGGCCAACTACATCGAAAATCCGAAGCTGAGCGGCGATCCACGGGCGTGGTATTACGACGCCAAGCACATCGAGGGCAGTTGGTGGACCCAATGGCTGGGCTGGATCCAGGAGCGCTCCGGTGCCCAGCACGAAACCCGGATGGCCCTGGGTAACGCGAACTACCCGCCCCTGGAAGCGGCGCCTGGAAACTACGTGCGAGTCCGCTGAACACCTCATCCCACGGCCACGCTATTGGCCGTGGAACAACTCCATCACCAAGAAGACCGGATGAAAACCCGCGACCGTATCCTCGAATGTGCCCTGCAGTTGTTCAACGAGAAGGGCGAACCGAACGTTTCCACCCTGGAAGTCGCCAATGAAATGGGCATCAGTCCTGGCAACCTCTACTACCACTTCCATGGCAAGGAGCCACTGATCCTCGGGTTGTTCGAGCGATTCCAGGCCGAGCTGGCGCCATTGCTGGACCCTCCGGCCGATGCGCAATTGGCGCCGGAGGACTATTGGTTGTTCTTGCACCTGATCGTCGAACGCCTGGCCCAATACCGGTTCTTGTTCCAGGACCTGTCGAACCTGGCCGGTCGCCTGCCGAAACTGGCCAAGGGTATCCGTCAGTTGCTCAACGCCCTGAAGCGAACCCTGGCCTCGTTGCTGGCGCAGCTCAAGGCCCAGGGATTGCTGGTCAGTGACACCCAAGCGTTGGGGCAACTGGTGGAGCAGATCACCATGACCCTGTTGTTCTCGCTGGATTACCAGAGAATCCTGGATCGCGAAGGCGACGTTCGCCTGGTGGTCTATCAGGTCATGATGCTGGTGGCGCCGCACCTACCGCCGGCGATCAAGGTCGCGACCGAGCAGATGGCGTTGCGGTATCTGGAAGAGCACGAATAACCATGGCAGTGGCAAACCCATTGTGGGAGCGAGCTTGCTCGCGATGACGGTCGCACATCAAACATCAATGTGGCTGACCCACCGCTATCGCGAGCAAGCTCGCTCCCACAGTTTGAATAGGATGCACACAAAAACGCCCGACCTTCACAGGCCGGGCGTTTTTTAGTCCTGGAGATCAGGACTGGGTGGGTGGCGTCGATGGGGTCGGCGCAGGTGTTGGCGTGGCAACCGGGGCCGGAGCCGAGGCGGAGTTCGCCGTGCTCACCGCAGGTGTTGCCGGTTTGGCGGTGGCGGTTGGCGCCTTCGGTGCGGCTGCCTTGGGGGCGGCCGGTTTTTTCACGGCAGGCTTCTTCGCTGCGGCGGGTTTGGCTGCTGCTTTTGCCGCAGGTTTGGCCGGCGCTTTTGCCGCTGGCTTGGCCGCGGGTTTGGCGGTGGCAGGTTTGGCGGCCGCGGTTTTGGCCGCAGGCTTAGCGGCGGGTTTGGCTGCTGCCTTGGCCGCTACTGGTTTGGCCGCTGCCTTCGCTGCCGGTTTCGCCGCTGCGGTTTTGGCCGCGGGCTTGGCGGCGGCTTTCGCTGCCGGTTTGGCCGCTGCCTTGACCAGTGGCTTGGCTGCCGTCTTCGCCGCAGGCTTGGCCGCCGCCGTCTTGGTTGCCGTAGCCTTGGTCGCGACTGGCGTGACCTTGGCACCGGTGAGTTTTTCGATCTGCTTGGTCAGGGTGTCGACCTTGTTGTGCAGTTCCTTGACTTCATTGCGGCTTGGCACGCCCAGGCGGGAAATCGCGCTGTTCAGGCGCTTGTCGAAAGCTCCCTCCAGCTCGTCCCACTTGCCCATCGCCCGATCCTTCACGCCGCCGATTCTCGACTTGGCGGATTCGGCAGAGACCGCAGCCGCATCGACTTGTTTACCGATCGCCGTCTTGGTGAGTTTTTCGGCTTTCTCGCCGTCCTTAACCAGGGACTCGAAGAGTTTGCTGCCGTCAGTGTCGATCTTCGAGTACACGCCTAAACCAGCAAGCCAGATTTTGCGGGAGTACTTTTCAATCTTCCCGGCCCACGAGCTGCCTTCTTTTTCGGTGATTTTTTTGCCAGCCATCCCGTTCTCCTTAATGTTTACGCGCGACACGTTCGAGCAATGCCGTCAGCTCATCGAGCTTAGCAGAGAGTGCCTCAACGTCATGTTTAGACGGAATGCCGATACGATTCAAGGCACTTGCAACACGCGCGTCGAATACCTTCTCGACTTTGTCGAGTTGAACTTCAACCCGAGCCTTGAACGTATTGACGTCGGTCTTGGCTTCGATCAGTTCGCTGTTGGCCGCTTCAAGTTTCCCGGCAATCTTCTTTTTGCCTTTGGTTTCAATAACTTCGCCTGCCTTTACCAACTCCTGGAAGTACTCGCTGCCTTCCTGGCCGACCTTCGTGTAGGCGCCCAGGCCAGCCAGCCAGATCTTGCGCGCGTACATTTTCACGTCGCTGAGCGTGGAAGATTCAACGTCGGTTTTTTTCTTCAGGATAACTTTGGCCATGGTGCACCTCACTCGAAAAAAGGTTTGAGGAACTGCCCGCACACGGTCGGGCTCAGGCACAAAGTAGTGACAATAATTAGAAAGGGCACCCTAACAACTGACACAAAACCCAAGGGCGATGACTTCCCCTGTGGGAGCGAGCTTGCTCGCGATGGCGGAGTATCAGTCGACCTTGATGTGACTGAAGTAATGCAATCGCGAGCAAGCTCGCTCCCACAGTTGGATGGGTGGGGAACTTGAGTCATGCATTCCACCCACCCTCGCGATCAATCAAGCCAACGCCTTATCCAGCGCCTTTTCGATTTCCCCTTTGATCGTGCCGCTCATGGCCGACATCAACATCCCCAACTCCACGTCGACGCGAATCGAATCCTCGCCCACATGCACCTCACCCTTGACCCCGGAACGCTTGAGCTTGAGCGTGTCGCCCTCCCACTGAGGCTCCAGGCCATAGCTGTCGGAGAGTTTGCGGGCCAACTTGTCGGCCTTTTCGCGGGCCGCTTCCTTGCCCAGGCCATGGGCACGCTCAACGGTAATACGGGCCATCTGATAACTCCTGCTTGGTCGGGACTTGCCTGAACGTTCAGACCCTGCCTGCGTCAAAACGTCCGGGCGGTAGCTCATCTTACCTGCAGCCTTGCCAAGACAAAGCCCTCCACCGGGATTAGAATGTCCCGCATTCTTTTTTGGTGACCGCGATATGACTGATCAGCGCAAAGGCAGCGATGCCGAACCCACCACACACTTCGGCTTCAAGAACGTGCCGGAAAGCCAGAAGGCGGAAAAAGTCGCTGAGGTTTTCCACTCGGTGGCCGCCAAGTATGACTTGATGAACGACCTGCTTTCGGGCGGCATGCATCGCCTCTGGAAGCGTTTCGCGATCGAGCTGTCGGGCGTGCGCAGCGGCAATCGCGTGCTGGACATCGCCGGCGGCACGGGCGACCTGACCAAGAAGTTCTCGCACATCGTCGGCCCGACCGGCCACGTAGTGCTCGCCGACATCAACGAATCGATGCTCAAGGTCGGCCGCGACCGCCTGCTGGACCTGGGTGTGGCCGGCAACGTCGAGTTCGTCCAGGCCGATGCCGAAAAGCTGCCGTTCCCGGATAACCACTTCGACTGCGTGACCATCGCCTTCGGCCTGCGCAACGTCACCCACAAGGAAGACGCCCTGCGCTCGATGCTGCGCGTGCTCAAGCCCGGTGGCCGGCTGCTGGTGCTGGAGTTCTCCAAGCCGACCAACGCGCTGATGTCCAAGGCCTATGACGCCTATTCGTTCGCCTTCATGCCGCTGATGGGTAAGCTGATCACCAACGACGCGGAAAGCTATCGCTACCTGGCCGAATCGATCCGCATGCACCCGGACCAGGAAACCCTGAAGTCGATGATGGTCGAGGCCGGTTTCGACCGGGTGACCTACCACAACATGACTTCGGGCATCGTCGCCCTGCACCGCGGTATCAAGCCCTGATGCTGCTCACCGGCCTGCTCGCCAGCGTCGAACTCGGTATCAACCGGGTCCTGCGGCTGGACAGCACGGCGCCGATGCGCCTGGCGCGCTTGAGCGGCAAGGTGATTGCCGTCGATTGCCGCAGCCCGGTGCTGCAGCTGTTTATCCTGCCCAGCGACGAGGGGCTGATGCTCGCCGCCCATTGGGAAGCCGAAGCCGACTGCACGCTGCGTGCCCCGGCGTCTAGCCTGCTGGAACTGGCGCTGAGCAAGAACAAGACCGCGGTGCTGCATGGCCCCGAGGTCGAACTCGACGGCGACAGCGGCGTGCTGCTGGAGTTGGCGGCGATCCTCCAGGACCTTGAGCTGGACTGGGAATACGAAGTGTCCCGCTGGATCGGCCCGGTAGCCACCCAACTGCTCAGCGGTCACCTGCGTAGCCGCAGCCGCTGGTACCGCCAAGGCTTCGCCAGCCTGGGGCAGAATCTTAGTGAATACCTGGCCGAAGAATCGCGTACCCTCGTGGGCCAGCGCGAAGCTCAGGCCCGTTTTGATGAACTGGACCAGATCAAGCTCGACCTGGAACGTCTCGAGGCGCGTTTCGAGCGCCTTTCCCGAACCCTTGAATCCAAGCGATAACGCATGAAGCTGCTTGCCGTCCGCCGTCTGTTGCGCATCCAGCGCGTCGTGATCCGTTACCGCCTCGATGACCTGCTGTTCGCCTTGCCGCTGCCCTGGTTTCTCCTGGCGCTGCGCTTCGTGTTGCCGTGGCGCTGGTTTCCCCGGCGCACCCTGGACCTGAGTCGCGGCGCACGCCTGCGCCTGGCCTTGCAGGACCTGGGGCCGATCTTCATCAAGTTCGGGCAGATCCTTTCGACCCGTCGCGACCTGCTGCCCGAAGACATCGCCGATGAGCTGATGCTGCTGCAAGACCGCGTGCCGCCGTTCGACTCGAAGCTGTCGGTGGCGCTGATCGAGGCGCAACTGGGCAAGAAGATCAGCGAAGTCTTCAGCCGCTTCGATGTCGAGCCCCTGGCCTCGGCGTCGGTCGCCCAGGTCCACGCGGCCCAGCTCAAGACGGGTGAAGAGGTCGTGGTGAAGGTGATTCGCCCGGGCCTCAAGCCGATCATCGCCCAAGACCTGGCCTGGCTGTTCATCCTTGCCCGCGCGGCCGAGCGGGTGTCCGCCGATGCGCGCCTGCTGCACCCGGTGGACGTGGTCCAGGACTACGAGAAAACCATCTTCGACGAGCTTGATCTGCTGCGCGAGGCCGCCAATGCCAGCCAGCTGCGCCGCAACTTCGAAGGCTCGCCGCTGCTCTACGTACCGCAAGTCTATTGGGACTGGTGCCGACCGAAAGTGCTGGTGATGGAGCGCATCTATGGCATCCAGGTCACCGATCTGGCGACCCTGGCCGACCAGCGCACCGACATGAAATTGCTGGCCGAGCGCGGCGTGGAAATCTTCTTCACTCAGGTATTCCGCGACAGCTTCTTCCACGCCGACATGCACCCGGGCAACATCTTCGTCAGTACGGTGCAGCCGTGGAGCCCGCAATACATCGCGATCGACTGCGGCATCGTCGGCAGCCTGACCCCCGAAGACCAGGACTACCTGGCCCGCAACCTGTTCGCCTTCTTCAAGCGAGACTACCGTCGCGTCGCGCAACTGCACATCGATTCGGGTTGGGTGCCGGCCGAGACCAAGCTCAACGAATTCGAAGCGGCGATCCGCACCGTGTGCGAACCGATCTTCGAAAAACCATTGAAGGATATTTCCTTCGGCCAGGTGTTGATGCGCCTGTTCCAGACCGCACGACGCTTCAACATGGAAGTGCAGCCGCAATTGGTGCTGCTGCAGAAAACCCTGCTGAACATCGAAGGCCTCGGCCGCCAGCTCTACCCGGACCTGGATTTGTGGAACACCGCCCAACCGTTCCTCGAACGCTGGATGCGCGAGCGGATGAGTCCGAAAGCCTTGCTGGGCAACGTCCAGAGCCAGTTCGAACAACTTCCGCACCTGGCCAACATGACCCGTGACCTGCTCGAACGCATGTCGCAACCCCACGCCAACGACCCGGCGCCGCCGTGGCACCGACGCAAGGACGACTGGTTCCTGCGATTGCTCGGCGCAGCCCACCTGGGCGGAGGCGCCGTGCTGGCCGCTGGCGGTCCGTTAAGTCAATTGGGCCACTGGCCCGCCGGCATCATGGTGGCCGTTGGTTTGTATCTGGTCGTTCGTCGATAGCCAGCACAGGCTCGCGCTGGCACACTGTTTCAACGCTGGGCCCGCCGACTTCAGGTGCGCGGTCCATGGTCGGAGTCAAAGATGAAAAACTGGCAGGACGAGATCAAATGGGACGCTGACGGCCTGGTGCCGGCCATCGCCCAGGATCACAAGACCGGGCGCGTGCTGATGATGGCCTGGATGAACCGCGAAGCGCTGGCCCTGACCGCCGCCGAGAACCGCGCCATCTACTGGTCACGTTCCCGTGGCAAGCTGTGGCGCAAAGGTGAAGAATCCGGGCATGTGCAGCACCTGCATGAGATGCGCCTGGACTGCGACGGCGACGTCATCATCCTGATGGTCGAGCAGGTCGGCGAAATTGCCTGCCACACCGGCCGTCAAAGCTGCTTCTATCGCGTCTTCGAGAACGGCGACTGGAAAACCGTCGACCCGGTGCTCAAGGACCCGCATGCCATTTATTCAGGACACTCCCATGACTGATACCTTGACCCGCCTGGCCCAGGTGCTGGAAGAGCGCAAGGGCGCCGCGGCCGACAGCTCCTATGTCGCCAGCCTGTACCACAAGGGCTTGAACAAGATTCTGGAAAAGGTCGGCGAAGAATCGGTCGAGACCATCATTGCCGCCAAGGACGCCGCCATCAGCGGCGATTGCAGCGACGTGATCTACGAGACCGCTGACCTGTGGTTCCACAGCCTGGTCATGCTGGCCCAACTGGGGCAGCATCCGCAGGCCGTACTGGATGAACTGGACCGTCGTTTCGGTCTGTCCGGGCACGTCGAGAAAGCCTCGCGCCCGTCCGCCTGATCAATTTTTGAGAGGAGTAGCCACATGGGTATCTTTGACTGGAAACACTGGATCGTCATTCTGGTGGTCGTGGTGCTGGTGTTCGGCACCAAGAAACTGAAAAACCTCGGTACCGATGTCGGCGAGTCGATCAAGGGCTTCCGCAAGGCCATGAACGATGACGAGAAACCGGCCGACCCGGCGACCAACCAGGCCCAACCCGTGCAGCCGGCCCAACCGGTACATCCGCAGGCCACCCAGCCTGTGAACGCGCCGAACACCATCGACGTGCAGGCCCAGAAAGTCGAAGAGCCAACCCGCAAAGACTCGTGAGCACTGACTAATGTTTGGGATCAGCTTCACTGAACTGCTGCTCGTCGGCCTCGTCGCCCTGCTGGTGCTGGGCCCCGAGCGCCTGCCGGGCGCTGCGCGCACCGCCGGCCTGTGGATCGGGCGCCTGAAGCGCAGCTTCAACGCGATCAAACAGGAAGTTGAACGTGAAATCGGCGCCGACGACATCCGTCGGCAACTACACAACGAGCACATCCTGTCCCTGGAACAGGAAGCGCGGAAAATCTTCACGCCGACCCAGCAGGAGCCGACGCCGGTCCAGCCAGTGGCCGAGCCGACGATTGCTCCCCAGGCCGGGGCCACCGAAACGGCGCCAGTGACGACTGAACCTGCCAAACCTGTGGATCCGGCTCCTGCGACCACACCGACTCCCCACGATCCCACTTTGCCGCCGCGAGCCCCATGAGCGATATCCCTGAAAACGACCAGCCGATGCCGCTGGTATCGCACCTCACCGAGTTGCGCACCCGCCTGCTGCGTTGCGTCGCGGCGGTTTTCATTATCTTCGCCGGGCTGTTCTCCTTCACCCAGCAGATCTACACCTTCGTCTCCACGCCGCTGCGCGAGTACTTGCCAGTAGGGGCGACGATGATCGCCACCGACGTGTCGTCGCCGTTCCTGACGCCACTGAAGTTGACGATGATGGTCTCGCTGTTCCTGGCGATCCCGGTGATCCTGCACCAGATCTGGGGCTTCATCGCACCGGGCCTGTACAAGCACGAAAAGCGCATCGCCGTGCCGCTGCTGGTGTCGAGCATCCTGCTGTTCTATACCGGCATGGCCTTCGCCTACTTCTTCGTGTTCCCGCTGATCTTCAAATTCTTCGCCGCCGCCACTCCGGCGGGCGTGGAAATGATGACCGACATCACCAGCTATCTGGATTTCGTCATGACGCTGTTCTTCGCCTTCGGCGTGGCGTTCGAGATTCCCGTGGCGGTGGTGCTGCTGGTGTGGATCGGCGTGGTGGATGTGAAATACCTGAAGAAAATCCGGCCGTACGTGATCATCGGCTGCTTCGTGGTTGGCATGATCCTGACCCCGCCGGACATCTTCTCCCAGACGCTTCTGGCAGTGCCGATGTGGTTGTTGTTCGAAATCGGCATCCTGTTCGGTGGCCTGGTGCGCAAACGCCGGGAAGATGAACCCGAGGACCAGCCGGTCGATGACCACAACGACCAGCCGCCAGCGACCCAAGCGTGAACCTGCTGTTGCTCGAAGAGGCCGATTTCATCGGACCTGACCGCGTCGTCCTGAGCGATCGTCGCTTCACGCACATGCAGGAAGTCCACCGCAGCGTTGTCGGCGACAGCCTGCGGGTCGGGCGCATCGGCGGCCTGATGGGCACGGCCCAAGTGTTGCGCCTGGATCCTCGCGAAGCCGAACTGCAAGTCACCCTGGACCAGCCGCCACCGGCCAAGTTGCCCTTGACCCTGGTGCTGGCGCTGCCGCGCCCGAAGATGCTCAGGCGCGTGTTCCAGACCGTGGCGACCATGGGCGTGCCGCGTGTGGTGCTGGTGAATAGTTATCGGGTGGAAAAAAGTTTTTGGCAGACGCCGTTCCTGGAGCCCGAGGCGATTCGTGAACAACTGATCCTGGGCCTGGAGCAGGCCCGGGACAGCGTGCTGCCGGAAATCGTCATCGAGAAGCGCTTCAAACCCTTCGTCGAGGATCGCCTGCCAGCCATCGTCGAGGGCACCCTCGGGCTGGTTGGCCACCCTGGCAATCACCCGCCCTGCCCCCGGGCACTGACAGAACCGGTGACCCTGGCAATCGGCCCCGAAGGCGGCTGGATCCCCTACGAGATCGACCTGCTGGGCAAGGCCGGCTTGCAGCCGGTGCAGCTTGGCGAGCGGATCCTGCGGGTCGAGACCGCGGTGACCGCATTGCTTGCGCGGTTATTCTGATCCTGGTCGTTTGCAAGGGTATTCCAAAAGCATCTAACGCATTTCTCCTGTCCTCCCACATCGCGCCGATACAACTATCATAAAAAGCAGTTCCGCCCTTCAAGGGAGTACCGGCATGTTCCGATGGCTAGGTAACGTAGGCGTTAATCGCAAACTCGGCTTCGGTTTCGGCTTGGTACTGCTCTTGACCGTGATGATCGCTTTCACCGGTTGGACCGGCCTGAGCAAGGTAGTTGCTCGCGGCGACACGCTGGGGCTCATCGCCAGCCTGAACGACCTGACCAAGGACCTGCGCTCCGCGCGCATGGATTATGACGCGACCCGTGGCGAAAAAGGCCCAGGCGACCTCAACGATCTCCTCGGTAAATTGGAGCCTGGGCTACAGAGCGCCCGCCAATCGATCGAGGAGCCGGCCGATGTAGCGATCATCGATAAGCAGTTGGCGGCTGTCGCCGAGTACAAGACTGTCGTCGCCGATCTGATCCGCGCCACCGCCAGTCGCGAGGATGCCCGCAGCAAACTGGGCGCCAGCGCCGATAACGCAGTGGCCCATGTCGCCGACGTTGAAAACGCCATGCTGCAAGGCGATAGCGTTCCACGACTCGGCGGTGTGTCGAGCCTGGCGAAAGCACTCCAGCAGGCCCGCTATCAAGTGCGTGGCTACACCTACAGTGGCCAGGCCAGCGCCGAGCAACCCGCGTTGGATGCCATCGATAACGCGATGAAAACCCTTGACAGTCTTGCACCGCAAATGTCGGATGAACACGCCGCCAAGCTGCAGCAGGCCAGCGAATCGTTCAAGGCTTATCGTGCAGCCGTCAGCCAGTTCCGTGACGCCCAAACTGCCAACGCAGCTGCCATCAAGCGCATGTCCGACCTGGGGGTCGTGCTACGCAAGGCCAGCGCAGATCTCACTGCTTCCCAAACGTTGGTGCGCGATCACGAAGCCGCCCAGGCCGACACCCTCCTGATATCGGCCGCCGCGCTGGCACTCCTGTTCGGCTTCATCGCGGCCTGGGTGATCACCCGGCAAATCGTCGACCCGCTGGACCAGACGCTCAAGGTGGCCGAACACGTGGCCGCAGGCGACTTGACCCACAACCTCACCTCCGAGCGACGCGACGAACTGGGCCAGCTACAGCGCGCCATGCAAGGCATGACCGTGGGCCTGCGGCAATTGATCGGCGGCATTGGCGAAGGCGTTACGCAGATTGCCAGTGCCGCCGAGCAGCTCTCGGCCATTACCGAGCAGACCAGCGTCGGGGTCAGCAGACAGAAAGTGGAAACCGACCAGGTCGCCACCGCCATGCATGAAATGACAGCCACCGTGCAGGAAGTGGCGCGTAATGCCGAAGAAGCCTCCGAAGCCTCCCTCGCCGCCGACCAGCAGGCCCGTGACGGTGACATAGTGGTGGGCGAAGCCATCGCCCAGATCGAGCGCCTGTCCAGGGAAGTGAGCAACTCCACCGAAGCGATGGGCCACCTCCAGCGCGAAAGCGACAAGATCGGCAGCGTCTTGGACGTGATCAAGTCCGTCGCCCAGCAAACCAACCTGCTGGCCCTCAACGCGGCCATCGAAGCGGCCCGTGCCGGTGAAGCCGGGCGCGGTTTCGCCGTAGTGGCCGATGAAGTCCGCAGCCTGGCCCAGCGCACCCAGAAATCCACCGAGGAAATCGAAGAGTTGATAGCCGGCCTGCAAACGGGCACCGAAAAAGTCGCGAGCAGCCTGGGCAGCAGCCGTGGCCTGACCGACAGCAGTGTCGAACTGACCCGCCGCGTCGGTGGCTCCCTGGGGAATATCACCCGTACTGTTTCGGCGATCCAGGCAATGAATCAACAGATCGCCGCTGCCGCCGAACAGCAGAGCGCCGTGGCCGAGGAGATCAACCGCAGCGTGTTGAACGTGCGCGATGTGTCCGAACAGGCCTCCGCCGCCAGCGAAGAGACCGCAGCCTCCAGCGCCGAATTGGCACGGCTGGGGGTTCATTTGCAGACGCTGGTCGGGCGCTTCCGGGTTTGATGCCCAGGCAATTCACACCGTGGCGAGGGAGCTTGCTCCCGCTTGGGCGCGAAGCGGCCACCAGCGCCGCCAGACTTCGCGACTGCTTCACAGCCGAGCGGGAGCAAACTCCTTCGCCACGAAATCTTGACAATCCCCTACAGATCCCGCCCAAGCCGCCGATACAGTCCCCATAAAACCAAATCAGCGCTCCAAGGGAGTATCAGCATGTTCCGGTGGCTTGCCCAGGGTCTGGGAAATGTAAGCGTGAATCGCAAACTCGGCGCCGGCTTCGGCTTGGTGCTGCTCCTCACCTTGATGATCGCGTTCACCGGCTGGTCCGGCCTGGGCAATGTCATCAGCCGGGGCGACAAGCTCGGGTTCATTGCCAGTCTCAACGACTTGAGCAAGGACTTGAACCTGGCAAGCATCGATTACAACACCACCCGGGGCGAGAAAGGCCCGCAACAGGTCAACGACCTGCTTGGCAAGCTCGAAACCGGCCTGAAAACCGCTCGCGAATTGATCGAACAGCCGGCCGACATCGCACTGATCGACCAGCAACTGGCCGCCGTCGCCGAGTACAAAAGCGCCTTCGCCCAAATGACCAGCGCCACCGTCAGCCGCGAAGATGCCCGCAGCAAGCTGGGCGCCAGCGCCGATAACACCGTGGCCCGCGTCGCCGAAGTAGAAAAAGCGCTGTTGCAAGGCGGCGATGTCACTCAGTTCAACAACATCGTGACCCTGAGCAAAGCAATCCAACAGGCGCGCTATCAGGTCCGTGGCTACACCTACAGCGGCAAAAGCGAAGCCCAGCAGCCGGCCATCGATGCGATCACCGATGTCCTGAAACTGCTGGCCCGCTTGCCAGCCCAGTTGCCCGAGGAGCATGCCGACAAGCTCCAACAGGCCAGCGACTCGATGAATCTCTATCGAGCGGCGGTCAGTCAGTTCCGTGACTCGCAGATCGACAACGCCGCAGCACTCCAGCGCATGAGCGAGCAAGGGAAAATCCTGATCGATGCCAGCCAGAAGCTGACCGTTTCCCAGACAGCCGTGCGCGACCACGACGCCGCCCAAGCCAAGACGGTCCTGATCGCGGCTGCCGCCCTCGCGATGTTGCTTGGCGTGATCGCCGCCCTGTTCATCACCCGGCAGATCGTCGGCCCGCTCGGCCAGACCTTGAAGGTTGCCGAACGCGTGGCCGCCGGCGACCTGACCCACAATCTCACCTCCGAACGCCGCGACGAAATGGGTCAACTCCAACGCGCGATGCAAAGCATGACCGTCGGACTGCGTCAGTTGATCGGTGGCATCAGCGAAGGGGTTACGCAGATCGCCAGCGCCGCCGAACAGCTCTCGTCCGTGACCGAACAGACCAGCGCCGGGGTGAACAGTCAAAAAGTGGAAACCGACCAGGTCGCCACGGCGATGCACGAAATGACCGCCACGGTGCAGGAGGTGGCGCGCAACGCCGAGGAAGCCTCTGAAGCCGCCGTCGCCGCCGACCAACAAGCTCGCGAAGGTGACAAGGTGGTGGGCGAAGCCATCGCCCAGATCGAGCGCCTGGCCAAGGAAGTGGGCAACTCCACCGCGGCCATGGGCGACTTGAAGCGTGAAAGCGACAAGATCGGCAGCGTCCTGGACGTGATCAAATCCGTGGCCCAGCAAACCAACCTGCTGGCCCTCAACGCAGCCATCGAAGCGGCCCGTGCCGGTGAGGCCGGGCGAGGCTTTGCCGTGGTGGCCGATGAAGTCCGCAGCCTGGCCCAGCGTACCCAGAAGTCCACCGAAGAAATCGAAGAGCTGATCGTTGGCCTGCAAAACGGCACCGAGCAGGTCGCGACCATCATGGACAACAGCCGCAACCTGACCGACAGCAGCGTCGAACTGACCCGCCGTGCCGGAGGCTCGTTGGAGAACATCACGCGTACGGTTTCAGCGATCCAGTCGATGAACCAGCAGATCGCGGCGGCGGCTGAGCAGCAGAGCGCGGTGGCCGAGGAGATCAACCGCAGCGTGCTGAATGTGCGTGATGTGTCGGAACAGACGGCGTCGTCCAGTGAGGAGACGGCAGCCTCCAGTGCTGAGTTGGCGCGGTTGGGGGTTCATTTGCAGACGTTGGTGGGGCGGTTTAGGGTTTGATGCCCTTTGGGACTGTTCACTTTGGACTTTGTGGATATCCGTTTTTTGGGTAACGGCCATTTTGGGTTTCGCTTTTACAGCAACTCACTTTAGAAGAGCCCGGAAGGCGGCCTGAGAGCCGACCTGGTTCCTGATGGGGTCGCGTTTCTCCTGTGGGAGCGAGCCCGCTCGCGAAAAGGCCCGCATATCCGGCATCTTTATCGGCAATGACACCGCCTTCACGAGCAAGCTCGCTCCCACAATTGGATCGGGGTACACCCGAAGAGAAAGGTCGGCTGTAAGGCCGCCTTCGGGAGCAGGCTCGCTCCACATCGATCTATGCTGAATATCAAAATTGATGTCCAGCACGGCCCCCCTGTGGGAGCGAGCTTGCTCGCGATGAGTCCGGTAAGCCCAACATTTATGTGATTGTTCCACCGCCATCGCGAGCAAGCTCGCTCCCACAGTTGGAT
>NZ_VDLV01000064.1:0-94354 GCF_013608025.1 Pseudomonas brassicacearum subsp. neoaurantiaca | reverse complement strand
CCACATCGATCTATGCTGAATATCAAAATTGATGTCCAGCACGGCCCCCCTGTGGGAGCGAGGTATACCCGGGCAGGCAGGTCGGCTGTTAGGCCGCCTTCGCGAGCAGGCTCGCTCCCACAGGGGAAATGCGGTTCCACCATGAGACAGGTCGGCTCTAAGGCCGCCTCGCGGTGGACGTTGATTTCGGCGCCCCGTTAACCACGATGGCCGGAGTGAGGGCATGCCGAGCCCAAGCGAGGCACCGAATGGTGGGGCAGGAGCGCTTTACTTACTTTCGACTGGGCCGGCTTCCGGGCTTTTCGAAAGTGACCCGCCGTAAGGGCGGAACCATAAGCAGCCGTGACCCAAATAACGGATACACACACAAAAACACCCGCGTCCCACAATCCGTCATCCAAAGGCTACGGCGCCTTGCGCCATTGCCTACAACTACGCCAGAATCCGCCGGCTTGTGCGCCTTGGCCCTAGGCTCTAACGTTTGCAGGTCGCTGTCAGTTCAGCGATCGGGTTTAGCAGCTCGGCACAATATCAAGGCACGCAGGTCCGCTTCATGGCGGCTGTGCGTGGGGCACTTCGGTGCGCCGGGTTCCTTGATTCCTGGTCTGCTAACCCGCGTACTGCCGCCACCCTTTTTCGTTTAGCAGCGATGTCTGGCGGCTCCATCAATCAAGGAGCGTCATCCATGTACAAAGTGACACCCAACCCACCAGAACCCGAAACCGAAACCGACGCCAAGAAACTCCAGGAAGCCACTGATCGCGCGCTCGATTACTACCTGAAGCCCAAACAGGCCAAACCCGAAAACAAACCGTCGCCAGGCCAACTCTTCACCCTCGTCGACGGAATCGACACCGAAAGCCTGCTGGCCAACCTCAGCGAAACCCTGGCCTCAGCCGACGCCATGATCAACGACCTGGCATTCGACCTTGAGGGATCGCGGCGCCACGTTGCCCTTGGCATCCTGCAACTGATCGAACTGAGTGGTTTACTGGAGAATCGGATGTTGGACAGCGCCAACCCACAGTCTTAGCACTCCAAAACCAAAGCCATGTGATGTTGTGGCCATCTCCATGGAGCGCCCAACAAAAAGCCCCGCTTCCTTCCAGAAGCGGGGCTTTCGTTTATCGCTCTATCAAGCCAGTTGCGGCTGTACGCTCACCGGTTGCAGCGGCAGCAGCGGTGCATGCGGATCGGCCTTGACCGACTCACGCCATGCCGCCAGCCACTCGGGATGCGCCTCGGCCCAGACCTGCTCATGCAGACGGGACAATGCCACCGGGTCGCTCAACAGCGCCAATCGCTCGGCGTTGGTGAGGCCCGCGGGACCTGCTTTCAGAGCGTGACGAACGCGCTCGACCCGCAGCCATTCGATCGGCTCGGCCTTGCCGTGACGCGAAGTGGCCAAGGCATACGCCAAGGCGTTCTGTTGCGGATCGACCACCGCCCGGATGAAGCCGTCGTTCAGCGCGTGCCAACGGTTTTCATGGGTGTACTGGTCGGTCGACAGCAGTTCCTGTGGCGGTGCGTATTCCTCGGGGATCAGGAACAGGCGTTCATCACGGGACTTCAAGCCCAGGCCCACGCGGCTGGAAATCACCGAAACCGGGATCGACAGCATCAGCGAGCCGACGATCGGCACGAGCCACCACAGGAAGCTCGGGTTCAGCCAGATCACCAGCAAGGCCCAGAAAAAGCCCAGCAGGGTCTGCGGACCGTGGCGCTTGACGGCTTCGCTCCATGGCGTGGAGTCGTCGTCACGTTTCGGCGAGTTCCACGTCGCGGCCCAGCCCAGGAAAGCGGCAAGGACGAAGCGGGTGTGGAAGATCATCCGCACCGGCGCCAGCAGCATGGAGAACAGCATCTCCAGCAGCATCGACAACGTCACCTTGAACTTGCCACCAAACTCCTTCGCGCCTTTTGCCCAGATCAAGACGATGCTCAAGAGCTTGGGCAGGAACAGCAGGACGATGGTGGTGGAAAACAGCGCGATGGCTTTTTCCGGATGCCATTGCGGCCAGAGCGGATACAGCTGGCGCGGCTCCAGGAAGTATTGCGGTTCCATCAGCGTGTTCACTGCCAACAGCGCAGTGGACAACACCAGGAAGAAGAACCACAACGGTGCCGACAGATAGGACATCACGCCGGTCAGGAACACCGCGCGGTGTACCGGGTGCATGCCCTTGACCAGGAACAGCCGGAAGTTCATCAGGTTGCCGTGGCACCAGCGACGGTCACGCTTGAGTTCGTCCAGCAGGTTCGGCGGCAATTCCTCGTAGCTGCCCGGCAAGTCGTAGGCAATCCACACGCCCCAGCCGGCACGGCGCATCAGCGCAGCTTCGACGAAGTCGTGGGAGAGGATCGCGCCCGAGAACGCACCTTTACCCGGCAACGGCGCCAGGGCGCAGTGGTCGATGAACGGCTTCATGCGGATGATCGCGTTGTGACCCCAGTAATGGGATTCACCCAACTGCCAGAAGTGCAGGCCGGCAGTGAACAACGGACCATAGACGCGGGTGGCGAACTGCTGCATGCGCGCATACAGCGTGTCCATGCCCGAGGCCTTTGGCGCGGTCTGGATGATGCCGGCGTCTGGCGTGGCTTCCATCAAGCGCACCAGGCTGGTCAGGCATTCACCGCTCATGACGGAGTCGGCGTCGAGCACGACCATGTACTTGTAGTCGCTGCCCCAACGACGGCAGAAGTCGTCGAGGTTGCCGCTCTTGCGCTTCACGCGACGGCGACGACGGCGGTAGAAGATCTTGCCGAAGCCGCCGGTTTCGCGGCAGACGTCCAGCCAGGCCTGCTGCTCTGCGACGCAGATATCGGTTTCGTTACTGTCGCTGAGCACGAAGAAATCGAAGCGGTCCAGGTCACCGGTGGCCGCGACCGACTCGAACGTGGCGCGCAGACCAGCGAATACCCGTGGGACGTCCTCGTTGCAGATCGGCATGACCAATGCCGTGCGGGCGTCCTTCGGAATCGGCTCGTTGCCGGCGCTGGCACCGGAGATACGGTACTTGTCGTGACCGGTGAGCAGTTCCAGAAAGCCCATCAGCGCAGTCCAGAAACCGGCCGACACCCAGCAGAACAGAATGCCGAACATGATCAGGATGCTGGTTTGCAGCGCGTACGGCAGTACTTGCGTGGCCGTCTGCAGCAGCGGTTGGTGCATCACTTCGTCGAGGTCAACCAGCGACCAGCCCTGGTACGGCATGATGCCTTTCATGTACCAGCCGGCGACGATGGTCTGGCCGAGCATCAGAATCAGCAGGATGTAGCGGCGGATCGAACCCACGGTACGCCAACGCGCATGCGGCAAGACGCGCTCATCCTTGGGCGGCTTCGGCGGATTGGTGCGACCGGTCAGGCGGCGCCAGCCACGCACCAGGATATTGGTGCGCCACGGCTCCGGCACGACTTTGGTCCGGCGAATCGGCGGCGTCGCCTTTAGGCAGACCCGGCCGTTGGAATCGAGCGCCAGCATTTCGGCGTCCTCGAGTTCCTCGGCGGTGCTCAGTGTCAGGCGACGACCCACCGAGGCTTGCGCAGCCTCGTTGGGTGCGTCGAACGTCGAAGAAGCCAGGCGCTCATGCAATTCGCTGAATGACTTGCAGCCCGCCAGCTCGGCACGCTGCTCGTCGGTCATCGGCAAATGGGCCAGATACTCGCTGAGAGATTCTGGTTGTACGGGAGTATTACTCATCGGCAGGCAACTGGTAGCTCCAGGTCTCGGTCAGGACTTGTTCAGTCTGTTCCGGTTCCTGTGGGGTTGGGGTCGGCTCGGCGGCGGCGGTGGACGCCTTCACGGCCTTGGCTTCTTTCTGCTCGGCGGCTTGCTCGTTGGCTTTTTCTTTTTCGCTCTGCTGCTTCGCGACCTTGTCAGCCTTGGCCAACGTGTTCACGGAATGCGCGGTGGCTGGCAGTTCGACAGGAACCAGCGGCCGGACCAAGGCAGCGCGCATTTCGGTGGCTTTGCTCGGGTCCTTGATCTTCATGCGCAGCGTCAGGCGCCAGCCCTTGGTCTCAGGGTTGTAGCGCACGCTGTTCTCGACGATCTCGCCATTGTCGCCAACGCTCACCTGGCTACGCACTTCGGCGTCTTCAGGCAGTGCTTGCAGGGACGGACCTTCGAAGTCGACCAGATAGGCCACGCTGCCGTCCGGCTGGCGGATCAGATTGGACTGCTTCACGTCACCGGTGGAACGCAGGGTCTGCTTGACCCAGGCGCTGTCTGGCGAGTGCAGGTTGGCCTCATCGAGCGTCCAGTGCAGACGGTAGGCGAAGTCCAGCGGCTGGCCAGGCTCAGGCAGTTTTTCCGGGCTCCAGAATGCAACGATGTTGTCGTTGGTTTCGTCGGCGGTCGGGATTTCAACCAGGTCGACGGTCCCCTTGCCCCAATCGCCTTTCGGCTCGATCCAGGCGCTAGGACGTTTTTCGTAGCGGTCGTCCAGGTCTTCGTAGTGACTGAAGTCACGACCACGTTGCAACAAGCCGAAACCACGCGGGTTTTCGACCGAGAAGTTGCTCACGGCCAGGTGTTTCGGGTTGTTCAGCGGACGCCAGATCCACTCGCCGTTGCCGGCATGGATGGACAGGCCGCTGGAATCGTGAAGTTCACGACGGTAGTTCAGCACCTTGGACGGCTGGTTCGCGCCGAACAGGAACATGCTGGTCAGCGGGGCGATGCCCAGCTTGTTGACGCGATCGCGCAGGAATACGCGGGACTTCACGTCAACCACGGTGTCGGTGCCCGGACGCAGGGTCAGGCGATAGGCGCCCGTGGCCCGTGGCGAATCCAGCAACGCGAAGATCACCAGATGCTTGTCGGTCGGTTTCGGACGCTGGATCCAGAACTCGCGAAAGCGCGGGAATTCTTCACCCGATGGCAAGGCGGTATCGATCGCCATGCCACGCGCGGACAAACCGTAGACCTGGCCCTTGCCGATGACGCGGAAATAGCTCGCGCCCAGCATGGTCATGATTTCGTCTTGCTTGTCAGCCTTGTTGATCGGATACAGCACGCGGAAACCGGCGTAGCCCAGCTGTTCGGTCGCCTTGGGATCAAACTTCACGTCGCCGAAATCGAAACGTGTCGGGTCGTACTTGATCTCGTCGACGGTGGTCGCGGTAATTTCGTTGATCTTCACCGGCGTGTCGAAGTGCATGCCCTGGTGATAGAAGGACAGCCGGAACGGTGTCTTCTGGTCGGCCCATTCAGCTTTTTCGGTGCGGAAACGGATTTTCTGATAATCGGCGAATTTCATTTCGCGGAATTCGTTCGGCAAATTGCTGCGCGGGGCTTCGAACTTCTGCCCGGCCAATTCTTGCGCTTTTGCCGACACATCATCCAGGCTGAATGCCCACAGTTGGCCGGCGCCAAGCAGGCAAAACAGGGCCGAGCCCGCTACCAGAGCGTTTCTAAACCGTTTGGCAGTCATTTTTGGTGCATTACAGGGACTAACAATCACGAGCAACCCTCGCCGAAAACTGATCAAAAAACCAACGGCCAGATAAAGTATCAACACGGTAACGGCGCTGAAAAACCGTTCCTGCGGACCACTCTTGCCAAGTTGGCGAGCATTGTTCCGACTCCGATGGGACAAAATGATTCCCCAAACGGTTCAGGACAAGTCTCTACCTAAGTCAAATGGACCAGCGATCGCTGGTCCCCCGTAGCGCGCGATTATCTAGTACGCCGCGTGACAACGCATCAGGGCTAGCAAAGTATTTATCGAGAAAACTCCGTGTTTTGCCTCGAAACCGGACCGAAAAGATGTTTCAAACGCTTTCAGGCCTGTAACAGAAAGGTTACCGGGCCATCATTGACCAGATGCACTTGCATGTCGGCGCCGAATCTACCTGATGCCACGGTGCCATGCACCTGTTTCGCCTGGTTGAGCAGATAGTTGAACAACTCTTCGCCAAGGGCGGGAGGCGCGGCGGTCGAAAAACTCGGTCGCAGGCCGCTTTTGGTATCCGCTGCCAGGGTGAATTGCGACACCAGCAGCAAACCGCCTGCCACATCCGCCAGGGACAGGTTCATCTTGCCGTCGGCGTCGCTGAACACCCGGTAGTTAAGCAGCTTGTGCAGGAGTTTGTCGGCGTTGGCACGGGTGTCCCCGGGCTCGACCGCCACCAGCACCAGCAAGCCATGGTCTACCGCACCGACAATCTCGCCCGCGACCTCGACCCGAGCGCCGCGAACCCGCTGCAGCAGCCCTTTCATGCTTCTTCGGGCGGCAGGTCAAGCAGGCGACGGGCCATTTGTGCGGCGGCGCGCACCAGCGCATCGGTAATGCCTGGCTCCGAGGCGGCGTGGCCGGCGTCGCGGATGACCTGCAATTCGCTGTTGGGCCAGTTCTGGTGCAGCTCCCAGGCGTTGTCCAGCGGGCAGATCACGTCGTAGCGGCCGTGCACGATGACGCCGGGCAGATGGGCAATCTTGCCCATGTCGCGAATCAGTTGGTTGGGTTCGAGGAAGGCGTTGTTGGTGAAGTAGTGGCATTCGATCCGGGCGATCGACAGCGCGCGCTGCGGCTCGGAGAAGCGGTCAACCACCAGCGGGTTCGGCCGCAGGGTCGCGGTGCGACCTTCCCAGGTGGACCAGGCCTTGGCCGCGTGCATCTGGGCGATCTGATCGTTGCCGGTCAGGCGCTTGTGGAAGGCGCTGAGCAGGTCGTCGCGCTCGTCCAACGGGATCGGCGCGATGTAGTCTTGCCAGTAATCAGGAAACAGGCGACTGGCGCCGGCCTGGTAGAACCATTCGATTTCCTGCGGTCGGCAGAGAAAGATCCCACGCAGGATCAAACCATGTACGCGCTCCGGATGGGTCTGGGCGTAGGCCAGGGCCAAGGTCGAGCCCCAGGAGCCGCCGAACAGCACCCATTTTTCAATGCCCAGGTGCTTGCGGATGCGCTCCAGGTCCTCGACCAGATCCCAGGTGGTGTTGTTTTCCAGGCTGGCGTGAGGCGTGGAGCGACCGCAGCCGCGCTGGTCGAAGGTGACGATGCGGTACAGGTTCGGATCGAAGTAGCGACGGCTTTGCGCATCGCAACCCGCCCCCGGGCCGCCGTGAATGAACACGACTGGCAGGCCTTCCGGCGAGCCGCTTTCATCGACATAGAGCGTGTGGGTGTCATCGACAGCCAGATCGTGCCGGGCATGGGGTTTGATCTGCGGGTACAAAGTCTGCATTGCGCGCTCCGTAAGGGGTCGAGTCATCCCTGTGGGGACTTCTATTTAGTCTGCCGTCCGGCATCATAAACCCGAATCACATTAATGAGCATGCCCCGCGCGCAGTCAAAGCGTGTCAGCCAGGTAAGCGAGCAGCGTGCGATACATCTGATCCACCTCCGGCACTTCGCCCCGAGCGCGCAGGCAACCGTGAACCAGTCCTTCTCCCCGGTACAACACGCAAGCCTCTCCTGCGGCGTTCAGCCGCTCGCTATATAGAATGCCGTCGTCGCGCAGCGGATCCCATTGGGCGACGGCGACGAAGGCTGGTGCCAAGCCCTTCAGATCATCGGCAAGCAACGGTGCGGCGTAGGACGTGGGGTCAGCCCCACACAGATACATAGCGTCGTAGCGTTGCAAATCACTGCTGCTCAAGAGTGGCGCGTCGAAACACTCGTCGCGCGACGGCAAATGCGCGGGGCCGCCCAGCGCCGGATAAATCAGCACTTGGGCCCTGGGCTGAGGCAGGCCAACATCGCGCAGGGCCAGGCACACCGCCGCTGCGAGGTTGCCTCCGGCGCTGTCGCCAGCCACCGCGCAGCGACGCGGGTCGATGGCAAACGGCAGGTCCGCCAGGTGACGCCACACGGCGAGGCAGTCTTCGAAACCGGCCGGAAAGGGATGCTCCGGGGCGAGCCGATAGTCCACCGCCACGACCAGCACGCCGAGGGTATCGGCCAGTTCCGTGCAAATGAAATCATGGGAATCCAGATCACCCACCACCCAACCACCACCGTGCAGGTAAA
This sequence comes from Pseudomonas brassicacearum subsp. neoaurantiaca, assembly GCF_013608025.1. Taxonomy (GTDB): domain Bacteria; phylum Pseudomonadota; class Gammaproteobacteria; order Pseudomonadales; family Pseudomonadaceae; genus Aquipseudomonas. The sequence continues at coordinate 86,372 of NZ_VDLV01000064.1, read as the reverse complement.
GGATGCACGGCCAACCGGCCAGCGGCGGCGCAACACGCGGTTGATAGGCGCGGACAGCCACGCCGGCCAAGTTCAGATCTTCGATCGCCAGCGTTGACGGGCGCGGCGGGGTGAATTCCCGGCACATCTGGCGGTAGGCCTGGCGCGAGCCTTCGAGGCTGTCGTCCGGGGCGGTGAAGCTCAGGGTTTTGTCGATGAAGGCGGACATTGCCGGGGAGAGTGTGTAGGCCATGGGATGACAACCAATATCTGTGAATAGAGCGCAACCTGTGGCGAGGGGATTTATCCCCGTTGGGGTGCGAAGCGCCCCCCCAAACAGTTAGATGCAGCCAGGCTGGCACACCGCGGCGATTTGCATTCAGGGCTGCTTCGCAGCCCAACGGGGATAAATCCCCTCGCCACGGGTTATCAGTATCCGTAGGGTTGTGTCAGTTCTTGAGGCTTGCCTGCACCGCCGCAATACCATCCTTGCCATCGTAGCTGGTCACGCCGGCCAGCCAGCGCTGCAGATCCTCGGGATGCTCGCGCAGCCATTGCCGGGCGACGTCCTGGGGTGTCTTGCGCTCCATGATCGGCACCATCAACTGGCTTTCCTGAGCGGCGGTGAACGTGAGATTTTCCAGCAGCCGCTGAACGTTGGGGCAGCGCTGGGCGTAGTCCGGCGCGGTCACGATGGAGACCGTCGCGGCGCCTTCGTTCGGGCCGTAGACGTCTTCGCTTCCCGTCAGGTAGGCGATGTTCATGTTGATGTTCATCGGGTGCGGGGTCCACCCGACGAAGACCACGAATTCCTTGCGGTTCACCGCGCGCTGTACCGCCGCCAGCATTCCGGCCTCGCCCGATTCGATCAATTTGAAATCCTTGAGACCGAAGTGATTGGTCTCGATCATGGTCTTGATGGTGGTGTTGGCGCCGCTGCCTGGCTCGATGCCATAGATCTTGCCACCGAGTTGATCCTTGAACCGAGCAATGTCGGCAAACGTCTTGAGCCCCGCCGCCGCCACGTAATCGGGCACGGCGAGCGTGGCCTGGGCATCGGCCAGGCTTGGCTTGTCCAGCACCTTCACTTGGTTGGCCGCCAGGAACGGGGCGATGTTCTTGTCCATTGCGGGCTTCCAATAGCCCAGGAAGATATCGAGTCGCTTGTCGCGAATGCCGGCGAAGATGATCTGCTGCACGGCACTGGTCTGCTTGCTTTCGTAGCCCAGGCCCGTGAGCAACACATCGGCCATGCCACTGGTGGCGATCACGTCGGTCCAATTGACCACGCCCATGCGCACGGCCTGGCAGGACGCAGGCTCGGCGGCCATCGCGCCGGAGCTTAGTAGAACGGTACCGCAGAGGAATGACAGACAGCGTTTGGACAGTCTTTTCATCGCGTGGGTCTCGTGCGGCAGTGGATTGTTGTAGGTCGGTGTCTAGGTGCACCGTGCCCTGGAACATTACGCAGCGTCGAGGGGCTGAAGATGAACTGTGGCGACGCGGTTTTGCACGGTGGCGACAGGGAGAGGGGCTTGAAATGCTTTTGTGGCGAGGGAGCTTGCTCCCGCTGGGTGGCGAAGCCGCCCCGAGAATCTTATGAGCGCTGCGCACTCAAGCGGGAGCAAGCTCCCTCGCCACAAAAAGCGCCTCACTGCAGATCAGTGCTTGTAAGCCTGCCGCCCCCACGCCAGGAAACCTTCGAGCAATTCCCTGAGCACCACCTGGGTCGGCGCCGCCAGGTCCGGGCGGTAGTTGAACGGCTCGAACTCTTCCATGTAGGTGCTCTGGCACAGTTCCAGTTGCACCGCGTGGATGTCCTCGGCCGGGTTGCCGTAGTGCCGGGTAATGTGTCCGCCCTTGAAACGCCCGTTCAGCACATGGGTGAACTGATCGTGACGAGCGCAGATGGCTTCGAGCTGGCTGGCCAGGATCGGGTCGCAACTGGCGCCATTGAACGTGCCCAGGTTGAAATCCGGCAGCTTGCCGTCGAACAGGTGCGGGATCACCGAGCGGATCGAGTGGGCATCGAACAGCAAGGCGTAGCCAAACTCAGCCTTGAGCCGCGCCAGCTCCTGTTGCAGCGCCTGGTGGTACGGCATCCAGACCTGTTGCAGATACGTCGCCCGCTCCTCGGCGGATGGCTCCTGTCCTTCCCGAAACAACGGCACGCCATCGAACAGCGTCGCCGGGTACAAACCGGTGGTGGCGCCGACGTACATCGGCTTGTCATCGGAGGGGCGGTTCAGGTCGACGACGAACCGTGAGTACTCGGCGGCCAGGGTGCTGGCGCCCAGCTCATCGGCGAATTCGTAGAGCCGTGGGATATGCCAATCGGTGTCCGGCAGGCTCTGGGCCTCGGGGATCAATCCGGCTTGTACCGCTGGGGTCAGGCGCAGGCCCGCGTGAGGCATGCTGATCAACAGCGGCACGCGCCCTTGCTTGAAATTCAGGACCTTCTCCACAACCGTTCTCCTCAATCGATTTCCACGCCGTGACGCACGACGCGCTTTTCCAGATCGCCACCGAGCCAATAAGACAGGTCGGCCGGGCGATCGATGTGCCAGGCGACAAAGTCCGCGACTTTGCCGGCTTCCAGCGAACCGTGGGTCTGGGCCATGCCCAGGGCTTGGGCGGCATGAATCGTCGCCCCTGCCAACGCTTCTTCCGGCGTCATGCGGAAACAGGTGCAGGCCATGTTCAGCATCAAGCGCAACGACAACGCCGGCGAAGTGCCGGGGTTGAGGTCGCTGGCTATGGCGATTTTCACGCCGTGCTTGCGCAGGGCATCCATGGGCGGCAGTTGGGTTTCGCGCAGGAAATAAAACGCCCCCGGCAGCAGCACCGCCACGGTGCCGGACGCGGCCATGGCCTTGGCGTCGTCCTCGGTCATGAACTCCAGGTGATCGGCCGACAGTGCCTGGTAACGCGCCGCCAGGCTGGAGCCGTTCAGCGACGACAGCTGTTCGGCGTGCAGCTTCACCGGCAAGCCGAGCTGTTGCGCGGTGATAAACACCCGCTCGACCTGTTCCGGGGAAAACGCCAGGTATTCACAAAAGGCGTCAACGGCGTCTACTAAGCCTTCGGCCGCCAACACGGGCAGCATTTCGGTGCAGATGTGTTCGATGTAATCATCGGCGCGATCCTTGTACTCCGGCGGCAAGGCATGCGCCGCCAGGCACGTGCTGCGCACGCTGACCGGCAGTTCGGCGCCAAGGCGACGGATGACGCGCAGGATCTTGCGCTCGCTGGCCAGGTCCAGGCCGTAGCCGGATTTGATTTCCACGGTGGTCACGCCATCGCGCATCAGGCTCTTCAGGCGTTTGGCAGCGCTGGCGAACAGCTCGTCTTCACTGGCGGCGCGGGTGGCGCGCACGGTGCTGGCGATACCACCGCCGGCCGCGGCGATGTCGGCGTAGCTGACGCCTTGCAGGCGCTGTTCGAATTCACCGCTGCGGTTGCCGCCAAACACCGTGTGGGTGTGGCAGTCGATCAGCCCCGGCGTGACCCAGGCACCCTTGAGGTCGTTGACCGCCGGGTAGTCGCCTGTCGGCAACTCGGCGCGCGGGCCGATCCATTGAATGTGTTCGCCCAGGGTGACGATGGCGGCGTCTTCGATGATCGAGTAGACGCCCTGGGCCATGGTGGCGGCGTGGCAGTTTTGCCAGAGGGTTTTCATCCCGGTTTCCTCGAATTATTCAAAATCGAATCGCGAGCAAGCTCGCTCCCACAGGGATCAGGGGTGTACCCCAAATGAAGGCTCGACACCGATCCCCTGTGGGAGCGAGCTTGCTCGCGATAAGGCCCTTACAGGCTCGGCAACAACTGCGCCGTGACCAATTCGTTCAGGCACCGACTCGCCAGCAATTCACTGGCTGCATTGATGTCCGGCGCAAAGAACCGGTCCTTCTCGTAGAACGGCACTTCTGCACGCAACAGGCTGCGGGCCTTTTCCAGTTTGACGGAAGTCTTCAAACCACCACGCAAATCCAGCCCCTGGCATGCCGCCAGCCACTCCACCGCCAGAATCCCACGGGTGTTCTCGGCCATTTCCCACAAGCGCTTGCCCGCAGCCGGGGCCATGGAAACGTGGTCTTCCTGGTTCGCCGAAGTCGGCAGGCTGTCCACCGAATGAGGATGGGACAGCGCTTTGTTTTCACTCGCCAGCGCAGCCGCGGTCACTTGGGCGATCATGAATCCAGAGTTCACGCCGCCATTGGCCACCAGGAACGGCGGCAGTTGCGACATGTGCTTGTCCATCATCAGCGAAATACGCCGCTCGCTCAGGGAGCCGATCTCGGCAATCGCCAGGGCCATGTTGTCGGCGGCCATCGCCACCGGTTCGGCGTGGAAGTTGCCACCGGAAATCACATCGCCCTCGGCAGCGAACACCAGCGGGTTATCCGACACGGCGTTGGCCTCGATCACCAGCACCTCGGCGGCCTGGCGGAACTGGGTCAGGCAGGCGCCCATCACTTGCGGCTGGCAGCGCAGGGAATACGGATCCTGGACCTTGTCGCAGTTCTGATGCGAATCGGAGACTTCGCTGCGCTCGCCCAGCAGATCGCGATAGGCCGCGGCGGCATCGATCTGACCTTTCTGGCCGCGAGCCGCGTGGATGCGCGCATCGAACGGCGAGCGCGAACCGAGCACCGCTTCCACGGTGAGGCCACCCAGGGCCAGGGCACCGGCGAACAGGTCTTCGCCTTCGAACAAACCGCGCAAGGCAAACGCGGTGGAAACCTGGGTGCCGTTGAGCAACGCCAGGCCTTCCTTGGCGGCCAGGGTCAGCGGCGCGAGGCCAGCAACTTTCAGGGCCTCGACGGCCGGCAGCCATTCGCCCTTGTAGCGAGCCTTGCCTTCGCCCAGCAGCACCAGAGACATGTGGGCCAGTGGCGCCAGGTCACCGGATGCACCCACCGAACCTTTCAACGGTATGTGTGGATAAACCTCGGCGTTGATCAGCGCGATCAGCGCATCGATCACCTGCCGACGAATGCCGGAAAAGCCCCGGCTCAGGCTGTTGACCTTGAGCACCATGATCAACCGCACCAGCGCATCGCTGATCGGCTCGCCGACGCCAGCGGCATGGGACAGCACCAGGGAACGCTGCAAGTTTTCCAGGTCCTCGCTGGCGATGCGGGTCGAGGCCAGCAGGCCGAAACCGGTGTTGATCCCGTAGGCGGTACGGTTCTCGGCGAGGATCTGTTCCACGCAGGCAACACTGGCTTCGATCTGCGCCGACGCACTGGCGTCGAGGCTCAGGTTCACCGGTTGCTGATAGATGTCACGCAATTGAGCCAGGCTCAATTGGCCAGGAATCAGGTTTAAGGCAGTCATGTATTGCTCCTTTTGAGAGTTTTGTTTTTTCACCCGCCAGTCGCTCCGGAATGTTCCGTTGTCCGTCACCTTCGCTTTTTGGGCGATGCCTTGTGGGCTATAGGTGCCTTGGCACGCTGACGCTATTTTTGATCAGTTCAAATTCGGTAATACGTTGTGCAGCACGTTCGGGTCTTTCAGCAGCCCGGCGGCACTGGCGATGTCCGGCGCCAGCCAGCGGTCCTGGTCGTAGGCCGGGACGCGCTCGCGCAGCAGTTTCCAGGCGATGTCGGTGCCAGCGCCGAACCGCTGCGCCTTGAGAAATTCAAAGGCCTGGGCCGCCAACAGGTATTCGATGGCGAGGATCTGCATGCAGTTTTCCAGCGCCCGGTGCAGCTTCAGGGCCGCGTTGGTGCCAATGCTCAAATGGTCTTCCTGCAACCCGGAGGTGACGAAATTATCGAGCACCGCCGGTTGCGCCAGTTGCTTGTTTTCCGCACACAGCGACGCGGCGACGTATTGGACGATCATCATCCCCGAATTCACCCCAGGATTGGCGACAAGGAATGCCGGCAAACCGCTGACGTGCGGGTTGATCAAACGGTCGAGACGACGCTCGGCGATCGAACCGATCTCGGCCATGGCAATCGCCAGCAGATCCGCCGCCAACGCCACCGATTGACCGTGGGGATTGGCCTGGGACATAACCCGGAAGTTTTCCGGCGTACCCAGCAGCAGCGGGTTGTCGGTGACGGCGTTGAGCTCGGTTTCAATCTGTTGCCGGGCGTGCTCCAGTTGATCGCGAGCAGCGCCATGCACTTGCGGAATCGAACGGATGCTCAAGGCGTCCTGGGTGCGAATGCCCAGGCTCGACGCAATGACTTCGCTGCCATCGAGCAATGCCCGCAGGTTCACGCCAACCTGCTGCATGCCCGGGTGAGGCTTGAGGGCGATGATCTCGGCATCGAACGCGGCGATTTGTCCGCGCTGGGCCTCGAAGCTCATGGCGCCGATCACATCGGCCCATTGCACCAGCCGCGTGGCATCGGCCAGGGCCAGGCAACTGAGACCGGTCATGCACGGCGTGCCGTTGACCAGGCACAAACCGTCCTTGGCCCCCAGTTGCACCGGTTGCAGACCTTCTGCGGCGAGGGCCTGTTGCGCCGGCACGATCTGCCCGCGATAACTGACCTGGCCGACGCCCAGCAGCGCGATGCCGATGTGCGCCATGTGGGTCAGGTAACCCACCGAACCCTGGGACGGCACTTGTGGCGTGATGCCGCGGTTTAGCAACGCCAACAAGGCTTCGACCACCCGGCGATGGATACCGGACTTGCCTTGGCTGTAGTTGTGGATGGCGGCGCAGAGAATCGCCCGGGTCTGCTCGTCGGAGAGCGGCGCGCCGACGCCACAGGCATGGCTGAGCAAGGTATTGCGCGACAGCTGGCTGAGTTGTTCATCCTTGAGCGAGACATTGCACAACGCCCCGAGGCCGGTGTTGACGCCATAGGCACGCTCGCCGCTTTCGACGATGCGCTGGACGATGGCCTGGGCATTGTCGATCCGCGCCCAGACTTGGGTCGACAGTTCCAGCGGCGCGCCGAAGCGGGCGACGGCGACCACGTCCTGCCAGCGCAGGGGGGCGCCGGTGATGATGATTTTTTCAGCCTGGGACATCTCAAACCTCGTGCTTGCAACCTGAACATTGATGCAGCTTTGGCGGCCCTATCGCGAGCAAGCTCGCTCCCACAATAGGGTCTCCTTGGTTCACACATTTTGTGTTCAACGAAAATCCCCTGTGGGAGCGAGCTTGCTCGCGATGAGGCCAGCCCAGCCACCACAAATCCCTCAAACCACCGCAGCCCTGCGCTGCACAAACCGATCGACATACTCATCCGCCGGCGAGTGCAGGATCTCCCGGGGCGTGCCGACCTGGATCAGCTTGCCGTCCTTGAGGATCGCAATGCGGTTGCCGATGCGCACGGCCTCGTCGAGGTCGTGGGTAATGAAGACGATGGTTTTGTGCAGGGTCTTTTGCAGTTCCAGCAACTGGTCCTGCATCTCCGCGCGGATCAGCGGGTCGAGGGCGCTGAAGGCTTCGTCCATCAGGATGATGTCGGTGTCCGCCGCCAAGGCGCGGGCCAGGCCGACGCGCTGGCGCATGCCGCCGGAGAGCTGGTGCGGGTATTTGTTCTCGTAGCCTTTGAGGCCGACGGTGTTGATCCAGTGCAGCGCGCGCTCGGCGCACACCTGTTTGCTTTCGCCGCGCACTTTCAAGCCGTAGGCGACGTTGTCCAGCACACTCTTGTGGGGCAGCAGGCCGAAGCTCTGGAAGACCATGCTGATCTTGTGCCGGCGAAATTCGCGCAAGGCGTCCATGTCCAGTTGCAGGATGTCTTCGCCGTCCACCAGGATCGCGCCGCTGGTAGGGTCGATCAGCCGGTTGAAGTGGCGCACCAACGTGGACTTGCCGGAGCCGGACAGGCCCATGATCACGAAAATCTCACCGGTGCCGATGCTCAGCGACAGGTCGTTCACACCGACCACGCAGCCGGTTTCGGCCAGCACCTGGTCCTTGGTCTTGTTCTGGCGGATCAGGTCCAGGGCTTCCTTGGAGCGATTGCCGAAAATCTTGAAGACGTTCTTGACTTCGATCTTGCTGATGGCTGCGTTGCTCATTTGCTCACCTCATGCCGAGGACGACCATAGGCCTGGGTAATGCGGTCGATGACCACGGCGAGAATCACGATGGCCAGGCCCGCTTCCAGGCCGCGCCCGACGTTGAGGGTCTGGATGCCCACCAGCACGTCTTCACCCAGGCCACGAGCGCCGATCATCGAGGCGATCACCACCATCGACAGGGCCATCATGGTGGTTTGGTTGATCCCGGCCATGATGCTCGGCAGCGCCAGGGGCAGTTGCACGCCGAACAGCTGCTGCCAGCGGTTGGCGCCAAAGGCGTTGATGGCTTCCATTACTTCGCCGTCCACCTGGCGGATGCCCAGGTCGGTCAGGCGAATCAACGGCGGCGCGGCGTAGATCACCGTGGCGAAGATCGCCGGGACCTTGCCCAGGCCGAACAGCATCAACACCGGAATCAGGTACACGAAGCTCGGCATGGTCTGCATGATGTCCAGCAACGGCATCAGCACCGAACGCAGGCGATTGCTGCGCGCCGAGAGGATGCCCAGCGGAATGCCGATCATCACCGAAATCAGCGTCGCCACCAGCATCAGGGCGAGGGTCTGCATGAGCTTGTCCCACAGGCCCACCGCGCCCACCAGGAACAGCAAGCCAACGATCACCGCCGTGGCGACGACCTTGCGGGTGGCGTGCCAGGCGACGCCGCCGACGATGGCCAGCATCAGCCACCAGGGTGCCATGCGCAGCAGACCTTCGAGGTTGACGATAGCCCACAGCAGCGTGTCGGAGATGTGCCGGAACACATCGCCATAGTTGGTCACCAGGGAGTCGACCCAACCGTTGACCCAGTCGGCGATGGAGAAGGTAAAGCTTTCGGGAAACATAAGAGACTCTCGATCAGGTGGATGCGGTGAACGTCCCGGCCAGCCCTACGGTTGGCCGGGAAATATTCGACCTACAGAGCCGCGTCGATTTTCTTGGCAGCGTCTTCGCTGACCCAGGCGTGCCAGACTTCAGGATGTTCCTTCAGGAAAATCTTCGCCAGTTTCGGCGACTCGATCCGCTCTTTGGCCATGCGCCCGAGGTTCTGGTTCAGGATATCGATCGGCAGGTTGACCTTTTCCAAGACCGCCACCAATTCCGGGGCTTCGTCGTGGAAGGTCTTGGACAGGCCGACCTTGATGCTCACGCTTTTATCCACACCCGGTTTTTCTTCCAGTTTGACCAGGTCCACCTGCCCCATCAGCGGCGTTGGCGACCAGTAGTAGAACAGGATCGGCTCGCCACGCTTGTAGCTCGACAGCACCGCCGCATCCAGCGCCGGGCCGGTGCCTGGACGGAAGTTGGTGTAGGTTTTTTCCAAGCCGTAGGTTTTCAGCATTTCGCTGTTGTCCAACTCGCAGGTCCAGCCGGCCGGGCAGTTGTAGAAGCGGCCTTTGGATGGCTCTTCCGGGTCCTTGAACACGGCGGCGTACTGGCCCAGGTCGGCGATGTTCTTCAGGCCCGGCGCCTTGGCTTCGAGCTTGCGCTTGGCGTCGCCTTCAACCACGTAGCGCGGCACGTACCAGCCTTCGATGGCGCCCACCACTGGCGCACCGACGCCGACCACCTTGCCCGCCTTCTCGGCCTTGTTCCACACCTCACTGCGGCCGACCCACTCTTCGGCAAACACTTGGATGTCGTTGCTGCTCAGGGCGTTCTCCATGGTGATGGAGTTGCCTGGCAGGCTGTCGGTCTTGCAGTCGTAGCCTTTTTCCAGCACCACTTGCAGAACGTCGGTCAGCAGCATGCCGCTTTCCCAGTTCAGGCCGGCGAACTTCACCGGTTTACCCGACTCGCACCAACCAGCCGCTTGCGTGGCGCCGGCACTGGCCAGCAGGCCAATGGAAAGCAATGCGGTCAGCAGGGTCTTGTTCGACTTCATTATGTGACGCTCCTAATCAGTTGGATTGGCTTACGGCAGTCAAGAGGCATCCAGCCCTGTCAACGTCCCATCAGACCGCTTGGATGCGGCCCGCCCTGCTCGGTTGTGCGTCAACCGCGTCCTGCTCGACTGGCAGGATCAATTGATCGGGTACTGCGCTGTGCCACTTCTTCGCGGCGAGGTAATACAGGCCTGCGGGAAGCACCAGGCCGATGATCCAGGAAATGTCCACATCGCCCATGGCGGCCACCAGCGGGCCGGTATAGAACTTGGTGGCGATGAACGGCAATTGAACCAGTACACCGAAGACATAGACGCTGATGCCCAAGATGTTCCAGCGACCGTAGCGGCCATTCGGATCTGCCAGCGCCGGTACGTCATAGCGTTCGCGAGTGATGCAGTAGTAGTCCACCAGGTTGATCGCGCTCCACGGCGTGAAGAACGCCAGCAAGAACAAGATGAAGGACTTGAACGCACCGAGGAACGAGTGCTGGCCCAGCAGCGCGATCAGCGTCGCGGCGCCGACAATGAACAGCACGAACACCAGGCGCTGCACACGCGTTACGTTCAGGTGGCCACGAAAACCACTGATGATGGTCGCGATGCACATGAAGCTGCCGTAGGAGTTCAGCGTCGAGATGGTGACCTTGCCAAACGCGATGCTGAAATACAGCAGCGCAGCGGTGGCGCCGGTCCCGCCCAGGCCAACGATGTAGGCGACTTCATGACCCGCGAACTGGCCGTTGGCCGAGGCGGCGGCAAACACGCCGAGGATCATCGCCACTTGTGCGCCGATGACTGAACCGGCGCCTGCGGCGAAAAAGGTTTTCACCGAGGACGTCTTGCTCGGCAAGTAACGCGAATAATCCGCCACGTAGGGGCCGAAGGCGATCTGCCAGGAGGCCGCGAGCGACACCGCCAGCAGGAAGCTGCTCCAGCTGAAATGGCGGATCTGCAAGAGTGCGCCCACGTCCGTCTGACTGATCAGGCGAGCGAACAGGTAAACAAAGGCAATCACACCAATAACGCTGGCGACACGGCCAATGAAGTGAATCACCCGATACCCGAGCACCGTGACCAGCACGATGACACTGGCAAAAATGAGGATGCCGACACTGTCGCTGACGCCAAACAACTGGCCCAGCGCCTGGCCGGAAAGCACGGTTCCCGTTGCGGTGAAACCCAGGTACATCAGGCACACCAGCACGATCGGAATGGCCGCGCCGTACACGCCGAACTGCACCCGGCTGGAGATCATCTGCGGCAGCCCCAGCTTGGGCCCTTGCGCGGCATGCAGCGCCATGACGCCACCACCGAGCAGTTGACCGATCAGCAAACCGATCAACGACCAGAACACATCACCGCCCAACACCACCGCCAATGCACCGGTGACGATTGCAGTGATCTGCAGGTTGGCCCCCATCCAGAGGGTGAACTGGCTCAATAGCCGCCCGTGCCGCTCCGCTTCCGGGATGTAGTCGATCGAACGTTTCTCGATCAACGGCTTGCTGCTTGCGCGTGTGCTGGTGACAGCCATGGTTCAACCTCTGTGGATTGTTCTCGGATTCATTTGCGCCGCATCCCTGTGGGAGCGAGCTTGCTCGCGATGAGGGCGTGTCAGTAGACGGAACCGATACTGATCCACCGCTATCGCGAGCAAGCTCGCTCCCACATGGGCTTTGTGTTATTTGCCGGTGATCATCGGCAGGTTCAGGCCCTGCTCCTTCGCGCAATCAATGGCGATCTGGTAACCGGCATCGGCATGACGCATCACCCCGGTACCCGGGTCGTTGTGCAGAACGCGGGCAATCCGCTCGGCTGCTTCGTCGGTACCGTCGCAGACGATCACCATGCCTGAGTGCTGGGAGAAGCCCATGCCGACGCCGCCACCGTGGTGCAGCGAAACCCAGGTCGCGCCGCTGGCGGTGTTGAGCAAGGCGTTGAGCAGCGGCCAGTCGGAAACGGCGTCGGAGCCGTCCTGCATGGATTCGGTCTCACGGTTGGGGCTGGCCACGGAACCGGAGTCGAGGTGGTCGCGACCGATGACGATCGGTGCCGACAACTCGCCGCTACGCACCATCTCGTTGAACGCCAGGCCCAACTTGGCGCGCTGGCCCAGGCCAACCCAGCAGATCCGTGCCGGCAAGCCCTGGAAGCTGATGCGCTCGCGGGCCATGTCCAGCCAGTTGTGCAGGTGGGCGTCGTCGGGGATCAGTTCCTTGACCTTGGCGTCGGTCTTGTAGATGTCCTGCGGATCACCCGACAGCGCCGCCCAGCGGAACGGGCCGATGCCACGGCAGAACAGCGGACGAATATAGGCCGGGACGAAACCAGGGAAGTCGAAGGCATTCTCGACGCCCTCTTCCTGGGCCATCTGGCGAATGTTGTTGCCGTAGTCGAAGGTCGGCACGCCCATCTTCTGGAAGGCGAGCATGGCTTTGACGTGGACGGCCATCGATTGCTTGGCGGCCTTCACCACGGCGGCGGGCTCGGTCTTGGCGCGGGCACGGTATTCGTCCCAGGTCCAGCCGGCCGGCAGGTAGCCGTTGAGTGGATCGTGGGCGCTGGTCTGGTCGGTGACCATGTCCGGGCGGACGCCACGACGGACCATTTCCGGCAGGATCTCGGCCGCGTTCCCACACAGTGCGATGGAAATGGCCTTGCCTTCAGCGGTGTATTTCTCGATGCGCGCCAGGGCGTCGTCGAGGTCCTTGGCTTGTTCGTCGACGTAGCGGGTTTTCAGGCGGAAATCGATGCTCACCTGTTGGCACTCGATGTTCAGCGAGCACGCACCGGCCAAGGTCGCGGCCAGCGGCTGCGCGCCGCCCATGCCACCCAGGCCGGCAGTCAGGACCCAACGGCCCTTGAGGTTGGAGTCGTAATGCTGGCGACCGGCCTCGACGAAGGTTTCATACGTGCCTTGCACGATGCCTTGGCTGCCGATGTAGATCCAGCTGCCGGCAGTCATCTGGCCGTACATGGCCAGGCCCTTGGCGTCGAGTTCGTTGAAGTGCTCCCAACTGGCCCAGTGCGGCACCAGGTTGGAGTTGGCGATCAGTACGCGAGGGGCGTTGCTGTGGGTCTTGAACACGCCCACCGGTTTGCCGGATTGCACCAGCAGGGTTTCGTCGTCGTTCAGGTTGGTCAGACTTTCGACGATCTTGTCGTAGCATTCCCAGTTGCGCGCCGCGCGGCCGATGCCACCGTAGACCACCAGTTCCTTGGGGTTCTCGGCCACTTCCGGGTCGAGGTTGTTCATCAGCATGCGCAGCGGCGCTTCGGTCAGCCAGCTCTTGGCGGTCAGCGTGTTACCGCGAGGGGCGCGGATTTCAACGTCACGGTATTTTTCAGGTTTACGGGTAGCGTCGGTCACAGCAAAAACTCCTCAGCGATCAATCCAGACCAGCCCGGGCAGTGGGCAGCGATTTAGCGGACGTTGCGTTGAATGCAGGTGACTCATACGCATACGTCTTTACTTGTATGTACAAGCATATGCAATCAAGCGGCCAACTTGTTGAAGGGTCGATCAAGAAAGATTGGAGAATCGGCGGAAGCCCTCGTAATAGAAGGGCTGCCAAGCTCTATGAAATTTTTGAAGGGAGGTTTTTCGGGAAAAATCGGAAGGTCACTGAAGCGTGGTATTGCGCCACGCTGGGGCGTTCGGTAACAAGTTGGTGCGCAGAAGAAACAGCGGGCAGGCACTTTGTGGCGAGGGGATTTATCCCCGCTGGGTTGCGCAGCAACCCCAAAAAGCATAAATGCGATCAGCCTGACTCACTGAGTTGGTAGATCTGGGGCTGCTTCGCAGCCCAGCGGGGATAAATCCCCTCGCCACGGGGTGAGTGAAGCCGACGTCAGTGAGACGTCAGCTCAATCACGCAGCATTGACCGTGGGTGGAGACATCCACCAGCGCGGTGTTACCGCTCAGCTGCAGACAATCGTAAAGCCCCAGGTCAACGGCGGACTCGCCGATCTTTATCGCCAACCCCGGAGCCGCACTGAACACCAACACCGTCCCCGCCTCGCTGAAAAACCGCTGCTGGCCGCCCAACCACTGCAATCGTGCACGGTAACGCTGTGGCGCGTAGATCAGGTTGAAGTCACGAATCGGCCCGCCCAGCAGTGTGCATTGCACGTGGCTCTCGCCGCTGAACGCAAACGGGTCCAGCGGATGCAAAGGCCGCGTGGCGTGGCCATCGACGTTCAGCGTCATGCCGTCACCCTGCAAGACACTGATGATCCTTTCGTAACCGGCGAAGGTGGAAAAACCACCGGACTCACCAATATCGGCAATCGACAGGCGCCAGCCGAAACCTTCCAGGCCGGCGCCGGCATCGCGGGTGATTTCTTCCGTGCTGCCGCCACCGTTCTTCCAAGGCATGCGCGGGTAATCCGCGGCGCGTAAAACCTTCAATTGGCTCATTTGTGGAAACGCCCTTCCAGACTGTGGCGCGAGCCCGGATGAATCAGGCGTGCGGCGGTCACCGGTTGGCGCCCCGACCAGGTGCGGCGACGGATCAACAGGCACGGCTCGCCCCTTTCGATCTGTAGCAGCTTGCATTCGCTCGGCTCGGCCAGGATGGCTTCCACCACATGCTCGCCTTCAGTCAGCGGCGCGACCTGATTCAGATAGGCGTAGGGCGTTTGGAGGGTGAAGTCTTGCTTGAGGTACTCGGGCGCCACCAGCGCGTTGACGAAACGGTCCTCGATTTGCACGGGGATGTCGTTCTCGAAATGCACGATCAACGAGTGGAACACCTTCTGGCCTTCGCGCATGTCCAGGGCCAACGCGCGCTCGGAACCGGCGGCCTCTTCTTCGAGGGTGATGACTTTGCAGGTGTGGCGGTGACCACGGGAGGCGATTTCGTCGGCGATGTTGTGCACTTCAAACAGCGCGGACTGGCTCTTGGGCTCGGCCACGAACGTGCCGACACCCTGCATGCGCACCAACAGGCCATCGGCGGTCATTTCCCGCAGGGCGCGGTTGATGGTCATGCGACTGAAGCCCAACTGGCTGACCAATTCACTTTCCGATGGCACGCGGTAATGGGGCGGCCAATTTCCACTGTCGATCTGCTGGGTGATCATCTGTTTGACGCGGGCGTACAAGGGCGCCGGACTGTCACCCATGTGTGCGGCCAGCGGCGGTTTGGCAGGCGGAGTCGGCACGGCGTATTCCTGTTCTGCGAATGTTGATGACTAGCTTGCCGGAGTTTACCGGGCAGGCAAACGTCTGTATATGTATATACAAATTACACGCAACGAGGTTCAACCGATGTCCGCCTTCTTTGCCGAGCGTGCGCTACTGCCTAATGGATGGGCCAATGATGTACGTCTTGAGGTCGACGCCGAAGGCGTCCTGACCCATGTCCAGGCCGATTCCCACGCAGACGGCGCCGAACGGCTGAGCGGTCCGCTGCTGCCAGGCATGCCGAACCTGCATTCCCATGCGTTCCAGCGGGCCATGGCCGGGCTGGCGGAAGTGGCGGGCAATCCGAATGACAGTTTCTGGACCTGGCGCGACCTGATGTATCGCCTCGTCGGAAAAATCAGCCCCGACCAGCTTGGCATCATCGCCCGGCAGCTCTACATCGAAATGCTCAAGGCCGGCTACACCTCGGTCGCCGAATTCCATTACGTACACCACGACACCGACGGCACACCTTACGCCGACCCGGCCGAACTGGCCCTGCGTATCAGTCAGGCCGCCAGCGCCGCGGGCATTGGCTTGACCTTGCTGCCGGTGCTCTACAGCCATTCCGGGTTTGGCGGCCAGGCACCCAATGACGGGCAGCGCCGGTTCATCAACAGCACCGAAAACTACCTGAGGCTCCAGTCACGCCTGCAGCCGATCCTGGCCGGGCAACCGTCGCAGGCGCTGGGCTTGTGCTTTCACTCGCTGCGAGCCGTGACACCCGGGCAGATCCACGACGTGCTGGCCGCCAGCGACCGTGATTGCCCGGTGCACATCCACATCGCCGAACAGCAAAAGGAAGTCGACGATTGCCTGAGCTGGAGCGGCGTGCGTCCGCTGCAATGGTTGTATGAAAATGCCGAGGTAGATCAACGCTGGTGCCTGGTCCATGCAACCCACGCCAACCCACAGGAAGTCAGCCTGATGGCCAAGAGCCGGGCGATTGCCGGTTTGTGCCTGACCACCGAAGCCAACCTGGGGGACGGTATCTTTCCAGCCGTGGACTTCCTCGCCCAAGGCGGGCGAATGGGCATCGGTTCCGACAGTCATGTGTCGCTGAGCGTGGTCGAAGAATTGCGCTGGCTGGAATACGGCCAGCGGCTGCGGGACCAGCGCCGCAACCGGCTGTACCGAGCGGATCAGCCGATGGTCGGACGTACCCTGTATGACGCAGCGTTGGAAGGTGGCGCCCAGGCGTTGGGCCAACCCATCGGTGCGCTGCAAGTCGGCAAGCGCGCCGACTGGCTGGTGCTCGATGGCAACGATCCATACCTGGCCACGGTCAACGGTGACGGCATCTTGAACCGTTGGCTGTTTGCCGGCGGCGATCGCCAGGTGCGCGATGTGATGGTCGGCGGCAAGTGGCGAGTGCGCGACGGACACCACGCCGGCGAAGAAGATAGCGCCCGGGCGTTTACCCAGGTGTTGCGCGAGCTATTGAACTGACACCAAAAAATCAAGATGGAAATACAAATGTGGGAGCGAGCTTGCTCGCGATGAGGCCTTTACCTTCAACATGAATGTTGATTGAAAGTCCGCTATCGCGAGCAAGCTCGCTCCCACATTGGTTTTCGGGTGACGGTCAGTCCGAGGTCTTGGCCATCTGCCGGTCCGACGCACGCCAGACCAGCCGCGTCGTGTCATAACCCTGCTGCCGCGCCTTGCTCAGCAGCTCTTCGCGTACATCGACCTTGACCGTTGGCGTGCGGGACAGCAGCCACAGGTAGCGACGGCTCGGGTCACCCACAATGGCGGTCTTATAGTCATCGCTGACGTACAGCACCCAATATTCGCCCTTCGCCACGCCCGGCAGGATTTTCGAGAACCAGGTATCGAATTCAACCCAGAGCTTGTCGGTCTTGCCCGGTACCTGCGGGTAAGCAGTGCCCCTGGCCTCTTCCCATTTCCAATCGGAAGTCAGGCAGCGGTTGAACACGTCCACGTTGCCGTCGGGCTTGAGGGTGTAGTGGGCTTCCGATTGCGCGCAGTTGCGCTGGAAATACATTGGCAGGCGGGCCAGCTCGTACCAGGTCCCCTGGTAACGCTTGAGATTGACACTGTTGACAGTCTTGGGCGCCAACGGGTCTACGCCAGAAGTGGCACAGCCGGCCAATACCAGGCCAGCCAAAAGCACAAAAACTAACCGCATCATTATTTTTTTCTCCCGTGGGCGCTTGGCCCCGGTTTACTTCAGTTACTTCAGGCCTTGGCCGGAAAACATCAAGACTTTGTCACCGGCGTACTGCACGCTGATAAAGCTTTTCTGGTCGCCCCAGGTGCAGCTGGACATGCCGAGCGCGCCCGAACAGTCAGTCGGTTTTCCCAGTAACGTCTCGACCTCGGCCTTGGGCATCCCGGCCGACAGCTTCGAATAGTTTTCCTGGTTGACCTTGCTGCATGCGGTCAACACGACGCACATAAACAGCAGGGCGATAGAACGCAGCGACATGGTGTAACTCCTGGAACGGAAGGGAGGTGGCAGGGTGCCAACCTGAACCTTAGAAGAGAAAACCCCTATCTGGTTCCCCGACTCCCTCAGTATTTATTGGCTGTGCAAAGGTGTTTCACCGATGAATCAGTCGGATTGTGACGCCGTCGTGCCTTTCGTCGGGATGACTGGCCCGGAGCCTGATGAGCCGGGCTTGCGAGCCGATAAAAAGTAACAGCGCAAAATCCTGCGTTATGGCAAATTGATATTCCTTTTTGACCCGTCCCTTCGCGGTAGCGTTCTTAATGACCAGAAACATGAAATTCAGCCACAAAATTCTGTTGGCCGCCGCCCTTGTGGTGGCCGTCGCATTCGCCTGTTTCATCCTGTTCAACGACTACCGCCAACGACAAAGCCTCAATACCAGCACCGAGACGTCCATGCAGGAACTCGGCAGCCTGACCAGCCGTAACATCCAGACCTGGGTCGAAGGCCGAATCCAGTTGCTGCAATCGCTGGCCCAGCAAATCGCTATCGACGGCAGCGCTGCCGACAGCCTCAAGCGCGCCGTCGGCCTGCCGGCCTATACCAGCAATTTCCAACTCAGCTATTTCGGCGGCACCGACGGCGTGATGTTCTCGGTACCGGCCGGCAATCGTGCCGCCGACTACGACCCGCGCGCCCGTGGCTGGTACAAGGCCGCCAACAGCGCCCAGCAGACCATCGTCACCGAACCCTACATCGCCGCTTCGTCGGGCAAGCTGGTGATCACGGTTGCCACGCCGGTACAGCGCCAGAACCAGATGATCGGCGTGGCGGGTGCGGACATCGACCTGTCCAGCGTCAGCGCCATCATCAACTCGCTGAATTTCGGCGGCCACGGTCATGCGTTCATCGTCAGCGCCGATGGCAAGATCCTCGTTCATCCCGACAGCAAGCGCGTGCTCAAGACACTCGCCGAGGCCTACCCCAACGGTGCGCCGCAAGTCACTCCCGGCATGAAGGAAGTCGAGCTCGACGGCAAGACCCAGTTCATTTCCTTTACCCGCGTCACCGGCGTACCGGGCGCTGACTGGTACGTAGCGCTGGTTCTGGACAAGAGCACGGCGCTGGCGATGCTCAGCGAGTTCCGCACCTCGGCGCTGATAGCCATGGCGATCGCCGTGGTGTTCATCATCACGCTGCTGGGCATGCTCATCCGCGTGCTGATGCAACCGCTGCTGACCATGGGCCGCGCCATGCACGACATCGCCGAAGGCGAAGGCGACCTGACTCGCCGCCTGACCATCCACGGCCATGACGAATTCGGCGCGCTGGGCACCTCATTCAACCGCTTTGTCGAACGTATCCATACCTCGATTCGTGAAGTGGCTTCCGCAACCGGCCAGGTCAATGAAGTCGCCCTGCGCGTCGTCAGCGCCTCCAACTCGTCGATGTTCAACTCCGACCAGCAGGCCTCACGCACCAACAGCGTGGCGGCGGCCATCAATCAACTCGGCGCCGCCGCCCAGGAAATCGCCCAGAACGCCGCCCTTGCCTCGCAACATTCCAGCGAGGCCCGCAGCCTGGCCGAAGATGGCCAGCAAGTGGTGGATAAAACCATCACAGCGATGCAGCAACTGTCGGCCAAGATCAGCGATTCGTGCGGCAACATCGAAACCCTGAACAGCAACACGGTGAATATCGGCCAGATTCTCGAAGTGATCACCAGCATTTCCCAGCAGACCAACCTGCTGGCCCTCAACGCCGCCATCGAAGCGGCCCGGGCCGGTGAAGCCGGTCGCGGCTTCGCAGTCGTTGCCGATGAAGTGCGCAACCTGGCCCACCGTACCCAGGACTCGGCGCAGCAAGTGCAGAAGATGATCGAAGAGTTGCAAGTCGGCGCGCGGGAAGCGGTACTGACCATGACCGACAGCCAACGCCAGAGCGAAAGCAGCGTCGGCATCGCCAACCAGGCCGGCGAACGCCTGGGCAGCGTGACCCAGCGCATCGGCGAGATCGACGGCATGAACCAATCCGTTGCTACCGCCACCGAAGAACAGACCGCCGTGGTGGAATCGATCAACGTCGACATCAACGAGATCAACACCCTGAACCAGGAAGGCGTGGAAAACCTGCAAGCCACCTTGCGAGCCTGCTCCGACCTTGAACAGCAGGCGGCGCGGTTGAAGCAGTTGGTGGGCAGTTTCAGGATCTAGTGCTTTGGCGGCCCTTTCGCGAGCAGGCTCGCTCCCACATTAGAACTACAGCGGACGCACATTTTGCGCTCAACGAAAATCCAGTGTGGGAGCGAGCCTGCTCGCGAAGACGGCATCAGCCTCGCAAGAAATTCAGAACCTGGACCCAGGCCTGCTCAAAAACTCCAGCTCATCCGCCGTGGACTCGCGCCCCAATACCGCATTGCGATGGGGAAAGCGCCCGAACCGGGCAATGATCTTCTGATGCCGTTCGGCATAATCCAAGTTGTCTTCAAACACCGCCCGCTGCGCCTCGGGCTGTTCCCGGACCAGGTCGATGAACCGCGACACGGCTTCGTTCTGCACCGCGAGGTTTTCGCAGTGTTCGAGGACGAGGTAGATGAATACACGTTGGATCGGCCGCAGTTGCCGGTCGAAACCCGCCGCCAGGCCCTGGGCCACCAAAGCTTGGGCACGCAGGTCGCCGGAAAAGCTCTCGGGGGTGTTGCGAAAGATCATCCGCGGCAGTTGATCCAGTAGCAGCACCAGGGCCAGCCAACCTTCCGGGCGTTGCGCCCAATCGGTCAATCCGCCGGCCAGTGCTTGCTCGACCAGGTCGCCAAAGCGCTCTCGCGCCTGGCGATCATGGCCTTTGCCAAACCACAGCTTGCCCTTGTCAGCCGCGGTGTCATTCGGTGTTTCGGCTGAGCCAAACCACCAATCGAGCAACGGCTGCCAGGGCTCGGCCATGGTTTACTCCTTGTGGTATGCCGTGGCGCGGGCCACTTCTTCTTTCGAGCCGAGGAACACCGCCACACGCTGGTGCAGGCCTTCAGGCTTGATGTCGAGGATGCGCTGGTGGCCGTCGGTGGAAGCGCCACCTGCCTGCTCCACCAGGAACGACATCGGGTTGGCTTCGTACATCAGGCGCAGCTTGCCCGGCTTGGACGGCTCGCGGCTGTCGCGCGGGTACATGAACAGACCGCCACGGGTCAGGATGCGGTGTACATCGGCAACCATCGCAGCCACCCACCGCATGTTGTAGTTCTTCTTCAGCGGACCTTCTTCACCCGCCAGCAACTCATTGACGTAGCGCTGGACCGGAGCTTCCCAGTGACGCTGGTTGGACATGTTGATGGCGAATTCCTGGGTGGTTTCAGGAATGGTGATGTCTTCGTGGGTGAGCACGAAGCTGCCCATTTCGCGGTCCAGGGTGAAGCCTTTCACGCCGTGGCCCAAGGTCAGCACCAGCATGGTCTGAGGACCGTAGATGGCATAGCCGGCGGCGACCTGTTCGGTGCCGGGCTGCAGGAAGGCCTTTTCATTCAAGGCTTCGTTCTGGCTCAGGTACTCGTTCGGGCAACGCAGTACCGAGAAGATCGTGCCGACCGGTGCGTTGATGTCGATGTTCGACGAACCGTCCAGTGGGTCGAATACCAACAGGTAGGCGCCTTTCGGGTATTTGCCCGGGATCTGGTAGGCGTTGTCCATTTCCTCGGACGCCATGCCGGCCAGGTGACCGCCCCATTCGTTGGCTTCCAGCAGGATTTCGTTGGACAGTACGTCGAGTTTCTTCTGCACTTCGCCCTGCACGTTTTCGGTGCCCATGCTGCCCAGGACACCGCCCAGCGCGCCCTTGGACACGGCGTGGCTGATCTCCTTGCATGCACGCGCCACCACTTCGATCAAAAAGCGCAGATCGGCAGGGGTATTGTTGCTGCGGGTCTGCTCAATCAAATAGCGACTCAAGGTAACGCGGGACATGGACGGCTCCGAAGAATAGGGGGCGGAAAACCCGCGCAGTTTAGCGCGAGTCGGGACTTAATTCCTCCTATGAGACGGGATATGGAGGATTGAGTTCATATCCGGGCCTGCCAACCTGCGCTCCTACGAGGATTTTACCGGCGGCTTGCGCAGCAGGCTGAACGCCATCGCACCGAGGAACACCACGCTGAGCAGCAACACCGCCCACAGGCCGATCTTTTTCCAGTTGGTATTCACAGCCACTGGCACGGCTTCAACCGCAGGTATCGGGGAGGTCGTTCCGTTGACCGTTGCAGTACCCAGCGTCGCCAGGCGCGACGGCTTGTAATCCGGTATCAGTGTGGTCAACGGCAAGCTGGCCGCTTTCGCCGTCGCACTGCCCAGTGCCAGGTTGTAGGGCGCATCGCCCCGCGCCAGGAACACCACTTGGGTCGGGCGCACGGCAAAACGCAGGGCCGGAGCCTCGGTGCCCAGGCCGCCGCCACGCTCGTCCACTGTCAGCTTCAATTGCTGCACCGTCTGGCCGGACAACAGCAGTTGGTTTTGCTGCACATCTTGACCGTTCTGGGTCAGGCGATAGAGCAAGCCACCGCCCATCGGCTGCCACGGATGGCTGCTTTCACGACGACCGGCCAGGGTCACCGGTGCCAGGCTGTTGGCCTGGCTCAGCTCCACCTGAATTTGCTCGACGTTCAGCCCCATCGGCAATTGCCAGGTGTATTCACCGGCCTTCGTCGTGCTGCCCGCCAACGGCTGCGACCAGACCAACGGCAGCGGCAGGCTTTCGCGGCTGGCGCTTTGCAGTTGGGCCGAGGTCAGCACCGGCGCCGAGGACGGCGAATCCCACAGCAACCGCAAGTACCGCGCCGATTGGCCGGGCAAGCTCACCTCGTGCTGCTCGACCCGCTCATCGGCGAATGTCAGCCGCGCGACCTGGCCTTCGCCCCACGCCTGCCAGTGCTGCAAGTCGTCACTGGCTTCGATGGTGAAGCGCTGGAAGCCGTCGCGCTCGCTGGTCCAGTCCAGGATCAACTGTTGCAGCGGCGCCTTGATCGCGCTGGCGTCGAGCAGCCAGCCACGCAATTCCTCTTCCCCGGCTTCGAGCCGACTGGACGGCTGGACTTCCACCAGCGTGCCGTTGGCGTTCGATTGCACACGTACGCTCGGCGCGCGTTCACTGTCGTCGGCAGCGTTGTACAGCGGGAACCACTTCACATCGGTGAGGGTGCGATTCTCTCGACTCTGGGCCGATTCGCGCACCAATGCATAGGCCTGGGCCTGGCCGGCGGCGTTGAACACCCGCATGTCGCTCAGGTCGGTCTGCCGCGCCCGCAATTGGACCTCCAGCGGCAACGCCAAGCGATACCACGGCCCTTCACCGCTCAAGACCAACGGCACTTGATGGGTGAAGTCTTGCGGCTGTTCTTGCGCCGCAGCCGAAAAGGCCACCCATAACCCCATCACACCCAGCCCGATTCGACTCAACTTGCGACTCAAGACGACACTCCCTCACTGACAGGCATCGGCGGCTCGGCATCCACGGCCGGCTCCGGGCGCTTGGGTGGCAGCGGCGCAAAATAGCCAACCACCAGCAGCAAGACGCCCACGCCAATAAACGACACGATCCGCGCCAGACCGCCGCGGTTACTCAATTCGACAAAGAACAACTTGGCCACGACCACGGCGATCAAGACCGCGCCGACCAGCCACACTTCCCGGCGATGACGCAGGTGTCCGCCGATCATCAGGCCCAGGGCGATCAAGGTCCAGACGATGGACAAGCCGGCCTGCACGAACATCGAGTCGAGCAGCGCATCCAGCGCGTACGGCACGTCCATCCACTGGTGGGCAGTACGCATCACCAGCGCGGTGAAGAACGCGAACAGCGACACACCGGCAATCAACTGAGCGACATACCCGATGCGATTCCAACGGTTCGTCGTTTGCTCAACGGCATTGCGGGCCCACACATAGATACCGAACAAGGCGAACAGCAAGCCCAGCTCCAAGGGGTTGAGCAACGGTATATAAGGCAGTGGCTCGGAGTTGCCGTCACTGAAGGTGTTGGTCAGCCAGAACCAACCGAGCATCAACAGCGCCATCGGCGCCGCCGCGTAGACGCGGTATTCGCGCGGTTGGGCCGATACCGGCCATGGCAAGGTACGCGGCGTGGACATCAATACCAGGTAAAGGCCTGGCAGGATCGCCCAGGCCAGCCAGCGCCAGGCGTTGTACTGCTCGGACAGCAACAGCAGGCCGTAACGCAGCTCGAGCATCAACACCGTCATCAACAACCAGCAACCGAGCACGTGGGCGGTACTGCGCGCCCGGGCCGGAAGCATCGGCGCCAGGCGCTTGAGCGAAAAGAAGTGCACGGCAAATATTGCCAGCCAGGCCAGCCAGCCGAAATCCGCCGCCGGGTGATAGTGGCTGTGCCCCGTTGCCACCAGCACGCAACCCGCCGCCGGCGTCAACAAGGTGCATAGCAGCGCCAGCGCCGACCATTTCAAGCGCAGGGCCAAGACAGCCCAGACCGCCACGCTGATCGCCGCGACCAGCAGCAGCCAACTGCCTTGCAGGTTCGCCGGAGCAAAGCGCAGCACCTCGCTGACCCACGCCAGCGCCCACCAGCCGGCACCCCAGATCAGCAGCAGCTCGGACAGGCGTTGCAAGCTCAAGACATCCAGTTCCTGCGCCGCGTGTGCCCGTTGCAGTCGCCAGGCGCCGGCCAGTGCCGCCAATCCCAGCACCAGCGGCGTCCAGAAACCGCTATGGGCCAAGGGCCGCAGGCCTTCGGATTGAAGAGGCCCAAGCAGGAACGGCCCAGCCGCCAAGAACGCCGCACCGCCCAGCAGTTGCAGCAACAGGCCGAAGACAAAGCTCACGCGTTGCTTCAGGTACAGGCTCAGCCAGATGATCAACAGGCCGCTGGCCGCCCATACACCGCTCGCCGTTTGCCAAGGCAGGACGAACAGCACCGCGAGGTTGATCAGCACCAGCCCCGCCAGCAACACCACGGACAAGCCGCGCAGCAACCGGGCATCGTTGCGCACCATGTCGTCGCGAGCCGCCAGCAGCATCCCGCCAATCAACGCCAGGCCGATCAGCGAGGCGCTGAGCAGACCGTTCCAGCCGGCATTCAACACCGCCGAATCTCCATCAGCGCCTTGCAGGCGCATCAGGAACAGCGCGCCGCCCAACAGTTGCACGGCGAACGCAGTAAACAGGAAGCTGCGCGATTGCAGGCGCAGGCCAACATACAATGTCGCCAGGCCGGCCAGGGCCCAGGCAATGGCGGTGCCATGGGTGAAGAAGAACAACGGCGCCAGCAAATAGAGGAAGCTCAGCCCGAGTACCGCCAGCACGGGTTGCCCTTGGCGCTCCCAGTCAGCGGTTTCCCCAGGCTCGGCCTTGCGCAACTGGTAAAAGCTGAACAGCAAAGCCCCGCCGAGCATCAACGCCCCCAGCCACGACCCCTCCAGCAGGCTGCCTTCACCTGCATGCAATTCGCTGACAAAGGCCAGCGCCGATCCCAATTGCAGCAACAAGGCAAACATCCGTGCGAATGGGCGTTGTTGGCGCAGGCCCAGCCAGAAGATGCCGGCGCCCTCCACCGCCCACGCCGCGGCGGTCCAACGAGCGTCCAGACCGAGCGGAATGGCCAGGCTGCCGAAAATCACCCCCAGGGCGAGGCAGGTCTCGGCCAACAACACCGCGCGACCGCCCATCAATACGCGCGCCAGCCCCATGTAGATCATGCCCAGGGCCAAGGCGCTGAACGCTGCGGCGAATTCCAGATGTTGCACCAAGGCGAACTGCAGGCCGAAGCCCACCAGCGGCGGCCCGAACAGCATGGTGCCGTCCACGTAGTCGCCCTTGCGCGCCGACCAGCGCAGCATGGCATCCCGGCTGTCATCTTCAGGCGCGTCGCTCATTTCCAGCAGCTTGCGCCGGGTGAACAACAAGCCGATCGCCAGATAGGTCAGGAAGAAAACGATGAGGAAGGGTTCGGTGCTCCACAGCAGTTCCGGCGTATAGGAGCGCAAGCCCCAGGCGAAACCGATGCCGAACGTGCCGACGAAACCGATCAGGTTGAGCGTGCGCCAGGCTTTGAACCAAGCGATTGCGAGGATGCCGGCGTTGAGCAGGATGAAATAGCTGAACAGCGCGACATGGTTGCCGCTGCCGGTGGAGGTCAGGATCGGTGCGGCGAAGCCGCCCAACGCCGCAGCCGCCGCCAGGCCCATGGCGTTCTGGGTCACTGCCAGGATCGCCGAGAACACCGTGACCGCGACCAACAGCCCCAAGGCAGCCTTGGAATCGAGCAACGGATGCAAGCGCATGGCGGCGAACACCGTCAGGTACAGCACGGCGATCCCGGTACCCTGCAGCATCAGCGCATAACTGCTGTTGCGTTGGCGCAACCACCAGCCCAGGCCCAGCAGGCCCAAGGCACTGGCCGCGACGCCGGCGTAGCGCAATTCGATCGGCACCACCATGCCTTCGGTGGCGTAGCGCAGCAGGAAAGCCAGGCCGAGGAACAACAGCACCACGCCGACCCGCAGCACGGTGTTGCCGCCGAACAGCCAGTCGCGCGCGCCGATGATGGCGCGGTCGAACAGATTCGGGCCACGGGGAGCCGCAGGCGCAGGCGCCGTCGGCTCAAGGGGCAACGGCGCAAAATCACTATTCGCGCGACGACTGGAGGCGGCTGGCGCAGGGCTCCAGATTTCGTCGGGCAGCGGTTGGCTGGCCTGGGTGCTCATCACGGAGACGGATTCGAGATCCGGCGGCAGTTCCCAGACCAGCTCCGGCTCGGTGCGGGTCTGGGGTTTTGGAGCCTGGGGCGCGATGACCTCGGCTGCTGGCGCCGGATCACTCGGCTGGGCGGCGGTGCCGCGTTCGAGAACCGCCAGCCGCGCTTCCAGGGTGAGCACGCTCTGCTGGGCCTCTTGCAGCAGGATCTGCTGCTTGGCCGCTTGGATCCCCAGGCGCCCCAGTCGAACCGACTGGGCGATGCCGAGCCCGACCAACGCACCTATCAGTGCATCGGCGAACGACTCGTCCACCACCCAGCCGAGAGCCAGGCCCAACAGTGTCAAAATCCATTGCATATGGTCGATATCCCTAAGCGGCCCGTTGCGGGCATGACCGGGAAGATGCGGTGCCTGACTCAGTCTAGTGGAATCACTCCAAACCTGTGGGAGCGAGCCTGCTCGCGAAAGGGCCTTCAAACCGAACATCTATGTTGGCTGATAGACCGCTTTCGCGAGCAGGCTCGCTCCCACACTGGACACAATTGACTGAGCTACGCCGCAACCCGGCGAATCTGGCGCTTAGTATATCGACGAAGCCCAACCGCCGTTGGGCTTCGCTCACATTTCTTGCAACCTTTACTCCAAAGCCTTCCAGATGTCGGTGGCGTATTCGCGGATGGTCCGGTCCGAGGAGAACCAGCCCATGCGAGCGGTGTTGAGCACCGCCGAGCGCCACCATTGCTTGGAGTCGTGCCACCTTTCTTCGACTTTGGCCTGGGCGTTCCAGTACGCGTCGAAATCGGCACAGACCAGGAAGCGGTCGTAATCCACCAGCGAATCCACCAGCCCGGTGTAGCGCATCGGGTCGTCCGGCGAGAAGACGCCGCCACGAATCGCTTGCAATACATCGCCAAGGCGATGGGACGCGGCGATGTCCGGCGCGGCGCTGAATTCACCGTTGCGCTTGCGCGCTTCCACCTGCTCGGCGGTCAGGCCGAAGATGAACATATGGTCGCCGCCGACACGCTCGTGCATTTCCACGTTGGCGCCGTCCATGGTGCCGATGGTCAGCGCACCGTTGAGGCCGAACTTCATGTTGCTGGTGCCCGAGGCTTCGAAACCGGCGGTTGAGATCTGCTCCGACAGGTCCGCCGCCGGGATGATGCTTTCGGCCAGGCTGACGTTGTAGTTGGGCAGGAACACGACTTTGAGCAAGCCGCGCACGGTCGGGTCGTTGTTCACCACCCGGGCGATGTCGTTGGTCAGCTTGATGATCAACTTGGCCTGGTGGTAACTGGCCGCGGCCTTGCCGGCGAAGATTTTCACCCGCGGTACCCAATCCACTTCCGGCTCGGCGCGAATCGCCTGGTACAGCGCCACGGTGTGCATCAGGTTGAGCAACTGGCGCTTGTATTCGTGGATCCGCTTGACCTGCACGTCGAACATCGCGGCCGGGTTGACGGCGATGCCCAGCCGCTCGTGGATCAGGTAGGCCAAGGCTTTCTTGCTGTGCAGGCGCTGTTCGGCGAACTGCTTGCGAAACGCCGGTTTGTCAGCGAACGGCTCCAGCTCGATCAACCGCTCTTCGGGATTGTCGAGCACGCTCGGGCCAAGGGCGTCGACCATCATCGAGGTCAATTCGGCGTTGGCCTGGAACAACCAGCGGCGGAAGGTGATGCCGTTGGTCTTGTTATTGATTCGCTCTGGATAAAGCTTGTGCAGCTCGGAGAACACCGTGCTGCGCATCAGTTGCGTATGCAGCCCAGACACTCCGTTGACGCTATGGGAACCGAGGAATGCCAGGTTGCCCATGCGCACGCGGCGACCGTTGTCTTCTTCGATCAGCGACACCGAGCGCAGCACGTCGAAATCGTGCACGCCCTTAGCCCGCAGCGAGTCGATGTGCTGGGCGTTGATCAGGTAGATGATCTGCATGTGCCGCGGCAGCATGCGCTCCATCAGCCCCACCGGCCAGGTTTCCAGGGCTTCGGGCAGCAACGTGTGGTTGGTGTAGGACAGCGTGTCCTGGGTGATCTGCCAGGCCGCGTCCCATGCGACGTCGTAGACATCCACCAATTGGCGCATCAGCTCGGCCACGGCGATGGACGGGTGCGTGTCGTTGAGCTGGATCGCCGCGTGATCGCCCAGGGTCAGCACCGAGGTGTGCATGTTGCGATGGCGGCGCAGCAAATCCTGCAGGGAGGCGGCGACGAAGAAATACTCCTGGCGAAGGCGCAATTCCTGGCCGGCCTCGGTGCTGTCGGCCGGGTACAAGACGCGGGAGATACTCTCGGCCCGAGCCACTTCCGCCACGGCGCCGAGGTGGTCGCCGGCATTGAAGCGTTCCAGGTGCAGGTCTTCCACGGCCCGGGCGCGCCACAAGCGCAGGGTATTGACACTGGCACCGCGCCAGCCCACCACCGGTGTGTCATAGGCAATGGCGCGCACGGTTTCGGCTGGAGACCAGACCTGGCGAGTCTTGCCGTTGTCGTCAGTCACGGTTTCGACGCTGCCACCAAAGCCGATCGGGTAGACGACTTCCGGCCGCTCGAACTCCCACGGGTTGCCGAAATCCAGCCAATGCTCGGTCTGCTCCTGCTGCCAGCCATCGACAATCGCCTGGCGGAACAAGCCGTGCTCATATCGGATACCGTAGCCATGGCCAGCGATACCCAATGTCGACATGCTCTCCATGAAGCACGCCGCCAGGCGACCGAGGCCACCGTTGCCGAGGGCCGCGTCGGGCTCCAGCAGGCGGATGCGCTCAAGGTCCACGCCCAGTTCGGTCAACGCTTCGCGGGCCGTGTCCAGCAGGCCCAGATTGCTCAGGCTGTCGTACAGCAAGCGACCGATGAGAAATTCCAGGGAGAGGTAATAGACGCGCTTCTGGCCCTTGCGGTAGATCTGCCGCGTGTGGTCCATCCAGTGTTCGACCATGTGGTCCCGGGCGGCAAGGGCGATGGCTTCGAACCAATCGTGATCAAACGCATGATCGGGGTCCTTGCCGACGGCATAAGTGAGTTTGGTCAACACGGCGTCGCGAAAAGCCGCAACCTCAGCTTCGCGAACAAGTGGTTCTTGAGTCATTGATGAGACCTCGAACGAGCATGGAATTGTCTGAGCCTAGTCGGTCTGACAGACGGTACAGGCTCTTGGTTCGGTGGTTTTTCCCGGACGCCGGAGAATCGTCGCCAAGGAATTGCCGATGGACGAATGAATGCAGGGGCCGTGCCGGTACAGGCGGGGTTTTGTCGGGACGCAAAAAAAACCGGCAGATGGTCGTTCAAAATTTCACCAGTCCCGGTATGATCGCGCGCCCTGATGCATGCTGGTAAACCGTGATGATGAAGCCCAACCTGATCGCCGCCGCGGAGATCGACCGACTCGATACCTGGGCCAAGTACTCCGCCCCGATGTGCGGTTCCTGCGTGTCGAGCTGCTGCACCCTGCCGGTAGAGGTCAAGATCAAGGACCTGATCCGGATTGGCATCGTCGATGAATTCGAACTGGGCGACCCGCCGAAAAACATCGCCAAGCGCCTGCAAAAGGAAGGGATCGTCGAGCGCTACAACCAGAAGTCGGAAATCTTCACGTTGCAACGCATGAGCAACAACGACTGCCTGTATCTGGACCGCAAGAGCCGGCTGTGCACCATTTACGAGAAGCGCCCGGACACCTGCCGCAATCATCCACGGGTTGGGCCTCGGCCGGGTTACTGCGCGTACAAGCCCAAGGAAGTGGAGCGCGAGCGTAATCCGCGGACGTTGGACAAATTCTGATCGACTGATAGTCCAGCTGCGCCTGCAATACCGTTATCGCGAGCAAGCTCGCTCCCACAGTGGATTTTCTGCGGACACGGAATTTGTGCCCGACATAGACCTACTGTGGGAGCGAGCTTGCTCGCGATAGGCCCTGACAGGCGCCACACAAATCCCAGGCACAAAAAAACGCCCCCGGTCTCACGACCGGGGGCGTTTTTCATTCAGCCGAAGCTAAGCAATCAGGCCTTGGCTTTCTTGGCGGCGCGGGTACGCTCGCTTTCGTCCAGGATCTTCTTGCGCAGGCGGATCGACTTAGGCGTCACTTCGCACAGCTCGTCGTCCTGGATGAATTCCAGGGCCTGTTCCAGGGTGAAGCGAACAGGTGGAACCAGGGCGATGGTTTCGTCTTTACCCGAAGCACGCATGTTGTCGAGCTTCTTGCCCTTGGTAGGGTTCACGCCCAGGTCGTTGTCACGGCTGTTCAGGCCAACGATCTGGCCACCGTAGATTTCCTGGCCGTGCTCGACGAACAGCTTGCCACGCGCCTGGAGGGTTTCCAGGGAGTAGGTCAGTGCCTTGCCGGTTTCAACCGAAACCAGAACACCGTTCTGACGGCCGGACATGTCGCCCGACTTCATCACGTCGTAACGGTCGAAGATCGAGGTCAGGATGCCAGCACCGTTGGTCAGGGTCAGGAACTGGTTACGGAAACCGATCAGACCGCGAGCAGGGATGTTGTATTCCAGACGTACACGGCCCTTGCCATCCGGCACCATGTTGGTCAGGTCGCCTTTACGCAGGCCCATCTCTTCCATCACCTTGCCCTGGGATTCTTCCGGCAGGTCGATGGTGACGTTTTCGAACGGTTCGTGCTTCACGCCGTCAACCAGACGGATGATCACTTCCGGACGGCCTACAGCCATTTCGAAGCCTTCGCGACGCATGGTTTCGATCAGTACCGAGAGGTGCAGTTCGCCACGGCCGGAGACCTTGAACTTGTCAGCCGAGTCGCCTTCTTCAACGCGCAGTGCAACGTTGTACAGCAGCTCTTTGTCCAGACGTTCCTTGATGTTACGGGAAGTCACGAACTTGCCTTCTTTACCGCAGAACGGCGAGTCGTTTACCTGGAAAGTCATGGAAACGGTTGGCTCGTCGACGGTCAACGGCTTCATCGCTTCAACGGTATCCGGGTGGCACAGGGTGTCGGAGATGAACAGCGAGTCCATGCCGCTGATGCAGACGATGTCGCCGGCAGCCGCTTCTTCAACGTCTACACGGTGCAGGCCGTGGTGACCCATCAGCTTCAGGATGCGACCGTTGCGACGCTTGCCGTCGGCGCCGATAGCCACGACCGGAGTGTTCGGCTTGACGCGACCACGGGCGATACGGCCAACGCCGATAACACCGAGGAAGCTGTTGTAGTCCAGTGCGGAGATTTGCATCTGGAACGGGCCGTCACGGTCGACCTTCGGTGCCGGTACGTTGTCGACGATCGACTGGTACAGCGGGGTCATGTCTTCAGCCATGTCGGTGTGGTCCAGACCGGCAATACCGTTCAGGGCCGAGGCGTAGACGACTTTGAAGTCCAGCTGTTCTTCGGTAGCGCCCAGGTTGTCGAACAGGTCGAAGATCTGGTCCAGAACCCAGTCCGGACGCGCGCCTGGACGGTCAACCTTGTTGATGCACACGATCGGACGCAGGCCGGCTTCGAAAGCCTTCTTGGTCACGAAACGGGTTTGCGGCATAGGACCGTCCTGGGCGTCGACCAGCAGCAGCACGGAGTCAACCATCGACATCACGCGCTCTACTTCACCACCGAAGTCGGCGTGGCCCGGGGTGTCCACGATGTTGATGTGGTAGCCGTTCCAGTTGATGGCAGTGTTTTTCGCCAGGATGGTAATACCGCGCTCTTTTTCCTGGTCGTTGGAGTCCATCACGCGCTCGTCGTTGAGCTCGTTGCGCTCCAGGGTGCCGGATTGACGCAAGAGTTTGTCTACCAGGGTGGTCTTACCATGGTCAACGTGAGCAATGATGGCGATGTTGCGTAGATTTTCGATCACTTGTGTATCTCGATCAGAGGATTCGGTGTGCTGACAGGTCGTGGCAGCGATTTACAGTAGAGTCCGACAGTTACAGCGTGTCGGCGGCGTCGGGGGGCCGGTGACGCAGGCCACAGGCAAACAGCCCCGGGCACTTAGCTCGGTCGATAAACGCGCACATTGGCATGCCCCTCACTGAGCAAATGGTGGGCATGCAGGCGACTCATCACGCCTTTGTCGCAATACAGCAGGTACTGGCGAGTAGGGTCCAGTTCCTTGAAACGCGCGTTCACTGCATAGAACGGCATCGTTTGTACCTCGACGCCGGCAACGCTCAGCGGGTCATCTTCAGCATCGTCCGGGTGACGGATGTCGATGATGATCTGACCAGCCAGCGCTTCGCCGACTTCTTCAATCTGGATGTCCTGGCCCAATTCGTCGATGACCCGATCGATCGGTACCAGCCTGGCGTTCTCGATCGCGCGTTCGAGGACCGCCATGTCGAATTCTTTCTCTTCGTGTTCCACACGCCCGCGCTTGGCCGCCGTCTTCGGATTGACCGAGATGACCCCGCAGTACTCCGGCATGTGCCGGGCGAAATCGGCGGTGCCGATCTCATTGGCGGTGTCGATGATGTCCTGCTTGTGGCTGGCGATCAGCGGACGCAGCACGAGTTTCTCGGTCACGCAGTCGATCACCGACAGGTTCGGCAGCGTCTGGCTCGATACCTGGGAAATCGCCTCGCCGGTCACCAGCGCGTCGATGTGCAGGCGGTCGGCGATGCTCGTCGCGGCACGCAACATCATACGCTTCAAAATGACGCCCATATGACTGTTATCGACTTTGCCGAGAATCTCGCCCAGGACTTCTTCGAACGGCACGCTCACAAATAACACGCGTTGGGAGCTGCCGTACTTCTTCCAGATGAAGTGCGCCACTTCCATCACGCCCAGTTCGTGAGCACGCCCGCCGAGGTTGAAGAAGCAGAAATGGCTCATCAGGCCACGACGCATGATCTGGTAGGCAGCGACGGTGGAGTCGAAACCACCGGACATCAATACCAACGTCTGCTCCAGCGAGCCCAGCGGGTAACCGCCGATGCTGTCGTGCTGGCTGTGGATCACGAACAACCGTTGGTCGCGAATTTCGATCCGCACTTCGATCTCTGGATCTTTCAGCGAGATACCGGCGGCGCCGCACTGCCGGCGCAACTGGCTGCCGACATAACGTTCCACGTCCATTGAACTGAACGGGTGCTTGCCGGCGCGCTTGCAGCGAACCGAAAAGATCTTGCCGGCCAGCGCATCACCATAATGGAGCATGCATTTGGCGAGGATGTCGTCGAAATCCCCCAGCGGGTATTCGTCGACCTGCAGGAAATGTGCGATGCCCGGCATGCAGCTCAGGCGCTCGGTCATTTCCTTCAGCAGCTTGGGTTCGCTGACGCGGGTTTCCAGCTCGAGATTGTCCCACACGCCGTTCACCACCACGGCCGGGTCCAGGTCTCGGAGCACGGCACGGATGTTCTTGGCCAACTGGCGGATGAAACGCATCCGTACCGGGCGGCTCTTGATAGTGATCTCGGGGAAGACTTTTACGATTAGTTTCATGAAAACAGCGCGCGAACGGCCAGCCGAAAAAGGGGGGCGCGGATTATAGCGGAAATTGCTCAAGGTTTGACCAATTAATCTGTAGTTGGCTTCGCATGCACCAAAACAGGTCATTATCGATTGACGACGCCACATTGCAGTGCGTTATTGTCCGACAATCTTGGATTTACGCCTTCAAAAGCGTGGATTTGGTGCAAAAAACCCATGGTGGGGCACTGGCATGCAATTTGCTCCCTTGTGAGGCAGGTTGCCTTGGCAGAGTATTCGCGCCGGCATCACCCATATCTAAGGGCACTCCACTACCCGCCCGAAGCCACCCGGAGGACATATGTCGAAGTCGGTTCAACTCATCAAAGATCATGACGTCAAGTGGATTGATCTGCGCTTCACTGACACCAAAGGCACTCAACATCACGTGACCATGCCGGCCCGTGATGCGCTGGACGACGAATTCTTCGAAATCGGCAAGATGTTCGACGGTTCCTCCATCTCCGGCTGGAAAGGCATCGAAGCCTCCGACATGATCCTGATGCCGGACGACAGCACTGCCGTCCTGGACCCATTCACCGAAGAGCCGACCCTGATCCTGGTCTGCGACATCATCGAACCTTCGACCATGCAAGGCTATGACCGCGACCCACGCGCCATCGCCCACCGTGCCGAGGAATACCTGAAGTCCACCGGCATCGGCGACACCGCTTTCTTCGGTCCAGAGCCTGAGTTCTTCATCTTCGACTCGGTCAAGTTCAAGTCCGACATCTCCGGCTCCATGTTCAAGATCTTCTCCGAACAAGGCTCGTGGATGTCCGACCAGGACGTGGAAGGCGGCAACAAAGGCCACCGTCCAGGTATCAAAGGCGGCTACTTCCCGGTTCCACCGTTCGACTTCGACCACGAAATCCGTACCTCCATGTGCAACGCACTGGAAGAAATGGGCCAGACCGTTGAAGTTCACCACCACGAAGTGGCAACTGCCGGCCAGAACGAAATCGGCGTGAAATTCAACACGCTGGTGAAGAAGGCTGACGAAGTACAGACCCTGAAGTACTGCGTACACAACGTTGCCGACGCCTACGGCCGCACCGCGACCTTCATGCCGAAGCCTCTGTACGGCGACAACGGTTCGGGCATGCACGTGCACATGTCGATCTCCAAAGACGGCAAGAACACCTTTGCTGGCGAAGGTTATGCCGGTCTGTCGGACACCGCCCTGTACTTCATCGGCGGCATCATCAAGCACGGTAAGGCCCTGAACGGCTTCACCAACCCGTCGACCAACTCCTACAAGCGCCTGGTACCAGGCTTCGAAGCCCCGGTGATGCTGGCCTACTCGGCTCGCAACCGTTCCGCCTCGATCCGTATTCCTTACGTGAACAGCCCGAAAGCCCGCCGTATCGAAGCGCGCTTCCCGGATCCGGCTGCCAACCCATACCTGGCCTTCGCTGCACTGATGATGGCCGGCCTGGACGGTATCCAGAACAAGATCCACCCTGGCGATGCCGCTGACAAAAACCTGTATGACCTGCCGCCTGAAGAGGCCAAGGAAATCCCACAGGTCTGTGGCAGCCTGAAAGAAGCCCTGGAAGAGCTGGACAAGGGCCGTGCGTTCCTGACCAAGGGCGGCGTATTCAGCGATGACTTCATCGACGCTTACATCGCACTGAAAAGCGAAGAAGAAATCAAGGTTCGCACCTTCGTACATCCACTGGAATACGAGCTGTACTACAGCTGCTGATCCAATAAGCGCCGCCACGCACGGCGTGAACTAAAGAGAGGCCTCCTTCGGGAGGCCTTTTTCATGGGCGCCGGTTACGTGCATGATGCGTCGTCGCTCCCTATAGAAGACGAGACCGCCCATGACGCTTCGCCTCAAGCTCTGCCTTGCCTTATCCGCCGCGCTGCTGGCCTCTGCCGCTGAAGCCCGCACCGCACCCGAAGCCTTGACTCCCCTACTCAACGCCATTGGCGAGCGCCTGCTGATCGCCGATCAAGTGGCGCTGAGCAAATGGGACAGTGGCAAACCCGTGGAGGACCGTCAGCGCGAACGTGAAGTCATTGCCGCCGCCGTGGCCCAGGCGCCGGTCTACAAGCTGAGCGGTGAAACCGTGGAGGCGTTTTTCGCCGCCCAGATAGAGGCCAACAAATTTATCCAATACGTCGACTTGTCCGACTGGGCCCTGGAAGGCAAGGCGCCGGATCTGCCGCGCCCGGACCTGGTAGGCGAGATCCGCCCCAAACTCGACCGCCTGCAAAAGCGCCTGTTGCAACAACTGGCCGACTTCTCGCCCTACCGCACCGACCCGCAGTGCCCGCAATGGCTGGCCCGTGCCACTCACCACAACAAGCAACACCCGATACACCGGCTGGCCCTGATCCGGGCGACCGCCGGGGTGTGTATCTCCCCGAAATCCTGACAACATTTTGTAACCCCTGTGGGAGCGAGCCTGCTCGCGAATGGGCCGGTAACTTCAGCATCGCGGCGTCTGGCACACCGCTTTCGCGAGCAGGCTCGCTCTCACACAGGATTTGCGTTGGCCCAAAAATCAGGCACACAACAACCCAAAGAGGTTGATGCAACAATTTGGGCCAACCGCCTGCCCTGGCCTATGCTGCATCCATCACTTTTCGTTTTCGGTCGATTTTTCCATGGGTCGCGGTTTTTCAATCTTTCTGCTATTGCTGCTGGCGCTGCCCGCCGCCGCGCAGATCTACAAATACACCGACGCCGACGGCAACACCGCCTACAGCAACCAGCCACCCGACGGCGTTTCGGCCCAGGCCGTAGAACTGCCGCCGCTCAACAGCGTGGAATCCCAAGCCCCGACCAGCCCCGACACGCCCGCGACGCCGGAGAACACCAACGCGCCGCACAAAGCCTACGAGCTGTTGGAGCTGACCGACATCCCCACCGAAGAAGCCCTGCGTGCCAACAACGGCACTTTCACGGTGGGCGTTCGCTCGCAGCCGCGTCTGCAGAGTCCACATCTATTCAGATTACTGCTCGACGGCCAGCCTTACGGCCAGCCGAGCAATGTGCCGCGCCTGCAATTGCTGAACATCGACCGCGGCGAGCACAGCCTGGCGGTCCAGGTGATCGACGGAGAACGTCTCGTGCAGCAGAGCGAAACCGTCACCTTCACCGTGCAGCGAGTGCACCTGCCATGATTCGCCCACTCGTCGCCCTTGGCCTGTTGCTGATCGCAATGCCTGGCCTGGCGCAGGTCTACACCTACATCGACGCCCAGGGCAATCGCGTCTTCACCGACCAGCCACGCCCCGGCAATGCCAGGAAAGTACAATTTCCGCCCGGTAACCGCATGCCGACACCCGCCTCCGGTATCACCTCGACAACACCCGTCGAGTCGCCACAAGCCGAGCCCTTGTTTCGTTACGAGATGCTCCGACTGTTGATTCCCGAACCGGACGCCACGATACGCAGCACCGCCGGGGAGCTGATTGTCACCGCGACCAGCGAACCCGGCCTGCAGAGAGGCCACCGCTACCGTCTGCTGCTGGACGGCAACCCTACCGCCGAGCCAGGGCCAAGCCCGGTATTTGCCTTGAAAAACGTCGACCGGGGCACTCATCACCTGGCGGTCGAAATCCTGGATGAACAGGGCCGTATCGTCGAACGCACCGCCAACCAGCCCTTCCACATGCAACGCATGTCCCTCGCGCAGAAGCGCCGCGTCAAGCCGTGCGCCATGGCCGACTATGGCCAGCGTCCCGAATGCCCCCTCGCCGAAAAACCCGAGGAAGAAAAAAGCAGCATCCTGCCGTTCTTCTAATGCCCTTCAGGGTCGCGCACTATATTGGTGCAATACCTTGCACGCTACCCAGTTTCAAATCCCATTTTGGTTCGAAAGTACCCGTAAAAGCTGGCAGAACGCCACGCAACTGGGCGAAAAATGGCCTTTTGAGGCTCTAAACGCTTCTTTTCGGAGCCTTGGTTTGGTTTTTGCATTTTGCTGGTATCAGCGCATTAATCGCGCGCGCGATTTGGGGGCCTGCCCTTGAACGCTACGCTTTAAAAGAGGTCCTGATGACCATTAGCGACGCACTACACCGCTTGTTGCTCGACAATCTCACCACCGCGACCATCCTGCTCGACGCCGAACTGCGCCTCGAGTACATGAACCCGGCGGCGGAGATGCTCCTGGCCGTCAGCGGCCAGCGCAGCCACGGGCAGTTCATCAGCGAACTGTTTACCGAGTCCGCCGAAGCGCTCAATTCCCTGCGCCAGGCCGTGGAACAGGCCCACCCGTTCACCAAGCGCGAAGCGATGCTGACCGCCCTGACCGGCCAGACCCTGACCGTCGACTACGCGGTAACGCCAATACTGAACAACCACGCCACCCTGCTGCTGTTGGAAGTCCATCCCCGTGATCGCCTGCTGCGCATCACCAAGGAAGAGGCACAGATATCCAAGCAGGAAACCAGCAAGATGCTGGTGCGCG
Organism: Pseudomonas brassicacearum subsp. neoaurantiaca; assembly: GCF_013608025.1. Classification (GTDB taxonomy): domain Bacteria; phylum Pseudomonadota; class Gammaproteobacteria; order Pseudomonadales; family Pseudomonadaceae; genus Aquipseudomonas. The sequence goes on along the minus strand of NZ_VDLV01000064.1, from coordinate 48,319 downwards.
GCCTCGCCCATGAAATCAAGAATCCGCTTGGCGGCATTCGCGGCGCGGCCCAGTTGCTCGCCCGGGAGCTGCCGGAAGAAAGCCTCAAGGACTACACCAACGTCATCATCGAAGAAGCTGACCGCCTGCGTAACCTGGTGGACCGCATGCTTGGCTCGAACAAGCTGCCCTCGCTGGCTTTGTGCAATGTCCACGAAGTATTGGAACGCGTCAGCAGCCTGGTGGAAGCAGAAAGCCAAGGCTGCATCACCCTGGTGCGCGACTATGACCCGAGCATTCCCGACGTCTTGATCGATCGCGAACAGATGATCCAGGCGGTGCTGAATATCGTGCGCAACGCCATGCAAGCCATCAGCACCCAGAACGAGTTGCGCCTGGGCCGCATCAGCCTGCGCACCCGCGCCATGCGCCAGTTCACCATCGGCCATGTGCGCCATCGCCTGGTGACCAAGATCGAGATCATCGACAACGGTCCGGGCATTCCCCAGGAATTGCAGGAAACCATCTTCTTTCCCATGGTCAGCGGCCGCCCGGACGGTACCGGGCTGGGGCTGTCCATCACCCAGAACATCATCAGTCAGCATCAGGGCTTGATCGAATGTGAAAGCCACCCCGGCCACACCACTTTCTCGATCTTCCTGCCACTGGAACAAGGAGCCACATCGACATGAGCCGTAGTGAAACCGTGTGGATCGTCGATGACGACCGTTCTATCCGCTGGGTCCTGGAAAAAGCCTTGCAACAGGAAGGCATGACCACCCAGAGCTTCGACAGCGCAGACGGGGTGATGAGCCGCCTGGCCCGTCAGCAGCCGGACGTCATCATTTCCGACATCCGCATGCCCGGCGCCAGTGGCCTGGACTTGCTGGCGCGGATTCGCGAGCAGCACCCACGGCTGCCGGTGATCATCATGACCGCCCATTCGGACCTGGACAGCGCCGTCGCGTCCTACCAGGGCGGTGCGTTCGAATACCTGCCCAAGCCGTTCGATGTCGACGAAGCCGTGTCCCTGGTCAAGCGCGCCAACCAGCACGCCCAGGAACAACAAGGCCTGGAAGAAGTACCGGCCCTGGCCCGCACTCCGGAGATCATCGGCGAAGCGCCGGCGATGCAGGAAGTGTTTCGCGCCATCGGCCGCTTGAGCCACTCCAACATCACCGTGCTGATCAACGGCGAGTCGGGCACCGGCAAGGAATTGGTTGCCCACGCCCTGCACCGCCACAGCCCACGGGCGGCGTCGCCGTTCATTGCGCTGAACATGGCCGCGATCCCAAAGGACCTGATGGAATCCGAGCTGTTCGGCCATGAGAAAGGCGCCTTCACCGGCGCGGCAAACCTGCGGCGCGGACGCTTCGAGCAAGCCGACGGCGGCACGCTGTTCCTCGACGAAATCGGCGACATGCCGGCAGACACCCAGACCCGCTTGCTGCGCGTGCTGGCCGATGGTGAGTTCTATCGGGTGGGCGGTCATACCCCGGTCAAGGTCGATGTTCGAATCATTGCCGCGACCCACCAGAATCTGGAAACCCTGGTCCACGCCGGTAAGTTCCGGGAAGACTTGTTCCATCGCCTGAATGTGATCCGCATCCACATCCCGCGCCTGGCGGACCGTCGCGAAGACATCCCGACCCTGGCCCGACACTTCCTCGGCCGCGCGGCCCAGGAACTGGCGGTGGAGCCCAAGCTGCTCAAGAACGAAACCGAGGAATACCTCAAGAACCTGCCGTGGCCCGGCAACGTGCGTCAGTTGGAGAACACCTGCCGCTGGATCACGGTGATGGCGTCGGGTCGCGAAGTGCATATCAGCGACCTGCCACCGGAACTGTTGAGCCTGCCACAGGATTCGGCGCCAGTGACCAACTGGGAACAGGCCCTGCGCCAATGGGCTGACCAGGCGCTGGCCCGCGGCCAGTCGAGCCTTCTGGACAGCGCCGTGCCGAGTTTCGAGCGGATCATGATCGAAACCGCCCTCAAGCACACCGCCGGCCGCCGCCGTGACGCCGCCGTCCTGCTGGGTTGGGGCCGCAATACCTTGACCCGCAAGATCAAGGAATTGGGGATGAAGGTTGATGGCGGGGACGATGATGAGGGGGATGAGGGCTGATCAGCCTTTAACCCCTTCGCTGAATTTGAAGGCCAATCGCGAGCAAGCTCGCTCCCACAATGGATTTCCAGTGTTCGCGAGCGCGTGAACACCACTGAACCCTGTGGGAAGCTTGCTCCGGGCGGCGATCCGACGATGCTTTTATAGCTTTATGCACCGCTTCAATGCACGGCGAACCGCAATTGCTCATGTGCCACAGGCCCGAACCCATCGGACCGCTTCGAAAAAACCAGCCGCCGCAAAAGCCAAAGCCCCGGATTACGGGGCTTTGCGCATTTCCAGCAAGTTTTTTGTGACAAGCCATTTAAAACTGGCACGTCCCCTGCAATAGCCAGATCACTACCCAGTTTTGGGGACCTTGGTACAGGCAGGCCGGGGATTCCCCTCTTTTATACCGGGCTCATCGAGCCCACTGTTTTGGGGGCCTTGATACAGGCAGGTCAAGGTTTCCCTTCTTTACACCCAGGGGCCCTGCGCCGAGCGCGAGCCCTCCCGTTTTGGGGACCTTGGTACAGGCAGGCCGGGGATTCCCTCTTTTATTGCTCTTGGAGACGGATCTCCAACCGCCAGCGGTCATCGACTTCGCTGCCGGCCCACTCCCCTCGCAACGGACGCGCCGCTACCAGCGTCAGCAACAAGCCCTTGTCACTCAGACGCACCCGCCAATTCACATCCTTGCCGTTGAGCTTGAGCTGGCCGTTCTGTGGTGAACCCTCTGCATCGAACAACAGCGCCACCGAGCCGTCGACGACTTCCCCGTGCAACTTGGGTTCATTGTTGAACCAGGCAACCAGCCCGCCGTCGTTGACTTCGACCTGCTGCAGCAAGCTCGGCTCAGGCGTGGTCAGGCGTCCGATCATCAGCCCGATCATCATGCCGAAAATCGCCAACGAGCCCATCACCCGAGGCATTAGCTTCGAACGTCGATCGGTTTGCGGCGTAGAATGCCGCTCATCTTCATCTGCGGAGCCGTGCATGTTTCACGTCATCCTTTTTCAACCGGAAATCCCGCCGAATACCGGCAACGTCATCAGGCTGTGCGCCAACAGTGGCTGCCACCTGCATTTGATCGAACCGCTGGGCTTCGACATGGACGACAAGCGCCTGCGCCGCGCCGGCCTCGACTACCACGAGTATGCCACTTTGCAGCGGCACGCCGATCTGGCCAGTTGCTTGGAGAGCTTGGGGCATCCACGTCTTTTCGCTTTCACCACCAAGGGCTCGCGGCCGTTTCATGATGCCAGCTTCGTCGCCGGGGATGCGTTCCTGTTCGGCCCGGAAAGCCGTGGCCTGCCGGCCGAAGTGCTGGACGCCCTGCCCGCCGAACAACGCTTGCGCCTGCCAATGCGCGAAGGCTGCCGGAGCCTGAACCTGTCCAACACCGTGGCGGTAGCGGTTTACGAGGCGTGGCGGCAGAACGGCTTCGCCTGAACCCTACCTGTTGGCAGAAACACCTGTGGGAGCGAGCTTGCTCGCGATGGCGCTGGGTCAGTCGACTTTGATGTTAACTGATACACCGCCATCGCGAGCAGGCTCGCTCCCACAGGTTTTGTGCCGCGTGGAGCGCCGTTTACTGAACGGTCGCGCCGCCTTCCTGCTGCATGCGCTGCAGCTCTTGCGCGTACAGGGCATCGAAGTTCACCGGAGCCAGCATCAGCGCCGGGAACGAACCGCGAGTCACCAGGCTATCCAGGGTTTCGCGGGCGTAAGGGAACAGGATGTTCGGGCAGAAAGCACCCAGGGTGTGGCTCATCGAAGCGGCATCCAGATTCTTGATCAGGAAGATACCGGCCTGCTGCACTTCGGCGATGAACGCGACTTCGTCGCCGTTCTTGACGGTGACCGACAGGGTCAGTACCACTTCGTGGAAATCGTCTTCCAGGGCTTTCTGACGGGTGTTCAGGTCCAGGCCTACGCTCGGCTCCCACTGCTGGCGGAAAATCGCCGGGCTTTTCGGGGCCTCGAAGGACAGGTCACGGACGTAAATGCGCTGCAAGGAGAATTGCGGTGCGGCTTCTTCTTCAGTGGCAGCAGTGTTCTGTTGGTCAGTCATCGCAGATCCTTCTTACTTCAGTTCTGTTAATAGGAATTCAGGCCTTGAGCAGCGCGTCGAGCTTGCCGGCGCGCTCCAGGGCGTACAGATCATCGGAACCGCCCACGTGGGTGTCGCCGATCCAGATCTGCGGCACGGAGGTACGCCGGGCCTTCTGGGTCATTTCGGCGCGCAGTTGCGGCTTGCCGTCGACCTTGATCTCTTCGAAAGCCACGCCTTTACTCTGGAGCAAGTGCTTGGCTCGGGAGCAATAAGGGCAGTAATCGCTGGAGTAGACAACTACGTGGGGCATGTCACTTCACCAAGGGCAGATTGTCGGCTTTCCAGCTCGCAACGCCACCGGACAGCTTGGCGGCGGTGAAGCCGGACTTCATCAGTTCGCGGGCAAGGGTACCGGCCTGCTGGCCTTGGGCGTCCACCAGGATGATTGTCTTGGCCTTGTGCTTTTCCAGTTCGCCAACGCGTGCGATCAGTTTGTCCTGCGGAATGTTCAGCGCGCCGACAATGTGACCGGCGGCGTATTCCTTGCTCGGGCGGATATCGACCACCACGCCGGCATCCTTGTTGACCAGCGCAGTCAACTCGCCAGTGCTCAGGCTGCGTCCGCCGCCCTGCATCGTATGGGCCAACAGCAACGCCAACAGTACGACGAAGATACCGACGAGAATGTAGTGGTTAGTGGCAAATTCAATCAGGTGAGCAACCATCGAAGGAGGTTCCAGGGCGTTAAAATGTCGGCCAGTATACACAGCACGCAAGGCCGGCCAAACCCCGCCCGGCGGTGACGGCACCGGAACTTACCTTTAAACTGCCCGTCCCTTTTCCATCGTCTTCTTTCAACCAGCCACGAGTGGATTCCATGACTACCACGCCTAAACCTTTGGTCCTGATGATTCTGGACGGCTTCGGTCACAGTGACAGCCACGAATCCAATGCCGTATACGCGGCCAAGAAGCCTGTACTGGATCGCCTGTGGGCCACCGTGCCGAACGGCTTGATCTCCGGCAGCGGCATGGACGTAGGCCTGCCCGACGGGCAAATGGGCAACTCCGAAGTCGGCCATATGAACCTCGGCGCGGGCCGCGTGGTGTATCAGGATTTCACCCGCGTGACCAAGTCGATCCGCGATGGCGAGTTCTTTGAAAACCCAACCATCTGCGCCGCCGTGGATAAAGCCGTCGCCGCTGGCAAAGCCGTGCACTTCATGGGCCTGCTGTCCGATGGCGGCGTACACAGCCACCAGGATCACCTGGTCGCCATGGCCGAACTGGCCGCCAAGCGCGGCGCCCAGAACATCTACCTGCACGCCTTCCTCGATGGCCGCGATACGCCGCCCAAGAGCGCCGAATCGTCGATCAAGGTTCTGGATGACACGTTCAAGGCGCTGGGCAAGGGCCGGATTGCCAGCCTGATCGGCCGCTACTTCGCCATGGACCGCGACAATCGCTGGGATCGCGTCGCCCAGGCCTACAACCTGATCGTCGACGGCAATGCCGAATTCCACGCCGCCACCGCGCAAGAAGGCCTGCAGGCAGCCTATGAACGCGGCGAAAGCGACGAATTCGTCAAGGCCACCACCATTGGCGCGCCGGTCAAAGTCGAGGACGGCGACGCCGTGGTGTTCATGAACTTCCGTGCCGACCGCGCCCGTGAACTGACCCGCGTATTCGTCGAAGACGATTTCAAGGAATTCGAACGCGCCCGCCAGCCGAAACTGGCCGGTTTCGTGATGCTGACCCAATACGCCGCCAGCATTCCCGCGCCCTCGGCCTTCGCCGCCGGCAGCCTGGAAAACGTGCTGGGCGATTACCTGGCGAAAAACGGCAAGACCCAGCTGCGCATCGCCGAAACCGAAAAGTACGCCCACGTGACGTTCTTTTTCTCCGGTGGCCGTGAAGAACCCTTCCCGGGCGAAGAACGCATCCTGATCCCGTCGCCGAAAGTTGCCACCTACGACCTGCAACCGGAAATGAGCGCGCCGGAAGTGACCGACCGCATCGTCGACGCCATTGAAAACCAGCGCTACGACGTGATCGTGGTGAACTACGCCAACGGCGACATGGTCGGCCACAGCGGCGTATTCGACGCAGCGGTCAAGGCGGTGGAATGCCTGGACACTTGCGTGGGTCGCATCGTCGACGCCCTGGAGAAAGTCGGCGGCGAAGCCCTGATCACGGCGGACCACGGCAACGTCGAGCAGATGTCCGACGAATCCACCGGCCAGGCCCACACCGCGCACACCACCGAGCCGGTGCCGTTCATTTATGTCGGCAAGCGCGACTTCAAGGTCCGCAACGGCGGCGTGCTGGCTGACGTGGCCCCGACCATGCTGATGTTGCTGGGCATGGAAAAGCCGGCTGAAATGACCGGGACCTCGATCCTGGTCTGACCAGGCGTCGCAGCATTGAGCAGGGCTTTTGTGGCGAGGGAGCTTGCTCCCGTCGCAGATGCTTCTGGCTTGATCTTGTCGAGGGGCTGCTTCGCAGCCCAGCGGGAGCAAGCTCCCTCGCCACAGCAAGCTCGCTCCCACATTGGTTTTTGGTGTTTTTTCGGCCAGTTATCACACAGCCCCAAATGGGCGTTTTTTTTGCAGCGTGGGGCGGGCATACTAGGCCGTCCCTTTCCCTGGTGTCGCCCGCCTCTATGCTTCGCGTCCTGATAGCCCTTGCCCTGACCTGCCTCCTCCAACCGGCCTTTGCCGACGAGCGCGCGCAAACCCAACAACAGTTGGAAGCCACGCGTCAGGACATCGCCGAGTTGAAGAAACTGCTGGGCAAGCTGCAGGAAGAAAAGTCCAGCGTGCAGAAAGACCTGCGCGGCACCGAAACCGAGATGGGCAAGCTGGAAAAGCAGGTCGACGCCCTGCAGAAAGAGCTGAAGAAAAGCGAATCCGAGCTGCAGCGGCTCGATGGAGAGAAAAAAAAACTCCAGAGCGCGCGCACTGAACAGCAAAAGCTGATCGCCATCCAGGCCCGGGCGGCGTACCAGAACGGTCGCCAGGAATACCTCAAACTGCTGCTCAACCAGCAGAACCCCGAGAAGTTTGCCCGCACTCTCACTTATTACGATTACCTGAGCCAGGCACGCCTGGAGCAGTTGAAGAACTTCAACGAAACCCTGCGCCAACTGGCCAATGTCGAAAAAGACATCGAGTTACAGCAGGCCCAGTTGCTGGTGCAGAAAAGCAGCCTCGACACCCAGCGCGAAGAACTCGAGAAGGTCCGCAAGGAGCGCCAGGAGGCCCTGGCCAAGCTCAATGACGACGTCAAGGCCCGCGACAGCAAGCTCAAGGCCCGCGAGCAAGACCAGGCCGAACTGGCCAATGTACTGAAAACCATCGAAGAAACCCTGGCTCGCCAGGCCCGAGAGGCAGAAGAAGCGCGCCAGAAAGCGCTGATCGCCCAGCAGGAAGCCGAAAAAAAGCGGTTGCGTGAAGCCCAGGCCGACGCTGACGCCGGCGAGGCGCCGCGCAAACCGGCAAAATCCAGCCCCGGCGCGCTGGTTTCCAGCGACGGCGAAACCTTCGGCGGCGCTTTTGCTTCAGCCCGAGGCAAACTTCCATGGCCAGTCAATGGTCGATTACTTGCGCGCTTCGGTGAAACCCGCGGCGACGATACCCGCACCAAGTGGGACGGCGTGATGATCAGCGCCTCCGCCGGTAGCCAGGTGCATGCCGTACATGGCGGGCGCGTGGTGTTTGCCGATTGGCTGCGCGGCGCCGGCTTGCTGGTGATCCTCGATCACGGCAATGGATACCTGAGCCTTTACGGCCACAACCAGACCCTGCTCAAATCAGCCGGGGATGTGGTCAAGGCCGGCGAGTCCATCTCAACGGTCGGCAACAGTGGCGGGCAGGATACGCCAGCACTGTATTTCGCTATTCGCCAGCAGGGTCGCCCAAGTGACCCGGCCCAATGGTGTCGTGCGCAAGGATAAGCGCGCCCATCCAACTCAGGAGTTCGTTCGACATGCTGCATTTGTCCCGCCTCACCTCGCTGGCCCTGACGATCGCCCTCGTGATCGGCGCGCCCCTGGCTTTCGCCGCCGAGCCGGCCCCGTCGGCACCCGCCGCCACGGCCGCGACCACCAAGGCCCCGCTGCCGCTGGACGAACTGCGCACCTTTGCCGAGGTCATGGACCGGATCAAAGCCGCGTACGTCGAACCGGTAGACGACAAGGTGCTGCTGGAGAACGCCATCAAGGGCATGCTCAGCAACCTTGACCCGCACTCTGCCTATCTGGGGCCGGACGACTTTGCCGAGCTGCAGGAAAGCACCAGCGGCGAGTTCGGCGGCTTGGGTATCGAGGTTGGCAGCGAAGACGGCTTCGTCAAGGTCGTCTCGCCCATCGACGACACGCCTGCTTCCAAGGCCGGCATCCAGGCCGGTGACTTCATCGTCAAGATCAACGGCCAACCAACCCGCGGCCAGAGCATGACCGAAGCCGTGGACAAGATGCGCGGCAAGATCGGCCAGAAGATCACCCTGACCCTGGTACGCGACGGCGGTACGCCATTCGACGTGACGCTCACGCGGGCGGTCATCCAGGTCAAGAGCGTGAAGAGCCAACTGCTGGAATCGGGCTACGGTTACATCCGCATCACCCAGTTCCAAGTCAAGACTGGCGAAGAAGTCGCCAAGGCCCTGGCCAAGCTACGCAAGGACAACGGCAAGAAACTCAACGGCCTGGTCCTGGACCTGCGTAACAACCCCGGCGGAGTGTTGCAGTCAGCTGTGGAAGTGGTCGACCACTTCATCACCAAGGGCCTGATCGTCTACACCAAGGGCCGAATTGCCAACTCCGAACTGCGCTTTTCGGCTACGGGCAATGACCTGAGCGAAGCCGTTCCGCTGGTCGTGCTGATCAATGGCGGCAGCGCCTCGGCCTCGGAAATCGTCGCCGGCGCCCTGCAGGATCAGAAACGCGGCGTGGTCATGGGCACCACCAGTTTCGGCAAGGGCTCGGTGCAGACCGTGTTGCCACTGAACAACGACCGCGCCCTGAAGATCACCACCGCGCTGTACTTCACGCCTAATGGCCGCTCCATCCAGGCCCAGGGCATCGTCCCGGACATTGAAGTGCGCAAGGCCAAGATTACCAGTGAGGCGGACAGCGAATACTTCAAGGAGGCCGACCTGCAGGGCCACCTGGGCAATGGCAACGGCGGCGCCGACAAACCGACCGGTTCCGGCACCAAGGCCAAGCCGATGCCGCAGGATGACGACTATCAGTTGGCCCAGGCCTTGAGCCTGCTCAAAGGATTGAACATCACGTCCGGCCGCTGAGATGGGCCTGCGTTGCATCTTCATCCTGCTGTGCCTGCTGGCGGGGGCCGTTGACGCGGCCCCCGCCACGCCCCCCTCGCCGCACAAGGCTTACCTGAGCCTGATCATCGATGACCTGGGACAAAACCTGCCCCGGGATCGCCGAGTACTGGCCCTCCCCGGCCCCGTGACCGCGGCAATCATGCCCGACACCCCCCACGCCGCCGAATTCGCCCGCGAAGCCCATCGCGCCGGCAAGCTGGTCATGCTGCACATGCCCATGGACCCGGCCACCGGACCGTTCGCGTGGCATCCGGAACTGTCCATCGAAGAACTGGGCAAGCGCCTCGACGCCGCGTTTGCCGCCGTGCCCTACACCAGTGGCATCAACAACCACATGGGCAGCCGCATGACCGCCCAGCCCCAAGCCATGGCGTGGTTGATGGCGAATCTTCAGCAGCGGCACAAGTTTTTCGTCGACAGCCGCACCAGCGCCCAGACCGTAGCTGCCGCCGAAGCCCAGAAGATCGGCCTCGCCAGTGTGTCGCGGGATGTTTTCCTGGATGACGAGCGCACCGAAGCCGCCATCGCCCATCAGCTCCAGACCGCCATCGACCTGGCCCGCCGACAAGGCTCGGCCGTGATGATCGGTCATCCCTACCCGCAGACCCTGGCGGTGCTCGAACGCGAACTGCCCAAGCTCAAGGCCCAGGGCATCGACTGGATCGACATCAAGTCGATGATCAGCCTGCGCAGCAATCGGGCGATGGCCGGGCATGGGAAGGATGGGGTTTATCGGTAGCAGCCCATCGCGAGCAAGCTGACTCCCACAGGGGATCTGTGGCGGGCACCGCATCTGTGAACACCCGGTTGACCTTGTGGGAGCGAGCTTGCTCGCGAAGGGGCCAGCACACCCAATATCTCTACAAGCTGATCCACCGCTTTCGCGAGCAAGCTCGCTCCCACAGGGGACCTGAGGTGGGCACCGCATCTGTGAACGCCCTGGCAACCTTGTGGGAGCGAGCTTGCTCCGGGCGGCGATCCGACGATGGCGGCCGCACGGCGAGTGAAACCCTTACAGATACCGCGCCATGATCGCGTCCACCGCGCCTTCCTTGCGCAACTCATCCAGGGCCTTTTGCAACCGAGCGACAACATCGTCGGGTACGTCCTTGTTCAAGGCCAGGTACAGCTCGGCACTGTTGAAGCGCAGCACCGTCTTGAGATCGTTCACCCCTTCCTGACGCGCCAGGTAACGCCCAGCCGGGTCGCCGGTAGCCCACAGGTCAATCTGGCCATTGACCAGTTTCCTGGCGTTGTCCTGATCGCGTAACACGACAATCGGCTTGAGCCCTTGCTTGGCCAACGTCTCGGCGATTGCGTCACCTTTGTAGGCACCGATCTTGTACTGGCGCGCCTGCGCCAACGAATCGAGGGCAATCTTGCTATCAGCCTTGGCGAGCATCACCCAGTCGTCTGGCCCGATGGGACCGACCCATTTGAAGAGTTTTTCACGCTCCGGCAACCGCGCCATCACGAACACACCGTAACCCGGTTTTTCCAACGCGAGTTTGTAGATTCGCTCCCACGGAAAACGCAGTGTCAGGCTGTAGGTAATGTCGGCGCGCTTGAAAATCTCTCGGACGATGTCCACGGCAATGCCGTGGATGTTTTCGTCCTGGGCGAAGTTCTTGCCGTTCTTGGCCATGTTGTACGGGGGGAAGTTTTCCGTCAGCAACACCAGCGATGTTTCAGCGGCGCGGACAGTGCCGGCGAGCAGCAACGTGGCACCGGCAAAGGCAAGTACGAGGCGTTTGAGCATGTCGGGCTACCGCAATCCATGGTGTGCTCAAGAGTGCCTTGGGCCCGCCATGGTGTCCAGCAGTCAGCGAATGCAGATGCCGCGATGAGCCATGTAGGCCTTGGCTTCCGGCACGGTGTATTCGCCGAAGTGGAAAATGCTCGCCGCCAGCACCGCGCTGGCATGGCCTTCGAGAATGCCATCGGCCAGATGCTGCAGGTTACCGACGCCGCCGGAAGCAATGACGGGAATGCCCAAGGCATCGCTGATGGCGCGCGTGACGCCGAGGTCGAAGCCGTTTTTCATGCCGTCCTGATCCATGCTGGTCAGCAGGATTTCACCGGCACCCAGGCCTTCCATCTTCTTTGCCCACTCGACAGCGTCCAGGCCCGTAGGCTTGCGTCCGCCGTGGGTGAAGATTTCCCAACGCGGGGTTTCGCCCGGGCCGGAGACTTTCTTCGCATCGATGGCCACGACGATGCACTGCGAGCCGAAGTGCTGGGCCGCTTCACCGACGAACTCAGGGTTGAACACCGCCGCAGTGTTGATCGACACCTTGTCCGCGCCGGCATTGAGCAGGTTGCGGATGTCCTGCACGGTGCGCACGCCACCGCCCACGGTCAGCGGGATAAACACCTGGCTGGCCATGCGCTCGACGGTATGCAGCGTGGTGTCGCGGCCATCGACGCTGGCCGTGATATCCAGGAAGGTAATCTCGTCGGCACCCTGCTCGTCGTAGCGACGGGCGATTTCCACCGGGTCGCCGGCGTCACGGATGTTCTCGAACTTGACCCCTTTGACCACACGGCCGTTGTCCACGTCGAGGCAAGGGATGATGCGTTTGGCCAGCGCCATGGTGAGTCCTCAGCCTTTATAGGAATCGCAGAAGGCCTGGGCCTCGGCGACGTCCAGGGTGCCTTCGTAGATCGCGCGACCGGTGATCGCACCGATGATGCCCGGCGCCTTGGCGTCGAGCAGTGCCTTGATGTCACCCAGGTTGTGGATGCCGCCGGAGGCGATCACAGGAATCTTCGTCGCTGCGGCCAGGGCCGCGGTGAACGGCACGTTACAGCCCTGCATCATGCCGTCTTTGGCGATGTCGGTATAAACGATCGAGGACACGCCGTCAGCTTCAAACTGCTTGGCCAGATCGATGACTTGCACGGTGCTGATTTCAGCCCAGCCATCGGTGGCGACGAAACCGTCCTTGGCATCCAGGCCAACGATGATCTTGCCTGGGAACGCGCGACAGGCTTCGGCAACGAAAGCCGGGTCTTTCACAGCCTTGGTGCCGATGATCACGTAGCTCACGCCAGCCTTGACGTAGTGCTCGATGGTTTCCAGCGAGCGAATGCCGCCGCCGATCTGGATCGGCAGGTTCGGATAGCGCTTGGCGATGGCCGTGACCACCTCACCGTTGACCGGCTGCCCTTCGAAGGCGCCGTTCAGGTCGACCAGATGCAAGCGACGGCAGCCGCCCTCCACCCACTTGGCGGCCATACTCACCGGGTCATCGGAAAACACCGTGGAGTCTTCCATGCGGCCCTGACGCAGACGTACGCAAGCGCCGTCCTTGAGATCGATAGCGGGGATAATCAGCATCTGGCAAACCTTCAAATACGAATATTCAGCTTGGCTCGAAAATCAGTTTTTCTCGAGCGCCCACAAGTCGCTTTCAATGCTTTCGAACCTTTCTTTAAGGTGCGTCTGCACATCGAAAATCGCCCTGTTGTAATAGTGCGGAGCAATTTCGCGGGTAAACAGGTCAAGAATTTCCGCCGCTTCGAACGAACCCAGGTCCAGTTCGAAGCGCTCCTCCATGAACCGCTGGATCTTGCGGTTCGCTTCACTTTCCTGTTCAGGCGTGAGGGTGAGGATCGGCGGTTTCTTGCGGGCCATTACCAGCGACCGTCCCACGCCGCGAAGTTCTGCAGCAACTGCAGGCCATGGGTATGGCTCTTCTCCGGGTGGAACTGCACGGCGAAGCGCGAGCCATCGGCCAGGGCCGCGGCAAAATCGACGCCATAGTGACCGCTGCCCACCACCTGCCGCGCATTACCGGCGGCGATGTAGTAGCTGTGCACGAAATAGAAGCGCGCCAGGTCCGGGATGTTGTGCCACAGCGGATGGTCGACCGTCTGCTTCACTTCGTTCCAGCCCATGTGCGGAACTTTCAAGTGCTCGCCGTCTTCGTGCAGGTCCTTGCCGAAAAACTTCACCTGGCCGGGGAACATGGAAATGCAATCGACACCGTCGTTTTCTTCACTGCGATCGAGCAAGGCTTGCATGCCCACGCAGATACCGAGGAACGGACGGTCCTGGCTGACTTCGTGCACCAGCTTGTCGAAACCCAGGCGACGAATCTCGGCCATGCAATCGCGAATCGCGCCAACGCCGGGGAATACCACCCGGTCGGCTTCGCGAATCACGTCGGCATCGCTGGTGATCAGCACCTTGCCGGCACCCACGTGCTCGAGGGCCTTGGCCACCGAGTGCAGGTTGCCCATGCCGTAGTCGATAACCGCAACCGTCTGCATTACAGCACGCCCTTGGTGGAAGGCATCTGGCCGGCCATGCGGTCATCGAGCTCGACGGCCATGCGCAGCGCGCGGCCGAAAGCCTTGAACACGGTTTCGATCTGGTGATGGGTGTTGTGCCCGCGCAGGTTGTCGATGTGCAGGGTCACGTTGGCGTGATTGACGAAGCCCTGGAAGAATTCCTGGAACAGGTCGACGTCGAAGCCGCCGACGGTAGCGCGGGTGTAGGGCACATGCATCTGCAAGCCAGGGCGGCCGGAGAAATCGATGACCACGCGCGACAGCGCTTCATCGAGCGGCACGTAGGCATGGCCGTAGCGACGGATGCCCTTCTTGTCGCCGATGGCTTTGGTAAAGGCCTGGCCCAGGGTGATCCCGACGTCTTCCACCGTGTGGTGGTCGTCGATATGCAGGTCGCCCTTGCTGACGATATCCAGGTCGATCAGCCCGTGACGGGCGATCTGGTCCAGCATGTGCTCAAGAAAAGGCACGCCGATATCAAACCGGGCCTTTCCGGTGCCATCCAGGTTGATCGAGGCTTTGATCTGGGTTTCCAGAGTGTCGCGCTCGACAGACGCCTTACGTTCGGCCATCACCAGCTCCGCAAAATCATTGGGCGAAAAAGGCAGCCATTATAGGGGCGCGAGCGGCAAACAGAAACAAAAGAGGTGACATCACTGACGGGCTGAAACCCGTGTGGTCGGGGATAGACATGTGCATACAAGCGTTTGCCCTCACCCATAACGACTGTGGGAGCGAGCCTGCTCGCGAAAGCGATGTACCAGCCGACATTGATGTCTCTGATAAACCGCCTTCGCGAGCAAGCCCGCTCCCACAGGGTTGACCCGTCTCCGATGGATTCGGGCCTATCCACATTGTCGCTTAGTGGAACAACACTGCCGTCTTCTGCAGGGTCACCCACACGCCCCACGCTAACGGAATGCCCACTACCAGCCAGGCGGCGATCGCCAGGGGCTTGGTGCCCGGTGCGGCTTTCCACTCCAGCGAAGTGGTGCTGTCGGCGCCCTTGTCATGGCCCAGCGCCTGCTCGGCGGCCAGTTCGGCGTCGGTCATGAAGTATTTGTCGGCGACCGGACGGACCATCAGGTTGCAAAGGAAGCCCAGCACCAGGAGCCCGGCCAGGATGTACAAGGTGATGTCATAGGCCGCGGCGCGCTCAACGCCGATGCTCAGCTGATATTCACGCAGGTAGTTCACCAGCACCGGACCCAGCACGCCTGCTGCCGCCCAAGCAGTCAACAGACGACCGTGGATTGCGCCAACCATTTGCGTACCGAACAGGTCCGCCAGGTAGGCCGGCACAGTGGCAAAGCCGCCGCCGTACATCGACAGGATGATGCAGAACGCCGCCACGAACAGCGCGACGCTGCCCAGGTGACCGAGGTTCGGGATCAGCGAGTACAGGGCAACACCCAGGGCGAAGAACACGAAGTAGGTATTTTTGCGGCCCAGGTAGTCCGAGAAGGACGCCCAGAAGAACCGGCCACCGATGTTGAACAGGCTCAACAGGCCCGTGAAACCGGCCGCGATCGCAGCGATCTGACCCAGTTGCGCAGCGTCCAGCTGACCAAAAGGAAGGTCGTTGCCGAGCAATTTGCCACCGAACACTTCCTGCAACAGTGGCGAAGCCATGCCGAGGATGCCGATACCGGCCGATACGTTCAGGCACAGCACCAGCCAGACCAGACGGAATTGCGGAGTTTTCCAGGCAACGTTCACATGAACGTGGCGATGAGTGATCATCGCGTTCGCGGCTTTTTTCGGTGCCGGGGCCCAGCCTTCAGGCTTCCAGCCGGTTGGCGGGACGCGGTACGACAGGGCGCCACCGATCATGAACACGAAATAGATCGCAGCCATCACCAGGAAGCTCTGCCATACACCCACCTCGGTCGGCGAAGCGAAATGGCTCATCAACGCGGCAGCCAGTGGAGCCCCTACCATCGCGCCGCCACCGAAGCCCATGATTGCCATGCCGGTCGCCATGCCGCGCTTGTCCGGGAACCACTTGATCAGCGTGGACACTGGCGAGATATAGCCCAGGCCCAGGCCGATACCACCGATCACACCAGAGCCGACCCACATCAGCCAGATCTGGTGGGTATAGATGCCCAGCGCGGAAATCAACAGGCCGCCACACCAGCACAGGGCCGAGACAACGCCAGCCTTGCGCGGACCGGCATGTTCCAGCCAGCCGCCCCAGATCGCTGCCGAGCAACCCAGGAAGATGAAGAACAGGGTGTAGATCCAGCCGAGCATCGAGATCGGCCAGTCACATTGGGACGAAAAGACTTGCGAGATGAAACTCATGTCCGGTGCACAGGCCACAGGCTTGGTGATACCCAAGGCCTTGGACAGTGGCAACCAGAACACCGAGAAGCCATAGGCCATGCCGATGCAGAGGTGGATGGCCAGCGCGGCCGGTGGAACCAGCCAACGGTTGAAGCCGGGCTTGGCAATAATGCGTTCCTTGGAGAGGAACGCAGGCTGGTCGGCGACGCCGCCGGCCGTAATGCTTGTGCTCATTGTGTATCCCCCAGTTATTAGAATGGTTCGCCAGCCACACTTCACCCTCAGCCTTCATTGCACGCAGGCATGACTGTATTTTGCAGTGAAGCTCCATTTTAGTGCGACATCACGTCGCAGAAGGACGGACGAACTGACAAAGGTTACCATTTGCTCGTGACAGAAAAACCAAAGTGCTATCACCTTTTTCCTGTCATTCGTCTTATCGCGCCTCTGCCCGCTTTCTGTAGGGGGCCATGCGTTTATTTTTCAGGAATTTCCATGCCCATCGTTGTCGAGCACCTGGAACAAGCCACTCATCAGGACCAGCAGGACCTGCAGAAAATCTATCGGGACGCCCCGGCCTGGCTGTTCGCGCCGTTCAGCGACGCCACGCAACTGATCGCAGGATGCCTGGAGGAAGGTTCGTTGATCGCGGCACGTTTCAATGATCGCCTGCTCGGTGCCGCACGGCTGCAACGGCACCAGAACGCCTGGCGCTTGTCCCACCTATGCGTACGAAATATCACGCGCCGCCGGGGCGTGGCTGAGCGGTTGGTGAGCGAGGCCCGGAGGATGGCCCAGCAAGATAATGCCGAGCTTCGGCTTCAGGCGCCTGCCGGGCATCTGGAAGCCCAGGCACTGGCGGCGAAATTGAAGTTGCCGCTGGATATTTGCTAGCACACCTGTGGCGAGGGAGCTTGCTCCCGCTGGGAGCGCAGCTCCCCACAACTGAATCCACCGGGTATACCGATTCGCCTGGTTTGGGGCCGCTTCGCAGCCCAGCGGGAGCAAGCTCCCTCGGCACGGGACCGCGTCTGGCCGGTTAACGGCAGGTCGAAAAATCGATCACCCAACGCTCCACCAACCCGGGACGTTATACTCCCAGGCAAAACTTGAACTCAACCTACAAGGATTCGCCCATGAAAGCGTTCGGCAAAATCCTGGGTCTGGTACTTCTCGGGCTGTTGCTGATCATTGTGGCCCTGGGCTTTGCCCTGACCCACCTCTTCGATCCCAACGACTACAAGGAAGAAATTCGCCAGATAGCCCGCGACAAAGCCCACATCGAGCTGACGCTCAATGGGGATATTGGCTGGAGTCTGTTCCCGTGGCTGGGCCTGGAACTGCACGAAGCCAGCGTCGCCACCCTGGCCAATCCGACGCAGCCTTTCGCCGATCTGCAGATGCTCGGCCTGTCGGTGCGGGTCATGCCGTTGCTGCGCCGCGAAGTGCAGATGAGCGATGTCCGAGTCGAAGGCCTGAACCTGCGCCTCAACCGTGACAAGAACGGCCACGGCAACTGGCAGGACATCGGCAAAGCGCCCGCATCCGCATCGACCAAGGGCGCGCCGACGCCGGTCGAGCAGCCCGCCCCACCGGCCAACGCACCGGCAGAAAAACCCGCGCAGCCTACGCGCCTGGACATCGACAGCCTGACCGTCAACAACGCCCGGGTCGAGTACACCGACGAACAGACCGGCAAGCAGTTCACCGCCGAAAGTATCCAGCTGAGCACCGGACCGGTCCATGACTCGACCAACATTCCGGTCACCCTCACGGCGTTCCTGTCGAGCAATCAGCCCGCCGTGCGCGTGCGCACCGAGATGACGGGTGAGCTGCGCTTCGAACGCGCCGTGCAGCGCTACCGATTCGAAGACCTGAAGTTGTCCGGCGAAGCCACTGGCGATCCGCTGCAAGGCAAGACAGTCAGCTTCGCAGCCCAAGGCCAATTGTCCCTGGACCGCGCGGCAAACGTCGCGGAATGGACCGGCATCAAGCTTTCCCTCAACCAGTTGCGCGCGTTGGGCGAGCTGAAAGTCAACGATCTCGACAAGACGCCGCAACTGAACGGCGGCATTTCGATCGCCCAGTTCGACCTCGCGAGTTTCGTCGACAGTGTCGGCCAGAAACTCCCGGCCATGGCGCAAGGCAGCCTGACCAAGGTCGAACTGGCGAGCCGCGTTGCAGCCACGCCGACCAGCGTCGAATTCAACGACATCAATCTCAAGCTGGATGACAGCAACTTCAGCGGCCGTATCGCCGTGGAGGACTTCGCCAAACAGTCGCTTCGCGCGCAACTCAAGGCCGACACCTTCAATGTCGATCGCTACTTGCCACCCAAGTCCGCCGAAGCCGACAGCGCCAAGGCAGCCCGTGAAGCGGAAGTCAGCAACACCGAGGCCAGCGCCATGGCCGGCGCTGGCAGCACACCACTGCCCAACGCCCCGACCCAGGGCGCCTGGAGCAATGACCGGTTGTTCCCGGTGGAGCGCCTGAGCAAGCTGGATATCGATGCCGACCTGACCTTCGGCCAACTAACCCTCGACAAGCTGCCAATCCAGAATGCCGCCCTCAAGGCCACCGGCCAAGGCGGCCTCCTGACCCTGGAGAATCTGCGGGGCGACCTGTACAGCGGCAACTTCGAGGCCAAGGGCACGCTGGACGTTCGTCAGCCCACGCCACAAGTGGGCCTGCAAACCAAGATCAACCGGGTGCCAGCTGAAAAGATCATCGAAAGCCAGGGCAAGAGTCCACCCGTCAAGGGATTGGTCACGCTCAACAGCGCAGTGACCGCCAGTGGCAACAGCCAGAAGGCCCTGATCGACAGTCTCAACGGCAACGCCGGATTCGTCATCAACGACGGCGTGCTGCTCAACGCCAACCTTGAGCAGCAGTTGTGCAAAGGCATCGCCACGCTGAACCGCAAGACGCTCAGCGGCGAACCGCGAGGCAAGGACACGCCGTTCCGACAGCTCAACGGTAACCTCACGTTCAACAACGGTGTTGCCAGCAACCCGGACCTGAAAGTGCGCATCCCCGGCATGACCGTCAACGGCAATGGCGACATCGACTTGCGCGTGCTGGGCATGGACTACCGCGTCGGAGTCATCGTCGAAGGCGACAAGAGCGACATGCCCGACCCGGCCTGCCAGGTCAACGAACGCTACGTCGATGTAGAGTGGCCGTTGCGCTGCCGTGGCCCACTGGAGCTGGGAGCGAAGGCGTGCCGCCTGGACAACGACGGGCTGGGCAAGGTCGCGGCGAAACTGGCCGGCGACCGTCTCGGCGACAAGATCGACGAGAAGCTGGGCGACAAGGTCAGTCCTGAGCTGAAAGACGCGCTCAAGGGGCTGTTCAAGCGATGACATCCGAGCAGTTTTCCACCGCCGTACTGGATTGGTTCGACCGTCACGGACGCCATGACCTGCCTTGGCAACAAGGCATCACCCCCTATCGGGTGTGGGTCTCGGAGATCATGCTGCAGCAGACCCAGGTCAGCACCGTGCTCGGTTATTTCGATCGCTTCATGGCCGCGCTGCCCACCGTCGAAGCCCTCGCCACCGCGCCGGAGGATGAAGTGCTGCACCTGTGGACCGGACTGGGTTACTACACTCGCGCGCGCAACCTGCAGAAAACCGCGAAAATCGTTGTCGAGCAATACGGCGGCGAATTCCCCCGGGACGTTGAGAAACTCACCGAACTGCCGGGAATCGGCCTATCCACCGCCGGCGCCATCGCCAGCATCAGCATGGGCCTGCGGGCGCCGATCCTCGACGGCAACGTCAAACGGGTGCTGGCGCGCTTCACCGCCCAGGAAGGCTACCCGGGCGAACCCAAGGTTGCGAAACAGCTGTGGGCGACCGCCGAGCGCTTCACGCCACAGGATCGCGTCAACGCCTACACCCAAGCGATGATGGACCTGGGCGCCACACTCTGCACCCGCAGCAAGCCCAGTTGCCTGCTCTGCCCGCTGAAGCAAGGCTGCGAAGCGCACATGCTGGGCCTGGAGACCCGTTATCCGATTCCCAAGCCGCGCAAGGAAGTGCCTAAAAAGCGCACGTTGATGCCAATGCTGGCCAACCACGAGGGTGCGATCCTGCTTTACCGCCGCCCTTCCACGGGATTATGGGGCGGACTGTGGAGCCTGCCGGAACTCGACGATCTCGGCGACCTCCAGCACCTGGCCCTGCAACACTCGCTGGAACTGGGCAGCCAGCAGGCAATGCCGAGCCTGATACATACTTTCAGCCATTTCCAGTTGGCAATCGAACCCTGGCTGGTCCGGGTCCGGGAAACCGGCCATCACGTGGCCGAGGCCGACTGGCTCTGGTATAACCTCGCCACCCCGCCGCGCCTGGGCCTCGCCGCCCCGGTCAAGACGTTGCTTGAACGCGCGGCCGCCGTATTGAACGCAGGAGAGTTGCAATGACCCGCACCATCATGTGCCGCAAGTACAAAGAACAATTGGAAGGCCTGGAGCGCGCACCATTCCCCGGCGCCAAGGGCCAGGACATCTACGACAACGTTTCTGCCAAGGCCTGGGGCGACTGGCAGAAACACCAGACCCTGCTGATCAATGAAAAACGCCTGAACATGATGAACGCCGAGGACCGCAAGTACCTTCAAGGCGAGATGGAAAAGTTCTTTTCCGGCGAAGAATACGCCAAGGCGGAAGGCTACGTGCCGCCGTCCGAATAAGCCGTCCAGCGCGGGGGCGAATCGTAAGCGACGGTAATAATTAAATATTTTTTGATAACTCGCTTGACGCCCCCCTGAAAAACCCGTTTAATGCGCCCCGTTGCCCAGATAGCTCAGTCGGTAGAGCAGGGGATTGAAAATCCCCGTGTCGGCGGTTCGATTCCGTCTCTGGGCACCAAATACCGAAAACCCCGATCAAGAAATTGATCGGGGTTTTTTATTGCCTGTGATTTTCTTCCTGTGGCCGGGCGACTCAGCTACATTCGTCCGCTCCCCTCCTCGCAAGCGAGTCGACATGGATATCACCGGCATCCCCTTCGGCACCACCGATTGGTCAACCATCGAGCCCACCGAACATAAAGGCATTACCGGAACCGCCTATTGGCGCACGCAGCAGTTCGGGAACATCCGGGTACGGATGGTGGAGTACACGGCGGGTTATCTGGCCGATCATTGGTGCACCAAGGGCCACATCCTGTTTTGCCTCAAGGGTGAGTTGAACACCGAGCTCGACGATGGCCGGCAATTTCTACTCAAGCCAGGCATGAGCTACCAAGTGGCCGACCAGGCGGAACCCCATCGCTCCTCGACTGCACCTGGGGCCACGCTCTTCATAGTGGATTGAGATTCGAAGCGCTCGCGCTGAAGCTGTAGGATAAGCGGCCTTATTCATCAGGAATCCGACCATGTCATCGGCGAACAAGCAGCAGAAACGCAACCAGCGCGCCAAGGCGAAAGCCAAGAAGAACCGCATCCAGCGAGCTGCTGCGCCGAACGACTTCCTGGACCCGAACGATGAACGCATCGATCTGGAAACCGTGGACTTGTCGGATTTGTTCCAAATCATGAGCGCCGCCGAAAAGGTCAGTCAGCAGGCAATGTGCGAAGCATTCCTGGCGCACCCACTGCTGGCGCTGGTGCTGGAACAGGAAGGTGAAGAAGAAGCGACCGACTTCATCATTACCGCATTGATCGAATACCGTCGTCTGACCACCGGAGTCGACGAACAGGCCGCACTGGACTGGGTGGAAAGCAAGCAATTCCAGGCCGATTACGTGGCTGCGTCCCAGGCGATTGCGCAAGGCCAGGACTGATCATCACGCCGCCAGCGCTTTCGCAATGAGGGCGCTGAAGGTGGATGACAATCTCTAAGGATCATTTCCCACACGCCGGGTTAACCGATCTCAGGTCGCGTCAAAACCGTCCTGCACGAATCCGCGTCTTTTCCACCCAAGCAATCAGCCGCGTCCGGCATCATCGAAACTTGCTCTGGAGCATCCTTCTGGTCCGCCCCCTCCTCTCAACGGCTGGACACTTCGATGACCTCGTCACTGCCTCAAGAAGACCCGCAGCTTGCCCCTTTAATCAACGAACTCGGCGAACTGATTCGCCAGGCACGCCAGAAAGTCCTGCGTGCCGTGGACACCCTCCAGGTCCAGACCTGCTGGCAGATCGGCCGGCACATCATCGAATTCGAGCAAGGAGGAGCCGAACGAGCGGTCTACGGAGCAAAGTTGCTGCCTTCGTTGGCGAAGGTGCTGACGGCGCGGTTTGGGAAAGGTTTCGATGAGCGCAATCTGCGGCACATGCGGGACTTTTATCAAAAATTCCCAATTTGGAACGCAGTGCGTACCGAATTGAGTTGGACTCATTACCGGACGCTTCTGCGCATAGAACGCGACAGCACTCGCCATTGGTACATGAACGAAACCGCCACCCAAAACTGGTCCACCCGCGCCCTGGAACGCCAGATTGGCACCTTCTATTACGAGCGCCTCCTGGCAAGCCGCGACCGGCGTGCGGTGGAGCAGGAAGCAATCACCAATATAGGGAAACTGGATTTTGGCCCCAGGGACATCGTCAGGGATCCGGTGGTCCTGGAATTCCTCGGCGTACCCAATGCCGGCATGCTTCAAGAAACCGATCTGGAACAAGCCTTGATCGATCAACTGCAGGGCTTTCTTCTGGAGCTTGGCAAAGGTTTCGCCTTCGTTGCCCGTCAACAGCGCATCAGTACCGAAAGCAAGGACTTCTATCTCGACCTGGTTTTCTACAACTACGTGCTCAAGTGCTTCGTCATCGTCGACCTCAAACGTGGCGAGCTCACCCACCAGGACATTGGCCAGATGGACATGTATGTCCGGCTTTACGATGACCTCAGGCGCGGCTCCGACGACAAACCCACCGTTGGCATCATTCTTTGTGCCCAGAAGGATGAGTCGGTGGTGCGCTATTCCGTGCTGCAGGGAAACGAGCAACTATTTGCCAGCCAGTACCAAACAGTGCTCCCCACCGAAGAAGAACTGCGCCAGGCGCTGGATCGCGAACGGGTGCGATTGGTGCAAGGACCATCGGATGCGGCGACCTGAAAAATCAGAACGATGCCGATGGTCGCAGGCTCGAAAAACCCATGTAACATTGATGCGCTTTTTTTCCAGCAACGCGCCATTCAACGAGCTTCGTCCTGCATGTCACCGGTCGCCTCTCCTCCCTCACTGATCCAGGCATTGCGGACTGAAACCGCTGAATTGCACGTCGCCCTGGAAAAACGCCTGCCGTTTTTCTCGCAGCAGCTGGACCTGGATCGGTACCGACGCGTGATGGCGGCCTATTACGGTTTTTATCAGCCATTGGAGCAACGGCTTCAGATGTTGGCGCTGATTCCGAGCGGGCTGGATCAATCCCAGCGCATCAAGGTCCCGGTGTTACGCGCCGACCTCATCGTGCTGGGCATGGATGCTGCCGCTATCGAGGCTCTTCCTGTTTGCCGGGAGCTGCCGCAGATCGATTCCCGGGCCGCCGCCCTTGGCGTTTCCTATGTGCTGGAAGGGGCGACCCTAGGCGGGCAGATCCTGCGGCGCAGAGTGGCCGAGCAGCTAGGTCTCGATGCGTCCGGTGGCGCGGCCTTTCTCAACGTTTATGGCGAACTCACCGGTCGGCGCTGGAAGGATTTCCTGCGCTACCTGGACGACAGGAACCTTGGCGTGGCGCAGACGCTCGAAGTCACACACGCCGCCAAGGCGACCTTTACTTATTTCGAACGCTGGCTGGACAGCCAAAAGGTATTGTCATGACCCCGGAAAACAAGGAAGTCTTCGAAGAACTGCTGGCCAATTGCGCAGACGAACCGATCCGCTTCCCCGGGGCCATCCAGCCTCATGGCGTGTTGTTGATGCTGTCCGAGCCCGATTTCACGATCCGCCAGGTCAGCGCCAACGTATTGCAGTTGATGGGCCAGGATCCCCACAGGCTGTTGGGCCAGACATTGGATGTATTGCTGGGCCTGGAACAGGCAGAGGCAATCCTCGTTGCCTGTCGCTCCGCCCCGGAAAACGACAGCGCGCCAGTGGCCATCGTCGCAAACCAGCAGCGTTTTGATGCCTTGGTGCACCGCCATCAGGGCGCCCTGATCATCGAGTTAGAACAACACCTGAGCGATTACCGTCCCGAGGGCGTCAGCGGCGAGGCCAACCTGGGCCGCATGCTGCAGCGCCTGCAAAGCGCAAAAAACCTTCAGGCTCTCTACGAAATCAGCGTGCGCGAAATCCAGGCCATGACCGGCTACGACCGCGTGCTGATCTATCGCTTCGAGGAGGAAGGTCATGGGCAGGTCATCGCCGAGGCCAGCGCGCCGTCAATGGAGCTCTACAAGGGCTTGTTTTTCCCTGCGTCGGACATTCCGGAACAGGCCCGCGAGCTGTACCGCACCAACTGGCTGCGCATCATCCCCAACGCCGAATACACGCCGGTACCGCTGGTGCCCGAGCTGCGTCCCGATACCGAGGCGCCACTGGACCTGAGCTTTTCCACCTTGCGCAGCGTCTCGCCAATCCATCGTCAATACATGAAGAACATGGGCGTGCTCTCGTCCATGAGCATCTCGCTGATGAAAGGTGATCGTTTGTGGGGACTGATCAGCTGCGGCAATCGCCAGCCGCTGCTTGTGCCCCACGAAATGCGCATGGCCTGCCAGACCATCGGGCAGATCCTGTCGCTGCAGATCAGCGCCATGGAAACCCTTGAGCTGACCCGCCAACGGGACGCCAAGCTTAAGGACCTACAGGCGCTTGCCACCGTCATGGCCGAGTCCAGCGAAAACGTTTTCGACGGTTTGTGCCGCGAGCCGCAACGCCTGATGGACCTCACCGGCGCCAATGGCGTAGCGATTCTCGAGGACAACAAGCTGCATCGCCACGGCCAATGCCCGGAACCGGAGCAGATCCGCGAGCTGCACAAGTGGATCACGGAAACAGGCCAGCCGGTCTACTCCCACCACAACCTGGGCAGCGTTTTCGCACCGGCCAAGGCCTATCAGGATGTGGCGAGTGGCGTACTGGCGATTCATTTGCCCAAGCCCGTGGAAAACGGCGTGCTTTGGTTCCGCCCCGAAGTGAAGCAGACCATCAATTGGAGCGGCGACCCACAAAAACCCCTGGACCTGGAAACCAGCGAGGCCGGTATGCGCCTGCGGCCGCGCACGTCATTCGAAATCTGGAAAATCGAGATGGACGGCATCAGCGCCAAATGGAGCCACGGAGACCTGTTCGCCGCCAATGACCTGCGCCGCTCGGCCCTGGAGAACGACCTGGCCCGACAAGTGCGCAAGGAACGCCAGGCGGTGCAAGCGCGCGATGACCTGGTGGCTGTCGTCTCCCATGACCTGCGCAGCCCGATGACGGTCATTTCCATGCTCTGCGGCATGATGCAAAAGGCCTTCAGCTCCGACGGCTCCCACAGCTCAAAGCGAATTGCCTCGGCCATCGACACCATGCAACAGGCCACCAGCCGCATGAACGCGCTGCTGGAAGACTTGCTCGACACCTCGCGCATCGATGCCGGGCGCTACACCATCCATCCCAAGCCCATGGACGTCAGCCAAATATTCGAGGACGCGTGTTCATTGCTCTCGCCGCTGGCCTCCGCCAAGGCGATCGACATCTCTTTCCAGGCCGAGCCCAACCTGAAGATCAACGCCGACCCGGAGCGCCTGTTCCAGGTACTGTCCAACCTCATCGGCAATGCGATCAAGTTCACGCCGCAGCAAGGTCGCGTCGGCGTCAGCGCAATGTCAGTGGGCGATGAAATCGTCTTCAGCGTTCGTGACACCGGTGAAGGCATCGCACCAGAGCAGTTGCCTCATGTTTTCGATCGCTACTGGACGACCAAGGAAGGCAACCCGAACGGCACCGGGCTGGGGCTGTATATTTCCAAGGGGATTGTCCAGGCGCATGGCGGTAAACTGCACGCCGAAAGCCAGCCAGGCAAGGGCAGCGAGTTCCGCTTCACCGTGCCGAAAATCGATTGAGCCGGGCACCGTCCCTTAACGAATTGGAAACCGAAGCCCAATGGCCTCACTGAACAAACAGCAGAAACGCGCCAAGCGTGCCAAAGACAAAGCCAAGCAGATCCGCATGACCGGGCGTAAATCCATTCCCATGTATGGCGATCCGGCTCACGCCACCGCACAGCCCCCAGTCTACGTGCTGGAGCTGTTTGCCAAGCTGCGCGAAGCCGAGGCCGTCAGCCGTAGCGAAATGCTCGACACGTTGCTGGCAAACGTCAGCGAAATGATCATCGAGCGCCCGGGCCTGCTGGACCTGAAGAACGCCGAAAACGAAAGCATGGCCGCCACCAACCTGGCCGCCGACATGCTCGTCGACTACCGCATGTGGGCCGACGACATGGACCGCGAGGCGGCACAGCGCTGGCTCAGCACGCCGGAGTTCATCAAGGACTTCAGCGAGGCGCTGGACCGTTATCGCCAATCGATGGAAACATCCGCCAGCGAGTAAGCCCTCGGCTACTCGCTGCTGTTCCAATGGAACACCAGCTTGCGCGCGGCCCCGCTGCCTACTTCAGCGGTGTCGCGACGCTCCTCGCCGTTACGCGTCGCCGCCACCGTGTACTTGCCCGGTGGCAACTGTACATACACCAACGGGCCTGCATCGCTAAGCGTCAGCAATGTCTGTCCCGATGCGTTCTGCACAGTCACGTCCACATCCGGGACGTACTTGTTCTCCGGGCCGATCGCAAAGGTCATGTGCAAGTTGTAGCCCTGGGCCTGCCCGATGGCTCGGGCTTCATCCTCGCCGATACCGCCGGACAGGTAGGTGATACCGTTCTGCTGCATGGGCTGGACCTGGACGCCTGTGTTGTCGATGGGCGTGAGGTTGGTGGCGTCTAGCGCGAGGGGAAACAGCAGCATGCTGATGGCGATGAATGGCAATACTAAATAATGAGTGAGCTTCATGGGGAGAACTCCAGGTCCTGGAAACAACTCACATGAGTCCTTCTTGGAGCACAGTCATGCGCTAACGTTTAGATCGATTGGGACTAGCGATTAGGACGGATCGCACCCGGTATATCCCTTCATCAACCTATTCTTTTAACTGCATTTAGCGGAGAAATCGCAAATGGTACGAACCACGCTTTTTATGAGCCACCGCGGCCAAGCGGTCCAGCTACCCAAAGCAGTGGCGATGCCCGGCGACGTTAAACGCGTCGATGTAACCGTCATAGGCAGAGCGCGAATTATCACTCCGGCCGGCGAAACGTGGGACAGCTGGTTCGATGGCGACAGCGCGACAGCAGATTTTATGGCGGGACGTAAGCAGCCTGCCAAAGGAGCATGAATCTGCCTGCTGATCGAGTGTCATGCTCGATACCAAACATCTAACTTTCCCTGACAAATAACGGAACCACGCCCATGGCCTCCGCAAACAAGCAACAGAAGCGCGCCAAGCGTGCCAAAGCAAAAGCCAAGCAACTACGGGTCAGTCGTACAAAGCCTGCTTCCGCCACCTTCGATCTCCCCAACTACGACGATCCGTATTTTCCGGACGCCTTGCAGGATGAGTTCGAAGCACTCCCCAGGGACTTTTTGTCGCTTTTTTATGAGATGCGAGACGCCGAAGAAGAGACCGGGCGCGTCGATATGATGGTCAGGATGATGGGCTTGCTCTTTGCCATGACGAATGAACAGCCCGAGCTGCTAGATAATGAAAATGCTGAAAACGAAGCCATGGCAGTCCAGCTTCTGACCGAGGACACCCTGATCGCTTACCGAACGTGGGCTGACGATATCGATCAGGAAGCAGCGGAGCAGTGGCTTCTCAGCCCTGAAGTACAGGCGGATTTCGAAACTGCACAAGCCAGCTTCAAAGAGGTTCTAAAGATACTGTGGGATCTTAAGGACGCTCCTGAATAATCAACAGACTTTTCATTGCGGCGACGCTCATCCGGTTAACCCTTCCCACCCCCGCCCAAAGCTGGCACCATCGCGCCTTTTTTTACGCGACTCCCCGGGCATTTCGCCGGTGTGCATGGTTCAAACAGCCGTTCGGTTGTTGACGGCGCGACAGTCTGCTGTGTCGATGCGACAACCTGCCACACATCATCGGCTTACCGCCCGAAGCGCTGTTGGCTGTCATTCGGACGCATGCTAGCTTGGCCGCCTCGCCAGGAAGGCTGCCAACAGCCAGGGAGCACATATCATGAGGACCGCACATGGCCCAGGCCACGCCCGCGCTTGAAATCCGCAACCTGCATAAACGCTACGGACAGTTGGAGGTGCTCAAAGGCGTCTCGCTGACCGCCCGCGACGGCGACGTGATCTCGATCCTGGGTTCCTCCGGCTCCGGCAAATCCACGTTCCTGCGTTGCATCAACCTGTTGGAAAATCCCAACCAGGGCCAGATTCTCGTGGCAGGTGAAGAGCTCAAGCTCAAGGCTGCGAAAAACGGTGAACTGATGGCCGCCGACGGCAAGCAGATCAATCGCATGCGCAGCGAGATTGGTTTTGTATTTCAAAACTTTAATCTCTGGCCGCACATGAGCGTGCTCGACAACATCATCGAAGCCCCACGCCGGGTGCTCGGCCAGAGCAAGGCCGAAGCCATCGAAGTCGCCGAGGCATTGCTGGCCAAGGTCGGCATCGCCGACAAGCGCCATGCCTACCCGGCCGAACTGTCCGGCGGCCAGCAGCAACGTGCCGCCATCGCCCGCACACTGGCGATGCAGCCCAAAGTGATTCTGTTCGACGAGCCGACTTCCGCCCTTGACCCGGAAATGGTCCAGGAAGTACTTAGTGTGATCCGCGCCCTGGCCGAAGAGGGTCGCACGATGTTGCTGGTGACCCATGAAATGGGTTTCGCCCGTCAGGTCTCCAGCGAAGTCGTGTTCCTGCACCAGGGCCTGGTCGAGGAGCAAGGATCGCCACAGCAGGTCTTCGAGAACCCGCTTTCGGCACGCTGCAAACAATTCATGTCCAGCAACCGCTAACGGAGCAGTACCTATGCAGACCTACAGGAAATTTTTATTGGCTGCTGCCGCCAGCCTGGTCTTCTCGGCCAGCGCCATGGCGGCCGACAAACTGAAAATGGGCATCGAAGCGGCCTACCCGCCGTTCAACAACAAGGACGCCAGCGGCCAAGTCGTGGGCTTCGACAAAGACATTGGTGACGCGCTGTGCGCCAAGATGAAGGTCGAGTGCGAAGTGGTCACGTCCGACTGGGACGGCATCATTCCGGCCTTGATGGCCAAGAAGTTCGATTTCCTGATTTCTTCGCTGTCGGTCAACGATGAACGCAAGCAAGCCGTGGATTTCACCGACCCGTACTACTCCAACAAACTGCAATTCATTGCGCCGAAAAACGTCGAATTCAAAACCGATAAAGAATCCCTCAAAGGCAAGATCATCGGCGCACAGCGCTCGACCCTCGCCGGCACCTGGCTGGAAGACGAACTGGGCAGCGATATTACCGTCAAGCTCTATGACACCCAGGAAAATGCCTATCTGGACCTGACCTCCGGCCGCCTCGACGCCATCCTGGCGGACAAATACGTGAACTACGACTGGCTGAAAACCGATGCGGGTCGTGCCTACGAGTTCAAGGGTGATCCGGTGGTGGAGGGCGACAAGATCGCCATCGCCGTGCGCAAGGGTGACAACGAACTGCGTAACAAGCTGAACGCCGCGCTCAAGGAAATCGTTGCCGACGGCACCTATAAAAAGATCAACGACAAGTATTTCCCGTTCAGCATCTATTGATACTGACGTGCCAGCCGGCGCCCGCTCCTGCGCGGCGCCGGTCCTTAGCCAAGCCTGCCGCGATATGAACAAATACCCATGATGATCGACCTCTACGGATTCGGCCCGGCGCTTGCCGCCGGCGCGCTGATGACGGTCAAGTTGGCCCTGTCGGCCCTTTGCCTGGGGCTCGTGCTCGGCCTGCTCGGCGCCCTGGCCAAGACCTCCCCGTACAAGCCGCTGCAATGGCTTGGCGGCACCTATTCGACACTGGTTCGCGGTATTCCGGAATTGCTCTGGGTGCTGTTGATCTATTTCGGCACCGTCAATTTGATGCGTGCCCTGGGTGAGTATTTCGGCAACCCCGACCTCGCCCTCAACGCCTTCGCCGCCGGCGTCATCGCCCTTGGCCTGTGCTTTGGCGCCTACGCGACGGAAGTGTTTCGCGGTGCGATCCTGGCGATACCCAAGGGCCATCGTGAAGCCGGTGTCGCGTTGGGCCTGTCGAAATGGCGGATCTTTACCCGGTTGATCCTGCCGCAGATGTGGCGCATCGCCCTGCCCGGCCTGGGCAACCTGTTCATGATCCTCATGAAGGACACCGCACTGGTCTCGGTGATCGGCCTGGAAGAAATCATGCGTCACGCGCAAATCGGCGTGACCATCTCCAAGCAACCGTTCACCTTTTATATGGTCGCCGCGCTTATGTACCTGGGCCTGACGGTGTTCGCCATGATCGGCATGCACCTGCTGGAACAACGCGCCGCCCGCGGCTTTGCCAGGAGCACCCAATGAACTGGGAAGTCATCATCAAATGGCTGCCGAAACTGGCCCAGGGCGCCACGTTGACCCTGGAGCTGGTGGCCATCGCCGTGATCGCCGGTTTGCTGCTGGCGATCCCATTGGGCATCGCTCGTTCATCTCGGTTGTGGTACGTGCGGGCGTTGCCCTACGCCTACATCTTCTTTTTCCGTGGCACGCCGCTGTTGGTCCAGTTGTTCCTGGTCTATTACGGGCTGGCACAGTTCGATGCCGTGCGCAGCAGCGCGCTGTGGCCATATCTGCGGGATCCGTTCTGGTGCACCACGGCCACCATGACCCTACACACCGCCGCCTATATCGCCGAAATCCTGCGCGGCGCCATCCAGGCCATCCCGCGCGGCGAGATCGAAGCCGCACGGGCTCTCGGCATGTCGCGACCCAAGGCGCTGTTCTACATCATGCTGCCCCGCGCCGCGCGCATCGGCCTGCCGGCCTACAGCAACGAAGTGATCCTGATGCTCAAGGCCAGCGCCCTGGCGAGCACCGTGACCCTGCTGGAGCTCACCGGCATGGCCCGCACCATCATTGCCCGGACCTACCTGCCGGTGGAAATCTTCTTCGCGGCCGGCATGTTCTACCTGCTGATGTCCTTCCTGCTGGTGCAAGGCTTCAAGCAGCTGGAGCGCTGGTTACGCGTCGATGCCTGCCAAGGACGCTGACAGCAGCGTGCTGACGGGCGAAGCATTGCTCGCCCGCTTCACGGCGCTGGACGTTTTTCTCACAACGCATCAAGCGCTGTGGAAACCACGGCCGTTCACTCATCTGCAGTTGCCCTGGGAAATATCCCACCCGGAATTGGCCCGATGGCTACGCCAGCGCTCGCTGGAAGCGGCGGAAAACGACCATCATCAGCCGGGGTTGATGGAAGACGTGCCAGCACCGTTTCCGAAATTGGCCACCGTCTCCCGCACACTGAGCGCTGTCGCAGAATTGCCAGCCCGTGTATTGGAAGCACCAAGCCATCGCCTCAACGTCGATGTACCCGGGCGCAAATGGCAGCAGATAGAAGCCTTCGCCAGCCGCCTGCGCTTCACCACCCAACCGACCCATTGGCTCGATTGGTGCGCCGGCAAAGGCCACCTCGGTCGGAGGCTGCTGCATGATGGGCAGCAACTGACCTGCCTGGAATACGACCCTGCCTTGGTCGCCAGCGGCCAGTTGCTGAGCCAACGCCATCATCTGCCCGCCACACACCTGCAACAAGACGTGTTGGCGGCGGACGCAGACCAGGCGCTTCAATCCGAACACACACCTGTAGCCCTGCATGCTTGCGGCGATCTGCATGTACGCTTGATGCACCTGGCTAGCCGTGCGGGCTGTGCACAACTGGCCATAGCGCCATGCTGCTACAACCGCATCAGCACCTCGGAATATCAGCCTCTGTCCGACCCCGCCAAAGGTTCTGCCCTACACCTGTCGCTCGATGATCTAAGCCTACCGCTGACCGAAACCGTAACCGCTGGCGCTCGTGTAAGAAAACAACGTGACCAATCCATGGCCTGGCGCCTGGGCTTCGACCTGCTGCAACGGCAAGTCAGAGGGCACGACGACTACCTTCCCACTCCTTCCCTGCCCAGCGCCTGGCTGGAAAAATCCTTCGCCCAATACTGCACCGATCTCGCGGCCCTGAAAGACTTATCCACAGTCGGCACGCCTGATTGGGCCGCCCTGGAAGCAGCAGGCCATCAGCGTTTGGCCGAAGTGCGTAACCTGGAATTGGTGCGAGGCCTTTTCCGACGGCCCTTAGAGCTTTGGCTGGTCTTGGATCGGGCGCTATTCCTCACTCAGAACGGCTACGACGTCCGCCTTGGTACTTTCTGCGAGACGCCTCTGACACCGCGCAATCTGCTGTTGCTGGCCGAACGCCGCTGAGGCGAAACAGCCTGTGGATAACTCTGTTGATGAAATAAAGCTGGATCCAAGAAAACCGCGATTTCTGGAATGAATCCTAGCTGGTCATTTTTTGTTCACATGGATAAAAAACCATGAAAACAGCAGCTTGCGAGCAAACGGGAAAGCGGTCACAAAACAGAAAGATATCCCTCGCAGCTTCCTTTCGATTGTGCATAAGCGGCTGAGCAAACCGGCATAACGCATGGGTCTGGTTGCCTTTGCGCCCCGATCTTCAAGCAATTTGGCTCGCCCCACAGGAAGTCGCGCAGCCGCACGCTGCCAAGCCCTACGCGCCCCGCTGTATAGGGCTCATCCACCGAAACTGCTGCTTGTCTAAAAATAGTCAGAATTCAGGGGTTTACAGAACCTTCCCAATCGCTATAATCGTCGCCCACACGCCGGTATAGCTCAGTTGGTAGAGCAACTGACTTGTAATCAGTAGGTCCCGGGTTCGACTCCTGGTGCCGGCACCATACAAAACGAAGCCCTCGCAGAAATGCGGGGGCTTTGTTGTTTCTGAAATACGTAAAATTCGACGTAAAATTCCTTCCGATTAAGCTAACCCAATATCAGGCAACGCTGCCTGATCGCAAATGCTGTACGCTGCCTAAATACTGTGTATAAATACAGCATTGCAAAACTTTACTCTGCCCCGATTTATGTGGTAGGCCCGAATATTAGGTGGCATACTGCGCCGCCTGAGCTAGGGTCACTATGTCACCAAAGGATCAGGCGACAGCGCCATCAGCCAGTGCATCTGGAGGAGCTTTATATGTACAGCCCAAAATCGATCGCTAATTACTTCCTCGACCTGGCAGCGGCGAATGGGGAAAAGATCACCCCAATGAAACTGCAAAAACTCGTGTATTACGCGCACGGTTGGTATGCAGGCAACACCCACCAGCCTCTTATCGATGAGACTGTTGAAGCGTGGCAATACGGCCCGGTTATTCCGTCGCTGTATCGCGAGTTCCGTCACTATGGGTCCGGCTATATCAAGACGAAGGCGACCGAAGCGACGTTTACTGGCGTGTATGAGGTTCCTATTCCTGCCGATCCTAACGTCCGCGCGTTTCTCAGCAATGTGTGGAACAGCTACGGCAAATACACCGGGATCGCGTTATCCGAAATGACGCATGCCAGTGGTACTCCTTGGGATCAGACATGGAATGAAAACCCAGGCGTCAAGGGAATGGACATCCCGTTCGATCGTATCGTTGGATGGTTTGGCGCTGCGGTTGCCAAGTCTCAGCAGCCTCAGGTCTGACCTTGAGTGCTGACGGCGGGTTGCCCGCGCGCGTACCAGAGAGCGTTGATAAGTTAGTTGTTGATCCGAAAGCTGAAGGTGTTCCCAAACCGGGGGCTGCCTCGGCGCAGGACGAGGACAGGTTTTATTCTGAAGACGCAGAGCGCTATAAGCTTCTGCACGCTCAGCAAAACCTCGGACAGCTCGGCAAACTGTGGGGGTCGAGTGCCTCAGCCCCCACAAACATCGCCGGGCTTCTTCTAGTTCTTTGTTTCGTTTTGGTCGCCTTGAGTTTTTTGCCGACACAAAGCGTTGAATTAGTCGATGCTCGCAAATGGTTGTATAGCGTCACAACCATGATCGTAGGCTTCCTCTTCGGTGCCCGCACCGCTGGCAAGTCGGAATAGATTTAGCCCCGGCGCGGCTCTGACAAAGGGGGCAGATTTATTTATAGCTAAGATCCGTACCAAGGGCAGACCCCACCAAAATAGTAGATAAATCCGCGTTTTATTCTAGCGGTAAAAAGATTGTGCTTGAGCCCGATCCACTTCCCCCAAACCACTCGCTCAAGCCACATTCGTCTCCCAGCGTCGGGCGCGCATCGCCGCAACCAGATCATTGGAGGCGAACATTCCTTGATCAGCCTCGTCTACCACCATTTCAATCTGCGCTGCCAAAGCCTTCTCATACTCGGTGCAGTCACGAAGGATGTGATTGTCGACTCCATCTCTCCTAGGCAGATCAGCAGGAGAGTCCGAAGGATGTTCCGGCAGGTTTAGAGATATTTCGGTCATGATCCCTCCCAATGATGAAAGTTTTCGGGCCGGCACGCTTTTCTGTGCTTGATTGGAGAGTTGCGACGACAGCAAGCACCGTCTTCATGATTACTTATAATCAGTATCCTTCCGACTGCACCATTTCCGCCCCCCTACCGAGCTCTGGGTCATAGATCATCCATTGAAACTTTAACTGGTTGTGGGCCAGCAAGCCGCTCTCGTACCTTACAGATCAAAGCCACATCATCCTCGCTCGTCAGGACGGCCTGGGACGTTAACTGATCCTGGTCGGATACAACCTGCGAGGACCCTCGCCCCGTTTGACGCGCAGCCTCAAGCACGTCCTGCTGAAATTGCTTGTATCTATCATCCATTGGAATTTTCCTCTGAACGCGTGTTTTCGCGCGTGTCGTATAGGCAGCTACATCGGCCAAGACGCTAACTATTACCCATCCACAAAATAACCTAAACCGCCCCCCGCCAGCATCGCGCCACGATTGCACCCAACCCAATCGCCCGCTACTCTCCTACCGTCGCTGCCAATTCAGCGACCGGGCCTGAGAACCCGAGTACGATGCAGGCGCTACAGCGCCCGAACCACGTTTTGCGGCGTTTTTTTATGTCCGCATTCCGTGTAATGGCGGCTGTGCGTGGGAGACCTTCGGGTCTGCCGGGTTCCTGTATCTCCGGTTTCTCAGCCTGCGCACAGCTGCCACCCATTCGCCTGAGAACGAACGTGGCAGCTCTCATCTGATATGGGAGCTCATCGATGCACGCCATGGATCTGCTGCAGTCTCGCTTTATCACTTTGCCAGCCACCCACCGTCAATTGGCGATCGGAGGTGCGCAATGACCCATCCCAAAGACCTCAAAACCCCAGGCCTAACCCCCTTCTCCTACCACTCCGACCGCCCGCTATTCCGCGTCAACGGCGGCATCCCCATCGGCGAAGCCCTGTCCCACGCTTCCGACCTGCTTCACGTCGCCAAGGTCCTCGCCGAGGAAGCGGCGATGATTCGCGGTACGGATCGGTATGCCTGGGCTTCGTATTATTTGCAGGATATGAGCAAGGCCGTCATTGATGACGTGGTGAAGGTGCTGGAGGCGCCGGGGGGTAATCCGGCGTAAGGGTAGCGAGTCCAATGCTGCTTGCTGAACGGGGCAGCATTGGCTTGAGCGGATAAAGAGGGGCTGCTTTGCAGCCCAGCGGGAGCAAGCTCCCTCGCCACGGGTTTGAGTCAGACCAACCGAGCGCCGCCATCGATGTTCAGCGTGGCGCCGTTCATGAACGTGTTAGTCATCAAGAAAACCGTAGCCGCGCCTGCTTCAGCGGCAGTGCCTACGCGATGCAGCGGCAGCACTTGTTCCCATGCGCGAACGTACGCATCGCGCCCCTCGCCCAGGGCTTTGCTGAAGATAGGCGTATCGATTGGGCCTGGAGACAGGGTGTTGACGCGGATGGGCGCCAATTCCAAGGCCAGGCCACGGGCCAATGCTTCCATTGCAGCCGAGGCTGCAGCGATTACAGCGGTGCCATGGGCATTGGGTCGATCGGCCAAGCAGCCAGAAATAAACGTGATGGAGCCATCCTTGGACAAGCGATCCCCGAACGCGCGGATCACATGGATGGAGGCCCACATGCGCTCTTCAAACGCCCGGCGCAGGTAGTCGATTTCTGCGTAGAGCACTTTGCCTGCCACGAATGTGCCGGCGAACAGAACCAGGTGGTCCACGTGCGGGATGTCCGCCAACGCGGCGTAGATGGCTTCGCTTTGGGTGACGTCGGCGGCGCGCCAGCCGGCGAGGCCATGTTCCAGGGCGGCTTGCTCGGCGCGCTCGGCGTTGGAACCGATCACGATGACGGATGCGCCGGCGGCCTTGGCTTGAATCGCGGCGGCAAGACCGATGCCGGAGGTGCCGCCGAATATCACTACGGTGCGGTCCTGCAGTTGGGCGGGCAATGGTTGGGTAAATGAATGGCTCACGGTCTATCTCCTTGGTCGCCTGGATTGCGTCGATGGGCAAAGATTAAAGATCCGAGCCAACGTTGATAATTGGGGTGCAAGTCGCTTTACTAATGCCATGAAGGAACAAATAGGGTTGGACCGCCTGACCGGTCTCATTGCCTTTGCCCGCGCCGCCTCTTTGGGCAGCTATACCGCTGCGGCGCGCGATTTGTCGGTGTCGCCGTCTGCCATCAGCAAGAGCGTGCAGCGGCTGGAGCAGCATTTCGGACTGAGTCTGTTCAGCCGCACCACTCGCTCGCTGACCCTGACCGTCGAAGGCAGGGATCTGTACGAACGGGCGCTGCGGATTTTGCGGGAGGTGGAAGACATCGAGCAGGCCGCGGTGGCCTCGCGCGCCGAGCCCTCCGGCACCTTGAAAGTGACAGCGCCACCGCCTATCGGGCTGAACATTCTGGCGCCGGCAATTCCCAGGTTTCGGGAGCGCTACCCCAAGCTCGCCATCGACCTGCGCTTGGGCGATCAGTTTGCCGATATCGTCGAGCAAGGCATCGATGTGGCCGTGCGCGTGGGCAACCTGGCCGACTCGCGGCTTATCTCTCGCACGCTGGGACCGCATCGAATTTGCGCTTTTGCCTCGCCAGCCTATCTGGCCAAACGCGGCACGCCGTTGGAACTGAGCGACCTAGCCGATCACGATTGCGTGAATTTTCGCTATCAGAGCTCGGGGCAAGCGTTGCGTTGGCCATTCCACGTGGAAGACAGACTGGTGGAGATCGCGCCCGACGCCCCCATCGTCATCGACGCCAGCGATGCAGTGGCTGCGGTGCTCGCCGCGGGCGGTGGCATTGGCATTTCACCGACCTATGTCGCGGCGCCCTATGTCGCCCGGGGTGAACTGACGCCGTTGTTTCCACAATTTGCCGTCGACCGCTCCTCCATTACGGCGTTATGGCCGGAAAGTCGCCGGGGAAGCCCGAACGTCAAGGCATTCGTGGGTTTTCTGAATGAGCTATTTCCCACTCCTACCGTGTGGGATGAGATCGTTGCAAAGGGCACTCTGAACCCACTCTAAAAGGCTTGCTTCCGAAAAAGGGACTGCTTCGCAGTCCAGCGGGAGCAAGCTCCCTCGCCACAAGCTCATCTAATCCTTTCCTCCGCCGATAGCTTCAGATATGAGTCCGGACTATCCCAAGGCTCTGCTGGCGCTCGACTACACTTGCCCAGACATCTCGCTCCAGGAGCAGTTAGCAATGAAGATCCGCACCAAGGTCATAGGCTCGGGGTTGGTCAGTCTTTCTTTTGCGCTGCTGCTTGGTGGAATCGGGCTGTGGGGTTATCACTCCATGACCGAGGCGCTGGTGCAGAACGAAACCAGTATTTCGGCCATGCGCAAGCACATGGAGGCGGACATGATGCACGACGCCATTCGTGCCGATGTGCTGGCCGCCCTGTTGGTGGCACCGGGGGATGCGCAGGCGGGGAAAGAAGTGCTGGAGGGGTTCGATGAGCATACGCAGCGGATGCGCAAGGTCATCGCCGAGAATGCCGAAGCGAAGTTGCCGGGGGATGTCGCCAAGGCGATTGGCGAGCTCAAACCCCAGGTCGAAACTTACATCGATAAAGCCAAGCAGATCATCGGCAAGGCGCTGGGCGGCGCCCAGGATGCCCATGCGCTGCGGGCAGAGTTCGACAGCGCATTCTCAGCGCTGGAAGAACGCAACGAGGCCGTCAGCGAACTGATCGAAAACCAGGCGCAGTCATCCCGCGAATATCAGGACAGCAGCATTCAAACCTCGGAACGCTGGCTGATCGTGACCTTGCTGGCGACCTGTGTCGCCCTGGCGCTGTTGTCATGGAGCCTGCTCAAGGCCGTGCTCACGCCACTCAACAAGATCATCCTAAATACCCAGGCGATTTCCCAAGGCGATTTGCAGCGTTCCATGGGTGCCCAAAGCAAGGATGAGCTGGGTCAATTGCAGGGCGTCATCGAACAGATGCAGAGCAACCTGCGGAAGATGATCGCCACGATCCGCAGCCAGAGCGATGAGTTGCACGGCACGTCCCAGAACCTGGGCGATACGGCGCGGCAGATCGTGTCCAGCGCCGATCAGCAGGCCCAGAGCGCGACCAGCATGGCGGCGAGCATGGAGCAGATGATGGCAAACATCAGCCAGATCCATCAGCACGCCGACAGCGCCCGGACTATCTCGGCGCAATCCGAGCACTTGGCGAGTAGCGGCGGCCAGGTGATTCTCGGGGTGGTCGAAGGCATGAACCGGATCGCCGAGGTGGTCAACCAATCGTCCAGCAAGATCACGGCGTTGGACGCGTCATCCGAGGACATTCATTCCATCATCCAGGTGATCAAGAGCATCGCCGAACAGACCAATCTACTGGCACTCAACGCTGCCATCGAGGCCGCCCGCGCCGGCGAGGCGGGGCGTGGTTTTGCGGTAGTGGCCGACGAAGTGCGCAACCTGGCGGCGCGCACGACGCAGTCCACCCAGGAAATCACTGCGATGATCGAACGCATCCAGTCCAGCGCCCGGGACGCGGTAGCGAACATGCAGGCATGCGTCAGCCGCGTGGACGAAGGCGTCAACCTGGCGCAGCAGGCCGGGGTGTCCATCAGCGAAATCCGCACCGGCGCCCGACATGCGGCCGAGGTGGTGGAAGAAATTTCCCAGACCATTGCCGAGCAATCCAAAGCCAGTGATGAGATGGCCCAGCGGGTGGAGTCGATTGCCGAGCAATCCCGCGAGAACACCCGTTCGATTCACAACCTGACGCAAACGGCGGATCAGTTGAACGACGCGGCGGGTTCGATGCAGGCTTCGGTGCAGCAGTTCAAGATTTGACAGCCGGGGGCTGCTACGCAGCCCAGCGGGAGCAAGCTCCCTCGCCACGGGCTATTGGCGAAGTGAGGTGCGTTGCTGACTCGCTCACACCTGACTCACCTCGAACACAAACGAAATCTCCCGCTTCTGGGCGCTCCAGACATACCGAATATGCTTGCCCTGCACCGGGATCGACACCGCCGGCGGGCGGAACGCGGCCACACATTCGTGACCGGGCAGGCGGACGCTGTTGTACAGCAGGCCCCATGACAAGGTTTCACGCAGGTCCCGGGCGAACACCTGCGACGGGCCATAGGCGGCGGGGTCGGGGTTGTGCAGATGTGGATAATCGTGACGGATGTCGTGCAGGGGTTTGACGACCTGGTTGACGTAGGTGCGCATCGTCAGTTCCAGATCCGGTTCGTTGGTAGCCCCCAGGAACCGGGCCTGGTGATAACACGTCTCGGCAATTGCGGCTTCCTGGCTGCTGGCGGCGTAATAGACGCCGAAAGTGCCATCGCTGAAGCGGCTGCTTTTGCCGATGTGGGTAAATGCAGCCATCACCGGTGAGGAGCCCGGCCCGGAGACGCGGTCTTCGGGACGCACCCGGGAGAGCACGCCGGCTTCTTCCATGAGCCGGTCGTTGGTCAATGCTTCCAGGGCATAGGCTGTTGGCAAGTCTTCAGGATCGAGCACATCTTCGAACAACGTGATCGGCGGAAAACTGCTGTTGACGATCCGATAGGCCCGTTTCCATTGCGGGTCCGCCAAAGGTGGCGTCATTAGCCGCGCACTCCATCGAGGTATCGCCGCACATCGGCGATATCTACTACCCGACCCGCGAGCATATAGGACAACGCCGACTGGCCATTGAACGGCGCAGCAGTGTTAGGACTGCTGACCCATTGATACGCACGGTCCCGGCTGTTACTGAAGATGATGCTCAACGCTTTGTGTATTCCCATGAGATAGGAAATGCGCTCGAGGGTGTCTCGCGGCAGCCTGATGTTATCGGGCAATTGTTTGTACTTGTAGAAGGTCGTGTTTCCTACTTTGCCCAACAAAGTTCGCTGCTGCTCGACGCTGCAACCCCACAGCTCCATGAGCTTGAAGAAAAACTTCAACGCGACTCGACCCGCATCCGGGGAGTCCAATTGTTGCTGTGCGTTGAGGCTGACGGAGGAAATCGCCATGAGTCTTGGCTCCCTTGTTGCTGACTGTTGCCTAGAGAGTAGTACACATATGGATAAAATTTAAGTTTTAATTCGCAAGCGGACAAATAAAAGACCTGTAACGGCTCATTCATCTCGGCGTGATTGTTTTGATAAGACCGACCTGCAAGCCAAACCAGCAAAAAGCTGAAATCCCACTTAAGCTCCAGTTATCGCCTGCCGGCGCTTTTCGCTACAAAACCGCGACAACCGTGGCAAGGTGCTTGATGATAGCCACCATCGCACCGCCGGGCCCGGGCCGGGTGCACAACAAATAGCGAGCCCACTTGAGCAGAGGGCATTACCTCATGGATAGCAGAACCTTACGTAACCTCATGCGCATCGTTCAGACCGGTTCGTTGTCGGCGGCGGCGGAGCAGTCGTGCCTTACGGTGCAGGCATTGGCGGCGCAGTTGAACAAGGTCGAGGAGCAGTTCGGGTTCAGGTTGTTCCGACGCTCGAACAAAGGCCTGACGTTGACGAGCCAAGGCTCGGAACTGACGCCCTTCATGGACCAGGTCCTGGCGGCCACTCGACAATTGGAAGAGAAAGTCACGGCGCTCAAGACGCCCAGGCAACGCAGCCTGAAAGTGGCGCTCAATACCACCCTGCCTGGCGAGTTCAACCGACGGATGATCGATCGCCTGATCGCTGTCTTTCCTCATTACCAATTGGAATTCAGCTACGCCGAATCGATGGAGAACCTGAGCAAACTCAAGAACGAAGACTTTGACCTGGCGATCCTGATCGGACAACAGAGCGGTTTTTCCAGCATTCCGATGCCGGATGTACAGGTGCAGGTGGTTGGCGCCCACTGTGGTGACGAAGACGATTCCCTGGGTCTGCTGGGCGACAAATTCCAGGTGCGTCCTGCGCAGGAATGTCCTTATTCCCACAGCTTTCTTCGCTTTCTCGACGCGGGTCTCGGCGAATATGGGCCAAGCCAGCGAATGGTTTATTCCTGCAGCGAAACGCTGACGCTGTCGCTGATCACCCAGCTCGATGGCTTGGGGCTTGTGTCCCGCGACGCGGCGCTTCGCAACGGCCTGGCTATTTTCCCGGATTTCGAGGACTTCCTTGAAGTCCGCCTGGCGGTGAACAATCCCGAACTTTCCGACCAGGCGTTGCACGACGTGGTCGACCTGACGCTACAGGAACGAGCCGAGCGCGATATACGCCGCCGTGCCCACCGCTACACTGAGAAACAGGTTGCGGCTGAAATACGCACATAGCAGGGTCGGAATCGCGGCATAAAATTCGGGGCGGTCGAGCTGGATGTGCTGATCCTTGATCAACAGCGGCGTCAGGCTGATCGCGGCGACGATCGCCACCGGCAGATATTCCAGCGCACGGGCGACGAAGGGTGGCCAGTTTTCGGTATTGACCTGCAGCGGCAGGGCCCGTGGCAGGAAGGTCACGGCCATCATCAGGGCAACGGCCAGGATCAGGAACGTTTGGTCAGGCATACGCCTACCCCGCAGCCAACGAACGTGGCGATGAATACATTGAACGGCGAACTGCCCACCAGGCTCAGCGCACCCATGCAGATGACTGCCGCCATCGCCGCGATCAGTTTGTTGCGCGTGTTGCACAACGAAACCAGTACATAAAGCATCATGGCGGTCAGGGCGTAGTCGAGCTGATATTTGATCAGGTGCGCCGCATATTGGGCGCAAACAGCGCCCAGCAAACCGCCGAGCACCCAGGACGTATGGCAAAACAGGTTGAAACCGATCAGGTACCGCACACTGACCGGCGCGCCGCTGCCTAGCTTGACGCTGTGAAAGGCGAACGACTCGTCCGTCAGCCCCACCGCATAGCACCAGCGCTCGAAACGACTAAGCCCCAGCGCACGCAGTGCCTTGGCCATGTAGACCGACATCAGCATGTGACGGGCATTGATCAGAAACGTGGTCAACACGATGGTGGTCAACGACGCGCCGCTGGAAATCAACGCCAGCGCCGCGAATTGCGAAGCGCCAGCGTACACGAACAGGCACATCGCGACCGGGAGCCACAAGGGCAACCCGGCGTTGACTGCCATCAGACCGAACACAAACGAAACCGTGAAATAACCTGCTACCACCGGACTGGCTTCAGCAAAGGTTCGTGAGGCTTGTGGTTCGACCGCCAGCGGCTGGCTGGAAGTCTTGTTCATAAATCCCTCTCGAAAGTGATTTCGCCCCGGGGCTCGCAGAACCCCTGGGCAGCCCAGAAACGCTTGCCGGCCAGGTTGCTTTCGTCGACAAACAGGAACATGCGCAGCACGCCTACCCGTTTCATGTCGGCCGATGCCGCTTCCACCAGGCGCTGCCCGAGGCCCTGGGTTCGGTGCCTGGGGCTGACGGCCAGGTGGTTGATCGTTCCGCGCGTGCCGA
This sequence comes from Pseudomonas brassicacearum subsp. neoaurantiaca, assembly GCF_013608025.1. Classification (GTDB taxonomy): domain Bacteria; phylum Pseudomonadota; class Gammaproteobacteria; order Pseudomonadales; family Pseudomonadaceae; genus Aquipseudomonas. The sequence continues at coordinate 5,397 of NZ_VDLV01000064.1, read as the reverse complement.
GCATACCGCCGATCACCGCACCCACGACTTCACCCTGGGCATCGAAGGCCATGTAGGCGGTCGTGGTTTCCTGCAACAACACCCCACGCAAGAACCGGGCATCCTGCCACTCGCAGAATGACACTTCGTCAAAACCGCGAAAGAACTGCTCCAGTCGTTCGGCATCCCTGACCATGGCCCGGCGCAACAGCACTTGTTGCACCGAATCATCCAAGGGCTCGAGCTGCTCAGCGAACAATGTCGAAAGCGGTCCCGGGCCGCGAAAAGGAGATCGCCAGAATCTGCCTGAACGCCATCTCATGACTATGGACATTGCGGGCAGGGGTCACATAGTGGCGCATGTCGCGGTCGAGGAAGAATGTCGTATCGAGGATATCCTCGTAAGTGGTTGCCGCCAGTTGCTCTTCCTGAGCGCTGTACAAACGACTTTCGGCGCCTGCCACATTGTTGCGGCCCCAGAAGTGCACGCCGCTGAACGGGTAGCCATCGCAATGGATGCCTTCGGGGGTGATTTCCAATTGCTTGCCCGGCTTGATCTCGATGCGGATCTGATGGATCTGGCACTGCCAGACTTCATCGTGCAACTCCGGCGGCAGGACGTTCTTGTACACCTCGAAGTCCGTGTCGATCAGGCTGCGCATCACTGGCGAGTTGATCACTTCATTGGAAAAGTCCTGGAAGTGCCGCTCCAATCCGCCGACATAGCTGTTGTTGGCCTTGGACTGGACGTAGGCCCGGTGTTCGAGCTGCTTGAGTTCACGGGTCGCGGGGTTGTATTCGAAGTCGCTGTAGCGGCGAAAACGCATGCCTGACTCGGCCTGGCCGTAATAACTGTCGGGCTCCATGTTTTCCCAGCTTTTGGTCAGCCGGACAAAGTCGCCGAAATGACCGTAGAGATTGAAGTCTCCACCGCGGACGTTGACGTATTTGTCTCGTCGTAGCGCTTCGCCCACTTCCCTGTTCAGAACGATCATTTTTCAAAGGTCTCCACTGCATTGAGCGGACTAATCTAGTAGGTGCAGGATTTGCGTCCATGAGAAAGTATTTGAAGCATTTCAAGCCGTACTTGAAACGGTACAAAAAGTTTCGTCAGTACGACTTTTTTGCACGGAAAGACGCGTTTGCGACGTCATTTTTGCAGTGAGCGACGGCGAATTTCGTTTTTGTCCTAACTGCGCAAGAAGTGACGCAGCACTGCGCAATTTACTAGGCGTTTTCGCCCCGCACGACTTGCCTTCAAACATCCAAAAAACGCTTCAGCCCGGCTGTTCACGGGCCTTCCTGAAACCTGGCTCATTCCTTGATAGATGTGCGGCCCTCACCGGGGCAATCCCCGGCCTCGCACCTTCGGCAAGGAGAGCCCAATGGCCACCCCGACGTTCATACCACTCGACCCCAGGACATGGCTGGCGCAACAGCCATTGCAGGAAAACGAGCACCTTTATCTGATCATCAGTGCGGCGAGCGAGGCCGATGCGCTGCAAGCCCTTCGCACTTCGGTCCCGCTCCATCCGTTGCAACCCGTCTGGAGCGACACCCCCTACGCCACTTGGCAAGCCGTGATGCCCTACGTGACCGAACTCGACCCCGGCTCGGCATTCCTGTCCTGGATTGCCGAAACCGACAGCCTCGACTGGGGCTGGCTGGCCGTTTCCCGGTGTGATCCGAAAGAAGTGTTGGCGCACCTGCGCAGCCTCACGCAAGTGAAGATGCCGGACAGCAGTGAGGTCTTCTTCCGGTTCTGGGATGGGCGCTTCATCCATCCGATCCTCGAACACCTCGGTGAAGCCGCCGGGGATATGTTGCCGGTGTTTGAGCGTTATTTGATCAACGGCAAATGCTTGGAGAACCCTGCGAGAAAGGTTCCGGCGGTCAAGGATTGGCCGTGGTGGGAGGTGCCGAAGGAGCTGTCGGACGCACTGGCGGAGCAGAACCCCTCGGCACGGGTGGACGGCCTGATGCAGTGGCTTGAGGAGGAGCGCCTGGATCTTTATAGCGCTTGGCCCACGGACAATCTGAGATTGAAAGTCAGCCGCTGCGTAAGCCGTGCAAAGGTTCAGGAAACACTGCAGGCAACCCTACTGAACGAGCTGATCCTGGAGCAATGTTGATGTCCGCAACGGATCACATTGCTTTCGTCGATGAGGAACTTGCGACATTCAAAGACAGTTTGAAGCGCTATCAAGAGCAGACCCAAGCCTGGTATTCACAGTGGGCCGATGATGTCAGCAGACTCAACGACTTGCCTTCGCTCACGGGCATGGAGCGCGTCATCAAGGTCGGTGACAGCCAAAAAACCGTGGCCATGACTGACGGCGAATTCAACTCGAATGTAGCGCGGTGTCCGCTGAAGGGGCCGTTGCTGATCGAGAGCAAATTCGAGTCGGTCTATGACATCCCGATCGGCGACATCGAGCTTGAAATCGTCGACGTCGACAGTGGGGCCACCAGCAAGGTCAGGCTCGACGCCCAGGGAAAGGCCAGCTGGACCGACGGTGTACCCGGAAAGTACTACCAGATACGCGTGCACAGCAAAGTCACGCCCGCCCAGATCGACGCGTTGTTCAGCACTTATGACAGGCTGACGGGCGAGCTGGAAAAATTCCTGCGCAATAAATGGGAAGGCCCGGCAGGGCACAGGCAGCAATGGTCGAGCCTGTCTTTATCCGGCACGGCCATGGCGGTGGGCAGCGGCATCCTCGAAGGCGGCTGGGAAGCCATCAAGGGGGTGTGGGACGGCATCAGCCTGGTGCTGGAAATGCTGAAAAACCCGGCGAAGTTCATGGATGAGCTGGGCGGAGGGGCTGATCGCCTCATAGAAGTCGCCAGACAAACACCCGAGGTCATGAAAAAGGCCATGCTGCTGGCCAGCGACGAGGCTGCGCTCTTCCTGATGATGCGCTGTGCGTTGATCTGGCTGGCAAGCCTGCCGCCGATGCAAACGGTCGGCGATACCGCAAGGATGACCACCGCCGCGGTCATGGGAATCGTGATCGACATTGTGCTGGCAATTGTCCTGACCGTGGTGGCAGAGGGCACCGGAGTCATCTATCTCGCGGCACGGTTGAAAAAATACGGGGAAATCATCCTCAAGGCGGTGATCGGTTTCGTAGAGTCAGTGTTTGCCATCATCGACGGCTTCATGGGGTACGTCGCCAAGTACATTCCGGTTGCGGTGCGGGGCACGGCGGCGCCCATGAAAAAAGGCGCGGTCGAGCTGCGCATCGACGGCAAGAGGAACGCCAGGATCGCCGCTGGCAAGACGGTCGACGATGCTTCGAAGCAGGCGACGACGCCGACCGGCAAGAGCGCCGAGCCCGCCGCCCGTACCTGCACCGACAAATGCCCGGTCTCGATGGTGAGCGGCGAAGAGTTGTTGACGCTCAACGATGGCCAACTCGACGGCCTGTTGCCATTCGAGTGGACTCGCCTCTACCGAACCAGCGCAGTGGAAATCGACTGCGGCCTGGGTTACGGCTGGAGCCACGCGCTGGCCCATCGGCTTGAAATCACCGGTGAAGAAGTCGTTTGGACCGATCATGAAAATCGTTCCATTCCCTTTCCGCGCCCGACCAAGCAGCGTCCAGCAATTACCAACAGTCTATCCCGTGCGGCTATTTATCTGGGTGACGTCCCCAACGAGCTGATCGTGGCTCAAGCAGGCCAACGGCCCTCGTTCTATCACTTTCATCTGCACAACGATGGCGCGAGCTTGGTTGCCATCAGCGACAGCTATGGCAACAGGCTGCGCGTTACCCGCGACGTGCTTGGGAAGATCAAGCGCCTGGACAACGGTGCCGGGCGCGGGCTGCTCTTGCGCTACAACGGCAGTCGCATCGTCGCGGTCGATTACCAACAACTTGATGCTCAGAACTTGCTGGAACGGCGCTGGACGACCGTCCAGACGCTGGTCACCTACCACTATGACGCCCAGCATCGTCTGGTCGAGGCGACCAACGCCAGCGGGGAGACCGAGCGTTATCGCTACGACGAGCAACACGTCATCATCGAGCGACAGCTAGCCGGTGGCGCCAGTTTTTTCTGGGAATGGGAAAACGAAGGAAAGCAGGCCCGTTGCGTTCGTCACTGGGCCAGTTTCTCGCAAATGCATGCGAGGTATGCCTGGGACGATAAGGGCAGCGTCACCGTGACCCATGGCGACGGCAGCGTGGAGGTCTATACCCACGACGACAAGGCCCGGCTCATCAGCAAGACCGATCCGGACGGCGCGCAGCATCGCAAGGCCTATAACGAAAAAGGCCAGCTGATCGCAGAAAAAGATCCGCTGGGCGCCGTGACCGAATACCGCTACGACGAGGACGGTTTGCTGACAGCCGTCATCCCGCCGGAAGACGAAGCGGTCGTCTACGAACACATCAACGGCTTCGTGAGCGATGTACATCGCGGCAAAGCCAGCTGGAAATACCGCCGCAATCGGCAGGGCGACATAACCCGGCAGATCGATCCTGACGGAAACATTACCTACTACCACTACAGCGACCAGGGGCGCCTGAGGCTCATCAGCCACCCCGACGGTAGCTCTCACTCATTGGCCTGGAACAACCTCGGTCAATTGGTTGAAGAAGGCCTGCCCGACGGCAGTCAGCTTCTATACACCTACGACACGCTCGGCCGGCAGGCCAGCCGCCAGGACGAACACGGCGCCACCACCCATTACCAATGGGACGCCGTGGGCCGCTTGCTGCAAACCACCTTGCCCGGTGGCGCCACCCGCGCCTGGAGCTACAACGCCTACGGCAAGGTCATCGCCGAGCGGGATGAACTGGGCCGCACCACCCGCTACGAATACGCCGACGATTTGCACCTGATCAGCCGTCGCCTCAACCCCGACGGCAGCGAACTGAAATATCGCTACGACTCGGCGCGGCTGTTGCTGACGGACATCGAGAACGAATCCGGCGAACACTATCGGCTGGACTACACGCCCAACGGACTGATCCGACAGGAAACCGGCTTCGACGGCCAGCGCACCGGTTATGCCTACGACCTCAACGGTCACCTGCTGGAAAAGACCGAGTTTGGCGCCGATGGCAGCCAACTGATCACCGCCTATCAGCGCGACAGCGCCGGTCGCCTGCTGCGCAAGACCTTGCCAGACGGCACAACCATCGACTACCGCTACGACGCCCTTGGGCGGTTGGTCAGCGTCGACGACGGGCATTGGCCGCTGGCCTACGAATACGACAACCAGGACCGTTTAGTTGCCGAACACCAGGGCTGGGCGACCCTGCGTTATCGCTACGACAGCGTCGGTCGCTTGATTCACTGCCGACTGCCCGACCGCAGCACCCTCGACTACCGCCACGCCCGCGGTGGCGCGCTGATCGCCATCGACCTCAACGGCACCTGCCTGACCGAACACCGTTTCAAGGGCGG
>NZ_VDLV01000016.1:101908-105601 GCF_013608025.1 Pseudomonas brassicacearum subsp. neoaurantiaca | reverse complement strand
CATCGTCAAGATTAAATTCCGAAACCCCTATCTGCTGATGCAGGTAGGGGTTTTGTTTTGCCCGCAGGAAAGTGATTTTGTGTTTCTATGCAACCGTCTTGCGCATGGCTATCATGCGGGCCTCATTATCAGGGCGCAGTCCGCATGCTCACGTTGCTAAAACTTCTGAAGGACGGCCGCTTTCATTCGGGGCAGGCGCTAGGTGTTGCGCTGGGTATCAGTCGCAGTGCTGTATGGAAGCAGTTGCAGCACCTGGAGGCGGATTTAGGATTGTCTGTTCATAAGGTTCGGGGTAAGGGGTATCAGTTGGCTAAGCCCCTGTTGCTTTTGGATGCGGCAGAGATCTGCAAAAAAGGCCTTGGTGAATGGCCTGTTCATTTGTTCGATTCTATCGACTCCACCAACGCCGAGGCGCTGCGTCTCATCGAGCGTGGTGGGGCTGCACCTTTCTTGGTCCTGGCTGAGCGGCAGGTTGCGGGTCGCGGCCGTCGAGGTCGTAAGTGGGTCAGTCCGTTTGCTGAAAATCTCTATCATAGTCTGGTGTTGCGCATTGACGGCGGTATGCGGCAACTCGAAGGGCTGAGCCTGGTCGTCGGGCTGGCGGTCATGCATGTCTTGCGTGATATGGGGATCGCAGGGGCGGGGCTGAAATGGCCTAATGATGTCTTAGTGGGTGAGAAAAAAATCGCCGGCATTTTGCTCGAATTGGTGGGGGATCCTGCAGACGTTTGCCATGTTGTCCTGGGGGTTGGGATTAACGTGAACATGCAATCGACTGAGGAGGTCGATCAGCAATGGACATCCATGTGTCTTGAAGCTGGCAGGAGCTTCGATCGAAATGAGCTGGTGGCACAATTGGGTGCGAAGCTGCAACGATATCTGGAGCTTCATCATGCGTCAGGGTTTGCTGCGATTCAGTCGGAGTGGGAGCAGTATCATCTTTGGCAGGGGCGGGCTGTATCTCTGATTGCCGGTGTTAATAAAATCGACGGTATTGTGCTGGGCATCGATCATCAGGGTGCGTTGCGTTTGAAGGTAGATGGTGTGGAAAAGAACTTTAGCGGTGGTGAGCTCAGTTTGAGGTTGCGTGATGATTCTTGAGCTCGACTGCGGCAACAGCTTCATCAAATGGCGGGTTCTTCGTCCTGACGGGGCGACGCCAGTCGAGGGTGGCGTGGTTAGCTCCGATGGCGATCTACTGGCGAGCCTGCGTAATTCCGAGAAGTTCCAGCTCAAGAAATGCCGCCTTGTTAGTGTGAGAACCCAGGCGGAGACGGATTCGTTGGTTGCTTCGCTGGTTGAGGCTTTCGGGTTGTCGGTAGTTCGCGCGATGCCCGCCAGGGAAATGGCGGGTGTGCGCAATGGCTACGAAGATCACGAGCGATTGGGGCTCGATCGATGGCTGGCCTTGCTTGGTGGGTTTCATCTCGCTTCGGGGGCATGCCTGGTCCTCGATTTTGGGACTGCTGTTACGGCTGACTTCGTGGCTGCGGATGGCGGACATCTCGGAGGGTTCATTTGTCCGGGTATGCCTTTGATGCGTAATCAGTTGCGCACCCACACGCGTAAGATCCGCTATGACGATATCGCAGCCGAGCGGGCCCATGAGAGCCTCGCTCCAGGCCGTGCCACTGTCGAGGCGGTGGAGCGCGGTTGCATGTTGATGCTCAGAGGGTTTGTGCTGACTCAACTAGAATTGGCGCGGCAATATTGGGGAAAGGATTTCGTAGTGTTTCTCACGGGGGGCGATGCCAATCTGGTTTCCGGGGTTGTTCCCGATGCCAAGATGGTTCCAGATCTCGTTTTTGTCGGTTTGGCGATGGCTTGTCCTTTGTCTTGAGGTTTCTATGCGGTGGCTGTTTCTATTGTTGCTGGTTTTAAATGTCTTCTATTACATCTGGCACCAGCAGGAAGCCCCGCTTCGCGCCAAGGATGTTACGCCGTTGAGTTTGTATCGCGGTTCCCAGCAAGATATTCATCTCTTGAGCGAAACTGCTGATGCGCTTGTCAGGCGTGATTCAGGCAGGCCAGGTGAGGCCTCAAAAAACTGTGTTTACTTGGGTGGTTTTGTTCGTCCGGAACTGGCTAGGCAGTTGGAGCAGCGCTTGGCTGCCTCAGGCATTACGGGTCGTTCCGTAGCGTCGAGCTCGCCGAATGTTCCTGAGGGGGGTGGCTTCTGGGTCCAGGTTCCCCAGGAAAACGCGGGAAAGGTAAATGAAACGCTGCTTCAAAACCTTTCTAAAGAATTCAATGAGTTAAAACATAAAATAATGCCATGCGAAGGGGTTGCACCCGCAGGGTAGTTTGCATAGAATGGCGCCCGCTTCGCAGCGAAGACCTTTAGAGGTAAGCGATACGAAGCGACGTCAACGCAGCTAACCTCAGGTTTTTAATGAGAAAATGCTTGACAGAAGGCTGGCATGATATAGAATGCCGGCTCGCTTAGGAGGGGTTCCCGAGCGGCCAAAGGGATCAGACTGTAAATCTGACGTCTACGACTTCGAAGGTTCGAATCCTTCCCCCTCCACCATTTTTAGCGTGAGCTGCAAGCTCCGCGGGTATAGTTTAGTGGTAGAACCTCAGCCTTCCAAGCTGATGATGCGGGTTCGATTCCCGCTACCCGCTCCAAGTTTGCAGGTTGTGCAAAGTGTTTCGCTCTTGTAGCTCAGTTGGTAGAGCACACCCTTGGTAAGGGTGAGGTCAGCGGTTCAAATCCGCTCAAGAGCTCCATATAACAAGGCAGATATGAAAATATCTGCCTTTGTTTTAATGGCTTGTGTGACTCGCTAAATTCTTCTCCTAGGGGTGATTTCGATGGCTAAGGAAAAGTTCGAACGTAATAAGCCGCACGTCAACGTAGGCACCATTGGTCACGTCGACCACGGTAAAACCACGCTGACCGCTGCTCTGACCCGTGTCTGCTCCGAAGTTTTCGGTTCGGCCAAGGTTGACTTCGACAAGATCGACAGCGCCCCGGAAGAGAAAGCTCGCGGTATCACCATCAACACCGCTCACGTTGAATACGATTCGGCCGTGCGTCACTACGCACACGTTGACTGCCCAGGTCACGCCGACTACGTAAAAAACATGATCACCGGTGCTGCCCAGATGGACGGGGCGATCCTGGTTTGCTCGGCCGCTGATGGTCCGATGCCACAAACCCGTGAGCACATCCTGCTGTCCCGTCAGGTAGGCGTTCCGTACATCGTTGTCTTCCTGAACAAGGCTGACATGGTTGACGATGCTGAGCTGCTGGAACTGGTTGAGATGGAAGTGCGCGACCTGCTGAGCACTTACGACTTCCCAGGTGATGACACTCCAATCATCATCGGTTCGGCTCTGATGGCTCTGAACGGCCAAGACGACAACGAAATGGGCACCACTGCTGTCAAGAAGCTGGTGGAAACTCTGGACAGCTACATCCCAGAGCCAGAGCGTGCTATCGACAAGCCGTTCCTGATGCCAATCGAAGACGTATTCTCGATCTCCGGTCGCGGTACTGTTGTGACTGGTCGTGTTGAGCGTGGCATCGTCCGCATCCAGGAAGAAGTTGAGATCGTCGGTCTGCGCGACACTCAGAAAACTACCTGCACCGGCGTTGAAATGTTCCGCAAGCTGCTCGACGAAGGTCGTGCTGGCGAGAACTGCGGCGTGCTGCTGCGCGGCACCAAGCGTGACGACGTTGAGCGTGGT
>NZ_VDLV01000016.1:41305-101898 GCF_013608025.1 Pseudomonas brassicacearum subsp. neoaurantiaca | reverse complement strand
TGCACCGGCGTTGAAATGTTCCGCAAGCTGCTCGACGAAGGTCGTGCTGGCGAGAACTGCGGTGTGCTGCTGCGCGGCACCAAGCGTGACGACGTTGAGCGTGGCCAGGTTCTGGTCAAGCCAGGCACCGTCAAGCCGCACACCAAGTTCACTGCTGAAGTCTACGTTCTGAGCAAGGAAGAAGGCGGTCGCCACACTCCGTTCTTCAAAGGCTACCGTCCACAGTTCTACTTCCGTACAACTGACGTGACTGGTAACTGCGAGCTGCCAGAAGGCGTTGAAATGGTAATGCCAGGTGACAACATTCAGATGACTGTTACCCTGATCAAGACCATCGCGATGGAAGACGGCCTGCGTTTCGCTATCCGTGAAGGCGGTCGTACCGTCGGCGCCGGCGTCGTAGCCAAAGTCATCGAGTAAGACTCTTATAGAGTCAGTTCGATGAACAGGAAAGCCCCCGCTTAGCGGGGGCTTTTTTATTGGGTTGACACCTATCGGGGGCGTCTATAGAATTGCGCCTCCTTTTAACGGGCGTATTGCGCCCGGTGGGAATAGCAGCCGGAGTCTGAAATCCAATGCAAAATCAGCAAATCCGTATCAGGTTGAAGGCTTTTGACCATCGCCTGATCGACCAATCCACCCAGGAAATCGTGGAAACCGCGAAACGTACTGGTGCTCAAGTGCGTGGTCCAATTCCACTGCCTACCCGTAAAGAGCGGTTCACCGTTCTGGTCTCCCCGCACGTCAACAAAGACGCGCGTGACCAGTACGAGATCCGTACTCATAAGCGCGTTCTGGACATCGTCCAGCCAACGGATAAAACCGTTGATGCTCTTATGAAGCTCGATCTTGCGGCCGGTGTGGAAGTGCAGATCAGCCTCGGCTAAGACTCGGTCTTAGTCGTGTAACGCTCTGAAATGGGCGGCCATAGCGGGTGAAAGCCCCGTACACTCATGAGGTTTACAACATGACTATTGGTGTAGTCGGTCGTAAATGCGGTATGACCCGTATTTTCACCGAAGAAGGTGTCTCCATTCCGGTCACGGTCATTGAGATCGAGCCGAATCGCGTCACCCAGTTCAAAACTGAAGAGACCGATGGCTATCGTGCAGTGCAAGTCACTGTCGGCGAGCGTCGCGCTTCGCGTGTAACAGCAGCTCAGGCTGGCCACTTCGCCAAGGCGAACGTAGCCGCTGGTCGTACCGTAATGGAATTCCGTCTTGAAGAAGGCGAGTACCAGGCCGGCGATCTGATCAACGCTGAAATCTTCGCCGCTGGTCAACTGGTTGATGTAACCGGTCAGTCCAAGGGTAAAGGCTTCCAGGGTACGATCAAGCGTTGGAACTTCCGCGGGCAAGATAACACCCACGGTAACTCCGTATCCCACCGCGTTCCAGGCTCTATCGGCCAGTGCCAGACTCCTGGTCGTGTATTCAAGGGCAAAAAAATGTCCGGTCATATGGGCGCTGAGCGCGTGACCGTGCAGTCCCTCGAAGTAGTGCGCGTGGACGCTGAACGCAATCTGTTGTTGGTCAAGGGCGCTGTTCCTGGCGCTACTGGCGGCAACTTGGTTGTACGTCCAGCAGCCAAGGCTCGCGGTTAAGGGGAAGCTGACATGCAATTAAATGTAAATGACGCTCAAGCGATCGAAGTTTCCGAACTGACATTTGGCGGCGAATTCAACGAGACGCTGGTTCACCAAGCAGTCGTGGCCTACATGGCTGGCGGCCGTCAAGGTAGCAAGCAGCAAAAGACCCGTTCCGACGTTTCCGGTGGCGGTAAGCGCCCATGGCGTCAGAAAGGTACTGGCCGTGCTCGTGCCGGTACTATCCGTAGCCCAATCTGGCGTGGCGGCGGTACCACTTTCGCAGCTCGTCCTCAGGATCACTCCCAGAAGCTGAACAAGAAGATGTATCGCGCAGCAATGCGTTCCATCCTTGCTGAGCTGGTGCGTACTGATCGTCTGGTCGTGGTTCAGGACTTCGCTGTTGAAGCACCGAAAACCAAAGATCTGCTGAACAAGCTGAATGGCATGGGCCTGACTGACGTCCTGATCGTGTCTGACGCTGTTGATCAGAACCTGTATCTGGCTGCTCGCAACCTGCCACACGTCGACGTTCGTGACGTGCAAGGTTCCGATCCGGTCAGTCTGATCGCATACGACAAGGTGTTGATCACCGTGTCGGCCGTGAAGAAATTCGAGGAGCTGCTGGGATGAACCAGGAACGCGTATTTAAAGTTCTGCTTGGCCCGCACGTTTCCGAGAAGGCTACGGTTCTGGCAGACAAGAAAGGCCAGTTCGTTTTCAAGGTTGCTACCGACGCAACCAAGCTGGAAATCAAGAAGGCCGTCGAAAGCCTGTTCAGCGTGAAAGTAGAGCGCGTGACTACCCTGAACGTTCTGGGTAAAAGCAAGCGCACTGCTCGCGGTCTGGGCAAGCGTAATGACTGGAAGAAGGCAGTTATCTCCCTTCAGCCAGGCCAAGATCTCGATTTCAGCAGCAGTGCTGAGTAAGGAAGGGGTGCATCATGGCAATCGTTAAATGCAAACCGACTTCCCCTGGCCGCCGTTTTGTGGTCAAGGTGGTCAACCAGGAGCTGCATAAAGGCGCTCCTCACGCACCGCTGCTCGAGAAAAAATCGAAGTCTGGTGGTCGTAACAACAATGGCCGTATTACCACTCGTCACATTGGTGGTGGTCATAAGCAGCATTACCGTCTGGTCGACTTCCGTCGCAACGACAAGGATGGCATCGCTGCCACCGTCGAGCGTATCGAATACGATCCAAACCGTACTGCTCACATCGCTCTGCTGCTGTACGCAGATGGCGAGCGTCGCTACATCATCGCCCCTAAAGGCGTGAGCGCTGGCGACCAGCTGATCGCAGGTGCCTTGGCGCCGATCAAGCCGGGCAACGCTCTGCAACTGCGCAACATTCCAGTTGGTAGCACCGTACACGGCATCGAATTGAAGCCAGGTAAAGGCGCGCAAATCGCTCGTTCCGCTGGTGCTTCGGCTCAGCTGATCGCTCGTGAAGGTGTCTACGTGACCCTGCGTCTGCGTTCTGGTGAGATGCGTAAAGTACTGGCTGAATGCCGTGCGACCCTGGGCGAAGTCTCGAACTCCGAGCACAGCCTGCGTTCGTTGGGTAAAGCTGGTGCCAAGCGCTGGCGTGGCGTTCGCCCAACCGTTCGTGGTGTTGCCATGAACCCGGTTGACCACCCACATGGTGGTGGTGAAGGTCGTACCTCTGGTGGTCGTCATCCGGTATCGCCATGGGGCTTCCCGACTAAGGGCGCGAAGACTCGTGGTAATAAGCGTACCGACAAAATGATCGTCCGTCGTCGCAAGTAAATAGAGGGATACGACAGTGCCACGTTCTCTGAAAAAAGGTCCTTTTATTGATCTTCACCTACTGAAGAAGATCGAAGTGGCGGCGGAAAAGAACGATCGCAAACCAGTTAAGACCTGGTCGCGCCGTTCGATGATCCTGCCACAAATGGTCGGTCTGACCATTGCTGTACACAACGGTCGTCAACACGTCCCAGTTCTCGTTAACGAAGACATGGTCGGCCACAAACTGGGCGAGTTCGCCGGTACCCGCACTTATCGCGGGCACGTGGCAGACAAGAAAGCCAAGCGTTAAGGGGTTAGGAAATGGAAGTAGCCGCTAAGTTGTCGGGCGCTCGAATCTCCGCCCAGAAAGCCCGCTTGGTCGCCGACCAGATCCGCGGGAAGAAGGTGGGCGAAGCGCTCAACCTGTTGGCTTTCAGCAGTAAGAAAGCCGCCGAGATCATGAAAAAAGTGCTGGAGTCGGCCGTAGCCAACGCCGAGCATAACGAAGGCGCAGACGTTGATGACCTGAAGGTCAGCACCGTTTTCGTCAACGAAGGGCGTTCGCTGAAGCGCATCATGCCACGTGCCAAAGGCCGTGCTGATCGCATCGTCAAGCGGTCTTGCCATATCACTGTCAAGGTTGCTGACAAGTAACGGAGTCGAAGAGATGGGTCAGAAAGTACATCCCATTGGCATTCGCCTGGGAATCGTCAAGGAGCACACCTCCGTCTGGTACGCAGACGGTCGGACTTATGCGGACTACTTGTTCGCTGATCTGAAGGTGCGTGAGTATCTCCAAGACAAACTAAAAAGCGCGTCCGTCAGCCGTATCGATATCCATCGTCCGGCTCAGACTGCACGTATCACCATCCACACCGCTCGCCCAGGTATCGTTATCGGGAAGAAAGGTGAAGATGTTGAGAAACTGCGTCAGGACCTGACCAAGCAAATGGGTGTGCCTGTGCACATCAATATCGAAGAGATCCGCAAGCCGGAACTCGACGGTATGCTGGTTGCGCAGAGCGTAGCTCAGCAGCTGGAGCGTCGCGTAATGTTCCGTCGCGCTATGAAGCGCGCTGTACAGAACGCAATGCGCATTGGTGCCAAAGGCATCAAAATCCAAGTGAGCGGTCGTCTCGGCGGTGCTGAAATCGCACGTACTGAATGGTATCGCGAAGGTCGTGTGCCACTGCACACCCTGCGTGCCGACATCGACTATGCCAACTACGAAGCTCACACCACCTACGGTGTGATCGGTGTAAAGGTTTGGATCTTCAAAGGCGAAGTAATTGGTGGTCGCCAAGAAGAACTGAAGCCACAAGCACCAGCGCCTCGTAAAAAAGCTGCTAAGTAAGGGGTACGCCAAATGTTGCAACCAAAGCGTACGAAGTTCCGCAAGCAGATGACCGGTCACAACCGTGGCCTGGCATTGCGCGGTAGCAAAGTCAGCTTCGGCGAGTTCGCGCTGAAGTCTGTTGCTCGTGGTCGTCTCACCGCTCGTCAGATCGAGTCAGCGCGTCGTGCTCTGACCCGTCACGTAAAACGTGGCGGCAAGATCTGGATCCGTGTATTCCCGGACAAGCCTGTCACCAAGAAGCCACTCGAAGTTCGGATGGGTAAAGGTAAGGGTAACGTGGAGTACTGGGTTGCCCAGATTCAGCCAGGCAAAGTCCTGTATGAAATCGAGGGTGTTTCTGAAGAGCTGGCGCGTGAGGCTTTCGCCCTGGCTGCTGCAAAGCTGCCGCTCGCCACCTCCTTTGTTAAACGGACGGTGATGTGATGAAAGCGAATGAACTTCGTGAAAAATCAGCACAGCAGCTGAACGAGCAACTGCTCGGCCTGCTGCGCGACCAGTTCAATCTGCGTATGCAGAAAGCAACTGGCCAGTTGGGGCAGTCTCATCTGCTCTCGCAAGTTAAGCGTGACATCGCTCGCGTGAAAACTGTGCTCAACCAGCAGGCAGGTAAGTAATCATGGCTGAAGCCGAAAAAACTGTCCGTACGCTGACTGGCCGTGTTGTCAGCGACAAGATGGACAAAACCATCACCGTTCTGATCGAGCGTCGCGTTAAGCACCCGATCTACGGTAAATACGTTAAGCGTTCGACTAAGCTGCACGCGCACGACGAAACCAATCAGTGCCACATCGGCGACAAAGTCACTATTCGTGAAACTCGTCCGATGGCCAAGACCAAGTCTTGGGCGCTGGTTGATGTTCTCGAACGCGCTGTGGAAGTCTAAGGGCTAGGGGTCGGAGAAATTATATGATTCAGACTCAATCCATGCTCGATGTGGCCGATAACAGCGGCGCTCGCCGCGTTATGTGCATCAAGGTGCTGGGTGGCTCCCATCGTCGTTACGCTGGTATCGGTGACATCATCAAAGTTACCGTCAAGGAAGCAATTCCTCGCGGTAAGGTGAAGAAAGGTCAAGTGATGACTGCTGTTGTAGTCCGCACTCGCCACGGTGTTCGTCGTGCTGACGGCTCCATCATCCGCTTTGATGGCAACGCTGCTGTTCTGTTGAACAACAAGCAAGAGCCAATCGGCACCCGTATCTTTGGGCCAGTGACCCGTGAACTTCGTACTGAGAAGTTCATGAAGATCGTCTCGCTCGCCCCAGAAGTGCTGTAAGGAGATCCGACATGCAAAAGATTCGTCGTGACGACGAGATCATCGTGATCGCCGGCAAAGACAAGGGTAAGCGCGGTAAGGTGCTGAAGGTTCTTGCTGACAACCGTCTGGTTGTTGGTGGTCTGAACCTGGTCAAGCGTCATACCAAGCCTAACCCGATGTCGGGCGTACAGGGCGGTATCGTCGAGAAAGAAGCGCCACTGCACGCTTCCAACGTCGCCATTTTCAACGGCGAAACCAACAAGGCTGACCGCGTTGGTTTCAAAGTAGAAGACGGTAAGAAAATTCGTGTCTTCAAGTCGACCCAAAAAGCGGTTGATGCTTGAACACTGCTAGGTAGAAGACCATGGCACGACTAAAAGAGATTTACCGGAAGGAAATCGCACCGAAACTTAAGGAAGAACTTAAGCTTTCGAACGTGATGGAAGTTCCGCGCGTTACCAAAATCACCCTGAACATGGGTCTGGGCGAAGCGATCGGCGACAAAAAAGTCATCGAGCACGCTGTTGCCGACCTGGAAAAGATCACCGGCCAGAAAGTCGTCGTGACCTACGCTCGGAAATCCATCGCTGGCTTTAAAGTCCGTGAAGGTTGGCCGATCGGCGTCAAAGTGACCCTGCGCCGTGAGCGTATGTACGAGTTCCTGGATCGTCTGCTGTCGATCTCCCTGCCTCGGGTTCGCGACTTCCGCGGCCTGAATGCCAAGTCCTTCGATGGTCGTGGCAACTACAGCATGGGCGTAAAAGAGCAGATCATTTTCCCGGAAATCGATTACGACAAGATCGATGCTCTCCGCGGTCTGGACATTACCCTGACCACCACTGCTCGGACGGATGAAGAAGGTCGCGCATTGCTGCGTGCTTTCAAATTCCCGTTCCGCAACTGATTGGAGTAGGACAATGGCCAAGAAGAGCATGAAGAACCGTGAGCTGAAGCGTCAGCTCACCGTTGCCAAGTACGCCACCAAGCGTGCAGCGCTGAAAGCTATCATCGTTGATCTGAACGCAAGTCCAGAAGCGCGTTGGGAAGCTACCGTAGCACTGCAGAAGCAGCCACGTGACGCGAGCGCTTCGCGCATGCGTAACCGCTGCCGCCTGACTGGTCGTCCGCACGGCGTGTACCGCAAGTTCGGCCTCGGCCGTAACATGTTGCGTCAAGCTGCTATGCGTGGTGACGTTCCAGGTCTGGTTAAAGCCAGCTGGTAAGCACCGTCAAAGTCACGATGTTCGGGGTCGCAAGATCCTGACCATCGGTGGCCTTGAACTTGAATCAAGCCCCTTTTGGGGCTTGATTCATTTCTGGGGTGTGTCTAGAATACCCGGCTCGCCTGAGCCCGTGTTTTTATTGCGCGGATGCGCTCGGCGACACGTACTAGCCGAAAGGCTAATTTTTTGTGTATTAGGAGCGTCTAGCCCATGAGTATGCAGGACCCGTTAGCGGACATGCTAACTCGTATCCGTAATGCCCAGATGGCTGAAAAGTCCGTCGTAAGCATGCCATCTTCTACTTTGAAGGTAGCTGTTGCCAAAGTCCTGAAGGACGAAGGTTACATTGCGGGTTATCAGATCAGCAGCGAAATCAAGCCTCTGCTGTCCATCGAGCTGAAGTACTTCGAAGGCCGTCCGGTCATCGAGGAAGTGAAGCGCGTTAGCCGTCCTGGCCTGCGTCAGTACAAGTCCGTTGAGGATCTGCCGAAAGTTCGTGGCGGCCTGGGCGTGTCTATCGTCTCCACCAACAAAGGTGTGATGACGGATCGTGCTGCGCGCGCTGCCGGTGTCGGCGGCGAAGTTCTTTGCACTGTGTTCTAAGGGGGGATAAGCATGTCACGCGTCGCTAAGAACCCCGTTAAGCTGCCAGCCGGTGTCGAAGTCAAATTCGCAGGCCAACAGCTTTCGGTGAAGGGTGCCAAGGGCACTCTGCAACTGAACATCCATTCGTCCGTTGAGATCGTTGAAGAAGCTGGTGAGCTGCGTTTCGCTGCTCGCAATGGCGATCAACAGACTCGCGCAATGGCTGGTACCACTCGTGCGTTGGTAAACAACATGGTCCAAGGCGTAAGCCAAGGCTTCGAGCGCAAGCTCCAGCTGGTCGGTGTTGGTTACAAAGCGCAAGCAAAAGGCACAGTGCTGAACCTGGCTCTTGGCTTCTCGCACCCAGTGGATTATGAACTGCCGGAAGGCATCACCGCTGAGACTCCTAGCCAGACCGATATCCTGATCAAGGGCATCGACAAGCAGCTGGTAGGTCAAGTGGCCGCCGAGATCCGCGACTTCCGTCCACCAGAGCCGTACAAAGGCAAAGGTGTGCGCTACGCGGACGAAGTCGTCCGTCGTAAAGAAGCCAAGAAGAAGTAGGGCATAGCAAATGACCGACAAAAAAGTTACTCGACTGCGTCGCGCTCGCAAAGCACGCCTGAAAATGCACGAACTCGAAGTCGTGCGTCTCTGCGTGTTCCGCTCGTCGCAGCACATCTACGCCCAGGTCATTTCGGCCGACGGCAACAAAGTCCTGGCAAGTGCCTCGACTTTGGATAAAGAACTGCGTGATGGTGCCACTGGCAACATCGACGCGGCCACTAAGGTTGGCCAGCTGGTCGCTACGCGTGCTAAAGCCGCTGGCGTCTCGCAGGTGGCTTTCGACCGCTCTGGCTTCAAGTACCACGGCCGCGTCAAGGCGCTGGCTGATGCTGCTCGTGAAGCTGGGCTGGAGTTCTAAGTTATGTCAAATAACGACCAAAAGCGCGACGAAGGCTACATCGAGAAGCTGGTTCAAGTTAACCGCGTAGCCAAAACCGTAAAAGGCGGCCGTATCTTCACTTTCACCGCGTTGACCGTGGTTGGTGATGGTAAGGGCCGTGTTGGCTTCGGCCGTGGCAAGTCGCGTGAAGTGCCTGCTGCGATCCAGAAGGCAATGGAAGCTGCTCGCCGCAACATGATCCAGGTTGATCTGAACGGCACCACCCTGCAGTACGCAATGAAGTCCGCCCATGGCGCTTCGAAGGTGTACATGCAGCCTGCTTCTGAAGGTACCGGTATCATCGCTGGCGGCGCTATGCGTGCTGTCCTCGAAGTTGCTGGCGTTCAGAACGTTCTGGCCAAGTGCTACGGCTCGACTAACCCGGTAAACGTGGTTCACGCCACTTTCAAGGGTTTGAAAGCAATGCAGTCTCCTGAATCCATTGCCGCCAAGCGTGGCAAAAGCGTCAAGGAGATCTTCTGATCATGGCTACCGTAAAAGTTACGCTGATCAAAAGCATGACCGGCCGCATCCCTAACCACAAACTGTGCGTTAAGGGTCTGGGTCTGCGTCGCATCGGTCACACTGTAGAAGTCCTGGATACTCCCGAGAATCGCGGGATGATCAACAAGGCTTACTACATGCTGCGTGTCGAGGGTTAATCGATGAAACTCAATGATCTGAGTCCAGCGCCGGGTTCCCGTCGCGAAAAGCATCGTCCGGGCCGTGGTATCGGTAGTGGTTTGGGCAAGACCGGTGGCCGTGGCCACAAAGGTCAGACCTCCCGCTCCGGTGGCACCATTGCTCCAGGCTTTGAAGGCGGTCAACAGCCGCTGCATCGTCGCCTGCCGAAGTTCGGTTTCGTTTCCCTGAAAGCCATGGACCGCGCAGAAGTGCGTCTGTCCGAGCTGGCCAAAGTGGACGGCGACGTCGTCACCGTGCAGTCCCTGAAGGATGCCAACGTGATCAACCAGAACGTTCAGCGTGTGAAAATCATGCTGTCGGGCGAAGTTGCTCGTGCTGTCACCATCGGAAAGGGAATCGGCGCCACCAAAGGTGCGCGTGCGGCTATCGAAGCAGCTGGCGGCAAGTTCGAGGAATAAATGGCTAAGCAAGGTGCTCTCTCTGCGCTCGGCAAAGGCGGTATGTCTGAACTCTGGGCTCGTCTGCGTTTTCTGTTCCTGGCGATTATCGTCTACCGAATAGGCGCACACATCCCGGTTCCAGGTATCAACCCGGACCGACTCGCGGACCTGTTTCGACAGAATGAGGGGACCATTCTTAGCTTGTTCAACATGTTTTCCGGCGGCGCGCTGGAACGGATGAGCATCTTTGCACTGGGGATCATGCCGTACATCTCGGCATCGATCATCATGCAGTTGATGACCGCCGTCAGCCCGCAGCTGGAGCAGTTGAAGAAGGAAGGTGAAGCTGGCCGTCGCAAGATCAGCCAGTACACCCGCTACGGCACTGTCGTCCTCGCTCTCGTTCAAGCCATTGGCATGTCCATTGGCCTGGCGGGGCAGGGCGTATCGTTCACTGGTGACTTTAGCTTCCATTTCGTTGCGGTAACCACTTTTGTGGCGGGCGCAATGTTCATGATGTGGCTGGGTGAGCAGATTACTGAGCGTGGTGTTGGCAACGGTATCTCGATGTTGATCTTCGCAGGTATCGTCGCCGGTCTTCCGAGAGCAATCGGGCAGTCTTTCGAGTCTGCGCGTCAGGGTGATATCAACATTTTTGCCCTGGTTGCCATCGGTTTGCTGGCAGTAGCGATTATCGGTTTCGTGGTGTTCATTGAGCGTGGCCAGCGTCGTATTGCTGTTCACTACGCCAAGCGTCAGCAGGGCCGCAAGGTATTTGCTGCGCAGACCAGCCACTTACCGTTGAAGGTGAACATGGCCGGCGTTATCCCGGCCATTTTCGCGAGCAGCATCCTGCTGTTCCCGGCTTCGTTGGGTGCCTGGTTCGGCCAGTCTGAAGGTATGGGCTGGTTGCAGGACATCTCGCAGTCGATCGCTCCTGGTCAGCCGTTGAATATTCTGCTGTTTAGTGCAGGGATTATTTTCTTCTGCTTCTTCTATACGGCGTTGATGTTCAATCCGAAAGACGTAGCGGAAAACCTGAAGAAGTCCGGTGCCTTTATTCCGGGCATTCGTCCTGGTGAGCAGTCTGCGCGCTACATTGATGGCGTTCTGACCCGCTTGACCATGTTCGGTGCTCTTTACATGACGGCCGTCTGTTTGCTTCCCCAGTTCCTGGTGGTTGCGGCAAACGTTCCGTTCTACCTTGGCGGGACCTCGTTGCTGATCGTGGTCGTGGTTGTGATGGACTTCATGTCCCAAGTACAATCGCACCTCGTTTCGCACCAGTACGAATCCCTGATGAAGAAAGCCAACCTGAAGGGCTACGGCAGCGGCATGTTGCGCTGAGTAGCGTCCATAAGGTTCGAGGAGTTGGTGATGAAAGTTCGTGCATCGGTGAAAAAGCTGTGCCGTAACTGCAAGATTATTCGCCGCGAAGGTGTTGTTCGGGTAATTTGCAGCGCGGAACCGCGTCACAAACAGCGCCAAGGCTGAGTGTGATTGTGCTTTAAGCCCGGCAGCTAGTGCGCTGCCGGGTTGATTATTTGTTATTACAGCGATATTATCTCGCGCCCTATTTCTTGGCTTCCGGGGCGTAGGTAGCTGTCAATTGGAGTCCCACTGAATGGCCCGTATTGCAGGCGTTAACATTCCAGATAACAAGCATACTGTTATCTCGCTGACCTACATCTATGGTGTTGGTCGCACTACTGCACAGAAAATTTGTGCAGAGACTGGGGTCAACCCAGCGGCAAAGATCAAGGATCTGAGCGACGAGCAAATTGAACAGCTGCGTGGCGAAGTGGCGAAGTTCACCACTGAAGGTGACCTGCGTCGCGAAATCAACATGAAAATCAAGCGCTTGATGGACCTCGGTTGCTATCGCGGTCTGCGTCATCGTCGTGGTCTGCCAGTACGCGGTCAGCGTACCAAGACCAACGCGCGTACCCGTAAAGGTCCGCGTAAGCCGATCCGCAAGTAATCGCCCCAGCGAATCGACAGGAATTTAATCATGGCAAAACCTGCTGCTCGTCCTCGTAAAAAAGTTAAAAAGACAGTGGTTGATGGCATCGCCCACATCCATGCATCTTTTAACAACACCATCGTGACCATTACCGACCGTCAAGGTAACGCTCTTTCCTGGGCTACCTCCGGTGGTTCGGGTTTCCGCGGTTCCCGCAAGTCCACCCCGTTCGCTGCTCAAGTAGCTGCTGAGCGTGCTGGTCAAGCTGCGCTGGAATACGGCCTGAAAAACCTCGACGTCAACGTCAAAGGTCCAGGTCCAGGTCGTGAATCCGCAGTCCGCGCTTTGAACGGCTGTGGCTACAAGATCGCCAGCATCACCGACGTGACGCCAATCCCGCACAACGGGTGCCGTCCGCCGAAGAAGCGCCGCGTGTAATCCAGGAGATTGTAAAGAATGGCTCGTTACATTGGTCCAAAATGCAAACTCGCTCGTCGCGAAGGCACCGATCTCTTCCTGAAGAGCGGCGTGCGCGCGATCGAATCGAAGTGCAACATTGAAGCAGCACCTGGTATCCACGGCCAACGCCGCGGTCGCCAGTCCGACTACGGCACCCAACTGCGTGAAAAGCAGAAGGTCCGTCGTATCTACGGCGTTCTCGAGCGTCAATTCAGCGGCTACTACAAAGAAGCTGCTGGCAAGAAAGGCGCAACCGGCGAAAACCTGTTGCAACTGCTCGAATGCCGCCTGGACAACGTTGTATACCGTATGGGTTTCGGTTCTACTCGTGCCGAATCCCGTCAGCTGGTATCGCACAAGTCGATCAGCGTTAACGGTCAGACCGTAAACGTTCCGTCCTACCAGGTTCGTGCTGGTGACGTGGTTGCTGTTCGCGAGAAAGCAAAGAACCAACTTCGCATTGTCCAAGCTCTCGATCTGTGTGCCCAACGTGGCCGCGTAGAATGGGTAGAAGTAGACACTGAGAAGAAGTCGGGCGTTTTCAAGAACGTTCCTGCTCGCAGTGATCTGTCCGCCGACATCAACGAAAGCCTGATTGTCGAGCTCTACTCCAAGTAAGGGCTAGAAAATAGGTGCATCCATGCAGATTTCGGTAAATGAGTTCCTGACACCCCGCCATATTGATGTGCAGGTTGTCAGTCCAACCCGCGCCAAGATCACACTCGAGCCTCTCGAGCGTGGTTTCGGCCACACCCTGGGCAACGCGCTGCGCCGCATCCTGTTGTCCTCAATGCCCGGCTGTGCAGTAGTCGAGGCCGAGATTGACGGTGTGCTCCACGAGTACAGCGCCATCGAAGGTGTACAGGAAGACGTAATTGAAATCCTGTTGAACCTTAAAGGTCTGGCTATCAAGCTGCACGGTCGTGACGAAGTTACGCTGACCTTGTCGAAGAAGGGTTCGGGGGTGGTTACCGCTGCCGATATTCAGCTGGATCATGATGTCGAGATCGTTAACCCCGATCACGTAATCGCTAACCTGGCGTCTAACGGCGCCCTGAACATGAAGCTCACCGTAGCTCGTGGTCGTGGTTATGAACCGGCAGACTCGCGTCAGAGCGATGAAGACGAAAGCCGCAGCATCGGTCGCTTGCAGCTTGACTCTTCGTTCAGCCCGGTTCGCCGTATCGCATACGTGGTGGAAAACGCCCGTGTCGAGCAGCGTACCAACCTGGACAAGCTGGTTATTGATCTGGAAACCAACGGTACCCTGGATCCTGAAGAGGCTATCCGTCGTGCAGCAACCATCCTGCAACAGCAGTTGGCTGCGTTCGTCGACCTCAAAGGTGACAGTGAGCCAGTGGTTATCGAGCAGGAAGACGAGATCGATCCGATCCTGCTTCGCCCGGTTGACGATCTGGAACTGACTGTACGTTCGGCTAACTGCCTTAAGGCGGAAAACATCTACTACATCGGCGACCTGATTCAGCGTACCGAAGTAGAGCTGTTGAAGACTCCGAACCTTGGCAAGAAATCCTTGACTGAAATCAAGGACGTTCTGGCCTCCCGCGGTCTGTCCCTCGGCATGCGCCTCGACAACTGGCCGCCTGCAAGTCTTAAGAAGGACGACAAGGCGACTGCCTGATCGTCGTAATCACCGAACGTTGTGTTTGGTAAGGAATGAACCATGCGTCATCGTAAAAGTGGTCGTCACCTGAGCCGCACCAGCTCGCACCGCAAGGCCATGTTTCAAAACATGGCGGTGTCGCTGTTCGAGCACGAGCTGATCAAAACTACACTGCCGAAAGCCAAAGAACTGCGCCGCGTTGCCGAGCCGCTGATCACTCTGGCCAAGACAGACAGCCTGGCTAACCGCCGCCTGGCTTTCGACCGTACTCGTTCGAAAGCTATCGTTGGTAAGCTCTTCAACGACCTGGGCAAGCGTTACGCTACCCGTGAGGGTGGCTACCTGCGCATCCTCAAGTGCGGTTTCCGCGCTGGCGACAACGCGCCTATGGCGTACGTCGAGTTGGTTGATCGTGCTACTGCCGGCGAAGCTGTAAGCGCCGAGTAAGACGACAGTCTGCAACGAAGAACCGGGCCTAGTGCCCGGTTTTTTGTGCCTGTACGAAAAGCTTGGAGGCCGTTTCGCCTGGCCTGGCTATCGGCAAGTCTTCAACATTAGATAATGACTATCGATGTCCATGATTTAATGAATTTGGATACTGTCACTAACATGATCAATACTCCTCTCCAGCCGATTAGCCGGCAGTCCAAAGACCGACCTAGGAAGAATTGAGCATGAGCCAGATCAAAACGCTTACGACCGCCAGTGGCGCTCCTGTCGCCGATAACCAGAACTCTCGCTCCGCCGGCCCACGTGGCCCGCTGCTGCTCGATGATTTCCACCTGATCGAGAAGCTTGCTCATTTCAACCGCGAAAACATTCCTGAGCGCCGCGTGCATGCCAAAGGGTCGGGTGCATACGGCACCTTCACCGTAACCCGTGACATCACCCAATACACCAGCGCGAAGCTGTTCGATTCGGTGGGCAAGCAGACGCCAACTTTCCTTCGCTTCTCCACCGTGGGTGGCGAGCGCGGCTCTGCCGACACCGAGCGTGACCCACGCGGTTTCGCCCTGAAGTTCTACACCGAAGAAGGCAACTGGGACATCGTTGGCAACAACACACCCGTATTCTTCATTCGTGATCCGCTGAAATTTCCGGACTTCATCCACACGCAAAAACGCTTGCCGCAAAGCAATCTCAAAAGCGCGCAGATGATGTGGGATTTCTGGTCGCACTCTCCAGAGGCGCTGCACCAGATCACCATTCTGTTCTCTGATCGCGGCATTCCTGACGGCTACCGCCACATGCATGGCTTCGGCAGTCATACCTACAGCCTGATCAATGCCCAAGGTGAGCGTCACTGGGTTAAATGGCACTACAAGACTAAGCAAGGGATCAAGAACCTGGCACCGGCCGAAGCCGCTCGCCTGGCCGGTACCGACCCGGATTATGCCCAGCGTGACCTGTTCAATGCGATTGAGCGCGGTGACTTCCCGAAATGGAGCGTCTGCATCCAGATCATGACCGAGGCTCAGGCTGCGGCTCATTACGAAAACCCGTTCGATGTGACCAAGACTTGGTCGCAGAAGGAATTCCCGCTGATCGAAGTAGGTGAGCTCGAACTCAATCGCAATCCGCTGAACTACTTTGCCGAGGTGGAGCAAGCGGCATTCGGGCCTAGCAACATGGTGCCGGGCGTGGGGCTTTCGCCTGATCGCATGCTGCAGGGGCGCGTTTTTGCCTACGCCGATGCACACCGCTACCGCGTGGGTACCAATCACCAGCAGTTGCCGGTGAATGCCTCGCGTAGCCCGGTCAATACCTATCAGCGCGACGGCGCGATGGCGTTCGGCAGCAATGGTGGCGCGGCTCCCAACTACGAGCCTAATAGCTATGTCGAATCGCCGAAGCAGGTGCCGCATTATGCGGAGCCGGCATTGGCCCTTAGCGGTGCGGCGGATCGTTATGATCATCGCGAAGACACTGACTACTACAGCCACGCCGGTGCGCTGTTCCGCTTGATGAGCGATGAACAGAAAGCTCTGCTGATCAGCAACATCGCTGGCGCGATGGGCGGCGTTTCGGCGGATGTGGTTGACCGTCAACTGCAACATTTCTTCAAAGCAGATGCCGCTTACGGTGAAGGTATTGCAAAGGCGTTGGGCGTACAGCTTAACTAAGTCTAAACGAGAAGCAGAACCGCCCTCATTAGGGCGGTTTTTGCGTTATTTCGGCTTGTTTTCTTAGATTTTCTTCACTTTTGTTGCGCTTGACGAGTGACCTCGCAGTCCGCTTGGTTCAAACTAGTGCCTTTCAAAGCTTGTGGAGATGTAGGGCGATGCAAGGTCACCCAGACGTAATCGATTACCTCAACACGTTGCTGACCGGCGAGCTGGCAGCCCGTGATCAATATTTCATCCATTCGCGGATGTACGAGGATTGGGGTTTTACCGAGCTCTACGAACGTATCAATCATGAAATGGAAGAAGAGGCGCAGCACGCTGATGCGTTGATGCGTCGGATCCTGATGCTTGAAGGCACGCCTCGCATGCGTCCGGACGATTTGGATATCGGTACCACCGTACCCGACATGCTCGCCGCCGACCTTCGCCTGGAATACAAAGTCCGCGCTGCATTGTGCAAAGGCATCGAGTTGTGCGAGCAGCACAACGACTACGTGACGCGGGAGATCCTGCGTATCCAGCTCAACGATACCGAAGAAGATCATACCTACTGGCTGGAGAAGCAGTTGGGCCTGATCAAGCTGATCGGGTTGGAAAACTACCTGCAATCGCAGTTCTGATTCAGTGATTGTGAGAGCAAGCAAGCCCGCTCTCATAGGGAAACAAACAAAAGCCCCTGGCATCGATGAGATGACAGGGGCTTTTTCATGCCAGGGAAGGAATCAGTCCCGATCACGTTCCAGCAATGGCTTGAGGTAGTAACCGGTGTGGGACTGCTTCATCTCGGCCACCTGTTCCGGCGTGCCGACGGCAATGATCTGGCCGCCCTTGGAACCGCCTTCCGGGCCAAGATCCACCAGCCAGTCAGCAGTCTTGATCACGTCCAGGTTGTGCTCGATCACCACGACGGTATTGCCGTGGTCGCGAAGACGGTGCAGTACGTCGAGCAACTGCTGGATATCGGCGAAGTGCAAACCGGTGGTCGGCTCATCGAGGATATACAGCGTCTTGCCGGTGTCGCGCTTGGACAGTTCGCGCGACAGCTTGACCCGCTGCGCCTCGCCACCGGACAAGGTCGTCGCCGACTGTCCGAGCTTGATGTATGACAGCCCCACATCCATCAACGTCTGGAGCTTGCGCGCCAAAGCCGGCACCGCGTCGAAGAACACCCGGGCCTCTTCAATGGTCATCTCCAGGGTTTCGTGGATGTTCTTGCCCTTGTACTTGATCTCCAAGGTCTCGCGGTTGTAACGCTTGCTCTTGCATACATCGCACGGCACGTAGATGTCGGGCAGGAAGTGCATTTCCACCTTGATCAGGCCATCGCCCTGGCAGGCTTCGCAGCGTCCACCCTTGACGTTGAACGAGAAGCGCCCCGGGCCGTAACCCCGTGAGCGGGATTCCGGTACGCCGGCAAACAATTCGCGGATCGGGGTGAACAACCCGGTGTAGGTCGCTGGGTTGGAGCGCGGCGTCCGACCAATCGGGCTTTGGTCGATGTCGACGACCTTGTCCAGGTGCTCCAGGCCCTTGATGCTGTCGTGAGCGGCGGCTTCCAGGGTCGTCGCGCCATTCAGGGCGGTGGCGCTGAGGGGAAACAGGGTGTTGTTGATCAGCGTCGACTTGCCGGAACCCGAAACACCGGTGACGCAGGTGAGCAGGCCAATCGGGATCTCCAAATCGACGTTGCGCAGGTTATTGCCGCGAGCGCCTTTGAGGGTCAGCGACAATTTCTTGTTGCGTGGCGTGCGCTTGGCCGGAACCTTGATCTTTACCCGGCCCGACAGGTATTTGCCTGTCAGTGAGTCGGGGTGCGCCATGACCTCGGCGGCCGTGCCCTGGGCGACGATGTGCCCACCGTGGACGCCCGCGCCCGGGCCGATGTCCACCACGTAGTCGGCCAGGCGAATGGCGTCTTCGTCGTGCTCCACCACGATCACCGTGTTGCCGATGTCTCGCAGATGTTTCAGGGTCCCGAGCAGGCGGTCGTTATCCCGCTGGTGCAGGCCGATGGACGGTTCGTCGAGGATGTACATCACGCCCACCAGGCCGGCGCCGATCTGGCTGGCAAGACGGATCCGCTGGGCTTCGCCGCCGGACAAGGTATCCGCGCTGCGATCGAGGGTCAGGTAATCCAAGCCGACGTTCACCAGGAACTGCAGGCGTTCACGGATTTCCTTGAGGATCTTGTCGGCGATTTCGCCGCGGCGACCGGTGAGCTTCAAGCCGCCGAAATAATCGGTGGCGTCGCCGATTGGCAGGCTGGTCACCGCCGGCAGCGTCTTCTCGCCGACCCAGACGTGCCGAGCTTCACGACGCAAGCGCGTGCCACGGCAATCGGGGCAGGGTTGGGTGCTGAGGAACTTGGCCAGTTCTTCGCGCACGCTGGCCGACTCAGTCTCGCGGTAACGCCGCTCCAGGTTGGGCACGATGCCTTCGAACGGGTGCGAGCGCTTGACGATATCGCCACGATCGTTCAGGTATTTAAAGTCGACATTCTGCGAGCCGCTGCCGTGCAGGATGAATTTCTGCTGGTCGGCGGGCAGCTCACTGAACGGCTTGTCCAGGCTGAACTTGTAGTGGGCGGCCAGCGAGCCAAGCATCTGGAAGTAATAGACGTTGCGCCTGTCCCAGCCACGAATCGCGCCTTCGGCCAGGGTCAGTTCGCCATTGACCAGGCGTTTGGTGTCGAAGAACTGCTTGACCCCCAGGCCGTCGCAGGTCGGGCAGGCGCCGGCCGGGTTGTTGAAGGAGAACAGCTTGGGCTCCAGCTCGCTGATCGCGTGGCCGCAGATCGGGCAGGCGAAGCGTGCGGAAAAGATCATCTCCTCGCCAGGCTCGTCGTCCATCGGCGCCACCAGGGCGATGCCGTCGGCCAGCTTCAGCGCTGTCTCGAAGGATTCGGCCAGGCGTTGCTGCAAGTCAGCGCGGACCTTGAAACGATCCACCACCACATCGATCGAGTGCTTTTTCTGTTTATCCAGCTTCGGCAGTTCGTCGAGCTCGCACAGTTTGCCGTTGACCCGCGCACGAACGAACCCTTGGGCGCGCAGCTCTTCGAAGACCATCAGGTGCTCGCCCTTGCGCTCGCGGATGACCGGCGCCAGGAGCATCAGCTTGCTGCCTTCGGGCTGGGCCAGCACGAGGTCGACCATCTGGCTGACGGTCTGGGCTTCCAGCGGGATGTCATGGTCGGGGCAGCGGGGAACACCGACCCGTGCATAGAGCAGGCGAAGGTAGTCGTAGATCTCGGTGATCGTGCCGACTGTCGACCGTGGGTTGTGGGAAGTGGACTTCTGTTCGATGGAGATCGCCGGCGACAGGCCTTCGATGGTATCGACGTCGGGTTTTTCCATCATCGACAGGAACTGCCGCGCGTAGGCCGACAGCGATTCGACATAGCGTCGCTGGCCTTCGGCGTACAAGGTGTCGAAAGCCAGCGATGATTTACCGGATCCGGACAGGCCGGTGATGACGATCAGCTTGTCCCGTGGCAGGGTCAGGTCGATGTTCTTCAGGTTGTGGGTACGGGCCCCACGAATCAGGATCTTGTCCAAAAGTGGCCTCGCTCGGCGGGCGTCGAAAACGTAGGAGTATACGGGTAAATACTGGATGGATACACACTATCAAGTGCCATACATGAAGACTGCGCGGCAAACGGTCGCCATATACCCCCTCAATCGATGGGACTGGTAGAATCCCCGCCGGTTCACACGAGGTTTTTCCATGCACGATCCCCACAGCGAACGCATGAGTAGCGGCGAGACCCGCGCGGCAAGCGGCCTGGCCCTGGTGTTCGCCTTTCGCATGCTGGGCATGTTCATGGTGTTGCCGGTACTGGCGACCTATGGCATGGACCTGGCGGGCGCGACCCCGGCCCTCATCGGGTTGGCGATCGGCGCCTACGGCCTGACCCAGGCCATTTTCCAGATCCCTTTCGGGATCATTTCCGACCGTATCGGTCGACGCCCCGTCATTTACCTGGGGCTGATCGTGTTCGCCCTCGGCAGTGTGCTGGCGGCCAACGCAGACTCGATCTGGGGTGTGATCGCCGGACGGATCCTACAAGGTGCGGGTGCTATTTCGGCCGCCGTCATGGCATTGCTGTCAGACCTGACCCGCGAACAGCATCGGACAAAAGCCATGGCGATGATCGGCATGACGATTGGTCTGTCGTTCGCTGTCGCGATGGTTGTAGGACCGTTGTTGACGCGGGCTTTCGGTTTGTCGGGCCTGTTCCTCGCGACCGGGGCCATGGCGTTGGTGGGTGTGCTGATCGTCGCGTTCATCGTGCCGCGTTCTACCGGGCCGTTGCAGCATCGCGAATCCGGGGTGGCCCGCCAAGCGCTGGTGCCGACGCTCAAGCATCCTGACCTGCTGCGCCTGGACCTGGGCATCTTCGTGCTCCATGCCATGCTGATGTCCAGCTTCGTGGCCCTGCCGCTGGCGCTGGTTGAAAAGGCCGGCCTGCCTAAAGAGCAGCACTGGTGGGTCTACCTGACGGCATTGCTGATCTCGTTCTTCGCCATGATCCCGTTCATCATCTATGGCGAGAAGCGACGCAAAATGAAACGAGTTTTACTCGGTGCCGTCGTGACGCTCATGCTCACTGAGCTATTCTTCTGGCAGTTCGGCGACAGCCTGCGGGCCTTGGTGATCGGCACGGTAGTGTTCTTCACTGCGTTCAATCTGCTGGAGGCGTCGCTGCCGTCGTTGATCAGCAAGGTTTCTCCGGCGGGCGGCAAGGGCACGGCGATGGGGGTTTATTCCACCAGCCAGTTCCTCGGTTCGGCACTGGGCGGCATCCTCGGCGGCTGGTTGTTCCAGCATGGCGGTTTGTCGGTTGTGTTCCTGGGATGTGCCGCGCTGGCTGCACTTTGGTTGGCCTTTGCTGTTACCATGCGCGAACCTCCGTATGTGACGAGCCTGCGCTTGCCGTTGTCGCCCGAAGCCATCCGCGAAGCAGGCCTGGCCGAGCGCCTCAGGGCCGTCGTGGGAGTAACCGATGCAGTGGTGGTCGCCGACGAGGCGGCCGTGTATATCAAACTGGACACCGAATTATTGGATCGTGCGACGCTCGAGCGCCTGGTGAACAACCCGGCCCCGGCAGCGTGCGAAGCCTAGGAGAACGTTATGGCCCGTGGGGTTAACAAAGTCATATTGGTCGGTACTTGCGGCCAGGATCCAGAAGTTCGCTACCTGCCTAACGGCAACGCCGTGACCAACCTGAGCCTGGCGACCAGCGAACAATGGACCGACAAGCAAACCGGCCAGAAGGTCGAGAAGACCGAATGGCACCGCGTGTCGATGTTCGGCAAAGTGGCTGAGATTGCCGGCGAATACCTGCGCAAGGGTTCGCAGGTCTACATCGAAGGCAAGCTGCAGACCCGCGAGTGGGAAAAAGACGGCATCAAGCGCTACACCACTGAAATCATCGTCGACATGCAAGGCACCATGCAGTTGCTCGGTGGCCGTCCGCAAGGCGACCAGCAGCAGGGTGGCAACAACTACCAGCAGTCGGCTCCACGCCCGCAAGCCCCTCGTCCGCAGTCGGCGCCACAGGCACAACGCGAGCGCCCGGCTCCGCAGCAAGCCGCGCCGCAGCCGGCTCCGGATTTCGACAGCTTTGATGACGATATTCCGTTCTAGGATTCAGTGGTATCAGTCGATGAGGCTCCTCACTCACTGACACTTCAAGTTCGATAAAAAACCCTCTTCGCTGCAAAGCCAGGAGGGTTTTTTCGCTCTGTGCAAAACCGCGAATCAATCAGTCATAAATAATCTTCTGATAGACCGGCGTCTGCCTGGCGCTGTGCTTGATGCGCCGTACTGAGCTGCCGGTGATGAGTTGGCCACCGAGAAGAAGATTGCCACAAGGCGATCGAGGTTCGAAAAGCTGCTGCCTCAAGACCCTGATCGCTTCTGCGCCCAGTTCGTCGCGGGGCACGTGAAGGGCGGTAAGCGGTATATCGTTGATGTCGGCCAGGTTGAAGCCGTCCATGCTCATCACTGAAACATCCTGGGGAACCCTCAAACCAGCCTTCTGTAGCGCTTTAACGGCTCCGGCTGCCATGAAGTCACCCCCGGCCAGGATCGCAGTCGGACGGTCATCAGGTGCGCAGTTTTCCAGGAAGGCCGTGACCCGCGCTTCAGATTCAGCACTGCCGAAACCTTCGGCAACCATCAGGTGTTTTGCTTCGACGAACTCGAGGTTTTGCTCCTTCCACGCATCACGAATTCCACGTATCCGCAGATCCATCGTGTACCGCCTGAGGCACTGGAGCGTCAGGACATTTCGGTGGCCCATTTGAAACAGATAATTGATCGAATAATGACCGATTAAAAAGTGATCGGGCGATATCGAAGGTAGGCGCATGCTGCGATCAATGCAGTTGATCAGTACCGTCGGCTTGCTGAGGTCGGCCGCCAGTTGGTGTATGTGCGGATCATCAATACCAATCAGGATCGCCGCACCGGTGTCCTTCTGGTTCATCTTTTCCAAGAACAGCAAGGCGTCGCTGTCGACCTCTTCAAGCTCGCAGTAGCGGACTCGAACATCATGTTGCGCGACCGCCTGCGTGATGCCCTGGATAACTTTGTAGTAGAAGATATCGGCGCGTACGTTGAAGGCCCGCGAGGGCGCGAAGATGGTCAGCCCGTTGAGCAGGAAACGACCCTTGGCGAGGTCTTCCATCACGCCCTGCTGACGAGCCGCCGCCAACACTTTTTCTCTCGTGGCCGGGCGGGTATTCGATTTGCCTGCAAGCACCCGCGACACCGTCGCGGTGGACAGGCCCGTCTGTGCCGCGATTTCAGCAATGCGTAATTTCCCCATCGCGGCTTATCCATTGAGACAATTTATGTAAAGGCTTTCATAGCAGAAAAGGGCCACCAATCCTAGCGTCCTTGGGTTTCTGCCGAGCTGCGCTGGAGAGGAATGTAAATCCATACATGCTTGCTTCTGTACGAGCCATGAGCAGTGCCATAGCGTTCAAGCCTCAAATAAAAACAACACGCCGGAGAATCCGGCGACAGGCGAAGAATTGATGACTATCGATATCGAACGCAATGCTCGACTTTCGGCCAAGCTAAAATTCATCCCGCATCTGCGTTGGTGGATGCTGTCCCTGTTTTTGCTCGGCGTCACCGTCAACTATATAACCCGCAATTCCTTGGGCATCTTGGCGCCGGAACTAAAGACCACGTTCAGCATGTCGACTGAACAGTACTCGTGGGTGGTCGCCTCGTTTCAACTTGCCTACACCGTTTTCCAGCCCATCTGCGGCTGGCTGATCGATGCGATCGGGCTCAAGCTCGGTTTCGTGATATGCGCCGTCGTATGGTCAGTGATGTGCCTGCTTCATGCCGGGGCAGCGAGTTGGGTCCATCTGGCAATCCTGCGTTTTTTCATGGGCGCTTCGGAGGCAGCGGCGACACCTGCCAATGCCAAGGCGATAGGGGACTGGTTTCCAAAAAAGGAACGACCTGTTGCGGCGGGCTGGGCGGGGGTTGGCTTTTCTCTGGGGGCGATGCTCGCCCCTCCGATCATCTATGTGGCTCATGTGTCCCTGGGCTGGCAGGGCGCATTTCTGATTTCCGGGGGGATCGGCCTGATATGGGCCGCTGTCTGGGGATGGCTCTATTACGCCCCCAGTATCCATCCACGCTTATCACCCGATGAGTTGCAGCACATCCAACAAGACGGCGAAAAAATCGGCCAGCAAATGCCGTTTTTCAAAGCGTTGAAAAAGATTGGTCGAGACAAGCGATTTTACGGCATCGCGCTTCCCGCCTTCATGGCGGAACCGGCATGGGCCGTCATGAGTTTTTGGGTGCCGCTGTATCTGGCCAACGAAAGAGGAATGGACCTCAAGCAAATCGTACTGTTTGCCTGGGTTCCGTTTCTGGCGGCGGATCTGGGCAGTGTTGCCAGCGGGTATCTGTCACGCGCTTACCATCGTTTTTTCAAATGCACCCGGGTGAACTCGATAGTCGCCAGTTCAATCACCGGCGCATTCCTGATGTTTTCATTAGCCGTGATGACTCAAGTGAAAGACCCCTACGTTGCGATTGCGCTTATTTCACTTGGCGGTTTTGGCCACCAGGTTATTTCTTGCATGTTGAGTGCACTGGTCGTCGAAACGTTTGACCGGGATGAGTTGGCGACTGTGAACGGAATGCGAGGCTCATGTGCCTGGATTGCCAGCTTCATTTTCTCGCTGATCATCGGTGTCAGCGTGGACAAGATAGGGTTCAACCCGTTGTTCATTGCGATGGGGCTCTTTGATTTTATAGGTGCGTTTTTCATGATTTTGTTTATCGCCGACAGAGCGTCCAAACCTAAAGCGGTGCGTGCACAATGAAGTCACTCAAAGTCTGGAAATTACAGGCCCAGGAAAAAGGCTACATCGAGCTTCTGGTCGAAGGCCGGCATCTCTTCAGAATCCATATCCTCGAAGATGGTTTGGCGCGTGTCCTGCTCATGCGTGCTGGCGCGTTGGCACTGGATCGGACCTGGAGCATTGCGCCGCGGGAGGACGTTGCCTGGGAGGGTCGGGCCCGCGAGTCGTTGGCGGATTTCTCTTTGCCCACCTACCGGGTCGAAGAATTTCAGGACCGATTGGTACTCACGACCAAAAAACTACGCATCACGGTGCATCAACCGCTGTGGTTGCAGTGGGAATACCATGATGGCCAGGACTGGAGGCCGTTGGTCTCGGATCGGCCCACCGGTGCCTATTCGCTCGACGCTCATGGTGAAGGCCTGGAGCACTACCAACTGCGCGCGCCTGAACATCGCTATTACGGGCTCGGCGAAAAAACCGGCGATTTGAATCGCGCCGGCAAACGTTTTGAAATGCGTAACCTGGATGCAATGGGTTATGACGCTGCGAGCACCGACCCGCTGTACAAGCATATTCCCTTTGTCATCACGCATCAGGCGCACGCCAGCTTCGGGATCTTTTATGACAACCTGAACACCAGCCTGTTTGATCTGGGTAACGAGCTGGATAACTATCACCGGCCCTATCGTCGGTACAAAGCGGATGCCGGTGACCTTGACTACTGGGTATTTGCAGGCCCGCGCGTACTGGATGTAACGAAGGCTTTCGTGCGCCTGACCGGACGCACCTTGTTTTTGCCTAAATGGAGCCTGGGCTACAGCGGCTCGACCATGCGCTACACCGATGCCGAAAATGCCCAGGAGCAGTTGCTGGAGTTTCTCGACCTGTGCCGTCAGCACGATATTCCCTGTGACTCATTTCAATTGTCATCCGGCTACACCTCCATTGGCGAAAAACGCTATGTGTTCAATTGGAACCGTGAAAAGGTCCCGGACCCCAAGGCGCTTGCCCAGGCCTACCGTGATGCCGGCGTCAGACTGATCGCCAACATAAAGCCATGTCTGCTGCAGGACCACCCGCGCTATGCCGAGGTCGCCAAGCAAAAGATGTTTATTGGGGATTCTGAGCACGACGTGCCGGAACGGTCGGTCTTCTGGGACGATGAGGGCTCTCATCTGGACTTCACCAACCCGGAAACGGTCAGTTGGTGGCAATCAAATGTCACATCACAGCTGTTGAAGTTGGGCATTGAATGCACGTGGAACGATAACAACGAGTTCGAGGTGTGGGACGGTGAGGCGCGCTGCCACGGCTTCGGGCGCGAGATAGCGATCAAACATATCCGGCCCGTCATGGCATTGCTGATGATGAGAGCCTCTTTAGAGGCACAACAGCGATTTTCACCATCAGAGCGGCCCTACCTCATTTCACGCTCGGGTTGTGCCGGCATGCAGCGCTATGTCCAGACCTGGAGCGGTGATAACCGGACCAACTGGAAGACGCTTCGCTACAACACCCGCATGGGCCTGGGCATGAGCCTGTCGGGGTTGTACAACGTGGGCCACGATGTTGGTGGGTTCTCCGGTAATAAACCGGACCCTGAGCTGTTTGCCCGTTGGGTCCAGAATGGCGTGATGCATCCGCGCTTCACCATTCACTCCTGGAACGACGATGGCACGGTCAATGAGCCATGGATGCATCCTTCGGTCACCGATGCGGTCCGTGATGCGATCAGGCTCAGATACAGGTTGATGCCTTATTTCTACACCTTGCTGTGGCAAGCCAGTCACGAAGATGAACCCATTCTGCGACCTACGTTTCTTGACCACGAGCATGACCCTCAGACGTTCAAGGAGAACGACGAGTTTCTTCTCGGTCAAGATGTTCTTGTCGCCAGCGTGGTAGAGGAGGGCGCACGCGAGCGCGAGGTGTGGCTGCCCCTGAATGCGACGGGATGGTGCGACTGGCATACCGGCGGCTGGTACGAAGGCGGCCAATACGTTTCCCTGGATGCGCCGTTGGAACGTTTGCCCTTGTTGGTGCGAGGGGGCGCGGCGATACCGACCGGTGAATGCCACAAGCTTAACGATCCCTCCCTTGATCGGCGTCGCGAGCTGGTGATTTTTTCTGCACCTTCAGGCACCTCCAGCGGCGTGTTGTTTGAAGATGACGGCATCAGTCATGACTGGAAAAACGGAAACTGCCTGGTGATCCGATGGACCGTTGAATATGGCGTGGACTTCATCGATTTGATGATCGCTAGAACGGGAGATTTTCGTCCGGCGTGGGAGCTGCTTGAGGTGTCCTTGAAGGTTGCGGATGGGAGAGCCTTGAGAATCAATGGCCGTAGCGGCACCGCTTTGAAGTTGGCCGACATTCCGGAGCATCAATAACTTCATTGATTCCTTGGGAAGTCTTGCCCTCCCGGTCCAGGAGGGCATACCCACGGGCTCACAAATCCAGATCCAACAGCTCTTGCATCCTCTCGCCAATCGACTCCGTCAACCACGTGGCATGGGACTCCATTTCCTTCACCGTGATATCCACCCGAAACCGAAGTGAGATCGGCTTGCCATCGGCGCCGGTGTAGCCCACATCAAAGTGATTCACGTTGGCGAAAGTGGTCAAGGTATAGGGCTTGATGTAATGGATGTCGCTGTAGGGGACGCATTCCTCGGTGACCTCCCGGGCAGGACGGCGCTGGGTGAAGGTGAGGCGTTGCTGGCGTTCGTCAAAGCAGAAACCCAGGACGTCAGGTTCGGATGCCAGCCAGTTGATGACGCAGATGGCGGCGAATGCGCTGATGAACATGAGCGCCATGACCAGCGGGTCCATGATAATCATCTTGTGAGTGGTCGACAGGCCTTCGACCTTGAACAGCACCATCGTAAACACTGCCAGCCAGTAGACGGGCAGGGCCATCAACAAGCCCGTAGCGTAGATCATTGTCCCCAGGAATCCCGGCCTGGATACATCGCTTGGGCAATCCCAGGTTGGCGGATGTTTTGGCGCCCATCCGGGCATGTCACTTGGGGCTGGAGAACTGACCAGGCGCGGCGGGCGTTTACGTTTCATACGACGGGCTCTGGCAGAGAAACCTGGCCATTCTCGTAGTAACCGCCCATGCACGCCTAGTCATTTCGCTTGCTGTTTATCGCTATGCCTGTGCTTGGCTGTCGCTCAGGAACTGCTCGGTACTCACCACATTCGCATAGGCAAACCCCAGCGCCGACATGAATGCGGCATGGACTTGTGCGGCCGGGACGACCACGCCGTTGAATTCCAGATCGCGAGTCGCGCACGCATCGTGAATCACCGTGACGCCGTAGCCCAGGTCTGCTGCCGCCCGCACGACGCCATCGATACACATATGGCTCATGCTACCGACGACCACCAACTGCTCGATGCCCTGTTGATCGAGGATCGGTTGCAGTTCGGTTTCGCGAAACGAGTTGACGAAATGCTTGAGCACCACCGGCTCGTCGGCATGGTTGAGCACTTTGGAATGCAACTGCGCGCCTTCGGAGCCTGGCGTGAAAAAGGGCGCTTCGTCGGAGGTGAATTCATGGCGAATGTGCACCACTGGATTGCCAGCCTGGCGAAACGCTTCGATCATTCTAGCGGCGTTGTCGGCTGCAGCTTCGACGCCGACCAATGGCCATTTTCCTTGGGGGAAGTAGTCGTTCTGGATATCGACTACGATGAGCGCTTGCTTGGACATGGGGGCTTCCTCGGTTGATTGCGGTGAAGCCAGTATTGGCCAAGCCCGGCGATGGGAGGATTGGCCGCAACGACAATAGGCGAGGGAAAACTGACAATGGCGCAGGAAAGGGCATTCGCTGAACTTGGCGTGCTGATGTATCCCGGTGCGCAATTGGCGGCGGTGCACGGCTTGACCGATCTGTTTACAGTCGCGGCGAGGATCGCAACCGAGCAGGCCAGTGCGCAGTTACCGAGGCTGCGGGTGAGTCATTGGCGCACCGAGAACGGTGAGGTGCCGCTACGGGTCTTCGACAGCGAGGATGGACCGTCGGGCAAACTGATTGCCTTGCTGATCCCGCCCTCCATTGCCGGCTTCAATGAAAGGCTTGCCACGCCGGCGCTGATGGATTGGCTTCGGGCTCAGCATGCCGACGGCACGGTATTGGGCGGGGTTTGCGTCGGCTCGATCCTGTTGGCCGAAAGCGGCTTGCTCGATGGGCGCAGCGCCACGACCCACTGGACGTCGGCGAAGTCCTTCGCGGCGCGTTATCCGAAGATCAAGCTCAACGCCGACAAACCCATCGTCGATGACGGTGACCTGATCACCACGGCGGGGCTGATGGCCTGGTCGGAGCTTGGGCTGCGATTGGTGGATCGTCTGCTCGGCCCTAGCATCGCCACGCGCACGGCGAAATTCCTGGTGGTCGAGCACAGTGACAGCGCGAGCCAGTGCGGCAGCAATTTTGCGCCGATCCTGGGGCACGGTGACGGTGCGATCCTCAAGGTGCAACACTGGTTGCAGCGCAGCGGCGCGGTGGACGTCTCCCTCGGCGCGATGGCCGAGCAGGCCGGTCTGGAAGAACGCACCTTCTTGCGCCGGTTCCGTGCCGCCACCGGACTCAAGCCCACCGAATACTGCCAGCATCTGCGAGTTGGCAAGGCCCGCGAAATGCTGGAATTCACCAACGGCACCATCGATCACATTGCCTGGACCGTGGGTTATCAGGACCCCGGCGCCTTTCGATCGACCTTCAAGAAAATCACCGGGCTGGCGCCGAGTGACTATCGGGCGAAGTTTGGGGTGAGCCCACAAAACGCTTCCAAAGGCTGAAGCCGACCCGTGGCGAGGGAGCTTGCTCCCGCTGGGTGCGCAGCGCCCCACAGAAAACTTACACCGCGGTGTGTCATTTTAATTGTTAGGGGCTGCTGCGCAGCCCAGCGGGGATAAATCCCCTCGCCACAGAATACGCGGTAGGCGTCGTGCAATTTGCCGGACGGCCGCTTCCCGTCGTGCAGAATGAAACAGGCCCGGTGCCATATTTCTCCGCCCATCCCCCCGTTTCCGTGACCGTTCGTCCCCTGCCGCGCCGTTGGCCTGATCTCTGCAATCCTTATAGCTACAGCTACTGGCGAAGTTAAAAGGACAACGCATGACGGCGACCCATCGCAACAAACTGGTGTTGGCCCATTCGGTCAATCCTCACGCCCCGAAGCATGAAGTCGAAACCAATCGGGCGCTGGCCCGCTGGTTGGCGAATATTCTTGGCCTGGAATACGGCGGCAGCTACGACAGCCAGCAGCACGCCGGGCGGGATCTGTACCTGTTGCCCACGCAAACCCTGATCGGCCCCGAGGCTGCATTGCGCCTGGGCGTCAAGGGTCCGGATGATCTCTGGGGCGGTTACGTCGATCACGACTTTATCTGCACCAAGGCGATCGCCCATGGTCTGTTGAATAAGGACGCGGTTGCGCCGAAAGGCTGGTCACCGCTGTTCGCCAAGCTGGCCCGGGGCGTTGTACTCGACGGCATCAGCGTGTTCTCCCTCAAGGATGCGCGCCAGGCCGCCGAGCATTTGCTTTACGCCGGACTGATTCGCTTCAAGCCAATCCATGCTTGCGCCGGACGTGGCCAGCGGGTCATCCGAAGCATCGCGCAATTCGATGAAATCGTCGCGGCGCCAGACGCCCAGGCGGTGTTCAGCGAGGGCATCGTGCTGGAGCAGAACCTCAATGAGGTCAAGACCCAGAGCGTCGGCCAGAGCTTCATCAACGGTAGGGTCTTGAGCTATTGCGGCGTGCAACACCTGACCCATGACAACGAAGGGCAGGAGGTCTATGGCGGTTCTGACCTGCTGGTGGCCCAAGGTGGCTATATCGAGTTGCTCGGCCTGGAACTGCAAGACGATGTTCGCGAAGCGGTGCGGCTGGCCCAGGTCTTCGATGACGCCGCCAACCAGGCATTTCCGACGTTCTTTGCGTCGCGGCGCAATTACGACATCGCCCAAGGGACGGATACCGGTGGCCAGCCTCGCGGCGGCGTGCTGGAGCAATCCTGGCGAATGGGCGGTGCCAGCAGCGCAGAGCTCGCGGCATTGCAGGTGTTTGTCGAGGATCCCTCGGTCCGCGCGGTCCGGGTGTCCTCGGTCGAAACCTACACCGACCAACCGCTGCCCTCCGGCGCCACGGAGATTTATCGCGGCCCGGCAGAGAACGGTGATTTCCTACTCAAATACGTAACGGTTCAATCCTATGACGGCTAGAAGCGAAACCATCCAGATTGCCATCGATGATGAGCATATGAACGGGACCTTCCTGAGCCCCAAGTCGAAGGTCCCCGGCGTCTTGTTCGTACACGGTTGGGGCGGCAGCCAAGAGCGTGATCTTGAACGGGCGAAGGGCATCGCCGGCCTAGGCTGCGTGTGCCTGACCTTCGACTTGCGCGGGCACACGGGGGGCGCGGGAATTCCGTTGTCACGGGTCACGCGAGAGGACAACTTGCGGGACCTGCTGGCGGCCTACGACCGGTTGCTTGCCCACCCCGGCCTGGACACTTCAGCGATCGCCGTGGTCGGCACCAGCTACGGCGGTTACCTGGCCTCGATCCTGACTTCGTTGCGTCCGGTGCGCTGGTTGGCCTTGCGAGTGCCAGCGCTCTACCGCGACGAGCAGTGGCACACGCCCAAGCGCGACCTGGACAAAACCGACCTGCTGGATTATCGCAGCACCCTGGTCCACGCCGACACCAACCGCGCCTTGCATGCGTGCTCGCAGTTCACGGGTGATGTGCTGCTGGTGGAGTCCGAGACCGACGACCATGTACCCCATGCCACGATCATGAGCTACCGCGCGGCCTGCCAGCAGACTCATTCGCTGACCCATCGGATCATCGACGGCGCCGACCATTCCCTGAGCGACCCCGTGTCACAACAGGCCTACACCTCGATCCTGGTGAGCTGGATCACGGAAATGGTGGTGGGCGAGCGGTTGAGCATTATTCAGGAGCGGTAGACATGTGGCGTTCAGGCGGGCCCCTTCGCGAGCAAGCTCGCTCCCACAATGGATTTGTTGTGAGCACACCTATCTCGATCGCTACACATCCCCTGTGGGAGCGAGCTTGCTCGCGATGAGGCCAGACTGGGCACCGCATCACTTGACCCCAGGCTTGACCCGCAACGCCTTGGCCTTCGCCTCGATCACCAGGTACATCACCACCGTGATCAACAGCGGCAGGATGAAATAGATCGCCCGGTAGGCAATCAGTCCGGCGATCAAGCTGCCCCGTGACACCTCATGCTGCAACAGCGCGACAAACACCGCCTCCAGCACCCCGAGTCCGGCCGGAATGTGGGTAATCACGCCAGCAATGCTGCTGATCAACAGCACCCCGAGCACCACCGGGTATTCGAGTTTGCTCGGCAACAGCGTAAAGATCACCGCCGCCATCAGCGACCAGTTCAGCGCCCCCAATGCCAATTGCAACACGGCCATGCGCAGCGAAGGCAGGTTGATTTCCATGCCGCGAATCGTCCAGGCCCGGCGCTTGGAGAAACGGCAGGCCAGCAGATAGCCGGCGCTGATTAGCAATAGCAGCACTCCGACGCCTTGCAGCGCATCGCTGCTCAGTTTCCAGCCCGGAGGCATCGTCACCAGGCCACTGCTGAACACCACGCCGGCCAAGGTCATGTAGCCGAACCAGTTGGTGGCCAGGCTCAGGCCGAGAATCTTGGCGATATTGCCCGTGCTCACCCCGAGCCGCGAATACAGCCGATAGCGCATGGCGATGCCGCCGACCCAGGCACTGAGGTTGAGATTGAAGGCGTAACTGATCACCCCCACCGGAAGTATTTGCCGCCAGCCCAGTTTTTGCCGGATGTAAGTGCGCCCGATCAGGTCGAAGCCGGCGTAGGTGATGAAGCTGGCGATGGTCAGCGCGGCGGCGATCAGCAACGTGCGCTGCTTGAAATCCGCCAGGGTCGTGAACACCTCGGACCAATCGATGCGCCGTGCCAGGGCGGTGAACAGCACGATCAGCAGCAGGAAAAAAGCCAGGGTCAGCGGGCGTTTCCAGCGGCTCCAGCGCGACTTGGGCTTGGCCTGTTCCGGCGCATGGGCATCTCTCGGCGCGGTGTGCGCTTCAGAGTGGTTCATGGGGTTCGCTCCGGACCGCCGTCGGCGGTGAAAAAGGTTTCAGACGCGGTTTATGGGCCGGCAGCCATCCGGCCCAGGCCGGAAAATGACGCAGGAAGTGGAACACCATGAAACCGATGGTCATGCGCCACAGCAGCCCTCGACGGGCATGATTTTCGGGCATGACGGTGCAGTGATTGCGGCTCAGGTGGTCGAGGCGTTCGAACAGTTCGCGGTTGAATGCCCGGTCGCGGATCAGCACGTTGGCTTCCAGGTTCAGTGACAGGCTCAGCGGATCGAGGTTGCTCGAACCGACCGTGCTCCAGTCCTCGTCCACCAAGGCGACTTTGCCGTGCAGCGGCCGCTCGCAATATTCGTAGATCGTTACGCCGGCCTTGATCAGATAGTCATAGAGCATCCGCGCCGCGAGCTTGGCGATCATCATGTCCGGCTGCCCTTGCAGGATCAGCCGCACCTCGACGCCACGTCGCGCGGCGTTGCGGATCTCGCGCAACAACCGATACCCGGGGAAGAAATACGCGTTGGCGATCACCACCCGGCGCTGGGCGCTGCGCAGCACTTGCAGGTAGACCTCCTCGATGTCGGTCTGATGCTCGTGGTTATCGCGATAGACCAGGCGCACCTGGCCGTCATGGTCGTTGAACGCCAGTTCGGTGCGGCGGCTGCGGCGACGTTG
Source organism: Pseudomonas brassicacearum subsp. neoaurantiaca (assembly GCF_013608025.1). Classification (GTDB taxonomy): domain Bacteria; phylum Pseudomonadota; class Gammaproteobacteria; order Pseudomonadales; family Pseudomonadaceae; genus Aquipseudomonas. The sequence goes on along the minus strand of NZ_VDLV01000016.1, from coordinate 68,787 downwards.
CCACCAATACTTGGCCCGGGCCGGCCGACCGCTTTGCAGCAGCGCGAAGTGATGGATATCCACCACCGCCGGGCCTTTGATTTCCACTGAGTAATCCTGCTTGGCCTCGGGACCGAAATCGCCCAAGTGATCAGCGGAAAAGTTGATCCCGCCGATGAACGCAATCACCCCGTCCACCACCACAATCTTGCGGTGCAGCCGGCGGAACCAGTTGGTGCGGATGCCCAAGTGCCGTGGGGCCGGGTCGAACATCTGCAGGCGTACGCCGGCATCGCTCAATGAGGCCAGGAAATCGGTGGTCAGTTCGCCGCAACCGAACCCATCGAGGTTGACGGTGATGCGCACGCCACGCTTGGCCGCGTCCACCAGCAGGTCGCGCAATTCAAAGCCGACCTTGTCCTCGAACAGAATGAACGTCTCCAGGAGAATTTCTTCCTGGGCCCGGCGAATCGCCTCGAAAACCCGTGGGAAATATTCCTCGCCGTTTTCCAGCAGCGTGACGCGGTTGTTGCCGTGCCAGCCGTATTCGACATCCGCCAGCGCCGGGTTGCGTTCGGTCGGTGGAACCTCGACCTTTTCTACCGTCGCCTTGTCCATCGTCGCGTTCATAATTCGATCTCCACCGACAGCGGTGCGTGGTCGGAAAGGTGCGACCAGGGACGTACATTCAGTACCTTGGCGTGATGGGCCTTGAGGTTGCGCACGTAGATGCGGTCCAGGCGCAAGATCGGCAGGCGCGCCGGAAAACTGCGGGCCGGTTTGCCCCACTGCTCGGCGAACACCTCCCGCAGGCCGCAGGGCGCGAGCAGGTCATTGGCCTTGCCGCGCCAGTCGTTGAAGTCGCCGGCAACGATGACCGGTGCTTCGGGCGGCAATTCGCTCAAGCGTTGGCAAAGCAGTTTCAGTTGCGCGACGCGATGGCCTTCGCGCAACCCCAGGTGGACGCAAATGGCATGTACATCCCTCCCACCATCGCTGTTCGGCAGCCGCAGTACGCTGTGCAGCATGCCGCGGCTTTCGTGGCCGCTGATGGAAACGTCGAGGTTGTCGTGGCGGATGATCTGGAATTTCGACAGCAACGCATTGCCGTGATCGCCCGCCGGGTACACCGCGTTGCGCCCGTAGGCGAACTGCGGCCAGAGGGTGTCGGCGAGAAATTCATATTGGGGAATGCTCGGCCAGTTGCTGTAGCGCTGGGGATGGTGCTCGTGGGTGCCGTGGACTTCCTGCAGGAACACCACGTCGGCTGAAACGCTGCGCACCGCTTCGCGCAGCTCCGGCAGGATGAAGCGCCGGTTCAGGGCGGTGAAGCCTTTGTGCGTGTTGACCGTCAGCACCGTGAAGCGATTGACTCCGTCCAACAGTCGCTGCGCCGAATCGTGGAGCGGCTCGCGGGTGGCTTCGCTGGATTCTGGCGTGCTCATGGCAATACTCCTTCGGCCGGGCGCACACCGGGAGCGGTGGCGAGGTGCTTGTCCAGGTCGAAGCGCTCCAGCAGGTGGCGTGCATCGTAGGGCGCGCGAACTTTGATGTCGTTGTCGAAATAGCAGAACACTTCCCGGCTCTTGCGTGCCCGGGGTTTCTTTTTCGGATCGATCAGTTGCGCGTCGCTCGGCTGCGTGCCGTGGCTCCAGGCCTCGATCCGGTCGCCCCAACGCTTGAGCGCCTCGTCGGTGTAGCCGCTGGCGTACAACTCTTCGGCGCCGTGCAGGCGCAGGTACACGAAGTCGCTGGTCACGTCCTCGCGATAGGGCCATTTCCCGGCGGTATCGGCGACCACCAAAGCAACGTCGTAGCGTTTGAGCAGGGCGACGAAGTGTGGGTCGATGAAGCTTTCGTGACGGATTTCCACGGCATGGCGCAGCGGGCGCTTTTTATCGGTCTCGGTGCTGGCGTGGCCGTCCAGGCGCGGCTCGTGCTCCAGGGCCAGCGCGGCGGCAGCCTCGGTGTCATGGGGCAGTTGCTTGAGGAAGTCTTCGAACAGTTGCGGGTCGAATTTGAAGCTGGGCGGAAACTGCCAGAGGATGGCGCCGAGTTTTTCCTTGAGTTCCAACACGCCGGAGGCGAAGAAATTCGCCAGGGGTTTGTGGACGTCCCGCAGACGCTTGATGTGGGTGATGAAGCGCGGCGCCTTGACGCTGAACACGAAGTCCGGCGGCGTCTCGGCGTACCACTGGGCATACCGTTCGGGACGTTGCAGGGCGTAAAACGATCCATTGATTTCGATGCTGTTGACCGCTCGAGAGGCGAATTGCAGTTCCCGTTTCTGAGCCAGCCCCTTGGGGTAGAAGTCTCCGCGCCAAGGCGTGTAGCGCCAACCGGAAATGCCAATGTGGATCGCCGTCATGTGTCCCTCCCGTGCCAATGACCTCGTACTGCCTGTGTCTTTTGATGACCGCCGGGCGGGCTGGAAAGTTTCGACGGCCTTACCGACGGAAGGGGCCGAGCGGGTTCTGTGGCGAGGGAGCTTGCTCCCGCTGGCCTGCGCAGCAGGCCCATGCATTCATCCTGACGTGACGAGGTATCCAGGTTTCAGGGCCGCTACGCGCCCCAGCGGGAGCAAGCTCCCTCGCCACGGGTTTTGTATTGGCCTTCCGAGCGAACTTGCCGGCCCGATGTTGATCAGTTCCTTACCGACCCCGTGCGAAGGAGCCCTGCGTTTTGTCTCGATTGAGCACTGTACTGCTGCTGTTCCTGCTGGCGCTGACCGGCACCAGCGCCTACGGGACCGCAGCGGTCCCCGGCACCTCCAAACCCGCCGAAGCCCCGGCCGAACCCGAGCCGCTGGTGCAAGGTGGCCTGTTGGGCGCGATCAGTTCGAGCATCGATGACGTCCAGGACAAGCTCGACCTCGACCAGAACCTGGTGGATGCCTGGCGCCTGCGGGCGGATCGGGCGGCGGATGAGGTGGATCGGCTGGTGGACCAGACGTCCCGTTCGTCGTGGCGTGTGGCCGGGGATTTCCTGCTGCTCTCCGGCGTGTGGCTGGGGACGTTCGCGCTGCTCTGGACCGGCGCGCGATTGCTGGTGCGACGTCTCGGTCGGCGCCGCTGGCTACGAACGCGCCAGCGGGTGCGAGACCTGCTCGGTTATCTCTTGCCGTACACCTTGCCAGCCGTGGCCTGCCTGCCTTTGACCCTTTATGTCAGCCATTTCCTGCAAGTCTCGGTTGGTCGCGCCCTGGCGCTGTGTTTTGCCTACGCCACCAGCAGCGGCATTTTCTCCACGTCGGTGTTGCTCTGCGTGATCGTGATGTTCAACGCCGGCCATAAACGCCGTGCCGTGGCGATCATCCGGCATTTCAGCCCGCGGCCGTTGTTCCTGATCGGCTTCCTGGCGGCCCTCAGCGATGCCTTGACCAGCCCGCAGATCGCCCGCCAACTGGGCGGCAATATCACCAGCAGCGTCGCGGTGTTCACCGGACTGCTGGCTTCGCTCATCTTCGGTTGGCTGGTGATCCACATGCGCCGGCCCGTGGCCCACCTGATCCGCAACCGGCCTTTGGCCCAGCGCCTCAAGCAACCTGCCTTGCAAGAGTCCCTGCGAATCTTTTCCGGCCTCTGGTATTGGCCGATCCTGCTGATGATATTGGTCTCAGCGGTGAGCCTGATCGGTGTCGGCGAGGACAACCAGAAAGCCCTGCGTTGCGCCTTGTTCACCACCATCCTGCTGATCGCGACGGTGTTTCTCAGCACGGTGTTCCAGCACATCTTCAAATCACCCAAGGCCGAGGCTATCCAGCGCAACAGCGCATACAAGGGGCGGCTGTTGAGCTTGCTGCACGCCTTGCTGCGGATCGTCATGGCCGTGGCGTTCATTGAAATCCTCGGGCGAATCTGGGGCATCTCCCTGTTCGAATTCGCCTCGCGCAACGCCGTGGGACGAGCGATCAGCGATTCTTTGAGCCGCATCGGCCTGATCTTCCTGATGACCTGGCTGACCTGGGTGGTGCTCGACACGGCGATCCAGGAGGCGTTGAAGCCACCACTCAACAAGCGCGGCGCCCGCCAGCCCAGCACGCGGGTGAAGACCATCCTGCCGCTGTTGCGCAACGCGGCCAAGATTATCCTGGTGGTGATTTGCGCAATCACCACCATGGCCAACCTCGGCATCAACGTCGCGCCATTGCTCGCCGGTGCGGGCGTGGTGGGGCTGGCGATCGGTTTTGGTTCGCAGCAATTGGTGCAGGACGTGATCACCGGGCTGTTCATCATCATCGAGGACACGCTGTCGATCGGCGACTGGGTGGTGCTCAGCTCCGGCCACGCCGGCACCGTCGAAGGCCTGACCATCCGCACCCTGCGCCTGCGCGACGGCAAGGGTTTCGTGCACTCGGTGCCGTTCGGGCAGATCAAGGCCGTGACCAACCAATCCCGGCAATTTGCCTTTGCGTTTTTCTCGGTGCAGTTCACCTACGACACCGACGTGGACCGCGCCATTGAACTGATCCGCGAAGCTGGCGATTCGATTTCCGAGGACCCGTTCCTCAAGTTCAACCTGCAAGGGCCGCTGGATGTATTCGGCGTGGACAAGATGGACCTCAACGGCGTGGTGCTCACTGCCCAGTTCCGCACCGTGTCGGGCGGGCAATATGCCGTGGGCCGGGCGTTCAACCAGCGATTGAAGAAACTTGTGGATAACGAGCCGTCGGTGCACTTCGCGCAGACTTATCCACAGCAGGTGGTGATGCCGAAGCGGTTGGATACGCAGGTCGAAAATTCAGCGCCTTCGACGGAGGTATCATCGAAGCCGTCCGACCAGCTTGCCCGATAACCCGTGGCGAGGGAGCTTGCTCCCGCTCGGCTGCGCAGCAGTCGTCGCTTTGAGCAAGATTGGATGCAGAGCCGAAAACTTTGGGGCCGCTGCGCAGCCCAGCGGGAGCAAGCTCCCTCGCCACAGTTTTGCGGGTGTCTGGCTAAAGGTGTTGGATCAGCTTCGTGCGAATTTCAGCCATTGCTTGAGCATCCAACTCCACCCAAAGCTGTTGCTTGCCCGCAACCTGCGCCGCCACCGGCAGCCCATCCCGATACACCAGCCGATTACTCGCCAGCGCCGGCACTTTCGCCCCGGGCAACAAAGTGCCGGCCAGGTTCAACGGATCAACCCCGCACACCGCCACCAGGCTGCCATCGGTGGGCCGACGCCGTGCTTCGCGCAGCAGCGGGATGGCTTCGGGCAAGGCGAATTGTTCGCCGGCCAGCCCGCTGACAAAGCGCCCGCCTCGAATCTCTCCCCGTGCCTCCAGACGATGAAACGTGCGCAGCAATTCACGCCAGCTCGGCAGCCAATCGGCCTCGCGCTCCAGCAGGCGCCAGAACACCACGCCATAACGGCGCAACAGGGTCATGGCGATGTGTTCCAGGGTATCGGGCGGTGTGGGCGCGGGCCGGTTGCCGGGTTCTGGCGCGGGCGAACTGCGGCGTAATAAGGACCAGCGCCCGGCATCGTCCATGCCGCCGACAAACGCCCCGCGTCCGCGCCGGCTGCTACGGGCCTGGCGTTTGCTGGCAGGGGTGATCAAGGCCCGCAGCCCGGCGAAGCTGTCAGCATTCACGAGCCCGGCACCGACCAGTTCCTGCAAGGCGATTTCCAGTTCGCTGCGCAGCAGGTGAGCCTCGTGCAGCAATTCATCGAAAAACAACGCGCCATGTTCACTGAGGGCCTGATGGACTTTTTGCGTCTTGAGCGACAGTTCGCCGACCGGCGTCTGCTCGCCCAGGCTGCTCCACAGCGCAACCTGGGTACGCGGCAACAACACGATCGGCGTGCTGCGCAGGGCGCTGGCAGACAACTTCTGGCGGGCGCTCAGGCGCGTCCAGACGAACTTGCCGCTGCGGCACAGTTCATCCAGCCAGCTCGGCGAATAATCCTTGATTCGCGCCGGCAGCAGGTCGCTGTCCCAGGCCGAGGCGGCGGCAGGGTAGCCTTCGAACTGGCCGATGATCGACGGCAGCACCGCGTTGCCGCGGCCCTGGCTGGACGGCGACAGATGCTGCCAGTCGAACAGGAAACGCATGAAATCCTGCAACGTCACCGGCTCGATTTCCCGGCGCAAGCGCTTGACCGTGTAGCGGTGGATCCGCGCCAGCAGATGCCGTTCGCACCACTCCTCTTGAGCGGTGCCCGGGGTGAAGCGACCGCGCAGCACATACCCTTGTTGTTCGAGCAGGGCCAGGGCCTGGGTCGCTTGTGCCGGCGACAGCCCCAGCGGGTAGGCGATCGCGGTCAACGGTTGCGGGCCAAAGGCACTGAGCCGCGCGCGCAGCACCTCCACCACGGCCTCGTCGCTGTCCCACGGCTCATCGAACCCCGGCAGCGGTGCCAGCGGCGGCTGCCATTTGGCTTGTGGATAAATCGCTTGCAGGCACGTCAGCCGTTCCAGCGGCACCCACAGGCCGCGCTCATCACTGATTTGGATGTGGCTGGCGCGACCGCGCTCGGCCAGGGTGCGCAACCCGTCCAGCCACGACCGCTCGGCACTGGCTTCGCTGTCGGCGATGCAGGCCAGGCTCATCAACGCTTCATGGATTTCATCGACATTGGTCGGCGTCGGCCAGGCCTCTTCCCGCACGGCCTGGATGGCCTCGGCGTCCAGTGCGCCGAGGTCGTCGGTGGATTGCGGATCACTCCAGCGTCGGTTGATCACCGCTTGGGTGCGGCGTTCCTCCAGCGGCGCGTCGTCGAGAAAGGTATAAGGCCGGGCGCTGAGGATTTCTGCCGCCAAGGGCGAGGGCGCCGGCAGGTCGCGGCTGACCAGGCGAACCTCGCCCGCTTCCATGCGCCGCAACAGCGCCAGCCAGCCTTCGCTGTCCATGGCTTCGTGCAGGCAGTCGTCGAGGGTCTGTTCCACCAGTGGGTGGTCGGGAATCTCACGCTCGCCGGCGAGGTTTTCCAGGCAAGCGATCTGGTCCGGGAACACGCTGGCGATCAAGTCTTCGCTTTTCATGCGCTGGATCTGCGGCGCGACTTTGCGCCCGCCGGTGTAGCGCGGCAAGGCCAGGGCCACGCCGGCATTCCAGCGCCAGCGCACGCCGAACAGCGGCGCATCCAATACCGCTTGAATCAGGATCTGCTCGGCGCTCTGGCTGTTGAGGTAGCGCCAGACCTCGTCCAGTTCGAAGCTGTGGCTGGTGGACAGCGACAGCACGATGGCGTCCTCGCTGGCGGCGGCCTGCAATTCGAAGTTGAAGGTGCGGCAGAAACGCTTGCGCAGGGCCAGGCCCCAGGCGCGGTTGATGCGGCTGCCGAAGGGCGTGTGGATGATCAGTTGCGTGCCGCCGGACTCGTCGAAAAACCGTTCCATCACCAAGGTGTCCTGGGACGGCAGGGCGCCGAAGGCCAGGCGCGCCGGGGCCAGGTAATCGAGGATCTGCTCGGCGCTGGCAAGGTTCAGGTGCAAGGTGCCGGTCAGCCAGTCGAGTGCCGGTTGCAGATTGCCCGGCGTGGCGCCGAGCAGTTGATCGAGCTGGGCTTGCAGGCGGGCCACGGCCTGGGACAGCTCGGCGCTGCGCCCCGGAGCTTCGCCGAGCCAGAACGGGATGGTCGGCGGCTGGCCCTGCGCGTCCTCGACCCGCACGCGGCCGGTCTCGACGCGGATGATCCGGTACGAGGTATTGCCCAGTTGGAACACGTCTCCGGCAATGCTCTCCACCGCGAAGTCTTCGTTGACGCTGCCGATGTTCAAGCCCTGGGGTTCGAGCAGCACGCTGTAGTCGGCGTTGTCCGGGATGGTGCCGCCGCTGGTCACGGCGGTCAGCTTGCTTCCCCGCCGCCCGCGCAAGGTCCGTGTCACGGCATCACGGTGCAGGTAGGCACTGCGCACGCCCTGTCGGCCGTTGAGACCTTCGGCGAGCATTTGCAGCAGGGCCTGGTAGTGTTTTTCGTCCAGCCCGGCATAGGGCGAGGCGCGGCGGAACATTTCCAGCAAGGCCTGTTCATGCCATTCCTGGCAACTGACCTCGGCGACGATCTGCTGGGCCAGGACATCCAGGGGCGCCTTGGGGATGTGCAGGATGTCCAGCTCGCCACGGCGCACGCAATCGAGCAGGGCGGCGCATTCGATCAAGTCGTCCCGGGTGGTGGCGAACAGGCGCCCCTTGGGCGTGCCGCCGACCTGGTGGCCGGAGCGGCCAACCCGTTGCAGGAACGCCGAGATCGAACGGGGCGAGGCGATCTGGCAGACGAGGTCGACGTCGCCGATGTCGATGCCCAACTCCAGCGACGCCGTGGCGATCAGCACCTGCAGTTCGCCGCGCTTGAGGCGTTGCTCGGCGTCGAGGCGAAACTCCTTCGCCAGGCTGCCGTGGTGGGCCGCCACGGCGTCCTTGCCCAGGCGCTCGCTCAGATGCCGACTCAGGCGTTCGGCCAGGCGCCGGGTGTTGACGAACACCAGCGTGGTCCGGTGCGCCCGGGCCAGCTCGGCGAGGCGGTTGTAGACCAATTCCCACACGTCGTTGGCCATCACCGCCGACAGCGGCACGGGTGGCACCTCGATGTCCAGGTCCCGTGGGCGGGCGTGGCCGATGTCGACAATCTCGCAGGTGCGCCCTTCGCCGACCAGAAACCGTGACACCGCTTCGATAGGCTTTTGCGTGGCGGACAAGCCGATGCGCATCAGCGGTTCGGCGCACAGCGCTTGCAGACGCTCCAGGCTCAAGGCCAAGTGACTGCCGCGCTTGCTGGCGGCGATGGCGTGGATTTCATCGACGATCACCGTGCGGGTGCTGGCGAGCATCTGCCGGCCGGAGTCGGAACCGAGCAGCACGTAAAGCGATTCGGGTGTCGTCACCAAGATGTGCGGCGCGGTCTTGCGCATCGCCGAGCGTTCTTTCTGCGGCGTGTCACCGGTGCGCACGGCGGTGGTGATGGGCAAGGGCGGCAAGCCCATTCGCTGCAACTGCTCGGTGATGCCGGCCAGGGGATTCTGCAGGTTGATCTGGATGTCGTTGCTCAAGGCCTTGAGCGGCGAGACGTAGACCACCAGCGTCGCGTCCGGCAGGCCGCCTTGTTCCAGGCCGCGGTGCACCAGGTCGTCGAGCACTGCCAAAAACGCCGTCAACGTCTTGCCCGAACCCGTTGGCGCGGCGACCAGCACCGAACGACGCTGGCCAATCAACGGCCACGCCCGGGCCTGGGCGGCCGTGACCGCCGGGAAAGTCTGGCTGAACCAGGCGCGAACGGCGGGGTGAAAGCCTGCCATGGCGTGGTCGGCTGCAAGGGGCAGATTCATGTGGGCAGTTTAGGCGGGTGGGGTGGGGATGATGCAAGTACCGTCCGAGATCTCTATCGTCTGTTCCGGCCCCATCGCGAGCAAGCTCGCTCCCACAGGGATCGCATGCACATTGGAGATCCCCTGTGGGAGCGAGCTTGCTCGCGATGAGGGCCTCAAGACCAGCACAAACCCGGCGATCTGCACTTTACGGATGACGGTTGCGCACTAAACCCGCAAAATGCAACGATTCGGACGACGCCCTCGGGCGTTGTCGACCAAATTCTTGTGCCAACAGACTGGGCCTGCTGACTTTATGCGAATGCGCCTTATGTTACTGGGCGGCGGAAATGCCCTTGGGCAGGCGCTGATTCGCCTCGGTGCAGAAGAAGACATCGGTTTTCTTGCCCCCCGCCCCCCCGAAGACGGCTGGGATGCCGCGAGCCTGACGCAACTGCTCGACGACACCCGGCCGGACGCCTTGATCAACCTGGCGTACTACTTCGACTGGTTCCAGGCGGAGACTGTCAGTGAGCAGCGCCTGGCCAGCCAGGAGCGGGCGGTCGAGCGCCTGGCGGAACTGTGCCAGCATCACAATATCGTCTTGCTGCAACCGTCGAGCTACCGCGTGTTCGACGGCTCCCGCGCCACCGCGTACAGCGAAAAGGACGAGCCCGTCCCCCTGGGCCTGCGTGGCCAGGCCTTGTGGAGAATCGAGCAAAGCGTGCGCGCCACCTGCCCGCAACATGTATTGCTGCGTTTCGGCTGGCTGCTGGATGACAGCGCCGACGGCATCCTCGGCCGTTTCCTGGCCCGGGCCGAACAGCCCGACGAGTTGTTGCTGGCCGACGACCGACGGGGCAGTCCGACGCCGGTTGACGATGCGGCGCGCGTGATCATCTCGGTGCTCAAGCAACTCGATTGTGCGGCGCCGCTGTGGGGCACCTATCATTACGCCGGCCATGAGGCGACCACGCCGCTGGCGCTCGGCCAGGCGATCCTCACCGAAGCCCGCGCCTTGCATCCGCTGGCGATCGAGTCGCCCACCCCCCAGGCCCATGCTGCAAGGCCGGACGCCGCGGAAGAACCGCAGCATGCGGTCCTGGCCTGCAAGAAAATTCTGCACACCTTCGGGATCAAGCCCCGCGCCTGGCGCGCCGCGCTCCCAAGCTTACTGGATAGGTTTTATCGCCATGGCTGACGGCCCTGTACTCATCACCGGCGGCGCGGGTTTCATTGGTTCGCACCTGACCGACGCCTTGCTCGCCAAAGGGCACTCGGTGCGCATCCTCGATGACCTGTCCACCGGCAAGCGCAGCAACTTGCCGCTGGACAACCCTGCGGTGGAACTGATCGAAGGTGACGTCGCCGATGCCGCGCTGGTGGCTCGGTCCATGGTCGGTTGCAGCGCCGTGGCGCACCTGGCCGCCGTGGCTTCTGTGCAAGCTTCGGTGGATGATCCGGTGCGTACGCACCAGAGCAATTTCATCGGCACCCTGAATGTCTGCGAGGCCATGCGCCAGAGCGGCGTGAAGCGGGTGCTGTTCGCCTCCAGCGCAGCGGTCTACGGCAACAACGGCGAAGGCGAGTCCATCGACGAAGACACCCCCAAGGCGCCGCTCACGCCCTACGCGGCGGACAAGCTGGCCAGCGAATTCTATTTTGATTTCTATCGTCGCCAGCACGGCCTGGAGCCGGTGGTGTTCCGCTTTTTCAACATCTATGGCCCGCGCCAGGATCCGTCCTCGCCGTACTCAGGGGTCATCAGCATTTTCAGCGAACGGGCGCAGAAAGGCCTGCCGATCACCGTATTCGGCGACGGCGAGCAGACCCGGGATTTCGTCTATGTCGAAGACTTGGTGGACGTGCTGGTCCAGGCCATCGAAAAGCCAGAGGTGGAAGTGGGCGCGGTGAATGTCGGCTGGAACCAGGCGACGACGCTCAAGCAGATGCTCCAGGCCCTGGCCGTCGTGGTAGGCGACTTGCCTGCGATCAGCCATGGCCCGGCGCGTTCCGGTGACATCCGCCATTCGCGGGCCAACAACCGTCGCCTGTTGGAGCGTTTCAGCGTTCCAGACCAGACGCCGATGAGCGTGGGGTTGGCGCGGTTGTTGGGGCGCTGAGTTTCACCGTCGCAAAAAAAGGCGCCTTTCGGGGCGCCTTTTTTGTGAGTCATGCATCGCTTTTGTGGCAAGTGAAACCTGTGGCGAGGGAGCTTGCTCCCGCTCGAGCGCGAAGCGGTCGCAAATTCGTCGGGCCTGCTTCGCAGTCCAGCGGGAGCAAGCTCCCTCGCCACAGGGTGTGTAGGCATCTCAATGTCGTGTGGGGCTCAGAACTTGTAACCCAACCCCACCATGTAGACGAACGGGTCCACATCGACGTCTACCTTGGCCCGGGTGCCACCGGCCACGGCGTTGTTGTCGACATACGCGGTAGTGTCGATGTCGATGTAGCGGATCTGGCCGTTGATCATGATGTTGTCGGTCAGCATGTAGTCCGCACCGACTTGCCAGGCCATGCCCCAGCTGTTTTTCGCGCGGAAGTTGCTGAAGCCATTGGCGCTGGCTTCGCTGCCGACGTGCTCGTCATAGATCCAGGTGTAGTTGATGCCCGCGCCGACATAAGGCTGGAAGGCCGATTTGGCGTCGAGCGGGTAGTAGACCAGGCTCAGGGTCGGCGGCAGATGCTTGAGGGTGCCGAGCTTGTTGTTCGCGGCGCCGAGGGCGGTGCCTTTGATTTTTACGTCATGCTCGAACGGCGAGGCCGCCAGCAGTTCGATACCCCAGTTGTTGGTGAGCATGTAGGCGAAGTTCAAGCCCAGTTGCGTGTCGCTGCTCATGGTCGCCTTGCCGCCCAGGTCGGCGCCGGCCAGCGGGCCACGGTCGACCTTGACGCTGGAACTGTCGCCGTCCGGGTTGACGGTGATCGCACCGGCGCGAACGATGATGTCGCCCGCGGTGTGGGCCTGGGCGAGTGGGGCGGCGAGGGCGAGCGCGATAAGGGAAGCGCTGAGCAAGGACTTGTTCATGAGGGCTCCAAAGGGCATCGAAAATTGATGTCCCATGGTACGAAGCCGTCTGGTCCGGTCTTTTGACACAGCTCAATGAGTCAGGGGGTGTTTAATTGACTCAGCTCAATGAAATGATGATGAGCAAATTTTCCAGGGCCCTTCGCGAGCAGGCTCGCTCCCACAGTTTGACCGCATTCCCTCTGAAGAAACACGATCACCTGTGGGAGCGAGCTTGCTCGCGATAGCTATCTCATCAACAACCCATCACCACCGGATTCACTCCGGCAGCTCATACACATAAATCTTCTCAGCCTCCATCTGATACCCGGCATCGGCCAGTTCACTGGTGGACGGCTTGACCTGCATCGGCCCTTCGACCCAATACGGTTGATACAACTCGTCGAGCTTGACCCCGACTTCGCTTTTCACATGGACGATCTGGTTCGACGGCGGAGGCGGCACATGGATGCAGGCGCCGAAATACGGCACGAGCAAGAAATCCGTGGTGCGACCTTCTTCGCTGACTTCCAGCGGCACGATATAACCTGGCAGGCGAATCTGCTGGCCGTCGAGGGCCTTGACCACCGGGGCGTTGGGCAGATCCTGCTTGGCCGCTGGCGCGGTTTCGGCGGCCAGGGCATCGCTCATTTTCGACAGGTCGTGCAACGGGGTCATGTTCGGCACTTCCGGCGGCGCGTCCGGCGGGATCATTTCCGACCAGGCCAGGTCCCTCGGCTCGGCCGCCCAGAGAGGCAGGGCGACCAGCATTAACAGCGCAAGCAGGGCGCGGGGCATTTTCGGGTTCCTCATAAACGGATCGACAGGCCATCGGCCAACGATTGGCGGTAGGCGCGCCAGGCCGGCACGCTGCCCATCAACAGGGCTGCGACCAGGATGCCAGCCAGCAGCGTCCATTCATACTCGCTCGGCCAGCCCAGCGGCAGGTACAAACCGTAGGCCGACTGCACGTAACCCTGGGCGGCGGCGATGCCGATGTACAGCAACGCCAGCCCGGCGGTGACTCCGGCCAACGCCAAGGCAAAGGCTTCGAGCACCAGAAGACTCGCGATGTGCCACGGCCGCGCGCCCACCGAGCGCAGGATCGCCATTTCCCGACGGCGCTCGTTGAGGCTGGTGAGAATCGCCGTGAGCATGCCGATCAACCCGGTCAGCACCACGAACAGCGAAATCACGAACAGGGCTTTTTCCGCCGTGCCCATCAAGCTCCACAATTCCTGCAATGCCACGCCCGGCAGGATCGCCAGCAGCGGTTCGCCGCGGAATTCGTTGATCTCGCGCTGCAAGGCGAAGGTCGAGATCTTACTATTGAGGCCGAGCATGAACGCGGTGATCGCTTGGGGCGTGAGATCCATGTTGCGGGCCTGGTCGGCGCTGATGCGGCCATTGCCCTGGGCCGGCACGCCGTTTTTCCAGTCGATGTGGATGGCCTCCATGCCGCCGAGGCTGATGTGCAGCGTGCGGTCCACCGGCGTACCGGTGCGCTTGAGAATCCCGACCACGGTGAAGGGTTTGTCGTCATGCTTGACCAGGCTGATCGCCGCCACGCCGTGGGCCAGCACCAGCTTGTCCCCCAGTTTGTAATGCAGCGCCTCGGCTACTTCGGCGCCAAGCACGACTTCGAATGGATCGGTGGCGAACGCCCGGCCATCGGCCAGTTCCAGGTGTTGCTGGCGGCCGTACTGGTAATGCTCGAAGTAGGCTTCGGTGGTGCCCATCACCCGATAACCGCGATGGGAATCGCCGAGGGACATGGGAATCGCCCATTTCACTTTCGGGTTCTTGGCGAACTGCTCGAAGCTGTCCCAGCGGATATTGTTGGTGGCGTTGCCGATGCGAAACACTGAATACAACAGCAGGTTCACCGAGCCGGAACGGGCACCGACGATCAGGTCGGTGCCGCTGATGGTGCTGGCGAAACTGGCCCGCGCCTCGGTGCGCACGCGTTCCACCGCCAGCAGCAGGCACACCGACAGGGCAATGGCAAATGCGGTGAGGATCGCGGTGAAGCGGCGGTTCGCCAGGCTGGCCATGGCTAGACGGAACAAATACATCTCAGACCTCGAGTGGCGTGGTGGCGCGATTGAGATCGGCCAGCGAGAGGTTACGGTCGAACAGCGGCGCCAGGCTCTGGTCATGACTGACAAATAACAGGCTCGATCCGGCTTCGCGGCATTCGGCAAACAACAGGCGCAGGAAGTTTTCCCGGGCGTCGTAGTCCAGGGCCGAAGTCGGTTCGTCGGCGATCACCAGTTCCGGCTGGCCGATCAAGGCGCGGGCGGCGGCGACTCGTTGTTGCTGGCCGATGGACAATGAATCGGCACGCCGCTCCAGCAAGCTTGGATCGGCCAGGCCGAGGTGAGCCAACAAGGTGGCGGCGGCCTGGTCGATGCTGCCGTGACGCTGGATGGCCCGTTGTGCACGCAGTTTGGAAAAGTGGCAGGGCAGTTCGACGTTCTCGCGCACCGACAGAAATGGCAGCAGGTTGAACTGCTGGAAGATGTAGCCGGTGTGGTCCACACGGAAGCGGTCGCGGCGGCCGGCGCCCAGTTCGCTGAGTTCCTGGCCGAGCAGGCGGATGCTGCCGCGATCCGGTGTCTGCACACCGCCCAGCAGTCCTAGCAGGGTGGTCTTGCCGCTGCCGCTCGGTCCCTTCAGGAACAGGGTTTCGCCGGCCTCCAGGCGAAACGCCGGAATATCCAGCAAGGGCGGATGCCCGGGCCAACTGAAGCCCAGGTTGGACAGTTCGATGAGTGCTTGGGTCATATGAAACCGGTCAGATTGAGAATCAACCCTGTGGGAGCGAGCTTGCTCGCGATAGCGGTGTGTCAGACAACATCGATGTTGAAAGTACTGGCCTCATCGCGAGCAAGCTCGCTCCCACAATGGGTTTCTGGAGTACTTAGAATTTCAACGCTGGCGCCTTGGCCGTCACTTCCACGCCTTGCTGGCCGCTCGGGCTGATCAGTTGTACCTGAATTTTCTGGGTGGCCGGGAAGGTTTTGAACAGCGTCGCCAGGTCCAGGCTCTTCAAGGCGCCAGGGGCGGCGCAGGTGAATTGGTAGTGGGCGTGGATCTCGCTGTGTTCGCCATGGTGTTCGTCGCCATCGGCGTCTTCATCATGGTCTTCATGGTCCGGTTCATCACCGAACAACGGGCTTTCCAGTTCCTGCTGGGCCACGGTGCATTTGGCGGCGGCTGGCAGGTTGAACAGCGCCAGTGGTTTTTCCAATTGCGCGCGCACGGCGGCAACCTTGGCTTTGTCGGCATCGCTGGTGGCGGCGTGTTCAAAACCCACCAGGTTCATCGCCGGGCTTTCCAGTTCCAGTTCCAGGGTCTGGCCGTCCAGGGCAGCGTTCAATCGAGCCACGCCGTGTTCATGGGCGCCGAGGCTGCCGTGTTCGTGATCATGATCGTGGTCATGCTCCACCGCTGCGTGAGCGACGGCCAATGGCAGCAGGGCGAACGGCAAAGCGAGAAGCAGACGACGCATGACGAATCTCCGAAAAGGTTATGTAATCTTATAACGAAAGTGCGCAGAGTTTGACCGTCTGCTTGGCGTCGCGCAAGGCCCATGGGAGCATGCAAACATGAAATCTTCAGGAGTGCGGTGATGTTGCGGATACGCGGAACCGTCGGCGAGTGGCCGGTGGACTTGACGATCGAAATGGATGAAGGCGACTGGGCGCAGCTTGGCGCGCAGTTGCAAGTCGCCAAATCAGAAGGGGTGACGACGGCCCCCGCCAAGTCGACGAATCAGGACGATGCCCAGTGGCAGATCGCCCGGGAGCTGCTGCGCAAGGCCGGCCAACTGAGCGGCCCGGACCTGCTGGAACAACTCGAAGGCCTGACCGGCAGCGCCTCGTCAGGCAAGCGCTTGTTGGTGCGCTTGCGCCACAGCCCGGATGTAAAAGTCATCAGCGGCGGCGACACACCGCTCTACAGCTGGCACGAAACTGCGTAGAAGCTGTGTAGGAGCTCCTACGGTGCAATCAATACAACGCGGCGAACAGCTTGCGCCGATAGGTCGTCACCAGCGGATGGTCGTTGCCCAGCAGTTCGAACACTTGCAGCAAGGTCTTGTGCGGCAGGCCTTCGCTGTAGCTGCGGTTGCGAATGAACAGCTTGAGCAGCGCATCGAGGGCCGCTTCGTACTGCTGGCGGGCGAGTTGCTGGATCGCCAGTTGATACACCGCCTCATCGTCCTGCGGATTTTGCGCCAGGCGCGCCTTGAGGTCGGCGGCGTCCGGTAGATCCTTGGCCAGGCCGAGGAATTGGATCTGCGCCTTGGCACCGGCCAGTGCGGCCTTGTGCTCATCGCTTTTCACCGCGTCGAGCACCGTCTGCGCCTCGCCCAGTTCGCCGCGCTCGGTCAGGCAGCGGGCGTAGAGGATCAGCGCCTTGGCGTTGGTGTTGTCTTCACCCAGCAACACCGTGAGCACGGCTTCGGCGTCGGCGAAGCGGCCCTCATCGAAAAGCGCCTGGGCCTGTTCGAACGGATCGGCGGCGGCTGGCGGCGGCATCTGCACGTGGGGTTCGAGCATCGCCCGCACCGCCGATTCCGGCTGGGCCCCGGCAAAGCCGTCGACCGGCTGGCCGTCCTTGAACAGCACCACGGTCGGCAGGCTGCGAATGCCGAAGCGGGCGACGATATCCTGTTCGATGTCGCAGTTGACCTTGGCCAGCAGCAGTTCACCTCGGTAGCTCTCGGCGATGCCTTGCAACATGGGCATGAGTGCCTTGCACGGCGCGCACCACTCGGCCCAGAAATCCACCAGCACCGGTTTGTGGAAGGAATTGGCGATCACCGACTGGTCGAAGTCGGCCGTGGTGGCTTCAAAGATGTAAGGCGTGTCCTGGGTCATGGGAAATCTCGTAGAACGCTTGAATGGGGCAACTATACGGCTTGGTGGGGGGTGGCTGAAAGCGGGGAGGTCTTTCGTCTTGTGGTGTCTGGCAGGACGCCTTCGCGAGCAAGCTCGCTCCCACAAGGGATCTCGAGTGTTCATGCGATCCTTGTGGGAGCGAGCTTGCTCGCGATGCTTCTAGGGTCAACGCCGAGCGTGGTACAGGCTCACATGCCGAAATTCCTCCGGCTCGGCCAGGTCCGGCAACGTCATGGCCTCGAGCATTTCGATGCGCCGGTACAGCGGATGCTGGAAATCCCGCACCCGGGAATCCGCCACCAACGCCTCGCGGCCACGACTGAGGAACTGGTCGAGCAGTGGCAGATTGGCGCGATCGTAGAGCACGTCGGCGACCAGGATCAGATCGAAGCGATCAGCTTCGGCGAAAAAATCCGTCGAGTAACCCAGCTCCACGCGGTTGAGTTCGGCATTCGCCTGGCACGCGGCAATCGCCAGCGGATCCAGGTCGCAGGCCACCACTTCCAGCGCCCCGGCCTTGATCGCCGCAATGCCCGCCACGCCGGAGCCGGCGCCGAAATCCAGCACCCGCTTGCCCTCGACCCACTGTGGCTGTTCGACCAGGTAGCGCGCCATTGCCAGGCCGCTGGCCCAGCAGAAGCTCCAGTAGGGCGGTTCGTGGAGGATGCGCCGGGTTTCCTCCGGGCTGAAGGCGCGGTCCATGTTGTCGCCGTCAATCAGCCACAACTTCAAGTCTGTGCCCGGTAGTGGACAGGCCACCAGGCGCGCATCACCCAGCAATTCGCCCAGCGCTTGTTGCAGGTCCTGCGGTGCCTTCATGGCGCTTTGACGAATTGCAGGACGCCCAACGCCTGGGTGGTCGGTAGGCTGATGCGTTGCTCCGGCAGGTGCAGGATCAACTGGCCCGACTGGCTGGCCCGGCCGCGCAATTCCACGCGGGCGCCAACGGGGAACGCCTCGGGGTTGAAGCGCAGGTGGAACGGCAGGGCCTGGTTGGTGCCGATCAGGCTGGAACTGGCGAGCAGTTGCTGCGGGCGATCCTTGTCATCGATCACCAGCAGCGCCAGTTCCACTTCGGCCCCAGCCGGCACGCCTTGCAAGGTGCCGCTCAATTCGCGCTGATATGCAGGCAGCGGTCCCAGCTCCGCAGCCTGGCGGGCCTTCTCCTGGGCCTGTTTTGGCGCGGGCGTTGGCGCCGGTGCGGCGGGTTTGGGGGCGTCGCTGCTGCACGCCACCAGCAGGCTGAAAAAACTGAGCAAAACAATGGATCGTAGCGGCATGGGTGGCTCCAGCAAGGTGATTTCCATGGATCTGGCGATAAGCCCGTCTGTATACCGTAAACCCTATGGCTTGTCTTGCCAGTGGGATGCGCTACCATGGCCCTCCCTTTTTTTGTTGCCTGCCACCATGCACTGTCCCTTCTGCGGTGCCAACGACACCAAGGTCATCGACTCGCGACTGGTCGCCGAAGGCGAACAAGTCCGCCGCCGCCGCGAATGCCTGGCCTGCGGCGAGCGTTTCACGACGTTCGAGACGGCTGAACTGGTGTTGCCGCGCCTGATCAAGACCGACGGCAGTCGCCAGCCGTTCGACGAAGAAAAACTGCGCGCCGGCATGCAGCGCGCCTTGGAAAAACGCCCGGTGAGCGTCGAGCGCCTGGAAGCGGCGCTGGTGCACATCAAGCACAAGCTGCGGGCGACTGGCGAGCGCGAGGTCAAGTCCCTCGTCGTCGGCGAACTGGTGATGGCCGAGTTGCAAAAGCTCGATGAAGTGGCCTACATCCGCTTTGCCTCGGTCTATCGGCGTTTCCAGGATTTGAACGAGTTCCGCGAGGAAATCGACCGCCTGGCCCGTGAACCGGTGAAAGAATGACCGACTCGGCGCAGCAGGCCATCCTCGACGCTCATTACATGGCCCGCGCCCTGGAGTTGGCGCGGCGGGGTCACTACACCACCCACCCCAATCCCCGGGTCGGTTGCGTAATCGTGCGGGACGGGCAGGTGGTCGGCGAAGGCTGGCACATCCGCGCTGGCGAACCCCACGCCGAAGTCCATGCCCTGCGAGCCGCCGGTGACAACGCCCGGGGCGCCACGGCCTACGTGACCCTCGAACCGTGCAGCCACCATGGCCGCACGCCGCCGTGTGCCGATGCGCTGGTCAATGCTGGCGTAGCGCGGGTGGTGGCGGCGATGCAGGATCCCAATCCCGAAGTCGCCGGCCGCGGCCTGCAGCGGTTGGCCCAGGCCGGTATCGCCACCGAAAGCGGCGTGCTCGAAGGCGAAGCGCGCAAGCTCAACGAAGGTTTCCTCAAGCGCATGGAGCACGGCCTGCCGTTCGTGCGGGTCAAGCTCGCGATGAGCCTCGACGGTCGCACCGCCATGGAGAGCGGCGAGAGCCAGTGGATCACCGGCCCCGCCGCACGCTCGGCGGTCCAGCGTCTGCGGGCCCAGGCCAGCGTGGTGCTAACTGGCGCCGATACGGTGCTGGCGGACAACGCCCGGCTGACAGTGCGCGCCGACGAACTGGGGCTGGACGCCGAGCAAACCGCGTTGGCCATGAGCCGCCCGCCATTGCGGGTGCTGGTGGATGGACGCCTGCGGGTGCCGCTGAATGCGCCGTTTTTCAAGTCCGGCCCGGCGCTCGTCGCTACCTGCATGGCGGTGGAAGAACAGTACGCCACCGGCCCCGAATGCATGATCGTGGCGGGTGAAGACGGTCAGGTCGATCTGCGGCGCCTGTTGGTTGAATTGGCGGCCCGAGGCGTGAATGAAGTGCTGGTGGAGGCCGGCCCGCGACTGGCGGGAGCATTTGCCCGGCAAGGCCTGGTGGACGAATTCCAGATTTTCATGGCCGGCAAATTCCTCGGTTCGACCGCGAGGCCGCTGCTCGACTGGCCGCTGGCGCAGATGAAAGACGCGCCGCAGTTGAAAATCACTGACATTCGCGCCGTGGGCGATGACTGGCGAGTCATTGCCATCCCCGTTCCGCTGGCGAGCGTATAATTTCCGGCTTTCGCGCAAGCGGCGGCCCGTTCTCGAGGAGGACTCCATGTTTACCGGCATCATCGAATCCATCGGCAGCATCCGTGCACTCACCCCCAAGGGCGGCGATGTGCGGGTCCATGTCGAAACCGGCAAGCTCGACCTGAGCGACGTCAAGTTGGGCGACAGCATCGCCGTGAATGGCGTCTGCCTGACCGCCGTCGAGCTGCCAGGCAACGGTTTTCTCGCCGACGTCAGCCGCGAAACCCTCGACTGCACCGCCATGAATGACCTCAAAAGTGGCAGCCCGGTCAACCTGGAAAAAGCCCTCACGCCAACTACCCGCCTGGGCGGGCACCTGGTCAGCGGCCATGTGGACGGTGTCGGTGAAGTGGTCTCGCGTACCGATAACGCCCGTGCCGTGGAGTTTCGTATCCGCGCTCCGAAAGAACTGGCCAAGTACATCGCCCATAAAGGCTCGATTACCGTCGATGGCACCAGCCTGACGGTCAACGCGGTGGATGGCGCCGAGTTCCTGCTGACGATCATTCCCCATACCTTGAGCGAAACCATCATGGCTTCGTACCGGCCTGGTCGCCGGGTCAACCTGGAAGTCGACCTGCTGGCCCGTTACCTGGAGCGCCTGCTTATGGGAGACAAGGCCGCAGAGTCTGACCCTTCACAACGGCGGGCCGGTAACATCACTGAAAGTTTTCTGGCCGCCAACGGCTACCTCAAATCCTGACCCAAGGGGGTGCCGCGTGGCGCTCAATAGCATCGAAGAACTGGTTGAAGACATCCGCCAAGGCAAGATGGTCATCCTCATGGATGACGAAGACCGCGAGAACGAAGGCGACCTGATCATGGCCGCCGAATGCTGCAAGGCCGAACACATCAACTTCATGGCCAAGCACGCCCGCGGCCTGATCTGCATGCCGATGACCCGCGAGCGCTGCGAGCTGCTGAAGCTGCCGCTGATGGCGCCGCGCAATGGCTCGGGCTTCGGCACCAAGTTCACCGTGTCCATCGAGGCCGCCGAGGGCGTGACCACCGGTATCTCCGCCGCTGACCGCGCGCGCACCGTGCAAGCCGCTGCGGCCGCCGACGCCAAGGCCGAAGACATTGTCAGCCCGGGCCACATCTTCCCGTTGATGGCCCAGGCCGGCGGCACCCTGGCCCGCGCCGGCCACACCGAAGCGGCGTGCGACCTGGCGCGCATGGCCGGTTTCGAGCCTGCCGGCGTCATCTGCGAAGTGATGAACGACGACGGCACCATGTCCCGCCGCGCGGAACTGGAAGCCTTTGCCATCGAGCACAACATCAAGATCGGCACCATCGCCGACCTGATCCACTATCGGATGATCCACGAACGTACCGTTCAGCGGATTGCCGAGCAGCCGCTGGACAGCGAACTGGGCCAGTTCAACCTGGTGACCTACCGCGATTCGGTGGAAGGCGACGTGCACATGGCGCTGACCCTGGGGACTGTTTGCGCTGAGGAACCGACCCTGGTTCGCGTGCATAACATGGACCCGCTGCGCGACTTGCTGATGGTCAAGCAACCAGGCCGCTGGAGCCTGCGCGCCGCCATGGCCGCCGTGGCCGAGGCGGGCAGCGGCGTGGTGCTGCTGCTCGGACACCCGCTCGATGGCGATGTGCTGCTGGCGCATATCCGCGAAACCACCGAGCAGCAACCGGTGAAAAAACCGACCACTTACAGCATCGTCGGTGCCGGTTCGCAGATCCTTCGCGACCTGGGTGTACGCAAAATGCGCCTGATGAGCGCACCAATGAAATTTAATGCGATATCCGGTTTCGATCTGGAAGTTGTAGAATACGTGCCCTCCGAATAATGGCCTGTGGATTCCGGCCTTATTGTTCAGGCTTGTCAGATTCATTGTGGCGAGGGAGCTTGCTCCCGCTTGGGTGCGCAGCACCCATAACAGGGCCGCTGCGCAGCGCCCACAATCGGGGCTGCGTAGCAGCCCATCGGGAGCAAGCTCCCTCGCCACAGCGGATGTGCAAATGAACGAGAAGGCGGGATCCACAGCCCTGTTTCGTGGCTAATATCACTGAGGAGCGCGTATCGAACGCGCTCCGGCTCTTTAAGAGAACTGACGAATGACCCTGAAGACCATCGAAGGTACCTTCATCGCCCCCAAGGGCCGCTACGCACTGGTAGTCGGCCGTTTCAACAGCTTTGTGGTTGAGAGCCTGGTCGACGGCGCGGTCGATGCCCTGGTTCGCCATGGCGTGAGCGAAGGCGACATCACCATTATCCGTGCGCCTGGCGCCTTCGAAATCCCGTTGGTTGCGCAGAAAGTCGCTCAAAAGGGCGAATACGCGGCGATCATCGCCCTGGGCGCGGTCATTCGTGGCGGTACTCCGCATTTCGAATACGTGGCTGGCGAATGCACCAAGGGCCTGGCCCAGGTGTCCATGGAGTTCGGCGTCCCGGTCGCGTTCGGCGTGCTGACCGTTGACTCCATCGAGCAAGCCATCGAACGTTCCGGCACCAAGGCCGGTAACAAAGGTGCCGAAGCTGCCCTGTCCGCCCTGGAAATGGTCAGCCTGCTGGCCCAGTTGGAGGCCAAGTGATTAGCGACGAAAGCGATCGTTTCAACCCGCGCGATCCAAAGCCTGCGGACGCCGGCAAGCCATCGAAAAGCGCCAAGCGTCGCGAAGCCCGTCAGCTCGCGACCCAGGCCTTGTATCAATGGCACATGGCCAAGCAATCGCTGAACGAGATCGAAGCTCAATTCCGGGTCGATAACGATTTCAGCGATGTCGATGGCGCGTACTTCCGTGAAATCCTCCACGGGGTTCCGCAGTTCAAGACCGAAATCGACACGGCATTGACGCCTTGCCTGGACCTGGCCATCGAAGAGCTGGATCCGGTTGAACTGGCGGTCCTGCGCCTGTCCACCTGGGAACTGCTCAAGCGCGTCGACGTACCGTACCGCGTGGTGATCAACGAAGGAATCGAACTGGCGAAAGTCTTCGGTTCCACCGACGGTCACAAGTTCGTCAACGGTGTGCTCGACAAGCTCGCCCCGCGCCTGCGTGAAGCTGAAGTGAAGGCGTTCAAGCGCTGATAGCGCTTGGAATCCCATGGGTGAGTTTGAGCTGATCCGCCATTACTTCGCCGCTGCGCCATGCGCGCAAGGCGGCGAGGGCGTTGCGCTGGGGATTGGCGACGACTGCGCCTTGCTGGCCGTTCCTTCCGGGGAACAGCTGGCGATTTCCACCGACACGCTCGTGGCCGGTGTGCATTTTTCAGATCCTTGCGACCCGTTCCTGCTCGGCCAGCGCTCGCTGGCCGTGGCGGTCAGTGACCTGGCTGCCATGGGCGCCAAGCCATTCGCCTTTACCCTTGCCCTGACCTTGCCGACGGTGACCGCCGATTGGCTGCAAGCGTATGCCCGCGGTTTGAACCAGATGGCCCAGGCGTGCGGCGTGGCGCTAGTGGGTGGCGACACCACCCGAGGGCCGTTGAGCCTGACCATGACCGTGTTCGGTCGCGTGCCGGCCGGTCAGGCTATGACCCGAAGCGGCGCGCAGCCGGGCGATCTGTTGTGTGTCGGCGGTAAGTTGGGCAATGCCGCTGGCGCGTTGCCGCTGGTCCTCGGCCAGCGCCGCGCCGAACCTGAGGTCGCCGAGCCGCTGCTGGCGCATTATTGGTCGCCGCAGCCGCAAATCGACCTGGGCCTAGCGTTGCGAGGCAAGGCCAGCGCGGCGATGGATATTTCCGATGGCTTGCTGGCCGATTGTGGGCATATCGCGCAGGCCTCGGATGTGGCACTGACTGTTGAACGGGACCGACTGCCGCTGTCCAACGCTCTGGTGGCATTGCTCGGCCAGCCGGGCGCCCAACAGGCGGCACTGAGCGGTGGCGACGACTACGTGTTGTTGTTTACTCTGCCGCCGGTCCGATTGTCGGCGCTTCAGGCCGAAGGCTGGCCGATCCATGTGGTCGGCAGTGTCATGGCGGGGCAGGGCGTCATGCTGGTGGACAGCCTTGGGCGCGACATCACCCCGCAAATACGGGGCTATCAACATTTTCGGGAGACACCGTGACAGATCATCCCAATCAGGTTCCGGCAGAGTTCGTCCCGCCTTCGGTGTGGCGCAATCCCTGGCATTTCCTGGCTTTTGGCTTCGGTTCAGGTACTTTGCCTAAAGCGCCGGGCACCTGGGGCTCGCTGGTTGCGCTACCCTTCATACCGTTGTGGCAGATGTTGCCGGATTGGGGCTACTGGCTGATGCTCGGCATCACCATGCTGTTCGGCTTCTGGCTGTGTGGCAAAGTGGCGGATGACCTGCGGGTGCATGACCATGAAGGCATCGTCTGGGACGAGATGGTCGGGATGTGGATTACCCTGTGGCTGGTGCCGGAAGGCTGGTACTGGTTGCTGACGGGTTTCCTGGTGTTCCGATTCTTCGATATCCTCAAGCCATGGCCCATCCGCTGGATCGACAGGCATGTACACGGGGGTGTCGGCATCATGCTCGACGATGTGTTGGCCGGGGTTTTCGCCTGGCTCGCTATGCAAGGGTTGGTGTGGTGTTTTACCTGAGGGAACCAGGCATGGGCGTAAGCCGCGCACTACTGCTGTTGCTGTGTTTAGGAGCCTTGCTCGGTGTTCGGGTGGTCGAGTCGGCGCCGCTGCCCGGCAAGATCCGTGCGGCCAGCGAAGAGTGGGCCGATTACACCCAGGCCGATGGCCAGGGCATGGGCTGGGACATCTTGCGTGCAGTGTTCGAGCCTGAAGGTGTCAAGCTGGAGACCCGCAGCGTGCCCTACACCCGCTCGATCGGGTTGGTGCAACGAGGGGAGATGGACGCACAGGTCGGCGCCTACCGCGATGAAACCGAAGGGCTGCTGTACCCGCATTGGCACTACGACGTCGATCATATCTATGCCCTGGGGCTGGCCTCCAAGCCGTCACCGACGCTGGCGACGATTGGCAACTATCGACTGGTGTGGATGCGCGGGTACGAATACAACAACTACCTGCCCAACATCCGGCGTTTCAATGAAATTCACCGCGCCGTAGGTATCTTGCCGATGCTGGCCCATGATCGTGCCGATTTTTATATCGATGCGTTGATGGAAATCCAGGATGTGCTCGCCAAGGCCGATGATCCCAAGCAATTCAAACTTTCGCCGTTGATCAATTTGCCGCTGTACCTGGGTTTCGCCAACAACGAAAACGGCCGTGCATTGCGGGCGCTGTTCGATCGACGCATGGAAATGCTGGTGAAGAGCGGCGAGTTGAAACCGATTTTCGAACGCTGGAAGCAACCCTATCCTTTCGACGAGAATGGCAACCCACCGAAGCCGTGATCAAACTTTTCGATCGTAATGGGCGATAATTCAGCCTAAGCGTCCGTCGGATCGTGCTGTTACAATGCCCGCCTCTGCGAATCTCCAGTACTAGATCAGGAGCACACCGGTGCCTGTCGTTTTTGTTGCCGCTTCCAAGCTGCCAACGCCCTTTGCGCAATTCACCATGCATGGTTTTCTCGATGAAGCCACCGGTCGCGAGCACGTTGTGCTGAGCCTGGGTGATTTCGCCGATGGCGCTCCGGTACTCGGCCGCCTGCACTCCGAATGCCTGACGGGCGATGCCCTGTTCAGCCAGCGCTGCGATTGCGGCTCGCAACTCGAAGCTGCCTTGCAGGCCATCGCCCGTGAAGGCCGTGGCGTGTTGCTGTATCTGCGTCAGGAAGGGCGTGGCATTGGCCTGCTGAACAAGATCCGCGCCTATGAGTTGCAAGATGGCGGCGCGGACACCGTGGAAGCCAACGAGCGCCTCGGCTTTGCCGCTGATTTGCGCGACTACAGCATCTGCCTGCCGATGCTGGAGCACCTGGGTATCAAGTCCTTGCGGTTGATGACCAACAACCCGCGCAAGGTCAAGGCGTTGACCGACATGGGCATCGTTGTGGCCGAGCGCGTGCCGCTGCACACCGGTCATAACCCGCACAACAAACTCTATCTGGCAACCAAGGCCAGCAAGCTCGACCACATGATGGGCAACGAGCACCAGGGCGAGGTCGACCGGGCGTGACGCGCGGTCAGGTTCGGCGGCGGCTGGCCGTCAGTTGGTGGCAGTACCTGGCGCTGGCCTTGCTGCCGCTGTTCGTGATCAACGCGGTATTTGGCCAGGGCGAGGCTATCCTGCCGGTGCTGGCGATGCCGCTGTTCATTGCGGGTGTGGCGTCGATGTTCGTCAGCCTGCGGTTTTTCGGTGGCTATAAAAACGCCCTGATCGCCACGCAAAAGTCCCTCGATACACCTGAAGAGCCCCAAGCCTGGATCACCCTGGCGGCGCGGCGTCGCGCAGCCTTCCTGATGGCAGGCCTGCCAGCCTGGATTGGCGCGCTGGCGGTGTTTGTCGGCCTCGAAGCGGTGCCGCTGATGCTCCTGGCGTTATCCACCGCCGTGTTGTTCTACCTGTATCGCATCCCACGTCAGCTCGGTTGATGCGTTTTTGGCTGGCGGTCCTGCTGCTGGCCGCAAGCGCCTCGACGGTGGCGGCGACCCGTGTGGTCAGCCTGGCGCCCTCGCTCTCGGAAATCGTTGTCGAGCTCGATTCCGCCGACCTGCTGGTGGGCGTGTTGGATGGCGGCGATCGTCCGTCGATCCTGAAAGACCTGCCTTCGGTCGGGCGTTACGGCCAGTTGGATATGGAGCGTCTGCTCAGCCTCAAGCCTGATCTTCTCCTGCTCTGGCCGGGTAGTGTGGGCCCGGTGCAGCGTGAGCAGCTCAAGCGGCTGGGCATTGCGACCTACATCGCCGAGCCCCATCGCCTCGATCAACTCATCACGCAAATCGAAGACATCGCCACGCAGCTCGGCCGCCCGGAACGGGGCGTGCAGCGCGCGGCACAGTTGCGTGAACGTCTTGAGACGCTGCGACAACGCTACCGACGGGACACGCCCGTGTCGGTGTTCTATCAGGTCTGGGACCGGCCGCTGTATACCGTCGGAGGCGGGCAGATCATCAGTGACGCGCTGGCCGTGTGCGGTGCCCACAACGTTTTTGCCGACCTTGATCTGCCGGCGCCGCAAGTGAGCGTGGAGTCGGTATTGCAGCGTCAACCGCAGGTGATCCTGGCCACGGATCAGGCACAGCTCGATGCCTGGAAAGCCTGGCCGGTGGCGCAGGGTAGGTTATTGCTGGTCCCGGACAAGGGGCTGGAGCGGCCCAGCGGGCAAATGATCGAGGCGACGGCGCGGTTGTGCGGGTTGATTGCGCCAGACAGGTAGACCGCGGTGCTTGCTTCGCGAGCAAGCTCGCTCCCACAGGGAGCTGTAGCGCTGCTGATTCTGTATTCACATCGGATCAAATTGTGGGAGCGAGCCTGCTCGCG
>NZ_VDLV01000016.1:15623-41295 GCF_013608025.1 Pseudomonas brassicacearum subsp. neoaurantiaca | reverse complement strand
GCTGATTCTGTATTCACATCGGATCAAATTGTGGGAGCGAGCTTGCTCGCGAAAGCAGTAAGTCAGTCAACAGAGTTACCGGCTGATCTTCCGCTATCGCGAGCAGGCTCGCTCCCACGGGGAGCTGTAGCGCTGCTGACTCTGTATTCACATCGGATCAAATTGTGGGAGCGAGCCTGCTCGCGAAAACAGTAGGTCAGTCAAAAGAGTTACCGGCTGATCTTCCGCTATCGCGAGCAAGCTCGCTCCCACAGGGTCTTGTGTTGATCGGGCTATTACAGGCCCAACAGTTGCAACCGCAGCCGAACCGCCGCTTCGATCCCTGCCTCGTCCAGCCCGCATTCGGCCAGCATCTGCGCGGGCTTGGCGTGTTCGACGTAGGTGTCCGGAAGGCCCAGGTGCAGCACAGGCTTGAGGATGTTTTCCCGCGCCAGGTACTCGCTGACCGCCGAGCCGGCGCCGCCCATGATGGCGTTCTCTTCGATGGTCACCAACAGCTCGTGGCTGCTGGCCATCTCGCGGACCATGGCTTCGTCCAGGGGTTTGACGAAACGCATGTCCACCACGGTGGCATCGAGCGTCTCGGCGACCTTCAGGGCCTCGGCCAATTGCACGCCGAACACCAGCAGGGCTGTTTGCTTGCCTTGGCGGCGGATCACACCTTTGCCGATCTCGATCGGCTCCAGTTCGCTTTCGATCGTGGCGTTCGGGCCGGTGCCGCGTGGGTAGCGCACCGCCGCCGGACCATTGAACAGGTGGCCGGTGGTGAGCATCTTGCGCAGTTCGTTTTCATCGCTCGGCGTCATCACCAGCATGCCGGGGATGCAGCGCAGGTACGACAAGTCGAAGCTGCCGGCGTGGGTCGGGCCGTCTTCGCCCACCAGCCCGGCGCGGTCGATGGCGAACAGCACATCGAGGTTCTGCACCGCCACGTCGTGGACGAGCTGGTCATAGCCGCGCTGCAGGAACGTCGAGTAGATCGCCACGACAGGCTTGGCACCTTCGCAGGCCATACCGGCGGCGAGGGTAACGGCGTGTTGTTCGGCAATCGCCACGTCGAAATAACGCTGCGGGTAGCGTTCGCTGAACGCCACCAAGTCCGAGCCTTCCTTCATCGCCGGGGTGATGCCCACCAGGCGCGGGTCGGCGGCAGCCATGTCGCACAGCCATTGGCCGAACACGCCGGAATACTTCGGCCCGCCGGCCTTTTTCGGCGCGGCCGCCGGGGCGTCCAGGGGTTCGAGCTTGGTGATGGCGTGGTAGCCGATCGGGTCGACTTCCGCCGGGGCGAAGCCCTTGCCTTTCTTGGTGACCACGTGCAGGAACTGCGGGCCCTTGAGGTCGCGCATGTTGCGCAACGTGGCGATCAGCGTGGGCAGGTCGTGGCCGTCGATAGGGCCGATGTAATTCCAGCCCAGCTCTTCGAACAGCGTGCCGGGGACCAGCATGCCCTTGGCGTATTCTTCGGTGCGGCGGGCGATTTCCCAGGCGCCGGGCAGGCGCGACAAGACCTTCTTGCTGCCTTCGCGCATGCTGGCGTAGGTGCGGCTGGAAAGGATCTTCGCCAGGTAGTTGGACAAGCCGCCAACGTTGCGCGAGATCGACATGTCGTTGTCGTTGAGGATCACCAGCATGTTGGCGTCGACTTCCGGCGCATGGTTCAGCGCCTCGAAGGCCATGCCGGCGGTCAGTGCGCCGTCGCCGATCACGGCGATCGCCTTGCGTTCGCTGTTTTGCAGGCGGGCGGCAATCGCCATGCCCAGGGCGGCGCTGATGGAGGTGCTGGAGTGACCGACGCCAAAGGTGTCGTATTCGCTCTCGGAGCGGCGCGGGAAGGCGGCGATGCCGTCCTTCTGGCGCAGCGTGCCCATGCGGTCGCGACGGCCGGTGAGGATTTTATGCGGGTAGGCCTGGTGTCCGACGTCCCACACCAACCGGTCGTCCGGGGTGTCGAAGACGTAATGCAGCGCGATGGTCAGCTCGATGACGCCCAGGCCCGCGCCGAAGTGCCCACCGGTCTGGCCGACCGTGTAGAGCAGTTCCAGGCGCAACTCATCGGCCAGGGTTTCCAGCTCGGCTTCACCCAGGCGACGCAGGCCGTCCGGCGTGTTGGCGCGGTCCAGCAGGGGCGTGGTCGGGCGCTTGCGGGGAATCTCTTGAAACGTCGTGGGCATCAGGCGAATCGTTATAGGTATAGAAAGAGGCGGCAGTTTACCTTATGCATCGCAAGCTGCCCACGCGTCGGCCGGAACTTGGCCGATACGCACTTAAATGGGTTGACCGTGTATCAGCTGCGTCGTTCGACGATATAACGCGCCAAGTCGCGCAACGGTTCGGCTGCCGCGTCAAAGGGTCGCAGCGCGGCCAGGGCCTGATCGCGCAGTTCCAGGGCGTAGGCCTTGGCGGCATCGAGGCCGAGCAGGGCCGGGTAGGTCGGCTTGTCCCGAGCGATGTCGGCGCCTTGACGCTTGCCCAGGGTCTGGGTATCGCTTTCGACGTCGAGAATGTCGTCTTGGACCTGGAACGCCAGGCCGATGGCCCGGGCGTAAGTTTGCAAGGCTTGCAGCTGTTCCTGCGTGGCCCGGCCGCTGGCCAGGGCGCCGAGCTTGACGCTGGCTTCGATCAGCGCGCCGGTCTTGTGCCGGTGCATGTATTCCAGCGCGTCCTGATCGAGCTTCAAACCCACCGAGCCAAGGTCGATGGCCTGGCCACCGACCATTCCGGCGGGGCCTGCCGCCAATGCCAAGGCACTGACCATGTCCAGGCGAACCTGCGCCGGGCAATCGCTTAGGGTCGGGTCCAGCAGGGCGGTGAAGGCCAGGCTCTGCAGGCCATCTCCGGCCAGGATCGCGCAGGCTTCGTCGAATTTTTTGTGAGTCGTTGGCTGGCCGCGACGCAGGTCGTCATCGTCCATGGCCGGCAGGTCGTCGTGCACCAGGGAATAGGCGTGAATCAGCTCAACCGCGCAGGCTGCGCCGTTGGCCTGTTCGGCATGGCCGCCCAAGGCTTCGCACGCGGCGTAGGCCAACAGCGGCCGAACACGCTTGCCACCGTTCATCACGCTGTAGCGCATGGCTTCGTACAGGCGCGCCAGTTCCGGGCTCGGGGCGTTGAACAAGGTGTCCAGTGCAGCATTGACCCGGGCCTGGCTGCTGGCCTGATAAGCGCCGATCATTCAGGCTGTTCCGCATCGAAAGGTTCTTCGGTCAGCTCGCCGTCGCGTTCGAGCAACAACTGTACCTTCTGCTCGGCCTGGGCCAGCGCCGCCTGGCAGTCGCGAGTCAAGCCGATACCTTGCTCGAAAGCAGTCAGCGAGTCTTCCAGCGACAATTCGCCGTTCTCCAGCCGTTCGACCAGTGTTTGCAGGTCGGCCAGAGATTGTTCGAAATCCAGTGCAGCTTTTTTGCGGGCCATGGCGGCTATTCCGGTTGACTGTTAAACCGGCGCGACACTAGCAGACATGGGGTTTTCGGGCAAATCAGGGTGGGGTAAACGCCTGCGGTGATCCTTTGCTTTTGAGGCGAGGGAGCTTGCTCCCGCTGGGCTGTGTAGGAGCTGTCGAGCGAAGCGAGGCTGCGATCTTTCCCCGAGGCACCTGAATCTCAAGCGAAGATCAAAAGATCGCAGGCTTCGCCAGCTCCTACAAGGCGCAGTCCAACGGGAGTAAGTTCTCACGCCACAGATCGACTCAGTCAGGGGCGATTTCCGTATTCGGCTCATCTCGTGAGCCGAATAAATCCTCTATTCGGCTCACAGCACCTTCGATACGTGATTTCCCACACAGAATCGCGCGTTTCCCGATTGTGAAAAAACTGTCAAATGGCTACTCTTCGCGCCATCTTTGGCCCCTTGTAACGGGGCCTTCAGACAAAACCCGAATAATGACAAACAGCGCCCCGGGAAGGGTGTCGGGTTGCGTCGTGCATGGCAGGAGGCTTACGTGCGTTTTCTTTCTTTATTGATCGTGTTGCTCGGTGCGCCGCTGGCGTGGGCCGGGCCTTCGGCTGAAATGTCGGAGCCGGTCGGCGGCTGGCGCTACAGCGGCTTGCTCGATCGCACGGAAAACCCCCAGGTCGCCTATCCCACGCCGCCCATCGACCGCGGTATCCAGCGCAACCGCACGATGATCGAAGGTCGAATCAAGGACATGGGCACGGCGCGCCAGCCCCACAGCCTGTCGGTCAACGGCAACCCGCTGAATCTCTATACCGATGAAGAGGGGCGTTTCGCCCGGCCATACGCGTTTGGCGCTGGCTCCAACAGCGTCGAGGTGCGCAGCTCCGAAGGTCAGTCTCTCAAGCGCGTGCAATTCTACGAAGCCAATAACCTACGCACCCCGGCGCAGATCCGCGTGGTGCTGGGCTGGGACGATCCGAACGCCGAACTCGACCTGCATATCGTCACACCCGACGGCCAACATGCCTTTTTTGGCCAGCCGGCCCTGAGCAACGGTGGCGGCCTCGACCCGGACGGTGTCGACGGTCCCGGTCCCGAGATGTTCACCATGACCGCGCCGATGCACGGCACCTACCTGGTCTACGTGAACTATTGGGGCAACTACGGCGACGGCGGCTACAACTTCGATGAAACCAGCAACCAGAACGAGGTGATCACCTCGCAGATCAACCTGGTGCTCAACGAAAACACCGTCGATGAAAAACGCGAGACCTTCGTCGTGCCCCTGCGCGCCATTGGCGATCTGTTGCTGGTCAAGACTTTCAATTACTAATCCGGTCCACGGATGAACAGGCCCTTGTGAATATGAGCGACAACACTGCTTCCCCGACCACGCCGACACCTGTCGCCAAACCTGGGCGCCGCTGGCCGGCGATTCTGATCGGGCTGTGCCTGGTGGCCGGCGCGGCCGGCGGGTTGGGCTGGTTCATGAACAAGCCCAAGGCGCCGCCCATGGAGCTGGCGTTGGAAAAACTCGGCGTGAGTCGTCCCGACGGCTTGATCGAGGCCCATTCCCTGAGCCAGTTGCCCAAGGATTTGCTGGCTGTGCCGTTCCTCAAGGCCACGCTCACCGAGGACTTCGTCTTCTATTACGAAGCCCACGCCGACCGCCTCGGCCTGATCGGTAGCCTGCGCCGGATCATCTACGAGCATGACCTCAAGCTGCAGGACAGCCTGATCGAGCAACTTTTCGACCAGCCGGCGGACGTGGCGTTGTGGCGCGGGGCGGATGGTCGTCTCAAGGATTTCCTGCTGGTAATGGATCGCGGCGGGTTGGCCAAAGTCCTGGAACCGCTGGCGAAAGTCGCCCTGGATGACACCCAGTTGAGCAAACTGGGTGACTTGAAGGTGAGCGGCGATGAAGTCGCGCTCTACCAGCTCAGCTATAACGCCAGCAAATCCCTGGTCTTCGCCTCCCATGGCGACAAGCTGGTCGTGTTGTCCAACCCGACCAAGCTCTACGACAAGGGCAATGGCCCTACCGATGAAGCCGGCATGGTCTCGACCCAGGCTCTGGAGGCACTGCTGGCCGGGGACAAACTCTTCCCTGAAGCGTTCGGCCTCGCGGCCAAGGCGCCAGAGGTCAAGCAACGCATCTCGGTCAACGCCAGTGTGCTTGCCATGGGCTACCAGCGGTTCATCCCGAACTTCGCCGGCCTGCGCTTCGACATGGACGACAAGGGCTGGCACAGCTTCCTCGCCATGGATGAATTGGAGAACCAGCCGGACTTCGACTTCAAGCCGATCTGGCAAGCCATGCCCATGGGCGCCAGCGCCTGCGTGGCCTTGCCCCTGGCCGCAGAGCAGCAAAAGCCGTTGCTGGTCAAACTCGGCGCCGAGGAAAAAGCCGCCCAGGCCATGGTCGACCATGTGGCGGGTGCGGCTGGCCTGTGCTGGTACGCCGATTCCCGGCTGTACACGCCGCTGCTGGTGGCAAGCCTGAACGAAGACGACGGCAAGCTCGACGCCGACCTGGGCAACCTGTTCGGTTCGATGGTTGGTGCTTATGAAAACAACGTCGCCGAACACGCGTTCCCGGTGGTGGAGAAGCAAGAAGATTCGACGCACCAATGGCAGCGCCAGGTCAGCTCCAACTTCGGCCCCTATTCGGCCAAGGACGCGCAGCAGCCCGAGGCGATCACCGGCAAGGCGTTCATGCGCGTCAGCCTGGCGCGCCACGGTTCGACCTTGCTGTTCTCCCTCGATGACAAACTGGTCGACAAGGCCCTCGGCACCCTCGACAAACGCTTCCCGCCCATGGCCGACGTGGTGCCCAAGGACCTGCTGATGCCGGTCTACTTCGGCCCGGATTCCATGGCGCAACTGATGCAGCGCGAAACCCTCGACAGCCTGCCCCAGGACATGGAGCCGGTGTTCTACAACGCCGCGCAAACCTACCTGATTCCGAAACTGCGCACCCTTGGCGGCTACGGCAAATACGCCCTGACGCTGCCAGCAGGCAGCGAGCCGGACGGCCATTGGCAGTGGCTGCCGCTGGAATGGAAAGCGCTGTGACAGGACTGATCCGCAACCGCGCGTTGACGTTGCTGCTGGCGCTGTTGTTCGGCGGGCCTGCGCTGGCCGTCGAGGCGCCGGCGCTGGATGCGCAGCAATCCCAGGTCTTTCGTGCCTGGTTCGTGCGCATTGCCCAGGAACAGCTGACCAAAGGCCCGAGCCCGCGCTGGTATCAGCAGGATTGCGCCGGGCTGGTGCGTTTCGCCGCCAACGAAGCGCTGAAGGTCCATGACGAAAAATGGTTGCGCAGCAATGGCCTGTCCAACCGCTACCTGCCGCCGGAGCTGCCGCTCAGCGAGGCGCAACGAAGCCTTGCCCAGCAATGGCAGCAGGGTGGCGGCAAGGTCGGGCCCTACGTCAACGCGATCAAGCTGATCCAGTTCAACAGCCGTCTGGTGGGCCGGGATGTCACCCAGGCCCGGCCCGGCGACCTGATGTTCTTCGATCAGGGCGACGACCAGCACTTGATGATCTGGATGGGCCGCTACATCGCCTATCACACCGGCACGACCACCCCAACCGACAACGGCATGCGCTCCGCAAGCCTGCAACAACTCATGAACTGGAAGGACACCCGATGGATACCCGACGCAGCCAACCCCAACTTCATCGGCGTCTATCGACTCAACTTTCTCACCCAATGACCGGTGCCCGCATGCTGCGCTTGTGTTCAAAACTGCCCCTGCTGTTCGCTCTGTTGCTGGCGCCCCTGGTGAATGCCGAAGACACCGTGGAGCCCAGCGGTTATACGCCGGTGTCCGGTGAAAGCTTTTTCCTGCTGGCCGACAGCAGCTTCGCCAGCGACGAGCAAGCCATGGTTCGTCTCGAAGCACCGGGCCGCGACTACCGGCGGTTCCGCATGGAGCCCTACGGCGGCGCTGATATCCGCGTCTATCGGATCGAAAAACCGCTGGAGTTCCTCAAGCGCCAGAAGAACCTGCACCGCGTAGTCAGCGACGGCCAGTTCAAGGGCGAAGGCCTGTCGAACACCCTGTCGTACCTGTGGGACAACTGGTACCGCAAGTCCCGTCGGGTGATGCAGCGGGCGTTCTCCTACGAGTCCCGTCAGCAGGTCACCGAAGAAGTGCCGGAGCTGAAGATCGGCGACGCCCTGGTCGCGCCGACGCCGTACGATGCGCCAGCGCAATTCGCCTTGATCCCCGGTTTGCCGGTGGTCAGCCAGTTCCGCTACCCGCTGTGGCAGGCCAAGCCGATCCAGCCGCCAGAAGGCGTCAACCTGGCCGGTTCGTCCAGCGAGTTTGTCAGCGTCGCGCCAGGCAACGTCTATGTGCCGCTGGGCCAGTTGAAGCCGGGCCTCTATTTGGTGGAGGCGTTGATCGGCAAATATCGCGCGACCACCATGGTCTTCGTATCCAACACCGTGGCCGTGAGCAAGATTGCCGGTGACGAATTGCTGGTCTGGGCCGCACGCAAGCATGAAGGGCGCTCGGTGCCCAAGGTCAACGTGCTGTGGACTGACGGCCTGGGCGTGATGAGCAGCGGGGCCACCGACGAGGACGGCCTGCTGCGCCTCAAGCACGTCAGCCCGGAGCGTTCGTTCGTCATCGGTGAAGATGAGGAAGGCGGGGTATTCGTCTCCGAGAACTTCTACTACGACAGCGAAATCTACGACACCAAGCTCTACGCCTTCACTGACCGGCCGCTGTACCGGCCGGGGGATTGGGTGTCGCTGAAAATCGTCGGTCGTGAGTTCAAGAACGCCCGTGACTCGGTGCAGCCCGCGGCCGCCGACGTCAACGTCAGCGTGCTCGATGCCACCGGCACCGCATTGCAAACCCTGGCCCTGAAGCTCGATTCCAAGGCTGGCACCCAAGGCCGATTCCAATTGCCGGAAAACGCCGTGGCCGGTGGTTACGAGCTGCGCTTCAGCTACAAGGACCAGCTCTACAGCGGCGCCTTCCGCGTAGCCGAATACATCAAGCCGCACTTCGAGATCGCGCTGAACCTGGCCAAGCAGGATTACCGCACCGGCGAGCCGGTCAAGGGCAACCTGGTGCTGTTGTACCCGGACGGCAAGCCGGTGGCGAGCGCCAAGGTCAGCCTGAGCCTGCGCGCCCAGCAACTGTCGATGGTGGATAACGAGCTGCAATACCTCGGGCAATTCCCGGTCGAGCTGACCAGCAGCGAAGTGACCACCGATGCCAAGGGTAACGCCACCCTCGACCTGCCGGCCGCTGACAAGCCGAGCCGCTACACACTCACCGTGTTCGCCAGCGATGGCGCCGCGTATCGGGTCAAGACCACCAAAGAGATCCTCATCGACCGCGGCGCGGCGAATTTCCGCCTGAGCGCTCCCCAGCGGTTCAGCGCCGCCGGCCAGAAGGTGTCGTTCAGCTACGCCAACGAGGGCGGCAACGAGCAAGCCAAGGCCGTGACACCGGGTAGCTATGGCTGGGTGCGTCTGGAAGACCAGACCACTGGCGAAGGCAAACTGGCCGCCAAGGACAAAGGCTTCAGCCTGACCTTCGACCGCCCCGGTACTTACAACCTGACGCTCAAGGACGACCATGGCCGCGTCATCGGCGCGACCAGCCACGCGGTGACGGGCGAGGGCATCAAGGCCGTGCCGGGCACGGTCGAAATCGTCCTCGACAAGGCCGAATACAAGACCGGTGACGAAGCCCTGGCGCTGATCACCTTCCCTGAGCCGGTCAGCGATGCGCTGTTGTCGCTGGAGCGGGACAAGGTCGAGGCCACCGCGATGCTCTCCAAAGGCGCCGACTGGCTGAAGATGGAGAAACTCAGCGACACCCAGTACCGGGCACGCATCGCCGTGAAGGATAACTTCGCGCCGAACCTGACCTTCTCCGTGCTGTACACCAAGGGCGGCCAATACAGCTTCCAGAACGCCGGCATCAAAGTCGTTACACCGCAGATCGACGTGGCTATCAGCACCGACAAAGCCACCTACCGGCCGGGTGACACGGTGACCGTCGACCTCGGTACCCAGTTCGCCGGCAAGGCAATTCCCGCGCACCTGACCGTCAGCGTTGTCGACGAAATGGTTTACGCGCTGCAACCGGAAGTCGCGCCGACCATCGACCAGTTCTTCTACCACCCGCGCCGCAACAACGTGCGCACCAGCGCCAGCCTGTCGTTCATCAGCTACGACGTGGCGTTGCCAGGCAGCCCCGGCGCGCCGGGCAAGGCCAACCGCAGCGAGCGCGGCGTCAAGGTGCTGGAACGGCCGCGTCGCGAGGACGTCGACACCGCCGCCTGGCAACCGGAGCTGGTCACCGACGCCAATGGCAAGGCCCGCTTTACCTTCAAGATGCCGGACTCGTTGACCCGCTGGCGCATCACCGCCAAGGCGATTGCGGACGACGGTCAGGTCGGTCAGAAGAAGCAATTCATTGCCTCGGAAAAACCGCTGTACCTGAAGTGGAGCGGCCCGACCCGCTTCCGCACGGGCGACAAGCCGCAACTGGGCCTGTTCGCTTTCAGCCAGTCCGAGAAGCCGCTGAAAGCCGAGTTGCTGATCCGCTACGCCGGCGCTGAACAGCGTGTGGTCGCGGAGTTGAAAAACGGCATCAACTACGTGGCGTTGCCGGCGTTGGAACTGAGCAGCGGCGACTTGACCGTCCAATTGCAATTGAACGGTGAAACCCAGGACAGCCTGGCCATGCACCTCAATGCCAGCGGCAACGGTTGGCAAGTCACCCAGAGCCAACGCCTCGACGTGGCCAGCGGCGACACGCCACTGAACTTGCCGGCGGACGCCAGCGATATCCGCCTGCGCCTGGACGACAGCCCGCAAGCACTGTTCCGTTCGGCCCTGGACGACCTGCTCAGCTATCCATATGGCGGCGTCGAGCAGACCGCCAGCCGCTTGTTGCCATTGAGCATTGCGTATCCGACCCTGGCGTCGAACCCGCAGATCCGTGACCGCTTGCGGTTGATCATGCAAAACAGCCGCTTGCGCCTGGTGCAAATGGCCGGGCCGTCGGCGAGTTTCACCTGGTGGGGCCAGGACGGCGAGCCGGACGCGTTCCTCACTGCCTATGCCTATTACGCCGACTGGAACGCCAGCAAGGCCCTGGACCTGAGCCTGCCGCCGGAACACTGGCAGCGGGTGCTGGAGGTCTATGCCAAGCAGGCGGGCGATACACCACTGTTGCAGCGTGCATTGATTCT
Source organism: Pseudomonas brassicacearum subsp. neoaurantiaca (assembly GCF_013608025.1). GTDB lineage: Bacteria > Pseudomonadota > Gammaproteobacteria > Pseudomonadales > Pseudomonadaceae > Aquipseudomonas. The sequence continues at coordinate 30,669 of NZ_VDLV01000016.1, read as the reverse complement.
GTCGTTCGCCAAGCAGATGCAATTGCCGGTGAACACCTTGCTCAGTGGGCTGATGGATGATCTGGCGAAAGCCAGTGAAGACAGCACCGAGAGCGTGCTCGACAGCGGCGAAGACAGCCTGGTCATGTACGCGCCGGATTCGGCCCTTGGCCTGGCCAGCGCCCGTGTCCTGACTGCGTCCCTCGCCAAGCAGGCGAAAGTGCCGCTGCCGGCAGCGTTCAGCCGCCAGGCCGACGCCGCGCAACAGCAACTGGAGCTGAGCTCGCAGCCGTTCGTCGAGGCTTTGTTGTTGTCGGTGCAAGGCTTTGATCAGGCCCGCGCCAGCGCATTGTTGGGGCGCGTGCTGCCACAGCAATCCACCTTGGAGCGCGCCCTTGCCCTGACCTGGCTGCAACGCAGCATCGAGCAGGCCGCGCCGGCCGTGGCCCTCGCGCCGGGCGAAGGTTGGAAAGCCCAGCAAGGCGCGACCGGGGAAACCTACTGGCAATGGCAGGGCGCGCAGCTTCCAACGCTGCTGACCCTGACCGGTGCCCAGGAGCGTCCGTTGCAAGCGGCATTGAGCTTCCAGAGCCAGCAAGCCCCCGTGGCGCCGATGGCCGTGTCGATCACCCGTCGCCTGTCGCGCCTGGTGCCGGGTGACGAGGCGTTCACCTTCAAGCTCGAAGCCGTGGGCAACAAACCGTTGTCCAGTGACGCCCTTTACCTGGATGAAGTGATCATCAACAGCAAGGCTGCGACGCCGCTGCGCTACGGCATGCTCGAAGTGCCGCTGCCGCCGGGCGCCGATGTGGAACGCACCACTTGGGGCATCCAGTTGATGGGCAAGGCCGACACTGAGCCGACGTCCCTGGAAAAGGCGCGCTTCGAGCCGGGCCAGATGGCCTATGCGGTCCCGGTGGATGCCCTCAGTGGCGAGCTGCGCCTGCGGCACTTGGTGCGTTTCTCCCAGAAGGGTCAGTTCACCCTGCCGCCGGTGCGCTTCACTCAGGTCTACGCGCCACAGAACCAGGCCCGCGAACAGAAACCGGCGCTCGGTCAGGTGACGGTCAACTGATATGCGCAGGCCTTGGGTCTGGTGGTTGTTATGCTTGATTCCTGCGCTGGCGACAGCGCAGGAGGAGCCGTTGCGCCTGGCCTTCGACGGTCAGCTGTTGCGCGTGAGCCAGACCCAGGTTCTGGACCGCCAGCCGCTGCCCGACACGTTGCAGGCACCGTTGGGCAGCTTGTGGAAAATCTTCGTCTACGCCTGGCTGGTGGACACCGATGCTCGCGAACCGGTCTATGAGTGCCGCGGCGAGTCGAAGGATGAAGTCTATTGCTGCAACGCTGGGCAGAGCATTGGCCGCGACCAGGCGCTGGTGAAATCCTGTGGCTTGTATTTCGAGCCGCAGCGACTGGGGCTGTCGGCGCCAGCCTGGCGGGATTACTGGCAAGCGCGGCAGGCGCCGAAATGGTTGCTCGACCTGCCGGCCTTGCAACCGCAAACCCAGGTGCCAGTGGCTGAGCTGTTAAAGGCGCTGGCGACACTGCCGGCCCAGGATCAGGTCCGTCGGGTACTGCTCGATGTGGTGCTGGGCGCGGCGGACGGCCGGTTGGTCGGCCAGTTGGGCGGTCGCCTGCGGGTCAAGACCTGGAGTTGGCTGAGCGACCAAGGGCCTTCGTCGCGCCAGGGCGGTTTCGCCGGTTGGCTGGTCGATGGCACGCCCGTCTGGGCCGGTGGACGCGGTACCAGCCAGCAGGTCTTGAAGAAATATGGCGATGGCTTGGCCACGGCATTGCCCTCCCGTTGGCCAGCGGACACCGGGCGGTGCGTGGAAGTGGGATTGTTTGCCCGCTATCCCTTGAAACGGGTGATGGCCGGCGAGCGTCCAGCCATGCAGGGCCAGTTGCGCGGCGACTACCGCGTCGAGTTCAGCAACGGCAACCAGTTGGATATCCACAGCGACGGCGAGTTGTTCCTGCTGCCCGGCAAATTGGTCGCGCGGTTGGACCGGGAGGAGTATGTCGCCCGAGTCCTGCAGCGCGAAGCCAAGGCCGAACCCGCCGAAGCGGCCAAGGCATTGGCCGTGGCGATCCGCACCTACCTGTTGCAAAACGCTCAGCGCAACGGCGAATGCCTGAGCATCGACGACAGCAGCCATCGCCAGCGCGTCGCGCCGCGTCCGGCAGCGCCTGAAACCCGAGCGATTGCCGCGTGGACGAGCGACCTGGTCCTGGCCGGCACCGATGTGACTTACCACTCCGATCAACCCGGCCCGGACAAGTTGTCCTGGGCCCAGGCCGTCGAGCAAGCCAACGGCGGCCAGCGTTACGACGCGATCCTGCTGCACGCCTATCCGCGTGCCAGCCTCAGCCGTTGGGACAACCCGGTGGCGTCCTGCGAAGCCCTGCCTGCCGCCCAGGAGTGGTTGCTGAAACAGCGACGGGGCTGGCGCCAGCGGTTGGAAAGCGAAGTCGGCTACAACGAGATCAGTGCCTTCGCGGTGTGCCGCGTCGCCTTCGGTCGGCCATACGTCGACCGCGAGCGCCAGCGCATCTATGTGCGCGGCGTGCTGTCGCTGCAAGACCGCCTCGACCTGACTCATGAATATCTGCACCTGGCCTTTGAAGCTCACCCCAACGGCCAGGACGAAACCTATATCGAAGGGCTCGCCCGTCACCTCTTGCTGGAATAGACCATGACACTCCGTTATCCACAGGTCTTGCTGTTGCTCTGCGCCCTGACCGCGTTGCCGCCGGCCATCGCCGCTGACACCATCAAGCTCGACACCCCGATTGGCGGCTGGCGCAGCGGTGCGCCGGGTGGCGAAGGCGAAAGCTTCAGCCAGACCGTCAACTACCCGGCCTCGTCGGTCAATACGCCGCCAGGCCAGGCGAACACGGCGCGCATCAGCGGCCAGATCAAAGGCACGCCGAAGGATACTGGCGAGCCGGGTCAGCTCATCGTCAACGGCGTTAGCCTGCCGTTGAAGGTTGACGAGGAAGGCCGCTTCGACCGGCCATTCTCCTTTCCCAATGGCAGCAACAGCGTTGAAGTCCGCAGTGCCGATGGCCAGCAGCGCCACCGCACGCAATTCCTCAACACCAGCGGCGGCGCCACCCCGGCCAAGTTGCGGGTGTTGCTGACCTGGGACAGCGACGGCACCGACCTGGACCTGCACCTCGTGACGCCCGATGGCGCGCACATCTGGTACGGCGACCGCGCCGCTCCCAACGGCGCTGCTCTCGACGTCGACGTTACCACCGGCTATGGCCCGGAAATCTTCGCCATGCCTGCGCCGATCAAAGGCCAGTACCTGGTCTACGTCAATTACTACGGCGGCGGGTATAGCGGTGATGAGGATGAAGAGGGTGACGGCGAACAAGTGGAGCAAGCGCAACAAGCCCTGACCACGGCGAAAGTCACCGTCATCACCGAAGAAGGCACGCCGAGCGAGAAGATGGAGACCTTCGTGGTGCCGATGCGGGCGGTGGGCGAGCTGACGTTGGTCAAGAGCTTTAGCTACCCGTAACTCCGCATGCTGTGGCCCCGTGGCGAGGGAGCTTGCTCCCGCTGGGCTGCGAAGCGGCCCCAAAACAAGCACCGCGGAGTGTCAGGCTGATCGTATTGGCTGCTTGGGGCTGCTGCGCAGCCCAGCGGGAGCAAGCTCCCTCGCCACAAGAGCGGTGTGCCAGTGGACCAAGCACAAAAACGCCTGTGGGGGCGTCAGCATTTGTGACGAATAAAAATCTCACGCGTGAGCTATTGTGAGGTCTCGAAGTTGCCTGTAGTGTTTCTCACGCGTGAGTTTTTCACAGTGGGGTCAGTACCATGCCAACCAGCTCTCCATCAGACCCGGACGACGGGTCTGTGACCGATTCAGCCAGCCGCACGGGAGAGCGCGCCAAACCCTCCGCGAAAAAACCATCGAGCTTCTACATGAAGCAGATGCGCGCGGGCCTGAGTGCCGCCGGGTATGTGAAACACGAGACTTGGGTGCTTCCTGAAAACCGAAGCCTGCTCAAGCAAATGGAGAAACAGCTACGCCAACCGATTCTGGCTGGCCCATTCATGTCGGAGGATTACATGAGCGCAGGTAATAACTGGAACATCGATCGCCTCTACAGCGCCCTTCAGGCCCTGGACGAAGTGACCTCGAACGACATCACCCTTTCCCTCGTCCAAGGCGCCGAGTCCAGCATCAAGCTGGAAATGAATGACTTCGGTGGCTTGCCGATCTACATCGCCGTGGTCGGCGACCAGATCATCGTCGATACCGTGCTGGTGGATGTCGAGTCGATCAACGACGTCGCGGCCTTCAACGACGCGGTGTTGCGCAGCCGGGAAATGTTCCCGCTGTCGTCCATCGGCATCGAGTCCATGCCCAACGGGCAAGTTGTCTACAACATGTTCGGCTCCCTGAGCGCAGGTTCCAGCCTGACCAACGTGGTCACCGAGGTCAAAACCCTCGTCGACAACGTCCAGCGCGCCAGCGAAGCCTTCGAACGCTTCTTCATCTAATTCGCCGAATAGGAACCATCCAATGACTCAGTCCATCTGGAGCAAGTTGTTCACCGCACTGCGTGGCGGTGCCAACGAAGTCGGCGAATCGATCGTCGACCAACAGGCCCTGCGCATCCTCGACCAGGAAATCCGCGATGCCGACACCGCGCTGGCCAACGCCAAGCGCGAGCTGGTCACCATCATGGCCAAGCACAAGCTGGCGACCGATCGCGTCGGCGAATACAACGCCAAGATCAAGGACCTGGAAGCCAAGGCCCTGGCCGCGATCCAGGCCAACCGCGAAGACCTGGCGCTGGAAGTGGCCGAAGCCATTTCGACCCTAACCAACGAACTGGACGCCGAGCAGAAGCACGCGACCGAGTTCGGCGGTTACGCGGACAACATGCGCAAAGACATCACCAAGGCCGAAAGCCGCATCAAGAGTCTGCGCCAGCAAGTGGACATGGCCAAGGCCCGGGAAAGCGTGCAGAAGGCCCAGGTCAGCGCCTCGATCGCCAGTGGCGGCGCCAATGGCAAGCTGGAAACCGCCGTTGGTACGCTCAACCGCCTGCAGGCCAAGCAACAACAGCGTGCCGCTGAACTGCAAGCCCAGGACGAACTGGCCGAGGCTTCGACCGGCTCCGACCTGGAACGCAAGCTGCGCGATGCCGGCATCACGCCGAACGAAGGCAGCGCCAACGCGATCCTGGAACGCCTGAAGAAAAAATCGGCTGAGTAAATCGGTTCGGCCTGATCAAGCAAGGCAGGCCGAGCACAAAACCTGTGGCGAGGGGATTTATCCCCGCTGGGCTGCGAAGCGGCCCCAAAAAGCAGCAAACGCTAACTAACTGACACACCGAGGTGTCAGGTTAGGGCTGCTTCGCAACCCAGCGGGGATAAATCCCCTCGCCACAAGGGCTGTGCCTGGCCGGCCTGCTCATCGGATTTATTGTCGCCAAGGTATTCTATCCAAGCCCCACAGCAGGTTTAATGCTGTCCGGCCACTACGCTCGAGCACTTTGATGCCAGAGCGATTAGCCCGCCAGGAACCAAGCCCCACGGAGTCAGGGACGAGATGTCGATTTTTCTTCTGTTGCGCACGTACGCGGCGTCCTTCTTCCATCGCTTCGGTTGGGCGGGGCTGGCCATTGCGCTGGGCGTGCACCTGTCTACGGCCTGGATCGGCCTGGTGCTGCTGGGCGAGCAGCACCTCATCACCGCCGCCACGTTTATCTACTTCTATCTCACCACCACGCTCACCGTCGGCTATGGCGACCTGTTGCCCCAGACATCCGCCGGGCGAATTTTCGTGGCGACCTGGATCATGCTCGGGGGCATTGCCCTGTTGACGACGGTCATCGGCAAAACCACCAGCAGCGTCATCGATGTATGGAGAAAAGGCATGAAGGGCAAAGGCGATTTCACCGGCAAGGTCGGCCACACGGTGCTTATCGGGTGGGAGGGCGCTTCCAGCGAGCGGGTCATCGAACTGCTGCTGCAGGACGAAACGTCCAATGACAACCTGATCGTCATCTGCGATTGCAATCTCGAAGAAAATCCCATGCCCGGCAAGGCCACGTACATCAGGGGCGACAGCCTGTCTTCCGTCGCCCTGTTGCAGCGTGCCGGCGTGCCGGCGTGCCGGGCGCCGAACGCGTGCTGGTGCGCACCCATTCCGACGACCTGACCCTGGCCACCGTGCTGGCGGTCAACCGACTGGGGCCTGTTGGGCATGTGGTTGCCCATTTCAATGACAGCGAAGTGGCCGCACTCGCCAGCGCCTACGCGCCGAGCCTGGAATGCACCTCGAGCATGGCGATCGAAATGCTCGTGCGTGCTTCCCAGGACCCGGGCTCGTCAGTGGTCATCAATGAGTTGCTCTGCGTAGGCCAAGGTGCCACCCAGTACCTGATGAAACTGCCCGAGGCGTTCGAAGCGAGCTTCGGCGACCTCTATACCCGGTTGAAGGAGCAGCACAACGCTACGCTGATCGGCTACCGTGCCAAGGGCGACCGACATCCGTCGATCAACCCGCCTGGCGCCACCCGCGTCATGGGCGGCGAACTTTTCTACATCGCTTCCACGCGTCTCAAGGACATTTCCCATGGGGTGGTTTAAACAGTTGATGGGGCTTGAGGCCCCGAACGCGAACACGACAGCCAACACGCCGATCGTTGGGCCGCTGGGCCTGGCCTCCGGCAAGCAAGTCATGTTCGATGCCACGCTCAAATTGCTGCTCGACGGCAACAGCGCCGTGGTGATTCCGGCCAACCAACAGATCTGGAGCCTGGGCGTCGTCGACCTCGGACAGTCGAACTGGCTGTCGCGCTGCTACATGAACGACGAAGACTACTGGCTGCAAGTGCACACCAGTGGCGACACCGCCGGGCAGGTCGAATCGGTGATCCTGTTCAACTACCTCAGCTACGTCACGATCAACAGCGAAGCCGAACTGCGTCGCCTGGCCGGCCCGGAAAGCCTGATCGGCCTGCCGACCTACACCCACGACGGCGTCGAGTACACCCGCGAATGGGGCACCGAGGCGGGCCAGACAGAATTGGTAACGCTGAGCGAGCGCGTAAGCAATCCGGACGAGTCCTACACCGTCGAGCACCGTTCGATGTTGTACGCCCGTGACACCGGCCTGACGGATCGCCGGGAGTTCCTGCTGTTCTCCGTCGAAGAGGACGCCGAAGGCACCGTCAGCCTGAGTACTTCGCTGGGTATTTCCCTGTACACCACTGACCTGAACACTTTTTGAATAAGGAAGAAGTCCATGCTTGAAGCGCTCTCCATTTCCCTGAACAAAGCCGCCGTGCTTGGCTTTGTCATGTACATCCTCGGCGCCGCCGTGCTGTTCGCGCTGTTCCAGTTCATCTACACACGCGTCACGCCGCACAAGGAATTCGAACTGATCCGTTCCGGCAACGTGGCCGCGGCCATCGCCCTGGGCGGCGCCGTCATCGGTTTCGCCATCCCGGCCAGCAACGTGATCGCCTACTCGATCAGCATGCTGGACTTCGTCGTCTGGGCGGTGATAGCCGCGGTCGTTCAGTTGCTGGCGTTCCTGGTCACCAGCCTGGTGCTCAAGGGCGCTTCCGCGCGCATCAAAAACGGTGAAATCGCCGCGGGAATCTACATCGCCGCCGTGGCCATCAGCGTCGGCATGTTGAACGCCGCGTGCATGACGCCTTCCACGAACTGATTGCGCCACGGAGATCCCGATGAAACGAAGCAAGTACGTCCAGCTCTCGCTGGCCGCGTCGGTCGCCCTGGCGATATCCGGCTGTGGGCCAACGGAAAAAACCTACAAGTTGCAGAAGAAGTACAACTTCCAGTCCGTCCAGCAATGTGTCGATGAAAAGCTGCCGGTGGATATTTGCTCCACCGCCTACATGACTGCCATGGGTGAGCATCGTCGCATCGCGCCGGTATACGATAGCAAGGCCGATTGCGATGCCGACTTCGTGCCCGATTGGTGCCAGCAGGACTCGGCCGGCAAGTTCCTTCCCAAGCTGGGTGGTTTCGAGCTGAACGCCGATGGCGAAGTCACGCAGTCCGAGGTCGATGCAGCCCGGGCCCAGTTGCCGCCTTCGGAAGCGAACGTTGGTGGTTCGGGCTTCGGCAATCTGCTGACCGGCATGCTGATCGGCAATATGTTGAGCGGCAACCGCAGCAGTTATTACTCCGAGCCGGTCTACCGCTACCGCGATGATCGTGGCGATTACGGGTCTTCGACGCTCAGCCAGCGGGTATCCAAGGGCTCGACCTTCAACAAGTCCAACCAGGCGCGGTACGGCAGCTACACCGATTCCATCAAGACCAGCAAGGCGATGTCCGTCGCTTCGTCCACGTCTCGCGGTGGTTTCGGCAGCAGCTCCAGCGCCCGCAGCGGTTGGGGCGGTTCCAGCAGCTCCGGCGGTTGAGGAACCAGCGCCATGAAGAAGATCCAGTGCGCAGAGCGTCCTGACTGGAAACAGACCGCCGAGCAGCTCGGCTTTCTGTTCCACACCATCGACGACGAACCCTATTGGGACGAAAGCGCGTACTACCAGTTCACCCTCAAGCAGATCGAGGACGACCTGGAAGACCCGACCACCGAGCTCCATGAGATGTGCATGGACCTCGTGGCGCGCGTGGTCCAGAGCGAAGAGTTGCTGGAGCGCCTGAGCATTCCCGCGCCGTTCTTCGACCTGGTGCGTACCTCATGGCTGGAAGGCCACCCGCACCTGTATGGGCGCATGGATTTCTCCTATAACGGCTCGGGCCCGGCCAAGCTGTTGGAACTCAACTACGACACGCCGACCAGCCTCTACGAGGCGGCGGCGTTCCAGTGGGGCTGGTTGGAGCAATGCATCGAGCGCGGCATGCTGCCGGCCCATGCCGACCAGTTCAACAGCATCGACACCAAGCTGCACCAGGCCTTCGCCCAGTTGCAGCTCACCGAGCCGTTTTATTTCGCCTCGATGAAAGGCTCGGTGGAAGACAAGGGCACCACGGACTACTTGCGCCTGATCGCGGAAAAAGTCGGCATCGAATCGCGGCACATCGATATCGAAGACATCGGCCTCAACAGCGACGGACGCTTCGTCGATCTGGAAGAGCGCTGGATTCCGCACCTGTTCAAGCTGCACGCCTGGGAGTTCATCTTCCACGAGCCGTTTGGCGAGGCGATTGCCCAGTGCGATACGCAGTTTTTTGAGCCTGCCTGGAAGTCGATCATCTCCAACAAAGGCATCCTGCCGCTGCTGTGGGAGTTCAACAAAGGCCACCCGAACCTGCTCGCCGCCCACCTGGACAGCGACATCAGCAAAGCGGTGCCCAAGGGCTGGGTGCGCAAGCCGTTCTTTTCCCGGGAAGGCGCCAACATCGAGTTACAGACCGCTGACGGCTTGATCGTCAAGGAAGACGGCCCGTATACCGACGCGCCGTTCATCCTTCAGGAATTCGCGCCACTGCCACGCTTTGGCGACAGCTACACGCTGATCGGCTCCTGGGTCATCGGCGACCAGGCGGCCGGCATCGGCGTGCGGGAAGACAACAGCCTGATCACTAAGGACTCCAGCCGGTTTTTGCCGCATTTGATCCTCGACTGATTTCCCCCGGTATAGAAAGAGAACCCTGTGGGAGCGAGCTTGCTCGCGATAGCGGTGGACCAGTTGATATCTATGTCGACTGACCCGCCGCTATCGCGAGCAAGCTCGCTCCCACAAGTATCTTTGCCCGAGCATCGGCACCGCCTGTCGCCTTCGCGGAATTGCGCCTGTCGCCTTCCGGTCGATTTCAAAGAGTCCATTAAAAACCGGAAATCGACGCGCCATTCGTGCAGGAGGCCTCCATGCATATCCACCACCTGAACTGCGGTTGCATGTGCCCGGTGGGCGGGAAGTTGTTCGACGGTTACAGCCGAGGGCTGACGGCGTGCCTGGTGTGTCATTGCCTGTTGATAGAGACCGACAACAACGGCCTGGTGCTGGTGGACACTGGTTTTGGACAGCGGGATGTACAGACCCCCGAGCGATTGAGTCGATTTTTCCGGGCATTCAACAACATCAAGTTCGAACATCGCCTCACTGCCTTGGAGCAGGTGCGGCGCCTAGGTTTCGATGCCAACGACGTGCGGCACATCCTGCTGACGCATCTGGATTTCGATCACGCGGGCGGGCTGCAGGATTTTCCCCAGGCACGCGTGCACGTCATGCGCGACGAAATGGCGGCGGCACGCTCGGCTGACAGCTGGATCAGTCGCCGCCGGTTCGAGGCGCGCCAGTGGCAGGGCGTCGATAACTGGGAGTTCTACGCCCCGGACGGCGACACCTGGTTCGGTTTCGATTCGGTGCGAGCGCTGATTGGTGCCGAAGAAGAGGACATTTTCCTGGTGCCGCTGCAAGGGCATACCGCCGGTCACGCCGGGATCGCCCTGCGCACGCCTGACGGTTGGATGCTGCATGCCGGCGACGCGTATTTTTTTCACGATGAAGTCCATCAAGCCGAGCGCCGTTGCCCGCCGGGCCTGAAGTTCTATCAATACATGATGGACACCTACCGCTCGGCACGGATGCGCAATCAAAATCGCCTGCGGGAACTGGCGCGGGTCCAGGACGGGCACGTCGAAATTTTTTGCAGCCACGATGCCAGGGAGTGGGAGAAGGCAATACTTCAGTCGCGTACGGTGCGGGTTGATTCCACGGCCACGCCCTCGGCCGCCGGTAGACAATCCTCCTGACCACTGCATGCCAATGACAGCTTTCCCTTTGCCCACGTCTCGTGGGCTTTTTTTTATCAGCGATGCCGTTCGTCACCGTATCAGGATGTTTCTTTCAACTAAGGCGTGGGGGCCAATTCTAAAAATCGTGTACCCAACAACACTGCTGAAAGGAGAAGGCCATGCCTGCTTCTCACGATCTTTACCAGGATTTGAATTGCAGCAAAGAGACGGTTCAACAGCGGCGCCAGCAAGACCCGGAGCTTGATTGCCTGCTCGATGAATACACGGATGTGGATAACCAAGTGTTGGCGGCCGAATCGATTTCGGCGGGCAACGTCGAGGGTGACGACCTCCGCAAACTCAAGGAGCAGCGCCTGTCGATCAAAGACAAGATCGCGCGGCAACTGACAAACAACCCATAAGCGAAGCCCAAGACATGCGAACTCGACTGCCTTGTTACGTATCAAGGTTGTTGCTGGTCGGCGGGATGCTGTTGCTCGGCGGTTGCGACATGGTGTTGTTCAATCCCAAGGGACAGGTCGGCGTTGACCAACGCAACTTGATCATTCTCTCGACGCTGTTGATGTTGCTGGTGGTGGTGCCGGTGATTGTCATGGCGTTCATCTTTTCCGTTAAGTACCGGGCCTCCAACACAAAGGCGAAATACACGCCGGAGTGGGCGCACTCGCGCAAGATCGAAACCGTGGTCTGGGGCGTGCCGCTGGTGATCATCATCATTCTGGGCGTGGTCACTTGGAAGTCGACCCATGCGCTCGACCCTTATCAGCCGCTGGATTCCGACGTGAAGCCGTTGGTGGTGCAGGTCGTAGCCACTGACTGGAAATGGCTGTTCATCTACCCGGAACTGGGCATCGCCTCGGTCAATGAACTGGCCATGCCGCTGGACACGCCGGTGAACTTTCGCGTGACGTCCGACGGCGCCATGACCTCCTTCTTCATTCCGGCGTTGGGCGGGCAGATCTATGCCATGGCCGGCATGCAGACCCAGTTGCACCTGATCGCCAACGAAGCCGGCGAGTACCGGGGCATTGCCGCCAACTACAACGGCCCGGGTTTTTCCGACATGCACTTCCGGACCCTGGCCACCGACGCGGCGGGCTTCGACAAGTGGGTCGCTGACGTGCGGGCAGGGCAGGGGCGGCTGGACAAGGACAGCTACGCGCGACTGGCCCGGCCCACGGTCAAGCATCCGGTGGAACACTACGCCTCGATCCAGCCGGACTTGTTCCAGACCATCATCGACAAGTACGAGGGCATGAACCGCTCCCGTGAAGTCGAGCATCGCATGGAGCACCTGCAGGGCAGCATCGAATCACCCGTCGGGGCCCGTCAACAAGGGCAGTAACACGATCCTGGAGTAGAACAGCATGTTTGGAAAACTGACGCTTGAGGCGATCCCGACGGATGAGCCCATCATCATGTGGACCCTCGCCGTAGTGGCGCTGATCGCCTTGGCTGGCATCGCGGCCATCACCTACTACCGCAAGTGGACCTACCTGTGGAAAGAGTGGTTTACCTCGGTGGACCACAAGCGCATCGGTGTGATGTACATCGTCGTCGGCCTGGTGATGCTGCTGCGCGGCTTCTCTGACGCGATCATGATGCGCACGCAGCAGGCGATGGCGTCCGACGGTTCGCCCGGCTATTTGCCGCCGGAACACTACGACCAGATCTTCACCGCCCATGGCGTGATCATGATTTTTTTCATGGCGATGCCGTTGGTGGTGGGCTTGATGAACGTCGTCGTGCCCTTGCAGATCGGCGCCCGGGACGTGGCGTTTCCCTTCCTCAATGCGTTGAGTTTCTGGTTGTTCGTCGCCGGGGCGATGTTGGTGAACGTCTCCCTGGCGGTCGGTGAGTTTGCCCGCACCGGTTGGGTGGCTTATCCGCCGTTATCGGGGCTTTCCTACAGCCCCGGGGTCGGGGTGGATTACTACATCTGGTCCTTGCAGATATCCGGGGTCGGGACGTTGCTCACCGGGGTGAATTTCTTCGTCACCATCCTGAAAATGCGTACACCGGGCATGACCCTTTTCCGCATGCCGGTGTTCACCTGGACGGTGCTGTGCACCGCGGTGCTGATCCTTGCGTCGTTTCCGATCCTCACCGCCACGTTGTTCATGCTCAGCCTCGACCGCTACCTGGACATGCATTTCTTCACCAACGAGCTGGGCGGCAACCCGATGATGTACGTCAATCTCATCTGGGCCTGGGGCCACCCGGAGGTGTACATCCTGATCCTGCCGGCGTTCGGCATCTTTTCCGAGGTGGCGTCGACTTTTAGCCGCAAGCGCCTGTTCGGCTATCACTCGCTGGTGTGGGCAACGATTGTCATCACCATCCTGTCGTTCATCGTCTGGGTGCACCACTTCTTCACCATGGGTTCGGGGGCGAACGTCAACGCCTTCTTCGGCATCATGACCATGATCATCGCCGTGCCCACCGGGGTGAAAATCTTCACGTGGCTGTTCACCATGTACCGCGGACGGGTGCGCTTTGAAACGCCGATGCTGTGGACGGTGGGCTTTATCGTCACCTTCAGCATCGGCGGCATGACCGGCGTGCTGCTGGCGGTGCCCGGCGCGGATTTCCTGCTGCATAACAGCCTGTTCCTGATCGCCCACTTCCATAACGTGATCATTGGCGGCGCGGTGTTCGGCTATATGTGCGGCCTGACCTACTGGTTCCCCAAGGCGTTCGGCTTCAAGCTTCACGACCGCTTGGGCCGGGCGGCGTTCTGGTGCTGGATCACCGGGTTCTATTTCGCGTTCATGCCGTCCTACTTCCTGGGCTTCATGGGCATGACCCGGCGCCTGAACCACTTCAACGTGCCCGAATGGGAGCCCTGGCTGCTGGCGGAGTTGCTCGGCGTCGGCATCATCCTGTGCGGGGTCAGCTGCCAAATCCTGCAGTTCTACTTCAGCATTCGCCAGCGCCACCAGAACCGCGACGTGACTGGAGATCCCTGGGACGGGCGCACGCTGGAATGGTCAACCGCTTCGCCGCCACCGTTCTATAACTTCGCCCAGCAACCGGTGGTGGAAGGTATCGATGCCTATTGGGGCATGAAGGAGCGCGGCCAGAAAACCGCCGTCGAGGCCGACTTCCAGAACATCCACATGCCGCGCAACACCGCCATGGGCCTGGTTATCAGTCTGTTCAGCCTGATCATGTGCTTTGCCCTGGTATGGCACATCTGGTGGCTGGCCATCGTCGGGCTCGTCGCTACCATCGGCGGTGTCATCTGGCGCAGCGCCGATGACGACATCGACTACTACGTGCCCGCCGAGGAGGTGGCGCGCATCGAAAATCAACGCATCAAGATGTTGGCGGAGGCCTGAGCATGTCCAATCTCGTCCAGCCAAACGCCACCGCGCCGGAATCCGAACACGGGCATTCGGACGCCAGCTCCATGACCTTGTTCGGGTTCTGGATCTACCTGATGACCGACTGCATTTTGTTCGCAACGCTGTTTGCGACTTATGCGGTGCTCGGGCAAAGCGTGGCCGGTGGCCCTGGTGCCGCCGATATTTTCGAATTGCCCTACGTCCTCACGGAAACTTTCATCCTGCTGTTCAGCAGCATTACCTACGGCTTCGCCATGCTCGCGCTGAGTGCCGGGCAGAAGCAGAAGGTATTGGCCTGGCTCGGCCTGACCTTCGTCCTCGGCCTGGCGTTTATCGGGATGGAAATCCATGAGTTCCAGAAGCTCATCGGCGAAGGCTACGGCCCCGACCGCAGCGCGTTTCTCACCGGCTTCTTCACGCTGGTGGGCACACACGGCCTGCACGTCACCACTGGCCTGATCTGGATGGCGGTGGTGATGTTCCAGGTTCAACGCAAAGGCCTGACCACGGTCAACGCCACCCGCATGGGCTGCCTGAGCCTGTTCTGGCACTTCCTCGACGTTGTGTGGATCTGTGTGTTTACCGTGGTCTATCTGTTTGGAGTGATGTAAATGAGCAACCTTCATGGCAGCGTCGACGCCAGCCACGGCAGCGCGAAATCCTACGTCACCGGGTTCGTGCTGTCGGTCATCCTCACCGTTATCCCGTTCGCCCTGGTGATGTATCCCACACTGCCCAAGCCTGTGACGGCCGGCATCGTGGCGGCCTTTGCGGTGATTCAGGTCGTCGTGCACCTGATCTACTTCCTGCACCTGAACTTCTCACCGCAACAACGCTGGAACGTGACGGCGCTGGTGTTCTCGACCGTGGTGATCGCGCTGCTGGTGGGGCTGTCGCTGTGGATCATGTACAGCGTGCATCACAATATGTTGGCGCATTGAATGTGCACCGAAGACCGCTCTTGTGGCGAGGGAGCTTGCTCCCGCT
>NZ_VDLV01000016.1:0-15613 GCF_013608025.1 Pseudomonas brassicacearum subsp. neoaurantiaca | reverse complement strand
ACCATCGCGATGGAAGACGGCCTGCGTTTCGCTATCCGTGAAGGCGGTCGTACCGTCGGCGCTGGTGTCGTAGCCAAAGTAATCGAGTAAACAGTTGTAATGTCTTTTTCGGGCCGGCATAATGGTCGGCCTGATTTTGTTTTAGGTCAGTAGCTCAATTGGCAGAGCGACGGTCTCCAAAACCGTAGGTTGGGGGTTCGATTCCCTCCTGACCTGCCAGATTCACTCGGTGTGTCTGGCTTTCTTTTCACAGGATCTTCATAGATGACTCCTAAAGCTGAAGCTCAAGGCTCTCGCTTCGATCTGCTCAAGTGGCTAGTGGTAGTCGCTTTGGTGGTTGTTGGCGTTGTTGGCAATCAGTATTTTTCTGCTTCGCCGATCCTGTACCGCGTACTTGCATTGCTTGCTATTGCTGCTGTAGCTGCCTTTGTAGGCCTGCAGACAGCCAAGGGCAAGTCTTTCTTTGTACTCGCTAAGGAAGCTCGCGCCGAGATTCGTAAAGTCGTATGGCCGACTCGCCAAGAAACCACGCAGACCACGTTGATCGTTGTGGCTGTTGTTCTGGTAATGGCGTTGCTGTTGTGGGGGCTCGACTCCCTGCTCGGCTGGCTTGTTTCCTTGATTGTTGGCTAAGGGTGTCCCGTGGCTAAGCGTTGGTACGTTGTGCATGCTTACTCGGGTTACGAGAAGCATGTTATGCGCTCGCTGATAGAGCGTGTGAAGCTGGCTGGCATGGAAGATGGCTTTGGCGAGATTCTGGTTCCCACTGAAGAAGTGGTTGAAATGCGTAATGGCCAGAAACGCAAAAGTGAACGCAAGTTCTTTCCGGGCTACGTGCTGGTACAGATGGATATGAACGAAGGGACTTGGCACTTGGTCAAGGATACCCCTCGTGTGATGGGCTTCATTGGCGGTACCGCCGATAAGCCTGCGCCGATTACTGATAAAGAGGCAGAAGCGATTCTGCGTCGCGTCGCTGATGGTAGCGACAAGCCGAAGCCGAAAACGTTGTTTGAACCAGGTGAGGTTGTACGTGTCACCGATGGTCCATTCGCTGATTTCAACGGCACGGTTGAAGAAGTTAACTACGAAAAGAGCCGGATCCAGGTGGCAGTGCTCATTTTCGGTCGCTCTACTCCGGTAGAGCTGGAGTTCAGTCAGGTCGAAAAGGTCTGATCGAACAGGCATCCCAACCCCGCAGCCCAAGGCTGTGGGGTTTTGTCGTCACTGGGATAAACGCGCAAGCAACCGGGGAGCCTTTCGAGGCGTTCGAACCCGTAATTGGAGTGCCTCATGGCCAAGAAGATTACCGCTTACATCAAGCTGCAAGTGAAGGCCGCTCAGGCTAACCCAAGCCCACCTGTTGGTCCTGCACTGGGTCAGCACGGCGTGAACATCATGGAATTCTGCAAGGCCTTCAACGCCCGTACTCAGGGTCTTGAGCCGGGTCTGCCGACTCCAGTGATCATCACTGTCTACAGCGACCGTAGCTTCACTTTCGAAACAAAAAGCACCCCTGCTTCGGTTCTGCTGAAGAAGGCTGCAGGTTTGACCAGCGGTTCCGCTCGTCCAAACACCGTTAAGGTTGGCACCGTTACCCGTGCTCAGCTGGAAGAAATCGCGAAAACCAAAAACGCGGATCTGACTGCAGCTGATATGGATGCAGCCGTGCGCACTATCGCCGGTTCTGCTCGTAGCATGGGCCTTAACGTGGAGGGTGTGTAATGGCTAAGCTGACCAAGCGTCAAAAGGCTATCGCCGGCAAAATCGAAGCAGGCAAGGCCTACAACTTTGTAGACGCCGCCGCTCTGCTGGCCGAGCTGTCGACTGTCAAGTTCAGCGAGTCGTTCGACGTTGCTGTGAACCTGGGCGTTGACCCACGTAAATCCGACCAGGTCGTACGTAGCGCTACCGTGCTGCCACACGGCACTGGCAAGACCGTTCGCGTTGCGGTGTTCACCCAGGGCCCAGCAGCTGAAGCTGCTCTGGCTGCTGGCGCTGATCGCGTAGGCATGGACGATCTGGCTGCTGAAATGAAAGGCGGCGACCTGAACTATGACGTCGTGATCGCATCCCCGGATGCCATGCGCGTTGTAGGTCAGTTGGGTCAGATCCTCGGTCCACGTGGCCTGATGCCTAACCCTAAAGTCGGCACCGTAACCCCAGACGTAGCCACCGCGGTTAAGAACGCCAAGGCTGGTCAGGTTCGTTATCGCACCGACAAAAACGGCATTATCCACACTTCCGTTGGCAAGATTGGCTTCGACGCCGTCAAGCTGAAGGAAAACGTTGAAGCCCTGATCGCTGATCTGAAGCGTATCAAGCCAGCTTCTTCGAAAGGTATCTACGTCAAGCGCGTTACCCTGAGCACCACTATGGGCCCAGGTCTGATCATTGATCAGAGCTCGCTCGACGCGTAAGACACAGATTGGCGCAAGCGATTGCGCCAGTCGACATATTGGGGTCCCTGCCTGGCGGGGGCTGTCCAAGACCGTAGGCGACGCAAGTCTTAAACCACAAGCCTACGCAGATGGTGCTCCCGGTTCCTTACCGAATCAGACACCAAAACGACATTCGGTTTCGATCGGATGAAACGGTAACAAGCAGGAGTTAAACCCGTGGCAATTAAACTCGAAGACAAGAAGGCCATCGTCGCTGAAGTCAACGAGGCTGCCAAAGCTGCTCTGTCCGCTGTCGTGGCTGATGCCCGTGGCGTAACAGTAGGCGCTATGACCGGACTCCGTAAAGAGGCTCGTGAAGCTGGCGTTTACGTACGTGTAGTACGTAACACCCTGCTCAAGCGCGCTGTTGCTGACACTGAATACAGTGTCCTCAACGACGTGTTCACCGGCCCGACCTTGATCGCGTTTTCCACTCAACATCCTGGCGCTGCTGCCCGTTTGTTCAAGGAATTCGCCAAAGGTCAGGACAAGTTCGAGATTAAGGCAGCTGCGTTCGAGGGCAAGTTCCTCGCAGCTAACCAGATCGACGTATTGGCGACTCTGCCGACCCGTGACGAAGCAATTTCCCAGCTGATGAGCGTGATGCAAGGCGCCACCAGCAAATTGGCTCGTACCCTGGCGGCACTGCGCGACCAGAAAGAAGCTGCCGCAGCCTAAGGCGCGACACCTCTTTTCGCGTTTTTTGTTTATTTCGATGGTCGCGTAGGCCGTCCCCCAATTCAGGAATTTAGTTTCATGACTATCTCTCAAAACGACATCCTCGAAGCCGTTGCCAACATGTCCGTAATGGAAGTTGTTGAGCTGATCAAAGCTTTCGAAGAAAAATTCGGTGTTACCGCTGCTGCTGCTTCCGCTGGTCCAGCTGTTGCTGCTGCCGTTGCTGAAGAGCAAACCGAATTCAACGTCATGCTGACCGAAGCTGGCGAGAAGAAAGTAAACGTGATCAAGGCAGTACGTGAACTGACCGGTCTGGGCCTGAAAGAAGCCAAGGCTGTAGTTGACGGCGCTCCTGCCATGGTTCTGGAAGCTGTTGCCAAAGACGCAGCTGACAAAGCCAAAGCAGTTCTGGAAGAAGCAGGCGCTAAAGTCGAGCTGAAGTAAGCATCGACTTTGCGTCTCCAGCCCGAGCGTTAAGCGACAGGCTGATGGCTGGTGGCTCTTGCCACCGGCCTTTTTCCGTTATTGGCAGCCGACTGGGTCGGTGCTGATTGCGAGCTGTAACCACCCGATGTGGTGGCGCAAACCATGGGGTTTGCACGATTTTCTGGCTGCTCCCGTCGGGAGGGGCCAAACAAGCAGGTGACCAAGCTGGGGAACGCTGATGGCTTACTCATATACTGAGAAAAAACGTATCCGCAAGGACTTTAGCAAGTTGCCGGACGTCATGGATGTGCCGTACCTCCTGGCCATCCAGCTGGATTCGTATCGTGAATTCTTGCAAGCGGGAGCGACTAAAGATCAGTTCCGCGACGTGGGCCTGCATGCGGCCTTCAAATCCGTTTTCCCGATCATCAGCTACTCCGGCAATGCTGCGCTGGAGTACGTCGGTTATCGCCTGGGCGAACCGGCATTTGATGTCAAAGAATGCGTATTGCGCGGTGTAACTTACGCCGTACCTTTGCGGGTAAAAGTGCGCCTGATCATTTTCGACAAAGAATCGTCGAACAAAGCGATCAAGGACATCAAAGAGCAAGAAGTCTACATGGGTGAAATCCCCCTGATGACTGAGAACGGTACCTTCGTAATCAACGGTACCGAGCGTGTAATCGTTTCCCAGCTGCACCGTTCTCCGGGCGTGTTCTTCGACCACGACCGTGGCAAGACGCACAGCTCCGGCAAACTGCTCTACTCCGCGCGCATCATTCCTTACCGCGGTTCGTGGTTGGACTTCGAGTTCGACCCGAAAGACTGCGTATTCGTGCGTATCGACCGTCGTCGCAAGCTGCCTGCATCGGTACTGCTGCGCGCGCTCGGCTATACCACCGAAGAAGTGCTGGACGCGTTCTACACCACCAACGTCTTCCACGTGCAAGGTGAAAACCTCAGCCTGGAACTGGTGCCTCAGCGCCTGCGCGGTGAAATCGCTGTCCTCGATATTCAGGATGACAAAGGCAAGGTTATTGTCGAGCAGGGTCGTCGTATCACCGCTCGCCACATCAACCAGCTGGAAAAAGCCGGGATCAAAGAGCTGCAGGTGCCTCTGGACTACGTCCTGGGTCGCACCACCGCGAAGGTCATCGTGCATCCGGCCACCGGCGAAATCCTGGCAGAGTGCAACACCGAGCTGACCACCGAAATCCTGGCGAAAATCGCCAAGGCCCAGGTCGTTCGCATCGAGACCCTGTACACCAACGACATCGACTGCGGTCCGTTCATCTCTGACACGCTGAAGATCGACTCCACCGGCAACCAGCTGGAAGCCCTGGTAGAGATCTATCGCATGATGCGTCCTGGCGAGCCTCCAACCAAGGATGCTGCCGAGACCCTGTTCAACAACCTGTTCTTCAGCCCTGAGCGCTATGACCTGTCTGCGGTCGGCCGGATGAAGTTCAACCGTCGTATCGGTCGTACCGAGATCGAAGGTTCGGGCGTGCTGAACAAGGATGACATCGTTGCGGTCCTCAAGACCCTGGTCGACATCCGTAACGGCAAAGGCATCGTCGATGACATCGACCACCTGGGTAACCGTCGTGTTCGCTGCGTAGGCGAAATGGCCGAGAACCAGTTCCGTGTTGGCCTGGTGCGCGTAGAGCGCGCGGTCAAGGAACGCCTGTCGATGGCTGAAAGCGAAGGCCTGATGCCGCAAGACCTGATCAACGCCAAGCCTGTGGCTGCGGCGGTGAAGGAGTTCTTCGGTTCGAGCCAGCTGTCCCAGTTCATGGACCAGAACAACCCGCTGTCCGAGATCACTCACAAGCGTCGTGTCTCCGCACTCGGCCCAGGCGGTCTGACTCGTGAGCGTGCAGGCTTCGAAGTTCGTGACGTACACCCGACTCACTACGGTCGCGTATGCCCGATCGAAACGCCGGAAGGTCCGAACATCGGTCTGATCAACTCCCTGGCTGCCTATGCGCGCACCAACCAGTACGGCTTCCTCGAAAGCCCGTACCGCGTGGTGAAAGACGCCCTGGTCACCGACGAGATCGTTTTCCTGTCCGCCATCGAAGAAGCTGATCACGTGATCGCCCAGGCTTCGGCCACGATGAACGACAAGAAGGTCCTGATCGACGAGCTGGTAGCTGTTCGTCACCTGAACGAGTTCACCGTCAAGGCGCCGGAAGACGTCACCTTGATGGACGTATCGCCGAAGCAGGTTGTTTCGGTTGCAGCGTCGCTGATCCCGTTCCTCGAGCACGACGACGCCAACCGTGCGTTGATGGGTTCGAACATGCAGCGTCAGGCTGTACCAACCCTGCGCGCCGATAAGCCGCTGGTAGGTACCGGCATGGAGCGTAACGTTGCTCGCGACTCCGGCGTTTGCGTCGTGGCTCGTCGTGGTGGCGTGATCGATTCCGTCGATGCCAGCCGTATCGTGGTTCGTGTTGCCGATGACGAAGTTGAAACTGGCGAAGCCGGTGTCGACATCTACAACCTGACCAAGTACACCCGCTCCAACCAGAACACCTGCATCAACCAGCGTCCGCTGGTGAGCAAAGGTGATCGGGTTCAGCGCAGCGACATCATGGCCGACGGTCCGTCCACCGACATGGGTGAACTGGCGTTGGGCCAGAACATGCGCATCGCGTTCATGGCATGGAACGGCTTCAACTTCGAAGACTCCATCTGCCTGTCCGAGCGTGTGGTTCAGGAAGACCGATTCACCACGATCCACATCCAGGAACTGACCTGCGTGGCTCGTGACACCAAGCTTGGCCCAGAGGAAATCACTGCGGACATCCCGAACGTGGGTGAAGCCGCACTGAACAAGCTGGACGAAGCCGGTATCGTTTATGTAGGTGCTGAAGTAGGCGCAGGCGACATCCTGGTCGGCAAGGTCACTCCGAAAGGCGAGACCCAACTGACTCCGGAAGAAAAACTGCTGCGTGCGATCTTCGGTGAAAAAGCCAGTGACGTAAAAGACACTTCCCTGCGCGTGCCTACCGGCACCAAGGGTACCGTCATCGACGTACAGGTCTTCACCCGCGACGGCGTTGAGCGTGACGCTCGTGCACTGTCGATCGAGAAGACTCAGCTCGACGAGATCCGCAAGGACCTGAACGAAGAGTTCCGTATCGTCGAAGGCGCGACTTTCGAACGTCTGCGCTCCGCCCTGGTCGGCCACAAAGCCGAAGGCGGCGCCGGCCTGAAGAAAGGTCAGGAGATCACCGACGAAGTCCTCGACGGTCTTGAGCACGGCCAGTGGTTCAAACTGCGCATGGCTGAAGATGCTCTGAACGAGCAGCTCGAGAAGGCCCAGGCCTACATCGTTGATCGCCGCCGTCTGCTGGACGACAAGTTCGAAGACAAGAAGCGCAAACTGCAGCAGGGCGATGACCTGGCTCCAGGCGTGCTGAAAATCGTCAAGGTTTACCTGGCAATCCGTCGTCGCATCCAGCCGGGCGACAAGATGGCCGGTCGTCACGGTAACAAGGGTGTGGTCTCCGTGATCATGCCGGTTGAAGACATGCCGCACGATGCCAATGGCACCCCGGTCGATGTGGTCCTCAACCCGTTGGGCGTACCTTCGCGTATGAACGTTGGTCAGATCCTTGAAACCCACCTGGGCCTCGCGGCCAAAGGGTTGGGCGAGAAGATCAACCGTATGATCGAAGAGCAGCGCAAGGTTGCAGACCTGCGTAAGTTCCTGCACGAAATCTACAACGAGATCGGTGGGCGCAACGAAGAGCTGGACACCTTCTCCGACCAGGAAATCCTGGATCTGGCGAAGAACCTGCGCGGCGGCGTTCCAATGGCTACCCCGGTGTTCGACGGTGCCAAGGAAAGCGAAATCAAGGCCATGCTGAAACTGGCAGACCTGCCGGAAAGCGGCCAGATGCAGCTGTTCGACGGCCGTACCGGCAACAAGTTCGAGCGTCCGGTTACCGTTGGCTACATGTACATGCTGAAGCTGAACCACTTGGTAGACGACAAGATGCACGCTCGTTCTACCGGTTCTTACAGCCTGGTTACCCAGCAGCCGCTGGGTGGTAAGGCGCAGTTCGGTGGTCAGCGTTTCGGGGAGATGGAGGTCTGGGCACTGGAAGCGTACGGTGCTGCATACACTCTGCAAGAAATGCTCACAGTGAAGTCGGACGATGTGAACGGCCGGACCAAGATGTACAAAAACATCGTGGACGGCGATCACCGTATGGAGCCGGGCATGCCCGAGTCCTTCAACGTGTTGATCAAGGAAATTCGTTCCCTCGGCATCGATATCGATCTGGAAACCGAATAACACGTGACGCGAATCGAGAGCGGGGCTGTGTTGCCCGCTCTCTGCTCCGCCAGGAGGAAAGGCCTTGAAAGACCTACTGAATTTGCTGAAAAACCAGGGTCAAGTCGAAGAGTTCGACGCCATCCGTATTGGATTGGCCTCGCCTGAGATGATCCGTTCGTGGTCGTTCGGTGAAGTTAAAAAACCGGAAACCATCAACTACCGTACGTTCAAACCTGAGCGTGACGGCCTGTTCTGCGCCAAGATCTTTGGCCCGGTAAAGGATTACGAGTGCCTGTGCGGTAAGTACAAGCGCTTGAAGCATCGCGGCGTGATCTGCGAGAAGTGCGGCGTAGAAGTCGCGCTGGCAAAGGTTCGTCGTGAGCGCATGGCGCACATCGAACTGGCCTCGCCAGTTGCTCACATCTGGTTCCTGAAATCGCTGCCGTCCCGTATCGGCTTGCTGATGGACATGACCCTGCGTGATATCGAACGCGTTCTCTACTTCGAGAGCTATGTCGTTATCGATCCAGGCATGACCACCCTTGAAAAAGGTCAGCTGCTGAATGACGAGCAGTACTTCGAAGCGCTGGAAGAGTTCGGCGACGATTTCGATGCCCGCATGGGTGCCGAAGCTGTCCGCGAACTGCTGCACGCGATCGACCTGGAGCACGAGATTGGTCGCCTGCGCGAAGAAATTCCGCAAACCAACTCCGAAACCAAGATCAAGAAGCTGTCCAAGCGTCTGAAGTTGATGGAAGCCTTCCAGGGTTCCGGCAACCTGCCAGAGTGGATGGTGCTGACCGTTCTGCCGGTTCTGCCGCCAGACCTGCGTCCACTGGTTCCGCTCGATGGCGGTCGCTTCGCGACTTCCGACCTCAACGATCTGTATCGTCGAGTGATCAACCGTAACAACCGCTTGAAGCGCCTGCTCGATCTGTCCGCTCCGGACATCATCGTGCGCAACGAAAAGCGTATGTTGCAGGAAGCGGTCGACGCCTTGCTCGACAACGGTCGCCGTGGCCGCGCTATCACCGGTTCGAACAAGCGTCCTCTGAAATCCCTGGCTGACATGATCAAGGGTAAGCAAGGTCGTTTCCGTCAGAACTTGCTCGGTAAGCGTGTTGACTACTCCGGTCGTTCGGTAATTACCGTAGGCCCGACCCTGCGTCTGCACCAGTGCGGTCTGCCAAAGAAAATGGCCCTGGAGCTGTTCAAGCCGTTCATTTTCGGCAAGCTGGAAATGCGTGGTCTCGCGACCACCATCAAAGCCGCCAAGAAAATGGTCGAGCGCGAGCTGCCAGAGGTCTGGGACGTTCTTGCCGAAGTGATTCGCGAACACCCAGTGCTGCTCAACCGTGCACCGACCCTTCACCGTCTGGGCATCCAGGCGTTTGAACCGGTACTGATCGAAGGTAAGGCTATCCAGCTGCACCCTCTGGTCTGTGCTGCGTACAACGCCGACTTCGACGGCGACCAAATGGCCGTGCACGTACCGCTGACGCTGGAAGCCCAGCTCGAAGCGCGTGCGTTGATGATGTCGACCAACAACATCCTGTCGCCAGCCAACGGTGAGCCAATCATCGTTCCGTCCCAGGACGTTGTATTGGGTCTGTACTACATGACTCGTGAAGCGATCAACGCCAAGGGCGAAGGTCGTGTATTCGCGGACCTGCAGGAAGTCGACCGCGTGTTCCGTGCTGGCGAAGCCGCACTGCACGCCAAGATCAAGGTGCGGATCAACGAAACCGTCAACGATCGTGATGGCAACAGCGTGACCAACACTCGTATTGTCGACACCACTGTCGGCCGTGCGCTGTTGTTCCAGGTTGTGCCAAAAGGCTTGTCGTTCGATGTCGTCAACCTGCCGATGAAGAAAAAGGCGATCTCCAAGCTCATCAACCAGTGCTACCGCGTGGTTGGTCTGAAAGAGACCGTTATCTTCGCTGACCAGTTGATGTACACCGGTTTTGCCTATTCGACCATCTCCGGCGTTTCCATCGGTGTTAACGACTTCGTTATCCCTGATGAAAAAGCCCGCATCATCGGTGCTGCCACCGAAGAAGTGAAAGAGATCGAAAGCCAATACGCTTCCGGCCTGGTAACCCAGGGCGAGAAGTACAACAAGGTGATCGACCTCTGGTCCAAGGCGAACGACGAAGTTTCCAAAGCGATGATGGCCAACCTCTCGAAAGAGAAAGTCATCGACCGCCACGGCAACGAAGTCGACCAGGAATCGTTCAACTCGATGTACATGATGGCCGACTCGGGTGCGCGGGGTTCTGCTGCGCAGATCCGTCAGCTCGCCGGTATGCGTGGCCTGATGGCCAAGCCGGACGGTTCCATCATCGAGACGCCGATTACGGCGAACTTCCGTGAAGGTTTGAGCGTACTTCAGTACTTCATCTCCACTCACGGTGCTCGTAAGGGTCTCGCGGATACCGCGTTGAAGACAGCGAACTCCGGTTACCTGACTCGTCGTCTGGTAGACGTGGCGCAAGACTTGGTCGTGACCGAGATCGATTGCGGCACCGAGCACGGCCTGGTCATGACGCCGCACATCGAAGGCGGTGACGTTGTCGAGCCATTGGGTGAGCGCGTATTGGGTCGTGTCATTGCCCGTGACGTATTCAAGCCAGGTACCGAGGACGTCATCGTTCCCGCTGGCACCCTGGTTGACGAGAAGTGGGTCGAGTTCATCGAGCTCAACAGCATCGACGAAGTGATCGTACGCTCGCCGATCAGCTGCGAAACCCGCTACGGCATCTGCGCCAAGTGCTACGGTCGCGACCTGGCTCGCGGTCACCAGGTGAACATCGGTGAAGCGGTCGGCGTTATCGCTGCCCAGTCCATCGGTGAGCCGGGTACCCAGCTGACGATGCGTACGTTCCACATCGGTGGTGCGGCAAGCCGGACCTCCGCGGCTGACAGCGTCCAGGTGAAGAATGGCGGTACCGTCCGCCTGCACAACCTGAAGCACGTTGAGCGTGTCGACGGTCACTTGGTGGCTGTGTCCCGTTCCGGTGAGCTGGCCATCGCTGATGACTTCGGTCGTGAGCGTGAGCGTTACAAGCTGCCGTACGGTGCTGTGATTTCGGTGAAGGAAGGCGACAAGGTCGACGCTGGTGCCATCGTGGCCAAGTGGGATCCGCACACTCACCCAATCGTTACCGAGATGAAAGGTACCGTGACCTACGTGGGCATGGAAGAAGGCATCACGATCAAGCGTCAGACTGACGAATTGACCGGTATGACCAACATTGAAGTACTCGACGCAAAAGATCGTCCAGCTGCAGGCAAGGACATCCGTCCGGCCGTGAAGATGGTCGACGACAACGGCAAGGATCTGTTGCTGCCAGGCACTGACGTAATCGCTCAGTACTTCCTGCCAGCCAACGCCCTGGTCGGTGTAGCGGACGGCGCGCGGATCGCGATCGGTGATGTTATCGCTCGTATCCCGCAGGAAACTTCGAAGACCCGTGACATCACCGGTGGTCTGCCGCGTGTTGCCGACTTGTTCGAAGCCCGTCGTCCGAAAGAAGCCTCGATCCTGGCTGAAGTCAGCGGCACCATCGCGTTCGGTAAAGAGACCAAGGGCAAGCGCCGTCTGGTCATTACTCCGAACGACGGTAGCGATCCGTACGAAGAGCTGATTCCGAAGTGGCGCCACCTGAACGTCTTCGAAGGCGAACAGGTAAACCGCGGCGAAGTTATCTCCGACGGTCCGAGCGATCCACACGACATCCTGCGTCTGCTGGGTGTGAGTGCGCTGGCCAAGTACATCGTGAACGAGATCCAGGACGTTTACCGTCTGCAAGGCGTGAAGATCAACGACAAGCACATCGAGACCATCCTGCGTCAGATGCTGCGTAAGGTCGAGATTGCTGAATCCGGCGACTCGAGTTTCATCAAGGGCGACCAGATGGAACTGACTCACGTGCTGGTGGAAAACGAGCGCCTGGCGACCGAAGACAAGTTCGTCTCCAAGTTCACTCGCGTGCTGCTGGGTATCACCAAGGCGTCGTTGTCCACCGAATCGTTCATCTCGGCGGCTTCCTTCCAGGAAACCACCCGCGTACTGACCGAAGCGGCGGTAACCGGCAAGCGCGATTACCTGCGCGGCCTGAAAGAAAACGTGGTCGTGGGTCGTCTGATCCCGGCTGGTACCGGTTTGGCCTATCACAGCGAGCGCAAGCGTCGCCGTGATGCAGACAAGCCGTTGCGCGTAAGCGCCAGTGAAGTGGAAGCTGCACTGACCGAAGCACTGAACTCGAGCGGTAACTGAGTTCGGCGTTGATTAAGTGCCTGGCCCTGGTCACCCCGTTCGGCGGATCGAGACAAATTGTCGAGATCTGGCGGGCGGGGAGGTCGGGGCCTTGCCTTGACTGGGGACAAGATCCTCTTTAGACTCTTGATCCCCTAAATTTGGCGGGAATTCGTTCCTGCCATTTTGCTTTTCTTGCAAGACAATAGCGTCGCAAGACAACAGTGGAGCTAGTAGATGGCAACTATCAACCAGCTGGTACGTCAGCCGCGTAAGCGTATCGTCGAGAAATCCGACGTGCCTGCGCTGCAGAACTGCCCGCAACGTCGTGGCGTATGCACCCGTGTGTATACCACCACGCCGAAAAAACCTAACTCGGCACTGCGTAAAGTATGCCGTGTGCGTCTGACCAACGGTTTCGAGGTTTCCTCGTACATCGGTGGTGAAGGCCACAA
Organism: Pseudomonas brassicacearum subsp. neoaurantiaca; assembly: GCF_013608025.1. Lineage (GTDB taxonomy): Bacteria > Pseudomonadota > Gammaproteobacteria > Pseudomonadales > Pseudomonadaceae > Aquipseudomonas. The sequence goes on along the minus strand of NZ_VDLV01000016.1, from coordinate 3,058 downwards.
CCTGCAAGAGCACAGCGTGGTACTGATCCGCGGCGGTCGTGTAAAAGACTTGCCAGGTGTTCGTTACCACACCGTTCGCGGTTCTTTGGATACTTCCGGCGTTAAAGGTCGTAACCAGGGTCGTTCGAAGTACGGTACCAAGCGTCCGAAGTAATCGGTCGTTTTGCAGTTTTTCATTTTTATTGAGTCGATAAGAGTAAGGTCGGGCACGCATCCGCTGTCCCGGGCTAACCTGAAGACCGCTTGAGGGCTTATCATGCCAAGACGTCGCGTAGCAGCCAAACGTGAGATTCTGGACGATCCGAAATACGGAAGCCAGATTCTCGCCAAGTTCATGAACCACGTTATGGAAAGCGGCAAGAAAGCCGTTGCCGAACGTATCGTTTATGGCGCACTGGACAAAGTTAAGGAACGCAAGAACAGCGATCCCCTGGAAATCTTCGAGAAAGCTCTCGACGCCATCGCTCCGCTGGTCGAAGTGAAGTCGCGCCGTGTAGGCGGTGCTACTTACCAGGTTCCGGTCGAAGTTCGTCCTTCCCGTCGTAACGCCCTGGCAATGCGCTGGCTGGTAGACTTCGCCCGCAAGCGCGGCGAGAAGTCCATGGCCCTGCGTTTGGCTGGTGAACTGTTGGACGCTGCTGAAGGTAAAGGTGCTGCAGTTAAGAAGCGTGAAGACGTGCACCGTATGGCTGAAGCCAACAAGGCTTTCTCGCACTACCGCTTCTAATTTTAGCGTCACTCAATTTGCGAGGGCTTTATGGCTCGTACTACACCGATTAACCGCTACCGTAACATCGGTATCGTTGCTCACGTGGATGCTGGTAAAACCACCACCACCGAGCGCGTCCTTTTTTACACCGGCAAAAGTCACAAAATGGGCGAGGTGCATGACGGCGCCGCGACCACAGACTGGATGGTGCAGGAGCAGGAGCGTGGTATTACCATTACTTCTGCTGCTATCACCGCCTTCTGGAAAGGTTCCGAGAAGCAGTACCCGCACGAGCACCGCTTCAACGTTATCGATACCCCGGGCCACGTAGACTTCACCATTGAAGTTGAGCGTTCCCTGCGCGTACTCGACGGCGCTGTCGTTGTGTTCTGTGGTACTTCGGGTGTTGAGCCTCAGTCGGAAACCGTATGGCGTCAGGCCAACAAATACGGCGTTCCACGTCTTGTTTACGTAAACAAGATGGACCGTGCTGGTGCCAATTTCCTGCGCGTAATCGGTCAGATCAAGCAGCGTCTGGGTCACACTCCGGTGCCTATCCAGCTCGCTATCGGTTCGGAAGACAACTTCCAGGGCCAGATCGACCTGATCAACATGCAGGCTGTGTACTGGAATGATGCCGACAAGGGCATGGTTCCTGTTCGCAAGGAAATTCCTGCCGAGCTGTTGGAAGAAGCTGAGCAATGGCGCAGCAACATGGTTGAGGCAGCCGCCGAAGCCAGCGAAGAGCTGATGAACAAGTACCTCGAGGGTGAAGAACTCACCAACGACGAAATCAAGGCCGCTCTGCGTCAGCGTACTATCGCTGGTGAGATCGTTCTGGCTGTTTGCGGTTCTTCCTTCAAGAACAAGGGTGTTCCCCTGGTTCTCGACGCCGTGATCGACTTCCTGCCTGCTCCAACCGACATTCCTGCTATCAAGGGTTCCAACCCTGATAACGAGGAAGAGGAAATGGAGCGTCACGCAAGCGATGACGAGCCGTTCGCGGCCTTGGCGTTCAAGATCGCTACCGACCCATTCGTGGGTACCTTGACCTTTGTTCGAGTTTACTCGGGCGTGTTGGCCTCCGGCGACGGCGTGATCAACTCGGTAAAAGGCAAGAAAGAGCGTGTGGGTCGTATGGTGCAGATGCACGCAAACGCCCGTGAAGAAATCAAGGAAGTGCGCGCTGGCGACATCGCGGCCTTGATCGGCATGAAGGACGTCACCACTGGTGAAACCTTGTGCAACGCTGACAAGCCAATCATCCTGGTTCGCATGGACTTCCCGGAGCCGGTTATTTCGGTTGCCGTTGAGCCCAAGACCAAGGATGACCAGGAAAAAATGGGTATCGCTCTGGGCAAACTTGCTCAGGAAGACCCGTCTTTCCGCGTCAAGACTGATGAAGAGACTGGTCAGACGATCATCTCCGGCATGGGCGAGCTGCACCTGGACATCCTGGTTGACCGGATGCGCCGTGAGTTCAACGTCGAAGCCAACATCGGTAAGCCTCAGGTTTCCTATCGTGAGCGCATCACGAAGAGCTGTGAAATCGAAGGCAAGTTCGTTCGCCAGTCCGGCGGTCGTGGCCAGTTCGGTCACTGCTGGATCCGTTTTGCTCCTGCTGACGAAGGTCAGGAAGGTCTGCAATTCCTGAACGAAGTCGTAGGTGGTGTGGTTCCGAAGGAATACATCCCGGCGATCCAGAAGGGTATCGAAGAGCAGATGAAGAACGGCGTAGTTGCCGGCTATCCGCTGATCGGCCTGAAGGCGACCGTGTTCGACGGTTCTTACCACGACGTCGACTCCAACGAGATGGCGTTTAAGGTGGCTGCTTCCATGGCTACCAAGCAACTGGCCCAGAAGGGCGGTGGTGAGTTGCTGGAACCTATCATGGCGGTAGAAGTCGTTACGCCTGAAGACTACATGGGTGATGTCATGGGCGACCTTAACCGTCGTCGCGGCATGATTCTGGGTATGGAAGATACGGTTTCCGGCAAGGTTATCCGCGCCGAGGTTCCGTTGGGTGAGATGTTCGGTTACGCAACCGACGTTCGCTCCATGTCTCAGGGTCGCGCAAGCTACTCTATGGAATTCAAAAAATACAATACAGCTCCGTCGCATATCGTCGAGACTGTTACCAAAAAGCAAGGCTGATCCAGCCCCTTTAAGCTAGGAGTTAATTGTCGTGGCTAAAGAAAAATTTGAACGGAACAAACCGCACGTCAACGTTGGCACCATCGGCCACGTTGACCACGGTAAAACTACCCTGACCGCTGCTCTGACCCGCGTCTGCTCCGAAGTTTTCGGTTCGGCCAAGGTTGACTTCGACAAGATCGACAGCGCCCCGGA
>NZ_VDLV01000063.1:245-90175 GCF_013608025.1 Pseudomonas brassicacearum subsp. neoaurantiaca | reverse complement strand
CGATATCGGCACTGACCCCAAACCGCCCTGCCATTTCCCGGCGACCACCGGCCGTCAACCCCAGCGCCCGGCTGTCCAGGTCCTGGACCACCCATTTGCGCTTGATCGCCAGTTGCAGCAATGCCGCCCCCAAGGCACCGCCCAGGTGCGGTCGACGCATGCTCCAGTCCAGGCACGGGCAGGCGAACCGGCGCCGTTGAGCCGCCAACGCCTGCACATCAACGCCCATGCTCTCGAACAGCGCCTCACCCGATTCACTCAACCGATACCCCTGTCCATCCACATCGATCAGCCACCCGGCTTCGAGCAAGCGATCATGCAACCGCACCGCCAGCGTGCCGGCCATGTGGTCGTAGCAAGTGCGGGCAAACTGCAAGCGATCCGGCGTGCGCGGGGAGAACGTCGGCGCGGCGTTCTGACCAATCACCATCAACGCTTCAAGTGCTTGGGCCACACGTTTGTCGGCGAGGCTGTAATAGCGATGACGACCCTGCACATGCAAGCGCACCAGGGCCAATTCCTTGAGCTTCGTCAAGTGGGCGCTGGCGGTGGAGGCGCTGACCTCGGCGATGCTCGCCAGCTCCGTGCTGGTCCGGGCGTGGCCGTCCATCAGCGCGCAGAGCATTCGGGTCCGGGCCGGTTCGGCAATGGCCGCGGCCACCTGGGACACGCCCACATCATGTTGCTCTGCGTTCATATTTCGCTCCCGGACGAATCAAGCCATGCATCGATTGGAGAGAGTAGCAGCACTTTCCCCGCATGAACGAGGCAGCCCATCATGGACCCGATCACCGCCGCGACACACGCCGATCCCTACCCTTACTACGCGACCCTTCGCGCCAGCGGCGGACTGCACTTCGACCCACACCTTAACCTCTGGGTAGCCAGCAGCGCCGAAGCCGTGTGCGCCGTCTTGCATCACCCCGACTGCCATGTGCGCCCCGCCCACGAACCGGTGCCGAAGGCGATTGCAGACGGGCCCGCGGGCAAGGTATTCGGGCGCCTGATGCGGATGAACGAAGGTGAACGACAACGCTGCCCGAGGGCGGCGATAGCGCCGAGGTTGCAGGATATTGATCCCAGGCAGGTCGAGGCGTTGGTCAAGGCGCGTTTGCTCAGGAATGGCGCCGAGGGCGTACACCAGGCGCAATTCATCGGCCCCGTCAGCGTGGTGGCGCAACTGCTGGGTTTCAATCCGACGGACAGTCACCTGCTCAGCGAGCTGACAGGTGATTTCGTCGCCTGCCTGTCACCCCTGAGCCAAGCCCCGCAACTGGAGGCTGCGCACCGGGCCAGCGAACAATTGGCGAGGCTTTTCCAGGAGCGGATCGTCGCGCAGGACAGTTCGTTGTTGAACGGCGTCTGCCGGGGCTTCGAAGACAGTGATGCGGACAGTCGGATCGCCAACCTGATCGGCTTGCTTTCGCAAACCCATGAAGCCACGGCCGGCCTGATCGGCAACGCGTTGGTGGCGTTGATCCGTGATCCCGCGCTACATCACCTGCTTCGCGACGACCCCACCCAAATCAGCCCGTTACTGGCCGAAGTCCAACGTTTCGACCCCGCGGTGCAGAACACCCGACGCTTCGTTGCCGCGCCCTGCGAAATACTCGGCAGAACCCTGCAGCAAGGCGATGGGGTCCTGGTGCTGCTGGCCTCGGCCAACCGCGACCCGCAACTCAATCCGCAACCGGACGTCCTGCTGTTGGATCGCCCGAATCGGCGAAGTTTCAGCTTTGGCAGCGGCCGCCACGAATGCCCAGGCCAGGCCTTGGCGCTGAACATCGCCCACGCGACGCTGGGTGCCATTCTGGAACGCCACCCGGGCCTGAATCAGTTGTCCTGGCGCTACCGCCCCTCCGCCAATGGACGCATCCCGCTGTTCAGCGATCGGTAATCAATAAAAGCGCCATCAATCGTCCCGCGTCAGGACTTCCAGCAACTCGATTTCAAAAATGAGATCGGCGTTGGGCTTGATGTGGGCGCCCATGGACCTTTCGCCGTAGGCCAGGTGGGCCGGCACCAACAATTTGCGCTTGCCGCCAACCTTCATGCCCATGAGTCCGAGGTCCCAGCCCTTGATGACACGGCCCGTGCCGATCACGCATTGGAACGGCTTGCCGCGGCTGTACGATGAATCGAACTCCGTACCGTCTTCGAGGGTGCCGCGATATTGGGTGGTAATCAGCGCGCCTTTGACTACGCTTTTACCGTCGCCCTCTTCCAGGTCGATGATTTGCAGCTCTTCAAACATGGCTTCTTTCCCGTGTGATCCAGGCGCGGGGTTTTCGCAGAAATCTGCGCGACAGGCAACCTTTTGCGGTAAAGGGAACCGCAACGGCCACTTCGGTTCACATGGGTATCGACCCTGCATTTCAGATAAGGATTTTCTGATGATCGACTCTCGCCCGCTCCACGGTTTCATCCCGCCTTATATCCTCAACCGCATCATCGCCCATGGCTCCGAGCAGCAGCGCTCCAGCGCCCTCGGCACCCTGACCCATGTGAACAATCTACGCCACAACCCTGGCCCACCCACCCATCCACCCGTAGCCGCGCAACTGCCCAAGCCTGGCAAGGCTGGTCATCCCCAGCGCAGCGTGCACGACGCGCAAAACACCATGGAGCTGCCGGGCCAACCGGTGCGCCTGGAAGGTCAATCGGCCAGCGGCGACCCGGCGGTGGACGAAGCGTACGACGCCCTCGGCGCTACCTATGATTTTTTCTGGAGAGTGCTGGAGCGTGACTCCATCGACAACAAGGGCTTTGCCCTGGTAGGCAGCGTGCATTACGGCCAAGGCTACGAGAACGCCTTCTGGAATGGCGCCCAAATGGTATTTGGCGACGGCGACGGTGAAATCTTCCAGCGCTTCACCCGCTCCCTGGACGTGGTGGCCCACGAGTTGGCCCACGGCGTCACTGAAAGCGAAGCCGGCTTGATCTATGCCAACCAGTCCGGCGCATTGAACGAGTCGATTTCCGATGTGTTCGGCGTGCTGGTCAAGCAATTCGTATTGGGGCAGACCGTCGAGCAGGCCGACTGGCTGATCGGTGCCGACCTGCTCACTGACAAGATCAACGGCGACGGCCTGCGCAGCATGTCCAACCCCGGCACGGCCTACGATGACCCGCTGCTGGGCAAGGACCCCCAGCCTGCGCACATGCGCCAGTTCGTCATCACCCGCGAAGACAACGGCGGCGTGCACATCAACTCCGGCATTCCCAACCGGGCCTTTTATCTGGTGGCAACCGCGCTGGGCGGATTCGCCTGGGAAAAGGCCGGGCGAATCTGGTATGACACCTTGTGCGACAGGCAACTGGCCAACGACGCCTCCTTCAGTGCCTTTGCCCGCCTGACCGTCGAGCATGCCCGCCAGCGCTTCGGCGAGCGGGAAGTCAGGGCGGTACAGGAAGGCTGGGCACAGGTGGGCGTCGACCTGAACGAGGAGAACGGATGAAAACCCTTCCAGACCTTGACGACAAAGCGGTGGTGAAACTGTCACGCCAGGGCGGCGTGGCAGCGATCCACGCCTTGACGCGCCCCCGGGAAATCGAGTTTGCCCAATGCGACATCGACCAGCGCACACGCATCTGCTCGGTGCTGGAAGGATGCCTGCCACTTACCTCCTCGGCGCCTGGCCGGGGCGACCAGCGTTATTTCCAGATCGAGGTGCGTTACCGGGCCAACGACCAGGACGACGAGATGGTGCTGCAGGTGCCCGAGGATCGGGCACCTGGTGAGCTGGTTCATCTTTGGGATAAAGGCGAAGTGCTTTAATGCTTTAGCGTGTCGCAGGGACAATCTTGACGATGGCGCCGGACACGGTTTCGATCAGCAGGTACTTGTCATCGATCTGAACCCATTGCTGCTCATTTGTCGGCTGTTCGAGTTTTTTCTGCTTCCAGTCCTTCATGGCCCTGTCCGCGCGCTGATAGTCCGCCGGCACCCGGTCATTTTCCACCAACCGGCGGCCATTGCTCGGCGAATGCTCCAGGGCGTCGCCGGTTTTCTCGACGGCTTGAACGACAGGCCCAAAGGCTCCGAGGCCGGCGATCAGGACCAGGCTGGCGATGACGGTTGGTTTGCGCATAGAAGAGCTCCAATTAATTCAAGGTACTGAGTCTGGGACTTCGGCGGCGGCGAATCATTCCCTTTCCATGCACCGTGTCCCCGTGGCGAGGGAGCTTGCTCCCGCTGGGCCTGTAGGAGCTGCTGAGCGAAGCGAGGCTGCGATCTTTCTCAAGACACTTGAGTTTCGAGCGAAAGATCAAAAGATCGCAGGCTTCGCCAGCTCCTACAGAGCCGAGCGGGAGCAAGCTCCCTCGCCACAGGTTTTGTCTGGCATGGCATAGTGACGAGCCTTGGCCCAACACCCGCCGGACGGACCATTCATGAGCACCACCACCGCTTCCCCCGCGCTCAAGGAAATCTTCAATGCCGCCCGCCTTTCACACATCGCCACCGAACTGCGCGCGGTGTACCCAGCCTTCGATGCCAAGGCGTTCCTGGACATGGCCAACGACGGGCTGGCCGAGTTGTCAGTGATGCAGCGCATGGCGCGGGTCAGCGAATGCCTGCATGCGGTCCTGCCGCTGGATTACGAAGCTTCACTGGAGGTCCTTCGGGCCTTGGCTCCGCGGCTGAACAGCATGTTCGTCGGGATGTTCCTGCCGCATTACGTGGCGTCGTACGGTCGACATGCGTTCGACCTGTCGATGGACGCGCTCAAATATTTCACCCGATTCGGCTCAGCGGAGTTCGCCGTACGGCACTTTCTGCGCGATGACCTGGCGCGCACCCTCGCGGTCATGCATGACTGGGCGCTGGACGACAACGAGCATGTCCGCCGCCTCGCCAGCGAAGGCAGCCGCCCACGTTTGCCATGGTCGTTTCACCTGGAGCCGATCCAGGCCAACCCGGAACTCGCCGCCGCGATCCTTGAAACGCTCAAGGCCGACGACAGCCTGTACGTGCGCAAATCCGTCGCCAATCACCTGAATGACGTGACCAAGCAGCATCCCGACTGGGTGTTGGGCAGGATAGAGCGCTGGCCGCTACAGGACCGCCACACCGCATGGATCGCCCGGCATGCCCTGCGCAGCCTGATCAAGCAAGGCAATCGACGGGCCTTGGCGGTCATCGGCGCGGGTGGCGAGGCACAGGTTGAAATATCGGATCTACAAATGATGCCGGTAGCGGTGCGTCTGGGGGAGCAGGTCACGCTGTCGTTCAAAGTCCAATCGACCTGTCCCGAGAACCAGCGCCTGGTGATCGATTACGCCATCGACTACGTGAAGGCGTCCGGCGGCACGTCGGCCAAGGTGTTCAAACTCAAGACCTTCGACCTGCCCGCCCTGGGGTCCGCCAACATCAGCCGCTCCCAGCACATTCGCGAGCTGACCACTCGCCGGCACTATGAGGGCCGACATGCGGTGCACGTGCTGGTCAACGGCGAGCGACTGGGCAGCACCGCGTTCGACATTGTCTCTTGAACAATCGTCTCAGGCCGTCGCCACGCGCGGAACCTGGCGGATGTGCTTGAGGAAATGCTCGGCCGGCTGCGGATGCCCCAACAGATAACCTTGCAGCGAATCGCAGCCCAATTGGGTCAGGAAGTCCTGCTGCACATCGGTCTCCACGCCTTCGGCGACGATCCGCAGGCCCAAAGCCTGGCCGAGGGCGACAATGGCCGAGACGATCGCGGCGTCGTCGCTGTCGTGCTCCAGGTCACGCACGAAACCGCGGTCGATCTTCAGTTCGTTGGCCGGCAGGCGCTTGAGGTACATCAGGCTCGAATAGCCGGTGCCGAAATCATCGATGGACAAATCCACGCCCATGTCCGACAGCTGCTGCAACACCGTCATGCTCGCGTCCGCGTCACTCATGGCGGTGGTCTCGGTGATTTCCAGGGTCAGGCTGTTGGCCGGCAGATGGTGCGTTTCCAGCGCCTTGGCCACGCTCTGCACCAGGCCTGCATGGCAGAACTGCAAGGCCGAGAGATTCACTGCGATGCGCCAGTCGGTGTAGCCCAGCACGTACCATTCGCGCATCTGCCGGCAGGCTTCGTTGAGCACCCATTCGCCAATCGGAATGATCAACCCGGTCTTCTCCGCCAGGTCGATAAAGGTGTCGGGCATCAACAGGCCCTGGGTCGGATGCGTCCAGCGCAGCAGCGCTTCGGCGCCCACCGGACGACCGTTGGCGGCGTCGAACTTGGGCTGGTAATGCAGGCTGAACTGGCGTTGTTCGACGGCGATGCGCAGGTCCTGCAGCAGTTGCAATTGCTTGCGGGCGTTGCTGTTCATCGAGGCGTCGAAAAAGCTGTAGCCGTTCTTGCCGGCGCCCTTGGCGTGGTACATCGCCGCGTCGGCGTTCATCAGCAACTCATCGGCGCTCTGGCCGTTACCGGGGTACAGCGAAATGCCGACGCTGGCGGAAATCTGCAAGTCATGGTCGGCGACTCGGAACGTACGGCCGATCAGCCCGACCTGGCGCGCGGCCAGACGCAGGGCATCGTCAGGATCGGCCAACTGCACCAGCAGGACGAATTCATCACCGCCAATGCGCGCCAGGGTGTCTTGGTTACGCAAATCTTCACGCAAGCGCAGGGCCACATCCCGCAGCAGCAGATCGCCCATGTGATGCCCGAAGGCATCGTTGACCGGCTTGAAGCCATCCAGGTCGATGAACATCAAGGCGAAACAACCGCCCTGCTCCTGCACCCGGTGCATGGCCTGGCCGATGCGATCCGCCAGCAATACACGGTTAGGCAATCCGGTCAGGGGGTCATGCAAGGCCAATTGGGTCAGTTCCCGATTGGCCTGGGTCAGCGACCGGGCCAGCTCGGCGGTGCGAGCTTCCAGGCGTGCGTCAAGAATGGAAGTCAGCAAGGCAATCGCCAACACCGCCAGGGTGGTGATCAGCACCAGATTGTCCAGCCCCTTGCCGCTCAAGCCATCGAGAGAACCGCAGAAACTGCCCTCGCTGAACTGCGCCGCGGCCATGCCGGTGTAGTGCATGCCGACAATGGCAACGCCCATCACCACGGCGGCGCCAGCGCGAGCCAGGCGAACATGAGGGGTATTCTGGCGCAGGCGAAAAGCAATCCACAGCGCCGCCGCACAGGCCACGACAGCAATCAGCAACGAAGCGCCGAACAGCGTCGGGTCATAATCGATGCCCGGCTGCATCCGCAACGCGGCCATGCCGGTGTAATGCATGGCACTGATGCCAGTGCCCATCACCAACGCGCCGAACGCCAGTTGCCAGGCCCGCAGCCGTGGCTGGCTGACCAGCCACAAGGCAAAGCCACTGGAAAGAATAGCGATCAGCAGCGACAGCGCGGTGATCGCCACATCGTAGCCAAGCTCCACCGGCAAGGTGAACGCGAGCATGCCGATGAAATGCATCGACCAGATGCCTACGCCCATCGCCAGCGCACCACCGGCCATCCACAAATGCTTGGCGCGGCCCCGAGCCGTGGCGATACGCCCGGTCAGGTCCAGGGCGGTGTAGGACGCCAGGATCGCAACGAACAGGGAAATCGAAACGAGCGCGGGTGAATAGCTGCCGATGAGCATGGATTTTTCTCGTGACCAGAAGGCCGAACTGCTTCCATGCCCGGTTGAAAGGCGGCGATTGTACACAATCGGTACAAGAGTGCACGGACCGCGCATCAAAAAGCCATCATCCTGGGAATATTTTCGACGAAAGACACTCGGCTCTATCTGCGGGCCTTTCGTGGGAGCGAGCCTGCTCGCGAAGAGGCCATCGCTTCCAAGATATTCGTCAGCTGTTACGCCGCCTTCGCGAGCAGGCTCACTCCCACAGGGGCCGGTGGTGTACGCAAAGTCCTGCATTAGCCATAGACCCAGGTGGGAGCGAGCCTGCTCGCGAAGGCGACAGCCGCCGTAAAGAAGAACCTGAGCCCGGAACGGTTCGGCTAAGCTCCTCAGATCACTACAGGAGCAACCGGCATGACCCATATGGATACCAAAGCCACAACCACCGCTTTACTGGTGATCGACATCCAGAACGATTTCATCCCCGGCGGCCAACTGGCCGTGCCCGGCGGCGACGAAATCGTGCCGTTGGTCAACCGACTGGGCGCTACGTTCCGACACGTTGTCTGCGCCCAGGACTGGCACCCGGCCGGGCATGCCTCGTTCGCCTCCAGCCATGAAGGCAAGCAACCCTTCGACTTTGTCCAGTTGCCCTACGGCGAACAGAAGCTCTGGCCCGACCACTGCGTCCAGGGTACCCAGGGCGCCGCGCTGCACCCGGCCCTGGACCTGCCCCACACCCAACTGGTCATACGCAAGGGCTGCAACCCTGCCATCGATAGCTATTCCGCCTTCATGGAAGCCGACCACCTGACCCCCACCGGCCTGACAGGCTATTTGAAGGAGCGCGGCATCGACACGGTGTACATGGTCGGGCTGGCCTTGGACTTCTGTGTGATGTATTCAGCGCTGGATGCCCGGATGGCCGGTTTCAACGCAATCGTCGTGCTCGACGCTTGCCGAGGCATCGATATCGACGGTTCGATGGATGCGGCCATGCGGCGCATGCAGGAGGCCGGCGTGCGGCTGATTCAATCCAGTGACATAACCAGCGGATGATTCATACTCCGAGCATCTCCACGCCACAGTGAGCCCCCATGCCCCGCCTCACCCGCACCCATCCGCGACTCTCCCTGGCCACGGTCATCGGCCTGGCAGCGGGCCTGTCGATACCGGCGGACTCGACCATCAGCAAAATACTGATCGGCTGGAACGTCGGGGTCTGGACTTACCTGCTGCTGATGTTCTGGCTGACGGTGCGGGCCAAGGCGCCCGACGTCAAACGCATCGCCGAAATGGAAGACGAAAACGCCGGTCTAGTCCTGCTGATGGTCTGCATCGCGGCATTGGCGAGCCTCGCCACCATCACCTTCGAACTGGCCGGCAGTCGCGACCTGCAAACCGCCGGCAAGCTGCTGCACTACGGTGTCACGGCGCTGACCGTGATCGGTTCATGGCTGCTGATTGGGGTGATCTTCAGCGTGCACTACGCGCGGTTGTATTACACCTGGGGAGGCAAGGAACCCGCGCTGCGTTTTGCCGAGGGGCTGACCACACCCAACTATTGGGACTTCCTGTACTTTTCTTTCACCATCGGCGTGGCGGTGCAGACTTCCGACGTGGGCGTTGCGACGAGGCAGTTGCGCAAGATTGTGCTGGCGCAATCGTTGATCGGGTTTGTGTTCAACACGGCGATCCTGGGGTTTTCGATCAATATTGCGGCGGGGTTGTTTGGGTGACCATATAGGGGCCACTTCGTGGCCCAGCGGGAGCAAGCTCCCTCGCCACAGGGATAGTTTCAGGCATCAGGAGTGGGGAGCCACAGCCTGAACCGTGCCCCGCCCAGCGGCGAAGCTTCGACTGTCAGCGTGCCGCCCTGGGCTTGCAGGGCGCGGCGGCTGATCGCCAGGCCGAGGCCAAAGCCTCCGGTGGCGCGATCGCGGCTGCGGTCCAGGCGGTAGAACGGTTCGAAGACGCGCTCGCGCTCGCTGTGGGGAATGCCGATACCGTCGTCGTCGACCCAGATTTCGCAGCCTTGATCACCCACCAGCACACCGACCTGGATGCGTTTTTCACAATAGCGCATCGCATTGCGCAACAGGTTCTGCAGCGCGCGGGCGGTAAGGCGCGGGTCCAGCACAAAACGCTCCAGCGCCCCATGCAGCAGCACGTCGATCACCACCTCAGGCGCGGCCAGATCCTCATCGAGGCTGCCGAGGATACTGTCGATGAACTCGTCCAGCGGCACTTCGACGCGCTCCGGCAAACGCTCGGGATTTTGCAGGCGGCTGTAAGACAGCAACTCCAGCACCAGCTCATCCAGTTCGCGAATGTGCGCTACCAACCCTTGCAGACGCTCGCGGCTGGCCGTTGGCATGTCTTCCGACAACGCCAGGGCCAAGCCGAAATCGAGCCGAGTCAACGGCGTGCGCAATTCATGGGATACGGCGTTGAGCAGGTCCCGCTGCTGGTTAAGCAGGTTCTCGATGTCGCCGGCCATGGTGTCGAATACATGGGCCAGGCTGCCGATGTTGGAACTCGGCGCGATCTGCGTACGCTCACTTAAATGCCCCTTGCCGAAACGCTCGGCCGTGCGCTTGAGCCGCTCCAGATCGCGCCAGTGCGGCCGCAGCCAGAGCAGCAGGCACGCCAGCATCGTGGCGCCGATCAGCACATTGATGCTCCAGTACAGCCAACTGACGTCAGCCGGATCCGGCGGCACGATCATCTTCACCGCCGTGCGCTCGTCCAGAGGCGCCGCCGCGAGTGTCCGCCAACCCCAGTCGCCAATGCGCACCACGTTCTCGCCACGCTTGAGACGCGCCTGCTCGGTATCGGTGAAGCCCGTGTCCTCGGTGGCCGCCAGCTCGATGCGCAACGGCTCGAATTCTTTGTCCATCTGCGCTGCCAGCGCCGGCCATTGCTCGCTGGGCACGGCGCGAAACTGCTTGACGATCAAGGTCTGCAAACCACGGGAATAATCGAGGTTGTAGGCCTGGAAGCGCTCATGGAACAGGCGGATCACCAGCTCCGGCATCAGGTAAATAGCCGCGCTGTAGGAAACGATGGTGACCAGGTAGAGGCGAATCAGCAGCTTCCACATCGATCAGCATTCCCACTCGGAACGGCTGAACAAGTAGCCCTTGCCCCACACGGTCTTGATCTTCCGCGCTTCGCCGGCGTTGTCGTCGAACTTGCGTCGCAACTTGGAAATCGCAACATCCACCGAGCGGTCGGTGCCGTTGAACTCGATACCGCGCAGACGTTGAAGAATCTGGTCTCGGCTCAGCACTTCGCCGGAATGCCGGGCCAGCACCACCAACAGGTTGTACTCGCCGCTGGACAGCTCCACCGGCTGCCCGCGCCAAGTCACGGTGCGCTCGGACAGGTCGATGCACAGGTTGCCCATGACGATGCGGTCGTTGACCGTCTGCGGCTCGCTCAAACTGCTGCGCCGCAGCAAGGTCCGCACCCGGGCCAGCAATACCCGCGGCTCGCAGGGCTTGGTGACGTAGTCATCGGCGCCCATTTCCAGGCCAAGCACCTGATCGTGGCTGTCGTCGCGCGCGGTGAGCATCAGGATCGGCAAGGTCGCCGAGTCGGCCCGCAGCAGACGACAGACCTGCAGACCGTCCAGCCCCGGCAGCATCAGATCGAGGATCACCAAGTCCGGCGGATTGGCCCGCGCCCGCTCACGGACGTGGTCGCCACGGTTGAGCACGCTGACTTGATAGCCGTTGCGCTCCAGGTAGCTGGCGATGAGTTCGCAGAGGGCGGCGTCGTCTTCGACGAGGAGGATGTTGGGCATGGCTGGCACAGGAAATCTCAAGCCGCCAAGGATATACGCCCTCACCCGGCCATGAGCAAAACCCTTACACAATTTCACACACCGCCTACATACCGCGAGCGATCAAACCACGGAAGCCTCAGGCATCTCGCAATGATTGTGTTGCACATAGGACAATCCGCTGACACGCCTGCGCCAGCTCCCCCCGTCCCACCACCAGCCCGATCCGAATATGCCCCGCCGCACTCTGTCCAAACGCCTCCCCCGCCAGTACCGACACGCCATACCCGTCGAGCAGCCGTTCGGCAAACGCCTGGGCACCCAGACCCGTCTCGCGTACGTCAACCATCACAAACATGCCACCATCGGGCCGCACGGGCTTGAGGCATGGGCAACCCTCCAGCAGCGCACAGACCAAGTCCCGGCGCTGGCGGTACTCCTCGCGCATCTGCGCCACTTCAGGCAAATCCTGCTCCAGCGCGACCTCGGCCGCGCGCTGAACGAAATCCGGCAGACCGAACAGCATGCACAGCGACAGGTTGGCCAAATGCCGGGCCAGGAGTTCGGGGCCGATCGCCCAGCCGATGCGCCAGCCGGTCATCGCGTGGGATTTGGACAGACTGTTGATGGTCACGGTGCGCTCGGCCATGCCTGGCAGGCCGGCCGGGCTGATGTGTGCGCCTTCGTAGAGCAAATCGCTATAGACCTCGTCGCTGATCAGCCAGAGGTCATGTTCGATGCATAGATGCGCGACTGCTTGCCAGGTCGACAGCGGCAGGCTGGCGCCGGAGGGGTTGTTCGGGCTGTTGAGGAGGATGGCGCGGGTGCGTGGCGTAACAAGCCGGGCGACGTCGTTCGGCTGGACATGAAAGCCGTTTTCGGGCCTTACCGCTACCGGCACCACTTTCGCTCCGCAGGCCCCAAACACCGCTTCATAGGTGACGTACATCGGCTCGGCGACAATCACTTCGTCGCCGGGGTCGAGCAGGCATTGCGCGACGGCATAGACCGCACATTGCGCGCCGGGCAGCACCGTGACGTGCTCGGCACCCACCGGTTGGCCGCAGCGCTGTTGATGGCGCCGGGCAATGCTGGCCCGCAGGGAGTGCAAGCCACGGGTATCCGAGTAGTGAGTGTCGCCGGCCCGCAGGCTGGCGACAGCGGCCTCGACGATGGCGGGCGGCGTGTCGAAATCCGGATCGCCTACCGAGAGCAACAGGACTTCCTTGCCCTCCTCGCGCATGGCCAGCGCCCGGTCATGAATGTCCCAGGCGGCGGCGCCGTCACCGGTGATGCGTTGGGTCAAGGCTGAAAAGCGCATGGAATCTCCTGTAAGCGCGGTGTCCAGCCTCAACCCTATCTCAAATCACGAAACGCGCCACCGCCGCATTCAACCCCACCGCCAGGCGCGAGAGTTCATGGGTGGCGTCGCTGGTCTGCTGCGCGCCGCTGGCCGATTGGGTGGCCAGGTCGCGGATGTTCATCAGGTTGCGGTCCACTTCGCGAGAGACTTGGGCCTGTTCCTCGGAGGCGCTGGCGATGACCAGGTTGCGCTCATTGATCTGATGGATCGATTGAGTGATTTGCTCCAGCGCCACGCCGGCCGCACGCGCCAGCTCCAGCGTGCTTTGGGTGCGCTGGTTGCTTTGCTGCATCGACTGCACGGCCTGGCCGGTGCCGTTCTGGATGCCAGCGACCATTTTTTCGATTTCCTGAGTGGATTGCGCGGTGCGATGGGCCAACGCCCGCACCTCATCGGCCACCACCGCAAAACCGCGACCCGCCTCGCCGGCACGCGCAGCTTCGATGGCGGCGTTGAGGGCCAGCAGGTTGGTCTGCTCGGCGATGGCGCGGATCACGTCCAGGACCTTGCCGATATCGCGGCCCTGGATTGCCAGGCCTTCGATCATCGAGGCGGTGGCTTGCACGTCGTGGGTCATGGTCTGGATCGCGTCAACGGTTTCTACTACCCGCGTGCGCCCCTCGTGGGCGGCCTGGGTCGACTGGTTCGACGCTTCGGAAGTCGATACGGCGTTGCGGGCGACTTCTTCGACGGCGGCGGTCATCTCATTGACGGCAGTGGCCGCCTGCTCGATTTCATTGTGCTGTTGTTGCAAACCCCGGGAAGACTCCTGGGTAACGGCGCTCAGCTCTTCGGCTGCGGCGCCCAGTTGGGTGGCGGAGCCGGCGATCTGCTCGATGGTCTGGCGCAGGCTGGCCTGCATCGCGCCAAGGGCCTGGAGCAACCGGGCGGGTTCGTCCTTGCCGTCGTCGTTGATAACAGTGGCCAGATTGCCTCCGGCGATGGTCCGGGCCGCTTCGAGGGCCCGGTTCAAAGGCGCAACGATGCTGCGAGTCAGCAGCAAGGCCAGCAGCACGGTGGCCAGCGCGGCAATGATCGAGACGACAAGGATGCCGGTGATGGCGCTGTTGTAATAGTTGCCGGCCTGGTCCGACGCTTCATGCCCCTCCGTCACGCTCATTGCAATGAGCTTGTTGAGTTGCTCGCCCATCTGGTCGGTGCCTTCCTTGATCCGTGTATTGATGAGGCCGCGCAGCGCGTCGGCTTTGTCTTGTCGGGACAGATCCAGCATTTCTTTCTGGGCCTGGAGGTAGTTTTCCAGGGTTTTCGAAAAGACCTTGTACAGCTCGGCTTCATCTGGCGCGGCGGGCAGCGCTGCATAGGCCGCATTCGCCTTGTTGAGTTTTTCCACCAGCACGCCGATACGGGTCTCGGCCTCGCTGAGGCTGGCCGGGTCGCGGTTGACCAGGATGCGAAATGAAAGAATGCGCATGCGCAGCACGTTTTCAAGGACATTGGCCAGGTAGCCGACGGCGGGTAACTGGGTCTGCTCCATTTCCACCGACGCCTGGCGAATGACTGACATGCGATTGGCGGCGAACACGCCGAGCACAACGACCAATAGTGCAATTACTGCAAAACCGAGAAAGGCTCGGGGAGCGATATTCAAGCTACGTAGGGACATGGGAAGGCCTCGGTGGTGGGTCGAGCGTCCATGCCGCCAGCGTATCGATTGGGATAATTATGTGTACGCCTACCGGGTTATCGGCTGGACTTGAGGCCTTTTGCAGGGGGACGATGAAATATATTCCTGGCACGTTCAATTGACGCCCCGGCCTCGCCCATGGTCTCCTGTGCGCCAGTTTGGGTGCCCTTCACAGGGTGAAACGGGAAACCGGTGAATCGTGTGCTTTACTTCAAGGCCACGTCAGTCCGGTGCTGCCCCCGCAACGGTAAGCGAGTGAAGCGTCGAATCCACTGTGCATGCGCATGGGAAGGTGACGCTTGCAGGCACGGCTCAGGCCGGCCCCTCGTGAGCCCGGAGACCGGCCCATGACTCATTGACAACAAACCCGCGGTGGGCGGGCGCTGTTCGAATCCTGGCGAGCCTTCGCCCGGGTTCTCATTGCGCTCGATCCGCCCGCTGACAGACCAGAGGGAAGCGCCATGTCGACCATCAGCAGCACCGCCCGCACCACCAGCACCACCGTCACCCTGAGCCAACGCCTGGGCGCGGCGGTCCTCGCCTCGATCCTCGGCGCGGGCCTGGTCTATTTCGCCGGTTTCTCTCACATCGAAGCAGTGCACAACGCAGCCCATGACACACGTCATAGCGCCGCGTTCCCGTGCCACTGAGTGCTGCCGAGATGATCAAGCGTATCGCGCAAACCGCTGGTTTCAGCGGGCTACTGGCCGCCCTGCTGTTGACCCTGCTGCAAAGTTTCTGGGTGTCGCCGCTGATTCTCCAGGCGGAAACCTTCGAGAAGGCCCCGGCGGCCGAGGTCCATGAACACGCCGCTGGGGCTGCACATAACCATGACGCCGAAGCCTGGGAGCCGGAAGACGGCTGGCAGCGCGTGCTGTCCACGACGGGCGGTAACCTGGTGGTTGCGGTGGGTTTCGCGCTGATGCTGGCGGGTTTGTACACCTTGCGTGCGCCGACCCGTACATCCCAAGGATTGCTTTGGGGCCTGGCCGGCTACGCCACCTTCGTCCTGGCGCCGACGCTCGGCCTGCCACCGGAATTACCCGGCACGGCAGCGGCGGATCTCGCCCAGCGGCAGATGTGGTGGATCGGCACGGCAGCGTCCACGGCGGTGGGCATCGCGCTGATGGTCTTCGGTCGGCATTGGCTGTTGAAAGTGCTGGGCTTTGCGACCTTGTTGATTCCCCACGTCATCGGCGCACCGCAGCCGGACGTGCATTCAATGTTGGCCCCCGAAGCGCTGGAAACTGAATTCAAACTTGCCTCGCAATTGACCAACGTCGCGTTCTGGCTGGCCTTGGGCCTGATCAGCGCCTGGCTTTTTCGTCGTGGCACCCAGGCTCACCACGACGCATGAGCCGCAGGCCGATCCTGGTGGTCGGCCTCGGCTGCCAGCGCGGTTGCCCGGCCAGTGCGTTGCGGGCATTGCTTGACCAGACCTTGCTGGCCCATGGCATTGCGCTCGATCACGTGCGGGCATTGGCCAGCATCGATCTCAAGCGTGACGAACCGGGGCTGTTGGAACTGGCGGGGCAATTGTCATTACCGCTGACGTGTTTCAGTGCCGAAGAGCTGACTGGCTATAAACCACGGCTCAGCCATCTGTCCGAGATCGCCTTCGAGCGTACGGGCTGCCACGGCGTCGCGGAAAGCGCTGCCCTGGCCCTGGCCGACAGATTGGGCACGTCCCCCGCGAGCTTGCTGATTACCCGCCAGAAGGCGACGCAAGCCACGCTGGCATTGGCGGTCACTTCGTAACACTCGATAATCGTCGCTGGAATCATGAGCGCTGCTCATGCACCCCCTACTTTCAACAGGAAACCGGTCATGACCGTCTTCTTCATCGGCGCCGGCCCCGGCGACCCGGAACTGATCACCGTGAAGGGCCAGCGGCTGATTCGCAGTTGCGCCGTGATTATCTATGCCGGCTCCCTTGTGCCGGCAGCCGTGCTGGAAGGCCACTGCGCCGAACAGGTCATCAACAGCGCCGAGCTGCACCTGGAACAGATTGTTGATCTGATCAAGACTGCCCATCTCAAAGGCCAGGACGTGGCGCGGGTGCATTCCGGCGATCCGAGCCTTTATGGCGCCATCGGCGAGCAGATCCGTTGCCTGCGGGAGCTGGACATTCCTTTCGAAATCATCCCCGGCGTAACCGCCACGTCAGCCTGCGCCGCCCTGCTGGGTGCCGAGCTGACGCTGCCGGACGTGTCCCAAAGCGTGATTCTGACCCGTTATGCGGACAAGACCGCCATGCCCATCGGCGAGGAGCTAGCCAGCCTGGCGCAACACAGGGCAACCCTGGCGATTCACCTGGGCGTCAACCATCTGGAAAAAATCGTTGACGAGCTCCTGCCCCACTACGGCGCGGATTGTCCGATTGCGGTGATTCACCGGGCGACGTGGCCGGATCAGGATTGGGTGGTGGGGACGCTGGAGGATATCGCCGGGAAGGTCCAGGCCAAGGGCTTCAGGCGTACGGCATTGATTCTGGTCGGACGGGTGTTGGGCAACGATGTATTCAGCGAATCATCGCTGTACCGCGCCGGGCATGCGCATCTCTACCGGCCCTGACTTGGCGGCACACCCGGATCCCTTGTGGGAGCGAGCCTGCTCGCGAAAGCGGTGGGTCAGCTGGTGATGATGCTGAATAAACTGGCCCCTTCGCGAGCAAGCTCGCTCCCACATTGATTAGCGGTGCCGACGGGAATCGCGATCACTACAGGATCCCTTGTGGGAGCGAGCCTGCTCGCGAAAGCGGTGGGTCAGCTGGTGATGATGCTGGATAAACTGGCCCCTTCGCGAGCAGGCTCGCTCCCACATTTGATTAGCGGTGCCGACGGGAATCGCGATCACTGCCCCCAGGGGGTATGAGCTGATCGCAGAAGCTTTTGTGGCGAGGGCGCTTGCTCCCGCTGGACCGCGAAGCGGTCCACAGGCGACTCACGCGTCCATCACGGAAGACGCGCGGGTTGCCTTGCGACGGGAGCAAGCTCCCTCGCCACAATGTACTGCACGCAGCGAACGCCTATCAGTAGTAGGCGTTTTCTTTCTGCGTATGGTCGGTCACGTCGCGCACGCCCTTGAGTTCCGGGATGCGCTCGAGCAGCGTGCGCTCGATGCCTTCCTTCAAGGTGACGTCGGCCTGGCCGCAGCCCTGGCAGCCGCCGCCGAACTGGAGCACGGCGATGCCGTCTTCCACCACGTCGATCAGCGATACCTGGCCGCCGTGGCTGGCCAGCCCCGGGTTGATTTCGGTTTGCAGGTAATAGTTGATGCGCTCGTTGACCGGGCTGTCGGCGTTGACCATCGGCACTTTCGCGTTTGGTGCCTTGATGGTCAGTTGGCCGCCCATGCGGTCGGTGGCGTAGTCGACCACCGCGTCATCCAGGAAAGCTTCGCTGAACGAATCGATGTACGCGGTGAAGCTCTTGAGCCCCAACGCGGTGTCTTCGGGTTTTTCTTCCCCCGGCTTGCAGTAGGCAATGCATGTCTCTGCGTACTGGGTGCCGGGCTGGGTGATAAAGATGCGGATCCCGATACCCGGGGTGTTCTGCTTGGACAGCAGGTCGGCCAGGTAATCGTGGGCGGCATCGGTAATGGTAATGGCGGTCATGGAAACTCCTCGCAGGCTTGCCGGCAGTTTACGCCAATCATCGCGCCGGACAAAGTCCCAGTATTTTTGTCAGGAAAGCGCCCGGCGATGCAAAGAGCATCGCCGAGCGCGTTCATCAGAGATTCTGGTAGCGATTCATGTCCAGCACGCCCGCTTCCACGGGATCGGTTTCCTGGATGTATCGACTCAGGTCGTGGAAATACTCCCAGAACTGCGGGTGACTGCGCCGGATCCCCCAGTGCTCGACGATCTGCTCGAACGCCGCAGCATCCAGCGCGCTTTCCATGGCATCGACGAACGCCGGTACCTGCCCGGCGGGGATGTTGAAAATGAAATTCGGATAGCTGCTGAGCACACCCGGGTACACCGTCAAGGTGTCCAGGCCCGGCTGGTAACGGCGTTCTTCGCCGAGCAGGAACGCCACGTTGCTGTGGGCGCGATTGCGCATCAGGCTGTAGATCTCACGGCGACCGCCGGCGGTTTCGATGCGCAGCATCGTCGCTTCCGGCAATTGATCAATCACCTTGAGCCCTGCCGCCGGGCGCGACACCAAGCGACTTAACGCCTGCTCGGCGTTCTGCAGCGTCGGGTCGATGTTCGGGCGCGAGCAGTAGGCGCCTTCGCAGCGGTTGATGGGATCGGGACGGGCATTTAGCTCACCGTAGCGGGCCAGCAACTGCTGGGCGAAGTCGCCTTTGGGATCTTTCTCGTCGAGCTTGAGCGCCGTCGGCTTGTCGTCGTCGATGGCCTCGTAATCGAGCCACATCTTGAATTTCCCACCAGCCTGGTACCAGTCGTCGAGGTAGGCCTCACGGGAATCGGCCGGCATCAGGCGCAGGAAGTTCTGCTCCGCGCCGTTGCGGATCAGGTCGAAATACAACCGGGTCTGGGCCTGGTGGGAGACGTTGCCGAACACGTCGAAATTCACCGCTAATTGATAGTAGGTACGCTCCAACAGCGGGAAGTCGAACAGCCACATCGTCTGCGGCACCTCCCCGATCAGCCCTTTGGTGACCGAAGCACTGTCGAAATGCCGGAAAATGCTCAACAGCGCGTTGTCATTGCCCGCCCACAGCGTCGACCAGCTCGGCGCCGGCAGCTCCGCGTAGCTGTCGCGGCGCAGGGCTTCGTATTCGTTGCGCTTGTCCCGGTAGTCGAGCCACAGGCTGACAACACTGCCCACGTCGTCGTTCTGCCCCGGCATCGCCAACAGCGGCGTGGCTTGGCCGCGATAGTTCGGGTCGGTGATGTAGAGGTCATGCTCGGGCGCCTGGAACAGCGCCCAGAAGTTATCGCGGATCACGTCCGTGGCGATCTGGCCACGGCACACGGGACCGCGGATAAACGTGCGCACGAAATATTCGGCGTTATCGAGCATGAACTGGTAACGGGCCTGGGCCGGGATCGCCTCGAAGGTGGAAAACGGGTTGGCCCGGCGCTCCGGCCCGTAACCCGGCAATGCGCTGACCTGCCAGTTGCCGCTGTAGAACAGGCTCTTGATCCGCGCCATCTTCGCCGCGCTCAAGCCATAGGTGATGTGGGTCTTGTGAACGATCACCCCTTGCACCGGCCACAGCCGGTAATAAATGCGGGTGCCGGGGTCGTCGTTCGGGCGACGGGTGTTGATCAGGTCGATCGGCTGGCCGGTGGGCGTGCGCGAACGCACCCACTGGAAGAAATGCCCCGGCTCGCCGCCCTTGAAATAGATATGCGCCAGGAACCAGTGCTCGAACAACCAACGCCCCACCAGGCTTTCCCGCGCGCCAGGCGCGTTGAGCAGGTTTTCCCATTGCACCACTTGCAAGGCTTCGGCAGCGCTTGGCGCCAAGGCCTGCTGGTCGATAGGCGCGCCCGCCGCCAGCCAGCGCTGGAGCGTCTGGTACTGCTGGTCGGTCAGGCCAGTGACCGCCAGGGGCATGCCTTCACTGGGGTGGGTGGCGGCGTATTCGTTGAATTGTTCCGGCATCGGGCAACTGTTGTCCCGGCTCAAGCCCAGCACGATGTCTTCCGGCAATTTGGCGTTGGGCTGCAAGGGCGTGCGGTGGCCGAGTTCCAGCATCCGGGCCATCAACGCGGCCTGGCTGCCCTGGGCATCGATCACCGAATAAAAGCCCTTGCGCTGCCAGGCTCGCTGGCCGGAGGCGTCATAGAACAAGCGGGTCGGGTCGGCGGCTTGGCGTCGTTCGCCGTCGTAGACCGGCACCTTGCTCGCGCCCCGGAGCGCGCCCTCGCCACTGCCCAGATTCAACTGGCACGCGGAGTCGTAGCAGGCATGACAGGCCACGCATTTTTCGGTGAAGATCGGCTGGATGTCGCGGGTATAGGAGATCGCGGGAGGGGAATTCCCGGCGGCTGCGGTAAAAGACAACAGCAGCAACAGACTGCCGAATAAGACGCGGTACGGCATGTCTCGGGTCCCTAAGAGATAATCCGGCGATTCTACCGGGCCAGCATCGCCTTGCAAACATGAGCGATATTCATGCAAAAGCCCACCATGATCAAATCCTGCACAGGTTTGCTATCATTCGAGCCTTCGTAATGGTCTTTATTTCCAGGTAGTCCTATGTCCGATCGCAGCGCTCGCCTCTATCTTCTCCAGCAAGCCCTCAAGGAACGCATCCTGATCCTCGACGGCGGCATGGGCACGATGATCCAGAGCTACAAGCTTGAAGAACAGGACTACCGTGGCAAGCGCTTTGCCGACTGGCCGAGCGACGTCAAGGGCAACAACGACTTGCTCGTGCTGACTCGTCCCGACGTGATCGGTGCCATCGAAAAGGCCTACCTGGATGCCGGCGCCGACATCCTCGAAACCAACACTTTCAACGCTACCCAAGTGTCCCAAGCCGACTACGGCATGCAGGGCCTGGCCTACGAGCTGAACCTGGAAGGCGCGCGCCTGGCCCGCAAGGTGGCCGACGCCAAGACCCTCGAAACGCCGGACAAGCCGCGCTTCGTCGCCGGCGTGCTCGGCCCGACCAGCCGCACCTGCTCGCTGTCGCCGGACGTGAACAACCCCGGCTACCGCAACGTGACCTTCGACGAACTGGTGGAAAACTACACCGAGGCCACCAAGGGCCTGATCGAAGGCGGCGCCGACCTGATCCTGATCGAAACCATCTTCGACACGCTGAACGCCAAGGCCGCGATCTTCGCCGTTCAGGGCGTCTATGAAGAGTTGGGCGTCGAATTGCCGATCATGATTTCCGGCACCATCACCGACGCCTCCGGCCGTACCCTCTCCGGCCAGACCACCGAAGCCTTCTGGAACTCCGTGGCCCACGCCAAGCCGATCTCCGTCGGCCTGAACTGTGCCCTCGGCGCCAGCGAACTGCGTCCGTACCTGGAAGAGCTGTCGAACAAGGCCAGCACCCACGTATCGGCCCACCCGAACGCCGGCCTGCCCAATGAATTCGGCGAATACGACGAACTGCCGGTGGACACCGCCAAGGTCATCGAGGAGTTCGCCCAGAGCGGCTTCCTGAACATCGTCGGCGGCTGCTGCGGCACCACCCCGGCGCACATCGAAGCCATCGCCAAGGCCGTGGCCGGCTATGCGCCGCGGCAGATTCCGGAGATTCCGCGGGCGTGCCGCCTGTCGGGCCTGGAACCGTTCACCATCGACCGCAGCTCGCTGTTCGTCAACGTCGGTGAGCGAACCAACATCACCGGTTCCGCCAAGTTCGCCCGGCTGATCCGCGAGGACAACTACACCGAAGCGCTGGAAGTGGCCCTGCAACAGGTCGAGGCTGGCGCCCAGGTGATCGACATCAACATGGACGAGGGCATGCTCGATTCGAAGAAGGCCATGGTGACCTTCCTCAATCTGATTGCCGGCGAGCCGGACATTTCCCGCGTGCCGATCATGATCGACTCCTCCAAGTGGGAAGTGATCGAAGCGGGCCTCAAGTGCATCCAGGGCAAGGGCATCGTCAACTCCATCAGCATGAAGGAAGGTGTCGAGCAGTTCATCCACCACGCCAAGCTGTGCAAGCGCTACGGCGCCGCCGTGGTGGTGATGGCCTTCGACGAAGCCGGCCAGGCCGACACCGAGGCGCGCAAGAAGGAAATCTGCAAGCGCTCCTACGACATCCTGGTCAACGAAGTCGGATTCCCGCCGGAAGACATCATCTTCGACCCGAACATCTTCGCCGTCGCCACCGGCATTGAAGAACACAACAACTATGCCGTGGACTTCATCAACGCCTGCGCCTACATCCGCGACGAACTGCCTTACGCGCTGACCTCCGGCGGCGTGTCCAACGTGTCCTTCTCGTTCCGTGGCAACAACCCGGTGCGCGAGGCGATCCACTCGGTGTTCCTGCTGTACGCGATCCGCGCGGGCCTGACCATGGGCATCGTCAACGCCGGCCAACTGGAGATCTACGACCAGATCCCGGTGGAACTGCGCGACGCCGTGGAAGACGTGATCCTCAACCGCACCCCCGAAGGCACCGATGCCCTGCTCGCCATCGCCGACAAGTACAAGGGCGACGGCAGCGTCAAGGAAGCGGAAACCGAGGAATGGCGCGGCTGGGACGTCAACAAGCGCCTGGAACATGCGCTGGTCAAGGGCATCACCACCCATATCGTTGAAGACACCGAGGAATCGAGGCTGTCATTCGCCCGGCCGATCGAGGTCATCGAAGGCCCGCTGATGGCCGGCATGAACATCGTTGGCGACCTGTTTGGCGCCGGCAAGATGTTCCTGCCGCAAGTGGTCAAGTCCGCCCGAGTGATGAAGCAAGCCGTGGCGCACCTGATCCCGTTCATCGAGGCGGAAAAAGGCGACAAGCCGGAAGCCAAGGGCAAGATCCTCATGGCCACGGTCAAGGGCGACGTGCATGACATCGGCAAGAACATCGTCGGTGTCGTGCTCGGGTGCAACGGCTATGACATCGTCGACTTAGGCGTGATGGTGCCGGCGGAGAAAATCCTCCAGGTGGCCAAGGAAGAAAAGTGCGACATCATTGGCTTATCCGGCCTGATCACCCCGTCCCTGGACGAAATGGTGCACGTGGCCCGTGAGATGCAGCGTCAGGATTTCCATCTGCCGTTGATGATTGGCGGCGCCACGACTTCCAAGGCCCACACGGCGGTGAAGATCGAACCCAAGTACAGCAACGACGCGGTGATCTACGTCACCGACGCCTCCCGCGCCGTGGGCGTGGCGACCCAGTTGCTGTCCAAGGAGCTGAAGCCGGCGTTCGTCGAGAAAACCCGCCAGGACTACATCGAGGTGCGCGAGCGCACCTCCAACCGCAGCGCCCGCACCGAACGCCTGAGCTACCCGGCGGCCGTGGCGAAGAAGCCGCAGTTCGACTGGAGCAGCTACCAGCCGGTCAAGCCGACCTTCACCGGCGCACGGGTACTGGACGACATCGACCTGAACGTCCTGGCCGAATACATCGACTGGACGCCGTTCTTCATTTCCTGGGACCTGGCCGGCAAATATCCGCGCATCCTGACTGATGAAGTGGTCGGCGAAGCGGCCACCGCGCTGTACGCCGATGCCCGGGCGATGTTGCGCAAGCTGATCGACGAAAAACTCATTCGCGCCCGCGCCGTGTTCGGCTTCTGGCCGGCCAACCAGGTGCATGACGATGACCTGGAAGTCTACGGCGACGACGGCAAGCCACTGGCACGCCTGCATCACCTGCGCCAACAGATCATCAAGACCGACGGCAAGCCGAACTTCTCCCTGGCCGACTTCGTCGCGCCGAAGGACAGCGGCGTGACCGACTACGTCGGCGGCTTCATCACCACCGCCGGTATCGGCGCTGAAGAAGTCGCCAAGGCTTATCAAGACGCTGGCGACGACTACAACTCGATCATGGTCAAGGCCCTGGCCGACCGCCTGGCCGAAGCCTGCGCCGAATGGCTGCACCAGCAGGTGCGCAAGGAACATTGGGGCTACGCCAAGGACGAGCGCCTGGACAACGAGGCACTGATCAAGGAGCAATACACCGGTATCCGCCCTGCCCCTGGCTACCCGGCCTGCCCGGATCACACCGAGAAAGCCACGCTGTTCCGCCTGCTCGACCCCGAGGCCAGTGAAATGAAAGCCGGGCGCAGCGGCGTGTTCCTCACCGAACACTACGCCATGTTCCCGGCGGCAGCGGTCAGCGGCTGGTACTTCGCCCATCCGCAGGCGCAGTACTTTGCCGTGGGCAAGATCGACAAGGATCAGGTGCAGAGCTATACGGCGCGCAAGGGCCAGGATCTGAGTGTGACGGAGCGTTGGTTGGCGCCGAACCTGGGTTACGACAACTAAAGGCGCTTCGCTTCGAAAAGATCGCAGGCTTCGCCAGCGCCTACGGGAATCTACAAAACCCTGTAGGCGCTGGCGAAGCCTGCGATCTTTTTTCATGGGTTGTCTATGCTTGTCCAAAACCCATGGCAGACGAGGGATTTATGGACGATCCAGTCGACAACAAACCGCCAACGCTATTGCAGATGATGCACAGCGTGCTAGCCGCCGCTTTCGGTGTGCAGAGCGGCAAGAACCGCGCCCGGGACTTCACCCACGGCAAGCCGAGTCACTTCGTGGTCCTGGGCATCGTGTTCACGGTGATCTTCGCCTTGACGCTGTTTGGCATCGTCAAGCTGGTGGTGCATCTGGCGGGGTTGTAACGCTCTTCAAAACAACACATGACCTTGTGGGAGCGAGCCTGCTCGCGAAAGCGGTGGTGCAGTCGACTATATATTGACTGACACATCGCTTTCGCGAGCAGGCTCGCTCCCACATTGGTTATGTGTTGAATTGAAATTATTGATGACTGACCCAGAACACCGCCGTGCCCACCACCAGGATAATCAGGAACAAAATGGCCCAGGCATCAACGGTACTGTCGCTTTTCCTTGCTTTGGTCGGATTGCTCATTGCATCGCCTCTTGTCGGTTTTGTAGGTGATTGCATAGGGACTCGACCACAGTTAAGACGATGATTGCCCGCACGACAAATGTGGGTTAGGCAATAATCAATCTCATTAGTCGATTTGGTTCTTTACATATACTCAAACATCACTTTTGCGCATAACTCAAAACAGGTATCTTGCACCGGCTCCTGTAGGAGTGCGCGGCCGTGCGCGCAGAATTGCCGAGGCAGAACCCGATTTCAGCGAGCCAACCTGCAGCTGTTTCTGATCGGCCCAAGCCTGAGAACGAGACTTATATGTACGTATATGACGAGTACGATCAGCGGATCATCGAGGACCGCGTCAAGCAGTTCCGTGATCAGACCCGACGCTATCTGGCAGGCGAGCTGAGCGAAGAAGAATTCCGCCCTCTGCGCTTGCAGAATGGCCTGTATATCCAACGCTTCGCGCCGATGCTGCGCGTGGCGGTGCCCTATGGCCAGCTGACCTCGCGCCAGGTGCGCAAGCTGGCCCAGATTGCCCGCGACTATGACAAGGGCTACGCCCACATCAGTACCCGGCAGAACGTCCAGTACAACTGGCCGGCCCTGGAAGATGTGCCTGAGATCCTGGCCGAACTGGCCACCGTGCAGATGCACGCGATCCAGACCAGCGGCAACTGCCTGCGCAACGTCACCACCGACCAGTTCGCCGGCGTCGCGGCCGATGAATTGATCGACCCACGTCCATGGTGCGAAATCGTTCGCCAGTGGACCACGTTCCACCCGGAATTCGCCTACCTGCCACGCAAGTTCAAGATCGCCATCAACGGCTCGAGCTCGGACCGCGCGGCCATCGAAGTCCATGACATCGGCCTCGAAGCGGTCTACAACGCCGCCGGCGAGCTGGGCTTCCGTGTGCTGGTGGGCGGCGGCCTGGGACGTACCCCGGTAGTCGGTGCGTTCATCAACGAGTTCTTGCCGTGGCAGGACCTGCTGAGCTACCTCGACGCCATCCTGCGGGTGTACAACCGCTATGGCCGTCGCGACAACAAGTACAAGGCGCGGATCAAGATCCTGGTCAAGGCGCTCACGCCTGAAGTGTTCGCCGAGAAGGTCGAGGCCGAAATGGTCCACCTGCGCGGCGGCCAGACCACCCTGACCGAAGCCGAAGTGCATCGCGTCGCCAAGCACTTCGTCGACCCGGCCTACAAGGCCCTGGACAACCAGGACGCCGAACTGGCCGCCCTCGACAAGGAACACCCGGGTTTCGCCCGCTGGCGCACCCGCAACACCCTGGCCCACAAGAAGCCTGGCTACGTTGCCGTGACCCTGTCGCTGAAACCGACCGGCGTTGCGCCCGGCGACATCACCGACAAGCAACTGGACGCGGTCGCCGACCTGGCCGAGCGCTACAGCTTCGGCCAACTGCGCACGTCCCACGAACAGAACATCATCCTGGCGGACGTTGAGCAGAGCCAGTTGTTCACCCTGTGGGGCGAGTTGCGCGAGCAAGGTTTCGCCACCCCGAACATCGGCCTGTTGACCGACATCATCTGCTGCCCAGGCGGTGATTTCTGCTCCCTGGCGAACGCCAAGTCGATCCCGATCGCCGAATCGATCCAGCGCCGCTTCGACGACCTGGACTACCTGTTCGACATCGGCGAGCTGGACCTGAACATCTCCGGCTGCATGAACGCCTGTGGTCACCACCACGTCGGCCACATCGGCATCCTCGGCGTGGACAAGAAAGGCGAAGAGTTCTACCAGGTTTCCCTCGGTGGTAGCGGCAGCCGCGACGCCAGCCTGGGCAAGATCCTCGGCCCGTCGTTTGCCCAGGATGACATGCCGGACGTGATCGAGAAGCTGATCGACGTGTACATCGAACAACGCACCGAAGACGAGCGTTTCATCGACACTTATCAACGTATCGGCATCGACCTCTTCAAGGAACGCGTCTATGCAGCGAATCATTAAGAACAACGAAGTCATCGACGAAACCTGGCACCTGTTGCCCAAGGACGCGACGCTCGATGGCATTTCCAACTGCGACGACTTGATCGTGCCCTTGGCCTTGTGGCGCGATCATGCACACGCTCTGAAAGCCCGCGATGGCGGCCTGGGTGTGTGGCTGGACGCTGACGAGGAAGCGGAAGAAATCGGTGACGACGCCAACCAGCTGCAGGTCATCGCCCTGAACTTCCCGGCCTTCACCGACGGACGCAGCTATTCCAACGCCCGTCTGTTGCGTGAACGCTATGGCTTCAAGGGTGAACTGCGCGCCATTGGCGACGTGCTGCGCGACCAGTTGTTCTATATGCGCCGTTGCGGCTTCGACGCCTTTGCGTTGCGTGCCGACAAAGACCCGTATGAAGCCCTTGAAAGCCTCAAGGATTTCTCGGTGACCTATCAGGCCGCCACTGACGAGCCACTGCCGCTGTTTCGTCGCCGCTGAAACCTGATACATGAAAAAGCCCTGGACCGGGTGACCGGTTCAGGGCTTTTTTGTTGATGGATATTGGCAGCAGAGCCTAATCTTCAGCCCGCCTTGGCCCGATGTGGGAGCGAGCTTGCTCGCGATAGCGGTTTGCCTGGGCAGGTGATGTTGAATGTACCGACGCCATCGCGAGCAAGCTCGCTCCCACAGGGTTTAGTGGTGGCCACCCGCCTCGAATTACCAAAACCGCTGCTGGGTCAACCGACTCCACCAACTGAGCAACACCCGATCCACCGAACCGCTGGCCGCCATGCCGATGCGCTCTTGCAGGCTTTTACGCTCGGCGTAGTGCAGATGATAAAGCTCCGCACCCTTGGCCCGTTCGGCCAGGTATTCATCGCTGGTCTTGAGCTCGTCCACCAGGCGTTTTTCCAGCGCGGCGACACCGAGCCAGACTTCGCCAGTGGCCACTTCGTCGATCGCCAGTTGCGGGCGATAGTTGGACACGAAGCTCTTGAACAGCGCATGGGTAATGTCCAGGTCTTCCTGGAACTTCTCCCGGCCCTTCTCGGTGTTCTCGCCAAACACTGTCAGCGTTCGCTTGTACTCACCGGCAGTCAGGACTTCGAAATCGATGTCGTGCTTCTTCAGCAAGCGGTTGACGTTGGGCAACTGGGCCACGACGCCGATGGAACCCAGGACGGCGAACGGAGCACTGATGATCTTCTCGCCGATGCACGCCATCATGTAGCCGCCGCTGGCCGCCACCTTGTCGATGCACACCGTCAACGGCACGCCGGCCTGGCGGATCCGCGCCAGTTGCGACGAGGCCAGGCCGTAACTGTGGACCATGCCGCCACCGCTTTCCAGACGCAGGACCACTTCGTCCTTCGGGGTCGCCAAGGTCAGCAGCGCGGTGATTTCGTGGCGCAGGCTCTCGGTGGCGGAGGCCTTGATGTCACCGTCGAAATCCAGCACGAACACCCGTGGCTTGGCCGCCGGCTTGTCTTTCTGTTTCTTCCCGGCTTTTTCAGCCTTGCCCTCGCTTTTGCGCAGGGCCTTGAGCTGGTCCTTGTCCAGCAGCGTCTGCTCCAGGCGCTCGCGCAACCCTTTATAGAAATCGTTGAGCTTGCTGACCTGCAACTGCCCGGCCGACTTGCGCCGTCCCTTGCTGCGCAGCGCAGCAAAACTGGCCATGACTACCAGGATGGCGATCACCAGCGTCACCGTCTTGGCCAGGAAACCGGCGTACTCGACAAAAAACTCCACAGCGACTCCTTAAATGCAATGCGCCACTGAACGCAGGCGCGTAACGCTGCCAGCATACCCATGCGTTTGCCCCGCTGCCAGCCATGAAACCCGCCGTAACCGTAACGTGGCTGAGACAGGACGGGCTGTAACGGTCATTTCAAACGAGCGTATGTTTTTTCATTGACAGGCCAACGCCATCCTCATAACCTCGCCAAACCTTCAACGTACCGGGATGACGCGGACGTGGGCAGCATTTATCTGATTCGACATGGCCAAGCCTCCTTCGGTGCGGACGACTACGATGTCCTTTCACCCAACGGCATACGCCAGGCCCAAGTGCTCGGCAGCCACCTGGCGGAGCTGGGTGTCGTGTTCGATCGCTGCCTCTCGGGCGAGCTGCGTCGCCAGCAGGACACCGCCATCGGCGCGCTGGGCCAGATGGCTACCGCCGGCTTGCCGGTTCCCGAATTGGAAATCGACGCTGCGTTCGACGAGTTCGATGCCGACGCGGTCATTCGCGCGCTTTTGCCAGACATGCTCCCCCAAGAGCCCGAAGCGCTGCATATCCTCCGTAACGCCGCCCAGAACCGCGCCGAATTCCAGCGCATCTTCGCCTTGATCGTCGAGCGCTGGCTCAGCGGCCACTATGACCCGCCCGGTCTGGAAAGCTGGCTGGGCTTCGTCGAACGAGTCCAGGCCGGCCTGCACCGGATCCTCGACAAGGCCGACAAGACTCACAAGATCGCCGTGTTCACCTCCGGCGGGACCATCACCGCCCTGCTCCACCTGATTACCCAGATGCCCGCCAAACAGGCTTTCGAGCTGAACTGGCAGATCGTCAACACCTCGCTCAACCAGTTGAAATTCAGGGGCCGCGAGGTGGCCCTGGCTTCCTTCAACAGTCATGCCCACCTGCAACTGCTGAAGACCCCGGACCTCATCACTTTTCGCTGAGTCCGGTTTGCTGTAGACCTTTGCTGTATTACCCCGAATAAGGATCGAAACCATGACCTCCGTAGCCGACGCCGTAAAAGCCATGCAAGCCAAGTTCAACCCAGAAGCCGCTCGCGGCCTGGATCTGGTATTCGGTTTCAACATCACCGACGAAGACAAGCAGTACGCCCTGGTCGTCAAGGACGGCACTTGCGACATCCAGGAAGGCGAACATGCTGACGCCAACTGCACGCTGGTCCTGGACAGCGAAACCCTCAAGGGCATCGTCAGCGGCGAGACCGACGGCATGCAAGCGTTCATGGGCGGCAAGCTGCGTGTGGAAGGCGACATGATGCTGTCGATGAAACTGGCCGAGCTGTTCCCGTCCTGAGATCGGGTCGCGCCCTGGCTGTGCCGAATCCCGCCCTTGTGGCGGGATTTTTTGTTTCTCGCCTGAAACTCTTACAATGCCCGCACCACCCGCCACGGCCTGAACATGGACATCGACCTCGCTCGCACCTTCCTGGAAATCGTTCGCCACGGCAGCCTTGCCGCTGCGGCGGAAAAACTGCACGTCACCCAGACCGCGATTACCGCCCGGGTGCAGAAGCTTGAAAGCCAGCTTGGCTGCGCGCTGTTCGTGCGCAACCGGGCCGGCGCGCGATTGACCGCCGACGGCGAAGCCTTCGTGGTCTATGCCAACCAGCTCGTGCAGACCTGGGAAGCCGCCCGCCGGGACCTGCCGTTGCCCGAGGGCTATCGCAACGTCTTGCATCTCGGCGGGGAGGTCAGCTTGTGCAACCCGTTGATGCTTGCCTGGGCTGGTGAGCTGCGCCAGAGAATTCCCGGTCACGCCTTGCGCATGGACATCCGCGACGGTGAAAAACTGTTGCAGCAATTGGAACTGGGGTTGCTGGATGCTGCGGTGGTGTATCAGCCCGAGTACTGGCCGAGGCTGCAAGTCGAGCAGTTGCTGGAGGAAAAACTGATCCTGGTGCGCCTGGCCGCTCGCCCCGAACCCTACGTATACATCGACTGGAGCGCCGACTTCCGGCGGCAGCACGACACGGCATTGCCGGACAAAGCCAAGGCTGCCGTGACCTTCAACCTCGGGCCCCTGGCGCTGCAATACATCCTGGAGAACGGCGGCAGCGGCTATTTCCGTACCCGGGTCGTGCAGAGCTACCTGGACAGCGGCATTCTGGAGCGAGTGCCCAAGGCACCGGAATTCAATTACCCGACCTACCTGGTGTATTCCAGGGACCGGGATTCGGCGGCATTGCAGCAGGCGTTCGAGGTGTTGCGAGAGATCGTCAAGACCGGCAGCGATTGGTCCCAGCGCTGGGATCCGCTGGGCTGATGGATTGGGTGGGGCCGCTTCGCGGCCCAGCGGGAGCAAGCTCCCTCGCCACGAAAAGCGCTTAGCAGAAGGCCGTCATGACTACATTTGCATCCGTGCAGCGATCTGGTCCTTGATCTGCAGCCGCTCCTTCTTGAGCGTCTCCAGGGCCACATCAGCGAGGACCACAGGTGGTTTCTCGGCCTTCACCAGCTCGGCATCAAGCCTGGCGTATTGTTTGATCAGCGCGTCGAGACTCTCGTCCTCCCGGCGCTTTTTCAGGATGTCTTCTTCTGTGCACTTCAGATCCTGGCAAAGATCATGGGACACCGGCATGGAGCACCTCCTTCGTGAGTTCGGTGGCACGTGCTTTTCGGGGCACTGCCTGTCATCAGCATGGCCTTGCCGGTCGGGTTCTGTCGACCGCCAATCCGACCAGCGGTGACCGTTCGTCGTACCGCGACGCGCTCCGATCAAACCTTCCCCCGCGCTTTCCCCTCCATTGATCAGTACCACGAGAATCATCTGTACAACCTGTGTGGAGACTTACCTATGGACAGATTTACCCTGCGTCAACTCGGCCTGGCTGTTGCCCTGAGTAGCAGCATGGGCATGGCATGGGCCGCGACCTCCAGCGACTTCGTCGACAACGCGGCGGCCGGCGGTATCGCGGAAATCGAAACAGGCAAGCTGGCGCTGCAGAAAAGCCAATCGGCGGACATCAAGGAGTTCGCCAACAAGATGATCGCCGACCACACCAAGGCCAACGAAGAGCTGAAGGCGCTGGCGAAGAAACATGACATCGAAGTACCGGACGACACCACGTTGATGAAAAAGGCCAAGGCCAAGATCCTCGACGTGCGCGACGAGTCTTTCGATCCGGCCTATGCGAATAATCAAGTAATGGCTCACGAAGAAACCGTCGCCCTGTTCAAGAAAGAGGCCGAGACGGTTACTGATGACAAGAAGCCTGGCAATACCGAGCTGAAAGCGTTCGCTCAGAAAATGCTGCCAGACTTACAGCATCACTTGGAGATGGCCAAGAAGCTTCAGGCGGCCCACCCCAGTAAATAACGCAGCACATGAATAAGAAAGCCCGACTCTCGAGTCGGGCTTTCTATTGATCAGCCATCCGCGGTATCAATATCCGCATCAGTCTTGTCACCAGGCCCCGCCCGGTCCGGCTCCGGCTTGAAACCCGGGCTGTAGGTATTGTCATTATCCTGATGACGCTTCTTCTGATCGACCTCGCTGGCAGCACTATGAGCCTCATGCGTTCCAGACGGACTGGCAGGCTGCTGGCCCGGCACTTGCGGATCGACAGCCGGATCGTTACGTGAGGACTGGGTCTGCGTCTGGCCCTGTTGCTGAGTATTTGCAGGATCGCTCATTGGACACCTCATTCATGACACGGCCGAATAAGTCATCGGCCCTGGTCATTCGAAGGCAGGACAGCGGCTTGGGTTCCATCTTTTACAGCACCGGATTCAATCACCCAGTACCGAACTGACCATCCGCGCCAACGCATCCGGGCTGTACGGCTTGCTCAACAGATGCGTATCGGGGCTCAACTGGTGGTTACGCGAAATGATGTCGCGGGTATGTCCCGACGTGAACAGGACCGGCACCGGCGGGGTCTGCACCTTGGCCCAGGCCGCCAGGTCGGAGCTCTTGATCAGGCCGGGCATGACCACGTCAGTGAAGATCAGGTCCACCGAGACGTTGTCGAGCAACAGCTTCATCGCCTCGTCGCCGTTGGCGGCGGTCAGCGTTCGATAACCGAACTGTTCCAGCAATTCCACCGACGCTCCGCGCACGTCATCGTTGTCTTCGACCACCAGGATCGTTTCCTGCAGGCCGGGCTGGAGCGTGCGGAGGTGCGCCTGCTCCGCAGATTCAGGCTTATGGCTGCGGGGGAAGTACATGTGCACTTGCGTGCCTTCCCCCGGGTGGCTGGCAATCTCGATATGCCCGCCACTCTGCTTGACGAACCCGAACACCATGCTCAAGCCGAGTCCGGTGCCCTGGCCATCGGTCTTGGTGGTAAAGAACGGCTCGAACACCTGGTTCAAGACTTCGGGCGCCATGCCGGCGCCCCGATCGATCACCGACAATCGCACGTAGTCACCGGCCACGACACCTTTGCCAGCGCAGGACGATTCGTCCAGGGCAATATTTTCCCCGACCATGCTGATGACGCCTTCGCCACCCATGGCATCGCGCGCATTGATTGCCAGATTCAGCAGGGCATTTTCCAACTGGTTGCGATCGACATGGATGCACCACGGCTCAGGGGGCAACGACACATCGATCCGGATGGTTTCGCCCAGCGCCCGTTGCAGCAATTCTCCCAGGCCATCGTAGATGCGACGAGGGTTGTAGACCGCCGGCGACAGCGGCTGGCGACGGGCGAAAGCCAGCAACTGCGATGACAACTTGGCGCCCCGCTCCACCGCTTCGATCGACGCGCCGACCCGCCGTTGCACATTGGGATTGTCAGGCTCGTGGCGAGCCAACAAGTGCAGGTTGCCAGCGATCACCTGGAGCAGGTTGTTGAAGTCATGGGCGACGCCGCCCGTGAGTCCGCCGATGGCTTCGAGTTTCTGTGATTGGCGCAGCTGTTCTTCGGCTGCCAGGCGCGCCTGCACTTCATTATCGACGCGCTGCTCCAGGTCGCGGGTGAACTTGAGCAGCGACGCTTCGGCGGCCTTGCGCTCGTTGATGTCGATCAGCACGCCGGGAAAACGCAGGGGCTTGCCCAACGCATCGAACTCGCATCGACCGCTGGCCAGCACCCAAAGGTAATCGCCCTCGGCACGACGCAAACGGTATTCAGCGGTGTAGGGAACGCCCGTGCGCAAGGTCAGATCGACCCGCTGCTCCACGTCCTCGATGTCATCAGGATGGATGCGCTGGCGAGCAATCTCGATGGGCAGTGCATCCAGCGGGCACTCAGGCGGATAGCCAAACGTACGGGCGAAACGCTCGTCGCCAGACAGTGTGTCGGTGGTGATATCCCAAACAAACGACCCCAGCAACGGCCCAGCAGAAAGCGCCAGCTGGATGCGCTCATTGACCGCGCGATAGCTGCGCTCGGCCTCTTGCCGGGCCCGCTCGCTCAGCACCAGTTCGGTGGTTTCCACCACGATCGCCAACACGCCGGCCGGCGATTGGTCATCGTCCGGCACCGGGCTGTAGTAGAGATCCATCCAGACGTCTTCGGGCTTGCCGTCACGCAGCAGCACCAGTTCCTTGCTGCGGTAGGACAACGTGCCGCCAGCCAGGCACACGTCCAATACATGGCGG
Source organism: Pseudomonas brassicacearum subsp. neoaurantiaca (assembly GCF_013608025.1). Classification (GTDB taxonomy): domain Bacteria; phylum Pseudomonadota; class Gammaproteobacteria; order Pseudomonadales; family Pseudomonadaceae; genus Aquipseudomonas. The sequence goes on along the minus strand of NZ_VDLV01000063.1, from coordinate 56,079 downwards.
TTGAACTCGGCCACCTCCGGCCACCCCAACTCCACCGCCCGTCCCAGCAGGTACGGATGGCGACCGCCGGCAAATTCGGCATAGGCATCGTTGTAGATCATGAAGCCCTGGCGGCCCCACAACATGACCATCGGCAAGGGCGACGCCAGCATCACTTGGACCGCGCTGCGCAAGCTGGCGGACCAATGCTCGATCGCACCCAGTTCGGTGCGACTCCAATCGTGCGCCCGGATGCGCCGGGCCATCTCTCCGTCCCAACCGGGACACCCGTTACTCTGGGATAAGAACTTCATGGAACGACTCTCACCTCAAACTACCAGCAGGGAAGCGGCATACCACAAGTCCCTTGTGCTAGTGCTTCGAGCACTGGGTTGGCAATTGGTTTCATGCAAAGGCTTTTGCGCCGGGCCTTGTGGCGAGGGGATTTATCCCCGCTTGGCTGCGAAGCGGCCCCAAACCCGACACTGAGGTGTGTCAGATTGTTCGGAATCGACCGTATTGGGTCTGCTTCGCAGCCCAGCGGGGATAAATCCCCTCGCCACAGATTTCAACCAAAAGTTCAGCGGAAATCCCGACTGCGCACATGGATGCCCGCCAGCAACTCACTCAAATCGCTCAGGCGTCCTGCGATGAGATGGCGGACCTCGCCGACACTCTCCCAGCGCCCATCCACCCTGAGCAATTGCGAGCCCACCAGGACCTTGCGCTGGCGTTCGGCCAAGTCGCGCCAGACCACCACGTTGAGGTTGCCGAACTCATCTTCCAGCGTAACAAAGGTCACGCCGCTGGCCGTGCCCGGGCGCTGGCGGCCGGTGACCAGCCCGGCGACGCTAACGTTGCGGCCATGTTCGACAGCCTGCAATTCCCGCGAGCTGCGGCAGCGCCGGGCGCGTAATTCGGAGCGCAGCAAGGCCAGTGGATGGGGCCCCAACGTCGTGCCCACCGTGGCGTAGTCGGCGAACAGGTTTTCCCCCACCGTGGGGGTCGGCAAGTCCACGGTGGGTTCTTCCTGGCTGGGCAAGCCCGCGAACAAGCCCAGTTGTCTTTCCACGCCAGCGATTTCCCAGCGGGCGCGATGACGATCGCCGGCCAGGCCGCGCAAGGCATCGGCGTCGGCCAATTGCTCCATGGCCCTGGCGTCGAGTCGCGCCCGCTCGCCCAGGTCGGCCACATCGCTGAAAGCCCGCTCCCTGCGCGCCGCTTCGATACGCCGGGCATCGTCCTCGCGAAACCCTTTGATCAGGCGCAAGCCCATGCGAATCGCCGGTTGCCGGCCTTCCATCGGTTCCAGGCTGCATTCCCAGTCACTGGCCCGCACGTCCACCGGACGGATCTGCAAGTGGTGTCGGCGGGCATCCTGGAGGATTTGATCCGGGCTGTAGAAACCCATGGGCCAGCTGTTGATCAGTGCACAGGCGAACGCCGCCGGCTCGTGGCATTTGAGCCAACTGCTGGCGTAGGTCAGCAAGGCGAAACTGGCGGCGTGGGATTCAGGAAAACCGTAATTGCCGAAGCCTTTGATCTGCTCGAAAAGCTGCGCGGCATATTCAGGTTTGTACCCCTTGGCTTCCATGCCCTCGGCCAATCTTTTCTTGTGCGGTTCAAGCCCGCCGTGGCGCTTCCAGGCGGCCATCGATCGGCGTAACTGGTCCGCTTCGCCCGGGCTGTAGCCGGCGGCCACAATGGCGATCTGCATGACCTGTTCCTGGAACAATGGAATGCCCAAGGTTCGGCCCAGTACCTCTTCCAATTCCGGCGACGGATAAGTGATCGCCTCTTCTCCATTGCGCCGCCGCAGGTACGGATGCACCATCCCGCCCTGGATCGGTCCCGGCCGCACGATGGCCACTTCGATCACCAGGTCGTAGTAATCCTTGGGCTTGAGCCGGGGCAGCATCGCCATCTGCGCCCGGGATTCGATCTGGAACACGCCGATGGTGTCGGCGCGGCTGATCATCTCGAATGTCGCGCGATCGTCCTTGGTCAACGACGCCAGGGTATGCCGCACACCCCGGTAATGTGCGACCAGGTCGAAACAACGGCGGATCGCGCTGAGCATGCCCAAGGCCAGAATGTCCACTTTGAGCAGCCCGACCGCATCGAGGTCGTCCTTGTCCCACTGGATGATGGTGCGCTCGGCCATCGCGGCGTTTTCCACCGGCACCAGGGTGTCCAAGGGTTGCTGGGAAATCACGAAGCCGCCGGGGTGCTGGGACAGGTGCCGGGGGAAGCCGATCAGTTGCTGGGTCAGGCTCAATACCCGGCGCAGCACTGGGCTTTCGGGATCGAATCCTCCTTCGCGCAAACGATCCAGCGGCGGCGCTTCATCGCTCCAGCGACCACAGCAATCGGCCAGTGCATTGACCTGGTCCGGCGGCAGGCCCAGGGCCTTGGCCACGTCGCGCACCGCACCAGCGCCGTGGTAACTGCTGACCACCGCCGTCAACGCCGCACGATGCCGACCGTAGCGCTGGAACACGTACTGCAGGACTTCTTCGCGACGCTCGTGCTCGAAATCGACGTCAATGTCCGGCGGCTCATTGCGCTCGCGGGACAGGAAGCGTTCGAACAACATATCCGTCTGGGCCGGGTCGATTTCGGTGATGCCCAAGGCGTAGCACACCGCCGAGTTCGCCGCCGAGCCCCGGCCCTGGCAGAGGATATGGCGACTGCGAGCGAAGCTGACGATGTCCTGCACGGTGAGGAAATAGCTGTCGTAGCCAAGCTCGGCAATCAGCGCCAACTCGCTTTCGATCTGCGCCCGCACCTTGTCCTTCACACCGCCCTTCCACCGCTCGCGCATGCCGCGCTCGGTCAGTTCCCGCAGCCAGGACGTCGGATCATGGCCCTCGGGCACCAGCTCGCGCGGGTATTCATAGCGCAACTGACCGAGGTCGAACGTGCAACGCCGAGCAATTTCCACGGTTTCATCGAGCAAGGCGCGGGGATAGAGATCGGCCAGGGCCTCAAGGCTGCGCAAATGGCGTTCGCCGTTGGGGTGCAAGCGCTGACCGGCCTCAGCGACGGTGACGTGGTGACGGATCGCGGTCATGGTGTCTTGCAAGGCGCGACGACCCCGCACATGCATGTGCACATCCCCCGTGGCGACGGCCGGAAGGCCCAGGCATTCGGCCAATGCGAGCAAGTCCGCCAGCCGCCGCCGATCGTCTTGCCCGCAATGCAACTGCACGGCCAGCCACAGGCGTGCGTTGAACACCTGTTGGAGCCAGTGCCCTTGCGCCTCGGGCTCCTTGCCATCGGGCACCCACAGCGCGAGTAGCCCCGGCAGCGGCTCGTCGAAGTCTTCCCGAACGATGCGATAACGGCCCTTCTCGCTGCGGCGCCGGGCGCGGGTGATCAGCCGGCACAAGGCCTGGTAGCCTTCGATGTTTTCCACCAGCAACACCAGCTTCGGACCGTCCTCGACCTGTATTTCGCTGCCGATGATCAGTTGCAGCTCCAGTTCCCTGGCTGCCTGCCAGGCCCGGACGATCCCGGCCAGGGTGCATTCATCGGTGATCGCCAGAGCCCGATAGCCCTGCTGCTTGGCACGACGGCACAGCTCCAGGGCGCTGGAGGCGCCGCGCTGGAAACTGAAGTTCGACAGGCAATGCAGCTCGGCGTATTCGACGTTCATGCGAACCAGCCTTGCAGCCACAACGGCCCGCCCTCGCCCACCGGCCGATAGGCCCAGCCACGTTGGCCGGCACGGGTTTCGACCAGATAGTAGTCGCGGCGCACGTCGGCCCCATCCCACCAGCCGGATTCGATGCGCTCCGGGCCCATGAGGATTCGCGCTTGGCCTTCGGGCAAAGCCTGGGGCTCGCCGAGCAGCCAGCCGGGGCGCTGGATATCCTCGCGCAGCGGACATGCCTGTTGTTGCGGCTGGGGTTTCATCTGCCAAGCGCATTCGGGCCGATGATCATCGCCAAACCCCAGCCCTTGCACGGCTTCGTCACCGAGGCGCGCCCGCAGCCGTTCGCGCAACTGCTCCCAAGGCAAGGACTGCTGGGGACGTTCATCGAACAATTCCAGGCGCTGGGGTACGAAGCTCGGCAGGTCTTCGGCACACAAGCGAAAGCCGCGCACGGGCGCCTCGACCTGCACCTGTTCGAGACGGCCCCGGGCCAGCTCGAACAGCATCGAAGCATCCCGCTCGGCGCTGAGCAGGCCGACCTTGATGACCGTGTCCGGTAAACCGGCGTGCTCCAGGCGCAGGTCAAAACGCTGCACGCCGCTGTCGCGGCCACACAGGTAGGCCGACAGGTCACCGGTCAATCGGCGCAACGGAAAGAGCAATGCCTGGTGGGATTGCACGTCGTAATTGAGTTCGATGCGCACATCGAAACGGTCCGGCGGCAGGTAGAACGACAGCGCCAGGGTGCGGCTGCCCACCAGCGCGTCGAGGTGCTTGAGCATGTCGGCTTCGAAGCGCCGCGCCAAGGTGTGCCGGGGCAAGGCCTGGACTTGGCCGAGCTGGCGCAGGCCCATGCGCGACAACGCCGTGGCAACTTCCGGCGTCAGGCCGACCCGGTCCACCGGCATGTGTCCCAGGTACGCTTGCAAGGTCTCGTTATCGGGCACCACCAGGGCGTCGTAGGCATTGGCCAGCGTCCGCGCCGCCACGGGATTGGGCGCGGCGACGATGCGATGACGAAAGCCCAGTTCAGTCAGTTCGGCCCGCAACCGCGCCTCGAACACCGGCCACGGTCCGAACAGCCCCAGGCTCGATTCGATCTCGAACACCACCGTGCGCGGGTAATGCACGCTGACCTGGGAGCTGAAACGGTAGGCCCAGGCGGCGAGAAATTGTTGCCAATATTGGATTTGCGCCGCGTCGTACTCGGCCGTGGCGAACCCTTTGCTCAAGGCCTGGGCGGCGGTCATGGTCTGGCCGGGGCGCAGGCCCAAGGCGCGGGCCGGTTCGTTGACCGCTTGCAGCACCCGGCGCTGGGCCGGACCGGTCAGCAGGGCCAGGGGCTCGTCGGGATCGGGGCGCTGGCGCAGCGCGGCGTCCAGCGCCAATTGCGGGAAGAGAATACAGACCCAGCGCATCGCAACCTCAATGCCCTGTGAGCGTGGGAAAAGCGATCGGCGCCGAACGGGCTAGCCCGCCGCGGGACTTGAGCACCCGCAGTTGCGCGGGCCGAGCATCGATGGCGATGCGCAAGGCCGCGGGGGACGGGTTGATGGCTTCTTGGATCGAGCGCCAGGCGAACGCCAGGGTCTGGCCGGTTTCCGCGGCGACCTGCAAACGGCGCAAGGCCCGGTCATCCGCCTGGCGCGGCCAGCACAACACCGCGCCGCAACTGCCCGAACGCAGGCATTGCTCGGTGGCCCACAAGGCTTCCCGTGGATCGGCCTGGATGATCGACAACTGGCGCAAGTCCACCCCGGCGTTTCGCCAGGCCTGGGGATAGGGCACGAAGGGCGGCGCCACCAGCACGATCCGCTCCCCCGCCGCCGACAGCCGCGCCAGGGTCGGCCACACCAGTTGCAACTCGCCCACGCCTGGCGCGCCGATGAGGATTTCCGTCAACGCCGCTTCCGGCCAGCCGCCACTGGGCAATGCCGCGTCCAGCGCCGCATGGCCGGTGGGTTGCGGGCTGGCGGCCGGTGGCGCAGGCCGGCCCTTCCAGACCTGGCCGCCATTGAACAGCGTGTCCAACGCAACGACGGCGCCCATCAGCCTTGCCTCACCAGGCCACAAAACACGCCTTCTATCGCCAGGTCCTGGTCGGCTTCGACGATGATCGGCTGATAGGCCGGGTTGCGCGGCAACAGGCGCACCCGTTCGCCGACTCGCTCGAAACGCTTGATGGTCACTTCACCGTCCAGGCGTGCCACGACGATCTGCCCGTTGGAGGCCTGGGGCGTGCGTTGTACGCCCACCAGATCGCCATCGAGGATGCCGTCCTCGATCATCGAATCGCCTTGGACGCGCAGCAGGTAATCCGGCGCCTTGGTGAAAATCGCCGGGTCCAGCAAGAGACGGCTGTGGACTTCGGCATCGGCCCCGATCGGCAGACCGGCGGCCACCCGCCCGAGCACCGGCACATCCAGCAACTCGGGGCGCGGCGGCTGGTTCAACAGTCGAATGCCTCGGGCCTGGTGCGGATTGACCTCGATGAACCCGGCTTCGGTCAACGCCAACACATGCTTGCGCGCCACGCTGCGGGAGGCAAAACCAAACGCCTCGCTGATTTCAGCGAGGCTGGGAGACTGGCCCTGTTCGGCGATGCGTTCGCGAATGAAGGTCAGGATGGCGGTACGGCGGGGAGTGAGAGTCGTCATGGAGTACATTTGTACTCTTTCAGGATTTTTCTTACAAGCGCCGACAGTCAGTTCACGGGTTGACTGCGCAAAACCAAATTAACCGTGTTGAATGATTTTGGGACTGCTGGCGCAGCCCAGCGGGAGCAAGCTCCCTCGCCACGGGTTTACCGTATTGCTCAAGTAACCAGCGTATCCCTGTGGGAGCGAGCTTGCTCGCGATGGCGGTGGGTCAGCTTGCAAAAGGGTTGAATGTACTGACGTCATCGCGAGCAAGCTCGCTCCCACAAGGGATGGGCACAAAGCTACAACCCCGCCAGGTATTCCCAGGGAAAAATCCCCCGCTCATGCCCATCACTGAAGACCAACTGCACCCCATAGCCCTGGCTATTGACCTCAACCACCCGAACCCGCGAATCCACCTGAACCGCCAACCCTTGCAGACGAAACGCACGGCACCGCGAACAGGGGCACCGACGGCGTAGCTCGGCATGCTCCAACCGTTGTTCACGCCCATCGGGCCAACTCAGCCGCAACGTGCCCTTTTCCCGGGAATTGCCAATCGCCAGCGGGCTCATTGCAGTTGGCCCAAGGCAATGCGCACAGCCTTGCGTACCTCCGGATCGCCATCGTCCTGGGCGGCCTGCAACGCCGGGATGGCAGCAGGATCGTTCAGCTCACCCAAGGCCAACGCCGCTTCCTTGCGCAGATTGCTGATGCGATGAGCCAGGGTTTCGATCAATGCCGCCAGCGCCGGGGCGTAGCGCAAACGCCCGAGGCTGCGAGTCGCCCGCAGACGCACTTGCCAATAATCATCCGCCAGCGCCTCGATCAAAGCCGGACCGGCATCGGCATGACCGACCTTGCCCAACGTGGTGGCGGCTTCTTCGCGCACCGTCCAGGCCGGATCCCGGAGTGCCTGGCGCAGCGCCGGCAAGACTTGAGCATCCGAGGCCAGGCCGAGGGCACCGGTGGCCGCACGGCGCACTTCGCTCTCCGGATCATCACTGGCCAGCCGTGCCAGGGCCGGCAAGGCGTCGAGGTGCTTGAGCCAACCCAGCACGCCAACCGCCTCGCGACGCACGCCGGCATCGGGGTCAGCCAACGCGGCGAGCGCGGCTGGCGCGGCGTCACCCAGACGCAACTCGCGCAACGCCCGGAACGCGGCGACGCGCACATCGGCATCAACATGAACCGTCCAAGGCAAGATCACCCTTCCTGCTGCCTCGCTCTTGAGCAAACTCAGGCTCTGGGCCGCAGCGGCTTGCACGGTCGGGGATGGATCGGTCAGGGCCTCGCACAAGGCCGCGACCACCGGCGCGTCCTCCCACGCTTCGAGCAATCGCGCGGCTTCGGCCCGCACCTCGGCGCTGGGATCCCGGGCCAGGCGATCCACCAGCCACGACAGGCCTTCGGGCTCTTCGAGGTCGGCCAGTTCGATCAGCGCGATACGGCGCACGCCGGCGTCGTCGTCGGTCAGGCGCGGTTGCAGGGCAAGGATGTCGTCGTTGTCGGTGTTTTCAAATAGAGAGGTCATAGGGAAAATCGCGGCAAGGAGGTTTCAGGAGGCAGCCCAAGGGGATTGAGGCGCGGCAGTTGCTGGCCGTCTTCATGACGCAGCAGTTCGAGGCAGTGGCGTTTCAATCGGGCAAATTCAGGGCGGGTGACCAACTCAGTCGTTCGTGGCCGGGGGAAATCCAGGCGCAGGTCCTCGATGATCCGACCCGGGCGCGGGCTCATCACCAACAAGCGATCGGCGAGGAACAGCGCTTCGTCGATGTCATGGGTGACGAACACCACGGTGGTGCGGATCCGCGTCCAGATGTCCAGCAGCAGTTCCTGCATGTTCAAGCGCGTCAGGGCATCCAGCGCGCCGAAGGGCTCATCCATCAGCAACAGGCGCGGACGGTTGACCAGCACTCGGGCAATCTCCACCCGTTGCTGCATGCCGCCGGAGAGCTGATCGGGCCAGTGCCCGGAAAAACCCTCCAGGCCCACCAGGGCAAGGATTTCATCGGCGGCCCGGTGCCGTTCGAGCTTGCCCAGGCCACGCATCTTCAGGCCGAAGGCGACGTTGTCGCGCACGCTGCGCCACGGAAACAAGGTGTGTTGCTGGAACACCATGCCGCGCTGGGGCGACGGGCCAACGACCGGCGCCGCGTCCACATGCAACGTGCCCGTACTGGGTTGCAAGTGCCCGGCGAGGGCGCCGAGCAACGTGGATTTGCCGCAACCGGACGGCCCCAGGATGCAGACGAACTGGCCCGCCTCGATCTGGCAATCGAGCCCCTGCACCGCTTCGAAGGCCTGGGCACCCTGGCCCAGGACAATGGACAACTGGCGGATGTCGATCCGCCCTTCGGGTGCTTGCATCACGCTCATCAGGCTTTTCCTCGCGGTCGGTGCCAAGGCGTGAACAGCCCGCCCAGGCGTTTGATCAACAGGCTGCTGCCCATGCCCAGCACACCGATCAGCAACATGCCGACCACGATGTCCGGGTAGTTCTGCACGGTGTACGACGCCCAGGTGTAATAGCCGATGCCGTACTGGCCAGCGATCATTTCCGCCGTTACCAGGCAAAACCAGGAGGTGCCCATGCCAATGGCGAGGCCCGTGATGATGCTCGGCGCGGCCCCCGGCAGAATCACTTCCAGCAGGATGGCCTGGCGTCCGGCGCCGAGGCTTTTCGCCGAAGCAATCAACCGCCGGTCCACCCCTTCGACGCCGTGCACGGTGTTGAGCAGGATCGGGAACAGCGCGCCAGTGAAGGTGATGAACACCATCGACAATTCCGACGAGGGAAACATCAGGATCGCCAACGGAATCCAGGCCACCGCCGGAATCGGCCGCAGCACTTCAAGCGGCGGCAGCAGCACGTCTTCGGCCCATCGGGAACGACCGATGGCCAGGCCCAGCGCCACGCCGATCAACAGCGCAGCGCCATATCCGGCAAAGACCCGGCCCAGGCTGCTACCCAGATGCCGCACGAGATTGCCCGACTCGCCCAGTCCAAGCGCGGCCTGGACCACCGCCAGCGGGGTCGGAACGTTGGCGAAGGTCACCAGGCCAAGGTCCCAATGCCCGTCGGCGGCGAGTTGCCAGAACAGCAGGCAGAGCAGCAAGGAAGCGGCTCGCAGGAGCCAGCGGTTGGGTGATGAATGCACAAATTTTCCTCCGCAGTGCAATCCCTGTGGGAGCGAGCTTGCTCGCGATGGCGTCAGGTCAGTTGAAATCGAATTGGCTGACACACCGCTATCGCGAGCAAGCTCGCTCCCACAGGGGACGGTGTCAGGTTTATCGGGCAGCGACCGCCTGGGTGGTCGCCTCGGTGAAATCCAGGACCTTGCCGCCCTGGGCCGTGGCAAATTGCTCGGCCTGGCCCTTCAACAGGAACGCGCTGAGCTGGCCCTTGCCGTCACTGGCGAACCACGCCTGTTCGGCCAGCAGCTTGATCCCGCTGTCGCTGGCCTGGGCGTAGACGGCGCGGATGCCCTTGCCTTCCTGCTTGAGGCTTGCCAGCGCAGTGAAGGCTGACTGCGCCGAGGCGTAATGACGCACTTTCGCCTCGCCGCGCACCCAGATCTCAGCCACATGGCGGGCATCGGTGATGGCCTGGCCGGTCAGGGCGTCGGGCGTGCCGAGGGGCGTCTGGGCGTAATTGCCCAGTTGCGCGGTGTAATCAAGGTTCGACGCCTTGAACGCGGCGCGGATGTACTGGTCATCGATGAACGTATTGAGGTCCAGGCCGCGATCGGCTTTCTTCAGCAACTTGAGGGTATCGATGGCGGTGCCGACGGCTTGGCGGTATTCCGGTTTCCACGTCAGGTCGCGGGTCTGCACGCCCAGCGGCCCGTGGAACAGGTAGTTGACCTCGGCATCCACGCCGGTGACCTTGGCGATCAACTCGCTGTACTTCTCCGGCTCGGCGGCCAGCAATTGATTGGCCTCGATGGATGCGCGCAGATAAGCAACGACGATTTCCGGGTACTTCCTGGCATAGGCCTGGTCCACCAGCGCGCCATGGAACGTCGGTGTTTTTGCCTGGGCGCCGTCGTAGATCTTGCGGGCGAAACCACGGCTGGGGAACAGCTCGGCGAAGGGTACGAAGTCGGCATGGGCATCAACTTTACCGGCCTGCAACGCCGAGCCGGCGACCTCCGGCGGCTGGGCGATGATGTTCACATCCTTGAGCGGATCCCACCCTTGAGCCGCGATCGCCCGTAGCAACATGCCGTGGGCGGTGGAAGCAAATGGCACGGAAATCGTCTTGCCCTTGAGCTCGGCCAGCGATTGCACGCCCGAGGCGCTGGGCACGACGATGCCGTTGCCGCTGCCCTGGGTGCTGCCCGACAACACGCTGATGAACAGGCTGTGTTTGCCGGCGGTCTCGAACGCCACGCCGTTGAACGCACCGGGGAAATCGGCCATGGCGCCGAAGTCGAGTTTGCCGGCGACCATCTCGTTGGTCAGTGGCGCGCCGCTGGTGAAGTTTTTCCACTGGATGTCGTAGTGGGCATCCTTGTACGTGCCGTCGTGGGGCAGGTATTTGTCCAACAGGCCCAGCTCCCGGATCAGCAACCCGCCGGCGGCGCAGTTGATGGTGGTGTCCTGGGTGCCGATGGCGATGCGGATGGTTTCTGCCTGGGCAGGCAGGGTCAATGAAGCCAGTACCAGACCGGCCAATGCTGCACGCAATAACATGGGTGTTTCCCCTCGAATCATTTATTGGTTTTTCGTCTCCGCCGCGATCAGGGCGCGGTGGGAAACGAGGGGTGTTCTGAAAAATGCGTCCGGGGGTGCCGGATGGCTTTTGTGGTGTCTGTGGTGGCCTCTTCGTCGGAACGCCGCCCGGAGCAGGCTCGCTCCCACAGGTTTTAACGGTGTACATAAGCTCTACGGCTGGCTTCGATCCCTTGTGGGAGCGAGCCTGCTCGCGAAGGCGTCCTTCGGTCAGCGCAACAGGTACGGAATTTCCACTTTCACCGCCCCCGTCGGGCAGTCCTTTTCACACGGCATGCAATACCAACATTCATCGAACGCCATGTAGGCCTTCTGGGTTGCCGGGTTGATCGCGAGCAAGTCCATGGGGCATACGTCGACGCAAACCGTGCAGCCCTTGTGGGCGATGCATTTGTCCTCGTCCACGGTGACGGGGGCATTGGAGCGGAAGAAGATTTCCTGGGGTTGATAGGCCATAAGCGTTCTCTTTGGGTGTAGGGTTCACGCCGCGTCGGCACCGACCCGCAGCCGGTCGTAGGCCTGCAGCTCGTCGGCATCGAGGGCGATGATGTAGGGCTCGACGGCTTTCTTGAACGAGGTCATCGTGCCGTCCTCGCCTTTCTTCAAATGGCAATGGCAGAACCAGTCGCTGTCGTTGCGCTGCGGGTGATCGACTCGATAGTGGTACAGCCCCCAACGGCTTTCCGCGCGAAACAACGAGGCCCGGGCGGCCATTTCGGCGCAGTCGCGGATCACGCTGACTTCCATGGCGCGCATCAATTCGTGGGCGCTATGGGCCTTGATCTGGTCCAGGTCGCGCTGGATATCGCTGAAGCGTTGCAGGCCGATCTGCATTTTTTTCGTGACCTTCGGCGGTTGCAGGTAATCGTTGACGAAGCGGCGCAGCTTGTATTCCACCTGGGCTGGCGGCAGGCCATGCTCGCGCTCAAGCGGCGCGTAGACACGCGCCCTCTCCCGCTCGATCTGCCCGGCATCCAGCGCCGAGAAATCCTTCCCCGCCACAAAATCGGCGGCGTTGTTGCCGGCAAACCAGCCATAGGTGAACGCACCGAGCATGTAGTTGTGCGGCACCGCCGCCATGTCGCCCGCCGAGTACAGGCCCTTGACCGAGGTTTCCGCCCGCTCGTTGACCCAAACGCCCGAGGCCGAATGACCGCTGCAAAAACCGATTTCGGAAATGTGCATCTCGACCATCTGCGTGCGGTAGTCGGTGCCACGGTTGGCGTGGAACTGCCCGCGGCTGGGCCGCTCATTGCTGTGCAGGATCTCTTCGATGTTCTGGATGGTTTCCTCGGCCAGGTGATCGAGCTTGAGGAACACCGGACCGTTGCCACCTTCGAGTTCCTGGTGGAACTCCCACATCATTTGCCCGCTCCAGTAGTCGCACTCGATGAAACGCTCGCCCTTGTTGTTGGCGGTATAGCCGCCGAGGGGGCCGGTGACATAGGCGCACGCCGGGCCGTTGTAATCCTTGATCAACGGGTTGATCTGGAAGCATTCCAGGTTCGCCAGCTCGGCGCCGGCATGGTAGGCCATGGCATAACCATCACCGGCATTGGTCGGGTTCTCATAGGTGCCCATCAGGTAGCCGGAGGCCGGCAGCCCCAAGCGTCCCGCCGCGCCACAGCAAAGAATGACCGCCTTGGCCTTGATCACATGAAAGTCAGCAGTGCGGCAATCGAAGCCCATCACACCGTTGACCGCGCCCTCCTCGTCGGTCAGCAACCGGGTGCAGACCAACCGGTTGGTAATGCTCACCCGCGCCCGTTTCAGCTGGCGATACAGGACCTTCTTGATGTCGTGCCCTTCCGGCATCGGCAGCACGTAGGCGCCCATGTGGTGAACCTTTTTCACCGCGTAGTCGCCGGTTTCGTCCTTCTCGAACTTCACGCCCCAGCGGTCCAGTTGCTCGATCGTTTCGAAGCTGTGGGTCGCGTAGGCGTACACCGCCGCCTGGTTGACGATGCCGTCGTTGGCAATCGTGATTTCCTTGGTGTATTGCTCAGGCGTCGAGTGTCCCGGGATGATCGCGTTGTTGAGCCCGTCCATGCCCATGCTGATGGCGCCGCTGCGCTTGACGTTGGCCTTGTCCACCAACAACACGCGCAAGTCGCGGTTGCGTTCCTTGGCCTTGATCGCGGCCATGGGGCCGGCGGTGCCACCGCCGATGACGACGATGTCGTATTCCTGTTCGAGGATGCTTCTTGAGCTTTGGGTCATGCCTGCGTCCCTTTCTGCCGGTCGATCCGCAAGCGGTACTGGAAGGCATCGCCGCGGTAATAGAGATATTCGAAGTCCAGTGGCTGGCCGTCGGCGCCATGGGTCAGGCGCTCGATGCGCATGACGGGCGAGCCGGCCTCCACTTCCAGGGCCTGGCACAGGTCGCTGTCGGCCAGCACCGCATCGATGGCAAGGTCTGCGTGACCGAGGGCCAGGCCGCAATCGTTTTCCAGGATCAAGAAAATGTCGCGGGTGACCAGATCGGCCTTTTCAAGGCGCTCACCGAGCGCCTTGGGCAGGTAAGTAATTTCCAGGGAAACCGGCTCGCGGTTGATCAGCCGCACCCGCTTGATCTGCGCCACCACGTCCCCTTCCGCCAGCTTCAAGCGCTCGGCCACTGACTTGTCCGCCGCAATGAACTTGAAGCTGCGCAGGCGGTTGATCACCTCGAAACCGCGCCCGGTCATGGATTCGGCCAAACCCTGGAGGGTGCTGACGTTCTGGAAGGTCTTGGGCTTGGCGACGAAGGTGCCTTTGCCATGGATCTTAAAGATCAGCCCTTCCTTTTGCAGATCGCCCAAGGCTTGGCGGACGGTGATGCGGCTGACGCTGAACAACGCGCCGAGCTCGCTTTCCGACGGCATCTGGCTGCCCTGGGGGTATTCACCATCGAGGATGCGTGCGCGCAGCACGTCCCGCAGTTGCGTGTGCAGCGGCACGCTGCTGAGGGAAAGAACGTTTTCCGGCATGGTTAATTTCACTTGTCATAACGAGTTATGACGTGATCTTAGGAAAACTACCCATGGCTTGAGAAATACCGTTTGGACATAACCTTAGAGCCGGGTTTCGGCGCCCTCGTTACGAAACGCGCTCGGACTCATGCCGGTCCAGCGTCGGAACGCCCGGCGGAAACTGCGCACATCGCTGTAGCCGACTTCTTCGGTGATGCGCTCGATGGACCATTCGGGATTGGCCAGCAAACTCAAGGTACGGCCGCGGCGAACTTGTTCGAGCAAGGCTTCGAAGGTCAAGTTGTGCTCGGTCAGGCGCCGGCGCAAGGTGCGGCTGCTCATGTTCAGGTCACTGGCGATTTTTTCGATATGGCTGCCACGACCCAGGTCCCGGGCAATCGCCCGCTCCACGGCCTGGATCAGATCGATTTTCTGGTGGGCCTCGACGGCCTCCTGCTCCAGCAAAGCCAGTGCCTGGCGCAGGGCCAGCGGGTGGTGAGTTTGCAGGCGCATATCCAACCAACAGGCATCGATCAGCATGCGGTTGTTTCGACAACCAAAACGCACGGCGGGGCCCAGGATCCGCTGATATTCGTCAGCGTAGGGCGGCGCGGCATGTATGAACTCCACCGCCTGCGGCTTGAAGTCGGGGCCCGCCAGCGCCCGGCCATAGACCAACACACTGGCGAAGAACTCTTCGACCGCAAACACCTGCACGTCGGCAAAGGGCAGTCGGCACGTCGCCTCGACCGTGATCCGGTCGCCCGATTCTTCGGTGCTGATTTGCGCGATGCCGCCGGTGGTGCGTTGGTAGCGCACCCCCAGGGCGAACACGTCGCGCAAGGTCTCGCACAACGACAATACGTGTCCCAGCAAACCCAGGGTGCCCAGCACGTTGCGGTCGCCGACCCACAATCCCAACCCTTGGTCAGGCAACAACTTGAGCGCCCGCTGAATCATGACCACGGCCTGGCGATGGGAAATGCGATGGGTCGGGTCTTGCAGGTCATCGAGGCCGAACCCCAGGCCACGACACAGGATCGCCCCGTCGAAGCCTTTATCCGCCACCACTTCGACCAGTGTCTGCAGCAGGAAAGGTGATACCAGCGCCAGCTCAAAAGTGGGGTCGATGACTTTCATCTGCATGGGCGGGTTCCGGGGCACGTTAGGAGGCGTTTTTGTAACCGGTTGTTTCTAAACGTTAGCATGGCCCAGGGAATATAGGCAGCCAATAATCTGGCCGCTCAAGTCCCCTCAATGGCCGCCAATACCCTGCCCTGGCGGCGGCGAACGGCTTATTTCTATGGCTCGGACCCTTGGTGCGTTTCCAACAATAATAACGAGCCCCTCCATGAACCCGATCCGTACGCGATTCACCTTGCAACTGACCTTGGGCCTGGCTTGCGCCAACGCCTTGCCGGCCCTGGCCACCGAATCCGGCGTCGACAACATCGGCACCGGCACCGATGGCTTCTATGTGCTGCCGCTGGAGGTCGATAGCCTTCCGGACCACATGGTTGCGTTCAACCTCTACTACAACCACTACAAGGCCCGAAAATTCAACATCAGCTCATTGGGCGGCGAAGTGCCGGGCGTCGAAATCGAATCCACGGCGGTGATCCCGCGCATCGACTACCTGAGCCCGCTGCGAGTGGCCGGCGGGCGACTGGGTATCTACGTCGCGCAGCCCTGGCTCAAGCAGGAGGTCGCGGCCTTCGGCATGAGTGACACGCGCGAAAGCATGGGCGACACCACCGTTTCGCCCATCATTCTCTGGGACATGGGCAAGCACCTGACACTGGCCGCCGCGGTGGAAATCACCGTGCCGACCGGTGAATACGATGCCGATCGACTGGCCAACACCAGCAATAATTTCTACACCTACAAACCACTGTTTTCCTTCACCTGGCTGCCCACGGACAACACCGAGCTGTCGATGAAAACCACCTACAGCTTCAACCGCGAAAACAAGGACACCGATTACCGCTCGGGGCAGATTTTCCACTTCGATTATTCCGCCAGCTACCGGCTGAACGATAACGTGACGGTGGGCCTCAACGGCTACTACCTGAAACAGACCACCGACGACAAACAGTACGGCCGCACCGTGCAATTCGCCGGGCAGGACGTGGACGACGGCGTGCGCGGCGAGGTGTTCGCCATCGGCCCGGCGCTGCACGTGACCTTCCTCAAATACGCCAGCGCCGAGATCCGCTGGGCCAAGGAATTCGACGTGGAGAACCGCCCCGAAGGCGAGATGCTCTGGGCGAAGATCAGTATTCCGTTTGCGTTTTAAGCGGCCGGCCCATGACCATTGTGGGAGCGAGCTTGCTCGCGATGGCGACCGCACTGCGGATATTTCTGCAAGCTGACACACCGCTTTCGCGAGCAAGCTCGCTCCCACATTGAAACGGTGGCGATTTCAATTCATCCATCCAGCCGTCAGCTATAAACCGGCCAACTTTCCACAATCCTCCCCGCCCGCACCGCCAGCAAGTCACCAAACTGCAGCAACACCGATTCGGTCTGGGTCGGCCGCAGGAACACCTGGTCCTCCAGCCCCAGCCCCACCGCCGCGGAGCCGTTGACCATTTCCTGATTGGAGCTGCGCCCGTACAGATTGTTGACCTGCAAGCCGGGCGGTGATTCAAGGTCGGCCATCCAGTTGCCGCCGTAGATGAAAAAGGTCTCGCGCTGGTTCACGTCCCACCAGGAAAAAATCCGTGACGTGTCGTCCAGCGCCGGGATGTTCACCGCGCCGGTGCGTTTCAACACCGGCGTGGCGATGTAGACCGCCGGCACGTGTTCACTCAGCGAAGGCAAATCGTAGTGGCTGGGCTTGAGCATGGCCGTGCCCACCGACACCTCGGTGCTCAGGCTTTCCTGTTCATGGATGCGATAGCTGGGGCTGCCGGCGGTGTTGAGCGTCAGGCCGGGATGCCAGAGATCGGGATAGCGCAAACGCACGAAATCCACGCGCGCGCGGTAGATCGCCATTACCTGCGCCAGCAGTGTCTGCGGCGTTGCGACGATCTCTGGCACGCCCATTCCGACAAAGGGGTCGTAACCCATGAACCCGGCGAACTCCAGTTGCGCCGGATGGGCGCGGATCAACCTGAGCATCGCGTCCAGGCTCGCCTCGTCAACGATCCCGCCCCGGTGCAGGCCGACGTCCAGCTCCAGGTTGACCCGCATGCGAACGCCGAGCCCCTGGGCCAACGCTCGGTACTGTTCCAGTCGCTCAGGCGTGTCGAGCAACCATTGCAACTGACGCGACGGGTCGAACGGACCTTTGTGCAGCGTGTAGAACAGCTCGGCGGAACGCACCGGCAGGGGTTTGCCCAGCAGGATATCGGCCTGGGGAAACTGCAACGCATCATGGTTGAGAAACGGCTGGTGGAACGACATCAACCGCCGGGTCTCGGCACGCTGGGCGATGTAATTCAGCAGGCCGGGCGCCGGCAAGGACTTCTCCACCAGCCTCAATTGCTTGCCGGCGCGTTGTACGGACGCCTTCACCACGTCGATGTTGTGGTCGAGTCGATCCAGGTCGATGAGCATCACCGGGCGCACCGGGCCATGGGCCTTGAGCTCAAGGTTGAGCTGGCGAAAGTATTCGCTGTACGGCGCACCCTGATCCCGCGGTCGCAACCAGGCACCGACGCCCGCCAGCAACACCCCGGCGCCCAATGTTCCCGCCAGGAAGCGACGACGATTGAAGCCCATCAGTTCACCCCCAGGATTGTCGAAAGATGCCCATTGAGAAACTTGCCGCCCGGGTCCAGGGCCTGGCGCACCCGGACGAATTCATCCCAGCGCGGATACAACGCTTGTAGTGTCCTGGCGTTGAGCGAATGCAACTTGCCCCAGTGCGGGCGCCCCTGGTATTTCCAGAAAATCGGTTCGATGGCCGCGAAGAAGTTGTGGTGATCCATCTGGTAATGCTGGTGCACGGAGATGGCGCAGCTGTCCCGGCCTTCGAACATGCTCAAGGGAATGTCATCGGCCTTCACGTAGCGATACTCGATGGGAAACCAGGTGCGCAGGTTCTTGTCGCGGATCAGCGCGAGGATTTCCCGCAGGCAGGCCGGGCCCTGGTCAGCCGGCACCGAGTACTCCATTTCGTTGAAGCGCACGGTG
Source organism: Pseudomonas brassicacearum subsp. neoaurantiaca (assembly GCF_013608025.1). Taxonomy (GTDB): domain Bacteria; phylum Pseudomonadota; class Gammaproteobacteria; order Pseudomonadales; family Pseudomonadaceae; genus Aquipseudomonas. The sequence goes on along the minus strand of NZ_VDLV01000063.1, from coordinate 37,975 downwards.
CGGGCGTTGGCGTAGATATCATGGGAGTCGCCGACCCGATCATCGAAATCGGCCACCCAGCGCAGGCTGTTGAGCAAGGCCCGGCGGGTCGCCGGAAAATCACTGCCGTACTTGTCGAGGTTTTCGATCACGCTGACGAATTCGTTGCCGCCCTCCTCCTCGGGACTGATGGGCGGCGTGGCGGGGTCGGTGGTTTCGTTCAAGGTGATCGACAACGCATAGTCCGAGTGCGTCACGACCTGCATTTCCCAATGCTGGTTGTCGCGGGTGTTGGCTTCCACGTCTTCGAGCAATTCCTCGGTCTTGGCGACCCACTGGTGTTCGCGCAATCGATAGGACGGGCGGTTTTGCAGGCGCACGCGGGTTATCAGCCCCAAGGCGCCCAGGGATACCCGGCCTGCATTGAGCACCTCGGGATGCTGCCTGGCATCGCAATCGAGCACCTCGCCATTGGCCGTGACCAGTTGCAGGCCGATGACTTGGGAGGAATAGGAACCGAACGCCTTGCCCGTGCCATGGGTCGAGGTGGCGATGGCACCGGCCAGGGTCTGGTAGTCGACGTCGGCCATGTTCGGCAGCGCCTGGCCGATAGCCTGGAGCGCCGGGCCCATGCGCGACATCGGCGTACCACCGCCGAACTCCGCCTGCAGGCTGGCCGCGTCGTGATCCAGCAGGCCGCTGAAAAAACTCAAGGAGAGCAAGGTCCCATCCGTGGGCACCAAGGCACTGAAGGAATGGCCGGAACCCACCGGGCGGATCCGCCCCTCGGCGCGACGCACCACCTGCACCAGTTCATCCAGATCCTGAGGGGCGAGGCGCGCGGCAGGCAGGCAGCTTTGGGCGCCCGACCAATTGCGCCACGGAATCAATCGCGGCGCGCGCATCAGTTCGGCCAATGCGCCCTGGCTGCCCAGCGCAGTGAGGGCCGCGACAACGCCGGCCTGTTGCAGCAATCGACGTCTCGAGTAATCCATGGTCATGCCGGAAAACCCCTTGTTGGATTATTGGAATCGTTGTCCAGACATGAAGGCAATCAGGGCCAGGAACTGCTCCTCGGAACAGTGCATGCACAGCCCCATCGGTGGCATGCCGTTGTAGCCGTTGATCGCATGATCGAGCAGAGTCTCGGCGCCCTGTGCCAGGCGCGGGGCCCAGGCATTGGTATCGCCGGTCAACGGCGCTCCGGCGGCGGGATTGGCGTGACAGAGCTTGCAACTGCTGTCGTAGGTCCGAGCCAGCGACGCATCGCCGGGCATGGCCGTGATCGCGGTGGGCGTGGGTGGCGTGGGTGGCGTGGGTGCGTCATCGCAACCTGCCAACAGGGTGAGTAACACGATGGAAATGGCAGGGTGCAGCGAAAACCTAGGTAACCGCATAGGGCCCTCTCGCGGCGCTTTCTTATTGTGGGTCTGACAGCTTCCACACTAAGGCACCCCAGCGTTTTGGCTTGAGGTCATTGCGGGCCATAAATCGGACTTGAGCGGACACCCTCGCCACCGGGCAATGCTCAGGGCAACAGCAACCTCTGCTCGCGCTCGCACAACTGCACCACGTAATCCCACAGCACGCGCAACCGTACGGACTTGTGCAGTTCGCGGCGGGTGCTGATCCAGTAGCTGCGGCGGATGGTTTCGTCCGGCAACAGCGGCACCAGCGTCGGGTCGCCGCTGGCCATGTAGCACGGCAACACGGCGATCCCCAGGCCCGATCGCGCGGCCTGTTGCTGGGCGATCACGCTGGTGCTGTGGAACACCACCCGAGGCTTGCGGCAAAAGCTGTTGAGAAACATCAGTTCCTGGCTGAACAACAGGTCGTCGACGTAGCCGATCCAGGCGTGTCGGGCCAAGTCCTCGCGGCTGCGCAAGGGCGGCGAGCGATCCAGGTAGGCCTGGCTGGCATAGAGCGCCAGGCTGTAGTCGGTGAGCTTGCGCGTCACCAACAGGTCGGCCGCCGGGCGTTCGAGGTGGATGCTGATTTCCGCCTCGCGGTTGAGGATGCTGACGAAGCGCGGCACCGCCACCAGTTCCACCTCCAGCCCCGGATAACGCTGGAACAACCCGTCCATGCGACTGGCCAGGAACATGATGCCAAGCCCTTCCGTCACCCCCAGGCGGATCTTGCCCAAGGGTGCGCTGGATTGGGTGATGTCCTCCTGGGCCAGCAATGCCACGTTCTCCATGGCTTCGGCATGCTTGAGCAACGTCTCGCCGGCCGGGGTCAACTCGTAGCCCTGGGCATGCTGGACGAACAGCGCGGTGCCGAGGCTTTTCTCGATGGCCTCGATGTGCCGCGCCACCGTGGCGTGAGTGGTATTCAGGCGCCGTGCAGCCGTCAACAAACGCCCGCTGCGTTGCAGCTCCAGGAAATAACGCAAGTCATTCCAGTCGAACATGGGGGCGATCCTTGGGTGGGCCTGAAGGCAGGACTGTTTATAAACACACAGCGGCTGCGCAAAAACTAACATTCTTTTGACGAAAACTAACAACTAGGATGAATGCCACAAAAACAATAAACGAGGTCGCGAATGCAACCTGTCGTCGATGAATACGATTACGTGATCGTGGGTGCCGGCCCTGCCGGGTGCTTGCTGGCCAATCGGCTTTCGGCCAACCCGCAACACCGGGTGCTGCTGCTCGAAGCCGGCGGGCGCGATAACTATCCGTGGATTCACATCCCGGTCGGCTACCTGTTCTGCATCGGCAACCCGCGCACCGACTGGTGCTTCAAGACCGAAGCCCAACCGGGCCTGCAAGGACGCGCCCTGAGCTATCCGCGCGGCAAGGTCCTGGGCGGCTGTTCATCAATCAACGGCATGATCTACATGCGTGGCCAGGCCGCGGACTACGATGGCTGGGCCGCCGAAGGCAATCCTGGCTGGGCCTGGAAAGACGTGCTGCCATTGTTCAGGCAGAGCGAAAACCACTTCGCGGGCGATTCCGAAATCCACGGCGCGGCCGGCGAATGGCGAGTCGAACGCCAGCGCCTGTCATGGCCGATCCTCGATGCCTTCCGCACCGCCGCCGAACAGAGCGGCATCCCCAGCGTCGAGGATTTCAATGGCGGTGACAACGAAGGGTGTGGCTACTTCCAGGTCAACCAGAAGGCCGGGGTGCGCTGGAACGCGGCCAAGGCCTTCCTCAAGCCGATTCGCAATCGCCCCAACCTGACGGTGCTGACCGAGGTCGAAGTCGACCGCGTGCTGTTGCGCGATGACCGCGCCCACGCTGTCAGCGCACGCTGGCAAGGTAAGACAATGAGCTTCAAGGCTCGCAAGGAAATCGTCCTGTGTGCTGGCGCCGTCGGGTCGCCGGGCATCTTGCAGCGTTCCGGGATCGGCCCGCGCAGCCTGCTGCAACGCTTGGGCATCGGTGTGACGCACGAGTTGCCGGGCGTGGGTGGCAATCTGCAGGATCACCTGCAACTGCGGCTGATCTATCAACTGGAAAACGCCCGCACCCTGAATCAGATCGCCGGCACGCTGTGGGGCAAGATGGGCATGGGCCTGCGTTACCTGTATGACCGCAGCGGCCCGCTGTCCATGGCCCCCAGCCAACTCGGCGCGTTCGCCCGCTCGGGGCCGGAACAGACCTCGGCCAACCTCGAATACCACGTGCAACCGTTGTCCCTGGAACGTTTCGGCGAACCGTTGCACAGCTTCCCGGCGTTCACCGCGTCGGTGTGTGACTTGCGCCCGATGAGCCGCGGGCGGGTGGACATCCGTTCGGCCGAGCCGGGTGAGGCGCCGCTGATCCAGCCCAATTACCTGAGCCACCCAGAAGACCTGCGGGTCGCCGCCGACGCCATCCGCCTGACCCGACGGATCGTCGCCTCCCCGGCCCTCGGCGCCTTCAAGCCGGTGGAATACCTGCCGGGCGCGAGCCTGCAAACCGAAGAGGAACTGCACCAGGCCGCCGCCCGCATCGGCACGACGATTTTCCATCCGGTGGGCACGTGTCGCATGGGCCAGGACGGCGACGCAGTGGTGGATGCGCAACTGCGCGTGCACGGCATCAAGGGCCTGCGCATCGCCGACGCCTCGATCATGCCGCGAATCACCTCGGGCAACACCTGCTCGCCAACGTTGATGATTGCCGAGAAGGCGGCGCGGATGATCCTCGAACCCGCCACCGTAAGCATCACGAGCCAAAAGGAGCCGGCCACGGTCTGAAGATCTCAGAAGCTCCCTTGTGGGAGCGAGCTTGCTCGCGATGACGGCGGCACATCCAACGCCTACGTTTCAGACAAACCGCTATCGCGAGCAAGCTCGCTCCCACAGGGGGCATGAGTCGATTCAAGGAAAGTGCGTCAAATCAGGAGACGCCCCACCCGGCGTCGCAGTGGAACAACAAAAACAATCACTGTGAGGGATACCGCTATGTCTGAACATGTTCAGCCCCTGGAAGCCACGCGCAGCGCCGGCACCAGCCAGGAAACCCAGAAAGTCATCTTCGCCTCGTCCCTCGGGACGGTGTTCGAGTGGTACGACTTTTTCCTCTACGGCGCCCTCGCGGCGGTGATCAGCAAACAGTTCTTCGCCGGGGTGAACGACACCACCGCGTTCATTTTCGCCCTGATGGCCTTCGCCGCCGGCTTCATCGTGCGGCCGTTCGGTGCGCTGGTGTTCGGGCGGCTGGGGGACATGATCGGCCGCAAGTACACCTTCCTGGCGACCATCGTGCTCATGGGCCTGGCCACTTTCTGCGTCGGCCTGCTGCCCAACTACGCCAGCATCGGTATCGCTGCGCCGATCATCCTGGTGGTGCTGCGCATGCTCCAGGGACTGGCCCTGGGCGGCGAATACGGCGGCGCGGCGACTTACGTCGCCGAGCACGCACCCATCGGCAAGCGCGGTTTCCACACCAGTTGGATTCAGTCCACCGCGACCCTCGGGCTGTTGCTGTCGCTGCTGGTGGTCCTCGGTTGCCGCTACTTCACCGGCGATCAATTCGAGGTCTGGGGCTGGCGCATCCCGTTCCTGCTGTCGATCCTGCTGCTGGGCATTTCCACCTGGATTCGCCTGAGCCTGCACGAGTCGCCGGCCTTCCTGAAAATGAAAGAAGAAGGCAAGTGCTGCAAGGCACCGATCCGCGAATCGTTCGGCAAATGGGAAAACCTGAAGGTGGTGCTGATCGCCCTGTTCAGCATCAACGCCGGGCAAGCGGTGACGTTCTACGCCGCGCAGTTCTACGTGCTGTTCTTTCTCACCCAATTCCTCAAGATGGACCCGGCCCTGGCCAACAGCCTGCTGATTGTCAGCGTGGTGATCGGCGCACCGTTCTTCATCTTTTTCGGTTGGCTGTCGGATAAGGTCGGGCGCAAACCGGTATTGATGATCGGCCTGCTGCTGGCGACCGCCCTGTACTTCCCGATTTTCAAGACCCTCGCCCATTACGCCAACCCGGCCATCGACCAAGCCAGCCGCCAGGCGCCGATCAGTGTGATCGCCGACCCGGCCACCTGCACCTTCCAGTTCGACCCAGTGGGCAAGGCGCGTTTCGACAGCCCGTGCGACAAGGTCAAGACTTTCCTGGTCAAGCAAGGCCTGCCCTACAGCAGCGTCGCCGCACCGGCCGGCAGCCCGGTGCAAGTGAATGTCGGCGACGTGAAACTCGAAGGCTACGACGAGGCCGCCCTGCGCGGCGCAGTGACCTTGGCGGGCTATCCGCAAAAAGCCGATGCCCAGCAGATCAATCGGCCGATGATCGTCGCCCTCATCGTCGCGCTGATCATTATCTCGGCCATGTGCTACGGACCGCTGGCGGCGCTGATGGTCGAACTGTTCCCGACCCGGATCCGCTACACCTCCATGTCCCTGCCCTACCACATCGGCAACGGCTGGTTCGGCGGTTTCCTGCCCACGGTGTCGTTTGCCCTGGTGGTCTACACCGGAGATATCTTCTACGGGCTGTGGTACCCGGTGGTGATTACGGGCGTGAGCCTGGTGGTCGGGATGATCTGCCTGCGGGAAACGCGGAACGTGGACCTGGATAAAAACTGAAAAACCGGCGGGAGCTGTGTAGGAGCTGCCGAGCGAAGCGAGGCTGCGATCTTTCCCCTGCCACTTGAATCCCAAGCGAAAGATCAAGATCAAAAGATCGCAGGCTTCGCCAGCTCCTACACAGCCCTAGCGGGAGCAAGGTCCTCGCCGCGGGGCCGCATCATTTGTTCAATGTACTTGATGGCTCTTGACCGTGCTTTCCACCAGATCCAGCATCTGCCCCAGCGCCCACGGCTTGGCAATGAACGAGGCCTGATGCTTGATCCCGGCGCTTTCCGGCGTCTCGTAGCCGGACATGATCAGTAGCGGAATCTGCGGCCAGCGATCCCCGGTCAGGTTCGCCAGGTCGGCTCCGTCCATTGCCCCAGGCATGGTGATGTCGGTGAGTAGCAGATCCACGTAATCGGCGCTTTCCTCAAGAAAGGTCAACGCCGAATCGGCGCTTTCCCGAGGCTCGACGACAAAACCTTCGTCCTCCAGGATTTCACAGAGAAACTCCAGGATGGTCGGGTCATCCTCAACAACGAGAATCAAACGTGTGGTCGCCTGTCCGTTGCCCTTCGGCATCGAATTCATGAAGTGACTCTCCCTGATTCCATTAACTTGCCTTGCGGTTTCACCCGCTCTGCAAGTTATGAGCGATGCCCTGGCGATTAATTCATTCTGCTTGTCCACACAGGCGCCGGGCGTTGCGCCTGGCGATCGTCGCAACGCAGCGCAACGTTTTATCTGTATATCCATACAGATAAAGCTTGCCCCGGCGTCGATCCCTGACCATGCTAGCGCCCCATGAAACCTGCTTAGGAAGAGGCGCTATGCGGTTGTACCTGTGTGAAAAACCGTCCCAGGCCAAGGACATCGCCGCCGTGCTGGGCGCCACCCGGCGCGGCGACGGCTGCTGGCTGGGCGCGAACGTCACGGTTACCTGGTGCATCGGCCATCTGCTGGAAACCGCCCCGCCCGATGCCTACGACGCCCGCTACAAGCGCTGGGTACTGGCGGATCTGCCGATCGTGCCGGCGCAATGGAAGATGACGGTCAAGCCGAAGACCGCCAGCCAGTACAAGGCGGTCAAGCGCCTGTTGGGTGAAGCAAAGGAACTGGTGATCGCCACGGATGCCGACCGCGAGGGCGAAATGATCGCCCGGGAGCTGGTGGAGCATTGCCGCTATCGCGGGCCCATCCAACGATTGTGGCTGTCGGCCCTGGACGAAGCATCGATCCGCAAGGCCCTTGCCGCCCTCAAGCCGGGGGCGGAAACCTTCAACCTGTACCATTCGGCTCTCGGTCGCTCCCGGGCCGACTGGTTGATCGGCATGAACATGAGCCGGCTGTTCACCTTGCTGGGACGCCAGTCCGGCTATCAGGGCGTCCTCCCGGTGGGCCGTGTGCAGACACCGACTCTGCGGCTGGTGGTGGACCGCGACCGCAGCATCGCCGATTTCGTACCGGTCGCCTACTGGGCCATCGACGTCCAGCTAAGCCACGCCGGCACGGCATTCACCGCCCAGTGGCGCGCCGACCCGGATGCCTGCGACGACCAGGACCGCTGCCTGAATCAGGCCCTGGCCCGGGAAGCCGCACAGGCCATGGCCAACGCCGCCACCGCCCGGGTGGTCAAGGTGCGCACCGAACGCCTGCGCGAGGCGGCACCGCTGCCATTCGACCTGGGCACCCTGCAGGAAGTCTGTTCGAAGAAGCTCGGCCTCGGTGCCCAGGAGACCCTGGACATCGCCCAATCGCTCTACGAAACCTACAAGCTCATCACCTATCCGCGCAGTGACTGCGGTTTCCTGCCCTTGAGCCAGCACAGCGAGGCGCCCGCCATCCTGGCCGTCCTCGCCCAGGCCGACCCGGGGCTCGCCCCGCTGCGCGATCACTTGCAGCCACAGCGCAAATCCCGGGCCTGGAACGACGCCAAGGTCAGCGCGCATCACGGCATCATCCCCACGGCGGCGGCGAAGAACCTCGACAAGCTCGCCGGCAAGCAACGCGCCGTCTACACGCTGATTCGCGCACGTTACCTGGCGCAGTTCCTGCCCAACCATGAATACGACCGGACCCAGGCCGATTTCGATTGTGCCGGGCAGGACCTGCGTGCGGTCGGCAAGCAGATCGTCGAGCCCGGCTGGAAACGCGCCCTGCCCGAAGCCCTGGCGCCCGCACGAGGCCGCGAGGCACCCGCCCCGCAAACCCTGCCGGCACTGGCCGAAGGTCAAGATTGCGTGGTGGACGAGGTGAAACCCAAGGACCTCTGGACCCAGCCTCCCAAGCCATTCACCGAAGGCGACCTGATCAAGGCGATGAAAAACGTCGCCAAGCTGGTGGAGGATCCGCTGCTCAAGCAGAAACTCAAGGACACCACCGGCATCGGCACCGAAGCGACCCGGGCCTCGATCATCCAGGGCCTGCTTGACCGTGGCTACCTGGTGAAAAACGGCAAGGCCCTGTCCGCCACCCCGGCGGCCTTCAGCCTGATCGACGCGGTGCCGCGGGCGATCGCCGATCCTGGCACCACCGCCATCTGGGAACAAGCGCTGGACATGGTGCAAAGCGGTGAGATGAGCCTGGAGGAGTTCGTCACCCGGCAAGCCGCCTGGATGAGCAAGCATGTGGCCCGCTGCCAAGGCATGAGCCTGACCATCAACGGCCCGGCCAGCCCCGCCGGGCGAGGGGCGGCGCCATGGAAGAAAAAACGCAAGCCGACCAAGCGCAAGGCTGGCGGTGCGCCGCGCAAGGCCAGCAAGACCACTTGAACTCAAAGAAGGTCTTCTGTGGCGAGGGGATTTATCCCCGCTGGGGTGCGAAGCGCACCCAAAAACAACTGGCACCGCAGTGCTTCTGATGAAATGCAGAGGGCCGCTTCGCGACCCAACGGGGATAAATCCCCTCGCCACGAATAAATCCCTCATCAAGGATTGGGTTACCCAACCGCAGCTGGTTTCTCATACCCAAACCCTTTTGTCCGACAATATGTAGTGACTAAAAATAATCACTACAAAACCGTTGACGCCTCCGATTTCGCCTTGCATGATGCAGACGTCTCCCCGATCGGGAGTACAGGCAAATGTTTGAGCAAGCTCGTCTGACCGCCGAGCTGTTTTTTTGGATAAGGGACTGCCCACAAGGCAGATTGAAGGTGCTGACCTGGCATGACCGTCCGGTGACAAGGACGAGAAACGCTGGCGATCAATCCTCATGACGCATGGGCTCGACCCTCGAAAGTCGACACTGGCCTGAAGATTCTTCGCTGTTTCTCCTCGTTGTAGCGCATTTGCGTAGCAGCCCTTCGATTAACACTACACAACCGATGCACGAACCCGCCGAGTCCGGCGGACGAACGCTGACGGCCTGATTTCGGTATCAGGCAGGTACTTACCGAACAGCGAAGTTTTGCGAACCACCAGACAGATCAACCAAATGGTCAAGGGGCTTACACATGAATCTGAACAATCAACCATCTATTGATGAACTGGCTCGCATGTTCGCAGCACACAAGGACAGCCTGGATAGCCATATCCTGTGGATCAGCAAGACCGGCCAGGTTCATATGGACTGCCTGTCGCCTTTCACCCAGGAAGACGAATTCGACAAGCACCAGCAAGACTTGTGTGCCCGGCTGAAGATGTACCGTCGTGGCCAAGGCTACGTCGGCAAGAAAGCCGCCGCTGATAAAGACTACATGGGCCGCGTGCTGCAAACGCTGACCCAAGCCTGGCAATCGGTGCAGCACTCGCCTGAGGTCCGGGTCATCGACCGCCTCTGCTGATATTCCACAAACAAAAAGGGCCCGCTCCTGACTCAGGAGCGGGCCCTTTTTTGTGCAACGGGAAACTAGAACACCGACCAGCCAATCCGTTGGCTAAGCAATTCCAGCGCCGCCATGCCGGCCAGGGAGTTGCCGGCCGCGTTGAGCTCCGGCGACCAGACGCAGACCGTGAACTGCCCTGGCACCACGGCGACGATCCCGCCGCCCACACCGCTCTTGCCCGGCAGGCCGACACGATAGGCGAAGTTGCCCGCCTCGTCGTAAAGGCCGCTGGTGGCCATGATGGAATTGACTTGCTGGGTCTGGCGAGCGCTGAGGATCTGCTCGCCGCTGTGCTTGCAGAAACCGTCATTGGCAAGAAAGCAAAACGCCCGGGCCAGGTCGATGCAGTTCATTCGCAGCGCGCAATGGCTGAAGTAACTGCGCAGCACCGCTTCCACATCGTTATGGAAGTTGCCGAAGGATTGCATCAGATAGGCCATCGCCGCATTGCGGGCCCGGTGCTGGTATTCCGACTCGGCGACCTTGCCATCGACCATCACCTGGGGATTGCCCGACAGCCGTCGGACGAAATCGCGCATCGACAATGCGGGAGCGGCGAAGCGCGATTGGTTGATATCGCAGATCACCAGCGCGCCAGCGTTGATGAACGGATTACGCGGCCGACCGCGCTCGAATTCCAGTTGTACCAGGGAGTTGAACGGCTGGCCGGACGGCTCATGGCCCAGGCGCTCCCAGATGGCCTCGCCGGAATGCTCGATCGCCTGCACCAGGCTGAACACCTTGGAAATACTCTGCACTGAGAAAGGCGTTGCGGCGTCGCCCGCGCAATACATCTCGCCATCATTGCTATACACGGCAATGCCCAACTGATTGGCCGCCACGGTGCCGAGGGCGGGAATGTAGTTGGCCACCTTGCCCTGACCGATCAGGGGGCGAACCGCATCGAGGATCTCGTTCAACAGTGCTTGCATATGCGCAGGGGTCCCGTCATTCCCCGTTCGAGTGCGGGGATACAGACGCTAGACGCTGGTCAGGCGAATCAGAGCACACTGGGTTGGCCAAAAAAACCGTGGCGAGGGAGCTTGCTCCCGCTGGGCTGTGGAACAGCCTCCTTGCTGGTCGCCGCAACCGGACAGACCGAGCGATTGGATGAGGGGACGCTGCGCGGCCCAGCGGGAGCAAGCTCCCTCGCCACAAAAGCGTCCGTCCATGGGTTTCAAAAAGTGGCGCGGGCGCTAGTCGCGAAATCCGGCGGTCTATAGTCAAGGATCAACCGGCAGGAGGTACACGATGCGCCAGATCATGCAAAAAGAACCCTGGTGGGCCGCGCCGCCCCAGCCCGGGCAGGATGAGAGCGAACTGGAATGGGGGTGGCTGGTGATCTACAGCGAAGGCGAACCGCGCTTCGAATTCGTCAAGGAACGTCCTACGGACGAACAGATACGCCATCGCAAGGGTTGCCGCGTCACGCTGGGGTCTGACTAGCAAATACTGATCAAGGCGCAATGGCAGGCAGCTCCGCCGGCCGATTGTCGAGGTCCGCTTCCACCAGGTTGCTGTCGATTTCCCCGGCCAGGTAATACACCGCGGCCATAACCCCGCTGAGGGGATGCTTGAGGGACTTGAACCAGGCTTCGTCAAACGCCGTGCTCAGGCTCTTGCGGATTTGCGCTTCCATTTCCGGCCGTTCGCCCTCGTGGATCATCGCGCGGATGCCCGCGACTCCCACCGAAATCAGTGCCCCAGCCGCTTTTCCGGCCACGGCCGCCGCCGCGCCGGTCGCCCCACGCGTGGCAAATTGCGCTTCGATTTTTTCACTGGTGCGTTGCGCCACCGTGGCGATCACCGCGTCGGACGGACCTGAACCAGTGTCGGCGGCCTTGTCGACATGGTCGATCAGCGCCGCATAGGCCGGCAGTGTATCGATCGGTTCGGTGTGGACCATCTCGTACAACGACGCATTGCGCGCCGCTGGCGGGCCGAGGTTGATGGCCCTGATGCCATGCAAGCGCCGGTTCATCAATTCAGCCGGGATGCTATGGCGCTGGGCAATCACCTGGATCTGTTGATTGAGCAAGCGCAGGTAATAACGTGTCGCGTTGGCCCTGATCGCTTCGGGATCGATTTCCAGCGCCACCGGTTCCAGCACTTGCTCGCGATACTGTTCTTGCAGGTAAACCGCCAGGCGCCTGGCCGCAGAATCCGCTTCGCCCTTGGCACTGGCTGAGTACCAACTGACCTTCACGGCCATCCATTCCTGAGTCCAGTAGCTGCTGAACCACGGAATGAAGGCTGCCTCGGTGCGTTCATACACCAGCACCCGCCAATGCTCCATCGAGCCGCGGGCATAAACCTGAGCCTGATCGGTAGCGCTTTTCGAAGCGGCAATGATAAGCCGATCGACCTGTCGCCAGGTATCCTGGGAAATCGCCACCGTGGCGACCTGCTGGCCGCGCTGCGACGTGGCGCACCCCGCCAGAACGAGCATCACGGCCAGCATCAGAGAACGCAGCACGACGGCGCCACCCCAACCTCAAGGGATCACAGACTGAGTATAGGCTGATGGAATCGGGTCGGTCCGCAGCGGTTAAAGCCGGGTGAAGTGCTCGAATTGCCAGTCGTCAGCGGCGCCTTCCGCCGAGGATTTGTGAGCGACGCCACCTGGCGTCCAATCGGTGCGCTGTCCAACCAGCGTGCCAAGGTACGGCCTGGCGATTTCCAGCACACGCTCATGATCCATCTGTTCGGGCTCGACGATGCCACGATCCGGATGCTCGATCGCCCAGACGATCCCCGACAACACCCCCGCCGCCACTTGCAGGCTGGTGGCGTTGTTGAAGGGCACCAGCGCACGGGCTTCGTCGATGCTCAACAGCGAGCCAAACCAGTAGGCATTCAAGTCATGCCCCATGAACAGCACGCCCAGGGCATCGATCCCACCGCTGTCGATTTCACCGTTGAGGGTGCGTTGCCGGGTTTGTGTCTGCCAGCCTCGACCGATCAGTTCGTGAACCGACAGCAACGCGTCATTGCAAGGGTGATAGGCGTAATGCAGGGTCGGTCGATAGACCAGTTTTCGTTGATCCTTGACGGTGAGCAAGTCGGCCGTCGAAGCGGTTTCATGGTGGGTGATCATCAGGCCCAGGCAAGGGCCGCCCACGGGTGTCCAGGTCTTTACCAGAACGCTGGCACTCGCCCGCTCCAGATAGATCGCGTTGCGGCTGCCGAAACGATGGCGCCGCGCAGACGCCGGCCAGGTACGTTCATGGCTGCCCCACCCCAGCTCCGCCGGTTGGCTGCCTTCGCTGATAAAGCCTTCCACCGACCAGGTGTTGACGAACTCATCGTCCTCCTTGGGAAGGTGGGAACGCTGGGTATCGCGCTCGGCAAAATGAATGACCTTGATCCCCAGCTCCATGCACAACCTGGCCCAGTCGACACCACCACGGGTCTCAGGCAACGGTTGGTCCAACTGCACGGCCAACTCCATCAGGCCGGCCTTGAGCAGATGCGTGATCAAGCCAGGGTTGGCGCCGTGGGCGACCACTGCTGTCGGCCCTCTGCCTAATTTCTTGCGCAGACCGAGGACCTGGTAGCGCAATGCGTAATTGGTGCGATGGGACGGGTCCAACTGTGGGTCACTGTAGCCGCCGGCCCACGGCTCGACGCAGGTGTCCAGGTACAACGCACCTTTGTCGAAGGCGTATTCGATGACAGCCAGTGAACTGACCTCCACCGACAGGTTGACGATGAAGTCACCGGGCTTGACGAAGCGATCGAGGATTTGCGTGAAGTTGTGCTCGGTCAGCGCCTTGCGGACAAACTGGATGCCCCGCTCCTTGAACCAGATGTTCTGCTCGATCACCGGGGCGATCACGGTGATCTGCTCGACCTTGATGTGGTCCTGCCCCAGCAGCAAGGGCAAGGTGGCCCGGGCGATAGAGCCGAAGCCGATGAAGACCAGATGACCGGTGAACGGGACCTGACGTTTCATGCGCCGCCTCCCTTGGATCGGTGTATCGACAGGCGCGACGCAAGATTCATCCCGCGCCGCGCCCTGCCCGCCTACGGAGTACCCAGCCCGCCGGACAAGTCCGCACCGGAGTGCGCCCGTTCGTGGGCCGGCGTGACCGTCGGCTCGTCACGGTGCTCGGTGGTCTTGCTCACCGTGTCGCGCACCGTTTCATAGCCCTCGCGAGCCTTTTGCCTGGCCTTGTCGCTCAGCCCGGCGCTGGTCTTGCCCATGACTCGCTGCTCGGTGGAGGTACTCGGCAAGGCCGCACCCAGCATCGCGCCAAGGGCGATACCCGCAGCCGCCATCATCAACGGCTGTTCCTTGAGCAGGCGGCTGAACTGATCCCCCAGATCATGGGAGCCCTGGGTCATGCGATCTCCCGTTTCATGCGCACGGCTGCGGGCATGACGAGCGCTGGCGCTCAAATCATCGGCCAGGTGCGAGGCCTTGTCCTTGAGGTGATGGAAGCCTTCGCGCAAGGAGTCGGTGGTGTCGTGCAGATGATTCCTGGCACTGCCCAGGCCACTCGCAAGCCCCTCGCTCCAATCGCTGCCGTCCTGGTCGGGACCGACGCGATAACCGACCCGGGGCGGGTGGTTCTGGCCGAGCATCAACCAGCACAGGCCAACCGTGGTGAGCACGGTCGGCACCGGGTTGTTGCGTACCGTCGTGCCCAGGTTGCCGAAGAACTCCGCGCCATTGCCCTTCACCAGGCCCAACGCCTGGTCAAGCATTTGCCCGGGGGTGAATTTGCTGCCCAAGGCATCGACGATATGGCTGATATGGGCGCGCTGCTCATCAATCTCGCGCTCGATGGTCTCCGGGCTCTTTTGCGATTCGGTGTTGAATTCATCCTTCATGAGGCTTTCCTCCGCAGGGCTTCCTGATCTTTGTTCAAGGCGTCGAGCGTTCGGTCAGGCTTGAAATGGGACGGTTCGAACTGTTTCTTGCCGGATTGCACCATGACGAAACCGATGATCATCACCACGACACCGACGATCAGCGCGGCCAGCCACGGCGCCATCATCGTGCTCAGGCCATACACCACCGCCATCAGCAGGATGATGAAACCGGCCATCAGCACCATCGCGCCACCGGCCACCCCGGCGATACCCGCCTTCAACGTGTTGAGGCTGGCCTGGAACTCTGCCTTGGCCAGCGCCAGTTCCTTGGTGAACAGCGAGGGGACTTCGTGGGTCAGCTGCCGAAGCAGCCCCACGACCGAGGCATCGTTTTCGGGCACCGAGGTCCCGGCGGAACGCTGGATATCTGGGTCAGGTCGATTCATCACAATTCTCCTCTGGTATTGGCCGAGCCGGGGAACGAACCGGTGACGAAATCACTGGGATGGTCCTGGACGCTGGGTGACGTCGGGGTGACGCCGGTGGCCAGGCCACTGCTCGTGGCGGCGCCAGGACCGATCGGGTCAGGCACCGGGTCGAACGACTGCGCGCTGAACCCGCCAGCGGGGGGAGTCGAATGTCCGGCGGCGGGGTCGTCGACTTCGGTGGCGACCGGCGAGGTGCCAGCCTTGAGAAACCGCGACAGTCCGAACCCCACCGCGATGCTGCCGGCGAGGAACAGGCCGGGGTTTTCCCGCGCCAGGCGAGAGCCGTCCTGCAGCAATTGCTCGGCGCTCTTGTTGCGCAACGTGCCGGCCAAGCCACTCATGCTATCGGCCACGTCTGCCAGGTAATGCGACAAGCCAAGCGTGTCGTTGGCTTCAAGTTCCGACATGGCGGACTTGGCGCCACGCGCCAGTGCATCGATCTGGTCCGCCGCGGTATCGCGGTATTGGCCAAAATGCGCATCGGCCCGTTCGCGGGCGCTGCCGATGGCTTCGTTCACGTCATCCTTGATGTCATGCAACGACTCTTCTGGTCGCCCATGGCTTGAAGTGTCGCTTTGTCGTTCGGGGTTATTGTCCGGGATAGTCATGTCTGTCCATCGCCTCCGTGATGAAAAACTCAACAACAGGCAACCGCCGTGGCGATGCCCGATTAAGTGCCTCTCAGAACAAGTGACGGGACGCGCGGGAGCTGAGTTCAAATGAGTTTGAGGGCTGGACGCTGGGTGGTCGTTGGGAGTGGTTTGAAGAATTTTTCTACACCGAACCCGTGGCGAGGGAGCTTGCTCCCGCTGGGGTGCGAAGCAGCCCCTATGATCGCGCCAGGTCCGAAAACCTAGGGCCTGCTGCGCAGTCCAGCGGGAGCAAGCTCCCTCGCCACAAAAGCGGTTATGTCGCCATCAGGATTCCATCGTCGCCGCCTGGTTGCCGCCCTGTTCGGCAATCTTCGACAGTTTCTCGTCGGTGGCTTTTTCTTCCTTGAGGGTCGCCAGCAGCAAACCGACCACTTCATCGCCCAGGTTCAAATGCTTGGCCATCGCGATCAATGTGCCGTAGCTGGCGATTTCATAATGCTCGACTTTTTGTGCCGCGCCGATCAGCCCCGCATCGAGCACCGCGCCTTTGTCGATTTCCTCGATCAACTCCTTGGACTCTTCCACCAACCCTTCCATGGCGATGCACTTCATGCGCTTGAGCTTGATGCCCGCCACTTCCACCAGGGTGTCGATGCGTTCGATCTGCCCTTGGGTCTCTTCGAGGTGATCATTGAACGCCTGGGCCAATAACGGGTTGGTGGTGGCCCGGGCCATGCGCGGCAAGGCGCGGGTGATCTGTTTTTCGGCGCTGTAGACATCGGACAGTTCGTGAATGAACAGGTCCGTCACGGTTTTTCTGGCCATCGCAATATCCTCCGGTCAATGAACGGCGAAGCCGCGCTTCACCTGTTCAAACACTGACTCGGAGGATTTTGCGGATGTTCAAGAAATCTGCGGACGCCTGGACAGAGGGCAGGCCGAGCGATTCAACCCAGCGCCGTGTCCAGGAACATCATCACCGCGAACCCCATCATCAACCCCAGGGTCGCTGGCGTTTCGTGGCCGTTGCGGTGGGTTTCCGGGATCACTTCATGGGACACCACGAAGATCATCGCCCCCGCCGCCAGCCCCAGGCTGATGGGGTAAGCCACGGCCACGCCGGAGGACATGCCCAGGCCGATCACCGAACCCAGGGGTTCCATCAGTCCGGAGCCGACCGCAATCAACGCAGCGCGCAGAGTACTGATGCCGGTCACCCGCAACGCCATGGCAATGGCGAGGCCTTCGGGAATGTCCTGGATGGCGATGGCAGTGGTCAGGGGCAAGCCGACCTTGAAGTCGCCATTGGCGAAACTGACGCCAATGGCCATGCCCTCCGGCAGGTTGTGCAGCGTGATCGCCAGGACAAACAACCAGACCCGGTTGATGCGCTTGGCCTCGGGACCGCGTCGGCCACTCAGCTCATGTTCATGGGGCACGAACCGGTCGAGACCGATCATCAGCAGGACGCCCAGCCCCAGGCCGATCACGACGACAAGGGCGGCGAGCAACTGGTTGCCGCAAATGATCTGTGCGGCATCGATGCCCGGCAGGATCAACGAGAACGAACTGGCCGCCAGCATCATCCCGGCAGCGAACCCCAGCATGATGTCCTGGGTGCGCGAGGAGATATCGCGCAACACCACCGCCATCACCGCGCCCAATGCCGTAGCGGCGAAACCGGAGGTGCCGCCCAGCACTGCATAACCCAGGTTCTGGCGGTTGGCCCCCACCAGCGCGTTATAGCCGCTGTAGAGCAGCAGCGCGGCGACCAGCGCCAACCCGAGCCAGAAGGTCAGCCCCCACAGCAGGTTGTTTTGCACGGGATCGAGCCAGGTACGCCAGGGCGATCGGATCCGGGAGGTGGGCTGGTCCATCGAATGTCCTTGTTGATTTAACCGCACGGTGCCTGATCGTCACCCGCAACCAAAGGAACGATCAAGCGATATGTTCAGGCGAGGGAGCCAGGCCCCCTCGCCGATGCTTCACAGCTTCTCGTTTTGCATCCCCGAGCCCAGGTCGGCGCCTGTCGTGGGGTTGCTTTCCGGGTTGGACATCGTTCGTGCCTTCATGTCCATCAACAATGCTTCATCCTTCTCGCTCAGTTGCACACTGGCCAGGCCATCGCCGCCATCGACCGCCGGCGTCGGATTCTCGACAAATTCCCAATCGTCGCCCTGGTTCCAGGGACCGCGCACCGAAGGCTCGCCCTGGGACATGTTGAAGTACACGTTGGTGAACTCCGGCATGCCAGGCAATTTGCCTTGGGGGAAGTTGGGCTGGATGGCGTGCAGGGCTTTCTCAAACGACAACTGGTGCGCGATTTCGCGTGTCATCAAAAAGCCCAGGGCTTCTTTCACACCGGGGTCGTCGGTGACGTTCATCAGCCGCTCGTAAACGATTTTCGCCCGGGCCTCCGCGGCGATGTTCGAACGCATGTCCGCGGTCGGTTCGCCAATCGTGTCGATGTAGGCCGCTGTCCAGGGTACTCCCGCCGAGTTGGTCAGCGGCGAACCGGCCCCATACAGCACGCTGGTGATATGGGAGTCGTTGCCCGCACCGTTGATCTCGCGATACAGCTGGCCTTCCTGCTCGACGCCTTCGGCCATCTTGCCCTTGGCGCCCTTGTTCAGCATGACGATGATCGAGCCGATCACCTCCAAGTGACTGAGCTCCTCGGTGGCGATGTCCATCAGCAAATCCTTGCGGCCCGGATCATCTTCGGACAGGGCCTGGGTGAAATAACGCGACGCGGCCGCCAATTCACCCTGGGCGCCACCAAACTGTTCCAGCAACAGGTTTGCAAGGCCTGGATTGGGCTCGGCGACACGCACGGTATATTGCAATCGCTTATTGTGAATAAACATGATTGAACTCCTCGGTCAGGACACAGTTCATGGGAACCCTGCCGACGACAGGCCCATGACAGTCAGAAGAAGTTAATGAAATAAAATTTATTTTTTATTCACGGCGCAAGACGAATGGTCGTTGCATCGCTGCATAACCGAAACACGACTTAGTTGTGAACAGTCAAGCGAAGCCGGGCATGACATGCCCGACTTTATATACACTTTCATGCATTCGACGGTGCGGGCCCCATGTCAAATGACATGGGGCCTGCAGACCACGGGACATTACGAATTACGACCGCCACCGTGGCTGTTTTCCCCGCCTTTCTTACCGGCTTCAGAAGCCTTTTCCCGGTCATTGGCAAAGTTGCCACCGGAGGCTTGGCCACCTTTGCGGCCCGCTTCCGAGGCCCGTTCAGGGTCATTGGCAAAATTGCCACCCGAGGCTTGTCCGCCCTTGCGACCGGCTTCTGCGGCACGTTCCGGATCGTTGGCAAAATTGCCACCCGACATGTGGCCACCCTTACGGCCAGCCTCGGCTGCGCGTTCCGGATCGTTGGCGAAGTTGCCGCCCGATGCCTGGCCGCCTTTCTTGCCGGCTTCAGATGCTTTCTCACGATCGTTAGCGAAATTGCCAGGGTTGTTATTACCTGTATTTGCCATTTCATTCACCTCGTTAGTTGCTATTTGCGAACCCTGTTGGCTCGTACTTATTCGGAAAACATGACGCATTCAAGGTTTGAAGAAAGTTCTTCAAATGGCGACGAACGGTCGCCGCTTTATTTATATACCGCTGCGCTTGCGATGAATTGAAATTGGCTATCACCCAAGCGGCGGTTAATTGGCATCAGCAAGATGCGCAACTATGTGGGAGCGAGCCTGCTCGCGAATGCAATCTATCAGTCAATATGGGTATTGAACTTTTAACTGCTTTCGCGAGCAGGCTCGCTCCCACACTGCCTGTTCCATCCATTTAAAACAGTGCGTGTCTTTCCACGCTGTCCGCCAAGGGCCGAGTGGCGCCGGCACCCCACTGCACCGGTCTCGTCACCCCGGCCTCGCGCCGTTCCAGGAAGCCAAAACTCGCGGGCTGCCGGTGTTGTCTTGCACCACCGCACTGACCGGCTTGCGGTGTCCGGGCACCCTGTCGCCGATGCCCGGATAAAGCGATGTTCAGGGTGAAATCGGGTCGCTGGCCGGGAACGTTTCCTCCAACGCTTCATCCAGCTGGTTGTTGGTGATGTCCCTTTCGCCGACCTTGCCACTGTGCTCGCAATGGCAATCCGGCGCCGGGCACGGTTCTCCGTTGGGGTGTTGCTCGGCGCAGGCCTGACTGCAATAAGCCTCGCCGTCATGGTTGAACACCCGATCGGGATCGACATCGCAGTGGCAGCCGGGGCAGCCACACTTCAATTCGCTCATGATCCTTCTCCTGCACTGGAACTATCAGGATCCCACCAACAGTTGGACCTCAAGGTTCGCTGCCGCAACGCCATGCTTTGCCACATACACCTCGTCGGCCCAACCCTTGGTCAGGTTGCGATACGTCTGGGTGCCAAGGGCCGCGCCGCTGTCCCACTCCATGACGTCGCCAATGTCCACGTCGTTGGCGGGGCCCAGCTCGAGTACCGTGTGGCCGTCTTCTTCGGCCACGTAGACACCCACTCTCGCACTCTGTCGATTGATGGCTCTTACCTCACCGGTGGTCTGCTTCATGCCTGTCCTCTTTGCGTTTGACGGCAGGTTTGGCGCGGCCGCAATCAGCGGCCGCGCTTTTGCATCAGCGCTTGGCTTCGGTATGCGGGTTGGCCGAACGCTCGAGAAACGCCTGGGTGATTTCCGGCAGATGGTCGCGCAGCCAGTCGGCCATGGCGATTTCCTGGGGCAGGATCTGCTCGCAGGCCTTCTGGGTCTCGACATCGCCGGCCGCTTTCGCCGCCGCGATCAGCACCGTGTAGGAAGCGATCTCGAGGTTCTCGAATACGTAGCCACTCATGGCGCCCTTGACCACTTCGTCACTCATCGCCATGCCGCCCATGGCCTGACCGAACGCCATCAGCTTGCCGGCCATGTCCTTGAGCATCGACGGGCTGCCGCCCAGCCGCTGGATGCACCCTTCGACCAGTTTCTGCTGCCCGAGCGTTTCTTCGATGTGCTGTTCGATCCGAGCCTTGAGCACCGGATAATGCTCGAGGCGCTCGGCCTGGGCCTTGAGCATTTTCTCTGCTTGCTGTTCCATGGCGTGGGCGTCGTTGAGCCAATCCAGCAGGTTCTCTTTGGGGGTTGCCATTGCGTTCTCCTTATCCGTGTTCATTAGCGCAGCGCGGCGCAAGAGCGCTGAAGTACCGCACATAAGGTGGATTTCACCGGCGCTGGGAAAGTTTGAACAAACACCACGCGAGGGCGACGAAAGGCGTGGGACGAACCCGGTGCTACCCTCAACGACTCAAGGCCAGCGGAGAACCTCCATGCCCGACGATCTACACCGTGATCCGATCGACCAACTGCAGACCTATATGACCGGGCGCCGCTTCCTGGTGCTGACGGGCGCGGGCATCAGCACCCCATCGGGCATTCCCGACTACCGGGACACCGACGGTGTGCGACGGGGCCGGCAACCGATGATGTACCAGGAATTCCTCGCCCAACCGGAGGCGCGGCGACGCTATTGGGCGCGGGCGATGCTCGGATGGCCACGCATGCGCCAAGCCCGCCCGAACCAGGCGCACGAAGCCTTGGCGGCGTTACAGGCGGCGGAGCGCATCAGTGGGCTGATCACGCAGAACGTCGACGCCTTGCATGACCAGGCCGGTAGCCGGCATGTCGTCGAACTGCACGGCAGCCTGCACCGCGTGCTGTGCCTCGATTGCGGCCAGCGCAGCGAGCGCCAGCAGATCCAGGCGTTGATGGAAACCGAGAACGCCTACCTGAGCGGTGTCGATGCCATGCAGGCACCCGATGGCGACACGCTGCTGGATCCGGCGTTCGAGGCGCGTTTCCAGGTGCCGCATTGCCCGCATTGCGCCGGCGAACGCCTGAAGCCGGATGTGGTTTTTTTCGGTGAAAACGTCGCCGCGCCCACCGCGGCGCGCGCCATGCAAGCCGTCGAGCAAGCGGATGGATTGTTGGTGGTGGGCTCGTCACTGATGGCCTATTCAGCGTTTCGCCTGTGCCGCGCGATCAAGGACCAGGGCAAGCCGCTGCTGGCGATCAACCAGGGCAAGACCCGGGCTGATGAATTGTTGGATCTGAAGATCGGAATACCGTGCGAAGAACTGTTGCCGCTGATGATCTGAAGCGCCCCCCACTCCACTGTGGGAGCGAGCTTGCTCGCGATAGCAATGGGTCAGTTACATAGACGCTGACTGATACACCGCTATCGCGAGCAAGCTCGCTCCCACAGGGACAACTCATGGCACCTGAACTCATGGCGACCGCACACTCAGGTCCTGATCCTTCAACGTATCGAACAACGCCTGGGCCGCCGCCGACAGTTCGTAGCCCGGCTTGGTCAGCACGCCAATGGCCCGTTCTATCACCGGGTCGCTGAGGGTGATGCAACGGGCACCCAGCTCATGCATCTGGCCAACGCACAGGGCCGGCACCGCGCTGACGCCGAGGCCACTGGCAACCATCCGCCCGACGGTCGCCAACTGGTGGCTCTCGAACTCCACCGGCAGCTTCCAGCCTCGGGCTTGCAGATGTTCTTCCAGCATGACCCGCACGGTAGAGGGCCGTTGCAAGGTGATGAATGGCTGTTCCAGCAAGGTCTCCCACTGGATGTCGTCGCGCTGGGCCAGCGGTGAATCCAAAGGCACCACCGCAACGAAACGATCGCGGTACAACGGCGTGAATGCCAGCGACGAGCCCTGCATCGGCTCGAACGCCACGCCCAGCTCCACATGACGATCGCGGACCATTTCCAGCACCTGCTCGTTGATCACGTCGTTGACCGTGACATTGACATTCGGGAACCGTGCGCGGAAGGTCTTGAGAATCGGTGGCAGCAGGTTGCCGGCGAACGACGGCATCGCCGCCAACGTCACGCGACCGCGCTGCAAGGTAAAGCGCTGGCGCATTTCATCCTCGGCGTTGTCCCAGTCAGCCACCAGCCGACGGGCCAGCGGCAACAGGGACTCGCCTTCCGGTGTCAGTGCCACGTTGCGTGTGTTGCGACTGAACAGGCGGCCTCCCAGCCCCTCCTCCAACGCCTTGATCGTCAAGCTCAGGGCCGATTGGGAGAGGTGCAGCCGCTCGCAGGCCACGGCGAAGCTCAGGCTTTGGGCCACGGCCAGAAACGCGCGGATTTGCTTGAGGGTCATAGGTGTCGGGGCTCCTACAGGCGAACTATTGTTGAGTTTTATCAATCAATCCAACGTAAAAATCAACTTAACAAATATATGACTTGGCGCAACACTGCATCTCATTGCGACCCCACTCAAGAATAAAAGAGGTGTCTATGGCAGGTTTCGACAAACGCGTGAGTTCCTACGAAGAAGCGCTGGATGGCTTGAAGGACGGCATGACCGTCATCGCCGGCGGCTTTGGCTTGTGCGGTATTCCGGAAAACCTGATCGCCGAGATCAAGCGCAAGGGCATCCGCGATCTCACCGTGGTTTCCAACAACTGTGGCGTTGACGGCTTCGGCCTCGGCGTACTGCTGGAGGACCGGCAGATCCGCAAGGTGATCGCCTCCTACGTGGGCGAAAACGCCCTGTTCGAGAAGCAATTGCTCAGCGGTGAAATCGAAGTCGTACTCACCCCCCAAGGCACCCTCGCGGAAAAAATGCGTGCAGGCGGCGCGGGCATCCCGGCGTTCTTCACCGCAACCGGCGTCGGCACCCCCGTGGCCGAGGGCAAGGAAGTGCGTGAGTTCCATGGCCGCCAGTACCTGATGGAAGAATCCATCACCGGTGACTTTGCCATTGTCAAAGGCTGGAAAGCCGACCATTTCGGCAACGTCGTCTATCGTCACACCGCCCAGAACTTCAATCCCCTGGCCGCCACGGCGGGCAAGATCACCGTGGTGGAAGTCGAAGAAATCGTCGAGCCCGGCGAGTTGGACCCGACGCAGATCCACACCCCCGGCATCTACGTCGACCGGGTCATTTGCGGCACGTTCGAAAAGCGCATCGAACAGCGCACCGTCCGTAAGTGATCCCCTGCCCCCCGGCCCGAATGAAGGAATGACACCATGGCACTTTCCCGCGAACAAATGGCTCAGCGCGTCGCCCGCGAAATGCAAGACGGCTACTACGTGAACCTCGGCATCGGCATCCCGACCCTGGTCGCCAACTACATTCCCGAAGGCATGGAAGTCATGCTGCAATCGGAAAACGGCTTGCTCGGCATGGGTGCATTCCCTACCGAAGCCGAAGTCGACGCCGACATGATCAACGCCGGCAAGCAGACGGTCACCGCCCGCATCGGCGCATCGATCTTCTCTTCGGCCGAATCGTTCGCGATGATCCGTGGCGGCCACATCGACCTGACCGTGCTCGGCGCGTTCGAGGTAGACGTCGAAGGCAACATCGCCTCGTGGATGATCCCCGGCAAGCTCGTCAAGGGCATGGGCGGCGCGATGGACCTGGTGGCCGGCGCCGAGAACATTATCGTCACCATGACCCACGCGTCCAAGGACGGCGAGTCCAAACTGCTGCCCCGTTGCAGCCTGCCGCTGACCGGCGCCGGTTGCATCAAGCGCGTGCTGACCGACCTGGCCTACCTGGAAATCCAGGATGGCGCCTTTATTCTCAAGGAACGCGCCCCGGGCGTCAGCGTCGAGGAAATCGTCGCCAAGACCGCCGGCAAACTGATCGTGCCGGACCACGTTCCTGAAATGCAGTTCGCTGCCCAGTGAGGAGAGATTCGATGCAAGAAGTCGTGATTGTCGCCGCCACCCGCACCGCCATCGGCAGTTTCCAGGGTTCGCTGGCGTCCATTCCCGCGCCGGAACTCGGTGCCGCAGTGATTCGTCGCCTGCTGGAACAGACCGGCCTGGCCGGCGAGCAAGTCGATGAAGTGATCCTTGGCCAAGTGCTGACCGCAGGCTCCGGGCAGAACCCGGCGCGCCAGGCGTCGATCCTCGCCGGCCTGCCCCACGCCGTGCCGGCGCTGACCTTGAACAAGGTCTGCGGTTCGGGCCTCAAGGCGCTGCACCTGGGCGCCCAGGCGATTCGCTGTGGCGACGCCGACGTGATCATCGCCGGCGGCATGGAAAACATGAGCCTCGCCCCCTACGTATTGCCAGCCGCCCGCACCGGCCTGCGCATGGGCCACGCGAAGATGATCGACAGCATGATCACCGACGGCTTGTGGGATGCGTTCAACGATTACCACATGGGCATCACTGCCGAGAACCTGGTGGACAAGTACGGCATCAGCCGCGAGGCGCAGGACGCCTTCGCCGCCGCGTCCCAGCAGAAAGCCGTTGCCGCCATCGAAGGCGGCCGCTTCGCCGATGAGATCACGCCGATCCTGATTCCCCAGCGCAAGGGCGACCCCGTGGCCTTCGCCACCGACGAACAACCGCGCGCCGGCACCACCGCCGAATCCCTGGGCAAGCTCAAGCCGGCGTTCAAGAAAGACGGCAGCGTCACGGCGGGCAATGCGTCCTCGCTGAACGATGGCGCTGCCGCGGTGATCCTGATGAGTGCGGAAAAAGCCAAGGCATTGGGTTTGCCAGTGCTGGCAAAAATCAGCGCCTACGCCAACGCGGGTGTCGACCCGGCGATCATGGGCATTGGCCCGGTCTCGGCCACCCGCCGCTGCCTGGACAAGGCTGGCTGGTCGCTGGACCAACTGGACCTGATCGAAGCCAACGAAGCCTTCGCCGCCCAATCCCTGGCCGTCGCCAAGGAACTGGAATGGGACATGGACAAGGTCAACGTCAACGGCGGCGCCATCGCCTTGGGCCACCCGATCGGGGCTTCGGGCTGCCGGGTGCTGGTGACGCTGCTGCATGAAATGATCAAGCGCGACGCCAAGAAAGGCCTCGCGACACTCTGCATCGGTGGCGGCCAGGGCGTGGCCCTCGCGCTGGAACGCGCGTAACCGACAACAGGCACAACGGTGGTCGCATGGACCCACGACATCCGCGCGACCACTGGCACCACCACCGGCGCAACCTTGGTTGCGCCGGTTTTTTAATGCCTACTGATTTTCTTTAAATCTTGCTGGCCCCTTCGCGAGCAGGCTCGCTCCCACAGGGTTCTGTGGTGGTTGCAGAACTCAAGAAAAAGTCAGATCCATTATGGGAGCGAGCCTGCTCCGGGCGGCGATCCGACGAAGACGGTGGCTCAGCCAAAGAGACTGGTCAGCTCCCCGCGCCAAACCGATCGCGGCTGTTGGTCAGGTGCAGCCACATGGCCGCGCGGGCGGCGTCGGGGTCCTGGCGCTTGATGGCGTTGAAGATCGCTTCGTGTTCCAGGTTGGCAAACTGCGCGAGCCTGCCCAGGTCCGCCTGGCCGCGCTCGGCCATGTTCACCCTGGTGCGGGGAATCATTGCGCTGCCCAGGTGCTGCATGATCTCGACAAAACAGCTGTTGGCCGTGGCTTCGGCAATCAGCAGATGAAAACGCCGGTCAGCCTCGACGCAGCTGTCGTTGTTGCTGAGCAAGCGCTGGTAATCATCCAACGCCTGACGCATCTGCTGCAATTGCTCTTCGCTGCGGCGCTGGGCCGCCAATGCGGCCGCCTGGGTCTCCAGGCCCAGGCGCAGTTCCAGAATGCCCCGGACGCCCGCCGCGGTATCGACGTTGAGCCGCAACCCTTGCTCGCCATTCGGCTCCAGCACAAAGGTGCCGATGCCGTGGCGAGTCTCCACCAGCCCCGACGCCTGCAACTTGGAAATCGCCTCGCGCACTACCGTGCGGCTGACCCCATGCTCGCGCACGATGGCACCTTCGGATGGCAGCTTTTCCCCCGGCTTCAACTGCCCGAGCAGAATGCTCTGGCTCAACTTCGCCACCAGGTCATGGGCCAGATTGTGGGTGCGCTTGCGCAGGGGCGTTTCGGTGTCTTGCTGCATGTGCCGGGTTCCTTGAAGACAGGCTTGTCGATCCTATCACTGGCCGCGTCGGAAGTGCTCCATTCACAGACGCCAACTTGTATGACAACACTCAATCAAAGCGCTATTTTCTACCAAAAATCGGGCTAAGCACCACACAACATCATCGGCGCCGCTCCTTCTCGCAAAAGTCATAAATCCAATACCGGCCAATGAACACGGTATTAAAAACCTTAACCGTCCATCCAGCAGCACTCAAAAACAGCTTGTCATACAAAAAAATCAACTTGTATGATGTCTATCAACATCGACACCTGCACGATGCCCCGCATAAAAATAACGAGTGGGAGAAAAATCAGTGAACACCTCCAGCCTCAAGGCGAATGCCGGCGTGGATCCGGTGCTGCAATCGGCCATCTCCAAGGTCAAGCGCCACATCCTGCCGCTGTTCGTCATCATGTTCATCGTCAACTACATCGACCGCGTGAACATCGGCTTCGTCCGCGCCCACATGGAGCACGACCTGGGCATCGGCGCAGCCGCATACGGCTTCGGCGCCGGCCTGTTCTTCATCGGCTACGCGCTGTTCGAAGTCCCTTCCAACATCCTCCTGCAACGCATCGGCGCCCGAATCTGGCTGACGCGCATCATGCTCACCTGGGGCCTGGTGGCGGCGGGCATGGCCTTCATCCAGAACGAAACCCACTTCTACATCCTGCGCTTCCTGCTGGGTGTGGCCGAGGCCGGTTTCTTCCCTGGCGTGATCTACTATTTCACCCGTTGGTTGCCCGGGGTCGAGCGCGGCAAGGCCATTGCCATTTTCCTAAGCGGCTCGGCGATCGCTTCGCTGATTTCCGGCCCGTTGTCGGGGCTGCTCCTACAGATCAACGGCATGGGCCTGCACGGTTGGCAGTGGATGTACTTCATCGAAGGGATGTTCTCCGTCGGCCTGTGCTTCTTCGTCTGGTTCTGGCTGGACTCCAAGCCCCACGACGCCAAGTGGCTGGACCGCGCCGAGCAGGACGCGCTGGTCAAGGCCATCGACGATGAACAGGCCGCCCGCGAAGCCGCGACACCGATCAAGCTGTCCATCGGCCAACTGCTCAAGGACCGCCAGATCATCCTGTTCTGCCTGATCTATTTCTTCATTCAATTGACGATCTATGCCGCGACCTTCTGGCTGCCGAGCATCATCAAGAAGATGGGCGAATTGAGCGACCTCCAAGTGGGACTGTTCAATTCGATTCCCTGGTTACTGTCGATCGTCGGCATGTACGCCTTCGCCTCGCTGTCAGCCAAGTGGAAATTCCAACAGGCCTGGGTCGCCGCGGCCCTGTTGATCGCTGCGGCGGGCATGTTCATGTCCACCACTGGCGGGCCGATCTTCGCCTTCGTCGCGATCTGCTTCGCAGCCCTGGGTTTCAAGTCGGCTTCCTCGCTGTTCTGGCCGATTCCCCAGGCCTACCTGGACGCACGCATCGCTGCCGGCGTGATCGCGCTGATCAACTCGGTGGGCAACCTCGGCGGCTTCGTTGCCCCGACCACCTTCGGCTTGCTGGAGCAGCACACCGGCTCGATCCAGGGCGGCCTGTATGGCCTCGCAGCCACGTCGATCATCGCCGCGATCATTGTTTTCGCCGCACGCAATACACCCAAGCCGAAAACCGTCACGACCTCCGCTGACCCGGTCACCAGCCATGCCTGACCACAACAATAATCAAGGATACATACACGATGACTACGCCAGAAACCAGCAAAGCCCCGATCATCACCAGCATGCAAGTCGTGCCCGTGGCCGGCCATGACGGCATGCTGCTGAACCTCAGCGGCGCCCATGGCCCGTTCTTCACCCGCAACATCGTCATCCTCAAGGACAACGCCGGGCACACCGGCGTGGGCGAAGTACCCGGCGGCGAGCGCATTCGCCAGACCCTGGAAGATGCCCGTTCGCTGGTGGTCGGCAGTCCCATCGGCACCTACCAGAAGATTCTCAACAGCGTGCGCCAGGCCTTCGCCGACCGCGACGCTGGCGGCCGTGGCCTGCAAACGTTCGACTTGCGTATCACCATCCACGCCGTCACTGGCCTGGAAGCTGCGTTGCTGGATCTGCTCGGCCAGCATCTGGATGTCCCGGTCGCCGCCCTGCTCGGCGAGGGCCAGCAGCGCGACGAAGTGAAGATGCTCGGCTATCTGTTTTATGTCGGTGATCGCCAGCAGACCGACCTGCCCTACCGCAGCGAACCGGACGCCGATAACGACTGGTTCCGCGTGCGCCACGAAAAAGCCCTGGACGCCGACTCGGTGGTACGCCTGGCCGAAGCAGCCCACGCGCACTACGGTTTCCAGGATTTCAAGCTCAAGGGCGGCGTGCTCAAGGGCGACGAGGAAATCGAAGCGGTGACGGCATTGGCCGAACGCTTTCCCCAGGCGCGTATCACCCTGGACCCCAACGGCGCCTGGTCACTCAAGGAAGCGATCCGCTTGTGCCGCGACCAGCACAAGGTGCTGGCGTACGCCGAGGACCCTTGCGGGGCGGAGAATGGCTATTCGGGTCGCGAAGTCATGGCCGAGTTCCGTCGCGCCACCGGCCTCAAGACCGCCACCAACATGATTGCTACCGACTGGCGCGAAATGGGTCATGCGATCACCTTGCAGTCAGTGGATATTCCATTGGCCGACCCGCACTTCTGGACGATGCAGGGTTCGGTACGTGTGGCGCAGATGTGCAACGAATGGGGCCTGACCTGGGGCTCGCATTCCAACAACCACTTCGACATTTCCCTGGCGATGTTCACCCACGTCGCGGCCGCCGCACCAGGCGACATCACCGCCATCGACACCCACTGGATCTGGCAGGACGGCCAACGGTTGACCAAGGCGCCATTGCAGATCAAGGGCGGTTGCGTGCAAGTGCCGAAGAAACCTGGGCTGGGGATCGAGTTGGACATGGACCAGTTGGCCAAGGCTCATGAGTTGTACAAAGGCATGGGGCTCGGGGCGCGGGACGACTCGGTGGCGATGCAGTACCTGATCCCGGGCTGGACGTTCAACAACAAGCAGCCGTGCCTGGTTCGCTGACCACCAAAACTTTGACCCTGTGGGAGCGAGCTTGCTCGCGATAGCGGAGTGTCTGTCAGCACTATTGTGACCGACTGACCGCCATCGCGAGCAAGCTCGCTCCCACATTGGATCTGAGTCTGGGCCTACCCTTCCGGCCGCAGAATCAACACCGCCAGCGGCGGCAGGTTCAGTTCCAGCGACAGCGCCTGGCCGTGGCTGGGGATCGCCTCGGTGGAAGCGCCACCGCCATTGCCGTAATTCGATCCGGCGTAGGTGTCGGCATCGCTGTTGAGCAGTTCCACCCAGCGCCCGCCAAACGGCACGCCGACCCGATACGCCTCGCGCGGCACCGGCGTGAAGTTGGCGACAACCAGCACCGGCCGACCGTCCTTGCTCCAGCGCAACCACGCATAGACGCTGTTGAGCGCGTCGTCGCCAATCAGCCATTGGAAGCCTTGAGGCGCGTCGTCCTGATCGTGCAGCGCCGGCTCTTCGCGATACAACCGGTTCAGGTCGCTCACCAGTTTCTGCACGCCCCTGTGCTCGGGATATTGCAGCAGGTACCAGTCCAATTGCTGGTCATGGTTCCACTCGCGCCATTGGCCGAACTCGCAGCCCATGAACAGCAATTTCTTGCCCGGATGGCCCCACATGAAACTCAGATAGGCCCGCAGGTTGGCGAATTTCTGCCAGCGGTCGCCGGGCATTTTGTCGATCAGCGAGCGTTTGCCATGGACCACCTCATCGTGGGAAATCGGCAGGACAAACCGCTCGGACCAGGCGTACACCAGGCCAAAACTGAGCTCGTTGTGATGGTGGGCGCGGTACACCGGATCCTGCTGGATGTAATGCAGCGAATCGTGCATCCAACCCATGTTCCATTTATAGGCGAAACCCAGGCCGCCCTGCTGCGTGCTCTGGCTGACACCGGGCCAGGCGGTGGATTCCTCGGCGATGACCAGCGCGCCCGGGGTTTCCAGCGCGACCACGTCGTTGAGATGCCGCAAGAAGTCGATGGCTTCGAGATTCTCCCGTCCGCCGTGGCGGTTAGGCACCCATTCGCCGGCCTTGCGCGAATAGTCGCGATACAGCATCGAGGCCACGGCATCCACCCGCAGGCCGTCGACGTGGAAATGCTTGAGCCAGTGCAACGCCGACGCCAGCATGAAACCGTGGACTTCGGTGCGCCCGAGGTTGTAGATCAGCGTGTCCCAATCCTGGTGGAAACCTTCCAGCGGGTTGCCGTATTCATACAGCGCGGTGCCATCAAACTGGGCCAGGCCGTGGGTGTCGGTGGGAAAGTGCGCGGGCACCCAGTCCAGGATCACGCCAATATCGGCCTTATGACAGGCGTTGACGAACGCGGCGAAATCATCGGGCGAGCCAAAACGCGCCGTGGGCGCAAATTGCGACAGCGGCTGATAGCCCCACGAGCCACCGAACGGGTGTTCCATGATCGGCATCAGCTCGATGTGAGTGAAGCCCAGGTCCTTGACGTAGGGAATCAACCGCTCAGCCAGTTCATGCCAGTTGAATTGCCGGGAGACCTCGCCCGCCTCGTCGATCTCGCATTGCCAGGAGCCGGCGTGCAGTTCATAGATCGACAGCGGCGCGCCCGGTAGTTGGCGTTCACGACGGCTTTGCATCCACTCGTCGTCGTGCCATTCGATTTTCAGTGGCGAGGCAACCTTGGACGCCGTATCGGGCGGCATCTGCGTGGCCAGGGCCACCGGGTCGGCCTTGAGCGGCAGGATGCCGTGGGCGCCGAGGATTTCATATTTGTAGCCTTCGCCGGGCCCGAGCCTTGGGATGAATATCTCCCACACGCCGGATGGATAACGGATGCGCATCGGATGCCGGCGCCCGTCCCAGACGTTGAAGTCACCCACCACCGACACCCGGCGCGCATTCGGCGCCCAGACAGCAAAGCGCACGCCATCGATGCCATCCACTGTCTTCAATTGCGCGCCAAGGCAAGCGCTAAGGTCGCGGTGATTGCCCTCGGCAAACAGGTAGAGATCCATTTCCCCCAGCAGCGGACCGAAGCTGTACGGATCCTCTGCGACCTGCTCGCCGCCGGCCCAACGGGTGCGCAACAGATATGGCTGGGCACGGTCGAAATGGCCGACAAACAAACCCGGGGTTTCGGTAATCTGCAACTCGCCGAGTTCTTCGCCGCCATCACGGGCGAGCACATGCACGCTCAGCGCACCGGGCAGGTACGCCCGGATGAATTGCCCGCCCGCCCCGTCTCCATGGGGGCCCAGGATCGAAAACGGATCGTGGTGTTCGGCGCGCACCAGCGCGTCGATGTCATGGGGGGCTGGCAGCAGTGACTCTTTGGCCTGCCCCTGTGATTCCTTGTTCGAGACACTCATGATTCTCTCCACTAAATCGGTCCGGCTAAATTGGAAAAGGGTTGCAGCCCGCTAAATAGCCCGTACAGGCCGTGCAACGGCACGGGCAGCCAGGCAGGGCGATTCTCGGCTTCATAAGCCACTTCATAGGCCGCCTTCTCCAGGCCGAACAACGCCAGCGCGGCGTCTTCGCCTTCAGCATCCTTCCACTCATGGGCAAGACTAGCTGCCGCCAGCCGATATGCCTGGACAAATGCCTCGCGCGCCTCGATCAGATAGCGGTCGGCGACCCGTTTGCGCGCCGCATCGGCATCCGCCGTGCTGTCGACGGTATGCAACTGGACCGCCATCGCCGCCGCGTAATCGAAGGAGCGCAACACCCCGCTGACGTCCTTGTACGGGCTGTGTTTACCACGTCGCTCGTGCAGCGGCCGCGCCGGCTCGCCTTCGAAGTCGATCAGGTAGGCATCGCCCTTGATCACCAGCACCTGCCCCAAATGCAAGTCGCCATGAACCCGGATCCGCAAGCCGCCAGCGGCCTTGCCGGCCAGTTCCTGGACATGGGCCAGCACGGTTTTCCTATGTTCCAACAAGCGTGCGACCATCGCCTGGTCCGCAGGGTTCAATTGGTCCTGGTTCTGCTTGAGCAGGCGCAAGGCGTTTTCCACCTGGGCGGCGACGTCCTTGCCGATGGCCTGGGCCTCCTTGGCGCTGGTGGGCTGCGGCGCGAAGTCCGGATTGTCGGTGGGCTGGGCGAGCACTTTGTGCATTTCCCCAAGGCGCTGGCCGAGCATGCCGGCGAAGTCCTTCAGTTCGCCCAGGGCGTTGTAGTGCTGCTCCTGCTCGGACACGGCATCCGCCAGCTCGTCGCGCAACGCCCGTTCGAGGTTGTTCTGGGTCCATTCCCACGCGTCGCCCTGATTGCTCAGGTAGCCTTGGGCAATCATCAGCAAGGCATCTTCGCCTTGGCCGTCGCGGCGGATCACCGAACCCAGCAGCGGCGAGATATTGCTGAAGCCCGCAGCGGTCAGGTAAGCGCTCATCTCAAGTTCCGGGTGCACGCCGGACGCGACCTTGCGGATCAACTTGAGCACCAGGCTGCCGCCCACCACCACCGAACTGTTCGACTGCTCGGCGGACAGGTAGCGCACCTCGGGCTCGGCACCCAAATTCAGCGCCGCCAGGCCCTCGGTGGGTTCGAAGCGCAACTCGCCATCGGCGCACGGCAATACCGTGTTGGCCTGGATACTTTGGAGCACGGCCCGAATGAAATTTTCCAGGGTGAACGCATCGGTGATCAAACCGACCTGGCGACCGCGGCGGACCCGCGACAGGGCCAATTGCTGGGGCAGCGCGGCGCCGACCTGATCCTCGGCCAACAGGCCGAACGGCAATTGATAACGCAGGGTCTGGCCACCGCTGGTCACGTCGATCTCGCTCAGCAACACGGGATGTTGCGGATCACCGAAGCGCACGCCGTAGACGATATCGACCTTCTCGATGGCGCTGTCCTTGCCGGCAAACCAGCGGCGGTGCTGCAACCAGTTCGGCAGGATGCCCTGCTCCAACGTGGTACGCGACGGCGCCTCGAGCAATTCTTCCAGGCGCTTTTTCAGCACCAGCGTCGTGAAGTCCGGCAGGCTCTGGGCCGGCTCGACGTGCCAGCTCGGCATCTGGTTTTCCGCCGCCAGGGCGAACCAGTAGAAACCGTACGGTGCCAGGGTCAGCAGGAAATTCAACTGGCCGATGGGCGGAAACGCATTGCCGCCGAGCATTTCCACCGGGACCATGCCGGCGTAGGCCGACAAGTCCAGTTCGGCCGCCTGGGCGCTGCGCGACACGTTGGCCACGCAGAGGATGATTTCATGCTTGCCGTCCGGGCCGGTGTATTCGCGGGTATACGCCAGGATCCGCCGGTTGCTCGGCGACAGCATCTTCAACGTGCCCCGGCCGAAGGCCTTGGATTGCTTGCGCACGGCGAGCATGCGGCGGGTCCAGTTGAGCAACGAATGAGGGTCGCCGGACTGGGTCTCGACGTTCACCGACAGATAGCCGTACAGCGGGTCCATGATCGGAGGCAACACCAGGCTCGCCGGGTCGGCACGGGAAAAACCGCCGTTGCGGTCGATGGACCACTGCATCGGCGTGCGCACGCCGTCGCGGTCGCCCAAATAGATGTTGTCGCCCATGCCGATCTCATCGCCGTAATACAAGGTCGGCGTGCCGGGCATCGACAGCAGCAGGCTGTTGAGCAGTTCCACCCGGCGGCGGTCGCGCTCCATCAGCGGCGCCAGGCGCCGGCGAATACCAAGGTTGATCCGCGCGCGGCGGTCGGCGGCGTAGTAATTCCACAGGTAGTCGCGCTCTTTGTCGGTGACCATTTCCAGGGTCAACTCATCATGGTTGCGCAGGAAAATCGCCCACTGGCAGTTGGCTGGAATCTCCGGTGTCTGGCGCAAGATGTCGGTGATGGGAAAGCGGTCTTCCTGGGCAAGCGCCATGTACATGCGCGGCATCAGCGGGAAGTGGAACGCCATGTGGCACTCATCACCATTGAGGCCCTGGGCATCGACGTCACCAAAATACAGCTGGGTGTCTTCCGGCCACTGGTTGGCCTCGGCCAGCAGCATGCGGTCGGGGTAATTGGCGTCGATTTCGGCGCGGATCAGCTTGAGGACGTCGTGGGTCTCGGGCAGGTTTTCGTTATTGGTGCCATCGCGTTCGATCAGGTACGGGATCGCGTCCAGACGCAGGCCATCGATGCCCATGTCGAGCCAGTAGCGCATCACCGACAGCACGGCCTTGATCACCTGCGGGTTGTCGAAATTGAGGTCTGGCTGGTGGGAATAGAAGCGGTGCCAGAAGTACTGGCCGGCCACTGGGTCCCAAGTCCAATTGGACTTTTCGGTGTCGAGGAAAATGATCCGCGTGCCGTCGTATTTGTGGTCGTCATCGGACCAAACGTAGAAATCCCGCGCGCTGGAGCCTTTCTTGGCCTTGCGCGCCCGTTGGAACCAGGGGTGCTGGTCGGAGGTGTGGTTGATGACCAGCTCGGTGATCACCCGCAGGTTGCGCTTGTGGGCTTCGGCAATGAAACGCCGCGCGTCGGCCATGGTGCCGTAGTCAGGGCTGACTCCGCGATATTCGGCAATGTCGTAGCCGTCATCGCGCCGGGGCGAAGGATAGAACGGCAGGAGCCAGATGGTGTTGACGCCCAGGTCGGCGATGTAGTCGAGCTTCTCGATCAGGCCCGGAAAATCGCCGATACCGTCGTTGTTGGAGTCGAAATAGGATTTTACGTGGACTTGATAGATCACCGCGTCCTTGTACCAGAGCGGGTCCTTGATGAACGTGGCAGACCGGGGTTTCTTGGCCATTTGCAACTCCTGAAAATTCGATAAAACCGCGGGTCTTGTTTTGTGATCAGGCCTTTTGTGGCGAGGGGATTTATCCCCGCTGGGTTGCGAAGCGACCCCATGAAACAAGCCCGACCTATCGGGTAGGCGGCGTTAAAGCTTTCGGGGCTGCTTCGCATCCCAACGGGGATAAATCCCCTCGCCACAGCAAGCTCCCTCGCCACAAAAGCACTTCATCCGCTCACTTTTGTTTTATGCGACGCTGATCCGCCAGATCCCGAACGGCTGGTACGCCGGGTCGATACGCATGAACTGGTACTTGCCATACCAGGTCCAGCGGTGAC
Organism: Pseudomonas brassicacearum subsp. neoaurantiaca; assembly: GCF_013608025.1. Classification (GTDB taxonomy): domain Bacteria; phylum Pseudomonadota; class Gammaproteobacteria; order Pseudomonadales; family Pseudomonadaceae; genus Aquipseudomonas. The sequence continues at coordinate 2,293 of NZ_VDLV01000063.1, read as the reverse complement.
CGTTCATCAAATCCTCGCCCTGGGTCTGGGCGTCGTCGGGCAGGCCCATCTCCCACAGCGGCAGCTCGAAATTGGCTTCCTGGACGTTATGCGGATCGAGGCTCACGGCCACCAGGATGAAGTTGCTGCCATCCGGCGTGCGCTTGCCGAAGTACAGGATGTTGTCGTTCCAGGCGTTGTAGATCTTCAGGCCCAAGTGCGTATGCAGCGCCGGGTTTTGCCGGCGGATTCGGTTGAGCTGGGCGATCTCGGCGATGATGTTGCCCGGCGCGGTGAAATCCCGAGGACGGATTTCGTATTTCTCCGAATCGAGGTATTCCTCCTTGCCTGGCACTGGCGCCGATTCGCACAATTCAAAGCCCGAGTACATGCCCCACAGCCCCGAGCCCATAGTCGCCAGCGCCGCGCGGATCAGAAAACCCGCACGCCCCGACTCATGCAGGAACGCCGGGTTGATGTCCGGCGTGTTGACGAAGAAATTCGGCCGGTAGCATTCACGCCATGGCGATTCATTGAGTTCGCTGAAATACGTCGCCAGCTCGGCCTTGGTGTTGCGCCAGGTGAAATACGTGTAGCTCTGGGAATAACCGACCTTGCCCAGCCGCGCCATCATCGCCGGCGTAGTGAACGCTTCCGCGAGGAAGATCACTTCCGGGTGTTGGGCGCGTACGTCGGCGATCAGCCACTGCCAGAACGGCAACGGCTTGGTGTGAGGATTATCGACACGGAAGATCTTCACCCCTTCGTTGACCCAACCGACGACGATATCCCGCAGCTCTATCCAGAGACTGGGGATGGCATCGGCGGCATAGAAATCGACGTTGACGATGTCCTGGTATTTCTTCGGCGGGTTCTCGGCGTATTTGATCGTGCCGTCCGGCCGCCAACTGAACCAGCCCGGATGCTGCTTGAGCCAAGGGTGGTCCTGGGAACACTGGATGGCGAAGTCCAGGGCGATCTCCAGGCCGTGGTCGGCGGCAGCGGCGACCAGGCGACGAAAATCTTCGCGAGTGCCCAACTGTGGGTGAATCGCTTCGTGTCCGCCCTCCTCGCTGCCGATGGCATAAGGGCTGCCCGGATCGTCCGGACCGGCGGTGAGGGAATTGTTCGGGCCTTTGCGGAAGCTGCGGCCGATCGGATGGATCGGCGGGAAATACAACACGTCAAAACCCATGTCCTGGATCACCGACAAGCGTGAGTGCACGTCGTTGAACGTGCCGTGGCGCTTGGGATCGTCGGTGATCGAGCGCGGAAACAGCTCGTACCAACTGGCGAACTCGGCCCGCTCGCGCTCCACATCCAACGGATATTCGGGGCTGATGCTCAGGTAGGGCCGATGATCGGCCAGGGACATCAGGTCGGCGCTGCGCGGCGCGAGGAACAACGTCACCTGTTCCTGCGGCAGCAGGCTCGAAAGTTCATGGTGCAACGCCGTCAGCTGTTCACTCAATTCGCCGTCGCTGCGTTCAGCGGCCTGTTGCACATGATTGCGGCCTTCCTGCAGCTCCAGGCTGATGGGCACCCCGGCGGCGTATTTTTTTTCCAGCTCATAGCGGAAGCTGGCGAACTGGTCGAACCACGCCTCGATGCAGAACACATAGCGTCCCACGGCCGGCACAGTGAACTGACCGCGCCAGCCGTTATTGCCCAGCTCGGTCATCACCTCGCTGTTCCAGATATCATCGTCCAGCGCCCGCCAGCGAATTCGCACCGCCAACTTGTCGTGGCCATCGGCGAACACTTTGCTGGTCACCGTCACGTCCTGCCCGGCCAGGGCCTTGGCGGCGAACTGCCCGCCGTCGATCACCGGCATGGTGTCTTCAATCGCAATACGCGGCAACAACAAGGCCTGGGACAACGGCAAATGCGGGTTGTACACCAAGTCGGTCGGCTGTTCGGCAGTCATCGAGCATCGCTCCTTTTACTACGCCCCATGGACGCGCTTGTGGCGGTAAAGGCCCAACGGGTCCCTGATTAAACTCACTTAAGCTCCGAACCGGACCGGCGACTAAAAGTTCAGCGGGATTTGCTGGCCGGCACCGGGGAAT
>NZ_VDLV01000063.1:0-235 GCF_013608025.1 Pseudomonas brassicacearum subsp. neoaurantiaca | reverse complement strand
GTAGCTGGCGATGAGTTCGCAGAGGGCGGCGTCGTCTTCGACGAGGAGGATGTTGGGCATGGGTGGGTCCGGAAAGTACTGTGGCGCCAGCCATGCCGCTATCGCGAGCAAGCACCCACAGGGTTTCACTCACGACACAAAGCCAATGTGGGAGCGAGCTTGCTCGCGATAGCGGCATGGCTGGCACAGGAAATCTCAAGCCGCCAAGGATATACGCCCTCACCCGGCCATGAGC
>NZ_VDLV01000062.1 GCF_013608025.1 Pseudomonas brassicacearum subsp. neoaurantiaca | reverse complement strand
TGTGTCCAAAGCCAATCGAAACACTTGTGGCGAGGGGATTCATCCCCGCTGGGTTGCGCAGCAACCCCAAAAAGGCCAAACGCAATTAACCTGACACACCTCGGCGGCTGTTCCAGGGCCTGCTGCGCAGCCCAGCGGGGCGGTGCGACGTTTCGCTAAATCCCCTCGCCACAAGGGCAGCATTGATAACCCGTTTGTCCAGTCACCCAATCCCCGTGGCGAGGGAGCTTGCTCCCGCTGGGTTGCGAAGCGACCCCAAAGGCCTGGACGCAATCAACCTGACCCACCTCGGCGGCTGTTCCAGGGGCTGCTGCGCAGCCCAGCGGGAGCAAGCTCCCTCGCCACGGGATTTGCGTCGGCCTTGTGTCCCGAAGCCAATCGAAACACTGTGGCGAGGGGATTATCCCCGCTGGGTTGCGAAGCGACCCCAAAAAGGCCAAACGCAATCAACCTGCCCCACCTCGGCAGCTGTTCCAGGGCCTGCTGCGCAGCCCAGCGGGAGCAAGCTCCCTCGCCACGGGATTTGCGTCGGCTTTGTGTCCAAAGCCAATCGAAACACTTGTGGCGAGGGGATTCATCCCCGCTGGGTTGCGCAGC
>NZ_VDLV01000061.1 GCF_013608025.1 Pseudomonas brassicacearum subsp. neoaurantiaca | reverse complement strand
TGCCTGTCTTGGGGCCGCTGCGCGCCCCAGCGGGAGCAAGCTCCCTCGCCACAAGGGCTGGTTCGCGCTAGCAGGTCGATGTTTAAGCAGCCGCTATTTCCTGGGGCACGAAACTGTCTGCCCGCGCGATGTGGTGCCCAAGCTGTGTTTGTTCGTCGATATCGCGCAATGTCGATGAACGTCCGCGTCAGCAAACACAGCGCATCACCCGTGGCG
>NZ_VDLV01000015.1 GCF_013608025.1 Pseudomonas brassicacearum subsp. neoaurantiaca | reverse complement strand
ACCTCCAAGTTGGCGAAATCATATCGCCCTTAAGAGGTGTCCGGAATTATTAGGCCAGTTCAGCTTGCTCGCGATAGCGGTTGTCCAGCTTGCATCCCTCTTGGATGTGCCGACGCTATCGCGAGCAAGCTCGCTCCCACAGGGTTTCCCAAATGCCTGAGCCTCTGCGTGGGTGCTTAAAGCCCCACATCCGGCAGCACGGGCCGGTTAGCCAGCGCCTTGGCCATGATCTGCTCCACATACACCCGGTCTTCTTCCGGCAGGGCCAGGCGCGGTGGGCGGGTGAGGGCGCTGCCGCGGCCGGCGATGGCTTCGCACAGCTTGATGCATTGCACCAGGTCGGCCCGGGCGTCGAGGTGCAGGATCGGCATCAGCCATTCGTAGATCGGCATGGCTTCGGCGAAGCGTCCGGCGCGGGCCAGGCGGAAAATGGTTTCGCCTTCCTTTGGGAACACGTTGGACATGCCCGACACCCAACCTTCGGCGCCTACGGCGAGGCTTTCCAGCACCACGTCGTCGAGGCCGGCGAACAAGACGAAACGATCGCCGACTTCGTTGCGTACGTCGATAAAGCGGCGGGTGTCGCCGGAAGAATCCTTGAAACACACCACGTTATCGCAGTCGGCCAGCGAGATGAGAATGTCCGGGGTGACGTCGTTTTTGTAGATCGGTGGGTTGTTGTAGACCATCAGCGGCACGTCGGCATGCCGGGCCACGTAGCGAAAATGCTCGGCGGTCTCGAACGGCTTGGAGCCGTAGACCAACGCCGGCATCAGCATCACCCCATCGACACCGACCTTGCGCACGGCGTTGGCGACCTTGGCGGCCTGCACGCTGGTGAACTCGGCCACGCCGCAAATCACCGGCACCCGGCCCCGGGAGGCGTCCACCGCGACTTCGGTCACGGCGATTTTTTCCTCGGCGCTCAGTGAGGTGTTTTCCCCCACCGACCCGCAGACCACCAGGCCCGACACGCCATCGCGGATGACGTTGGAGATGACCTGATGGGTTTTTTCCAGGTTGATGGAAAAGTCATCGTTGAATTGGGTGGTGACGGCGGGGAATACGCCGCTCCAGTTGATGCGTTTGCTCATGGGTGTCTCCTTTTGGTATTTCGTATACGGATCTAGGTGGTTGCTTTTGTGGCGAGGGAGCTTGCTCCCGCTGGACTGCGAAGCAGTCCCAAAACCTGCATGCTCGGTGTGTCAGTCAGAATCTGGGGGCCGCTTCGCGACCCAGCGGGAGCAAGCTCCCTCGCCACAGGGGGGTTGGGTGAATCTGAAAGTCATGCGCCGGGCCAGGTATCGGAGAGCCGGTAGCCCTGCGGCCATGGATCGGCCGGGTCGAGCAGCAATTGGTGCGTGCCGGTGATCCACGCTCGTCCGGCGATGCATGGGTAGATCGCCGAGCGTCCGGCGACGTCGGTCAGTGAGTCGATCCGGCAGTGGAATTCGGAGCCGATGATCGAGCGGCCGATAAAACGCTCGCCCACCTGCATCTGGCCCTTGGCGTGCAGCACCGCCATGCGTGCCGAGCAACCGGTGCCGGTGGGCGAACGGTCGATCTTGCCGGGTTGGATGACGACGGCATTGGCACCGGTGGCGATGCCGTTTTCCCGTTCAATGGGCGCGGCAATCTGGCAGAACGAGATGTGCGACCAGTCGGGATTCAACGGGTGTACGAAGCCCAGTTGCTCATTGGCGGCCCGGGTGATTTTCAAGCCCACGGCCACCAGATCGGCCGCTTCGTCAGGGCGGATGGCGAAACCCAGGCGTTGGGCATCGACGATGGCAAAACTGTCGCCGCCATAGGCGGTGTCCACCTGCATAGAGCCCAGGCCCTCGACTTCGATCCAGGCATCGAGGCGGTCGGCAAACGACGGTACGTTCTTAATCTCGACCCGTTGCACCTTGCCGTCGCGGCAATCAGCCACGGCTTCGATCAAGCCGCCCGGCGCTTCCAGCACCAATCGCGTCTGGGGTTCGGTCATCGGCAGGATGCCGCTGTCCAGCAGCACGGTGGCGACGCACAGCGAGTTGGAGCCGGACATCGGTGGGGTGTCGGCCGGCTCCATGATGATCCAGGCCATTTGTGCCCGAGGGTCCTTGGCCGGTACCAGCAGGTTGACGTGGCGGAACACTCCGCCACGGGGCTCGTTGAGGACGAAGTTGCGCAGGGTCTGGTCCTGGGCGATCCAGCGTGATTGTTCCCAGACCGTGGCGCCGGGTGGCGGGGCGACGCCGCCGACGATGACATCGCCGACTTCGCCTTCGGCGTGGCAGCTGACTATGTGGATGATTTTTGATGAGCGCATCAGTCAAATCCTTGTGTTGTCTAGTCGGGCCTCATCGCGAGCAAGCTCGCTCCCACAGGGTTCTGTGGTGACTGGCAGGTCATTGCGACCTACACAAAACCAGTGTGGGAGCGAGCTTGCTCGCGAAGAGGCCATCCGCTATTTCACCGATTTCAGGAACGCCGCCGTCTCCGGCTGCACCGGATTGCCGATCACCTGGTCCGGCGGCCCGATCTCATGGACCCGCCCGTTGCAGAAGAACGCCACCCGGTCGGACACGTCCCGGGCGAAGCGGATCTCGTGGGTCACCAGCACCATGGTCATGCCGTCTTCGGCGAGCATGCGCATGGTGTCCAGCACTTCGCCGACCAGTTGCGGGTCGAGGGCCGAGGTGGCCTCGTCGAACAGCATGTAGTCCGGCGACATTGCCAGGGCGCGGGCGATCGCCATGCGCTGCTGCTGTCCGCCGGAGAGCTTGCCGGGAAAGGCCTTGAGCTTGTCCCCCAGGCCCACGTGTTCAAGTTGCCGCACCGCCAGCGCTTCGGCGTCCTGCTTGCTCTTGCCCAGCACCTTGCGCGGCGCCAGCATCACGTTTTCCAGCACGGTCAGGTGGGGAAAGGCGTTCCATTGCTGGAAGACGATGCCGATCTTCTGCCGCAGCCGGTTGAGGTCGGTGGCGCTGTCGTGAACCTCCACGCCGTCCACGCGAATACTGCCTTTCTGGATCGGCTCCAGGCCGTTGATGCACATCAGCAACGTCGATTTTCCGGAGCCGGAGCCACCGATGATCGACACGACTTCGCCCTTGTCCACCGTCAGGCTGACGCCCTTGACCACCTCCAGGTTGCCAAAGGATTTGTGCACGTTTTCGATCTCAATCATTTTCCTGCCACCTTCTTTCCAGGCGTGCGCCGAGGCGGGCGACCACCAGGCTCATGACGTAGTAGATGAGGCCCGCGATGCACAGCACCAGCAGGGGTTCCTGAATCCGCGTGACGATGGTTTGCGAAGCCCGCAGCAGCTCGACGATGCCGATCCACATCACCAGTGCAGTGTCTTTCATGACCCCGAGGACCAGGTTCAGCCAACCGGGGAACGCCACGCGAGTGGCAATCGGCAGGACGATGAAACGCAGGTCCTGCAAATAGCTCAGGCCCAATGACCGGCTGGCCCGCCGGGTACTCAGCGGCACCGCCAGCACGCCACCCCGGACGATCTCGGTGAAATACGCAGCGGCATAGACCCCGAGCACGATGCAACCGACGGCAAAGGCGCTGAGGTCCAGGCCGACGATGCTCTTGAGCGAGTTGAACAGAACGAACTGGATCAGCAGCGGCACGCTGCGAAACGCATCCAGCACCCAGGCGAGTGGCAGGCTCACCCGAGGCAACAGCGCTCGCAGCAAACCGAACAGTAGCCCGGCCAAGGTGCCGAGCAGGATCGACCAGGCGGTCAATTGCACCGTGACCCAGGCACCCTCGAGCAGATACAACAGGTCGTTGACGGTAAGGCTTGTAGAAAACATGACCAGCCCTCCTCAATAACGAAACAGGCGCCAGGACAACAGTCGGGCCAGCCCGACGATCAACTTGGCGATCAGGTAATAGAGCAGCGCCGCAAGGGCGAAATATTCGAAGGTGCGGAACGTCTTGACGTTGTATTCCTGTGTGACTCCGGTGAGGTCGTTGTTCAGGCCGACCACCACGCCCAGGGACGTCATCAGCACCGCCCAGACCATTTGGTTGGTCAGCGGGTAGAAAACGATGCGCAGCAGTTGCGGGACGATGATCATCCGGTAGGCCTGGAACGCGCTCATGCCCAGGGAACGAGCGGCGCGCATCTGCGTGCCTGGCACGGCCTTGAGGCCGCCGCGAAAGTTCTCCGCCAGGTAGCCGGCGTTGTTGAAGGTAATGCCCGCCAGCAGGGCGAACCACGAACTGACGTGCAACCCGAGGGAGCCGAGGCCGAAGTAGAGGATGTAGATCTGGAACAACGACGGCGTGTTGCGGGCGATCGATACCCAGCCGTTGCCGACACCCCGCAGCAGGGGATGACGCGCCTGGCGCATCACCGTCAGGACCAGGGCGATCAGCACGCCGAAGATCATCGACAGCGCGGCGGTCTCGAAGGTCACCCAGGCGCCGGCGAGCATATCGGGCAGGGCGCGCAACGCCGGGCGCCATTGGAAGCTGTAGTCAAACATGGCTTGGATTCCCCTTGGGGCCGGAGGGTTGCAGCCAGTTCGGCGGCTCGCCGCTGGCCGTGGCGGAGCAGGCGGCCTCGACGCACTCGGCCAAACTGGCGAAATGCACGCCACGTCCCACCAGGCCCGGTGCGTAGTGCGCGTATTTGCCGGAGTTGGTCATCAGCGTGGTGGCGGCCGGCGGGATCACCGGTTCGCCCAGCATGCACCAGCACGTGTCGGTCACCAGCGTTGCGCCGAAGGCCTGGATCGCCTCCAGATAACCGGCTTGGCGCGCCTGCTCCAGCACGGCCCGGCCGCAGGTGATCGCCAGGACCACGTCGGGGTGTTTGCACCGCCCCGCACAAAGGCGTGCCAACGCGGCGAATTCACTAAGAGAAAAATGCGGATTGCCCAGGGAAACCACGTCCACGTGCCTGTGCCGTGCGCTGTTGAGTTCGCGCCAACTGGCGAGCAATCCCGCAGCGTCCAAGGTTTCCACCGGTAATTGCGCCTGGCGGTCCTGAACCTGGGCCGGGTCCATGGCCTCTGGCGTCACCCCGGCGATGTGGAACAGCGGCGCCGCGCTGGTGGTGGCGAACGCGGCGCCAAAAGCCTTCAGGTCGTCGAGGTTGGGCGCGGCGTTTTCCAGCCCTCGAATCAGCGGAATACGTCGGCCCGTCAGACTGCCGATGTGATAACCCAACAGCGGGTAGAAGCTGTCATCCGTTGAGTCGAGCTTGGGGACTTCGATGATCAGCCCGGCCTTGCGCTGGTCATCGAGATGACAGCCGGCCAACGGCGCGCGGCCGCACAGTGCGATGCAGATATCGAGGAAGTCCGGGTATTTCTGCGTGCGAGCGCCGAGCACGCTGTTGGCATAGACCACCGCATTCGATTCGGCCCAAACGATTTGCTCGCCGACAACGGGCGCGGTGTCGAGCAGGTAGGGCGCGCAAGTGAAGCTCAACTGTGCGCCCATGGCCATATAAGCGTCGCCCAAGGCGCTGGCCGGTTCGCCCAACGCCGGGTCGACGCCCAGCTCGCGCCAGCGGCGTTGGTCCACGGAAATCGAGTTGAGTGTCGTGGGCACGCTCACTTTCGCTCCCCACTGCACCAACTGTTCGGCAAAACGCAGGCTGGCCGGGCCGGTATAGATGCAGCCGTCGATGTGCGCCTGGGTGATGTCCAGCAGCTCATCGGCGCCCTGGATCTCGGCCATGCGCAGGACAATTTGCATCGCCACTTGCGCAGCCTTGCCGTGTGCGCCGTCAAGCAACGCCTGGTCCCGCTCGGTCAAACGGACGGTGGAAGACACCAGCGGCTGCGAGGGAATATCCGCCGCGTACCATTGATCATTGGGCCGGCGCCCGGACAACGTCAGGGAACTGCCCTCGAGGCGCGCGAATCCTTGCCCCCGTAAACCCACGAACGCCTCGTGACCGATGCACAACACGGGAAGCGAGCGTTGGAAAATCACCTCGGCCACCCGCACACCCAAGACCAGGATTTCGTCGGCCTCGGCCAGCACCAGGGCGGCTGGCGCGTGGCCGTTGCTGATGAGTTCCATCAGCACGCTGCTGCCGGTGCAGGATCCACGTCCACTGGGAATCGCCAACACCCGACCCGCCAGGCATTCGCCGCTAAGGGGGTGATGCCGGTCGATTACCTCGCCGGTGGCGGCATCGACTCCGCCCCAGAAGCTCAAGCCAACGTCGGCGAACAGCAGGGTGCCCTGGGCGGCACCCTCCACCAGGCTGCGACCTTGCAAGCAGATAGGCGTGCTTGGCATGCCGCGCTCCTCAATAATAGACCTGAGGCACGGTCAGGTTGGCCGGCGGGATTTCCGTGCCGACCCATTTGACGAACAGCTCGTTGTACCGACCGGTGCGCACTTGCTGGTTGACGAACAGGTTGAGGTAGTTGATGAGCCCGTACTCGCTGCGCTTGGCGCCGAGGGACACGTAGTCGATGACGTAGGGCGCATTACCGGCGATTTTCAGACCCTTGTACTTGCCCGATTTGATGGTGGCGGCGGCCACGGTGTTGGTGACGACGGTGGCATCGATGTGTCCTTGGGCCACGGCCAGCAATGTGTCGTTCTGCGACTGATAGGCACGGAAACTGCCGCTGCCCCAACTCTTCTGGTCTTTCTCCAGGGCGATGGCTTCATAGGTGCTGCTGGTGTTGCCGAGTTTCTTGCCCTTGAGGTCGGCATAGCTGTTGATGCCAGTGTCGTCGCGGGTCAGCACGACCATTTGGAAGGCGAAGTAGGGCACGGTCAGGCCAACGGTCTTGGCCCGCTCCAGGGTATCGGACGTGGAGGCGACGATGACATCCGCGCGGCCTGAAATCAGTGCCGGGATTCGATCGGAGAACGGGGTTTCGACCACCTCGGCGTCTACGCCAAGGACTTTTGCCAGGTCGTTGCAATAGTCCACGTCGAATCCGGCCGGCTTGTTGCTTTCATCGCGAAAGCCCATCGGTGGAAAATCCAGTGTCACGGCGCAACGCAGCTTGCCCGAGCCGATGATGTCATCGAGCTTGTCGGCGTGGGCGGGAAGTGCAATCAGTGGAAAGAGGACAACGCTGAGGGCTGCGGCTAATGCACGGTTTTTCATAAAGGCCTCGCTGTCGAATAAATGCGGTGAGATATCGTATTGAGGATTTCGTATACGATATTAGATAAGCAATCGACGTGCCTGTTTTGCGTTGCCAGCTCGATTTTTATAAGCCTTTGATTATCCGTCGATTATTTGATCGGTAAGGATGGCAGCCGGTGGGAGAGAACGTTAGGCGGTGTTACAGATGGGAGCAGTGGATGGGAATACGCCCCGGAAAGGAACAATGTCAGCGCTGGTTTTCTCGGTACTGGCTGGGGGAAAGGCTTGTCAGCGCACGGAATTGACGGCTGAACGCACTGTGATCGGTGTAGCCACAGCGCAGGGCAATTTCGGTGATGGGCAAATCCTGTTCCAGTAACAGTCGCGAGGCCTCCTCCAGGCGCGCCTTGTGAATCATCTGCCGGGGCGTGAGTTGGAAGATGCGCTTGCAGTGTCGCTCCAATTGCGCCACCGACAAGCCGGCAATGGCGGTGAGTTCGGCCAGGCTGATGGGACGGGCGAAGTGCAGCTTGATATGCGCATCCACCGCCGCCAGTTTCTGAAAGGCCGGATGGCTTGATTGCGGCGATTGCAAATCACGGGAGATCCCCGCCAGGCCAACGATCCGGCCTGAGGGTTCGCGCAAGGCGAGCTTGTGGGTCAGGCACCACACCGGCTGGTTGCCGTAATAAAGGTGCAATTCGAGCTGGTCGGCCAGCTCGCGTCCGCTGGCGAGCACGCGTCGATCCTGTTCGGTGTACAGCGGGCCGAAGCGCTCCGGGAATACCTGTTCTGCGGTGAGGCCGAGCAGGCCATCGCATTGCTTGAAGCCGCAACGCCGGGCGAGGGTCTGGTTGACGAAGGCGTAGCGGGCCTGGTCGTCCTTAATGAAAAACACCGTGTCCGTGAGGGTATCGAGCAACGGCGCGATGGGTTGCAGGCTGCGTAGCAGGGTGTCCAGGTCGCACGGAGTGAAGGTGGTCAGCGAGGGATACATGGCGCTGCTTCGTCTTTATGTTCAGAGGTGGAGTCTTGATTGAAATGCGGTATTTGTCACGGCTTGTCGTGAGCGAGGCTTTCCAGACGTATATCCGTTTCTTCGGAAGCGCTTTTGCCCCAACCACTGCATGAATTTTGTGGCTGCTGAATAGATCCGTGTGGGAGCGAGCCTGCTCGCGAAGGCGGAGGCTCAGCCGATGAAAATTCTGGATGTAGCGGCCTCTTCGCGAGCAGGCTCGCTCCCACAGGGGAAGCGCGGTGCCTACCAGGGAGAGGTCGATGGAGCAATCGCAGACAACCGTTCTCAGCCAGACGACGCATCTTCCAGCCTGATCAACGTCTCAACCAGTGCCGGACTAAATGGAGGACGAGGAACCGGCGACTTCCAGCCAAACAAATGTTCCAGCGCCGCACCGCAAACCCGGCCCTGACAAGCCCCCATCCCGCAACGGCTGGCCAGCTTCGCTTCGCGCCAATCGGTATGGCCGCTCAGCGCCTCATAGGGGACATCCTCACAGCGACAGACCAACGTATCGCCCCGCGCCAAGCTTTTCAAACGGCCATCCAGAGCAAACGCCTGGTTCAATGCCCGGGCGAAACCCTGCCAGCGCACGCGCCGTGGCCATAGTTGCTGGGCGGCAGCGCTATTGCCGACCGCGGCGTAGCCGGCGATGGCTCCTTCGACCAGCGCCAGTTCGCTGCCGCCGAAACCAGTGCATTCGCCAGCGGCGTAATGGTCGTCGCGTGTGGTGGCCTGGAACTCATCAACCGCAAGCGCCTGTCCATCGAGCGCGCAACACAGCGCCTGGCCCAGCTGGGTATTGGGAATCAGCCCGAAGCCACAGGCCAAACGGTCGCAGGCCAACTCTACCGTCTTGCCTTGTTGCAGCAGACGCACGCCTTCGAGCTTGTCCCGCCCCAGGGCTTCCAGCACATGAGTGCCGGTGCGGTAGTGAGCATCGAACAGGCTGAACGACTGCCATAGCTTGCCCGGCCAACGGGGCAGTTTTGCGGCGAAACTCGCCACGGCCGCGCGGCTGGCCTGTTCGGCAATTCGAAGCACTTGCGCCCCGTGATGCCGGGCCGTGGCAGCGCTTGCCAACAACAGAGGACCGCTGCCGGCAATGACCAGTCGCTCGCTGCGCACGGGCAGACCGCCCTTGACCAGCGCTTGCAGCCCGCCAGCACCGGTGACACCAGGCAGCGTCCAGCCGGGGAAGGGCAGCAGCAATTCCCGGGCGCCGGTGCACAGGATCAAACGGTCGTAAGCGATCAACCAACCCTGCTCGGCATTTTCCACCAACAGGGTTTTCTCGGCAGCGTTGGCGATTACCCGGGTGTCCACGTGGCAGTGCACGTTGGCGTAGGCGCGCAAGCGCTCTCGCATTTGTCGCGCCTCGGCAGGCAAGTGGGCCTGGGGTCCGTCGCGCCAGATCTGTCCGCCAGGATTCGGGTTGTCGTCCAGCAGCACGATGCGTGCACCGCTACTCTCCGCAGCAAGGGCCGCGGCCATGCCGGCGGGGCCGGCGCCGATGATAAGGATGTCGGCGAATTCGGTCATGGTCGGGTGTCCACGTGCATGCCGTCGCGGCACAAGGTCTGGCAGGCCAGGCGCCGACGGCCGTCGATCATCACCCGGCATTCCTGGCAGATACCCATGCCGCACAAGGGCGCTCTGCGTTGGCCGCTGACCGAGGTGCGACTGCAACCGTCGGCACCCAACGCCAATGCTGCCGCGACGGTGGTGCCGTTGGCGACTGACAGCAGGCGGCCGTCCAGGAATAACTCAGGCATGGGGCCGATACTCCTTGGTGAAGCGGATCTCAAGAGGATGCACCGATCCCGTGGCGAGGGAGCTTGCTCCCGCTGGTCTGCGCAGCAGAGCCAAAACAGGGCCGCTTCGCGCCCCAGCGGGAGCAAGCTCCCTCGCCACAGGGAATATGTGATGGGCTTCAGGCATGGGCCGGTTCTCCCAAAAAGCGCTGCGGCAGGTAAGGTTGCGCGGCCAGCGGCGCGGTTTCGTTGAACAGCTGGGCAACCAGCAGGTCAGCGGTGGCCGGTGCGGTCGTGACACCGAGCCCTTCATGGCCTACCGCAAGCCAAAGGCCTGGGCGCTGCGGATGTTGTCCCACCAGCGGCAAGCCGTCGGGGCTCGCCGCGCGAAAACCGGTCCAGGCGCGGATGCCGTTGAGGTGCGCCAGCCCTGGCATGTAGTCAACGGCGCGTTTGAGCATCTTCGCCAGCATCCAGCCTTCCACCTCGGGATCGACGTTGCCGAACTGCCGCGAAGCGCCGATGAACAATTGTCCCGTCGGGCGCGGTTGGATGTTGCAGGCTACCGACGGTCCGCTGGCGTTGTGTGCGCTGGTGACGTAACCCAGCTCGACCAGGGTGTGGCTGACGGTGGCGGGGTAGCGATCGGTGATCAATAGGTGGCCTTTCTTGGGTTCGATCGGGAGTTCCGGGCACAGGGCGGTGGCCTGGATGCCGTTGGCAAGCACGACGGCTTCGGCGCTGAGCCAACGACCGTCGGCGAGGCGCACACGGTGGCCGTCCACTTCGCTGACCTCGGCGCGCTGCTGGCTGATATTGGCGTGATCGAGCATCCAGCGTGCGGCGGCGGGGGCGTAGAGAATGCCGTCGCCCTTGATCAGCAACCCACCCTCCAGGTCCGCCCGCAGTTCCGGTTCACGCTGGTGCAAGGTGGCGCGGCCAATCAGTTCGCAGGCCTCGCCATGGGCCATCAGGTTCAGGTATTTACGGTGGGCGACGGCCATTTCCTCGGCGTTGGCCGCCAGCCATAAAGTGCCGTTGTTGCGCCAGGCACAAGCGTCGGGCAGCGCAGGCGCCAACTCCCGCCAGCGTCGCAGGGAATATTGACTGAGGGCCAGCTCCGCCGTGTTGTCATCAAGCACCAGCAAGTGGCCCATGCCGGCCGCCGTTGCACCGTGCCAGCCGGCGTCCAGCACCAACACCTGCAAACCCCGCTGAGCCAGGCTTCGGGCGCAGGCCGCGCCGATGATGCCGGCGCCAATGACGATCACGTCTGCGACATGGCCTTCGCTCACGAACGAATGCCCCAGGCGAACGGATCGTCCGGCTCGATGATCAAGGTGCTTTCGGCGCTGATGTAGGCCCGGCCGCGAATGGTCGGCACGATGCGCTCGCCCGAGCGCTCATACGACCCTTCGAATTCGCTGCCGATGACACTGGCCTGGCGCCAGATCTGCCCGGGTTGCAATTTGCCGTCGGCCGCCAGGCACGCCAGTTTGGCGCTGGTGCCGGTGCCGCAGGGCGAGCGGTCGTAGGCTTTGCCAGGGCACAGCACGAAATTGCGACTGTCGGCCTGGGGATCGTCGGCGAACAGCTCGATATGGTCGATCAGGCCGCCGTCCTCACCGCGAAAACCTTGCTGTTCCAAAGCTTGCTGCACGGCGAAGGTGTAGGCGGTGAGTGCGTCGAGGTTGTCACCCGCCACGCGCTGGCCATGGTCGGCGATCAGGAAGAACCAATTGCCGCCCCACGCCACATCGCCGGTCACCGGCCCAATGCCCGGCACTTCGAGACGCAGGCCCTTGCGATAGCGATAGGAAGGCACGTTGCGCACGCTGACCGAGCGATCCTCATGCAAGGTCGCTTGCACCGTGCCCACGGGTGTCTCGATGCTGTGCACGCCGGGGCCGATCCGGCCCAGATGGGCCAATGACGCCACCAGGCCAATGGTGCCGTGGCCACACATGCCCAGGTAGCCGCTGTTGTTGAAGAAAATCACGCCGGCACAGGCGGCCGGGTCCACCGGTTCGCACAGCAACGCACCTACAAGCACATCGCTGCCGCGAGGTTCCAACACGCACGCGGTGCGCCAGGCGTCGTGCTGCTCGGCCAGGCGTTGTCGGCGTTCGGCCATGCTGCCCTGGCCCAGGTCGGGGAATCCGTCGGTCACCAGTCGGGTCGGTTCGCCGCCGGTGTGGGAGTCGATCACGGTGATGCGTTTCATGGCGCCACGTCCATTCAGATGAGTGGACACAAGCGTGGCGCGTGCCGGGGATAGCGGCTTGATGGTTTTAGTTGTCGGTGATGACGAAATCAGCACAGTGCCGAGAAATCATCGGCTCGACGGCAAGAACTCGAACAGGGTCTTGCAGACGCCGGCAATGTGCTCGTCCAGCAATTTCACCGCGCGCTCCACATCCCTGGCGCGGCAGGCGTCGAGAATCTCGCGGTGTTCATGGTCGGCGCGCTCCTTGCCGGCGGACAGGCTCATCTGCATGCGCAGGTAACGCTCGAGTTTGTCGTGGACCGAGCGGATCAGGCTCACCATGAACGGCCGTTGCGCCGGCTCATAGAGGCAGGCATGCAATTGCCAGTTCAGCTCGGCCCAGCGACCGACGTCATCCTCGCCGATGAACTCCTGGCAGATGCTTTCGGCGCGGGCGAACGTCGCTTCGGTCATGTTGGGAATCGCCAGGCGCAGTACCTTGTCCTCCAGCAGCATCCGCACCTCGAACATCTGCGCCAGTTCCGCCTCGGAAATCCGCGTGACCATCGCCCCGCGATTGCGCTGGAACATCACCAGGCCCTCGGCTTCAAGGCGCTTGAGCGCTTCGCGCACGGGGATCTTGCTGACGTTGAATTGGCGGGCGATGTCATCCTGGCGGATCGGCTCGTCCTCGGCGAAATGCCCGGCCACAATGGCGTCGCGCAGATGACGGGTAATGATTTCCGAAGTGGACGGGGTGTTGCCCAGGTCGGGCAGGTTGAACTTGGATAAGGTCACGGCGGCGGGTCGTTCGGCTTAGGTGGGGGATATGGTATACGACTTTGCTGGGTGCGGTGTCGAGGCTGCCCCAGGCTTCCCCCAATTCTTCAGCCAGACTCCTGTGGCGAGGGAGCTTGCTCCCGCTCGATTGCGCAGCAATCGCAGAATGTTGGGGTCGCTGCGCAACCCAGCGGGAGCAAGCTCCCTCGCCACAGGTTAGTGTGCTCAGCCTTGGGACAGCTGGCTCACACAAGCCTCTGTCCGGACGATGCGCCATCCGGTAACAGACGCCCCCGCCAGCAGCGCCAGGCCGAACACGATCAACGCCACGTCGGCGCCGAAATGGTCGACCAGCCACCCGGTCACCACGACCGGGAGACTGAACCCGACATACGCAAACAGGAAGAATCCCGCGCTGACCCGGGCTTTTTGCGCACCGGCCATGGCGGTGATGGCCGACAACCCGCCCAGGTAAAGAAAACCGTAACAGGCACTGCTGGCACCCAGCGCACCGAGCAACACGGCGGCCAGCGAACCCTGGCTAGCGCCCCAGGCAAGCAACGCGTAGCTCAACGGCAGGACCAACAGCCCCAATCCCGTGGCCCTGGCCGGTTGCATGCGTTTCACCCAAGGCTGGAAGATCAGCCCACAACTGATGACGGTAAAGGTCGACAGGCCGGACCAGCGCTGCAAGTCATGGGCGGCGAGCACCGAAGGCAGGATGGCGATCACCAGCCCGGACGTCGCCCAGGCCAGCAACATGGAAAAACTGTAGGGCAGGCTGCCAGTGGGAAACAACGGCAGGCGTAACAGCGCTGCGTGCCGGGTGCTCGGGGCGGGGTCCGGCAGCCGCGCAACCACGAAGATCGCCAGCGCCGCCAACACCAACTGCAACCAGAAACTGCCCGGCGTGACGCTGTGGTGGGCGAACAGGAAAAAACTGGTCAACGCCGCGCCCAGGCCAAAACCCAGGGAAGTGCTGGCCGTGACCCGATTGGCCGGCGATCGCGCATCGCTCGTCGGCATCAGCTCCACCATGTAGGCGGTGGACGTCGCCGAGGCCAAGCCGGTGCCGACGCCCATCATCAAGCGCGCCACGCCCAGTGCTATCAGGTTCGGCCAGATCACCGTGATCACCGTCGCCAACATCGACAGGCAAAGCGCCGTCACGATCAAGGGTTTTCGGCCCACCCGGTCGGCCAGTCCGCCGAACGCCAGCAGCACCGGCAACACGCCCAATACATAACCGGAAAATGCCACCGCCGTGGCGCCCGCGCCGTAACCCGAAAGCTGCGCATAGGTGGTATACAGCGGCGCCTGGAGGTTGACCGCGAGGGTGATCAGGCAAAGACCGAACGCCAATCCCCATGAGTGTCGTTGCTGTGTGTCCAAGCGTATTTCCTTGAAGTGTGGAGTCTGGATGGACTATCCCGGCCGGACCGCCCGCAAACAAGGAACAGCCGTGAGGCTTTTATGGTTAACTGTTCGCCGGAAATTCGAGAACACTTGGGGCCCCGCGCATGGACCTGAACATCGATCGCAACGCCACGGGTTCGTTGGTCCGGCAACTGATTGCCAGTCTTACGGAGTGGATAAACACCCATGGCATCCGCCCAGGTGCCCGCATGCCGTCGATCCGCCAATTGGCGACGGAAAACGGCTTGAGCCTGTCGAGCGTGATCAAGGCCTATGACCAATTGGTGGCCAGCGGTGTGTTGGAATCCCGGCATGGTTCGGGATTTTTCGTGGCGCAGCAGATGCCCCAGGCGTCGGCGCCGGATATGGAAGAGGCGGTTGGCTGGCGGCTGTTCGACAACGAATCCACCCAACTCAAGCTAGGGTGTGGCTGGCTACCAGACGCCTGGCGCGACGATACGGACCTCGGCCAGGCGATCCGCCAGGTGGTGCGCAGCGACAATCAGGCACTGTTCAACTACAGCACGCCGCTGGGCTCTGCTCATCTGCGCCTGCACATCCAGAAACGCTTGGGCCTGATCGACATTCACGTCGACCCGCAACAGATCCTCACCACCCAGGGCGCGAGCCACGGCCTGGACTTGTTGGTGCGCACGCTCCTCAAGCCTGGCGATTTGGTGCTGGTGGAAAGCCCCGGTTATTACAATTTGTTCAACCTGCTGAAGCTGCACGGGGTCAAGACCCTGGCGGTGCCCAGAACCGCCCAAGGCCCGGATATCGCCAGCCTGGAACGCTTGCTCGACGTCCATAAGCCTTCGTATTTCTTCATCAATAGCATGTACCAGAACCCCACCGGCACCAGCCTGGCGCCGAGCGTGGCGTATCGTTTGTTGCAGTTAGCGACGCTGCACGACTTTCGCCTCATCGAAGACGACATCTACGCCGATTTCCAGAACGGTCCGACGTCGCGGCTGGCATCCCTCGACGCCTTGGACCGGGTGATTTACCTGGCGAGTTTTTCCAAGACGCTGTCCAGCTCGTTGCGCATCGGCTATGTGGTCGCGCAGCCCGAAGTCATCAAGCGCCTCGCCGAGGTAAAGATGGTGACCGGCATCGGCTGTTCATTGCTGGCGGAAAACGTCGTGGCGACGCTGCTGGCCAACGGTGCTTACCGCAAGCTGCTCCAGCGTTTGCGTGTGCGCTTGAACAAGCAGATGGCGAACACATTGCGCTTGCTTGATCCGGCTCACTGGGAGGTGTTTGCCGAGCCGAGTGGGGGATTGTTCGTCTGGGCCCGGCCCCGGCATGTGCAGGCTGATCGGGTGCGGCAAATTGCCGAGCAGTTGCAAATCCAACTGTCCCAAGGCTCGACGTTCTTGCCGCAAGGGCAGGCGTGTGACTGGCTGCGGCTCAACGTCGCGTTTACCCAGGACGTGCGGGCCCAGGCTTTTTTCAGGCAGATCGGGCAAGAGTCGGTTGTTGGAACGCCAGTGCTAATGGGAATAGATATCAAATAGGAATGAGTTACTGTATCTTTCGCGACACATTTCTTGCCGGCTCTTACGGGGGCCGGCGTTCTTTCGTCAGGATTGTGTGTCGATGCGTCGGATACTCGTTTCATTGTGTGTGCTCCAGGCTTATTCCATTTCCACCTGGGCAGAAGAACCCGGCATGGCGGCCAGGGCGCCGCTGGAGTTGCAGGCCACCGACATCGTCGGCACCTCGGATTTCGAAACTGCACAGGGCCCGGTAAAGGGCTATCACGCCACGCGTTCGGCCAGCGCCACGCGTACCGACACCGCCATCCATGAAACCCCGCAGTCCATATCGGTGGTGTCCCGCGACGTCGTCGAAGACCTCAGCGCCACGCGCCTGCAAGACGCCCTCGATTATGCCGGCGGCGTCGGCCGGGGTAACAATTTCGGCGGCCAGGGCCTGACCACGTTTACCGTGCGCGGCTTTACCACGGGTGAGTTCTACCGCAACGGTTTCCCGATCAACCGGGGTTACCCGAACATGCCCGACGCCAACACCATCGAGCGCCTGGAAGTGCTGCGTGGCCCGGCCACCATGCTTTATGGCCGTGGCGACCCGGGCGGCACGTTCAACGTGGTGTCCAAGCAACCGTTGTCCGAGCGCACGGTCACATTGGGCAGCCAGGTCAGCGACCAGGGCATGCGTCGCGGCACCCTGGATACGTCGGGCCCGCTGGATGACGAAGGTCGCCTGGCGTATCGCCTGAACGTGGTGGGCGAGGGAGGCGACACGTTCCGCGATCACGTCGAGACCGAGCGTTACGGCATTGCGCCGGTGGTGAGTTGGCAGGTCAACGACACCACGCGCCTGACGTTCGAAGGCGATTTCATGCGCAACAATGCGCCGTTGGACCGTGGCTTGACGCATTACGCCGGCCAACGTGGCACCGCGTCGCGGGATACTTTTTTCGGTGAAAAAGACGCCGGCAAGTTGCACAACGACAACAACATGCTGCAGGTGCGTTTCGAGCACATGCTCAACGACGACTGGACCTTGGCCGGCGGTACCCAATGGCTCGACGGCACCTTGCAGGGCAACGCGGTGGAGGGCAACGGCATCGCCGCCGATGGGCGCACCCTTGGGCGTAACTTCAATTATCGCAAGCTGGAATGGACCGACCGTGACACCCAGCTCAACCTCACCGGGCATTTTTCCACGGGTGGGTTTGAACATACGCTGCTGACCGGCGTTGAATACGAGGACTACAACTACGAGTCCATCATCCAGCGTTCTGCCGGCGGCTTCGGCGCCTATCCGATCGACATTTTTGATCCGGTGTATGGCCAGCCGCGTCCGGCATTGACCCGTACGCCGACCGATGACCAGGAAAACCTCAAGACCTTCGGTGTGTTTGTCCAGGATCAGGTGGCGCTGACCGAGCGGCTGAAGGTGCTGGCGGGGGCGCGTTTCGAGCGGTTCGAGCATGAGTACGAGACATTCGTGACCCAGACCGGAAACTGGAATGAAAGCCACAACGCGGTGACGCCACGCCTGGGCGTCATCTACGACCTAACCGACACAGTCGCGGTGTACGCCAATACTGCGCGTTCGTTCAAACCCAACACGGGACGCAGCAGTGCGGGCGCAGGCTTTAAACCGGAAGAGGGCAAGTCCTACGAAATGGGCGTCAAGTGGGAGGCCCTGGATCGTCAGTTGAGCGTCGATGCCGCGGTGTATCAGATCGAAAAACGCAACGTGTTGACCAATGACCCAGCCGATCCCGATTTCAAAGTGGCCGCCGGCGAAGTACGCAGCCGTGGCTTCGACTTGAACGTGGCGGGCAACCTGACGCCGGAATGGCGGATGATTGGTGGCTACGCCTACGTCGATGCCGAGGTGACCAAGGACACCAACATTCCCACCGGCACTCGCTTGCTAAACGTGCCGAAGAACAGCTTCACCCTGTTGAACGTCTATGAATTTCAAAATGGTGGTTTGAAGGGGCTCGGCCTGGGCCTTGGCGCAAGGTATGTCGATGAGCGAGCTGGCAACACGGCGGCGACGACCTTCACCATGGACGACTACACCGTCGTCGACCTGCTCGGTTACTACAAAGTCAACGAGCGTATCCGCCTCAACCTCGACCTGAAGAACCTGTTCGACGCCGATTACGAAGAAGGCGCGTTTGGTGGCGTCTATGCCTACCCGGGCGCACCGCGGACGGTGCAGGCGGGCATCTCCTACACGCTGTAGATCAAGGCTGCATGAAAAACCCCGGAGGTCCTGCCTCCGGGGTTTTGTTTTTTACCACTTGCCGGTGCTCATGCCACCGTCCACCGGCAGGACCGCGCCAGTCGTGAAGTCGGCGCCTGCCAGGTACAACACGGCTTCGGCGATCTCGTCGATGGTGCCTACTCGGCCAGCCGGGGCCAGGTTGTTGAGGAAGTCGCGGTGGGCCGGGTCATGCATCGGCGTGTCGATGATGCCGGGCGCCACGGCGTTGACCTTGATGTTGAACGGTGACAATTCCAGCGCCAGGGCGCGGGTCATCTGGTTGACGCCGCCCTTGATCAGCACGGGCAGCGCTGCCGGCACCTGGATATTCGGTTGCAGGGCCACCGACGCAGAGATGTTGATGATGAAGCCCTGCTGGCGGCTGATCATGTGCGCGGCAGCGGCCTGGCTGGCGTAGACGAGGCCCTTGAGGTTGGTGTCGAGCAGCGACTCCAGGTCCTGGGGGCTGTATTCGATGAAGGGTTTGGGCAGGAAGAAACCGGCGTTATTGACCAGCCCATCCACCGCGCCGAACGCCTCGATGGCTTTGCCGATAAGGGTGCTGGACGTCGCTGGATCGGCGATGTCACCGGCCACGCCGACGAAGCTCGCCGGATGACCGAGCTGGCTGGCCGCATCGTTCAGGCCGGACTGCGAGCGGGCATTGCCCACCACGTTATAACCGCGGGCCAGGAACGCCTTGACCAGGCCAAGGCCGATACCGCTGGAAGCGCCGGTGATGATGACGGTTTTCTGATTGCTCATGATGTTGACTCCTGATCACGTTGAGTTGGAACCGCTGCGCGTGTCTGGGCGTTGGTTGTGATCAGGTTATTGATGCGCTTGGGTTTGATAAATGGGGGTTCTGGTACTTGAGTTGATACTTGGTGTAATCAATCAATCGAACCTGCGCAGTCCCCTGTGGGAGCGAGCTTGCTCGCGATGGCATTTGATCAATCACATGTGAGCTGGCTGATCCGCCGCTTTCGCGAGCAGGCTCGCTCCCACAGGGTTATCAAGCGCAGAAAAAAGCCCGGTCATTCGGACCGGGCTCAGTAACGTGAAGCCTTATTCCTTGGGTTTACTTCGGTACTCGGTCGTCGTCATGCCCGCATACCCCCAGTTATCCGTGTCGACTTCCTCGATCACGATATGAGTCAGGTGCGGGTCCTTGCCCAGCACGCGCTGCAAGGTTTCGGTGATTTCGGAAATGACTTGGGCTTTCTGCTCGCGGGTGACGCCGTCGCGGGTGATACGAACATTGACGAAAGGCATGCTGTACTCCAGTTGATGAAATGTGCGCAGGAAGACCCCGCGCAATCGAGGACCACTGTATTTATACGCCACGGCCTGATAAACAGGCATCGGGAATCTTCAGTTGATACGCGGTGTAATGAATCATGAAGCGTCACTTCGAAGACTTGCAGTTAGGCAGCATAGAACTGTTCTGCCTGGCGGCCGAGGCGGGCAGTTTCACGGCGGCGGCCCAGGTGGCGGGCGTCACTCCGGGGGCGGTGAGCCGTTCGATCTTTCGCCTGGAGGAACGCCTGGGGTCGCGGCTTTTCGTGCGCACCACCCGCAGCATCCGCCTGACCGATGCCGGCAGGACCTTTTTCGAGCAATGCCGCCAGGCATTGACGCAACTGGTCGAAGCGCAGCAGGAAGTCATGGGCGCGCAATCGGTGCCGTCCGGGCAACTGCGCATCAGCGTGCCCACCACCTACGGCCATCACCGGATCCTGCCGTTGCTGCCAGCATTTCGCGCGCTTTATCCGCAGGTCAGCGTGGACGTTCACCTGAGCAACCGTAATATCGATTTCGTTGCCGAGGGCTATGACCTGGCGATTCGGGTGAGGGCCCAGCCGGATTCCTCGATGATCGCCCGTTTGCTGGAAGACGCGAAACTGGCGGTGGTCGCTTCCCCGGACTACCTGCGCAGGGTCGGCACGCCGCAAACGCTGGAAGACCTGGACCTGCACGAGTGCATCCAGTTCGAACTGCCCAGCAGTGGTCGTCGAATTTCCTGGTTGTTCAATGTCGAGGGCAAGGAGAAGGAAGTGTTCGGGCAGGGCGGGTATTGCTGCTCCGACGATGTGCTGGGCGGGGTGACGCTGGCCAAAAATGGCGCCGGGCTGTTCCAGACCTACCGATTTATCGTCGAACAGGAATTGGCGGACGGGCGACTGGTGGAAGTGCTCGCGCCGTTCGCAGGGCGCTCGCGGCCGTTCACATTGCTATATCCCCACGGCCGGTACGTGCCGCAGCGGGTGCGGGCGTTTGTGGATTTCCTGTTGGAGCACCGACAGCAGTGGGCAGCGGATTGAAGTAACGACCTGCCTCGACTGAATCCCCGTGGCGAGGGAGCTTGCTCCCGCTGGCCTGCGCAGCGGGCCCAAGTTTTTGCGGTTGCTGCGCAACCGAGCGGGAGCAAGCTCCCTCGCCACAGAGGTCTATGTCCGACTGTTAGAACCGAAACGCCTGCCGACCAATCAGCAGCCACTTGCCATTCTTCTGCTTCTGCCAGATCTGGAAGTTCTCGATTTCGGTCGGGACCACTTCGGTGCCCTTGAGTGCCTGGGCGGAGAAGTGGTTGCGAACCATGGCTACGTCGCCTGAAACGGTGATTTTCTGGTTCTGCATTTCCAAGGTCTTGAACGCGCTCTTGCCGGTTTCGATGTCGGCGATGAAAGCTTTCTTGTCCTGGATGTTGCCGCTGGAGTGGCCGTAGGTCAGGTTCTCGGCGGCCAAGGCCTGGAGCTGGGGGATGTCCTTGTGCAGCATGGCCTGGGTCAGGTGGTCGACAGCTTCGGCCACTTCCTTCTCAGCCGATGCGGGCGCGGCGGCTACGTAGCCGCTGAACAGGCAAACGAAACCGATCAGCAATGATGCTTTTTTCATGGGTCTTTCCTTGTTTTTGTAAGTATCAGGAGTTCGAGCACCTAGGCTCGTCGGTCATCGTACAACTTGTGGTGAAGGACGGGAATAGGGCTCGATCAATCTGGCGAGGCTGCGATCTTCCCAAGATCAAAAGATCGCAGCCTCGCTTCGCTCGGCAGCTCCTACGGTGCAGTTCAGCGGGCAGCGAGCTTGCTCGCCACAAGGGCAAACGGTGATAGATCCGCACGTTGCCTAAAGTCCCTCCCGAACCGCCCCGCGAATCCCTTCCAGCAACATCGAAAACGCCGGGTTGTCATTGTCCTGACGCCACACCAGGTGCAACTCGCTTTGCACCCCGTCACCCAAGTCGATCTCACGAAACACCACCTGCCTGAACACGACGCTGGTCGCGCAACGCGGCACCAGCGCTAGGCCCATGCCGGCATTGACCAGCGCCAGGATGGTCAGCGAGGAGCCGAGCCATTGCACGAACTGCGGGGCGACCCGGGCCGAGCGCAGCATGCCGGTGAGCAGTTCGTTGAAGGGCGGGTAGGCGGAGTGGGAGTACATCAGGAACGGCTGCCCGTCCAGGTCCTGCACGGTGACGGTCTCGGCGTCGGCCAGTGGATGGTCCGCAGGCACGGCCAGGACAAACGGTTCGCGCACCAGGCATTCGGTGGCGTAGCCGGTTTCCAGCAGGGGCGAGCGGACGATGCCCAGGTCGATGCGCCGGGCGCGCAGGGCTTCGTGTTGCTGGTAGGTGTTCATCTCCGACAGGACGATTTTCACCTGCGGTTGCTTGAGCCGCGCTTCGGCGATGACTTTGGGCAGGAACTCGTACACCGCGCTGCCGACGAAGCTGATGGTCACCGAGCCGATGTCGCCTTGGGCAAAGCGCTTGGCGGCCACGGCGGCCTGCTGCGCCTGTTGCAGCAGGTTCTGCGCCTCGATGAAAAATGCCCGCCCGGCGGCGGTGAGGGCGACGCTGCGGGTGCTGCGGGTGAATAGTTCGACACCCAGGTGATGTTCCAGCAATTGGATCTGCCGGCTCAAGGGTGGCTGGGTCATGTTGAGGCGTTCGGCGGCGCGACGGAAATTCAGTTCTGTCGCCACGGTGGTGAAGCAGCGCAGCTGGGCCAACTCAAACATTGATTCAATCCCGGTATCAATCAAGTGCCAAGTTAGATTAGACGGGAACAATCAGCGGCGTCCATCATCGGGCCGTTCCCTACCGGAACAATTCCCACAAAAACAAGATCGGGAGGCCCGCTGTGAATCACGTACCGGACTCGACCCTGGCCCTCGCGGCGGCCAAGGTCAAACGTCACGTCCTGCCGTTGGTGGTGGTGATGTTCATCGTCAACTACATCGACCGCGTCAACATCGGCTTCGTCCGCAGCCACCTGGAGACCGACTTGGGTATCGGCGCCGCCGCCTATGGCCTGGGTGCCGGGTTGTTCTTCGTCGGCTACGCGCTGTTCGAAGTGCCGTCGAACATGCTCCTGCAGCGCTACGGTGCCCGGGCCTGGCTGACCCGCATCATGTTCACCTGGGGCGCGGCCGCGATGGCCATGGCGTTCGTGCGCGGTGAAACCAGTTTCTACGTGCTGCGCTTCATTCTTGGCGCGGCGGAGGCGGGGTTCTTTCCCGGCGTCATCTACTACTTCACCCAATGGTTGCCGGCTAGCGAGCGCGGCAAGGCGATGGCAATTTTCCTCAGCGGCTCGGCCATCGCCTCGGTGATCTCCGGACCGGTGACCGGCGCCTTGCTGAATGTCAGCGGGCTGGGCCTGCATGGCTGGCAATGGATGTTCCTGATTGAAGGCGGCGCGTCCATCGTGTTGTGCGGGTTCGTCTGGTGCTGGTTGCAATCGCATCCCAGCCAGGCCAAGTGGCTCACAGCGGAAGAAAAAAACGTACTGATTGCGACCATCGCCGAAGAACAGCGAGCGCGCGAAGCCGCCCAGGTGATCAAGCCATCCATGTTCAAGTTGCTGGCCGACCGACAGATCGCGCTGTTCTGCTTCATCTATTTCTCCATCGCCCTGACCATTTATGGCGCCACGTTCTGGCTGCCGAGCATGATCAAGAAGATGGGCAACCTGGGGGATTTCCAGGTCGGCTTGCTCAATTCCATTCCGTGGATCATTTCCATCGTCGCGATGTATGGCTTCGCGGCCCTGGCGAGCAAATGGAAATTCCAGCAGGCCTGGGTCGCGGTCACGCTGGTGATCGCCGCGTTCGGTATGTTCATTTCCACAACGGGTGGGCCGATCTTCGCCTTCGTCGCCATCTGTTTCGCGGCGATCGGTTTCAAGGCCGCGTCGGCGCTGTTCTGGCCAATTCCCCAAGGCTACCTCGACGCCCGCATCGCGGCGGCGGTGATCGCCCTGATCAACTCCATCGGCAACCTCGGCGGTTTCGTCGCGCCGACGGCCTTCGGGTTCCTGGAACAGACCACCGGTTCCATCGAAGGCGGCTTGTATGGGTTGGCAATCACCTCCCTGGTCGCCGCCGTCGTGATCTTTTTTGCCCGCACCCAACCGGGGCGCGGCACACCGGATTCACCTTCCGGCCTGCCGGAAAAAAACCACACCTTGAACCCTGGCCCATCGGGAGCCGCTGCATGAAGATCAAACGCGTCACCGTGACCCCTATCGCTTTTCGCGATCCACCGCTGCTCAACGCCAGCGGCATTCATGAGCCCTTTGCGTTGCGCTCGATCATCGAGATCGAAAGCGACAACGGCTATATCGGCCTCGGCGAGAGCTACGGCGATGCGCCGGCCCTGGCGATCCAGCAGCAGGTTAAGGACCAATTGATCGGCATGGATCCGTTCAACCTCAACCAATTGCGGGCCATCGTCCAGGCTACTGTCGCGGCCCATAAGCCGGCCAGTGTTGCCGGGGCGGAATTGGCGCCGGGCTCACATGCGAGCAAAGCTGTCAGCAATGCCTATTCGGCATTCGAGGTGGCCTGCCTGGACCTGCAAGCGCATTACCTGAACGTGCCGCTGGTGGATCTGCTGGGCGGTGCGATTCGCGATGAGGTGCCGTTCAGTGCCTATCTGTTTTTCAAGTACGCCGAGCACATCGATTCGCCGTACCCGGCGGACAGTTGGGGGGAAGCGCTGAACGAGCAGCAGATCGTTGCCCAGGCGCGGCGGATGATCGAGGAATACGGGTTCAAGAGCATCAAGCTCAAGGCCGGCGCCCTGGAGCCGGAGCATGAAGTCGCCTGCATCAAGGCATTGAAGCGAGCATTCCCCGGGCTGCCACTGCGCATTGATCCCAACGGCAACTGGTCGTTGGAGACTTCGATCCGCATGGCCGAGTTGCTGGGGGATGACTTGCAGTATTACGAAGATCCGACGCCTGGGCTGGAGGGCATGGCCGAGCTGCACAGGCGCACGGGGCTGCCGCTGGCGACCAACATGGTGGTCACCGATTTCGACGAGTTCCGCCGCAGCGTGGCCCAGGACAGTGTGCAGATTGTCCTCGCCGACCACCATTATTGGGGCGGGCTGGGGGACACCCAGGTACTGGCGAAGATGTGCGACACCTTCGGCCTGGGCGTGTCGATGCACTCCAATTCGCACCTGGGCATCAGCCTCATGGCGATGGCCCACGTGGCGGCGTCGGTGCCAAACCTGGATTACGCCTGCGACACTCATTACCCGTGGCAGGAACCGGATGAAGAGGTGATCAAGGGCGGCAAGCTGCCGTTTGTCGACGGCTGCGTGAAGATCACCCGGGCGCCGGGCCTTGGTCTGGAATTGGATCGGGATCAACTGGGCAAGCTGCATGAACAGTTCCTCAGTTGCGGCATTCGCCAGCGTGATGATGTGCGGCAGATGCGGCGCTATCGGCCGGACTGGAAAACCGTCAAGCCGCGGTTCTGACCCCTTAGGCGAGGGGGCCTGCTGCGCAGGCCAGCGGGAGCAAGCTCCCTCGCCACGGGATCACCTCGTATTCGGGAACGAAGTCGTACTCTGCTTTTGTGGCGAGGGAGCTTGCTCCCGCTGGGCTGCGAAGCGGCCCCAAAACCAGACGACCCGGTACCCTTGGCCAACGGGTTGATCCTACCAACCCACCCACCGGCCCACACCCAAAGTACCGCGCCCGGCGGCATCGGGGTCTTACGCCAAAACTGCCGCGCCGGGCCTGCGCTGCCAAAGCAGCCGCCAATCACCTCCAAGGCAGCGTATGACGCGCCCTGGCGCCTTTCGATAATCGCCTCCGACATCCCGTCCCCTGTTGCGGAGCGCGCCATGCACAACAATAAAAATACCTGCCTGCGTTTTTTGCCTGCGGTCATCGCCGGCCTCTCGACCCTCGGCTCGATGCCCTGGGCCCACGCCGAAATCATGCTGTACGACAAGGATCAGACGACCTTTTCCACCGACGGCTATATCAACGCTTTCTACGTCAACAGCGACGTGGACCGCGCCGGGGACCAGTTTGACCGGCGTCAGGCGCGGGTCAAGATGGGCTTCCTGCCCAACTACCTGGGTTTCAACATGGGCAAGCAGGTCGACGACCTGAAGCTCGGCGCACGGGCTTCGTTCTGGGTGACCATCAACGACAGTGAAACCAACGGCACCGACACCGCCATCGACGTGCGGCAGTTCTATGGCACCGTCGCCAACCCGGAGTGGGGCGAGGTATTAATCGGCAAGGACTTTGGCTTGTTCGCCCGTTCCAACATCCTGCTCGACGAGCTCTTGGCTGGCTACGGTCAGGTCAGCGACACCCTGGGCCTGGTGGACGGTGGCGGCGTGTCGTTCGGCAATATCGGCAGCGGCTATCCGTACCCGTTCCCGACGTCACAGATCACCTATCGCACCCCGGTGATGGAAGGGCTGCGCGTGGCGGTGGGCATCATGGACCCGGTGGACACCAACGACAGCAGCGCCACCGGCAAGGCCTACCAGGAAAACCCGCGCACCGAGAGCGAGATCACCTACCAATTCGACTTGGCCGGGGCAAAGATCTACAGCTGGCTCAACGGTAGCTACCAGACCTCCGACAATACCGACTCCAATGTCGAGTCGGTGACGTCCAAGGGCCTGGGTTATGGCGTGCAGGCGAAGATGGGCGGGCTGTCGCTCACCGGTTCCGGGTTCCAGGCCAAGGGCATCAACCCGTTCTTCACCAACAATGCCGGCGAAGCCACGTTGCGCAACGTCGACAGCAAGGGCTATCTGTTGCAGGGCTCCTACAAACTGGGCAAGAACCGCCTGGCGCTGTCCTACGGCAAGACCGATGACGACGGCAACGGCGTGGTCGGTAGCGGCGCCGACTACGAGACGCGCGGTATCGCGTTGTTCCATGACATCAACGACAACCTCAAGCTCGTCGCTGAATACAACCAGTTCGAAATCAACGGTCATGACACCAGCGCGCAGGATGAAGATACCGATACGTTTGCGGTGGGGGCGGTGTTGACCTGGTAAGGACTACTCAACCCCGTGGCGAGGGAGCTTGCTCCCGCTGGGCCGGTCCGACGCTTCGGGCGTAGCAGCCCCTTGAATTAACACTGAGCTGTACGAGGTTCATTCATTCAGAGTTTTGGGGCTGCTTCGCAACCCAGCGGGAGCAAGCTCCCTCGCCACAGAAGCGATCCACGCCAACAAGGTTTTCGTGTCGGCCCCGACCGTGCGCATCGCGGCCGGGGCCGTCACGGTTCTCCTCCCATGGAAGCGTCCACCCGCTACCCAAGTAGCATTCGTGGGCCGGGCGCGGGTTCGTACACTCAAGGCTCTATCACGCACCGTCGGAGGCGCAGATGCAGCAGGCCCAGAGCGAGGGTGTGGTCAGCGCCATGTCCCAGGCAACGGACGTCGAGCAAGTGGCCCAGGAACTGGCGCGCCAGTTGCTGCACCCGTACCTGGGGTTCGTGCTGTTTTTCTGTTCCGCCGAATACGACTTGCCAGCCCTGGCCCAGGCGCTGTCCCGGAGCTTTGGCGGGATTCGCCTGGTGGGCTGCACCAGCGCCGGGGAAATCACCCCGCAGGGCTATGGCCGCAATTGCGTGACAGCGGTGGGGTTCGACCATCGACATTTTTCCATCGCCGCCGAGTTGATCGGCGAGATGGAGCACTTCAGCCTGATCGACGCCCAGCAGATGGTCGAGCGCCTGGCGAGCGGTTGTCGCAGCAACGCCTTGGCGCCGATCAAGGGCCACAGTTTCGCCTTGACCCTGCTGGATGGCCTGTCCAGTCGTGAGGAAATGGTGCTGGCAGCCCTGAGCGCCGCGCTGGGGGACATCCCGCATTTCGGCGGATCGGCCGGCGATGACAACTACCTGACCCACACCCACGTTTACTTCGAAGGCCAGTTTCACAGCGGCGCAGCGGTGGTGGTGCTGATCAACACCTGGCTGGAATTCGAAGTGTTCACCACCCACCACATCCTGCCCCGGCAAGAAAAACTGGTAGTGACCGGTGCCGACAGCGCCTTGCGCCGGGTCTACGAACTCAACGCCGAGCCCGCCGCCGAGGAGTACGCGCGGCACATTGGCGTACCCGTAAGTGCGCTGGACTATCGAGTATTCGCCGCGCACCCATTGGCGGTGCGGATCAACGACCAGTACTACGTCCGAGCGATCCAGCAGGTCCATCCAGACCTGAGCCTGAGTTTTTATTGTGCGGTGGAGAACGGCATCGTCCTGACCGCCATGGATCCGGGGCCTTTGCTGCACAACCTGCAAGACCTGTTCGACGGTTTGCAGGCGCGTCTCGGCGATCTGTTGCTGACCATCGGCTGTGACTGTTTCCTACGGCGCCTGGAGCTGGAAGGGCGCGACGGCCTGGAGCAGATCGGCCAATTTCTGCGTGAACATCGGGTGATGGGGTTCAACACCTATGGAGAACAGTTCAATGGCATGCACATCAACCAGACGTTCACCGGAGTTGCCATTGCCCGCCATCGCGTCCCCGGACATCGCTGAGCCGCAGGCGCAGCTCGCCGCCCTACAGCATGAAAACCACAAGCTGCGACGCATCAACGACGCGCTGATCGAACGGGTGGAATCCGGCGTGACCCGGGGCAGCGACCCGTACGCGGCCTTCCAGCATTCGGTGGTACTGGCCGAGCAGGTACGCGAGCGCACCGATGCCTTGAACCAGGCCATGGCCGAGCTCAAGGCGGGCAACCATTTGCTTGGCGAAGCTCGCTTGCGGGCGGAAACGGCGCATCGGCACTTGATCGATGCGATCGAAAGCATTTCCGATGCGTTCGTGCTGTTCGACGAGCAGCAACGCATCGTGCTGTTCAACAGCCGTTTCAAGGCGTTCTGGGCCCACAGCCGCGTACGGATCATCGCGGGGATGCGCCTTGCCGAGGTCAAGCGCCTGATGACCGCCAATGGTTTGTTCAGCGAAGAAACCCGCGGCCAGCCCGACGAACCGGTGTTGTACCGCTTGCAGAACGGGCGCTGGCTACAGGTCAGCGAGCGGCCGACCCAGGAAGGTGGGCGGGTGATTCTGTTCACCGACATCACCGACGTCAAACTCAGCGAAACCGTGCGCCGCGAACAAGCCGTCGCGCAGAAATCCCATCTGTTGCAGCGCGCCGTGGACAACCTGTCCCAGGGCGTCGCGATGGTCAACGCCCAAGGCGTGCTGGAGTTGTGGAATCGGCGCTTTCTGGAACTCAGTGGCCTGGCGCCGGTGGCGGCCCATCGGCCGTTCAACGAGGTGATCGCCGACAGCGAACTGCAACTGCTGACGCCGGCCAGTCGCGACGGCAATGGCCGGCTCATCCAGGAATGCGAGCAGCGCCTCTCGGATGGGCGGGTTCTGGAGATCCGCACCCATCCGCTGCCCACCGGTGGCTACGTCAACACCTTCACCGACATCACCGAGCGTTACCAGCACGCCGAGGCGTTGAGCGAGAGCGAGCGCTGGATCCGCCTGATCACCGACCAGGTACCGGCGCTGATCGCTTACCTCAATGCCGATCTGGTCTATGAGTTCACCAACAAGGTCTACGAGCAATGGTATTGCTGGCCCCGTGGCGTGATGCTCGGCCAGAGCCTGCGCGAAGCCCATAGCGAACAACATTACCAGCGCCTGGAAGCCTACGTGGCCCGGGCGTTGGCCGGCGAGAGCGTGACGTTCGAATTCGCCGAGACCAACATCAACAACCAGGAGCGCTACATGCTGCGCTCCTATGTGCCGAACCGGCTGGCCAACGGCGAGGTGGTGGGGATCTTTGTGCTGATCCGCGACATCACCGAGCGCCGTCGTACCGCCGAGGCGTTGCACCAGGCCTATCAGAACCTTGAGCAGCGCGTGCAGGAACGCACCGCCGAATTGACCACCCTCAACGACCAGTTGCTGCGCGAGATCGACGAGCGCAGCCGGGTGGAACTGCGTCTTCGGGAAGCCAAGCGCGAGGCCGAGCGGGCCAACCTGTCAAAAACCAAGTTCCTCGCGGCGGTCAGCCATGACCTGCTGCAACCGTTGAACGCAGCGCGGCTGTTCACCAGCGCCTTGCTCGAACGCCGCGAGCCGGTGGCGAACGCGCAATTGGTGCGCAACGTGAGTAATTCGCTGCAGGACGTGGAGAATCTGTTGGGCACCTTGGTGGATATTTCCAAGCTGGATGCCGGCGTGATCAAGGCCGATGTCGCGCCATTCGCCTTGTGTGAACTGCTCGACAACTTGGCGGCCGAGTACCGCCAAGTGGCGCGCAGCGAGGGCCTTGAGTTGCGTTTCGTGCCTTGCTCGGTGCTGGTACGCAGCGACATCCAGCTGTTGGCGCGGATCCTGCGCAACCTGCTGAGCAACGCGCTGCGCTACACCCCTAAGGGACGCGTACTGCTCGGATGCCGCCGCCGGGGCAACCGTGCATCGATTGAGGTATGGGACTCTGGCATTGGTATCGCCCAGGATCGCCTGGAGGAGATTTTCCAGGAGTTCAAGCGTGGTGACGTCCAGCGCCCGGACCAGGACCGTGGCTTGGGCCTGGGGCTGGCGATTGTCGAGAAAATCGCCGGAATCCTCGGGCACCGGATCCACGTGCGTTCATGGCCGGGCAAAGGCTCGGTATTCGCCATCGAAGTGCCCCTCAGCGCCACCGCGCCCAAGCCGCTGCCGTGCCTGGACATGAGCGAGCCGATGCTCGAACGCCTGCGCGGGGCGCGGATCTGGGTTCTGGATAACGATGCGGCAATCTGCGCTGGCATGCGCACGTTGCTGGAAGGTTGGGGCTGCCGGGTGGTGACGGCATTGTCGGAACAGGACTTGGCACGGCAGGTGGACGATTATCGTGCCGACGCGGACCTGTTGATTGCCGACTACCACCTGGACCACGACCAGAACGGCGTCGATGCCGTGGCCCGGATCAACGCCTGCCGCACCTCACCGATCCCCGCGATGATGATCACCGCCAATTACAGCAACGAACTCAAGCAACAGATCCGCGAGCTTGGGCACACGCTGATGCACAAGCCGGTGCGGCCGATGAAGTTGAAGATTGCGATGAGTCATTTGTTGGGGCAGCCAGCCAGCGGTTGAGTCGAACCGCTTTTGTGGCGAGGGAGCTTGCTCCCGCTGGGCTGCGAAGCAGCCCCATCCTGAGCAAGCCTGACACACCGAGGTGCCTGGGTATGGGGCCGCTTCGCGCCCCAGCGGGAGCAAGCTCCCTCGCCACAGGGATGTTCTACCCAGTCCCTGTGGTGTTCAGTCGTTCAACGCCGCAAATAAGCCCCGAAATCAATATCCCCTGCACTGAGAATCGCCTGCACCCGGTTATGCACGTTGAGCTTGCGCAGGATCGCCGAGACGTGGGCCTTGACCGTGGTTTCGGCGATGTCCAGCGTGTAGGCGATCTGCTTGTTCGATTCGCCCTTGGTCATGCGTTCGAGCACCAGCAATTGCTTGCGCGTCAGGGCCTGGAGCAGTTCGGGCGGGAACGCCGGGGTTTCGTTCAGGCGCCGGCCCGTCGGGCTCTTCTGGGTGCGGATGATGTCCGGCGGCAGGTACACGTTGCCATTGAGGATCTGCTCGATGGCATCGGTCATCTGGGAGCGCGGCGAAGACTTGGTGATGAAACCCACCGCGCCATAAGTGATGGCCTGCAGGACGATCTGCTTGTCCTGCTCGGCGGAAACGATGACCACGGGAATGGTCGGCGCCTCGTTGCGCAAATTGATCAGGCCGTTGAGGCCGTGCATGCCGGGCATGTTCAAGTCCAGCAGGATCAGGTCCAGGTCGTCGTGTTCGCGGGTCAGCGCCAGGGCGCTGTCCAGGTCGGCGGTTTCCATCACCTCGCTGCCGGCAAAACCGTCGCTGATGACGTTGTGGATGGCTTCGCGAAACAGTGGGTGATCGTCGGCTATCAGGATTTTATACATGGCCATTCACCTCGTTATTGTCGTGTTGGGGCAGTTGCACGCAGGTCGCTCACATCAGGGAAAAGGTTCGGGGCGGGCGGCTTGCAGGGGCAGGTTGGCCGCCTCCCAGGCATCGAGGCCGTCGCGGTACCAATACAAGTGTTTATAGCCCATGGCCGCCGCGCGTTTTACCGCGTTCCAACTCAACCAGCAATCGGAGCGGCAGTAAAAGACCAGTGGTTGATCCAGGCGTCCGGCGGTTGCCTTGCTCAGGTGAAAAGTGAAGTAATCCTGCCAGGTCGTATCCAGCTCGCCATCGCCGGTGTTGGCCAGCCACAGGCTGCCGGGGAGGTTGGCGTGGGGTTCGGTGTCGATGAAACGTCCCTGGACCCAAGGACGACGGTACACGTCGATCAGCACCGGGGCGGGGGATTGGCCGAGCAGGTGCTGCAAGGCTTCGGTGTCGAGGGTTTGCGCGCCTTCGGCTGCGGCAGGCGTCGGGCTGCGATACTGGGTAATGCGATAGCCCTGCGGGGAAAACAGCGCAGTGTCAGCCTGCGCGACATTCAGCGACAGGCCCAGCAAGACGATCGCCAGCAAACGGGGCATGGTTTTTATCCTTTTTGTTATGCGCCCATTACATGACAGGGTCGAGGTCTTGTGAATGCGACCATAGACAGGAAAACCGGTACTAAAGTAGTAATTTTGGCCTTAAAAAAGGTGTGGTCCCAAAGTCATGCACAAGCCCTTGTGGGAGCGAGCTTGCTCGCGATAGCGGTCTTCCAGTCACATTTTTACTCGCTGAACCACCGCCATCGCGAGCAAGCTCGCTCCCACAGGGGATTCCACCCACAGGATTGGCGTGGGTGGGGTCAACTGGCCTTGCGCAACGCCGCATGCTGCGGATTGAACGTCCACACCGCCAGCAGTGCGAACAGCAGCGTCAGCCCCACGCACACGGCCATCGCCAGCACATTGAATTGCCCATACAAGGCGAACCGCACCAGTTCCACGCCGTGGGTGAAGGGGTTCACCGCGCACAGCCAGTACAACCAGGGGCTGGCCTCGAGCATTTTCCACAGCGGATACAGCGCCGAAGACAGGAAAAACATCGGGAAGATGACGAAATTCATCACCCCGGCGAAATTCTCCAGTTGCCGGATCGCATTGGACAACAACAGGCCCAGGGCGCTGAGCATCAGCGCCACCAGCAGCAGCGCCGGCAATGCCAGCAGCAGGCCCATCGCCGGCGGCTGGACGCCGTAGAGCCAGGCGATGGCGAGGAAGGCGTAGACCTGCAGCAACGAAATCAGCGAGGTCGCGAGCAACTTGCTCGCCAGCAGGAACGCCCGGGGCAGGGGGCTGGTCAGCAACACGCGCATGCTGCCCATTTCCCGGTCGTACACCATCGACAGCGAGCCTTGCATGCCGTTGAACAGCAGGATCATGCAGGCGAGCCCCGGCACGATGTACACCTCGTAGGGGATGTAGGTGTCGTAGGGCGCGATGATGGCGATGCCCAGCGCCGCCCGAAAACCGGCAGCGAACACCAGCAGCCACAACAACGGTCGCACCAGGGCGCTGAGCAACCGCGTGCGCTGCAAGACGAAACGCAGCCATTCGCGCATCACGATGCCGCTGAAACATTGCCAATACGCGCTCATGCGGCCACCCCCGAGGCGGTCAAACGATGGAAGGCCGAGCCGAGGCTGCCGCCGTGTTTCTCGCTCACGTCCTCGGCCCGACCGCTGGCGACGAGCCGGCCCTGATGCACGATCAGCAGGTCATCGCTGGGTTGCACTTCGTCGAGCAAGTGAGTGGTCCAGAGCACGCTGATGCCCTGTTCGTTGCACAACTGGCGAATATGCTGCCCCAAGGCCTGGCGACTGGCCGGATCGAGCCCGACGCTCGGCTCGTCCAGCAGCAACAGGCGCGGTTCGTGGAGCAGCGCCCGGGCGATTTCGACCCGGCGTCGGTGGCCGCCGTTGAGGTTGCGCACCCGCTCGTGGCGCCGCTCCGTCAGGTGTTGGCGGGCCAGCTCGGCGTCGATCCGCGCGCAGCCCTGGCGGCGTGACACACCGTGCAGCGCGAGGTGATAGCGCAGGTTCTGTTCGACGCTCAGGTCCAGGTCCAGCGTGCTTTGCTGGAACACCACGCCCAACTGGCGCAGGGCCTGGCGCGGTGACGTGCGCAGCGAATGGCCGCCGACCCGGATCTCGCCGCGCTGCACGTCATACAGGCGCGTCAGCAAGGCAATCAGCGTCGATTTCCCCGCACCGTTGGGCCCGAGGAGCGCGGCGAAGTGTCCGGCGGGCACGCTGAAATGGATCTGGCGCAGGGCTTCCCGGGCGCCGTAGGCGAAACTCAGGTCGCTGACCTCCAAGGCGTTCATGGCGTCACCACCACGCCCCAGGGATAGCGCCCGACTTTCACCGATTTGAGCACCTTGCGGCTTTCCACGTCGATCACCGAGACATCGCCGCTGACGCCGTTGGTCGCCAGCAATTGCTTCTGGTCCGGGGTGAACGCCAGTTGCCAGACGCGCCGGCCCACCAGCAGGTAATCCAGCACCTCGAAGGTCTTGGCGTCGATCACCGCCACATGGTTGGCCGGTCCCAGGGCGACGAACGCGAGCTTGCCGTCGGCGCTGAGCTTGATGCCCACCGGCTGCACCTTGTCCGGGTGCACGCCCTTGATCTGGAAGGTCAGGGTCTTGAGGACCTGGCGCGTCGCGACGTCGAGGATGGTCAAGGTGCCGCCGATTTCCGCCGAGGCCCAGAGCTGCGTGCCCTCGCGATTGAATTCGACAAAACGCGGACGCTGATCCACCAGCGTGCTGTCCGCCAACGTCTGGGTGCTCGTGTCGATCCAGTGCAGCATGTTGGTGGTCTCGCTGGTGTTGACCGCCCACTTGCCGTCGGGGCTGACAGCCATGCCTTCGGGCTCGACGCCCACGCCTATCTGGCCCAGCACTTCGGAGGTCTGGGTGTCGATCACCGTGACCAGCGCATCGTCTTCGTTGGAAACATAGAGCCAGCGATCATTGGGGTGCAGGGCGAATTGCTCCGGATCCTTGCCGGAAGGCAGTTCCTTGATGATCTTGCGGGTGGCGACGTCCATCACCTGGACACGGTCCGAATCGCTGGCGCAGATGTACAGCAGGCGATTGTCATGGGACAACAACAGGCCCCGGGGGCGTTGGCCCACCGGCAAGGTTTCGACGACTTCCAGGCGCTGCAGGTCGATCAGGCTGAGGCTGTTGTCTTTTTCATTGGAGACCCAGGCGATGCTGGCGGCAGCGGGACCGGCAAGGAGCAGCGAGGCGCCCAGGGCGAGGGCTTGGCGAAGCAGAGCCGGGTTGAGCAGGGGGCGGCGCATGGCGTTTTCCTTATTGTTGTGATCGATCAGGGGTAGCGACAGCTCACTTCGGGCCGGTCGAAGCCCAGGCTGTCCATTTCGTTGGAAGGGTGCAGGAAGCCGTCCTGGGGCGAGGTGCTGACCAGCGCTCGCGGCTGGACCAGGGGAATCGGTTGGCGCAACTGGCCATTCCAGGGTCGGTAGCTGAGCTTGCGGCCCTTGAAACCATCCAGCGGCAGCTCGTCGCCGAGGGCCAGTTGGCGGATGGCGAACGGGTCGTCCTGGCGCAACTTGCTGACGGCGGCGGCGATGCTGCGCACGGCGATCCAGGCGGCGAAGTCGCGGTCGTTCATCCAGCGACCGGCCAGGGCTTCGAAGCGTTTTTGCAGTTGCGCCGCGCCGTAGGTCTCGACGGTCTTGTGCCAGCCGGTGGGCGTCAGCCCCTGGGTGCCGGCCACCGGGCGCGGGAACCAGGTCTGGTAGGGCACGTATTCGCCGAAGTCGCCGCGCTCGTCGGCCACCAGCACCACGTCGTACTCGGCGGCCTGGGTGAACAGCGGCATGTCGGCCTGGGCGCTGCGGCGCTGGTCGTTGTCGAACTGCCAGGGCTTCTCGGCGACGATCTTCATGCCGAAGCGCTTCATGGCCCGGCGCAAGGCGGCGGCGTAGGCCTGGTCTTCGGGTGTCTGGCCGACGATCAGCAAGGCCCGCTGCCATTTGCGCACGACACTGAATTGGATCAGGGCATCGGCGAGGGTCGCGCGGTCGGGCAGGGTGTGCAGCACGTTACCCAGGCAGTCGGTTGTGCGCAGGTTGTCGTCGGGGCTGCCGGCGTTGAACAGCAGGCTGTCGGGGAGGGCCGCGCTGAGCTGGCGCAGGCTCTCGCCCGACGCATTCACCACGAACAGGCGCAGGCCTTGCGCATGCTGGGCACGGGCGGCCTCCAGGAGCGCTTCGGGGGTGTCGACGTTGGCGCTTTCGAGGCGGTAGTCGTGCTTGAGAAAACGTCCGGTGCTGTTGCTGTCGATGATCGCCAGTTCGGCGCCGCGCAGCCCGGCGTCGGTGGGTTCGGCGATAACGTTGGATAACAGGGGGCCCGGATCGGGCCGGTAGCCGAGGTAGCCGATGCGCACCTGCAACGGCACGGCATCGCCGGCTTGGGCGGCTGTCGCAGCAAACAGGCAGACCAGGGCGTAACTGACAAGCCGGCGCATGACGTCCTCCATTGCAGGTAGCGCCAGCATAGGAAGGCCGTGGTCCCGGGGAAATATGCAGAAAGTACCGCCGGGGCAGTACCAAGGTAGTAGCTCGCCCCAGGCGTCGGGGTTTTAGGATGCTTTCAATTGTCATTCATCAGGGAGCGGACAGACCGTGCGAATGTTCAAGACGCTGCTGTTGCCGTTGTTGTTGATCCTGAGTTTGATCGGAGTGGATTGGCGTGCCCCGACCCCTGTGGGAGCGAGCTTGCTCGCGATGATGGCGGCACATTCAATATTGAGGCCGGCTGACCCACCGCTATCGCGAGCAAGCTCGCTCCCACAAGGGATCGGTGTGAGTCAGGGGGCGGAGCGCTAGCCATGTCAGCCCTCTGGCGCATCAACCTCTGGGTCACGGCGTTCTTCGCCCTGGTCACCCTGGCCTGCGCAACGCTGCTGTTGCACCAGGCCACGGCGGATGTGCGGCGCGAATTGCAATCGGCCGAGTCGGTGGTGCATTACCTGCGCGAAACCGCCGAGCGCGACCCGGCTAGCCTTCAATCGCGGCTCACCGGCAGCCTGCGTCATGTGCGGGTGCGTTGGTTGGCACCCAGGGAAAACTCGCCGGCGCAAGAGCCTGGCTTGAACGCCTGGTTGGGGCATCGACTGTTGGCCGATGGTCCTGCCGCCCAGGTCGTTGAATTGCAGGACGGACGTCGGGCCTGGATCGCCGTTGACCCCGTGGATGAAATCGATGAGATCCTCGACTCGCTCATACAACTGCTCGGCGTCTGCGCGATGGCCTTGCTGCTCAGCCTGCTGGCGATTCGTTGGGCGGTGCGCCGGGGCATGCGCTTGCTGGACGAATTGCTACAGGCGCTGCATCAGGTATCCGCCGGGGATCTGCAGGTGAACCTGCGGGCAGCAGGCATTTCGGAGGCCCAGCAGTTGGCGGAGCATTTCAATCGCATGACTGCCGCCCTGGCCCAGACCCGGGCGGACAATGCTCGGCTGACCCAGGCATTGCTGGCTGTGCAAGAGCAGGAGCGCCGGTCCCTCGCGCAAACCCTGCACGACGATTTGGGCCAGTACGTGGCAGGCATTCGAGCGCGGGCCTGCCTGCTGCGGCTGGTGATCCACCAGCCGCCTGCGCTGGAGCAGACCGCCAGCGAACTGGAAGAACACTGCGATCATTTGCAGCAAGGCTTTCGCACTTTGGTCAACGATTTGTACCCCGTCGTGCTCCAGCATCTGCCGCTGGGCGAGGCCATCGAGCTGTTGGCCCGGCAATGGCAGGACAACCACGGCATCGCCTGTCAGTTGCGGGTCGATGGCGCGATACCGGCATTGGCCGGGCCGGACAAAGCCCACCTGTACCGCTTGTTGCAGGAAGCGCTGACCAACATCGCCCGGCATGCCGACGCCAGCCAGGTACGCATCCGCATGCAGCACCGCGCCGGTCGCCTGCGGCTATGGGTGCGCGATAACGGGCGCGGTGCCAAGCAGCCCGCTCGCGCCGGCGTCGGCCTGCATTCGATGTCGGAGCGGGCGCGCAGCCTCGGCGGTGAGCTGCGGATCCTGAGCCGCCCCGGCGCGGGGTGGGCCCTGGCCTTGAACATTCCCCTGGAGGCGCGATGAACATTTTGTTGGTGGACGACCACGCGGTGGTCCGGCAGGGCTACGCCAGCCTGTTGCGGGCGTTGATGCCGGAGCTGCAGGTTCGCGAAGCCGCTTCGGGCGAAGAGGCGTTGAGCCAGGTGCAGGAGCAGGTACCGAACCTGGTGATCATGGACTTCGGCCTGCCCGGCATCAGCGGGCTGGAAACCACCCGGCGCCTGCGGCAGCGCCTGCCGCAACTGCGGGTGTTGTTCTTCAGCATGCACGATGAATTGCCATTGGTTCGCCAGGCGCTTGAGGCCGGCGCGGCGGGTTACCTGACCAAGAATTCGGCACCGCAGGTATTGGTCGAAGCGGTGCGGCGGGTGTTGGCCGGTCATACCTATATCGAACAGGCCCTGGCGACGCAATTGGCCTGCGCGACCACCCGCCACGACAGCGATCCGCGCCTGCAATCGATGACCCAACGTGAGCTGGAGATTTTCGTCATGCTCGCCAAGGGCACCCCCGCGCGAACCATTGCCGAACAGCTGTGCATCAGCGCGAAGACCGTGTCCAACCACCTGACGTTGCTCAAGAGCAAATTGCAGGTCAGTTCCCATGCCGAGTTGGTGCATTTGGGGATAGATATGGGGGTGGTGCGGGTGGCGGGGTGAACCCTCTTAGGCGATGACCATCAACTGTGGCGAGGGAGCTTGCTCCCGCTGGGGTGCGAAGCGCCCCCAAGGCCGGCGCCTCGGTGTGTCAGGTTGATTGAGTCGTACAAATTGGGGCTGCTTCGCAGCCCAGCGGGAGCAAGCTCCCTCGCCACGGGGTGTTCAGCGCTCCCAAGAAGTCGGGCACCCGACACACCCCTGCATATTGGCATCCTGGAAATTCCCGTAATGCTGGCGCGAGCCCGTCAGGTTGGCCTGTTCCAGGTTGCTTTCACCCAACTTGACCTCTTGCAGGTTGGCATCGCGCAAATCAGCGCCCTTGAGGTCGGCCTTGCTCAGCCAGGCCATTTCCAGGTCGGCGGCTTGAAGGTTGGCGTCGTGCAGACGGGCGCCGGACAAGCGGGCGAACTGAAGATACGCCGCCGTCAAATCAGCGCGCTTAAATTGCGCACCCTGGGCAAACAGGCCCCAGCCCTGGATCGCCTTCAGCGTGGCACCGCTGAAGTCCGCCAGGCGCAGGTTGCTTTGTTGCAGGCTGGCTCGATTGAGATTGGCGCCCTGTAGCTGGGCCTTTTCCAGATTGGCCAGGTCCAGCCGCGCGTGACGCAGGTCGGCATCGCGCAGGTCCGCGCCGGCGAGGTTCATCTTGCGCAGATCCTGGTTGGCCAGGTTGGCGCCCCGCAGGTTGGCGCCGGGGCATTGGCTGGATTCGGCGATGATGCAGCCATTGAGAGTCAGTGGGATGTCGTCAGCGTTGGCAACCGCGCTGATGAACAGGAGCAGCAATGGAAAAAATCTCATGGTAGGAACTCGGTGTTAACTGTGGGAGCGAGCTTGCTCGCGATGACGGTGGTTGAGCCGACATTGATGTTGACTGACACTGCGCCATCGCGAGCAAGCTCGCTCCCACAGGGGTTGTGGTGTGGGTCAGGGTTATTTCTGCGCCGTGGCCTTATCCCAACTCGGAATCTTGAACACCCAGAACGAACCGCCCTGGGCCACTGGCTTGGTCAGTTCGGCCATGTCGCCGCCCCACAACGGCACGGCGCCGCCGTAGCCGACGGTCACGCCGATGTACTGCTCGCCGTCCTGCTCCCAGGTGATGGGCGGGGAGACGATGCCGCTGCCGGTCTGGAACTTCCACAGTTCCTTGCCGGTTTTCGCATCGAAGGCCTTGAAGAAACCGTCGCCGGTGCCGGTGAACACCAGGTTGCCCTTGGTTGCCAGCACGCCGGCCCACAGCGGCAGCGGCTCCTTGTGCTCCCACACCACCTTGCCGGTGGTGGGATTCATCGCACGCAGGCTGCCGACGTGATCGTCATACATGCGCTTGATGCGAAAGCCCATGCCCAGGTACGCCGAGCCTTTCTTGTAGCTGACTTCCTCGGTCCAATACTCCTCTTTCCATTGGTTGCCCGGTACGTAGAACAGACCGGTGTCCTGGCTGTAGGCCATGGGGTTCCAGTTCTTGCCACCGAGGAACGGAGGCGAGACTTCCACCGGTTTGCCCTTGGTTTCTCCGGGCAACGGCTTGGCCGGGCGCTGGCCGGGGTTTTCCACCGGCCGACCGGTCTTCAGGTCGATGTGGCTGGCCCAGGTGATGTTGTCAACGAAGGGGAAGGCGTTCTGCAACTTGCCGTTGTTGCGATCCACCACATAGAAGAAGCCGTTGCGGTCGGCGTGGGCGGTGGCCTTGACCACTTTGCCGTCCTTGTCCTTGTAGTCGAACAGCACCAGCTCGTTGTTGCCGGAGAAATCCCAGGCATCGTTCGGCGTGTGCTGGTAGAACCACTTCACTTCGCCGGTGCTTGGATCGACACCCACCTGGCCGGAGGTGTAGAGGCTGTCGTAGTCATGCGGATTGCCGTCCTTGGCCGTGCGCGCCCAGGTGTTCCAAGGGCCGGGGTTGCCCGCGCCGACGATGATGGTGTTGGTCTCGGCGTCGAAACTGGCGCTCTGCCAAGGTGCGCCGCCGCCGTGGCTCCAGGCTTCGACCTTGCCGGTCTCGGTGGTCTTGTCGTCAGGCCAGGACGGCGCCTTGACATCGCCGGTCGGGGTGCTGTCCTTGCCGTTGAGGCGGCCCATGTGGCCTTCGACAAACGGGCGCATCCAGACTTCCTCGCCGGTGTCCGGGTCACGGGCGAACAGTTGCCCGACCACGCCGAACTCATCGCCGGAGCTGCCGTGGATCAGCAGGACCTTGCCGCTGGTCTTGTCCTTGATCAGCACCGGGGCGCCGGTCATGGTGTAGCCGCCGGCGTGGTCGCCAAATTTCTTGTTCCACACCACTTTGCCGGTGTTTTTGTCCAGGGCGACGACGCGGGCGTCCAAGGTGCCGAAGTAGATCTTGTC
This sequence comes from Pseudomonas brassicacearum subsp. neoaurantiaca, assembly GCF_013608025.1. Lineage (GTDB taxonomy): Bacteria > Pseudomonadota > Gammaproteobacteria > Pseudomonadales > Pseudomonadaceae > Aquipseudomonas. The sequence goes on along the minus strand of NZ_VDLV01000015.1, from coordinate 3,853 downwards.
GCCATAGATAGCGGCGCCGCGGTTGACCACGTCGCAGCAGGGGCGAATGTTGTCCGGCAGCCGGTGGTTGTAGGTCCACAGGCGCTTGCCGGTCTTGGCATCCAGCGCGAACACCCGCGAATACGAGCCGGTGACGTACACCACGCCGTCGCTGACGATGGCCTGGGATTCCTGGCCGCGCTGCTTCTCGTCGCCGAATGAATAGGACCAGGCCGGGGTCAGCTTGAACACGTTCTTGTCGTTGACCTGGGCCAGCGGGCTCCAGCGTTGGGCGTTGGTGCCCATGCCGTATTGCAGCACGTCCTTGGTGGTTAGGTGATCATTGGCGATGTCTTCCCAGGTCACGGCGGCATGCGCCTGGGTGCCCAGGGACAGGCCGCCGGCAAGCAGCAAGGCAATGGCCAGGGAGGAGAGGACGGGGCGGGTTTTTATTGTCATGGTGGGATTTCCCAGTGAGGTTTTGGCCTGACTAGGGTCGGGGCTCGCACGCCTCGTCCGATACGGAAAAAGTCCCGCCCTTGCCGGGAAAACTTCCCAGACCGCCTGTCTTTGCGACTTGCGTCGGACGACCTGCTACCAAGGAACTAGACCGCGACCACCAAAGCAGCATTCGGCTCTGGGCACGCGGTTCCTAAGATGACGGCACGGCCTCTGCAAAGAGGTCTTGCGTGCAATTTCGAGGGCATAACAATGACAACAAAACGCAACGCCATCATCGCTACCGCACTGCTGATGGGGCTGACCGGCGCTGGCTCCGCGTGGGCCCATGGCAACGTAGTGCCCCAGGCAGTGGAAACCAAGGGACTCACCCCGATCAAGGACACCAACCTGCCGGTGGACGCCGACGGTTGGGTCGCACAGAACCCGTATCGCAACTCTCCCGAGCGGGACAAAGCCGTGGAAATCGGCGCCTCGGCGTACAACCAGAACTGCGCGGCCTGCCATGGCCTGGAAGCCAAGTCCGGCGGGATCGCCCCGGATCTGCGCATGCTCGACGCCGCCGAAGCCGGCGATGAATGGTTCGTCGAACGCGTGCGCCACGGCGCGGTGCGCGACGGTCGGGTGTACATGCCGAAAATGGCCGATTACCTGAGTCAGGAAGCGCTGTGGGCGGTGCGGACCTATCTGGACAGCGTGCACGTCGAGGAGTGATTGCCATGCGCCTGTTCGCGTGGGTGATGTGCGCCCTGTTGCTGTGGGGCCCGGCGGTGCAGGCGCAGGTGCGCAGCTATGACCAGATGATCGCGGCCGGCGAATTGAAGGTCGCGGTCTACAAGGATTTTGCGCCCTACAGTTTCGAAGACCAGGGCCAGCCCCGGGGCGTCGATGTGGAATTGGCGCAGGCCCTGGCCAAGGCCATGGGCGTGCGGCTGAAACTGATCTGGGCGCCGCCCGGCGAGAAACTCGACGATGACCTACGCGACTACATCTGGCGCAGCAGTCCGCTGCACGACCGGCAACTGGCCGACCTGATGATGCGCGTGCCGTACGATCACGATTATGTGCAACGGCGCAACGACATCGGTGAGTTGGAAAATGCCCAGGTCGTCATGTTCGGGCCGTATCAGCAGGAATGCTGGCAGGTGGCGTATGACCGCCGCCGACTGGAGTCGGTAGGCAGTGTCGCGGTGTTCCAGCAACACCCGATTGGGGTGGAAGTCGACAGCGTGCCGTCGTTCTACCTGACCTCGGTGTTCAACGGCATGCTCAGCGCCAAGACTCGCCATTACCCCAGCGTTGCCAAAGCCTTCGGGGCCATGCAGGCCGGTGAAGTCGACGCGGTCATGGCGATGCGCGGGGAGATCGACTGGCAAGTTCACCAGGCCGCCGATCCGCAGTTGGCCCTCGCTGAAAACGCCTACCCGAACATGGGCAAGCAGCGTTGGGAGATCGGCATGGCGGTGCATGAAAGCAACCGTCAGTTGGCCTATGCGGTGGAAGAGGCGCTGGAAGGCCTGATTCGCGACGGCAGCGTCAAAGCGGTGTATGCCCGCTATGGCCTGCGCTACGAAGTACCCGAAATGTACCAATAGGAGCGCGAAATGAACTGGCGAGCGTTTGGCCTGCTGTTAGGGTGGCTGCCATTGATGGCGAGCGCGATCGAGCCGGGAAAGGACCCGGTGCCGTCGGTGATGTGGGCCTTCTATCACAAACAATTGCTGGCGGATGCGCCGTTCGTGTTCGACGAGCGGGTGCGGCTGCTGGCGCCGCCCTTTGCCGAAGATGCACGCCAGGTGCCCCTGGAAATCGACGCGCGAGCGTTCACGGGTGACGTCGTGCGGGTGCTGGCCTGGGCCGAGCTCAACCCGCTGCCTAGAATCGTCGATTTCCAGCCCTCGGAGCGGGTGCTGCCGTGGCTGTCGATCCGTATTCGTATCGAGCAGGCGACTCCGCTGCGTGCCGCCGTGCAGACCCGCGACGGCCTGTGGCACGTCGGCTCGACCCTGATCGATGCGGCGGGTGGCGGCTGCACTGCACCCAGTGTGGTGCGCACCCAACCGGGTTGGGAAGAGCACTTGGGCGAAGTGCTGGGCGGGCGCTATCCGCGCGGGGATTCGAATCGCCTGCGCTTGCAGATCGCCCATCCGATGGACAACGGCCTGGTGAGTGGCATCCCGGAGTTCTTCATCAACCAGGCGCAACTGCGGGACGCCGACGGCAAGCCGCTGGCGCGCCTGGAGTTGTTCCCGGCAGTCAGCGAAAACCCCAACCTGGGCTTCGATATCAAAGGCCCGGGCCAGACCCGCCTGGTGCTGCGCGACAACAGCGGCAACCAGTTCGAGGCGGCCATTCCCTGACCAAAGGAGCGCGCCATGCGCTGGTTGTTGCTGATCTGTCTTGGGCTGTGCCTGCCGGCATGGTCCGCCACCGATTATTCCCTCAAGCCGCGGCAGATCGCCGAGGGCACCTGGCTGCTGGAAGGCAGCACGGATAATTTCGCCAAGGCCAACGGTGGCAACATCGTCAACACCGGGTTCATCGTCACCGAGGCCGGGGTGGTGGTCATCGACACCGGACCGTCCAAGCGTTATGGCGAGGCGCTGCGCCAGGCCATTGCCGCGACGACGGACAAACCGGTGATCCAGGTGTTGCTGACGCATCATCATCCGGATCATGTGCTGGGCAACCAGGCCTTCGGCGATGTACCCATCGGTGCGCTGCCCGGCACCACCGACCTGCTGCGACAGCAGGGCGATGCGATGGCGGAAAACATGTACCGGCTGGTGGGCGACTGGATGCGCGGCACCGAGGTCGTGCTGCCAACCCAGGCGCTGAGCCCCGGTACGCTGAAAGTCGGCGATCATTCACTGCGCCTGCTCGCGTTGGCCGGGCACACCGGCGCGGACCTCGCGATCCTCGATGAAACCACTGGCGTGCTGTTTGCCGGCGACCTGGTGTTTTATGAGCGGGCCCTGACCACCCCGAACAGCCCCGGCCTGGAGGTCTGGCTCAAGGACCTCGACACCTTGCAGGCGCTGCCCTGGAAGCAAATCGTCCCTGGCCACGGCCCGGTGGCCAATGATGCCCGGCCCTTTACGCAAATGCGTGACTACCTGGGCTGGCTCGATCAACTGATGCGCGACGGCGCCGCTCGGGGCGACGACATGGCGGAGATGATCCGCAGCCCCATCCCCGAGCGCTTCGCCGGGATCAGCCTGAGCCGGTATGAGTTGATTCGCAGCGTCAGTCATCTTTATCCGCGTTATGAGCGGGCGGGGATGAAGCGGGTGGACACCCAAAACCCTGACTGAGCATTCATCCCGTGGCGAGGGAGCTTGCTCCCGCTGGGCTGCGCAGCGGCCCTTTTGTTGCCATCCTGGTTATCAATGTTGACTGGCTATTTTTAGGGCCT
>NZ_VDLV01000014.1:47367-90025 GCF_013608025.1 Pseudomonas brassicacearum subsp. neoaurantiaca | reverse complement strand
TCGCCGATAGAGCCAAACAACACCGCTCTATCAACTCCTTCAGCGCTTCGATGAACTGAAGCACCTGACCTATCGAAACCTACTTAACTCATTGAAACTCAAGGAGTTTTCCGTTTCGACTGCGCCGGAAGTGGGGCGAATTATAGACATCCAGAATCTGCCGTCAACCCTTTATTTCGCTTTTCTATCAATAAGTTGCGCAGCACTGGCAAACCCGTCGTTTTCGCCCCTTAAATCCTTCTCCTATATAGAGAGGATACTCAAAGGACCTCAGCTACCCTGAGCGCTGTCACCGCGGCTTCATCCAGCCCCAAGACCCGCTGCAGCACCTCAAGCGTATGCTCCCCTAATAAAGGGGGCGCATTGCGATATTCCACAGGCGTATCGGACAACCTGATCGGACTGGCGACTTGCGGCACTTTACCGGCCAGCAGGTGTGGCAATTCCATCGCCAATCCACGCGCCTGCACCTGAGGGTCGGCAAACACTTGGGCAAGGTCGTTGATAGGCCCACAAGGCACGCCCGCCTGCTCCAACTGAGCTACCCATTCGGCCGTGGTCTTGAACACCGTCGCCTGGCGAATCAACGGAATCAACACCGCCCGATTCGCCACCCGCAGCTTGTTGGTTGCAAAGCGCGGGTCATCCGCCCACTGAGGTTGACCGGCAACCTCAGCGAACTTTCGGAACTGACCGTCATTACCCACGGTAAGGATGAAATCACCATCAGCCGTTGGAAAATCCTGATAAGGCACGATGTTCGGGTGAGCATTGCCCAACCGCTTCGGCGCATTTCCCGTGGTCAGGTAATTCATAGCCTGGTTGGCCAGACAAGCCACTTGGACATCCAGCAGGGCCATATCGATGTGCTGTCCACCGCCGGCATGATCGCGGTGAGCCAGCGCCGCGAGAATGGCAGCAGTCGAGTACAGACCCGTGAGGATATCTGTCAGCGCGACCCCAACCTTCACCGGCCCCGCGCCCTCATCGCCCTCCGGCCGACCGGTCAGGCTCATCAAACCTCCCAACCCTTGGATCATGAAGTCATACCCGGCGCGCTTGGCATAGGGCCCAGTCTGTCCAAAACCGGTGATCGAGCAGTAGATCAATTGTGGATTGATCACCTTTAGCGATTCATAGTCCAGGCCATACGCAGCCAGCCCACCCACCTTGAAGTTCTCGATCAGAATGTCGGACTTGGCCGCCAGCTCTCGCACCAGCCGCTGCCCTTCTGGACGCGTGAAATCAATGGTCACCGACTGCTTGTTGCGATTGGCCGACAAATAATAAGCGGCTTCGGTCGTGTTCTCGCCTCGGGCATCCTTCAGGAAAGGCGGCCCCCATGCGCGCGTATCGTCGCCATTGCCGGGACGCTCGACCTTGATGACATCAGCCCCCAGGTCCGCCAGGATCTGTCCAGCCCACGGCCCAGCCAGGACCCTTGATAAATCCAATACTCGCAGATGCGAAAGCGCGCCCATTGCCGTTCTCCTATTAATAGAACGCCTGGATACCGGTTTGCGCACGCCCGAGGATTAGCGCATGCACGTCGTGCGTGCCTTCGTAGGTGTTCACGACTTCCAGATTCACCAGATGACGGGCAATGCCGAACTCATCGGAGATACCGTTACCGCCCAGCATGTCCCGCGCCATACGGGCAATGTCCAACGACTTGCCACAGGAGTTGCGCTTCATGATCGAAGTGATCTCTACCGCCGCGCTGCCTTCATCCTTCATGCGACCTAGGCGCAGGCAACCCTGCAAGGCAAGCGTGATTTCAGTTTGCATATCCGCCAGTTTTTTCTGGATTAACTGATTCGCAGCAAGCGGTCGACCGAACTGTTGGCGGTCCAGCGTGTACTGGCGAGCGGTATGCCAGCAGAACTCAGCGGCCCCCAAAGCGCCCCAGGAGATGCCGTAGCGGGCCGAGTTGAGGCAGGTAAACGGACCCTTCAGCCCACGGACATCCGGAAAAATGTTTTCTTCTGGAACGAATACATTGTCCATGACGATTTCGCCGGTGATCGAGGCGCGCAGCCCGACCTTGCCATGAATAGCCGGCGCGCTCAGGCCCTTCCAGCCTTTTTCAAGAACGAAACCGCGAATATCGCCAGCGTCGTCCTTGCCCCAGACTACGAATACATCAGCGATAGGACTGTTGGTGATCCACATTTTGCTGCCCGTCAGGCTGTAGCCACCTTCCACTTTGCGTGCACGAGTAATCATCGCGCCTGGGTCCGAACCATGGTTTGGCTCGGTCAGACCAAAGCAGCCGATCCATTCACCCGACGCCAGCTTCGGCAAATACTTCTGCTTTTGCGCCTCGGTCCCGAATTCGTTGATCGGCACCATGACCAGCGAGGACTGCACGCTCATCATCGAGCGATAGCCGGAATCGACGCGCTCCACTTCGCGAGCGATCAGACCGTAGCTCACATAATTCAGCCCGCTGCCGCCGTATTGTTCGGGAATGGTTGCCCCCAGGAGGCCCACCTCACCCATCTCGCGGAAAATTGCCGGGTCGGTCTTCTCATGACGGAACGCTTCCAATACGCGCGGCGCGAGCTTCTGCTGGGCGAACTGCTCGGCAGTGTCGCGGATCATGCGTTCTTCTTCAGTGAGCTGTTGATCCAGCAACAGTGGATCGATCCAGTTGAAGCTCGCTTTGCCGGCCATGAAAAAATCCTCGCCAATTGAATTGAAAATCGTGGATTGATCCTAGGCGCGGTTTCCTACAAGGGCAAACGAGGATTACGCACTCAGTTGTGCTAATTTCTCACTCCGTAAACGCCAAAAACCCCGTTTAGTCGCGTATCGAGTGAGGCTTATGTACATGCGTCGTAAAATCCCCAGCACCGCCGCCTTGGTCAGTTTTGAATCTGCCGCGCGCCATGAGAGCTTCACCAAGGCGGCGCAAGAACTTTCCCTTACCCAAGGCGCTATCTGCCGACAGATCGCTAGCCTGGAAGACTTTCTCAATGTGGAGCTTTTCAGGCGGTCGCACCGCGGCGTCAAGTTGACCGAAGCAGGTCTCTCCTATAGCCGTCGCGTTGCCACGCAACTGGACGCCGTCGAGCGCGACACGCTTTCGGTCATGGGACACACCGGTGCGAACGTCATCGAATTGGCCGTTGTGCCAACGTTTGGTACCCAATGGTTGCTGCCACGCCTCAAGGACTTCCAACAGCAGCACCCGGAAGTCACCGTCAACCTGACCAACCGCACGCGGCCCTTTCTATTTGCCGACACGGAGTTTGACGCCGCTATCTATTTTGGCGATGCGGACTGGTCCGGCACCGAATCCCACAAGCTGATGGGGGAAAATCCGATGCCGGTATGCAGTCCCCTCTTACTGGCCGGGAGGAAAAACCTGACACCTGAGGCCATCGCCGAACTGCCCCTGCTCCAGCAGACCACGCGCCCTTATGCGTGGCGCCAATGGTTCAACGCTCAGAGTCTGAACATTGCGCGGGACCTGACAGGTCCGCGTTATGAACTATTCTCCATGCTCGCCCAGGCAGCCATGCACGACATGGGCATTGCGCTGATTCCACCCTTCCTGATTCAGCGCGAGCTGGCAGAGAAAAGGCTGGTCGTGGCCAACCGTAACGCGCTGTCGAGCATCAAGGCTTACTACCTGATGATTCCGGAGCGAAAGGTTGAATCCGCCTCTCTTCGAGCTTTTCGTGACTGGCTCGTGAACCAAGCTAATAACTATCTACCTGATTAACAAAGGAAAAATACAAACCTGTTTAGGTAGTGCCCTAACAGAAGTCGCTACAGATATAAGTTTATGTCGCATTCAGTCAATCTGTTATGGAACCCGTGCAGTAGTCTCCAAAGCGTGTAAATACATGGCTTTGAGCCATATCGCACAGCACATCAGGGCCTATTCATCCGGCCGATGGGAAAAAATGTAAAATCGGACCGGAATCCTCGGGAAGCACGGCCTACAAGGGGTTTAGCCGGATAAATGCGACGTTCGGTCACAGGGTGACTTGTAGTTAATTTTCCGTCACCCGTCATAATCCCTTGAAGGGCTGGATTTTCGCCTGCAAAATGCCGCGCCCCGCCTGGTTTGGCGGGATCGTGCTGATCGGCCGCCCCAGCCGCACCATCCGAAGTGCCTGGGTTTACTCAATAAGATCACGCAGGAGATTTGACGTGCACATTGGTGTTCCCCTCGAAACCCAAACGGGTGAAACACGGGTTGCTGCTACCCCGGAAACCATCAAGAAGTTGATCGGCCAAGGCCATAAAGTCACTGTACAAAGCGGCGCCGGTATCAAGGCCAGCGTTATCGACAGTGCCTATGAGGCAGCGGGCGCAACCATTGGCAGCGCCAATGATGCATTCGGGGCCGAGCTGATTCTCAAGGTGGTTGCCCCCAGCGACAGCGAACTGACGCTGATCAAGAGCGGCACCGTTCTGGTGGGCATGCTCAATCCGTTCAACAACGAAACCCTCGCCAAGCTGGCCGAACGTGGCATAACCGCTTTCGCCTTGGAAGCCGCGCCACGTACTTCCCGCGCCCAGAGCCTGGATGTGCTGTCGTCTCAAGCGAACATTGCCGGCTACAAGGCCGTGCTGCTGGCCGCTCACTACTATCCGCGCTTCATGCCGATGCTTATGACTGCCGCAGGCACCGTGAAAGCGGCGCGCGTGCTGATTCTCGGCGCGGGCGTGGCCGGGTTGCAGGCGATTGCCACGGCCAAGCGCCTGGGTGCCGTGATCGAGGCTTCGGATGTGCGGCCGGCGGTCAAGGAACAAATCGAATCCCTTGGCGCCAAGTTCGTCGACGTGCCTTACGAGACCGACGAAGAGCGTGAATGCGCGGTCGGTGTCGGCGGTTACGCCCGGCCCATGCCTGCCAGCTGGATGCAGCGCCAGGCCCAGGCTGTGCACGAGCGAGCCAAACAGGCCGACATCGTCATCACCACCGCACTGATTCCGGGCCGCAAGGCACCGACTTTGCTGAGTGCCGAAACCGTCGCGCAGATGAAACCTGGCTCGGTGGTCATCGACCTCGCGGCAGCCCAGGGCGGTAACTGCCCGTTGACCGTGGCCGATCAGGTCGTGATCGAGAATGGCGTGACCATTTGCGGCCCGACCAACCTGGCCGGTGAAGTCGCGGCCGATGCCTCGGCGCTGTACGCCCGCAACCTGCTGGACTTCCTGAAGCTGGTCTTCACCAAGGAAGGTCAGTTCGACGTGAACCTGGAAGACGACATCGTCGCCGCGTGCCTGATGTGCCGCGACGGCCAAGTCATCCGCAAAAACGCCTAAGCAGGGATTCAGACAATGGAAGAGCTCATCTCCCCCGGTATCTACAACCTGATCATCTTTGTGCTGGCAATTTATGTCGGTTACCACGTGGTCTGGAACGTAACGCCCGCGCTGCACACGCCGTTGATGGCGGTGACCAACGCCATTTCGGCGATCGTGATCGTCGGCGCCATGCTCGCCGCTGCGCTGACCATAACGCCTCTGGGTAAGACCATGGGCACCCTCGCCGTGGCCCTGGCCGCGGTGAACGTGTTCGGTGGCTTCCTGGTGACGCGCCGCATGCTTGAAATGTTCAAGAAAAAAGCCCCGAAAGCCGTAAAAGAAGAGGCGCCCAAGTAATGAGCATGAACCTGGTAACGACGCTCTACCTGATCGCGTCCATCTGTTTCATCCAGGCCCTCAAAGGCCTGTCGCACCCGACCACCTCCCGCCGCGGCAACCTGTTCGGCATGCTCGGCATGGCGTTGGCGGTGCTCACTACCGTGGGCCTCATCTATAAGCTCGGTGCTGAGCTGGCCACTGCCGGGATCGGCTACGTCATCGTCGGTCTGCTGATCGGCGGCACCGCCGGTTCGATCATGGCCAAGCGTGTCGAGATGACCAAGATGCCGGAACTGGTCGCTTTCATGCACAGCATGATCGGCCTGGCTGCCGTGTTCATTGCCATCGCCGCCGTTGTCGAGCCGCAATCGCTGGGTATCGTCAAGCAACTGGGTGATTCAATCCCTGCCGGTAACCGCCTGGAACTATTCCTGGGCGCCGCCATTGGTGCAATTACCTTCTCCGGTTCGGTGATCGCCTTTGGCAAGCTGTCGGGCAAGTACAAGTTCCGCCTGTTCCAGGGCGCACCGGTACAGTTTGGTGGCCAGCACAAGATCAACCTGATCCTGGGCCTGGCAACGCTGGGCCTGGGCCTGACCTTCATGTTCACCGGCAACCTCGGCGCATTCGCCTTGATGCTGGCTCTGGCGTTCGTGCTGGGCGTGTTGATCATCATCCCGATCGGCGGCGCGGACATGCCGGTGGTGGTCTCGATGCTTAACAGTTATTCCGGCTGGGCTGCAGCGGGCATCGGCTTCTCGCTGAACAACTCGATGCTGATCATTGCCGGTTCGTTGGTGGGTTCGAGCGGTGCGATCCTTTCGTACATCATGTGTAAGGCGATGAACCGTTCGTTCTTTAACGTATTGCTCGGCGGTTTCGGCAACACCGCAGATGCGGCTGGCCCGGCAGGCTCCAAAGAAGCCCGCCCGGTGAAATCCGGTTCGGCTGACGACGCGACCTTCCTGCTGACCAACGCCGACACGGTAATCATCGTGCCGGGCTATGGCCTGGCGGTAGCACGGGCGCAGCACGCGCTGAAAGAGCTGACCGAGAAGCTGACCCACCACGGCGTGACCGTTAAATACGCGATCCACCCGGTGGCCGGTCGCATGCCCGGGCACATGAACGTCCTACTGGCCGAGGCTGAAGTGCCTTACGACCAGGTGTTCGAGATGGAAGACATCAACTCCGAATTCGGCCAGGCCGACGTGGTGTTGGTACTGGGCGCCAACGACGTGGTCAACCCGGCGGCGAAGAACGATCCGAAGTCGCCGATTGCCGGCATGCCGATCCTCGAAGCGTTCAAGGCCAAGACCATCATCGTCAACAAGCGCTCGATGGCCAGCGGTTATGCAGGCCTGGACAATGAGCTGTTCTATCTCGACAAGACCATGATGGTCTTCGGCGACGCCAAGAAGGTCATCGAAGACATGGTCAAAGCCGTGGAATAAGCTACTGCGGTTTATCAAAACGCCTCGACTTGTCGAGGCGTTTTGATTTGTATCAAGGCAAAACTTTACCGATCCGGTAACAATGTTTTGCCTGAAACGCCCGTAATAGACGCCTTAAATGCGACTTTTGTAGCGGGTCGGGCTCGACGCGAATTCTCTAGACTGCGCATCCAGTTTCTTGCCCGAGATAACCATCCATGTACCTTGATCGCATCCGCCTGCCTTCGTTGTTGAATAAAGTGATGAGCGCTGCCGAAGCAGCCTTGTTGATTGAAGACGGCATGACCGTCGGCATGAGCGGCTTTACCCGCGCCGGAGAAGCGAAGGCTGTGCCTCACGCACTGGCTGAACGCGCCAAGGTTACCCCGCTGAAAATCAGCCTGATGACCGGCGCAAGCCTGGGCAACGACCTCGACAAGGAACTCACCGAAGCGGGTGTATTGGCGCGGCGCATGCCCTTCCAGGTAGACAGTACCCTGCGCAAGGCCATTAACGCGGGCGAGGTGATGTTCATCGACCAGCATCTCTCGGAAACTGTCGAACAACTGCGCAACGGCCAGCTCAAGCTGCCCGATGTTGCCGTGATCGAAGCCGTGGCCATCACTGAACAAGGCCATATCGTGCCAACCACATCGGTAGGCAATTCGGCGAGCTTCGCGATTTTCGCCCGGCAAGTGATTGTCGAGATCAACCTGGCCCACAATCCTGACCTGGAAGGTCTGCATGACATCTATATACCGAGCTACCGTCCGACCCGCTTGCCGATCCCCCTGGTAAAAGTCAACGACCGAATCGGCAGCACTGCCATCCCGATTCCTCCCGAGAAAATCGCCGCCATCGTCATAACCCAGCAGGCAGACTCCCCTTCGACCGTATTGCCGCCGGACGATGACACCCAGGCGATTGCCAACCACCTGATCGACTTCTTCAAACAGGAAGTCGCGGCCGGCCGCATGACCAACAAGCTCGGCCCTCTGCAGGCAGGTATCGGTAATATAGCCAATGCCGTGATGTGCGGGTTGATCGACTCCCCGTTCGAAGACTTGACCATGTACTCCGAGGTATTGCAGGACTCTACGTTCGACCTGATCGATGCCGGCAAACTGAGTTTCGCTTCTGGCAGCTCCATCACCCTGTCGGCTCGACGCAACGCGGACGTGTTCGGAAATCTGGAAAGGTACAAGGACAAATTGGTCCTGCGGCCGCAGGAAATATCCAACCATCCTGAGGTCGTGCGCCGCCTGGGCATCATCGGTATCAACACCGCTCTGGAGTTCGACCTGTACGGCAACGTCAACTCGACCCATGTGTGCGGCACACGGATGATGAACGGCATCGGCGGCTCGGGGGATTTCGCCCGTAATGCCCACTTGGCTATTTTCGTCACCAAGTCGATTGCCAAGGGCGGCGCCATTTCCAGTGTCGTGCCAATGGTCAGCCACGTGGACCATACCGAGCACGACGTCGACATCCTGGTGACCGAGATCGGCCTGGCCGACCTGCGAGGCTTGGCGCCAAGGGAGCGAGCCCGAGTGGTCATCGACAACTGCGTACACCCATCCTACCGCCAAGCGTTGAATGACTATTTCGAAGCCGCGTGTGCCTTGGGTGGGCATACCCCGCATATCCTGCGAGATGCACTGAGCTGGCACCTGAACCTTGAGGAAACGGGGCGCATGGTGGCTGTCTGACACAGCTGGATCAGTGCAATTGTGAATACAGTTTTGGTTGCGGCCTGCCACCTGCGCAAAAATCCGAAAAAACTGTACTGCTGTACCGGTGTTTTCTTACAGTCTTTTCTTATAAAACGCCCAGCCAAACGTAAATTTGCACCAATATCGTGCATATAGGTACAGTTGCCTCAATATCGACCAGTACACCGCTCTTTAACAGTTAACTGGTCTCTCACATTACAAGTGAACTGTATCTAGAGAGACTGGCTAAACGAGAGGATCATGGGCACCAGTTAAACCACTACCTAATCCCGCCACAAGCGGAAGGATGTCAACCATGGAACGTACACTCAGTTCCGAGCTGTTTTTCGAAGACAAAGCTGAAAAAAACCAGGCTTCCATGCCTCTTCGCGTTATTGCCAACCTGATGTTGTGGCAGCGTCGCATTGCCAGCCGTCACCAACTGGCTCGTTTGGATTCGCGCCTGCTGGCTGATGCCGGTATCAGCGAAGCACAACGCTACGAAGAGCTGAGCAAGCCGTTCTGGCGCTAACTCAGCGTCGCTGGCCCTGACCCCCGGGTCCACCGCCAGCACCGAATTGAACAAACAAGACCCGTCGTGGGAAACCACGACGGGTTTTGTCGTTTCAGGGCCCTGATTAGCAGGACAATAACAGTTAACGGCCTTTTACAAATAAACCAGTACAGTTTTAAAAAGCACTTGGCATTGAAGCGCCGCACGCTAAAAGCACATTGCAAAGCTGCCAGCGAACCGTGTTCTGTCCTAATATCGAGGCGAACGTGGCGAAGCAAGCCAGTCTCTCCTTTCAGCTACATGCACCTGCACCCTCATATCCAAGGAGTCTCATCATGATCCGTCTTCGCCTGCTCAGCGCAGCGGCCCTGTTGGCCGTAGCCGCCCATTCCAATGCCAGCAGCTTTATCGTCACCACTGACTCTATCGTAGGCGCACTCAAGGCCACATCCGACGTAACCTCCGATGCGACTTCGTCGCTGCGAGACAACAAGATCGTCCAGGCCGCCCGAGACGACGCGGCAAGCTTCGTCGCCAGCAACGGCGCGATTCGCGGCGTGAAGCTGGAGAGCGCCCTCGATTACATCCGCCAGCAGGCACCGCAGCTCAACGCAACCGATGCACAGCTGGCCCAGGCCATCCTGGCCATTTGATGGAACATGAAACATCGGGCGCCAAAAGGTGTTCCGATGTTTCAACGCTGGCTCTGGCCCGCTGGTTTGCGCTAGCCTTCAGGCTCGCCATCAACCGTCGAGTCCCATGCGTTTTTACCAACATCTGTTCGTCTCGTTCTGTATCGCTACATGCTGGGCTGCCCCGGCCCATGCTTTCGACGTGTCCACCCAGCAAGTGGTAGCCAGCGGTTATGCCACAAGCCTGGTGACCTCCGCGCCCTTCGACAATAAACTGGTCGCTGCCGCTCGCGATGACGCAGCGGCATTTGTGGCCAGTGACGGACAGTTGCGAAGTGCGCAGTTGGAGTCGGCCCTGGATTACCTGCGCCGGACCCAACCAAAACTTCACGTCGGCGACCTTGAACTGGCACAAGCAATTCTCGTCCAATAGTTATCTTCATTTTCCGGAGTCGTTCCATGCGTAGCCCGCTGATTGCTGCCGCCCTAGGCCTGCTGGTGTTGGCCGATGTGGCCCAGGCACACACCCTGGTAGCCACCAGTAACATCATCGTTCGCGCCTCCCAGCGCACGATCGATTTCACATCCGACACCACTACTTCCATCCGTGATTCGAAAATCGTCCGCGAAGCCCACGACGACGCGGCCAGCTTCGTCGCCAGCAATGGCGAAATTCGTGGTGCTCATCTCGAAGCCGCTTTCGACACCTTGCGTACCCGGGTACCGGAAGCCCGTGACGCCAGCGACCAGGTTCTCGCCGAAGCCATCCTCGCATTGTGAGGCGGCTCGCCGCCTGGCTGATGGCCGGGGTCATGCTGCTCATGGGCGGCAACGCCCAGGCCGGCCTGCAGCTACACCTCAATGGCGACGGGCTGAGCCCGGCGCAACAGCAGGCCAGCCAGGCGCTGCTCGATGAAGCCATGCAGGCGTTGCCCCCGCGCTTCATCGAGCGACTGGATCGGCGCATCGATGTCGGTTGGACTGACCAGATGCCCGCCAATGCCTACGGCCAGGCTTCGCTGGTGTCGCAACTGGATCTCAACCGAAACCTGTTGGACAGCCTCACCGACGGCAGCGCTGCCACGCAAAAGACCCAGCGTCCCCACGGCACGGTACGGCGTGAAATGCTTGCCACCGTCCTGCACGAATTGACCCACATTTATGACCGCTCGCGCCTATGGCCGAGTGCCGAGCGCGCGCTGATCCAACGCTGTACCCGACGCGACGACAGTGCCGGATTGATCGGCCTGCCGGATGAGTGTCGGGGCCAGAATGGCCGTCGCTTCACGCTCAGCGATGATCCGCGCCTGCTTGATCTCGCGGGCTGGCCGCAATATGTCGGCCGTCGCGGTGAACGGGAACAGCACAACCGCCAGGTCGCCCGCAGCCCAGACCTCTACGAGACGAGCAGTCCCAAGGAATTTGTCGCGGTCAACATGGAGTACTTTCTCCTGGACCCGAGCTATGCCTGCCGACGCCCCGCCCTGTATCGCTATTACCAGGAACACTTCGGTTGGGCGCCGGCCGCCAAGGACAGCTGCGCCAAGTCGTTTGCGTTTCTCAACGCCGGCAACGATTTCGCCAAGACGCCTCTCGGCAAGGTGGATCCGGAACGCGTCTATGCCATCGACTACCTATTGGCCGAAGCCAACCAGAACTGGGTCAGCCGTTGGGGCCACAGCATGCTCCGGCTGGTGATCTGCGCGCCGGGCCGACCGCGTGGACCAGACTGCCGATTGGATCTCGATCAACATCTGGTGCTGTCGTACCGCGCCTTCGTAGGCGACGTTCAACTATCGAGTTGGGATGGCCTGGTAGGCAAATACCCGTCGCGCCTATTCGTACTGCCGCTGGCCCAGGTGATCGACGAATATACCAAGACCGAACTGCGCAGCCTGGCGTCGGTACCCCTCAAGCTGTCGCGCACAGAGATCGAGGAAACGGTCGAGCATGCTGCCGAAATGCACTGGAGCTATGACGGCAACTATTACTTCCTGTCCAATAATTGCGCGGTGGAAAGCCTGAAGTTATTGCGCAGCGGCAGTAACAATGAACAACTCAAGGGCTTGGACAGCATCATGCCCAACGGTTTGCTGGAAGTGCTCAAAGGCCGTGGCCTGGCCGACACCAGTGTGCTGGACGATCCCAAGGAGGCCTTGCGTCTGGGTTACCGTTTCGACTCGTTCCGCGAGCGCTACCAGGCCATGTTCGACGTATTGAAAAAACGTCTGCCCATCCAGCAACAAACCGTCGAAGACTGGCTCGCACTGGACGCCGCCGAACGCCGCGTCTGGTTTGAGCAAGCCGATCTGCGCACCAGTGCTGCACTGCTTTTGCTGGAACAGGCCAGCTTCCGTCGACAATTGCTGTTGGCCCAGGATGAAGTCAAGCAGCGCTACCTCGGGGCCCGTGAACTTCAGAACGGCGGCATGGAGCGAGCTAACGCGACATTGCAACAGATCCTCGCCAACAGCGGCTTCCTGAGCCGTCCGGCCGAACTGCTGGGCAGCACTGGCTACGGCTTGCCACAGCCCGGCGAATGGCAGCGACTGGAATCGGAAAGCAGCCTGCGCCAGAAACAGCTTCAAACGCTGACCGGCGACCTGGATAAAGAAGTCCGCGCCCTCCTTGAGCCGAGCCGCGCCGCTGAAATTGCTGCGAGCGAGGCCAATGTGAAAGAAATCGGCGAGCATTTGCGCAAGCTGCACAAGGCTGGAGGCGGACTGGAGCTGCCCTGATTGTGAGAGGGAGCCGCTCAAGTACCTATCAACGAAAAGGGGTTCGGAACCAGATTCCGAACCCCTTTTTCGTTGCTGAAAGCCGAATCGTGAATCAGCTACAACGCGCCTTGCGCACGCCATCAGCCAAAGCGGCACACAGGCTCAGCACCCCATCGATCGCCTGTTCCGACGTATCGGCACTGGCGATATGGTCGATCAGCGCAGAGCCAACCACTACCCCGTCAGCCAACCGCGCAATGGCTGCCGCCTGCTCCGGCGTGCGGATACCGAAACCAATGCTGATCGGCAAATCGGTATGGCGACGCAGGCGAGCAACAGCTTCCTCCACATGCTCCAGTGTCGCGGCGCCGGCACCGGTCACGCCGGCGACCGACACGTAGTACACAAAACCGGAACTGCCATTGAGCACAGTGGGCAAACGCACATCATCCGTGGTTGGCGTGGTCAGGCGGATAAAGTCCAAGCCCGCAGCCTGGGCCGGTTCGCACAGTTCGCTGTTGTGCTCAGGCGGCATGTCCACGACGATCAAGCCATCAACGCCAGAGTCCAACGCTTCGCCAATGAAACGCTGCACGCCATAACGGTGGATCGGGTTGAAGTAACCCATCAGCACCAGCGGCGTCTCGGCATTGTCCTTGCGGAACTCACGAACCATTTGCAGGGTTTTCGCCAGGTTCTGCTGGGCCCCCAAGGCGCGGATGTTCGCCAACTGGATCGCTGGGCCGTCGGCCATCGGGTCAGTGAACGGCATGCCCAACTCGATGACATCGGCGCCAGCGCCAGGCAAGCCCTTGAGGATCGCCAGCGAGGTGTCGTAGTCGGGGTCGCCAGCCGTGACGAAAGTTACCAGGGCGGCGCGGTTCTGTTCCTTGAGTTCGGCAAAACGGGTTTGCAGGCGGCTCATCAGTGTTTCTCCTGCTGGGACTGTTCCATGTGGTGCATCACGGTTTGCATGTCTTTGTCGCCACGACCGGACAGGTTGACCACCATCAGGTGATCCTTGGGCAGGTTTGGCGCACGCTTGAACACTTCGGCCAAGGCATGGGCACTTTCCAGGGCAGGAATAATCCCTTCCAGGCGGCAGCACTTATGGAACGCTTCCAACGCTTCCGCGTCGGTGACCGAGGTGTATTGGACGCGGCCAATGTCGTGCAACCAGGCATGTTCAGGGCCGATGCCGGGGTAATCGAGGCCGGCGGAGATCGAATGAGCGTCGATGATCTGGCCGTCTTCATCCTGTAACAAGAAGGTACGGTTGCCGTGCAATACGCCTGGAACACCGCCGTTCAGGCTCGCCGCATGCTTGCCGGTCTCGATGCCGTAGCCCGCCGCTTCGACGCCGATGATTTCGACGCTCTTGTCATCCAGGAATGGATGAAACAGGCCCATGGCGTTGGAGCCGCCACCGATGCACGCCACCAAGCTGTCCGGCAGACGACCTTCCTGGGCTTGCAGTTGATCGCGGGTTTCCTTGCCGATCACGGCTTGGAAATCGCGGACCATCGCTGGATAAGGGTGTGGGCCGGCGACGGTGCCGATCAGGTAGAACGTACTGTCGACGTTTGTCACCCAGTCGCGCAGTGCATCGTTCATCGCATCCTTGAGGGTGCCAGTACCGGCGACCACCGGGATGACTTCGGCGCCGAGCAGTTTCATGCGAAACACGTTGGCCTGCTGACGTTCGATGTCGGTGGTGCCCATGTAGATCACGCAATCGAGACCAAAACGCGCGGCCACGGTGGCCGTCGCCACGCCGTGCATGCCGGCGCCGGTCTCGGCGATGATGCGTTTCTTGCCCATGCGCCGCGCCAGCAGGATCTGACCGATGCAGTTGTTGATCTTGTGCGCGCCGGTGTGGTTCAGCTCTTCGCGCTTGAGGTAGATTTTTGCACCGCCACAGTATTCAGTCAGGCGTTCGGCGAAATACAGCGGGCTGGGACGACCGACATAATCCCGTTGGAAGTAGGCCAATTCCTCGATGAACGCAGGATCTTCCTTCGCCACTTCGTATTCACGGGCCAGATCAAGGATCAGCGGCATCAGCGTTTCCGCGACATAACGGCCGCCGAACGCGCCAAACAGGCCGTTGGCATCAGGACCGCTGCGCAGGTTGAAGGGGGTCGTAGGCTGGGTCATCAGGCGCTCCAGGCAAATGCGTAGAAAGACAATGAGGCTCACTCTACCCCTGACATCCCGTCCTGAAAACCGATAAGATCGCCGCAACTTGTCAGGAAAACTCACAGATACCATGAGCCGCGACCTGCCTCCCCTCAATGCCTTGCGCGCCTTCGAAGCCACCGCCCGCCTGAACAGCGTAAGCCAGGCGGCAGAACAGCTTCACGTCACCCACGGCGCCGTCAGTCGTCAATTGAAGGTGCTGGAAGAACACTTGGGTGTCAGCTTGTTCAGCAAGGAAGGGCGAGGCCTGAAACTCACAGATGCAGGCGTGCGTCTGCGCGACGCCAGTGCCGACGCATTCGAACGCCTGCGCACTGTTTGCGCCGAACTCACGCAAAGCACGGCGGATGCCCCGTTCGTGCTGGGCTGCTCGGGAAGCTTGTTGGCGCGTTGGTTCATTCCTCGACTTGGCAGGTTGAATGCCGATCTGCCCGACTTGCGCTTACACCTGTCCGCTGGCGAAGGCGACCTCGACCCGAGACGCCCGGGGCTGGATGCTCTGCTGGTATTCGCCGAACCGCCCTGGCCGGCCGACATGCAAGTGTACGAACTGACCAGCGAACGGATCGGCCCGGTGATCAGTCCGCGTTACGCCGAATTCACCCGTTTATGCAACGCACCCGCCAGCGAGTTGCTGGGCGAACCGCTCTTGCACACCACCTCCCGCCCCCAGGCCTGGCCAACTTGGGCACAGCAAAACGCCCTTGAACCCCAGGCGCTGAAGTTCGGGCAAGGTTTCGAGCATTTGTATTATTTACTGGAAGCTGCCGTGGCCGGGCTCGGCGTGGCAATCGCACCCGAGCCGCTGGTGGCCGAGGACCTTCGTGCCGGTCGCCTGGTCGCGCCGTGGGGTTTTAGTGAAACCTCGGCGCGGCTGGCGTTGTGGCTGCCCAAGCGCGCCGCGGACGGGCGCGCCCGGCAATTGGCGCAATGGCTCAGGCAAGAGCTGAACCCATCGAATTAGTCACCGCGCTTGCACAACAAGTAAGCGGCCAGCAGACCCAGCGCGCCAACTGCAACGCCGGCCGTGGTCCAAGGGTGTTCCTGAGCGTAGTCGCGCGTGGCGATCCCGGTTTCACGGGTTTTCACCTTGACCTCTTCATACGCATCGCTGAGCAGATGCCGGGAATGTTTCAGCGCATTCTCGGCGTTTGCCTTGAGCGACTTGAGGGTTCTACGCGACTCGTCCGACGCGTCGTCCTTCAGGCTTTCCAACGACTTGAGCAGACTCTCGATCTCCGCTTCCATGCTTTGCAACGAGGCTTTGCGTAACGAAGTGCTGGCCATGGTGGCTCTCTCCTGCAGTGGTTGAGTAGCGTGTGTGGATTGGGACTGCGGCCGTTTGGGAAAGTGCAGTAAATCTGAACTTTCCAAGCGCAAACGGCGCCACATGTAAGGCGAAAAATCGCTGCTAGGCTGTTACAGACAACCAAGGAGAACGTCATGAGTGATCACCACACGTACAAGAAGGTCGAGCTGGTCGGCTCGTCTCCCACCAGCATTGAAGATGCCATCAACAATGCCTTGGCCGAGGCCAGCAAAAGCCTCAAGCACCTGGAATGGTTCGAAGTCACCGAAACCCGCGGTCACATCGAAAACGGTCGGGCTGCGCATTTCCAGGTAACCATCAAGGTCGGGTTCCGGATCGCCAACAGCTGAGTGCTTTGAACTTGCACACTGGCGGAGTGCCATAGGGAATGGCGATGCGCTATGGTTGATGCGTCGCGCCTTTGCGATACCTCTCTATTTGATCCGACCAAGGAGTGCGAGCGATGAAGAAGTGGATGGTGGCCCTGGGATTGCTGAGCCTTGCGGGTACCACCTTTGCGGCCGGCAAGCCCTGCGAAGAGCTGAAAAGCGAAATCGCGGCGAAGCTTGAAGCCAAAGGTGTGTCGGGTTATACGCTGGAAGTTGTAGAGAAAGGCGCAGCGGCCGACGGAAAAGTCGTCGGCACCTGTGAGGGCGGTTCGAAGGAAATCGTCTACAAGAAATAACTGCTGAATATCAAAGCCGACGCACCGCGTCGGCTTTTTTATGGCCGCGACTCAGCCTTTCATGACCTGCGCCAGCAGCTCATATGAGTGCAGGCGGTCAGTGTGTTCATACAGGTCGCTGGTGAAAATCAGCTCATCGGCCTGGGTCTGCTCGATCAAGACTTCCAACTTGGCGCGGATTTTCTGCGGGCTGCCGATCATAGCCAGGCCAAGGAAGTCGCCCACGGCTTCTTTCTCATGGGGCAACCACAGACCATTCATGGTTTCCACTGGCGGGCGCTGCACCAGGCTCTGGCCGCGCATCAACGCCAGGATCCGCTGGTACACCGACGTTGCCAGGTAATCGGCCTGTTCATCGGTATCCGCTGCGACCAGCGGTACGCCGAGCATGACGTAAGGCTTGTCCAGTACCGCCGACGGCTTGAAGTGGTTGCGATAGATACGAATCGCCTCATGCATGAAGCGCGGTGCGAAATGGGAGGCGAATGCGTAGGGCAAACCGCGCTCTCCCGCCAGTTGCGCACTGAACAGGCTCGAACCCAACAGCCACACCGGTACATTGGTACCCGTACCGGGCATGGCGATGATGCGTTGGTCCGGGGTTCGCGGGCCGAGGTAACGCATCAGTTCAGCCACGTCATCAGGGAAGTCATCGGCGCTGCCGGAGCGCTCGCGACGAAGGGCACGGGCGGTCATCTGGTCCGAACCCGGCGCCCTGCCCAACCCGAGGTCGATCCGGCCCGGAAAGAGGCTCTCCAGCGTGCCGAACTGCTCGGCGATCACCAACGGCGCATGATTGGGCAGCATGACCCCGCCGGAGCCGACGCGGATGGTCGACGTGCCTCCCGCCAGATAGCCGAGCAAAACCGCCGTCGCGGAGCTGGCGATGCCGTCCATGTTGTGGTGCTCGGCCACCCAGAAACGGGTGTAGCCATACTTTTCCACGTGCTGCGCCAGATCCAGGGAGTTGCGCAAGGACTGGGCGGCATTGCCATCAGCGCGGACGGGCACAAGGTCGAGGGTTGAAAACTTCACTTCGGACAGCTGTTTCATGGGCCGGCATCTCCAACGGCGTACGAGCTTTCCTATGGGCGAAAGCCTGCCGTTTCTCTAGGTGTGTCCTAAGAATGTGGGCATATACCCGAGTTTCAATAGTAGCGAAGAATTTTCCTACTAAATTGGTCGACTAATCGGCCGGGTGAACTTTATCGACCGGTCTATCCTCACAATCCTGGCACTGAAAAATACCCAGGCGCGAACCCTCGCGCCGGATCATGAGGAGGCACACATGGCTATCGTCAAGAAAGCATCGGCTCACTGGGAAGGTGACCTGAAGACCGGCATCGGCTCCATCTCCACGGAAACCGGCGTGTTGCGCGAAGCGCCCTATGGTTTCAAGGCCCGTTTCGAAGGCGGCAAGGGCACCAACCCGGAAGAATTGATCGGCGCGGCCCATGCGGGCTGCTTTTCCATGGCCTTTTCGATGATCCTCGGCGACGCCGGGCTCAAGGCCGACAGCATCGACACCAACGCTGAAGTGACCCTGGACCAGGTCGATGGCGGCTTTGCGATCACCGCCATCAAGCTGATCCTCAAGGCCAAGATCCCCGGCGCCAGCCAACAGCAATTCGAAGAGCTGAGCAACAAGGCCAAGGAAGGTTGCCCGGTGTCCAAGGTGCTCAACGCCAAGATCACCCTGGAGGCGACGCTGGTGAGTTGATGGGCCGGGAAGACCGCAGCCAGCCAAAGGCTGCGGTCTTCTTCGATTCGCGAGCTATTTACCCGAAGACAATTGTGATCGAATGCAAGCCTGCAGTTTCAGCGCACAGGCAGTGCGCGCTGTATCGAGGAATTCGAGCATGAAACGATTTGCCCTGGCCGTCGTCGGTTGCGTATTGGCCACTTCGGTCCTCGCGGCCCCCAAGCCCTGCGAAGAACTCAAGACCGAGATCGAAGCCAAGATCCAGGCCCAGGGCGTCACGTCCTACACCCTGGAAATCGTCACCAATGACGAAGTCCACGACCAGAACATGGTGGTGGGCACTTGCGAGAATGGCACCAAGAAAATCATCTACCAGAAGAACGACCGCTAGGCTGCGCTACATCAGGCAATTGGCTTGTCGATCCTCGGCAACGATTTCGCGCTTGGCGTTATAGAGCCGGGCGCTTGGGGAATACGCCAGGTTGCGAGCTTCCAGGCGATAACGCTGGCCGGCCTCGAAGTGCTCGTAGCGGATGATCAGGTAGCAGAGCCGCTCTTTCGGTTCGCTCATCATGCCCAGCCCCCCGCCTCCGCCAGGCACCTCGAAGTCGAAGCGCACCTCCAACTCGTGGCTACCCGGCGAGACCTGGAAGAAACGTCCATCCTGCAGGCGCTTGCCATCCAGCCGTTCAGCCATCAGCAACCTGCCGCCCGGCATTGGGGTGGCAAAATCGACCCAAGCCATGTTCGGGTCCAACGGGGGCAGTGGGCTCGTTGTGCATCCGTTCAACGTCACAAGGGCCAAAAACAGCGTGGTCAGGCGCATGGCGAATAATCCTGAAGTCAGGCGCCGAGCATAGCGCCAATCAGCTTTGCTGACAGCCCGCCGGCATGCCTTGGCCCACCACTTTGCGCTGCTGGTCGTAAAGCTTGGCCCACGGACGGAAGCCGATGCTGCCCGCCTGCAACTGATAGCGCTGGCCCGCATTGAAATCCTTGAATTTCACGTTCAACCGGCAATCACGCCACAGCGGCTCGGCATTCGGGCCGATGTTGCCGGGCTCCACGGCAAATTGATAACGCACCGTCAGCTCATGGCTGCCGGGTTGCACTTCAAAATAACGCCGGTCGATGGAGGCTTTGTCATCGACTTCCAAGGCTTGCAGCGCGGTGTCCTGATGGTTACCGAGGTCAATCCACGCTTGAGAAGGATCGGGATTCGGCAAACCGGCACAACCGGTCAGCAGCAACAGGCCACTTGTCAGCATTAACACGCGCATAGCGAAGCTCCGGGCAGGCGAGATAGTCTGGGGGCAGACTTCCCAGGATGATTCCAAATTGATCAGGCAGCGTTCACGCCATCGGTTACTCGACCGTGTTTTCCGGATTTTGTTTCCAGCCTTCCTGCTTTTGTTACTCAACGGTTGTGCAAGCGTTGGCTATTACGGCCAGCTCGCCAGTGGACAACTGCGACTGCTGCAAGCCCGGGAACCGATCGACCGCGTCATTGCCGACCCCGCCCGCGATCCAAAATTGCGCGCACACCTGAGCCAGGCACTTGAGGCGCGGGCATTCGCCAGCGCACACCTGCACCTGCCCGAAAACAAAAGTTATCGCCTGTACGCGGACATCGGCCGCCCCTTTGTCGTCTGGAACGTCTTCGCCACCCCGGAGTTTTCCCTGGCCCCGCAAAACCACTGTTTCCCCATCGCCGGTTGCGTGGCGTATCGCGGCTATTACAGCCAGGACGCCGCCCGAGGCGAGGCCGCGTTGCAGCGCTTGCAGGGCATGGATGTGTCGATCGGTGGTGTAGAGGCCTATTCGACATTGGGCTGGTTCAACGACCCGATTTTGAGTTCGATGCTGCACTGGGGCGACGAGCGCCTGGCGACGCTGATCTTTCATGAACTGGCGCACCAGCGCTTCTACGTGAAGGACGACACGGCATTCAACGAATCCTTCGCCACCTTCGTCGAACAGGAAGGCACCCGCCAATGGCGCGCCCATCGCGGGCTGGCGCCAGACAATGGCGACCCATTGCGCCAGCGCGACCAGTTCATCCAACTGATCCTCGACACCCGCCAACGCCTGGAAACCCTCTACGCCCAGCCCCTGTCGGCCGAACAGATGCGCCAGCGCAAGGCAGAGGAATTCGAACGCCTGCGCAACGACTACGAACGCGTGCGCGACGGCCAATGGGCTGGCGACAAGCGCTATGACGCCTGGATCTATGCACCTTTGAACAACGCCCGCCTGTTGCCCTTCGGCCTGTACGACCAATGGGTGCCGGCGTTTGCGGCGCTGTTCAAGCGTGAGGGCGGGGATTGGCTGGCGTTTTATGGCGCGGTTGAAAAGCTCGGCCAGCTGACGGCTGATGAGCGCAAGGCAGCTTTGGAGGCATTGGCTCCGCCCAAAACTGCGAACGATTGAACGGGCCTCATCGCGAAGCGCCAAGCAACTCGAAGAAGCAGCTACGCGCGCATTGGACTTTTATCTAAAGCCAGTAGCTGGCTGACCATGTGTTGGATAACGTCGACCCGCGATAGTCGCCGCACCATCAAACCCCGTGGCGAGGGAGCTTGCTCCCGCTCGGTTGCGCAGCGACCGCAAGATTTTAGGGCCGCTACGCAGCCCAGCGGGAGCAAGCTCCCTCGCCACGGAGCGCATTCATGTTGAGAACTCCGTAGATGACATGCCGCCGCTATCGAACGATGCATATCCAACTGAACGACAAACCCAACAGCCCTTCACCACCAAAAAGCTCCACCCGCCCACACCTCCCGCAACCGCGCGGCACTGATTCCGCGCCGCGCCGGATCAAACGCCAACGCCTCGCGCAACGCCACCCAGCAGCGCCGCGGCAGCTTTCTCGGTGCCTTGAGCTGGCGCTCCAGCCCGGTATCGCGCGCCTGGTTCGAAGGTAAACGTTGAAACGGATGTTTGCCGCACGCCAGTTCGTAGAGCACGCAAGCCAGGCTGTAGAGGTCGGCGCGTGCGCAGAGCGGTGCGCCTTCGAGCAATTCGGGGGCGGCGTAGCCTGGGGTCCAAGCGTTGAGGCGGTGGCGATTCAACGAGGGCAAGCCTTTCAACGGGCCTTTTTCAGCCAGGCCCAGGCCGAAATCAAACAAGCGCACACCGTCTTCACACACCATGACGTTGCTTGGCTTGATGTCACCGTGCAGCACGCCTCGGTCATGGGCATAGGCAAGAGCACCGAGCAGCGGCACGGCTATCATTTTCAATTCGGGCCAAGAGAGACCGAGGGGCCGTTCGCAAAGTAACTTGTCCAGCGTCATGCCGCGCATGAGTTCCATGGTGATAAAGGCAAGTCGGTGGGCGGCGTCCACTTCGAAAGTGAATGGACGCAATACGTTTGGATGCAGCAAGCGTCGAGTCAGGGCGAATTCGCTGTAAAGCAGCGAGCTCGCGTCAGGTGACCCGTCAAACACCCCGCTTAGCATCTTCAGTGCAATGTACGGATCCGGGTCACCGTACTGCTCATGAAGAAGGTCTCGGGCGCGATATACGACGCCCATGCCACCGGCTCCAAGCAAGCGTTCCAGGCGATAGCGTCCCGCGAGTATCTTCGGCGTTTCGCCGGCACAAGGTTGGCTCGGTTCCAGCGTAGGCGATGCATCGGTGGGGACGAAACAGGTCGGACGACACTCGCCGTCACGCGAGGTCGCTTGTGCCGATTCGAGGCTGTTCACGCGCCAATCACCACAGCCGTCAGGTTATCCCGCGCAGCGCCCCTCAAAACTCCCTCGAAAAGACGGTCGAGCACCTTTCCTGGAGACGGCAGGCTCATGGCGTCGCCAAGGGTTTGGCTATCCAGATCCTGATAAACACCATCGGTGCACAACAAGAATTTATCGCCACGCTGAACATCCAGTTCCAATATGCCGAGCCTCAACTCTTGCGAAGCGCCTATCGCTCTCGTCAACGCCTTCGCGGCGGGATGAGTATTTGCTTCGTCACGACTGAAGCGGCATTCAGCGATCATTTGCTCGCGCAGCGAGTGATCCCTGGACAGTTGGTATAAATGCCCACCGCGCCAGAGATAACAGCGGCTGTCGCCCGCCCAGACACATGCCGCACGGCGACCTTCCAACAATAGCGCCACCACCGTGCTGCCCATGATGCCGAGCGGATTTGCCGCCGTGACGGTCAGTTCCTGGCTCAACCGCCGATTGGTCCAACGCAGACATTGGCGCACGGCGTTCAAGCGCGCGTCGAAGTCTCGGTGCAGGGGCAGCTCGGCCAGATTGGCGATGATCAATTGACTGGCAATATCGCCGCCCGAGTGACCGCCCATTCCGTCCGCCACTGCCCATAGCCCCCGTTTCGGGCATTCCAGGAAAGCATCCTCGTTGCGCTGACGAACCTTGCCAGTGTCTGTCCGCGCAGCGCTACGCCAGTGGCTGGCATGATGCATCAGAGCTGCGCCGGCATTCTGAAAGTGCGCAGCACCGTCATATCGAAAGGGTTCGGTGTGCGCTGGCTCGTCAACAGGAAATTGGCCCGCAACCCGCCGAGATCGGCCTTGAGCACACGAACATCACGACCAGCCAGGTACTCGGCCTGCATTAAGTCGAACAGACGAAACAGCGACCACGGCCCGGTATTCTTTTCGATACCGACTCCCCGCCCACCGGCCATTCGATCCAATAGCAGGGAGGTCCGGCCGCCTTGCGCGTCAGTTGGCCAAGTGAAGGCCAACGGCTGTATAGGCCCGTGACGGTACTCCAGCGTCTTGTCGCCGAAACGAAATTCGGATCGACTCACGGCCGGGTCAAGTGTGTAGGGCTCAAGCTTGAACTGAATCTGTGGCTCGGCTGGATTGTCGATAAAAAAACCCTGGCGGATCGTATGGGCCGCCGCCATTTGATCCAGATAGGTTCTGGACATTGGCAAGCTCTGCCCGTCGAAGCTACGCAGACGGTAGTTTCCAGGGGTACCGCTGACGAAAGGCCGCATATAACTTTCGAAGAATCGGTCGACGATGCCCTGGTCCTTGAAGAACTCTCGAAAATCATTGATCGCGACGTCACTGGCACTGTGTGCGCTGAACGGATACCGCTTGCCGATTGCCTTGCGATAAAAACCGTACAGTTCGCCCTGGTAGCGCTGGTTAAGGTGACGGTACGAGTCACTCAGTACGATGCGCCAGCCATCGTCGGCCAACCCGTTGAACCACCCTTCGAACGGGCGCGGCAAACGAGTCGACGCGCTACGCAGGTTACTCAGCGCATCTCGCTGACCACCCATGCGACGCTTCGCCAATTCGAATGCGGCTTGCTCCGGATCACTGGCCCGGGCCAGGGGCGCCAACTGCGCATGGGTGTCTTCGAGCGCTTGCAAGGCCAAGGTCAGGTCCACAGAGGGGCTATTGTCAGGCTCAAGCAAGCGGTGCAACGGTTCGAAACGCCGTCGAAGGGATTTTTGTCCGCTATCCGGCAATGAGGTCGCCAACGAATCGACGCGTTGCACGGCCGCAGACACAAGCTGCGTAACGGTACTGTCGCTGTTTCCGGGCGTTTGCACCGGCTTGTCCACGGGTTCGACAAGGCCTTGGATGCGTGTGTGTTCACGTACCTGCACCAGCAATCGCAGGACTGGCGACTGGGCTGATGTCAGCCCCGCCAGTAGGTCGGCCATCTCGCCTGCGTTGTGCGTCGTTTGCAAGGTGACCCGTCCGATTGCTTCGCTCCAATGGTCGGCATAATCACGGAAATAAAACTGTTCGAGCTCGACCAGGAGCTGGCGCATGTCTTTTCCGCTGAGGCTCGCGCCTTCACCCAGGACCCAATTGTCCCGTAGCAACCCGCTGATCAGCCGGGTGCCTTGAGTTGAAAAATGTTGCTCGTAACCCTGTCGGGTATAAAAACCCGGGATGACACGATCAGTGCCAACCAGCAATGTCCCTTGGGGACCAAGGTATTGGTCGAGGCTGTATCTCGGCAAGTGGCTTGCCTGCTCCCGCAGCATCCGATAAACGACTGTAGCCTGGGACTCACTGCGCAACGCGTCCCGTGCCTGGGCCACGAGCGGCTGGTTGATCTCCAAGACGAAAGGCTGTTCCAGCAAACGCTCGAAATGGTCCTTCAAACCGTTTTGCACCGCCTCGTTACCGGGATAGCGCAGCGACCATTCTCGAGTGACCCAGTCCATGAGCCAAGGGTGATCGCGACGTTCGGGCTGGGCCAGCATCAAGTACGCGCGCAGGCTGTCGAGCAGATTTTCGCGCTCACTCAAGCGGCCGTGGATGTGCTCTTCCAACATCTGCGCAACCTGGGGCAGGAGCTGCGTCTTTAATTCCCGCTCATAAGCACCAAGCACTGCGGAACTGGCCGCCTCCCCTTGGTACAAACCGATGCGCTCGTACAACGGCACAGCCTTGGCAGGTGGAAAAACCTCCGTTGCCTTGAAACGGATATCAAGCGATTCGAGCATCCCGACGGGATCATAGTTCGCCCCCAGCGCCGGACGATGCAGATCCCAACGTTGCGCCAACGTTCGCAGATGTTCCAGACGCTCATGATTAGCCCTGTAACCATTTGCCCACAACCCTCCGAACAACCCGAGGGTGGTGAGCGCACCGAGGTAGATAGCGTGCCGCCGCCAATCAATGCGGCTTCGCTCACGCTGATCGGGGCCCGCCAAATCGGCCTCCGGGAAAATGACTCGGGTGAACAGATGATGGATGAATTGTCCGTTGCCCGTTTCACGTGGTTGCGATGCCTGTCCGCCTGCCAGGCGAGATGACGCGGCAGCGCTGGTCAGATAGAACCCTCGTAGCGGACACGCCTCGCCCCTGAAAGCCAGCTCGAACAGCAGGCACAGGTGAGGTCCGAGCTGCGCCAGTTGTTGTGGGAAATCCAGGACGAGGCCACGGCATTCACTGTCGCGCTCCTGGTGCAAACGCAGGAGCAACTGGCTATTGAGCCTCTGCAACAGCGCCTCGAACTCGCCACGCAACATGGCCATGTCGCAACCGCGCTGCGCCCCACTGAAGCTCGCCCCCAACACCTGATCGGCTTCCTCACGCGTCAGCGAATCGAAGAACTCATTGAAGCCAGGGATGGTGTCCGCCTTGCTGAGCACCAGGTAAATCGGCACGTTGGCGCGCAGTTGTCGTTGAATCTCCTGCACACGGCTACGAATCTGGCCGGCCAGGTCGATGACGTCTTCCTCACAACCCTGCAATAGGACTTCAGCCGGCACCGCCACCAGCACACCATTGAGGGGACGACCCCGGCGGTCTCGACGCAGAAGGTCGAGCAAGACGCTCCAGGCGCTACCATCCACCTGTTTATCCGTCTGGGTCAGATAGCGACCGGCGGTGTCCATCAACACCGCTTGTTCGGAACAATACCAGTCGCAATCACGGGTACCGGTCCTGTCGAGCAGGGGCTTTCGTTCAACGCCATCGAACGCAAATTCGAGGCCTGAACGCTCCAGCAGGCTGGTCTTGCCGCTGGCGGTCGGGCCAATCAGCAAATACCAGGGCAAGTCCTCGAGGCTGCGTTTCCCGCCACCGGGATAGACGCTTGGAAATGTTCTCTGCGCCCTCTTGAAGCGCGAGCGAATTTCTCGCCGTTCATCGTCGACCCTGGCCTGGCCAAGCGTGCGAGACGGGTCGGGATCGGGTTGGCTGGGAGATTTTATCTTCCCGGATCGCTCGTTGAAGAAAACCATACCCAGGCCCCACGCCAGCAACAACAGGCTGATCGTCAACAAGCGCGCCGTCGGAGATGCCCAGAATTTATGATCGTCGATCGCCAGCAACGGCCCGAAAAACCAGACCAGCCCTGCCGTACAAAGCGCACATGACAACGTCCAGACCCAAGTCTGGCGCAGACCGGCCCCCACTTTTCTGAAAAGCGATTTCATGACACGTCCCTGTTTACGGCTGCGCTTGAACCACAGCCGGCTCTAGTAATTGATAGGGTTGCAGGATGCTTTCGCGCTGCTCGTCCAACACCCACGCGAAGCCCGCGTACATCACACCCAGACAAGCCAGGGTAAAAAACGCCACGGTCCAGGCAGGAACAACCCGCACCGGACGGCGAGGTGGGGCAACGAGCCCTTCCCAACGGGGTGAAAGTTGGCGCGGTGCATCGCCGCGTACCTGACGGATCGAGCGATACAGCGCGTCGCGGATGCCAACGAGCTCGAACCCCCCGCGTGCCTGGACCCGATATTTGCCCTCAAAGCCCAAAGACAGGCAAAGATAAAGCAGCTCCAGCATGTGCAAATGCTTCACCGGATCTTTCAACAAGCGATCAAGCAATTGGAAAACTTTTTCGCCGCCGAACGTTTCATTGTGAAAGGTGCTGAGCAGGCTGATTTGCGACCAACCGCTGCCGTATCCCCACGACGTGACGACGACGGCCTCATCAAGCACCGTGCACAGCACGTAACGAGCAGCGACCACCTCGCTTTGCTCGACGTTGGCGTGCAACGCCAAGGCTTCGAACTGCTTCAACTCCAAGGTCAATTCCTGCTTGAGGTCATTCAGGTCTGCGCGCTCGCGGCCCCGCTTGAGCGACATCATCTGGGCCAACAACCCCGACGCAGCCTCCACCAGGGGATTAAGGCTGGTCACGAACCTTCGGGACCGTGGCTGGCGTGCGGCATAAATCATTCGATCTTCCAGCTGTTCGATACGCGGCGGCGCGGCAGCGTCGGTCAAAGGACCCGAAGCCGGGCGCTGTCCGTGAAAATCGAGCAGGACGGTAATGTCGTCTTGAGGCATGTCCTTATCCATGTCAGTCAGTTCCTGATGGCCCAAAAATTCAGTTCCAGCTCAGCGAATTCACCCGACACATGAAAGGCAAAGCCCGCTGAACGCTTCACCTGGGCAAGGTCCTCGACACTGGGTTCAAGGAGGAAATAGGTCTTGTTGGCATGGAACGCAATCTGCCGCGGCGCCACGGGCAAAGGCCTGATCTTGATGCCCGGCAAATGCAAATTGACCAACTGGCGAATGCGCTCCACCGAACCGATCTTGAGATGCGACGGCAAGCGATGGCGCAACTCCTCGCTGTCACAATGGGCGCTCGCGGCCAGTACGAACGAAGCCGAGTCCAGCAGTGAAAGGTCATGCATCGGCGAAACGCTGATTCCGTACTGGCGAGTCTGCAATCGCAGCTCAATGGCATGCTGTTCCAGCACCATCGACAGTACCTGCCGGATTGCCTGCATGAGGCTTCGAAAGCACGCGCCCAGATCGCTGTGTTGGTAGCGGTGATCGAATGAAGGGCGCTTACTGTCTGTTGAATAGGTCGCCAACTCGCCGAGCAGAGAAAGCAGCGTTCGATAAAGGGTTTCAGGGTGAACCTGCTCCAGGTCCAGATAGTGACGCAGCAGCAATTCGGTACGGTTGATCAACTGCAGCATCATGAAATCGCCGACTTGAACCGCACCCGCATTCCCGTTGGAGAGAATCCGTTCGGCGAGGCTTTCGCCCCGGTGGCCAAGCATGCCAATGACTTCCTTGAGGCATGACAACAGGTAGCCGGATGACTTGGTCTGGATGAACGCGGGCACAAAATCCGCGTCGAGCCTGATTCCACCATCAGGCGTGGTATCAAGGACTTCGCAAACTTTCAACTTGACGAAAGCCTGGTCGCCCTGCCGCTCGCCCAGCAGCAAGCGTACATCCGGGCGGCCACAGCTGATCTGACTGCTGAAAGCGTCTGCCGCATTGGAGTCGGTCACCTGCATTTCATAGGTGATATAGCGCGCCAGCACATCGGCTTGCTCGGGACGACGAGACTCGACCCGATTGCCGGTCACGAGAGGCAGGGCGAGATAGATGGGCGTGTTGCAGGTGTTGGAGGGCACTTCCAGGGCCAGCGGCTCAGCGTTACCGTTCAATTCGAAGAAGCTGCCGTCTGGCAAGATACCCGAAGCCTTGCTGATGATCAGTCGCCCCATGTTCAGAAACTGCAGATCGATTTCCAGCGTCAGGAAGCCCCAGGCGTAACCATCCAGCAAGCGTGTGCGAAGCTTGAGCTGATGATCGAAATAGCGATCGTTGTGCTGTAAATGTTGTGGGCGCAGCAACATTCCTTCCTGCCAGATGACCTTATCGTGATTCATTGGTCATCCGTCCTGGCAAAGCTTTCGAAATGGCTGGCAATGCCATCCTGATCGAGCATCAGATGCGCTTCAGTCACTTGCGCCGTAGCGACGGACAGCGTTTGACGCCACTGGGTCCGAGGCAGGTCCCGGTACGCCGCAAGCACCCCGACATAACGACCGCCCCCTGCGACGTTGAGCCTGAGCGTGACCGTTTCGCCGGGACGCAACTCCAGTTCTTCGCTGGTGATCAAGTCAGGCGCCAGGGACTCCCTGGCACGGTCATACAGACTGAAGAAATCTGCGTTTTCATAAGCCACCGGATGCTTGAGTTCGAACAGGCGCACCACGACAGGAGATGGCCGCCCGTTGAGGTCCGGGTTGAGCTGATCGCTGGCAGTGAGGGTGAGATTGAGTTTGGTCATCGTTGAAAACGGCGACAGACTGGCACAACCGGCCACCAACGTCGTAACCGCTAGCGTCAACGTCAGCGTCTTGAAAAAAAGCAGGGTGCGGCGAGACATGTACGTCATCCATGAAGATCGTTTTGCAGAGTGGACACCAGGCGGACCTGTTCCTCGTATGCCTTGGCGAAGTCCCGGGCAAGCAGGCGCTCCACCCAGTCATCGTCGTCGCACAGCCCTTGGTGATAACGACCGAATGCCCGCCAGTGGCCGCCTGACGTACTGATCAACGGTCGCTGCTCGCGCTCCATCCGCAGGATCAATTGGCGAGGCGAAAAATGTTCCAGCACCGTACGCAGGGTGGACCGGCTGGCGGCCAGCAAGGCCACTTGGTGTGCCTGGAGGTCATGGAATGAGCGGTTGATAGCCTCGCTGGCCGACAACTGGAGTGACACGCCTGGCTGCAACAGCATCGGCAAAGCATCATCGGTGTACTTCAACGGATTTTTCCGAGGACCGTGGAAAACGGTCTGGGCCAGACGCAGCTCGCCTTTCAACTCGGAACGAGTTCGCAGACTCTGTTGCAAGCCCCGGACGCTTTGCTTGAACAACTGCGCGACGTTGACCGCCAACGCCTCGCGGGCTTCCGCGTCCATATCCCCGAGGTCCATGCCTAGCGAGTGACCGAAGCGTTGCCAAAAGTCCTCCTGTGCGGGCTCGCAAGGTTGGGGTGTCAGAAAAGGCGCCTGCTCATTATTCGCGTCGACCAGTTCTGGCAGTCGCAGGCTTTCCATATCGGCCCGCACAGAGTCCGAGTGGTAAGCAGGCATCGCACTGGGATCGAGCAACCCATCTATTTCAGAAAACACACGCTCCTGTCGGTCCAGGCCTTCCAGCGGATCGAGCCCCACGAATGCATCGTCCGGAATGAGATTGCCGCTGGACACCGAACGGTCGGCCTTGGGAATGCTGTTACCCGAACGAGCCACCAACCGCGCCAGGAGTTCGCATTCGCCCATGACGTAGATATCCCCATCCTTGATGGGCACTGGCTCGCCTTTAGGCAGGCGCGCACCGTTTCTGCGGTGGGATATACCATTGCCGCTGATGTCGGTGAGAAAAAACGCGCCTCCCTGGAAACTCACCCGCGCATGGCGCTTGGACAAGAGGCGCTCGCTGTCCGGGATGACCCAGTCACACTCCTCGCCTCGCCCAATAACGCCGCCCGCCGTCCCGAAAATTTTCCGGCACGGGCTCGGGCTGACAAATTGCCTGGCATCCAACCTTTCGAAAATGACTTCCACCGATGTGCCTCCTTGCGGTCACTTACCGCGGTTTACCGCTTGCGGATCACCCAAAGGGCGATAAGTGCTGTCGTTGAATGTGTAGTTTGCGTTGCAACCACCGAGGCCGAACAACACGACAACGGTCAGCAGGAAGATTTGCCAAGGGTGAGCGGTCATCCAAAGTGTCCTGAAATAAGTGAATGAGGTTGAATCACAGCGTCAGACTTCGGCGTCCTTGCGGCGAATGTTCAGCCGACTCATCCGATACAACAGCGTGCGCAGCGGCAAGCCGAGCTCCCGAGCCGTCAGCGTCTGGTTACCGGAATTCTTGCGCAGGCAATCGATCATCAGGCTGCGTTCGATGTGTTCCATCCGTTCGCGCAGGCTTACGCGACCTTCATCGGGTGGGTGTTTAATGTGCAGGGCAAAGTGCTCTACTCGTAATTCGTCGCCTTCGCACAACAGCACCGCTCTTTCGACGATGCCTTTGAGCTCGCGTACGTTTCCGGGAAAGTCATAGGCAGCCAGGTGGGCCAGCGCAGCGTCGGACCAATACACGAGATCGCGCTGCAGAAGGGCACAAGCCTTGTCGGCAAAGTGCCGAGCCAGTTCGATGATGTCGGGGCCACGCTGGCGCAGCGGCGGCAATTGGATGGGAAACTGTGCAAGGCGGTAATACAGGTCTTCGCGGAACTTGCCTTCGCTCATCAAGCGTTTCAGGTCGCGATGGGTGGCGGCGATGATGCGCACGTCGATCTTGTGGGTGAGGTTCGACCCCAACGGACGTATCTCACCCTCCTGCAAGACGCGTAGCAACTTGGCCTGGAGCGACAAGGGCATGTCGCCAATTTCATCGAGCAATAATGTGCCCTTGTCAGCCGCGTCGAATAAGCCCACGCGGTCACGATCAGCGCCGGTAAACGCCCCCTTGCGATAACCGAACAACTCGCTTTCCAGCAGATGTTCCGGAAGCGCCGCGCAGTTCTGAACAATGAACGCCTGCGTGCGACGCGGCCCGCAATCGTGGATTGCCCGGGCCACGACTTCCTTGCCGGTACCCGTCTCGCCATAAAGCAGGACCGTGTACGGGCTGTTCACGACTTTGTTGATCAGCTGACAAGTTTGGCGCATCGCCGCGCTCTTGCCGATGAGGCCGAAACCGTTGGCGCTCGGCAGGTTGATCGCCACAGGCCGAACTTCAGTGGAAGGACGCCGTTGGCGTTGCAACTGGTGGATCTGGTTGAGCGCGAACGCTCCGAGAGAGCCCAGGGAATCAGCGAATCCCTGCAGGTCGATCCATTGGGAGCTGGCGCAAAGCAACAACCCTTTGATCTCGTCTCCGGTGGCTAGCGGCACACAGAGCAGCGACTGCCACGGCGCAGCACGGGCCGGCAGGAAACGCGTATCGTGCAGGCTGTCGCTCAACGCACCAAGGCACGCCATGCGGTTCTGACGCAGGACGAATTGCAGCAGTTGCTCACCGGCGTAATCGCAAGGCAAGCCGGCCGGGTCACGAAACTGCAATCGGTCTTCCAGGCATTCGGCACTTAATTCCAGGCGGCCGTGCGCGGCGTCCAACAAATATAACTGCGCCAGTTCACAGCCACTGAGCCGCGCCGCCCCCCTGATGAAATCGCCGAGCAAGGTCGCATCGTCGGCCGATTGCGAAAGGCTGGAAAACTGCGCCAGCAACGCTTCGGCATAAACCAGCGGTTCAGGCACATGACTCAACAGTGCCCCCATCACTTGAACTCACACGTCACGCGGGCTTGTTCATCGAGCGTGGCGTGCACCTGCCGCGGTTGTTCGCCGATGGCCATGGCCGCGAGCAAGCCGTCGGACAACTTAGGGATCAGATGCAGATCGAGCAGTTGGTCGATGAGCCGCGCACCGCTGTCGCTGTGGGTGCAGCGCTCGACAAAGTAATCAACAAGCTGCATGCAATAACTGAAGCCCAACTGGCGACGCTGCAGTCGCGCGCCCAAACGCCCCAGCTTTATCTCCACCAACTCGCGCAGCACCGAGCCGCCTACCGGGTAATACGGCACCACACGCATACGGGCCAGTAATGCGGGTTTGAAATGTTTGCTGAGCAGCGGCCGAATCGCCTCTTCGAGTTGCTCGGCACTCGGCGCCACTGCGTTCTGGCACAACTCGCTGATACGTTCGCTGCCCAGGTTCGACGTCATCAGAATCAACGTATTGCGAAAGTCGATCTCCCGCCCTTCGCCGTCGTTGGCCAGGCCTTTGTCGAATATCTGGTAGAACAGATTCAGTACGTCCGGATCGGCTTTTTCGACCTCATCGAGCAACACCACCGAGTAAGGCTTTTGTCGAACAGCCTCGGTGAGCATCCCGCCCTCGCCAAATCCGACATAACCTGGAGGCGCGCCGATGAGCCTCGAAACCGTGTGTTTTTCCTGGAACTCGGCCATGTTGATTGTCGTGATGAATCGGTCGCCGCCGTACAGCAACTCTGCCAAGGCCAAGGCCGTTTCGGTCTTGCCTACCCCGCTTGGCCCTACCAGCAAAAACACTCCCGCTGGAGCGTCGGGTTTGTTCAAGCCGGAGGCGGCTGCGCGCATCGCTCGATCAAGCGCCTGCACCGCTGGCTCCTGCCCCCTGATACGGGTGCGTAGATCTGTTGCGAAACGGGCGATTTTCACGTTGTGCTCGCAGGCTAGCTGCGACAGCGGGACACCCGTCCACGCGTGGATCACTTCCGCCACCAAGCGCGGACACACCTCAAAACTGACCAGGCGTTGCTCAGCCTGTGCATCCACCAGCGCGTTGTGGGTTTCGTGCAACGCCGCTTCCAGCGTTTCGATCTCCAGGCCCTTGTCCGCCCGATTTTCCCGCAGCCCAGCCAGTTGCCGGCGCAGCGATAACAAACGTTCGGCCAGAACTCTCTGCTCTGTCCATTGGACTTCCAGGCACTGGCATTCAATTTCGAGGGCCTCCAGTCGTAACCGCAGCGCTTCCAATGCTTGGGCATCGATTGACAAGCCGGCCTCTGCATCGCGACACAACGCCTGGCGCTGGCGCTCACCTTCGGCCCGTTCGCCACGCAGACGCTCAAGATGCTGCGGCGCGGCAGCAAGGCTGATGCGCACGCGGGCACACGCGGTATCCAGCACATCGACCGCCTTGTCCGGCAACTGGCGGCCCGCCAGGTAGCGTGCTGACAGCTGCGCCGCCGCAACCACCGCATCATCGCGCAGATAAATACCGTGGCTCGCCTCGTAGACTCGGGCCAGCCCCCGTAGGATGGTCACCGCCTCGCTGATGGTCGGCTCGTGCAATTGCACCGGTTGGAAACGACGGGCAAGGGCGGGATCCTTCTCGAAATATTTTTTGTACTCGCTCCAAGTCGTCGCCGCGATGGTGCGCAGCTCACCTCGAGCCAGGGCCGGCTTGAGCAGGTTGGCCGCATCGGAACCACCGGCATTACCGCCCGAGCCAATCAAGGTATGGGCTTCGTCGATGAAAAGGATGACGGGGCTGGGCGACGTCTTTACACCCTCGATCACACCGTTGAGCCGCCGCTCGAATTCGCCTTTCATGCTGGCCCCGGCTTGCAGCAGACCCATGTCCAGCGACAAAAGCTCTACGCCCTCAAGCCCTGACGGCACTTCCCCGGCAGCAATGCGCAGGGCCAACCCTTCGACAATGGCGGTCTTGCCCACGCCTGCCTCGCCGACAACGATCGGATTGTTTTTACGCCGACGAGACAGGATATCGATCATCTGTCGGATTTCGCCGTCCCGGCAAAGCACGGGATCCAGCTTGCCGTCACGGGCCTGTTGCGTCAGGTTGTGAGTGAAGCGCTCCAGAAGCGAATCGCCTTGAGCAATGGCGTGTCCATTCTCCTGTTGGGCCTGCTGCGACAGGGCGAACGCCTTCAGTCGGTCAATGTTCAACTGGGCGAGCAATGACTGGTAACGGGTACCCCCATGGCGATTCGGGTTGCGCAACAACGCCAGGATCAACGCAGCTTCAGTCACGTTGCTCTGGCCCAGTTCGAGATGGGCCATCAACAACCCATCCTGAAGCCATTGAATCAATTCAGGCGCGAAGACCGGGTTACGTGAAGCGCCGTGTTCCGCACGTGGCTGCAAGGTTGCGTCCAGCTCGCTCGCGCTTATCCCGGCGTCCTGCAAGGCGCGCCCGAGCAGCCCTCGTCCTCGCTCCAGCAAGCTCTGTAGCAGGTCTTCCACCAGGACCTTGCTTGCGCCCCGATCCACGCATCGCTCGGCCGAGCGCTCCAGGTCGCGGCGGGTATCCGCGTCCAGCGCCTGAATGAGTTGCTGCAGGTCTACGTTGATCATTTCGTCGGTTCCTGATGAATTCTACTGCTGAGGGTCACTACACCAGCGGCTCGCTCGTGCCCGAGCCAACTGGCCCATCCCAATCGGCAAGTGTTCCGTTCGCCGATGCGCAATTCGCGTATTTCGTCCCGCTGCAAGACCAGGCGGATGTCGTATTCAAGGGGGTCGCGCAGGGTGAATCGCACCAACGCGCACAATGGCTGGTAAGCGACACCGATCGGCAGGAACTCATGGAAGCGTTGCCAATCCAGCTCCAGGACATGAATGCGGAATTTGCCGCTGCGATCACGAATCCGCTCGCCCAGCACCAGCTCTTCGCTAAGCAGGCTGTTGGCCCTTCCCAAGCGGTTGCGCTGCTCATCGAGGATGTCCACTCGCCGCTCGACGCACTGCTCCAGGTTCAGTTCGGGGTGTTTGAAGTAGTAACGCAGCACGGCTTCGATCAAGGCCGCCGAATGGGCCCGAAGGCTCAGCAGCCCCAGATAAGGCAGCAAGCGCTTCCAGTTCAATTGGGTGTCCCGGCGAATGGCCTCGCCCCTGAGGCCGACAAGTGCGAATAACTGCTCGGAGAACCGGTCCTCGGCGCCATTGCGAAAACTCGCCCGATAACGGTATTTGCGCCAGATAGGCAACATCAGGCGCTGGAGGCGATCACTGAACACGTCGAGAAACTGGCGAGTCGGCTTGTCGTCGCCCTCTCTCGATACCTGCTCACCATAGAACGCCGGCAAAGGCGAACCTGCGCCCACCAGGCCGATCAGATTCAGGCACAGACGCGCCCGCAGTTGCCCCTGCTCTTCAAAGAATTCGACGTATTCGATATCGCTGGCCGGGAATCCCAGGCTCGGGTTGGCCTGGAATTCCAAGTGCTCATACAGTTCCTCGTCATCCAAGTGAGGATGGGCTTCGCGCAGCCGATCGATCACCAGCAGCACCGCCTGAAACAGCGAATATTCGCGTATGCCTCGCGTCAGCGCGCCTAGAGAAGCGGCTGTTGGCCCATGCGGGGTGTCCATCGGTACACCTCTCCCTGTGTGCTGTTTACCCTCAACTCGTGATACGAATTCAGGCTGGCATAAAGCGCGAAAAATTCATTGAGGACCGATGCGAAGACAAATACGTCGCCCTCGCCGATGTACCCCTGTGGGTCGATCGTCAGCTCTGTGCATAAACCTCTGACCGGTAGACCGCGATGGAGCCGATCGACAGGCTGATGCTTGATCGACTTGAGGCCATCCAGCAGGCGCTTGCTGACGTTCTCCGAGAGCTCGTCGTGGTAGCGGGGGAAATCGTAGGTTTCGAGTATCACCTTCAGCGCATTGACGTCCGCCAGCGACAGGTAGTTGAGCGACATGTTGCTGATGAGCTTCCACAGAAAATCACGCTCCAGGGGAGGGGCGAAGCTCTGGGTGACCGCGCCGATGTTGCGGAAACCGAGCGACTCAGGGCTTTTTTCGCCCGGCTGGCTGATATCGCCTGGCTTGAGCTGGCGGGGCAGGTTCTGGTTGGTGCACATCAGCTCGATCGAAAGCGTTTCATGGGCCGGGTTGTGCCGCACGTCAAAACTCAAGCACGTATCAAGACCACCATGAAGGAGCGACGGGCGGTGGCGGATGCTGTAATAGGAGCGGTTGCCGGGCACATCGAAACTGGCGTCATGCTCGAATGATTCGAACGGCACATAGGCTTGGTATCCCAGCCCACCCGGTCTCCAGCCAGTGACGCTTTCAACCGAAAACACACCGCAGTGCTCGGGGGCGTATTGGGCAGGCAACAGCAGATAATCCTCCTGCTTGCCGTCCAGGCGAATCGGTTGGGCGTCGTGCTTGAACAGATTGACGACAGGCGTGCAGTAAAGCTTCACGTTGTCCAGCGTTGGCCGTATCCGCTGAGTACCGATGTTGCCGATATCGAAGCGCAGGTCTAACCCGCGCGCCTTTTCCAGCAGCGCTTGTGGCAACCCCTTGATGATGTCCAAGCCACTGACGTCGACGAACAGGAATTTTTCCTGAAAGGCGAAATACTCTTGCAGATAGCGATAGCCGCGAAAGGTATTCAGGGGATACGGTACCAATGCGTGCTCTTCGGCAAACCCCACGGGCTGAACACGATTGGCTGGGATTCTGAGCGTCACCGCAACTCCATCCGCGGCGCTCACGGGCTGGCCGTCGCCGTCCAGAAGGACCAGTTCGACATGCTGAAGATTGCGTAGCAGATTCAGATAAAGCGTCTGGCTGATGTAGCGCTCACCGGCCAGGTGCAGGCGCAGACTGCCTAGCTGCAACTCGCCCAGGTTGCCTTCGCAGTGCATCTGCAGGCGCAGGCCCAGCACCGAACCGTTGCCTTTTACTGAATGACTTATCCCTGTCAGGTCAAGTGCCAACACCTCGGTCGGGTAACACGTGCGAAAACGACAGCGCACCCCTTGGATCGGCTTGCTCTCGACCGGCGTGTCACGCTCCACTCGCAATCCAGGCCCCGACCGCAGCGGATCGAACTGCAAAATGCTGAACGCCGGCAACGGTCGCATGTAGTTCGGCCACAGTAGCTGCATCAGTGAATGGCTCAACTCCGGCAATTGGTCATCGAGCTTCTGGCGAAGACGACCGGTCAGGAATGCAACTCCCTCCAGCAATCGCTCCACATCGGGATCCCGCCCGGCCTGTCCGAGGTAAGGTGCCAAGGCAGGGTTGCGCTCGGCGAAACGCCGGCCCGACTGGCGAAGCGCAGTCAGCTCACTCTGGAAATAGTGGTTGAACGACATGACCTATCCTTGGTTGACCGTGAGTTGGCCGCTGCCGTCCAGACCAGCGGAAAAACTCACCGGCCGCTTGAGCCCATCCATGCCCAGCAGCGCATCGATGCGCAAGCACAGGCGAAGCGGGTCAGCGTGAGTCGACATCGTCGTGACACGGACATGGCTCAGGCGTGGCTCGTAGGCCTCGATACAAGCCTGGATGGCGCGACAGGCTTGGTAACGGACATCATGCAAGCTCAGCCGAATATCGTTGAGATCGGGCAATCCGTAGTCGGGCGCAACCTGCACGCTCCCCGCACGGGTGCTGAGCATCTTCGACAAATGGGCAGCCACGGACGCCCCGGCACAAGCCTCGCGACTCATACCCGCACGAATGTCGCAATCGCCATTCAGGCGTTCGAAGAGGCTGCCATATCCAGTCATCGGTCAGGTTCCGCTCACGCCTTGTCCAGCTTGCCAACCAGCGACAAGGTGAAATCGGCCCCCATGTACTTGAAGTGCGGGCGCACGTTCAAGCTCACGCGATACCAGCCCGGCTCACCTTCCACATCGGTGACCAGCACCTGGGCAGCACGCAGCGGCCTGCGACCACGAACTTCAGCGCTCGGGTTTTCCTGGTCGGCAACGTACTGGCGGATCCACTTGTTCAGCTCGAGTTCCAGGTCGGTGCGTTCTTTCCACGAGCCCAGTTGCTCGCGCTGGAGCACTTTCAGGTAATGGGCCAGGCGATTGACAATCATCATGTACGGCAGTTGCGTGCCGAGCTTGTAGTTCAACTCGGCCGCCTTGCCTTCGGCACTGATGCCAAAGAACTTGGGCTTTTGCACAGAACTGGCGGAAAAGAACGCGGCGTTATCACTGCCTTTGCGCATGGTCAGCGAGATGAAGCCTTCTTCGGCCAGCTCGTATTCGCGGCGGTCGGAAACCAGCACTTCCGTGGGAATCTTGGTTTCGATCTCGCCCATGCTTTCAAAGTGGTGCAACGGCAGATCGTCTACGGCACCGCCGCTTTGCGGACCGACGATGTTCGGGCACCAGCGAAACTTGGCGAAGCTGTCGGTGAGCCTTGTGCCGAACGCAAACGCCGTGTTGCCCCACAAGTAATGCTCATGGCTGTTGGCGACCGTTTCCCTGTAGACGAACGACCTGACCGGGTTTTCCTGCGGGTCGTAGGGGTTACGCAACAGGAAGCGCGGCACGGTCAGGCCGATGTAGCGCGCATCTTCCGATTGACGGAAGCTCTGCCACTTGGCGAATTGCGGGCCTTCGAAATGGTCCCTCAAGTCCTTGAGGTCTGGCAGCCCGGCGAAGCTTTCCAAGCCAAAGAATTCCGGGCCGGCCGCAGCAACGAACGGCGCGTGGGACATGCAGGCGACGCTGGACACGTACTGCATCAGCTTCACATCGGGTGAGCTTGGCGAAAAAAAATAGTTGGCGACAATCGCGCCGACCGGCTGCCCGCCGAACTGGCCGTATTCAGCCGTGTAGATATGCTTGTACAGGCCCGACTGCATGATCTCCGGCGAGTCTTCGAAATCATCCAGCAAGTCGCTCTTGGAGATATTGAGCATCTCGATCTTGATGTTCTCGCGAAAGTCGGTGCGATCCACGAGCAACTGCAACCCACGCCACGCCGATTCCAATGCCTGGAAATCGGCATGGTGGAGGATTTCGTCAACCTGGCGACTGAGCTTGGCGTCGATCTGGGCAATCATGCGATCGACCATGGCCTTCTTGACCGGCTCTCCATTGTTCTGGGGTTTGAGAAGCTCTTCGATGAACGCCGACACGCCGCGCTTGGCAATGTCGTAGGCATCGTCCTCAGGCGTCAGGCGTGTTTGGGCGATGATGCTTTCAAGAAGGCTGTGCTCGCCATTTTCATGGCTGTGCTGCAGCGCTGTATTGGGATTCATATGTCGGCTTTCCTTGGCTAAAGAATCAAACGTCCGGGGCTGAGAGAGTCAGGCCCAGCTCATCCAATATGCGATCGCGGGATTGGGTATCGGCGAGTA
This sequence comes from Pseudomonas brassicacearum subsp. neoaurantiaca, assembly GCF_013608025.1. Lineage (GTDB taxonomy): Bacteria > Pseudomonadota > Gammaproteobacteria > Pseudomonadales > Pseudomonadaceae > Aquipseudomonas. The sequence goes on along the minus strand of NZ_VDLV01000014.1, from coordinate 50,635 downwards.
CGCTTTCGATGGCTTTTCGAAACGCCGGGGCATTTCCCAAAGGCCCTTTGAGCGCGACCAGCGCTTCACGCAGTTCCATCAACTTCTTGAGCTCGGGAACTTGCTCTACCAGGCTCGCTGGATTGAAATCCTTCATCGTGTTCAAGCGCAGTTGCACGGCCAACTCCTCGGTGTCGCTCTCGTCCAGGAGGCGGTTCGGCACGCTCAAGACCAGACTCAATTCCTGCTTGGCCAACACTTCGTCGAAGGTCATTTTGTCGATGCTGATCGGCTTGCGGTCTTCGACTTTGCGTTCGTCCTTGCGATGGATGTAGTCACCAATCGCCATCAACTTGAGCGGCAGCTCAATCTCTTCCTGAGCACCGCCTGTAGCGGGTTTGAAGGTGACATTGATACGTTCCTTTGGCGCGACAGAGCCTTCTTTGGCCATGATTTTCCTTCCTTACAATGGGGACCCGCAGGTCTGTTCGATTACCCGCTCCAGGTCGAGGTGACACAACCTGCGGTAGGTTTCATCCTTGCGCTCGCGCACGAGGTGGTTCTGGGGCAACAACTCGCAACAGCGATGCAACAAATGCAGCACCTGCAATGCGAGATCGGGCTCCCATGCGTGCAAAGTCGCGTCTTGTAGCGTCTGGTCAAGCGCCTCGAGCTGGACTTTGGCGAGTTCGTATTTCTTGGCCGAAAAGCACAAGCGAGCCATCGCGAACCGCCAAAGGAAACGCGCGCGCTCGCCGTCGATGGTGTGCATTTCTTGCTTGAAAAACTGGACGGCAGCCTTGAGGCCGTCCGTGCCCGCGATGAGCTGGGCTTCTTCCAAAGCCCGCTCCCAAGGCGCCGAGGGATCGATGATCTCCGCGTGGGGCGCAGCGCCTGATGTGTCCAGGCGAGGCATGACTTGGGCGGCGATCCACGCTCGGGTGGACGGATCCGCGAACGGCTCGCCGTCATGCCAGCGCAGCTCGAGGACGATTGGCAGGCGCTGGATGAACAAGGCGAAATGAATCTCCATTTCGCGCATGGCCGAGTCGGCGCCCAGCTCTTGGAGACATTCCCATGCGAGCCTTTGACCGTCGAACCAGAAAGGCGCCTTCGCCAGGCTGGCCTCAATATCGACCAACAGATCAGCGTAATTGCCCCGCTGGAGACTTTCCTGATACGCCTTGAGCTTATCCGCAGGCAGCCTGCGCAATGGGGTGATCTGCTCAGCGTTATGCTCGGGCACGGTGTCGATGCCCAGCCATAGCAGCGTGCGGTTGAGGCGAAGCGCGCGAGCGTCAGTCGCCTTTTGCCTGAGCCACCAAGCGCACAATGGGCGCGCGCTTTCTTGCAGGTTCCGCAACGCCTTGTGGGCGTCCTTTTCATGTTGAATCGGGGCGCCAGAGGCAAGCAGTTGGGTGGCGGCTTGCTTGACGTGGGCAACCATGGCCTCGACAGCACCGGCCGGCGGGAAGTCGGTGGCACGCAGGATCAGGCTCCTGAGACGCCGGCACAGCGGCAGCAATAGAGGCGCGTCATCGCCAAAGTGAGCGATGCAGGTGGCATCGAGGGCTTCGAGTTGCTCCGCCAAACGTTCAAACAAGGCCAACTGGCTCTTTATCGCAACGTCATCGCTCAACGCGCCTTCCAGGCGGGTCACCAGCCAGTGGAAACCGGCGGCGCGGGTTTTGACCTTGGTCGGGTGAAGCGTCAGCCAATGGTTGTCACACAGGTGCCGCAGGAGGCTGAGGCCGGCGAGCAGTCCTTGGAAAGATTCCCGCTGATACAACGCCCACGTCAGCCAGATCGACACGCGCAAATCTTTCGACTGGGTACGCAGAAGGGCTTCACTCTGTTCCTGGATTTTCAGCCAGTCGACTTGACCGCTGTCATGCACCGACTGGGCTTTGCCGAGCTCGCGCTCCAGGGCTTCGAACTCATCTGAAAAACGGACGTCCACACCCGAAAAATTCCCGCAGGAAATGGGGGCGCTGGCAAGTGCCAGGTAATGCGCGGACAGTTTTTCGGGATAAGACATTTACAGCCTTTAATAAGTATTCAGAGGCGATGGCATAAAATATTTATGGACGGACAGCGAAGTAAAGTTCAGTTCAACCTGTAGGAAGTTTCAGCACGTTAAATGGCTGCATATGGCGAGATGTATCCACTGCCTACAAACTTCCGACCGGCGTGAAGAATGCCAAGTTTTGAGCGGTAAAAATGTAGGATTTTTCCGTAAATGCGGGTGTCATTAACAACGGCGTCTACAAAATTTTCCCAAAAAGCGGCCAACTACTATTGTTTGAAAACAAAGACAAGCCACGTTATGCATAAAACTATTACAAGTTTTTAGATATTGTTTAATTGCTGATCGCTAAGACTCCGTCGGGCTACGTATCCTTGCGCCGTTACCTACAACTACGCCAGAATCCGCCGGCTTGTGCGCCTTGCTCCTGGGCTCTATCGTTTCCCTGCCACTGCCCATCAGTGGTCGGGTTTAGTAGCCCTGGCTGGAAATACATAATGGTTGCATGAGTCTCGTCAGTCAGGCGTTGCCTGCATTTGATGGTGGCTGTGCGCATGGCGCCTTCGGGCGCGCCGGGCTTTTATGTGTTTTCCACCGGTCTACTAACTTGCGCACAGCTGCCACCCCTTCGTTTAGTAGCGAGACGGTTGCGGCCTACTAGAAGGATAAATGCATATGTTCAAAATAACGCCAAACCCTCCAGAAGCAGATCCCAACTCTCCTTATCTGGACGGTATCAATGCAAAAAAACTCGAAGAAGCCGCTACCCGCGCATTGGACTTTTACCTAAAGCCCAAACCAACAGAACCGACAAAACCGACAAAACCCAAAGAAACCACCAAGCCCGGCCAGTTATTCACCGTTGTAAAAGACCTCGACAACGAATGCCTGCTGGCCAACCTCAGCGAAACCTTGGCTTCAGCCGATGCGATGGTCAACGAACTGGCTTTCGATATGGAAGGCTCAAACCGCCATGTGCTGCTTGGAATCCAGCAATTGATCGAGCTGGGTTCGTTGCTGGCGAATCGCGCGTTGGATAACGTCGACCCACGATAGCCGCTCTACCGCTACCCCCGTGGCGAGGGAGCTTGCTCCCGCTCGGTTGCGCAGCGACCGCAAGATTTTTGGGGCCGCTTCGCAGCCCAGCGGGAGCAAGCTCCCTCGCCACGCTTTTTTAGATCCAGCCATTGATTGAGCTGGGTTCGTTGCTGGCTAACCGGGCGTTGGATAACGTCGCCCCACGATAGCCGCCGCACCATCAAA
>NZ_VDLV01000014.1:0-47357 GCF_013608025.1 Pseudomonas brassicacearum subsp. neoaurantiaca | reverse complement strand
CTTGCTCCCGCTCGGTTGCGCAGCGACCGCAAGATTTTGGGGCCGCTTCGCAGCCCAGCGGGGATAAATCCCCTCGCCACAAAACGCGACCTTACATTGCCAAGTGAATCTGGAGCGAAAGCTCGCAGGCTTCGCCAGCTCCTACAGAGCCCAGCGGGAGCAAGTTCCCTCGCCACGGGGCTTGTGGTGGATTAACAGATGGTTGCTATCCAACGGCCACAAAAAAAGGCATGCCGATCACCCTCGGTATGCCTTTTTTGTTGCCGCTTCCTTCCCTCGATCGAGGTACTCGCCGCAATTATGGGTTGACGCTGTCCTTTAAGGACTTGCCCGGCTTGAATGCAACGGTGTTGCTGGCCTTGATCTTCACCGGCTCGCCGGTCTGTGGGTTCTTGCCGGTGCGGGCGCCGCGGTGGCGTTGCAGGAAGGTGCCGAAGCCGACCAGGGTGACGCTGTCCTTGCGGTGCAGGGCGCCGGTGATTTCTTCGAGGACGGCGTTGAGGACGCGGTTGGCTTGTTCTTTGGTGAGGTCCGCTTTTTCCGCGATGGCGGCGGCGAGTTCTGGTTTACGCATGAATGAAGCCCCTTTGACGGTTTTTTTGTTGTTATGTCCGTGCTGTTCTCTTCGGAACAACCCCTAAGGCGCCGCAGGCTCTACTCTGCGGCAGACGGGAGTGAGGATGGCACGGGGCCGCAACCGGCGCCAGTGGCCGGCGGGCGTTTGTGGCTTCAAAAGCAGGGTATATGCGACAGAACGACCGGCATTTACGCCAGTAGCGCCGGAAGCTGCTTGTTCAGCGCCAGTTTCTCCATCACCGCCGCGCCGGTCAGCGCGTAACCCAGCAGGTTGCCTTGGGCGTCGCGGCACAGGGCCTTGATGTCGGCGCCCTGCCCTTCGACGGTCCATACACCCTCGCTGCCTCGCGGAGGTGGCGAAACCACCAGCGGGCACACCGGGGTTTTCACGGTGATCGGCATAGCGCCATAACCGACGGCGGTCGGGTTGCCGGCCAGGGTTTGGGCCAAGGCGCGGGCGCAGCTCATCAGCGGCATGACGTAGAGCAGGTTCAAGCCATCGACCTCGGCGCAATCGCCCAGGGCGTAGATGTTGGCGTGGGAAGTCTTCAGGTGACGATCGACCACCACGCCGCGATTGACCAGCAGGCCGGCAGCTGCCGCCAGGTCGATGCGCGGGCGCAGGCCGATGGCCGAGACCACCAGGTCGCAGGCAATCACTTGGCCGTCCGACAGGTGCGCTTCCAATCCGTCGGCCACCCGTTGCAGGCGATTGAGCACCGGACCGAGGTGGAAACGTGCGCCGAGGCTTTCCAGCCCGGCCTGTACCGCCGCGGCGGCAGCCGGGTGCAGCAGCGTCGGCATGACTTGCTCGCACGGCGCCACCAGTTCTACTTCGTAGCCGCCGAGGATCAGGTCGTTGGCGAATTCGCAGCCGATCAGGCCGGCGCCAAGCAGCAACACCCGGCGCTTGCCTGCGGCAGCGGCCCGGAAGCGCGCGTAGTCTTCAAGGTCGTTGATGGGGAAGATCAGGTCTGCTGCATCGCCCTGCACCGGCACGCGCACGGTTTCAGCGCCCCAGGCGAGGATCAGGTCGCGATAGTTCACCGCCTCTTCGCCGATCCACAGGCGCTTGTGGCCCGGATCGATGCCGCTGATGCGCGTGTGGGTGCGCACTTCGGCGTTCAACTGCTCGGCCATGGCGCCCGGCTCGGCCATGCTCAGGCCATCGGCGTCCTTGTTTTTGCCAAAACCCGTGGAGAGCATGGGCTTGGAGTAGGAGCGGCCATCGTCCGCGGTAATCAGCAGCAACGGGGTTTCGCTGTCGAGCTTGCGAAATTCCCGGGCCAGGTTGTAACCGGCCAGGCCAGTACCGACGATAACGACAGGTGCGCTCATGTTGCTCTCCATGTAGGGGAAATAATCAGCCGATTGCGATCATTTCAAAATCCATTTTGCCGACGCCGCAGTCCGGGCACAGCCAGTCTTCCGGCACATCTTCCCAACGGGTGCCAGGTTCGATGCCATCGTCAGGCCAACCCATGGCTTCGTCATAGATCAGGCCACAGACGATACATTGCCACTTCTTCATTCCAATACTTCCTCAAGATGTCAGGCCTTGACCGGTATTTTCCGGCTCAGGGCGGTTTTGTACTGATCGATCGCGACAGATGCAAGCGGCATCGGCGTGACGGCGGGTTGGCTCGGCCAAAATCGCCGACCGGCATGGTAAGCTCGCGACCTCATTTGCTGCCATTCAAGACCCCTGTGCCGCCGACAAATTCGATATTTCCTACACTTCAATGGCTGCCCCAACACCTGCTGTCGCCGCGCCCGGATGCGTGCGTCATGGACTGGTTGTTTGACGAAGGTTCCCTGACCCGGCGTCTGACAGGCCTGTCGAACGATCACTTCAGCGTGACGCCGCTGTTCGAAGGCTGGCAGCCGTTGCGCGCCGACGAGTGTGCCGCGCTGGACCTGGCCGCGGGCAGCGAGGGATGGGTGCGCGAAGTGTACTTGCGCGGCCACGGCGAGCCTTGGGTATTCGCCCGCAGTGTGGCGGCGCGCAGCGCGTTGCAGGGCGACGGCTTGCACATGGACGAATTGGGCAGCCGCTCGTTGGGCGAGCTGCTGTTTTGTGACCAGGCGTTCCAACGCCGGGCAATCGAGGTCTGCCATTACCCGAGCGAATGGCTGCCGCCGCCGGTTCGCGCCAATGCGCTGTGGGGCCGACGTTCGCGTTTCGATCGCGGTGCGTTGAGCGTGCTGGTGGCGGAGGTCTTTTTGCCACGTCTGTGGACGGTCGCCCGCGCTTATTCGGAGAATTGCTGATGTACACGCAACTGCTCAAATCCTTGAACCGCCTCAATCCTCGGGCCTGGGACTACGTGCAATTGACGCGCATGGACAAGCCCATCGGCATTTACCTGCTGTTGTGGCCGACGCTGTGGGCGTTGTGGGTCGCAGGCGAAGGGTCGCCCTCGCTGGCCAACGTCGTGATTTTCATCCTTGGCGTGGTGCTGACCCGTGCCGGCGGTTGCGTGATCAACGACTGGGCCGACCGCAAGGTCGACGGGCACGTCAAACGCACCGAGCAGCGCCCGCTGGTGAGCGGCAAGATCAGCTCGAAAGAGGCGCTGGTGTTCTTCGCCGTGCTGATGAGTGTGAGCTTCCTGCTGGTGCTGTGCACCAACGCACCGACAATCCTGCTGTCCCTCGGCGGCCTGGCGCTGGCGCTCAGTTATCCGTTCATGAAGCGCTATACGTACTACCCGCAAGTGGTGCTGGGCGCGGCGTTTTCCTGGGGCATGCCGATGGCGTTCACCGCCGAGACCGGCCATCTGCCGGCGGCTGCGTGGCTGCTGTACATCGCCAACCTGCTGTGGACGGTGGGCTATGACACATACTACGCAATGACCGACCGGGACGATGACCTGAAGATTGGCGTGAAATCCACGGCGATCCTGTTTGGCGATGCCGACCGGGTGATCATCCTGACGCTGCAGGGCCTGGCCTTGGGCTGCCTGTTGCTGGCGGGCGCTCAGTTCAAACTGGGTGGCTGGTTCCACCTGGGGCTGGTGGCCGCTGCGGCGTGTTTCGCCTGGGAGTTCTGGTACACCCGCGGCAAGGACCGGATGCGTTGCTTCAAGGCGTTCCTGCACAACCATTGGGCCGGGTTGGCGATTTTTGTGGGGATCGTGCTGGATTACGGGTTGCGCTGAGGCCGCGTGCCCAGCACGGAACCTTGGCTCATGAAAGCCTTTGTGGCGAGGGAGCTTGCTCCCGCTCGGTTGCGCAGCGACCGCAAAATCCTGGGGCCGCTACGCCCGAAGCGTCGGACCGCCCCAGCGGGAACAAGCTCTCTCGCTACAAGCGCAATCTGAACACCGTTGTCATTTAGCCTTGGCAACTTTCCAGGCACCATCCATTTTGCCGTCGCCGGTCATGTCTCCAGCCTTCTTGTCCATCACGAAGGTGTACAGCGGCATGCCCTGATAGGCCCATTGCATCGACCCATCGTCGCGTTTGATCACGGTCCAGTCCCCCATGGATTTATCACCCGCCTCGGCCATCAGCGGTGGCCAATTAGCCGCACACTTGTCATTGCAGGCGGACTTGCCGGCAGAGTCCTTGGCGAAGGTGTACAGAGTCATGCCCTTATGGTCGGTGAACATGCCGTCCTTCTCCATCGCAGGGTCGGCGGCCATCGCAAATCCAGGCAGAGCCAGGGCAGCAGATATCAGCAGTGCTTTCAAGGAAACAGTCGTGCGCGTCATAGGAAACCTTCCTTTGTAGTTGTCAGGATTCGGACTGAAAAGCGTAGTCCAGGATCCCTTTTGCTGCCGCGCACAGAACTTTCTGTCACACGACTGCAATAATTCCGTTATCTAATGCGGCGCAAGACAGTTAAATGACAAGAGGATTACCCCATGGTTGGCAGGAGCATTCTGATCGTCGACGACGAGGCGCCCATCCGCGAGATGATCGCCGTTGCGTTGGAGATGGCCGGTTATGACTGCATGGAAGCAGAGAACTCCCAACAGGCCCACGCCATCATCGTCGACCGCAAGCCGGACCTGATCCTGCTGGACTGGATGTTGCCCGGCACGTCCGGCATCGAGCTGGCGCGGCGCCTCAAGCGCGATGAGCTGACCGGCGATATCCCGATCATCATGCTCACCGCCAAGGGCGAAGAGGACAACAAGATCCAAGGCCTGGAAGTCGGCGCCGACGACTACATCACCAAGCCGTTTTCCCCACGAGAACTGGTGGCGCGCCTCAAGGCCGTGCTGCGTCGCGCAGGGCCGACCGACGGTGAAGCGCCCATCGAGGTCGGTGGCCTGCTCCTCGACCCGATCAGCCACCGTGTGACCATCGACGGCAAGCCTGCCGAGATGGGCCCGACCGAGTACCGTCTGCTGCAATTCTTCATGACGCACCAGGAGCGCGCCTACACCCGCGGGCAGTTGCTGGACCAGGTCTGGGGCGGCAACGTCTACGTCGAGGAGCGCACCGTGGACGTACACATCCGCCGCCTGCGCAAAGCCCTCGGCGATGCCTACGAGAATCTGGTACAAACCGTGCGCGGCACCGGTTATCGTTTTTCGACAAAGGCCTGATCCGAGCCCTTACCGCCCGACAAGCTGACAAGGACGCGCGTCACGTGAATCAAAACTGGCATGGCACCCTGATTCGCCACATATTGTTGCTGGTTACCGGTTGCCTGTTGATCGGCCTGATCACCGGGTATTACGGCTGGAGCCTGGCCGCGGGCCTGGGGCTTTACCTGGCCTGGACCCTCAAGCAGTTGCTGCGCCTGCACGAGTGGCTGCGCCTGCATCAACCCGACGAAGCCCCGCCCGACGGCTATGGCCTGTGGGGCGAGGTGTTCGACAGCATCTATCACCTGCAACGGCGCGACCAGCGCGTTCGGGGCCGCCTGCAAGCGGTGATCGACCGCGTCCAGGAGTCCACCGCCGCGCTGAAAGACGCGGTGATCATGCTCGACAGCGAAGGCAACCTGGAATGGTGGAACCGCGCCGCCGAAACCCTGCTGGGCCTCAAGACGCCCCAGGACAGCGGTCAACCGGTGACCAACCTGGTGCGCCACCCGCGCTTCAAGGAATATTTCGAGCAGGACAATTACGCCGAGCCGCTGGAAATCCCCTCGCCGACCAACGATCGACTGCGCATCCAGCTCTACATCACCCGCTACGGCAACAACGAGCACCTGATGCTGGTGCGGGACGTGACGCGCATTCATCAACTGGAGCAGATGCGCAAGGATTTCATCGCCAACGTTTCCCATGAATTACGCACGCCGTTGACGGTGATCTGCGGCTATCTGGAAACCCTGCTCGACAATGTCGAGGAGGTGAACCCGCGTTGGAGCCGGGCCTTGCAGCAGATGCATCAGCAGAGCGGACGCATGCAGACCCTGCTCAACGACCTGCTGTTGCTGGCCAAGCTGGAAGCCACCGACTACCCATCGGACAACCAGCCAGTGCCCATCGAGGAACTGCTGCAGACCATCGCCGAAGATGCCCAAGAGCTGTCCGGCCCCAAGCAGCAGGCGATCACGCTTGAAGCCGACCCTGCCGTGCAACTCAAGGGTAGCGAGGCGGAGCTGCGCAGCGCGTTTTCCAACCTGGTGTTCAATGCGGTCAAGTACACGCCGGAGCAAGGGCGGATCCACGTTCGCTGGTGGGGCGATGAGCAAGGCGCTCACCTGAGCGTGCGCGATTCCGGCATCGGCATCGACAGCAAGCACTTGCCGCGCTTGACCGAACGGTTCTACCGGGTCGACTCCAGCCGCAACTCCAACACCGGCGGAACCGGATTGGGATTGGCCATCGTCAAACACGTTCTGCTACGCCATCGCGGGCGCATGGAGATCAGCAGCGTGCCCGGCCACGGCAGCACGTTTACCTGCCATTTCGCCCCGGCCCAGGTGGTTCACGGACGGCCCTCGAGCCGCGACGAGTGATGCCGACCGGCCGTCCCCTCTAGGCAATCGCCCGGTCAGCCGCTACATTGGCTGACTTGTGCCTGCCTTTTCAGGCGCTGATTTTCAATCCTACGAACATACGGAACCTGCAAAACCCCATCATGGACCCTTCCCCTGGCTTGTCCCTCGTTACGCTCTTCGCCGAATTCGGCATGATTCTCTTTGCTCTGATCCTGGTCCTGCTCAACGGTTTTTTCGTTGCGGCGGAATTCGCCATGGTCAAGCTACGCTCGACCCGGGTCGAGGCCATCGCCGAGCAGAACGGCTGGCGCGGGCATATCCTGCGCACCGTCCACAGCCAGCTCGACGCCTACCTGTCGGCGTGCCAATTGGGCATCACCCTGGCTTCCCTGGGCCTGGGCTGGGTCGGTGAGCCGGCGTTCGCCCACATCCTCGAACCGTTGCTCGGCGCGGTCGGCGTCCAGTCGCCGGAAGTGATCAAGGGCGTGTCGTTCTTTACCGCGTTCTTCATCATCTCGTACCTGCACATCGTAGTCGGTGAGCTGGCGCCCAAATCCTGGGCCATCCGCAAACCCGAGCTGCTGTCGCTGTGGACGGCCGTGCCGCTGTACCTGTTCTATTGGGCGATGTACCCAGCGATCTACCTGCTCAACGCCAGCGCCAACGCTATCTTGCGTATTGCCGGCCAAGGCGAGCCCGGCCCGCACCATGAACACCATTACAGCCGCGAAGAACTGAAGCTGATCCTGCACTCCAGCCGTGGCCAGGACCCGAGCGACCAAGGCATGCGCGTGCTGGCCTCCGCCGTGGAGATGGGCGAGCTGGAAGTGGTGGACTGGGCCAATTCCCGGGAAGACCTGGTGACGCTGGAGTTCAACGCGCCGCTCAAGGAAATCCTCGCGCTGTTCCGCCGCCACAAGTTCAGCCGTTACCCGGTGTACGACAGCGAGCGACAGGAGTTCGTCGGCCTGCTGCACATCAAGGACCTGCTGCTGGAACTGGCCGCCCTGGACCACATTCCCGAATCGTTCAACCTGGCTGAACTGACCCGGCCGCTGGAACGCGTGTCGCGGCACATGCCGCTGTCGCAGCTGCTGGAGCAGTTCCGCAAGGGCGGCTCGCACTTCGCCGTGGTCGAGGAAGCCGATGGCAACATCATTGGCTACCTGACCATGGAGGACGTGCTGGAAGTGTTGGTGGGCGATATCCAGGACGAACACCGCAAGGCCGAGCGCGGCATCCTCGCCTACCAGCCAGGCAAATTGCTGGTACGTGGCGACACGCCGCTGTTCAAGGTCGAGCGCCTGCTGGGGATCGACCTGGACCACATCGAGGCGGAAACCTTGGCGGGGTTGGTCTATGAAACCCTCAAGCGGGTGCCCGAAGAGGAAGAAGTGCTGGAAGTCGAAGGCCTGCGGATCATCATCAAGAAGATGAAAGGGCCGAAGATCATCCTGGCGAAGGTGTTGATGCTCGATTGAGTATCGACCCGCCCGCAAGTTGAAGGCATAACCCACTGTGGCGAGGGAGCTTGCTCCCGCTGGGTCGCGAAGCGACCCCAAAAGCGACGACTGCTTCGCAGCCGAGCGGGAGCAAGCTCCCTCGCCACGAAAAGCCTTTCGAATCTCCCGCGCTACTGCTTACCCAACGCAAAGTTGGGCAGCTCGCCCACCGGTTGGTTGAACTGGTAGGGAATCGACACCAGCCCTAACCCGGTGTTGCGCTGCACCACGAAGTGCAGGTGCGGGCCGGAGCTGTTGCCGGTGTTGCCCGACAGCGCCAACGGTGTACCCACCATCACCCGCTGCCCTTCCCTGACGCTCACCGAGCCCTTCTGCAGGTGCAGGTAGACGCCCATGGTGCCGTCATCGTGCAGCACGCGGACGAAGTTGCCCGAAGGATCGGTGCCGCGCCCGGTCTGTTCGTTCTCGGTCTTGACCACCACGCCGCCCCGCGCCGCGATGATCGGCGTACCCTCGGGCATGGCGATGTCCATGGCGTAGCGGTTCTTCGGACCGTAGTGACTGTATTGACCGTTGGCGCCCTGGCTCAGCCGAAACGGCCCGCCGCGCCAGGGCAGCGGATACTGATAGGCCTGCGCGGTGCCTGCCGGGTCGCCCAGGGAGTATTCGAACCTCGGGGTATACGCCAGCGGCCTTCCCGGCCGAGTGGCCGTCAGCTGCGCCAGGCGCAGATTGCTGCGCGCCGGCAGCACCCGACGAATAGGCCGGCTCGGCGCCCCGCTCACGTTACGCAGCCCGGCGAAACTCAGCTCGATTTCCACAGGCGCATACAGGTCGTTGCGCACGTACACCGCGTCCGCGCCCTTCTGTTTTTTGATGTCTAGAAACACCTGCCGCTCGAGGCGTTCGACCATGCGATCGCGGAACACGAACACCTGCGAGCCCTTGCTGGGGCGGTCGCTATAGGAAACCACGCCATTGGCATCGGTGGATTTGTAGATGGTCATGGCCATGGCCGGGGTGGCGGCCAGCACGAGACCACAGGCGAACAGCAACGGCACGAGCATGGGCAAGGATTCTGTCGAAATGAAGGCCTGCAAAGGAGCCTAGCAGCTGGGATGGACCAGCGTAGTCGGCAGATGTTTCAAAATTGGATCGCAGAGGGGTGTTGAATCGGATGGCCTCATCGCGAGCAAGCTCGCTCCCACAGGGGGATCTGCTGTGGACACAAATTTTGTGAACAACTGAGATCACTGTGGGAGCGAGCTTGCTCGCGATAGCGGACCGAGGGGCGCCGCCGGATCAGGCGCCCGGTACGAAGTGCTTCTGCGCCGTGCCGCGGGCGATCAGACGGGAGATGTAGTCGAGTTTCTGCGGGTCTTTGTCGACGAAGCGGAAGGTCAGTTGCAGCCATTCGCTGTCCGGCGTCTGCTCGTGGGCGACGATGGCGTGCAGGTAGCCATTCAGACGAGCGGTCTCGGCGTTGTCGCCCTGCTCCATGTCCAGCACCGAGCTTTCCAGCACTTGCGGCAGGGTGTCGGTGCGTTTTACCACCAGCAGCGCTTCCTTGAGGCTCAGGGCCTTGATCACGCATTGCTGGGTGCCGCTGGACAGGCGCAACTGGCCTTGTCCGCGATTGCTGGTCGGCGCGGACGCGGCGGGTGCCTTGACGGGCGGGCTGTTGAGCAGACCACGGGCTGGGGCGGCGGACGGTGCAGGCGCGGCGGCGGCAGCGGGCTTGGCAAACGGGTTCGCGGCGGGCGCTGCGGCAGCGGCCGGAGCGGCCTTGCCACCGGTCAGGGCACTGAGCGAATCGTTGCCAAACGCCGAATTCATCTTGGTCGGGGCGCTGTTCATCAAGGTGTCGAGCTTGCCGACCTTGTTCAGGGCCTGCTTGACCTTGGTCAGCAATTGTTCGTTGGTGAACGGTTTGCTGACGTAGCCGGAAACGCCGGCCTGGATCGCCTGGACGACGTTTTCCTTATCGCCACGGCTGGTGACCATGACGAACGGCATGCCCTTGAGGTTGTCCTGCTGACGGCACCAGGTCAACAGCTCCAGGCCTGACATCTCTGGCATTTCCCAGTCGCACAGCACCAGGTCGAACGCTTCACGGGCCAGCAGGGCCTGGGCTTTCTTGCCGTTCACCGCGTCTTCGATGCGGATGCCTGGGAAGTAGTTGCGCAGGCACTTCTTCACCAAGTCACGAATGAACGAAGCATCGTCCACGACCAACACACTGACCTTACTCATCCAGATACACCTCTAAAAAATCCCGGCAAGCATACCGCTTTGCTGATGGCATATTGCCAAAAACCTTCAGTCACGCCGGGACTTTTCGTTCACGGGGTGCTGCTTTCGATTAAAAAAACCGCAAAAAAAAGCCCGACCAGAAGGCCGGGCGCTTTTCTTGGCAATCTTACTTATCGTCAGTTTCACCGGGAACATTAGCGGTTTCGGACGGGGTGCCCTCCACTTCTTCCTTCATCCGCTTGAGGCCCATGTGCCGAACATCGGTGCCGCGCACCAGGTAGATCACCAGTTCCGAGATGTTGCGTGCATGATCGCCGATACGCTCCAAAGAACGCAGCACCCAGATGATGCTCAACACCCGCGAGATGGAGCGCGGATCTTCCATCATGTACGTCGCCAACTCACGCAACGCGGTCTTGTATTCGCGGTCGATGATCTTGTCGTATTGGGCCACCGACAACGCCAGGTCGGCGTCGAAACGGGCGAAGGCGTCCAACGCGTCACGGACCATGTTGCGCACCTGGTCACCAATGTGGCGAACCTCGACGTAACCGCGCGGCGCTTCGCCTTCTTCGCACAACTGGATGGCGCGACGGGCGATCTTGGTGGCTTCGTCGCCGATCCGCTCCAGGTCGATCACCGACTTGGAGATGCTGATGATCAGGCGCAGGTCGGAAGCGGCCGGCTGGCGACGGGCCAGGATGCGCAGGCACTCTTCGTCGATGTTGCGTTCCATCTGGTTGATCTGGTCGTCGATCTCGCGCACTTGCTGGGCCAGGCCGGAGTCGGCCTCGATCAGCGCGGTCACCGCGTCGTTGACCTGTTTTTCCACCAGCCCGCCCATGGCCAGCAAGTGACTGCGCACTTCCTCCAGCTCGGCGTTGAACTGTGCGGAAATGTGGTGGGTAAGGCCTTCTTTACTAATCATCTTTGGCGTCCTTGGAGCGTCCGGTAAGGTGCGGCGGACCGCAGCGTAGATTCACAATGAGCAACAACGGCTTCCTAGCCGTAACGACCGGTGATGTAGTCTTCGGTCTGCTTCATGGCCGGATTGGTGAACAGGGTATCGGTGTCGCCGAACTCCACCAGTTTGCCCATGTACATGAACGCGGTGTAGTCGGACACCCGCGCCGCCTGCTGCATGTTGTGGGTCACGATGACGATGGTGAACTTGGACTTGAGCTCGTAGATCAGTTCTTCGACCTTCAGCGTCGAGATCGGGTCGAGGGCCGAGCACGGTTCGTCGAGCAGCAGCACTTCCGGCTCCACGGCGATGGTGCGGGCGATGACCAGGCGTTGCTGCTGGCCGCCGGACAGGCCGAGAGCGGAGTCGTGCAGGCGGTCCTTGACCTCGTCCCACAGCGCCGCGCCCTTGAGGGCCCACTCCACGGCTTCATCGAGGATGCGCTTTTTGTTGATGCCCTGGATGCGCAGGCCATAGACGACGTTTTCGTAGATGGTCTTCGGGAACGGGTTGGGCTTCTGGAACACCATGCCGACGCGACGACGCAGCTCGGCGACGTCCTCGCCCTTGCGGTAGATGTTGTTGCCGTAGAGATTGATTTCACCTTCGACGCGGCAACCGTCCACCAGGTCGTTCATGCGGTTGAAGGTGCGCAGCAAGGTCGACTTGCCGCAACCCGACGGGCCGATGAACGCGGTGACGCGCTGTTTCGGGATGTTCAGGCTGACGTCGTACAGCGCCTGCTTCTGGCCGTAGAACAGGTTCAGGCCGGGCACTTCGATGGCGACGGTTTCCTGGGCCAGGTCCAGGCTCTGCTTGTCGCGGCCCAGGGCCGACATGTTGATGCCGTGTGTGTGTGCTTCGTGTTGCATGGGAGGCTCCCTGTGCTAACAAATTCGGTTCGGAACGCCTATGTGGCGGCCCCATAAAATTCCAATGTGGGAGCGAGCCTGCTCGCGAAGGGGCCCTTGAGGCCGCTAAAAGCTTCGCGAGCAGGCTCGCTCCCACAGATCCTTAACTATCCAGTGCTTTGTATTTCTCGCGCAGGTGGTTACGAATCCACACCGCCGACAGGTTCAAGGTCGCGATCACCAGCACCAGCAGCAGCGCCGTGGCGTAGACCAACGGCCGGGCTGCTTCGACGTTCGGGCTCTGGAAGCCGACGTCATAGATGTGGAAGCCCAGGTGCATGATCTTCTGGTCCAGGTGCAGGTACGGATAGTTGCCATCCAGCGGTAGCGACGGCGCCAGTTTCACCACGCCCACCAGCATCAACGGCGCCACTTCACCGGCGGCACGGGCCACGGCGAGGATCATGCCGGTCATCATCGCCGGGCTCGCCATCGGCAGGACAATTTTCCACAGGGTCTCGGCCTTGGTCGCGCCGAGAGCCAGGGAGCCTTCGCGCACGGTCCGCGGAATCCGCGCCAGGCCTTCCTCGGTGGCGACGATCACCACTGGCACCGCCAGCAGCGCCAGGGTCAAGGATGCCCAGAGCAGGCCCGGCGTGCCGAAGGTCGGCGCCGGCAACGCTTCGGGGAAGAACAGCCGGTCAACCGAGCCGCCCAGCACGTAGACGAAGAAGCCCAGGCCGAACACGCCGTAGACAATGGCTGGAACGCCCGCGAGGTTGTTCACCGCGATGCGGATCAGTCGGGTCATCGGGCCTTGGCGGGCGTATTCACGCAGGTAGACCGCCGCCAGCACGCCAAACGGCGTGACGATCATCGCCATGATCAGTGTCATCATCACGGTGCCGAAGATCGCCGGGAAAATCCCGCCTTCGGTGTTGGCTTCACGCGGGTCGTCGCTGAGGAATTCCCAGACCTTGCTGAAATAGAAACCAAGCTTGGTGAACGTGCCCATGCCGTTTGGCTGGTAGGCGTGCACCACTTTGCCGATGCCGATTTCCACTTCCTTGCCGTTGGCATCGCGGGCCGTCAGGCTGTCGCGGTTGAACTGGGCGTGCAAGTCGGTAAGGCGTGCTTCGATGTCCTTGTAGCGGGCGTTGAGTTCAGCGCGTTCACTTTCCAGGTCGGCCTGGGCGGCGGCGTCGAGCTTGCCGTCCAGTTCCAGCTTGCGGCCGTGCAGGCGGATGCGTTCGAGGCCGGAGTTGATCGCGCCGATGTCGACCTTCTCCAGGGTCTTGAGCTCGTCGGCGAGCTTGTTGACGCGCTCGATACGCGCCTGCAATTGCGGCCAGGCTGCCTCGCCTTCGGCTACGACCTTGCCTTCTTCCTTGACGTTGACCAGGTAGCCGTAGAAATTGCCCCACTCACGACGCTCGATCGCCATCAGCTCCGGCGGCGTGGTCTGGTTTTTCAGCCAGTCACCGACGATCCAGGTGAAGTCGGTGCCGTTGAGGTCACGGTTGCCGACCTTGACCAGTTCGCGCGTCATGAATTCCGGACCTTCATCCGGCACCGGCAGGCCAGCGCTTTTCAGGCGCTCACGAGGCACTTCTTCTTTCTGTACGACTTCGCCGACCACCAGTTGCGCAGGCATGCCCGGCACGGTGTAGCTGGCGTGGATCAGGTCCGCCGGCCAGAAGTGGCCCAGGCCGCGCACGGCAATCACCGCCAGCAGGCCAATGGTCATGATGACCGCGATGGACACCGCGCCGCCGCTGATCCAGACGCCGGGGGCGCCGCTCTTGAACCATCCTTTCAGGGAGTTCTGTTTCACAGACTTCTACCTTTCTTAAAGCGACGAATATTTCTTGCGCAGACGCTGACGGATCAGCTCGGCGAGGGTGTTCATGACGAAGGTGAACAACAGCAGCACCAGGGCCGACAAGAACAGCACGCGGTAATGGCTGCCGCCGACTTCCGACTCGGGCATTTCCACCGCGACGTTGGCCGCCAGGGTGCGCAGGCCTTCGAACAGGTTCATTTCCATGACCGGCGTGTTACCCGTAGCCATCAGCACGATCATCGTCTCGCCGACCGCACGACCCATGCCGATCATCAACGCCGAGAAGATGCCCGGGCTGGCGGTGAGGATCACCACGCGGGTCATCGTCTGCCATGGCGTGGCACCGAGGGCCAACGAACCCAGGGTCAAGCCGCGCGGCACGCTGAACACGGCGTCTTCGGCAATGGAATAGATGTTCGGGATCACCGCGAAGCCCATCGCCAGGCCAACCACCAGGGCATTGCGTTGGTCGTAGGTGATGCCCAGGTCATGGGAGATCCACATGCGCATGTCGCCGCCGAAGAACCAGGCTTCCATGTACGGGCTCATGTACAGCGAGAGCCAGCCCACGAACAGGATCACTGGGATCAGCAAGGCGCTTTCCCAGCCGTCCGGCACTTTCAGGCGAATGGATTCCGGCAGGCGGCTGAAGGCGAAACCGGCGACCAGGATGCCAATCGGCAGCAGCATCAGCAGGCTGAAGATCCCCGGCAGGTGCCCTTCGACGTACGGCGCCAGGAACAGGCCGGCGAAAAAGCCGAGGATGACCGTCGGCATGGCTTCCATCAGTTCGATGACCGGCTTGACCTTGCGGCGCATGCCCGGCGCCATGAAGTAGGCGGTGTAGATCGCAGCGGCAACCGCCAGCGGCGCCGCCAGCAGCATCGCGTAGAACGCGGCTTTCAGGGTGCCGAAGGTCAGCGGCGACAGGCTCAGCTTGGGTTCGAAGTCAGTGTTGGCGGCGGTCGATTGCCAGACGTATTTAGGCTCGTCGTAGTTTTCGTACCAGACCTTGCTCCACAACGCGCTCCACGAGACTTCCGGATGCGGGTTTTCCAGCGTCAGCGGTTGCAGCTTGCCGCCCTGCTCCACAATCAGGCGATTGGCCCGTGGCGACATGCCGAACAGGCCTTGGCCGTCGACCACCTGGTCCACCAGCAAGGTGCGGTGGGCGGTGCTGTGGAACACGCCGAGCTTGCCGGCGGCGTCGAGGGCGACGAAGCCTTTGCGACGCTCCTCGGCAGTGATTTCAACGATGGGCGTATTGCCCATCTGGAAGGTACGGATCTGTTTGAAGCGCAGCTCGCCGTCCGGGTCGCGGGCCATGAACCACTGGGCCAGGCCGCCCTTGGAATCGCCGATGATCAGCGAGATACCGCCCACCAACTGAGTGGCGGCGGTGACTTGGGCATCAGCGTTCTCCAACAGCTTGTAGCGACCGTTGAGGCTCTTGTCCCGCAGGCTGAACACATCGGCCTGGGCACGCCCGTTGACCACGTACAGCCACTGCTGGCGCGGGTCGACGAAGATGTTTTTCACCGGCTCGGTCATTTGCGGCAGATCGATACGCGTCTGCTCGCTGGTGACTTCGCCGGTCATCATGTTTTCTTCGCTGGTCAGCGACAGCACTTGCAGTTGAGCACCGCTGGAACCGGCCAGCAGCAAGGTCGAATCAGTGGCGTTGAGACTGACGTGTTCCAGGGCAGCACCCTGCTCGTTCAAAGCGATCGACGTCTCGCCATAAGGGTATTCGACGGCAGGCGAGATGGTTTTCTTGCCGTCCGGGTAGGACACCTTATAGGTGTGACGGAACACCAAGGCCTGGCCGTTGGACAGACCGATCGCCACGAGCGGGCTGCCGGGCTGGTCTTCGCCAATGGACGTCACGCTGGCGCCGGCCGGAATCGGCAGGTCGACCCGGCGCAGTTCGGCGCCAGTGCTGATGTCGAAAAACAGCGCCTGGCCCTTGTCGGAAACCCGCATGGCCACCTGGTTCTGCTCTTCGATGGAGATCATTAGCGGTTTGCCGGCGTCTTGCATCCAGGCAGGCGTGATCGAATCCTTGGCGGTCAGGTCCGCACCCTTGAACAGGGGCAGCACCACGTAGGCCAGGAAGAAGAAAATCAGGGTAATGGCCGCGAGAACGGCGAGGCCGCCGACCAACACGTACCAGCGGGTCAGGCGATCCTTGAGGGCGCGGATGCGGCGCTTGCGTTGCAGCTCAGGCGTATTGAAGTCAATGCGCTTGGGAGGGGAAGTCGTAGTCATTGTGGAGTTGGCCAGATCATTCATGCGCACACCCTAGCGATCCTGTATGACAGAAAGATGACAATGCAGTGACGCAACAAATCCGCCGCCAGCGGTGAGCGGCAGCGGACAGGAATTTGGGCTGTGGGAGCAAGCATCACTCCCACAGAAAACCCGGGTGTTGGCCCGGGTTCAGGTGTTACTTCTTGGCGACGTTGCTGCCTTCTTGCAGACCCAGGTCAGCCAGTGCCTTGGCGGCGACTTTGGCTGGAACCGGGATGTAGCCGTCCTTGACCACGACTTCCTGGCCTTGCTTGGACAGGATCAGCTTGACGAACTCAGCTTCCAGCGGAGCCAGAGGCTTGTTCGGCGCCTTGTTGACGTACACGTAGAGGAAGCGCGACAGCGGGTACTTGCCGTTCAGGGCGTTTTCTTCGGTGTCTTCGATGAAGTCAGTGCTGCCTTTCTTGGCCAGGGCCACGGTCTTCACACTGGCGGTCTTGTAGCCGATGCCCGAGTAACCGATGCCGTTGAGCGAAGAGCTGATCGACTGCACGACCGAAGCCGAGCCTGGTTGTTCGTTGACGTTTGGCTTGTAGTCACCTTTGCACAGGGCTTCTTCCTTGAAGTAGCCGTAGGTGCCGGATACCGAGTTGCGACCGAACAATTGCACTGGCTTGTTGGCCAGGTCGCCAGTCACACCCAGGTCGCCCCAGGTCTTCACGTCGGCCTTGGCGCCGCACAGACGAGTGGACGAGAAGATCGCGTCAACCTGTTCCATGGTCAGGTGCTGGATCGGGTTGTCCTTGTGCACGAACACGGCCAGGGCGTCCACTGCAACCGGGATAGCGGTTGGCTTGTAGCCGTACTTCTGTTCGAAGGCCTGCAGCTCGTTGTCCTTCATCTTGCGGCTCATCGGGCCCAGGTTGGCGGTGCCTTCGGTGAGTGCGGGTGGCGCGGTGGAGGAACCGGCGGCCTGAATCTGGATGTTTACGTTCGGGTATTCTTTCTTGTAGTTCTCGGCCCACAAGGTCATCAGGTTGGCCAGGGTATCGGAGCCGACGCTGGAGAGGTTGCCCGATACACCAGTGGTCTTGGTGTAGCTCGGGATCGCAGGGTCAACAGCGGCAACCGCGTTGGCAGTCGCTACGCCAGCAGCGACAAAAGTCATTGCCGCCATCAAACGCTTCAGTTTCATGCCTTACTCCTAGCAGATAGGGTGTGTTAAGTCGGCCAAGTATCGGTAAGCCGTGTGAACACTCTATGGCTGAAATATGACAATTGGATGAAAGGCCAGCATTGAGTTTTGCAGGATGTTTTTTGTGGCGAGGGGGCATTCGCAGAGAGGATTAATCCGTGGCGAGGGAGCTTGCTCCCGCTTGAGTGCGCAGCATTCACCAAAAAATGGGTCGCTGCGCAACCCAGCGGGAGCAAGCTCCCTCGCCACAATGAACACACCCGCCTTAAGGGCAGCGCCGTCTATCGGCCCTGCTTCCAGAGATACCCACCAATCACCACCCCGATCCCGCAGATGATCGCCACGTAATACGCCGGCCCCATCGGGCTCTCTTTCAGCAGCAGGGTTACGACCATTGGCGTCAAACCGCCGAAGATCGCGTAGGCCAGGTTGTAGGAGAACGACAGTCCACTGAAGCGCACCACCGCCGGGAAGGCATTGACCATGACGTACGGCACCGCGCCGATGGTGCCCACCAGCAAGCCACTCAAGGCGTAGAGCGGGAAAAGCCACTCGGGGTGAGCGAACAGGCTGTGATAGAAGGTCCAGAAAGTGATCAACAGCAGACCGCTGCCGAAGACGAACACCCGGCCAGCGCCAAAGCGGTCGGCCAAGACACCGGCACCAATGCAACCAAGGCTCAGGAACACGATCGCCAGGCTATTGGCCTGCAATGCCGTGGTCGGGCTGAAGTGGTAGACGGTTTGCAACACGGTCGGTGTCATCAGGATCACTACGATGACGCCGGCCGACAGCAGCCAGGTCAGCAGCATCGAAATGGCGATGGCGCCGCGATGGTCGCGCAGCACGGCGCGCAACGGCACTTCTTCGGCGAGGGCCTTGCGTTGTTGCAGCTCGGCGAACACCGGGGTTTCGTGCAGCCAGCGGCGCAGATACACCGAAAACAGGCCGAACACACCGCCCAGCAGGAAGGGAATCCGCCAGGCGTAATCCGCCACTTCCATTGGCGTATAGAGGCTATTGATGGCCGTGGCGACCAGCGAACCCAACAGGATCCCCGCCGTCAGGCCGCAGGTCAGGGTGCCGCAGGCGTAGCCGATGTGCCGCGCCGGAACGTGTTCGGAAACGAATACCCAGGCCCCGGGTACTTCGCCACCGATCGCAGCGCCTTGGATCACGCGCATCAGCAACAGGAGAATTGGCGCCCACATGCCGATCTGCGCATAGGTCGGCAGCAAGCCCATGATCAAGGTCGGCACGGCCATCATGAAAATGCTCAGGGTGAACATTTTCTTGCGCCCCAACAGGTCGCCGAAGTGGGCCATGACGATTCCGCCCAACGGGCGAGCCAGGTAACCGGCGGCAAAAATGCCAAACGTTTGCATCAGGCGCAGCCATTCGGGCATTTCGGCGGGGAAAAACAGCTTGCCGACCACGGTGGCAAAGAACACGAAAATGATGAAATCGTAGAACTCCAGCGCGCCGCCGAGGGCAGAAAGCGACAAGGTCTTGTAATCGTTACGGGTCAGCGGACGGGCGGGTTGTGCGGGCGTCGCCGTGCTCGAAGGCGCAGTGGTCATGGCAAGGGCTTCTCTTATAGTCAGTTCTCGGCCCGACCACACTGAATGGGAGCCCGGGCAGGTTCGGCACGATAGCAAATTGTTCGAAAAAGCACATAGAGGCGCGTAATTGACAGTCAAAATCAGAACCCGATGGTCGTATCGACGTCTATCGCCCGATATACTCGCAACCTTGCGACACTCTGTAAGGGGTTGCTGTGCGAAAACGTCGTTGGTGATGTAGGACGAATCAGCCGGTTTCGCAGAGTTTCCCTTTGGCACGCCTTTATGAAAAACGTGACGAACGAGGCTTGTTCGGGCTGAATCGTTTTTTTCAAAGACGGCTATTCACCTGAAGTACACGACAGAGTTACGGGTCAGAGGCACCCCCGGCATGATAGAGCTCGAACAAGAAGATCCAATCCCGCAAGGCGACCTGGCCCTGCAAATCACCGCACTTCCCCGCGACACTAACGGCTTCGGCGACATTTTCGGCGGCTGGCTGGTGTCCCAGATGGACCTCGCCGGCACCGCGATGGCCAGCAAGGTGGCCGGTGGGCGCGTGGCGACCGTAGCGATCGATCGCATGGCGTTCCTGGTGCCGGTGGCCGTGGGCGCGCAGTTGTCCTTTTATACCCAGGCGCTGGAAATCGGCCGCAGCTCGATCCAGATGATGGTTGAGGTCTGGAGCGACGACCCGCTGTCCAGCGAATGGCGCAAGGTCACCGAAGCGGTGTTCGTGTTCGTCGCCATCGATGGCAGCGGTCGTACCCGTTCGGTTCCACCACGGGCGCGTTAAACACGGCGGCCGTTTTGCGGTCCATTGCAGTTCATGTTCCTGAACGAGATTTGCAACATGCCTACGCCCAACGTCGAAGCCGTCAAGCTGGATGAACTGAACGGTTGGCGCATCCGCCACGGTCAGGCCGAGTTGCTGGTGGCCCAGCAAGGCGCGCACATTCTCAGTTATCAGGTGGACGGCCAGCCGCCGCTGATCTGGCTCAATGACCAGGCCACCTTCAAGACCGGCAAGAGCATCCGTGCCGGCGTGCCGGTGTGCTGGCCTTGGTTCGGTAACCTGACCCGCAACCCCGACAGCGTCCAGGCGATGCGTGTCAGCAACGAACCGGCCACGGCTCACGGCCTGGTGCGGGCGATGGATTGGGAATTGAAGGGCATCGAGGCCGAAGGCGAAAGCCTGAAGATCGAGTTCGTGCTGCCCTACCCGGAAAACGGCCTGGCGGGTTGGCCCCATCAGGTAGACCTGACGTTGACCATCGTCATGGACGAGCAATTGCACATCCACCTCACCAGCCATAACCGTGGCAGCGAAACCGTCAGCCTCAGCCAGGCACTGCATAGTTACTTTGCCGTGAGCGATGTGCGCAACGTTCAGGTCGAAGGGGTGGATGGCTTGAGCTACATCGAGACCCTGGACGATTGGAATACCCACGCCCAGGCCGGCGATCTGCAATTCGTCGGAGAAACCGACCGCATCTACCTCAATACCCCGCCGACACTGAGCATCGTGGACCCGCACTGGCAGCGCCGGATCCAACTGACCAGCACCGGCTCACGCTCGGCGGTGATCTGGAACCCTTGGACCGAACGCGCCAAGGCCTTCAGCGACATGGCCGACGATGGCTGGCAGCGCATGCTGTGCATCGAGACGGCAAACGTGATGGATGACGTGGTGACGCTGTCACCGGACGCCAGCCATACCCTGGGCGTGAGCATTTGCAGCAAGCCGCTCTGACACCGCAAGTCCACTGTGGGAGCGAGCTTGCTCGCGATAGCGGGTTGACAGTCAACATCAGCGTAGACTGACACACCGCCATCGCGAGCAAGCTCGCTCCCACAGTTGGATCTGTGTTTCGGCCAACCAGCCAGTTACAAATCCGCCTCCTGCACCACCCTCACCTTCTCCGCATCCAGCGCATACGCCGCGCTCGCCAGGTCGTTGTCAACCTTCTCGATCTTCAACGTGCCCGTCACCCACAGCGGCGTATAGATGTCATCCAGCTTCAAGCCCTTGGGATAGCGCACCAGCACCAATTGATTAGGCGGCGGTGGCGGGACGTGGATACAGGCGCCGGGGTAAGGCACCAGGAAAAACAGCGTGCTGCGACCCTTGGCGTCGGTTTCCAGAGGAACCGGATAGCCACCGATGCGGATGTGCTTGTCGTTCATCGACGCCACGGTCTTGGTCGAATACATCACCGCCGGCAAGCCTTTGCTTTGCTTCAAGCCACCTTTTTCGGTGAAGGTGCCGTTGGCTTCGGGGGAGTTGTGATCGATCTCGGGCATGGCCTCGAGGGCTTTCTGGTCCGACTTGGGCATCAGTTCGAGCCAGTCGGTTTCCGGCAGCTCGGCGGCGTGGGCCAGGCCACTGCCCAGCAAAAGAAGAGTCAACACTAGACGGCGCATGAAAGGGCTCGGCAATGAGTGGATGTGAAACGCCGGGCAGTTTAGCCCTCTCTGTGCGCCGCGCAGAGAGGGCTTCATCAAGTTTAATCAGTTTCTTTTGATCAGGCCGTAGATCACCAGCAGCACGATCGCACCCACCAGGGCACCGATGAAACCCGCGCCTTGACCGGCCTGGTAGATGCCCAGGGCCTGACCGCCGTAAGTGGCTGCCAACGAACCGCCAATACCGAGCAGGATGGTCATGATCCAGCCCATGCTGTCATCGCCGGGCTTCAGGAAGCGCGCGAGCAGGCCAACGATCAAGCCGATAAAAATGGTTCCGATGATTCCCATGGCATTTCCCTCTGATTAGACGCCAAGCCAAAACCAGGTCAGGTTTTGGCACTTAGCCATGAGAGAGGTTAGCCGATGAATGGTTCCACCGGCGTTGCAGACTATTGCTCGGCGATCAATGTCTCGACCTTGATGATCTGCTGGGCCAGCGTGTCCCGATCGGCGCAACGCAGGTTGGCGTGACCAACCTTGCGCCCGGCTTTGAAAGCCTTGCCGTAGTGATGCAGGTGGCAGTCGGCAATCGCCAGGACTTTCTCGGTGTGCGGCACTTTGCCGATGAAATTCAGCATCGCGCTTTCACCGACCTTGGCGGTCGAACCCAGCGGCAGCCCGGCCACCGCCCGCAGGTGGTTTTCGAACTGGCTGCACTCGGCGCCTTCGGTGGTCCAGTGCCCGGAGTTATGCACACGCGGGGCGATTTCGTTGGCCTTGAGGCCGCCGTCCACTTCGAAGAACTCGAACGCCATCACGCCGACGTAATCGAGCTGCTTGAGCACCCGGCTGGAGTAGTCCTCGGCCAAGGCTTGCAGCGGATGGTCGGTGCTGGCGACGGACAGCTTGAGGATGCCGTCCTTGTGGGTGTTGTGCACCAGCGGGTAGAAGCGGATTTCACCGTCGCGTGCGCGCACGGCGATCAGCGAGACTTCACCGGTGAACGGTACGAAACCTTCCAGCAGGCAACCGACGCTGCCCAGCTCGGCAAAGGTGCCGGCGACGTCTTCAGGGTTGCGCAGGACCTTCTGGCCCTTGCCGTCGTAACCCAGGGTGCGGGTCTTCAGCACAGCTGGCAGGCCGATGGCGGCGACAGCGGCTTCAAGGTCAGCTTGGGACTGGATGTCGGCGAAGGCCGGCGTCGGGATGCCCAAGTCCTTGAACATGTTCTTTTCGAACCAGCGGTCGCGGGCGATGCGCAGGGCTTCGGCGCTCGGGTAGACCGGGACGAACTGGGACAGGAAGGCAACGGTTTCGGCCGGGACACTTTCGAACTCGAAGGTCACCAGGTCGACTTCATCGGCCAACTGGCGCAGGTGATCCTGGTCGCCATAGTCGGCCCGAAGGTGTTCACCCAAGGCGGCGGCACAGGCGTCCGGCGCCGGGTCCAGGAAAGCGAAGTTCATCCCCAGCGGGGTGCCCGCCAAGGCCAACATGCGACCCAACTGGCCGCCACCGATTACACCGATCTTCATTCGTCAACAACCTCAGGCAATGCGTGGGTCTGGATTGTCCAGGACGCTGTCTGTCTGCTCAGCGCGGAATTTTTTCAGCACGGTATGAAACTGTGGGTGCTTGGCGCCCAGGATACTCGCCGACAACAGCGCGGCGTTGATCGCACCGGCCTTGCCGATGGCCAGGGTCGCGACCGGGATGCCGGCTGGCATCTGCACGATCGACAGCAACGAATCGACACCCGAGAGCATCGACGACTGCACCGGCACGCCCAGCACCGGCAAGTGGGTCTTGGCCGCGCACATGCCTGGCAGGTGGGCCGCGCCACCAGCGCCGGCGATGATCACTTCGATGCCGCGCGCCTCGGCTTCTTCGGCGTACTGGAACAGCAGGTCCGGGGTACGGTGGGCGGACACCACTTTCACCTCGTAAGGGATGCCGAGCTTTTCCAGCATATCGGCGGTGTGGCTAAGGGTGGACCAATCGGACTTGGAGCCCATGATCACGCCAACCAGTGCACTCATCGTCGTGCCTCTTCTCTCTGGGCGCCCTCGGGCGCGTCAAAAAACAACAAGCCACGCAGGAAACCGGCGTGGCTTGTTGTACGAATTATGGCCGGGTGAACCGACCGAAGGCCGGGCAGTATACCGAAAATGACGAATTAAACGCACTTTCGCCGACCATCTGTCATTTGCTCTGAAGCGGCGGTTTTATTGACTCGCAGGTCAGCAGAATAACAACACAGATCCCTGTGGGAGCGAGCTTGCTCGCGATGGCGTTAGGTCAGGCAATACAACTGTGAATGTCCGGCCGAAATCGCGAGCAAGCTCGCTCTCATAAGGGGGCTGCGTGAGTTTCAAGAATCGGCCACGCCCTGCACCACGCCACCCTCAAGCTTGCGCCACAACAATCGCACGTTGGCCTTGCGCACCAGGGCGCAGCGGTACAGGCGGATCTCCAGCGGGACATGCCATTGCGCACCACCGCAGATGACCAACTCGCCCCGGGCCAGTTCGTTGCGCACACTCAGGTGAGGGACCCAGGCGATACCCAGCCCTTCCAGCGCCATGCTTTTCAGGCTGTCGGCCATGGCCGTCTCGTAGACAGTGGTGAAGCGCAGCGCGCGCTGGCGCAACAACTGGTTCACCGAACGCCCGAGGAAGGCCCCGGCGCTGTAGGCCAACAGCGGCACACTGGCCTCGCCTTCGAGGTCGAACAACGGCCGGCCCTGTGCGTCGGCGGCGCAGACCGGGAGCATCTCGGTCTGGCCCAAATGCAAGGACGGGAAAATCTCCGGATCCATCTGCATCGCCGAATCCGGGTCATAGAAAGCCAGCATCAGGTCGCAGCCGCCTTCACGCAAGGCATGTACGGCATCGCCCACGTTGGTCGCCACCAGCCGCGTGGCGATGTTCATGCCGTCGTTGCGCAACTGGGCAATCCAGCGCGGGAAGAAGCCGAGCGCCAGGGAGTGCGCGGCTGCCACCTGGATCACTTCGCCCTGCCCGCCCTCCAGATGATGCAGATGCCGCAGCACCTCGCCCAACTGCTCGACCACCGTGCGCGCCGTCACCAGGAACAGTTGCCCCGCCGCGGTCAGCTCGATCGGCGTGCGCGAGCGGTTGACCAGCGTCAGCCCCAGCGCCGCTTCAAGGCTTCGGATCCGCCGACTGAAAGCGGGCTGCGTCACAAAGCGTCGTTCGGCCGCCTGGGAAAAACTGCGAGTCGCGGCCAGGGCACTGAAGTCCTCGAGCCATTTGCTTTCTAGATTCATCACCGCCCTCCCGAAGGACGCACCAAAACAGGTCACACGTTCGCCGCGTCGTCGGCGTCACACCGGCATTATGCCGAATATGCATAGGCCAGTGTTTAACAGCATTGGCCCATTTTTTTCTGAAAGCCTAGGATTCACAGCGTTCCGGCTCAGACCGGGTCCTTATTGAGATGATTTCCATCATGTCCTCCGCTGCATCATTCCGCACAGAAAAAGACCTGCTTGGCGTACTCGAAGTACCGGCGCAAGCGTATTACGGCATCCAGACCCTGCGAGCGATCAATAACTTTCGTCTCTCCGGTGTCCCGATCTCGCATTACCCCAAGCTGGTGGTCGGTCTGGCAATGGTCAAGCAAGCCGCCGCTGATGCCAACCGCGAGCTGGGCCAGCTCAGCGAAGCCAAGCACGCCGCCATCAGCGAAGCCTGTGCACGGTTGATCCGTGGCGATTTCCACGAGGAATTCGTGGTGGACATGATCCAGGGCGGCGCCGGTACGTCGACCAACATGAATGCCAACGAAGTCATCGCCAACATCGCGCTGGAGGCCATGGGTCACCAGAAGGGCGAGTACCAGTACCTGCACCCCAACAACGATGTAAACATGGCGCAGTCCACCAACGACGCCTACCCGACCGCGATCCGCCTGGGTCTGCTGCTGGGTCACGACGCGTTGCTGGCCAGCCTCGACAGCCTGATCCAGGCGTTCGCCGCCAAGGGCGAAGAATTCAGCCACGTCCTGAAAATGGGCCGCACCCAACTGCAAGACGCCGTGCCGATGACCCTCGGCCAGGAATTCCGCGCCTTCGCCACTACCCTGAGCGAAGACCTGGCACGCCTGAAAACCCTGGCGCCTGAGCTGCTGACCGAAGTAAACCTGGGCGGCACCGCCATCGGCACCGGCATCAACGCCGACCCGCGCTACCAGGCCCTGGCCGTACAACGCCTGGCAACCATCAGCGGCCAGCCGCTGGTGCCAGCCGCCGACCTGATCGAAGCCACCTCCGACATGGGCGCCTTCGTACTGTTCTCCGGCATGCTCAAGCGCACCGCGGTCAAGCTGTCGAAGATCTGCAACGACCTGCGCCTGCTGTCCAGCGGCCCACGCACCGGCATCAACGAAATCAACCTGCCGGCCCGCCAGCCAGGCAGCTCGATCATGCCAGGCAAGGTCAACCCGGTGATCCCGGAAGCGGTCAACCAAGTGGCGTTCCAGATCATCGGCAACGACCTGGCCCTGACCATGGCGGCCGAAGGCGGCCAACTGCAACTGAACGTGATGGAGCCGCTAATCGCCTTCAAGATCTTCGACTCGATCCGCCTGCTGCAACGCGCCATGGACATGCTGCGCGAGCACTGCATCGTCGGCATCACCGCCAACGAAGCGCGCTGCCGTGAGCTGGTCGAGCACTCGATCGGCCTGGTCACCGCCCTGAACCCGTACATCGGCTATGAAAACGCCACCCGCATCGCCCGCGTCGCCCTGGAAAGCGGCCGTGGCGTGCTGGAACTGGTGCGCGAAGAAGGCTTGCTCGACGACGCCATGCTCGACGACATCCTGCGCCCGGAAAACATGATTGCCCCGCGTCTGGTCCCACTGAAGGCTTGATCGACGCGACCACCGCTCACCAGGTCGAGGGACTAGACACCTCTCACCTTTTGAGGGCTTGGGGACTCGTTCCCCAAGCCCTTTTTTTTAACAAACGGCTGCAAGCAAGACAGAACTGTAGGAACGAGCTGACTCTCGATAAACAGCGACGCGCTGCCGTTGTACCCCGCGTCGCCCGCCATCGCGAGCCGGCTCTCTCCCGCAAGAACCTGACCGAAAGGCCAGGAGATACAAGGGTTCGTTTCGTCGCATGCACCACAACTGTGCAGACGGGCGTCGCACTGATAGGTATAGTGCCGCCCCTCTTCGCATGAGTGGTCGTCGTCAACGAGGCCTCAACAACATGCGAAAACCGAACTAATAACAAACCCGCGAAGTGGACCGGGACGAAGCATCCCCAATCTGTCGAGCCGCGCGCCGACCGATGTAACACGATGTTTCCAAATGGCCATCATTGCTTAAACAAAAAACAGCGAGGAATACTCATGCTCGAAGTCATCAACGACTTCCTCTCAGGGAAAGTGCTGATCGCGCTCATTGTCGGGCTCGGTGGCTACTTCACGATCCGCTCGCGTTTCGTCCAGTTCCGTCACTTCTTCCATATGTTCGCGGTGTTCCGTGACAGCCTGAAAAGCAGCACTGACCAGCTCAGTTCGTTCCAGGCCCTGATGCTCAGCCTGGCCGGTCGCGTCGGCGCGGGCAACATTGCCGGTGTCGGCATCGCCGTGACCCTCGGCGGTCCTGGTGCGGTGTTCTGGATGTGGGTGACCGCGCTGGTCGGCATGTCCAGCAGCTTCTTCGAATGTTCCCTCGGCCAGCTCTACAAGCGCTGCGACTCCGAAGGCCAGTTCCGTGGCGGCCCGTCCTATTACATCCAGCACGGCCTGCAGAAACGCTGGTTGGGCATGATCATGGCATTCCTGCTGCTGATCACCTTCGGCTTCGCCTTCAATGGCCTGCAAGCCCACGCTGTGACTCACTCGTTGAACAACGCCTTCGGTCTCGACACCACCTACACCGGCCTGGGCCTGGCGGTGTTGCTGGGCCTGGTGTTCATCGGCGGGATCAAGCGTATCGCCAAGGTTGCCGACCTGCTGGTACCGGTCAAGACCCTGGTGTACATCGCCGTGACCATCTACGTGATCGTCCTGCAGTTCGAACACGTGCCGGGCATGCTGGCGACCATCGTCAAGAGCGCCTTCGGTCTGGACCAAGCCTTTGGCGGCCTGATCGGCAGCGCCATCGTCATGGGCGTCAAGCGTGGCGTATTCGCCAACGAAGCCGGCCTGGGCAGTGCGCCTAACGTCGCCGCCGTCGCGTCGGTCGAGCACCCGGTGGCACAAGGTGTGGTCCAAGCGTTCAGCGTGTTCCTGGACACCTTCGTGATCTGCACCTGCACCGCGCTGCTGATCCTGCTGTCGGGTTTCTACACCCCGGGCTTCGAAGGCGACGGCATTGCCCTGACCCAGAACTCCCTGGCGGCCGTAGTCGGCGATTGGGGTCGGATGTTCATTTCCGTGGCCCTGGCGCTGTTCGTGTTCACCTCGATCCTCTACAACTACTACCTCGGCGAGAACAACCTGCGCTTCATGCTCGGTGAAAACCGCAAGGCGCTGATGGCTTACCGCGCCCTGGTGCTGGTCCTGATCTTCTGGGGTGCCATCGAGAACCTGAGCACGGTGTTCGCGTTTGCCGACATCACCATGACCCTGCTGGCGTTCGTGAACCTGATCGCGCTGTTCCTGCTGTTCAAGGTCGGCATGCGCATCCTGCGTGACTACGACGACCAGCGTTCGGCCGGCATCAAGGTTCCTGTCTTTGATTCCAGCAAGTTCCCGGACCTGGACCTGGACCGCAACGCCTGGCCGGCGAGCCCGTCGACACCGGTTGCCAAGCCTGAGAACGCCCAGGCGGGCGTGGCCGCAGCGCAACGCTGATCGGCAGGCTGATCGTAAAAAACCGGGCGCATCCCCTGCGCCCGGCGTGACACAACACGAGGTCGGCGTCATGCTCGACCTCATGTTGTGGCGGCTAACCCAAGCGGCCGTTTTCATCCTCGGAGAACACCCATGAATTCCTCGACCTACCCTGCCGCCCAGCACGTCATGGTGCTCTACACCGGCGGCACCATCGGCATGCAAGCCAGCGCCAACGGCCTGGCCCCGGCCTCCGGCTTCGAAGCGCGGATGCGCGACTACCTGCATAGCCAGCCCGAACTGGTGGTGCCGCAGTGGCGCTTCCGGGAAATGTCACCGTTGATCGACAGCGCCAACATGACCCCGGCCTACTGGCAGCAACTGCGCGAAGCGGTGGTCGACGCCGTGGACGTGCAGGGCTGCGACAGCGTGTTGATCCTGCATGGCACCGACACGCTGGCCTACAGCGCCGCCGCCATGAGCTTCCAGTTGTTGGGCCTGCACGCGCGGGTCTGCTTCACCGGTTCGATGCTGCCCGCCGGCGTGACCGACAGCGATGCCTGGGAAAACCTCAGCGGCGCGCTGGTCGCCCTTGGCCAGGGCCTGGCGCCGGGCGTGCACCTTTATTTCCACGGTGAACTGCTGGCGCCGACCCGTTGCGCGAAAGTGCGCAGCTTCGGGCGTCATCCGTTCAAGCGCCTGGAACGCCAAGGTGGCGGGATCAAGGCCGCATCGCTGCCAACGCAGCTGAATTACAACCAGCCGAAACACTTGGCGAACGTCGCGGCGCTGCCGCTGTTCCCTGGCATCGGTGCCGAAATCATCGACGGCTTGCTGGGCAGCGGCATCCGGGGCCTGGTGCTGGAGTGCTACGGCAGCGGCACCGGGCCGAGCGACAACCCGGCGTTCCTCGCCAGCCTGGAGCGGGCGCGGGACAGCGGTGTGGTGGTGGTCGCGGTCACACAATGCCATGAAGGCGGCGTCGAGCTGGACGTGTACGAAGCCGGCAGCCGCTTGCGTGGCGTTGGCGTGCTGTCCGGCGGCGGCATGACCCGCGAGGCGGCATTCGGCAAGTTGCAGGCGTTGATTGGCGCGGGGTTGCCGGTGGATGAAGTTCGGCGGTTGGTTGAGCTGGATCTTTGCGGTGAGCTGATCTAACCCCCTGCTAAACCCTGTGGGAGCGAGCTTGCTCGCGATAGCGGCAGCACAGTCGACATTTGCTTTGACTGACACAACGCAATCGCGAGCAAGCTCGCTCCCACAAGGGTCCAGCGATTGCTTTGCGATACTGGACCGGCATACAACTTGCTCCGTCTCCCGTCTCCCAAGGCTGGAAACGGACCATGCTGCATTCCCACCTCACCACGCTCAACGCCGTCTCCCTGGTGCTCGATGCCTTCAAGCACGACGGCCTGCCCCGTGATGCATTGCTGGCCGGCAGCGGCATCAGCACGGCGGATCTGAGCCGGGCCGACACGCGCATCACCACCAATCAGGAGATGCAGGTCTGTGCCAACGCCGTCGCCCTCAAGCGGGACATCGGCCTGGAGCTTGGGCGCAACATGCACGTTTCGTCCTACGGCATGCTCGGATATGCCCTGCTCACCAGTGCCACCTTAGGTGACGCTTTGCGCCTGGCGCTGCGCTACCCGGCGCTGTTGGGAACACTCTTCGAGCTGGCACTGGAAGACGACGGCGAGCACATCTGGCTGAGCGCCAGCGACTATCGGGAAAACCCGGCCCTGGCGGTGTTCAACGCCGAGTTCTGCATGGTCTCGCTGAAGGTGATCTGCAACGACCTCCTCGGCCACCCGCTGCCCTTGCGCGCAGCGCGGTTCGAACATTCGGCGCCGGATTACCAGGCGGGCTACGCCGAGCTGTTCAACTGCCCGATGCGCTTCGACAGCATCGACAACGCCTTCGCCTTCGATCGCCATTGGCTGGAGCAACGCCTGCCGCTGGCTGATCCCATCACCCATCACGCCATGGCCGAACGCTGCCGTCGGCAGAACACCGAGTTCACCGGCCGCCAGGCCTGGCTGGGACGCATCCGCCAACTGCTCGTCGCGCAACTGGACGCTGCGCCGGGCCTGGAACGCTTGGCCGAGCAAATGAACTGCTCGGCGCGCACCCTGCGCCGGCATCTCAAGGACCTGGGTTGCAGCTATCAGGAACTGCTCGATGAACTGCGCTTCGAGCGGGCCAAGCAAATGCTCTGCGAAGACCAATTGCCGATCTACCGGATCGCCGAGCTGCTCGGCTTCAGTGAAACAGCAAGCTTTCGCCATGCCTTCGTACGCTGGAGCGGCGTAGCGCCGAGTCGGTTCAGGGCGTGAGCCGCCTCTCGCTTGGGCAACACCGCCCCTGTGGCGAGGGGATTTATCCCCGCTGGGCTGCGCAGCAGCCCCTTAAAGTAGCCACTCTATCGGCCCGACACACCGGGTTGTCCTGATTTAGGGCCGCTTCGCGCCCCAGCGGGGATAAATCCCCTCGCCACAGTTGTAAGGCGCGTCTGACGGATTGTTCAGCCCTTGCTCCAAGCCACGCATCCTTGCGCCTTTGCCTACAACTACGCCAGAATCCGCCGGCTTGTGCGCCTTGCACCTGGGCTCTATCGTTCCCTGTCGCTGACACCAGCGAACAGGCTTGGCGGCCTGGTTTCGAAAGGCGCAACAATACCCCTCAGCGTTATTGCGATGCTTCTGGCATTGGCATTCGTTATGACGGGTTGCGCAAGGATCCCCTCGGGGGATACCGGGTTCCTTTCGTTTCGGGCCGCCAACCTTGTGTAATCCGTCACCCCAACTGCTTGGCGGCAGCCGGTGACGGTTCCTCATACGAAAGGAGCTCCACTGTGTTCAAGATCACACCAAACCCTCCAAAAGCAGATCCCAACTCTCCTTATCTGGACGGCCTCAACGCAAAGCAACTCGAAGATGCCGCCACGCGCGCATTGGACTTTTATCTAAAGCCCAAACCAGCAAAACCGACAAAACCCAAAGAAACCACCAAGCCCGGCCAGCTATTTACCGTCGTAAAAGACCTCGACAACGAATGCCTGCTGGCCAACCTCAGCGAAACCCTGGCCTCGGCCGACGCGATGGTCAGCGAACTGGCCTTCGATATGGAAGGCTCCAACCGCCACGTCCTCCTCGGTATCCAGCAACTGATCGAGCTGAGCTCGCTGCTGGCGAACCGAGTGTTGGATAACGTCGATCCTCGATAGCCGCTACACCGCAATCCGCTATGGCTTGGAAGCTCGCTTCCTCGCCATAGGCTGCCAGGCACCTTCAGGAGTTTGCCCGGCGCCTGTCCACCATCCTTCCAGCAAGCCACGCATCCTTGCGCCTTTGCCTACAACTACACCGGAACCCGCCGACTTGTGGGCCGTACTCTCAACCCCTATCGTCTTCTCGTCGCTGACATCAGCGAACGGCTTGGCGGCCAATCCCGTAAGTAATTGCTGAAACACTTTGAGCATCACATTCTTCTAGAGGGGGTGCGAAAAAAGTTGATATCAAGGATTTAGAAGTGAGGAAAGTTATACGGCGCAAATATGAGGAATGGCGGGCTTATGCCTGTGCGGCCCGCACAGCTTCCAACGAGCTATTGACGTTGCTAGCACAAGCACCAGCAGATCCAGAACGAGCGTCTGATGTTGATTTTTCACTGGTGCGCTTCGGCAACATCGATGCTGATGCGCTCGAACAATTTAATCTCTGGGAGTCAGACCAGGGTTTCCCCTGGCATGACTCTCCAGAAGTCATCAAAAGCGATGCCCGACATCTTGACCTTGCGCTGTGGTACGGGAATTTACTGTGCGGTCTATGCTTCGCCACACCCAGCGGCAAACGCACCGTTGTACGGATCAAACTACTGGAAGGCCATCCCAAGCAGAAGAGTGGTTCACACCCGCTGAAGAGAAGAGTAATCCAGCTTTGCGTACTTGCCGTTACTCAGTACTGCAAGATCATCGGTGCGGAACTCATTGAAATAGATAGCCCGTTACCCGGTGCAGTCCCCATATACGTCGAAAATGAATTTCAGATGGTAAACGGTGCCCTTGTGCTGACTCTTGATGAGTAATAGCATTATTTCAGAGGTGATCGAAAAATGAGCAAATTGAAAGCAACCCAACGCGGAAAGGCCGGCAAACATAAAGGGCAGGATAACTTTGACTGCTTGTACGTACGCGGCTTGCGCAAAGCTCGTGTCACAAGCTCAATGGATTTGCGGATACTCGACCGCATCCGTCGTGGGTCCTCTGATGAGCCAGATGGTGCACTCGCAGGCTCGCGCTTGGTCAAGCTATCTGCCAGCGCGTAAAACCACAAAAAGTAAGCATTAGGCGGCCCATCGGCCGCTTTTTTATTTAGCGGCTGACAACAAAAAAACGAAGCTGGCTTTCAAGCTGGAAGGCTCGCTTCAGCACTTCTTCGCTACCCCGTCGTTTATGCCCTCAGATAGCCCTGGTCCACAACGCCCCGAACCAGCGCATACCCGCGCCAACAAGGGGCGATTTACGGTCAGAGCTTTTGGCCATTTCGATCCCCTTTTGGCCTTTCCTGCCGTTCTCCAAAACCCCGCGTGCCGCAAGACTGTGTCCAGCGAATCAGCCCTGCGGAGAACAAGAATGCTGACGATCTACTCAGACGATCACCACCTGCACCACGGACGCTGCGAATTGATGGACGGGCAGTTGATGCCCTGTTTCGAGATGCCGTCCCGGGCCGATCACGTGCTGGAGCGGGTCAAGGCGCGGGCGCTGGGGCCGGTGGAGGCACCGCAGGATTTTGGCCTGGCGCCGATCCAGCGTATCCACAGCCCGGCGTACCTGGAATTTTTCAAAGGCGCCTGGGCGCGCTGGACTGAGTTCAACCGCGACGGCGACCTGCTGCCCTATACCTGGCCGGCACGCACGTTGCGCGCGGTGATTCCGACCAGTCTGCATGGCCAACTCGGCTATTACAGCTTCGACGGCGGTGCGCCGATTACCGCCGGCACCTGGCAAGCGGCGTACAGCGCAGCCCAGGTCGCCCTCACCGCCCAGGCCGACATCCGGCGCGGCGCCCGCAGTGCGTTTGCGTTGTGCCGTCCGCCGGGGCATCACGCCGCTAGCGACTTGATGGGCGGTTATTGCTACCTCAACAACGCCGCGATCGCCGCCCAGGCCTTTCTCGACCAGGGCCATGAAAAGGTCGCGATCCTCGATGTGGATTACCACCACGGCAACGGCACCCAATCGATTTTCTACGAGCGCAGCGACGTGCTGTTCGCCTCGATCCACGGCCACCCGGAGGCAGAGTTTCCGTTCTTCCTGGGCTACGAAGATGAGCGCGGCGAAGGTGAAGGCGCGGGTTTCAACTTCAACTACCCTTTGCCCGCCGGCTCAGGTTGGGACGTCTGGAGCAGCGCCCTGGAGCAAGCCTGCGGCGAAGTCCAACGCTACGACGCCGACGTCATCGTCGTGTCCCTGGGCGTGGACACGTTCAAGGACGATCCGATCTCGCAATTCAAGCTCGACAGCCCGGACTACCTGGCGATGGGCAAGCGTATCGCCGCCCTCGGCAAGCCGACCTTGTTTGTGATGGAAGGCGGCTACGCGGTGGCAGAAATCGGCATCAACGCCGTGAACGTCCTTGAAGGTTTCCAAAGCGCCCAATGAGGAACAACAGCATGAACAGACTCAAGCGTTTGATGGCCCCGGCCCTGTGCGCCGCGCTGCTGTGTGGCGCCGCCCAGGCCGAGGAGCGCACGTTGCGCGTCTACAACTGGTTCGACTACATCACGCCCAAGGCGTTGGAGATTTCAAGGCGCAGAACAGCCAGGTCAAGTTGATCTACGACATCTTCGACACCAACGAGGCGCTGGAGGCCAAGCTGTTGACGGGCAACGCCGGCTACGACGTGGTGGTGCCGTCCAATGTGTTCCTGGCCAAGCAGATCGAAGCCGGGGTGTTCCAGC
The DNA here is from genome assembly GCF_013608025.1 of Pseudomonas brassicacearum subsp. neoaurantiaca. Classification (GTDB taxonomy): domain Bacteria; phylum Pseudomonadota; class Gammaproteobacteria; order Pseudomonadales; family Pseudomonadaceae; genus Aquipseudomonas. The sequence continues at coordinate 13,307 of NZ_VDLV01000014.1, read as the reverse complement.
CCTTGGATCGCAGCAAGCTGCCGAACTGGAACCACCTCGATCCCAAGCTGATGAAGCTGCTCGAAGCCAACGACCCCGGCAACAAATTCGCCGTGCCCTATATGTACGGCACCATCCTGATCGGCTTCAACCCGGACAAGGTCAAGGCTGCCCTGGGCGACAAGGCGCCGGTGGACAGTTGGGACCTGATCTTCAAGGAAGAAAACATCAGCAAGCTCAAGCAGTGCGGCGTGGCATTGCTTGATTCGCCTTCGGAAATCCTGCCCCTGGCCTTGCAGCACCTGGGCCTGGACCCCAACAGCAAAAAGCCGGCGGACTACGCCAAGGCTGAAGCGCTGCTGCTGAAAATCCGGCCTTACATTACGTACTTCCACTCGTCCAAATACATGGCCGACATCGCCAACGGTGACATCTGCGTGGCCGTCGGTTATTCCGGCAGTTTTTCCCAAGCAGCCAACCGCGCCAAGGAAGCCAAGAATGGCGTGACCGTGGACATGCGCCTGCCCAAGGAAGGCGCGCCGATCTGGTTCGACATGCTCGCGATTCCCAAGGGAGCGAAGAACCCGGACGACGCCTACGCATTCATCAACTACTTGCTCCAACCGCAGGTGATCGCGCCAGTCAGTGATTTCGTCGGCTATCCAAACCCGAACAAGGACGCCACCGAAATGGTCGATCCGGCGATCCGCGGCAACCCCAACCTGTACCCGACCGAGGCTGCCATGGCTACGCTTTATACCTTGCAGCCCTTGCCGAGGGACGCTGAACGCGCACGCACACGCGCCTGGACCCGGATCAAATCGGGTCAGTAAAAGTCAGCCGTTAGCGTTTACGGGTTTAGCCAGTTTCTTGGCCAGCTATATATAGTTACCACCTTTCCTGTCTTTGATCTCCCTAGCATGAAAAACCCCAAGCACTCCGCTTGGGGTTTTCCATTCTCCAGAGACAGGAAGCTCAACATGACGCAAGCGCACAACATAGAGCCCATACCCGGTGCCAACCTCAGGGATGCGGTGCAAAACCAGCTTCTGGCTGGCCCCTCCTACTCGGAAGTTGCCACCCTCCTCCTGCAAGACGCCCTCAAGAAACTGTATCCAGCCCTCGACCTGAATCCGTACGCCACCGTGGTCGCCCAGCCGGGCTGGGCCCTGGTGGACGGAATAATCGTGGAGCTGCCCACGCGCTATGAGTCACTGACCAATATGCTGGCATCGCAGATGGAGGAGGTAGAACCGGTCGTACTGATCGAAGGCCAGCACTTCCTGACCCGACTCCCCATCACTGCACCGGAATTACATCTGCCGGTGCGCATCGACCAGATCGGTAACCTGATCAACGAATTGATACCCGTCATGCTGCCGGCTTTCCAGGAACAGCAACTGAAGTATTGGAACGCCTCATCAGGCAGCGCCGGTCCGCGCTGGCGGGAGCTCTCCCAAACGCTGCAGAAACTCTGGGACGTTACGCAGATTGACGGCTGGAGCGCGGCTGAGTGCGGTATGGCCAGGCAACTGTTTCTCTATCCCGACCTGCAAAGCCGCAAAGAAAAAGGCCTCTCCGACAGCCATGCCTATCTGATCGATGTTGACGAAGTGGATGGCGACGTCGTGCAACGCCTGAACGAAAACTCAACAGTGGTACTGATCGGCCAAATTGACAGCAAAGAGGTCATCCTTGCCTATTCAATGCGTAACGGCTATGAGCGGTTCGATTCACGGGACGCGTTGGGGCAGGCAATTCCCACCCTTGTCACCAACACGGCGCGCCGAAACCTGCAGTGGCAACTGTATGAGCCCTCCGGCAACATCTTCGATCAGAAAGCCTGTGGGCTGATCAATATGCAGATCAAGATAATCAGCTCCACTGACTTCCTGGAAAACTCCCCGTCCGACGAGGGCGAACAACCTGACGCCAACGGCCAGCCCTCCGATAAGAATCCTGGCGAGGTTTGGTTTCAAAGTCATGCGCCTGGCTGGTTAAAGGCCGCGTCCATGTCCGATCAAGCGATGTTCGCCCAACACATGAAAAGTCTGGCAACGTTGAGCATCGCTCATGCAGGCAAGACATACGCGGACGATATTCCCTCTATCAAGCACTGCGCGTTAACCGCCTTGAAAGCGCAGATGCAAGCGGAACATGCCGACGCATCGACACTTGATCTGGAAAAAATCGAGATCGTAATACGCAGCCCCGTCCTCTGGGGAACATTCGCTGTGCCGTGGAAAATCGAAACCAGCCGGTTCAGTCTCGTTGAGCTCGCCCTGCAAAACTTGATCGCACTGCCTATTGGCGACAAGACCGTCCGGTCAATCGATGAAAAAAACCTGCCTCACTGGATGACGGTTTCGTATGTCGAGAAACTCATCGCACAGGTCGATATCGGGCGCGTTTATCCCGAGCTGATCAAGCAGAAACTGCTAGCGGATCCGGTCGAGTCCGCCCGCCGCGAAAGCTTGTACACGTCTCAGCTGCGCATTCAGTTACCGATGCTGGCGTTGGAGAACAAGATTGTTGGAGTGGGCAACATCGACGAAAAAGGCTACCGCTACATTTGCGCGTTGATGGAACCCGAGGAAACCGATCGCAAGGTCGACGGCCAACCCGTGGTGTTGCGTAAACTCGCATTCGTGTCCAACCAACTGACGGGCGCAACGCAGGACGTCGTTGCCAATATGTTTGTGATCGGCCCCAAAGACCCGGACACCGGCCCCTGTTTGCTGTATCGCCCTCTGCTGGAACCCCAGCTGTGCCAATACCCCTCCGAGAACAACCTGCTTTATGCAATCAAACAGACGCCAGCCTTACGCCAATCGGTGCTGGCTTGGCTGCCCGACAGCGTGCGCAACCAATATAGCCGGTACGTTTTTCCTGGCCCATTACCCTCTCCCTGGGTAATCGTGGATTTCCTGACGACGCCCTATAACTCACTGCTCGACAGCGCGCCCGTCAGTTTGAGTAACAAAACCGAGGGGGCAGATTTCCTGAAGGTGCTGTTCAAAGCCAACGCCGACGCCTTGGTCGAGCTTGCCGATCGCCAATCTGTTTCCAATAGCGAAGGTCGCTGGGAGACTTTCAAGCAAGCTGGCTGGCTCATTTTCAATCTCGTCTTGCCCTACTTGGGAACTGCCGCTGGAACCGCTGTCTGGCTCTGGCAGATCCTGGATGACATAGAGACGTTAGCCACTGGCGACGAAACATCCGGTAGCCAGGCCAAGTGGCAAGCGTTCGTCGACCTGTTGATGAACCTGGCCATGGCTATCGGCGCTCACGCTATCGAGCAGGTCAGGAAAAACAAAAGCAGTCGCCTGACAGAAGCACCGGATCTGGTGCTTGAACTGGAGGAATTGAAAATACCCCAACCCACCATTAAAAAGCTGGAGCCTTTAACGAATACCGACCTGCCCGTCGAACATTACGACGTCATCCATTCCAGTGGTGCCTTGCTAGGCCAATCGGCAGAAAGTGCGAAGCGCCTTGAAACCTTCAGCATCGTCAAACCTCAAGCGCTGGGGTCCGCGAAGACCGAAGGGGCCTTCAAGGGCCTCTATGAGGCAATTGGGAACTGGTACGCAAACGTGGCAGGCCAGTGGTTCAAAGTGAAAATAGAAGGCGAGCAGGTGCTGATCGTTGACGCAAAAGTCAGCACACGCATGGGCCCACCCTTGACCAGGGACGTACAAGGTCGATGGACAATCGACACACGTCTGCGTTTACGCAGCATCGGCGCAAAGGGTGCCAGGCAAAAGGTCATCGCAGACGCCAGGCAATTCTGCATCCAACAGCTTGCCGCGCTGAATCTATTCGAAGAGGAAAAAACCGAGAATCAACTACTGCTGACCATGGAGGCCAAAGCACTCAATGAAGCATCGGGTCCCCTCAAGGAGACGAGGCGCGACGCTTATGTCGCTACGTTGAAAACACAACGGGAGCGCTATGAAGAAGCACTCGAAATCCTGCTCAACTGGCCTGTCTACCAGGCAAGGCCGGATGCGCCACGCCGGCGCATGAGCTATTTGGGCGCGCAAATAACGTTCACTTTCGAGGAAATGGACATGCTGGCGGAGCGAATAACCCCAATCCTTCGCAAAGCCTTGGACATGAGTACCTCAGGGGTCGAGGCAGTGGAGGAACACCATATTGATACGGCCCATCGCATGGTCGATGCCAGTGAGAACATGATCGAGCGCCTGGCCTATATGGAAACCCGTTTTTCCAAGCTAAAACAGCTAGGGCGCGAAGGCTACGAACTCATTCGAGAGCACCGCAGGAAGATGCCGGTCTACGCCGGTGACGATCTGCGACTTATCCAACTGGATATGTACCGCCATCTCTGTTTGACATTGGACAGCGTGAACACGATGCCCGAAGGCTGGACGGAAGTTAACCAATTGATCAACAACGTGGTCGTTTCTTTTCAAAGCCTGCGCGATGCGATGGCTGAACGAAGCGTGATCCGACTGGATGAGCAAATTGATATATACGGCAGCCTGACGGAACAATTCGGGGCGATCGAACACCACGTCGAATACATCACCAACGAATACAAAGACAGCCTCCGACCGGCTGCACTTGTCAGATTGGGCAAACAAATCAGCGCCATGAAAAAAAGAGCAGTGCATAAACTGGCGCGGGCCCTCGATGAGCGAAGTAATCGACGACTCGCAGCCAGCCCTTACGAGGAGCGCCCAGCGGCAAGGAAAAAATTCATCAGGGCACGTTTTTGGGGTCTGGTCAGCGGCGAACCACGTTTGTCGAAAATGATGGAGGAAACCGATTGGCTGGATGTGAAGAACCCATTCACCGGTAAAATCATCGCGACATTCCATCGCAAGGAAACTGGCGAGTGGGTGCCGCACATCAATGCCGGCGATCCGCTGGATCAGGCGTCAGAGATCGTTCCACCATTAGCCACCAGTGTTACAAAAGGCAAGGTTCTGATCGATGGACTGGCGGTCTTCAACACGCAGATCCAAGAACGCATAACGAAACGGAACGCAACGCCCGCCGGCATTGGCATGATCCTGGACGCACATGCAAACCGGCTGAAAAAAATAGGAATATCGATCAACAAAGCGCTGACGCGCACCTCGAACGAAACAGTCGGAATTTCGATAGAAGAGCGAAACGCTGCCGAATCCTTGCGCCTTGAGCTGATAAAAGCATCGGAGGCTTTGTATGGGCAGAGCTTCAATACAGTCTTGAGTGTGATCAAACGAAGCCCACCAACCATGACCGACGTTATCTGGTTGAAAGACCGAAACCTGATCTCGATAAAAAAACAAATAAGCCGGCAGCGAAAAAAAGGCCCGCTACACGGCTATCTCGACAGGTATGAAATCAAGGACCTGACGGATCGTAAGACGCTCTGGTACGCAGATTTCCACTATTCGACAGACTGGGTGCCTGCCCATGCCTATCTTTCGGCGCGCTTGATGACACCGAAGCAAATCAATCTCGAGCCCGTCGCGCACGCTGCGAGGGGCCTCAGTCAACGTCAGCTGATCAACCAATACCGCAGCGAAATCGCAGTGGATCAGGCCAAACAAGTGTTTTTCTCAAGTCAGTCCTGATCGAGACCGGGCGCCAGGGCAATTGCCGCCCTGGCGCCCGGCCTCAAGGCTTCCAGGCTTTTTCCAGGCTCGCCAAGGCGGCGCCAATCGCCGCTGGCGGCGTGGCCGCGAATCCCAGCACCAGCCCGGCACGTAAGTGAGCCTGCTCCGTGTCGGGTAACCAGTAGCCGCTCAGCGCATTGATCTCGATACCAACGGCGGCCGCTTTTGCTACCAACTCACGTTCACGTTCAACTGTGTCCACCGGTACCGAGACATGCAGCCCCGCCACGACAGCTTGCAGCGCGCCAACGCCCGCGACATTCTTCGGCCAGCCCGCCAGCAGGGCATCCCGCCTAGCCAGTGCGGCCCTCCGCATGCGCCTGATATGCCGTTGAAAATGCCCGGCGGCCATGAATTCGGCCATCACCGCCTGGGTGCTGACTTCGGAATGGCGCATATCCACCGCACGGCGTCGGGCGAAGGCGTCGACCAGCCCAGGCGGCAATACCAGATAGCCCAGACGCAGGGCCGGAAAGGCGACTTTGCCGAACGTCCCGATGTACAAGACTCGTCCCTGGCGATCCAATGCGGCCAACGGCGCCAGCGGCGCACCGCTGTAACGGTATTCGCCGTCATAGTCGTCCTCGACGATCCAACCATTATTGCGCTCGGCCCAGGCTAGCAGTTCCAGACGGCGAGCGAGGCTCATGACGACTCCGGTCGGATACTGATGGGACGGTGTGACGTAAGCCAGCCGACAATTGCTCAACGTATCGAGTTTCGTGCAATCGAGACCGTCACTGTCCACCGGCACTCCTTTCACATCGCCCCCTGCGACGGAAAACGCATGCCCGGCGGCGCGATAGCCTGGATTTTCCACGGCCACGATGTCGCCAGGGTCCACCAGCAGCTGTGCACAAAGGCTGATGCCCTGCTGGGCGCCGCTGGTGATCACAATTTGTTCAGCTGTGCAATGCAGGCCTCGGGAGCTGCGCAAATAAGCGGCAATCAAATTGCGCAAGCGCGCATCACCTTGGGCATCGCCATAACACAGCTGCTCCAAGTCGGGCTTGCGCCAGAAAGCCGCGTTCAGCTTGGCCCACACGTCAAACGGGAACAGATCAAACGCCGGGACGCCGACCCGAAACGCCCTGGGTGGTCCAGCCGGCGGCTGGGGCAGATGGTGTTTTTCGACGCGGGCCAACGCACCGCTGTGGATAACTCTACTGGATGGACCCACAGGCAAATCAAGCCAGTCTGTGGATAAAGCTGTGGGTAAGCTTGTTGAAAACCCTGTGGACATTTTTGTGGATAAGTTCTGGAGCGCAAGCGCCGATGAAGACAACTTCGCCACGTACGTACCGTCACCGACCCGTCCTTCAATGAAACCCTCGGCGTAGAGCTGATCGTAGGCACGTACCACGCTGTTGCGTGAAATGGACAAGGCCGTTGCCAGGTCACGGCTGGCCGGCAAACGCGTGCCGCTGGCAAGCCGCCCGTCCAGCACCCGCGAACGCAACGCCTGATAAAGCTGACGACTCAGGCCCTGGCGACGATCGAGCTCAATTCCGGCAGGGTTGAAGGACAGTGGCGGGACGGCGTCGTTCATTGACTGTACTCCTGAATGGTTCTACTGAATTGCCTGAAAGTGGCTCTTACAACAGACCAATATCCTGCCTAGGATGCAGGTATTCGCCAAGGAAAATCTCCATGTACAACCCAAAGAACTTTGCCGTGGAAGACCTGCCCCAACTGCACCAGATGATGGGCGATTGCCGCCTGGCCGTATTGATCACCCACGGTGAACACGGCTTGCAAGCCAGCCATTTGCCGCTGTTGCTGGACACAGAGCAGGGGCCCAATGGAAGCCTCCATGGACACATGGCCCGAGCCAATCCGCAATGGCGCGACTTGGAGGCAGGCGCCGAAGCGTTGGTGATATTCGCCGGGGCCGACGCTTACGTGAGCCCGGCTTTCTACCCCGGCAAGGCGGAGCACGGCAAAGTCGTACCGACCTGGAACTACTTGGCAGTACATGCCTACTGCACCGCAGAGGTGTTCAGCGATCCCCATCGACTGCGCAGCCTGGTCGGCGCCCTGACCGACCACCACGAAACCGGCCGCGCCCAACCCTGGAAGATCGATGATGCACCGGCGGAGTACATCGACAGCATGCTCAAGGCCATCGTCGGTTTTGTCCTGCCCATCCAGCGCCTGGAAGGCAAACGCAAGCTCAGCCAGAACCGTAGCCCCGCCGATGCCACGGGCGTACGCAACGGGCTCGCCGCCAGCCCCGACCCGCGTGACCAAGCCCTGGCGCACCTGATGCCAGACCTATCGCCAAAGGAATGAACATGACCCAGACCGAAATCCGCCTCGTCACCTCCAGCGATCACGCCGCCTGGCTGCCGTTGTGGCAAGCCTACCTGCGCTTCTACAACACCGAACTGCCGGACGCAGTCAGCCAAAGCACCTGGCAACGCGTGCTTGATGAGCATGAACCGACCCATGCGGCCCTGGCCTGGCACGGCGATCAGGCGGTGGGCTTGGTGCACTTTATTTACCACCGCTCGAACTGGAGCATCGAAAACTCCTGCTACCTGCAAGATCTGCTGGTGACAGAGCAGAGCCGCGGCACCGGTGTGGGTCGTCAGCTCATTGAGTTCGTCTACGCTACTGCCAAGGCTGACGGTTGCTGCAAGGTGCACTGGTTGACCCACGAAACCAACGCCACGGCGATCCAGCTCTATGAACGCATTGCCGAACGCCCGGGCTTCATTCAATTTCGCAAAGCCCTTTAAGGAGCGCAGCATGTCGACTTCACTCGCCGATTGGAAAGGTGTTCCGGCGCCGTTTACGCAGTTGATCGAAGGGCGTTTTATCCGCCTGGAAAAACTCGATCCGGCTCGTCACGCGAACGGCCTCTGGCAGGCGCTTGAAGGGCCTGGCGCAGATCCGAAGCTTTGGGATTATTTGCCTTATGGGCCGTTCAAGGATCGCAACGCTTTCGACGCCTGGCTGGACAACCATGCCGCCAACACCGACCCGTATTTCTTCAGCGTGGTCGACCGCGTCAGTGGCGAGGTACAGGGCATCCTCAGCCTGATGTCCATCGTGCCGAGCCAGGGCCGCATCGAGATAGGCCACGTGACCTTCGGCGCGCCCATGCAGCGCTCCCCCAAGAGCACCGAAGCGGTTTACCTGCTGGCGAAAGAGGCCTTCGCGTTGGGCTACCGGCGGCTCGAATGGAAGTGCAACAACGACAACGCCCGCTCCAGGTATGCCGCCGAACGATTGGGCTTCACCTTCGAGGGCGTGTTCCGCCAGCACATGGTGGTCAAGGGACAGAACCGCGACACGGCGTGGTACTCGATGCTTGATTCGGAATGGCCGGTGATCGGCGCAGGGTTCGAACGGTGGTTGAGCGAGGAGAACCAGACCGCGGATGGGCAGGTGCGTGGCCTTGTGCAGTGTCGGTCATCGAATGCGGTTGACTGATCGCCACTGACCGCGAGCAGACACGCCCCCACTGCGTAATGTGGAGATGTGTCTGCTTGCAATGGCGGTTACGACTCAGCGCAGCTGTTGCGCCAACACCGCGATGTGCTCCGGCCCGATCCCGCAGCAACCGCCCAGATGGCTAGCTCCGCGTTTCTGCCAGTCAGCCGCCCACTGCAAATAGCCCGGAGGGTCGAGGTCTTCGCGCAGGGGATCGAGCCCGTCGTTGGCCGTCGCCTCCTTCGGTTGCGGCGGGAACGCATTGGCATAGGCGCCGATATGGATCTTCACCCCCAACCGCTCGAAGGTTGCCCGCGCCGCATCGATCGCCGCGCCGATCACCTCCGGCTGGCTGCAATTGAACAACAGCGTTTCGACCCCCAGTTCAGCCGCGACCGCCGCAGCGTCCGTCACCGGTTCGCCGGAACGCAGGCGTGGGACTTCGTCGGTGTCTTCGTCTTTCAAGGTAAACGACAGCCAGAACGGCTTGCCATCCTTGGGCAGCCCGGCGTGAATCGCTCGCGCCTCGATCGTTGAGCTTTGAGTTTCGGCCAGCCACAGGTCGACGTGGGGCGCCAGGCCGTTCACCAGGGGCGCCAGCAATTCACTGGCGCGGGACGCATCGAACAGATCGGGACGATAGGAGCCGAACAGCGGCGGCAGCGAACCGGCCACTTGCACTGGCTTGCCTGAAGCCTGCACTGCCCGCCTCGCCAACTCACCGGCCAATGCGGCGAGCGCCTGACCTTCGGCCGCAAAGCGCGCTTCACCGATATGAAACGGCACCACGGCGTAGCTGTTGCTGGTGATCACGTTGGCGCCGCTGGCGATGTAGGCCGCATGCACGGCTTCTACCGCCTGCGGCGCTTCGCTCAAGGCCAGGGCCGACCACTCGGGCTGTCGGAACGGCGCGCCCCGGCGTTGCAGTTCGCGGCCCATGCCGCCATCAAGAATGACTGTTGCTGCGCCCATATGCGATTCACTCATAAGCTTATGAAAAATACTCACTACCGGAGTTGTTCTTATAACTATTTAATGCGCACTCTTGCGTCAATCACAACCTCTTTTTCTGCCTGGGATCACTCATGAAATTTCAACCGTTGCTGGCCCTGGGCCTGGGTCTGCTGGCTGCGTCTTCGCAGGTGTTTGCCGGCGCAACCCTGGATCGTATCGAGCAGAAAAAAGAGCTGGTCGGCGTGCTGATGGAAAGCTACCCGCCGTTCTCGTTCCTCAATGACCAGAACCAACTCGACGGTTTCGACGTGGACGTCGCCAAGGCCGTAGCACAGAAACTCGGCGTCAAACTGCGCCTGGAAACGCCGTCCTGGGACGTGATCGCGGCCGGTCATTGGAGCGGGCGCTATGACATCTGCATCTGCTCCATGACGCCGAGCAAGGCCCGCGCCGAAGTGTTCGATTTCCCGGTGCAGTACTACGCCTCGCCAGCGGTGATCGTGGTCAACGCCAAGGACGACAGCATTCATGGCGCCAAGGACTTGAGCGGCAAGAAAGTCGGCCTGACCAGCGCCTCCAGCTACGAGAGCTACCTGAACAAGAACCTGGTGATCGAAGGCGCCGAAGATACCCAACTGAGCTATCCGTTCGACGACGTGCAGATCGCCCCGTACGACACCGACAACGTGGCGTTCCAAGACCTGGGCCTGGGCGCCGGGGTGCGCCTGGACGCGGTGCTGACCAACCTGGTGACCGCGCAGCCGCGCCTGACCGAAGACAAGCGCTTCAAGCTGGCCGGCGCGGCGCTCTACTCCGAGCCGAACTCGGTGGCCATCGAGAAGGGTGATGCGCAGTGGGACAGCAAGGTGCGTGAAGTCTTTGCCCAGTTGAAACAGGACGGCACCTTGAGCAAACTCTCGCAGAAATGGATCGGCGCCGACATCACCCAATGACTTCTTTTCCACCCCCTCAGCCACCGCCTTCGGTGGCTGAATCACGCCTGCAAAAAATCTTCGGTTTTCGTACCCGGCTGTACCTGACCTGGGCGGCGATGCTGGTGCTGTTCGCCAGTTTCTTCCTGAGCTTCGACCTGAAGTTCTCCATCATCCTCGACAAACTGCCGAACCTGCTGGGCGTGCACCTGGCGCCCAATGGCTTTTTGCAGGGTGCGGTGCTGACGTTGTTCCTGTGCCTGTGTTCGATCGTCGCTTCGTCCTTGCTGGGCTTCATCACCGCCCTGGCGCGGCTGTCCAGCAGCGCGGTGGCGTTCGGCATCGCCAGTTTCTACGCGTCGTTCTTTCGCGGTACGCCGTTATTGATACAAATCCTGCTGATCTACCTGGGCCTGCCGCAACTGGGCGTTGTCCCCGGCGCCATCGCCGCCGGTATCATCGCGCTGTCGCTGAACTATGGCGCCTACCTGAGCGAAATCTTCCGCGCCGGCATCCTCGGCGTCCCCAACGGCCAACGCGAAGCCTCCCTTGCCCTGGGCCTGAGCGAAACCGTGATCTTCTGGCGCGTCACCTTGCCCCAGGCCATGCGCACCATCATCCCGCCGACCACCAACCAATTCATTTCCATGCTCAAGGATTCTTCCCTGATCTCGGTGATGGGGGTCTGGGAGGTGATGTTTTTGGCGCAGTCTTACGGTCGTTCCAGCTATCGCTATATCGAGATGCTGACCACGGCGGCGATCATCTATTGGTTGATGTCGATTGCGCTGGAGCTGATTCAGGCGCGGATGGAGCGGCATTATGGGAAGGCTTATTTGCATAATCGCTGAGCTGTTTTGATCTTTCGTTCCGAGGCATTTTTTGGGGGATGTATATCGATTCCTGCGGTAACGGCGGCAGTGATTACCCCATCAAGCGCCAGTCAAAATAGAAAGGTGCTAGCGAGGCGTAGGGCAAAGCTTCGAACCATGAAAGCCACCGAGACAACACGCTGATCGCAGCATAAGCATCCTACAAATTGCATCCACCGAATCGTCCCAACGGCGAGCGAGTGGCTGACATCGCCGCCCAAGGTTAAATTTTTAAAGTGCGACCTCCTTCATAAGAGATCGCATTCGATGCCTACCCAACACTTATATCTGCCCCAACATCTCGCCCTGGCAATAGCCTTGGCACTCGGCTGTGTCGAGGTTTCGATGGCTCAGCCCGCTGCCGGGGAAATCAAAGCCTTCGAAACTACCGCCCAGATGCAAGCCCGCCTCGATGCGTTCATGACTGCCACAGGCACGGAGCGCTACGACATCACCAAGCCCCAAGACAGTCCCGACGGTGTACCTCTGTTGAGAGGCGATCATGACGATCTGGTGGTTGTGAGCGGGCGAGGCAAGCTCATGGAGCTCGTCGACGGCGGCGGCGGCGCCAACGTCTTGCAACTGGATACGGCCAAGGGGGACAAACTGGGCGTGATAAAAAACATCCAGGACCTACAGATCAAGCGAAGCGAATGGTCCAACAGCGAGAGTTTTGGCGGGAGAAGCCTGATTGAGGCGAAGGCCAAATTGATCAACACAGGTCATATCGGCAGTGAAGTACATGTTCTCGGCAAGTTTGATAACCAGGGCACCGTGGCCGGACCTATCTTCGTTGGGGAAAAAGCCATGTTCAGCGGCTCTGGAACAGTCGAATCGCTAAGCGTGGCGGGTCAATTGGAGGTCGATCCGAAGAGGGGAGCCCCTTCGATTACAAAGAATCTGGAGCTGTCGAAAAGCGCCAAACTGATCTACGGCGTGAACTCAGAAGGAGACAGCGCCACCATAAAGGTCCGTGGCACCGCAACGCTGGGCAATGCAACCCTGAAAATTTCAGCCGCACCCGGCGAGTACATCGACACGAGGAAACATGTCGTGATCGAGGCAAATAAGGTCGAGGGGACGTTTGCAAAGATAGACAGTGGGCTGAAATTCATGAAAGCCACAGTGGACTACTCGAACGAGAAACAGGTCGGCCTGACTTATGCCCGCAACAATGTCCCACTCAAGGAAGCAGCGACTTCCAAAAACGGGCAAAATTTTGCGGCCAGTGTCGAAGAGCCGCAACCGCTCAAACCACCAGCGTCTGTACTCAGCGCCGCGCCCACCGTCGTACAGGCGCCTGCCGTCAAACCAAAGATAGAAGCCCCCGCAAACACACCCAGCAAACAGCCAAAAATCACCAGCGCCTCACCAAAAACCACCGCCCAGTCACAAGCCGCCAAGTCAGTCGAAAAAAACCATACAGCCACCCCCACCCCACCCGGCACCGACATGAGGGCGGCGACCGACGCCAGCCAATCTAAGATCGTCCCCCCCAC
>NZ_VDLV01000060.1:15270-16461 GCF_013608025.1 Pseudomonas brassicacearum subsp. neoaurantiaca | reverse complement strand
GTGATCGTGGTGCTGACGGTGCTGCCGTTGTTGTAGACGTCGTTCGCCGGGGTATCAACAGCGACGGTGCCAGTGGTTTGCCCGGCAGCGATGTTGATCACCGCGCCGTTGCTCAAGGTCACGGTGACCGCAGTCTGCGCCGGGTTGGTCAGCGTCGCGGTGTAGGTGATCTGGCCGCCTTCGGTGATGGTCTCGCTGGCGCTGAGGGTCAGGCCAGTGGCATCAGTGGAATCGGTGATGGTGGTCACCGCAGGCGTAGTGCTTGGCACCAAGTTTTCGAAGTTGCCGCCGGAGGTACCGGTGATCGTGGTGCTGACGGTGCTGCCGTTGTTGTAGACATCGTTCGCCGGGGTATCGACAGCCACGGTGCCAGTGGTTTGACCGGCAGCGATGTTGATCACGGCGCCGTTGCTCAAGGTGACGGTGACTGCGGTCTGAGCCGGGTTAGTCAGCGTCGCGGTGTAGGTGATCTGGCCGCCTTCGGTGATGGTTTCGCTGGCAGACAAGGTCAGGCCAGTGGTATCAGCCGAATCGGTGATCGTTGTGACCGCAGGCGTAGTGCTCGGAACCAGGTTTTCGAAGTTGCCACCCGTTGCGCCCGTGATCGTGGTGCTGACGGTGCTGCCGTTGTTGTAGACATCGTTCGCCGGGGTATCGACAGCCACGGTGCCGGTGGTTTGACCGGCAGCGATGTTGATGACCGCGCCGTTGCTCAAGGTCACGGTCACCGGAGTCTGCGCCGGATTAGTCAGCGTCGCCGTGTAGGTGATCTGACCGCCTTCGGTAATGGTTTCGCTGGCAGACAAGGTCAAGCCAGTGGTGTCAGCCGAGTCGGTAATGGTGGTGACGGCTGGCGTGGTGCTCGGCACCAGATTCTCGAAGTTACCGCCGGTTGCACCCGTGATCGTGGTGCTGACGGTGCTGCCGTTGTTGTAGACATCGTTCGCCGGGGTATCGACAGCCACGGTGCCGGTGGTTTGGCCGGCAGCGATGTTGATCACGGCGCCGTTGCTCAAGGTCACGGTCACTGGCGTTTGCGCTGGGTTAGTCAGCGTCGCGGTGTAGGTGATCTGGCCGCCTTCGGTAATGGTTTCGCTGGCGCTGAGGGTCAGACCAGTGGCATCAGCGGAATCGGTGATCGTGGTGACCGCAGGCGTGGTGCTCGGAACCAGGTTTTCGAAGTTGCCACCC
>NZ_VDLV01000060.1:0-15260 GCF_013608025.1 Pseudomonas brassicacearum subsp. neoaurantiaca | reverse complement strand
GCCGAGTCGGTGATCGTGGTGACGGCTGGCGTGGTGCTTGGCACCAGGTTTTCGAAGTTGCCACCCGTTGCGCCAGTGATGGTGGTGCTGACGGTGCTGCCATTGTTGTAGACGTCGTTCGCCGGAGTATCGACAGCGACGGTGCCGGTAGTAGCGCCCGCAGCGATGTTGATTACTGCGCCATTGCTCAGCGTCACAGTCACTGGCGTTTGCGCTGGGTTAGTCAGCGTCGCGGTGTAGGTGATCTGGCCGCCTTCGGTAACCGTGTTGGCCGCGGTCAGAGTCACGGTCGTGGTGTCGATGGTGTCGGTGATCTGGGTCACGGCCGGCGTGGTCGGCACGGTCACGGCGATGCCGCTGCCGCCGGTGGTGCCCGTAACGGTCACGCTGATCTGGCTTGGGTCGTTGTAGACGGTGTCGTTCGGCGCGAGCGGTACGTTGACGCTACCGGTCAATTGTCCGGCCTGGATCACGATGACCGCACCGTTGGACAAGGTCACGGTCAGGTCGGTTAGTGGCGCCTGGGTAACGGTTGCGGTGTAGACCAGCACGCCGCCGGCTTCGGTGATGGTCGGCGTGGCGCTCAGGCTCATGGTCGCATTGAGCACGGCGTTGGCTGTCGTGTCGGTGGTGGTGCCACCCAAGGTGTTGTTACCGGTCGCGGCGGCCGCTGCGAGGCCCGCGGTCGGGAAACCGATCGTCGGATCGACGCTGCCGGCCGTGGCGTCCAGCACGACGAAGCTGTGGCCGCCACCGGCGGCGCCACCTGTACCCGCGGCAGTTGGGCCTGCGGCGGTGGCTTCCAGAGCGGTCGTCGGGTCGACGCCGGCGGCGATGGCCTGTTGCAACTCATCTACAGACGGCGCGGCTTGGGCAGTGGCCTGTTCAAGGTCGGTGGAAGAGTCCGGAGCATTGGCGCTCCACTGAGTGTCGCGGCCCAGGTCGAGCGTGCGGCCATCGGCCAGCTCCAATGTGACGGCGCCGGCAGCGCCGGTATCTAACTGATCGCCCACATTCAGGCGGTCGCCCTCAATGAGCACGCGCCGAATACCTTCGGGGGATACGGCGAAAACCTGACCAACAATGCTTTTGACAACGGCAATAACACTGCTCATTGAAGACTCTCCGGGTACCACGTTCAGTAGACTTCCATGGACCCGACAGCCTTATTGGCCGTAGCGGTCTGGACGTTCATGCTCACTAAGGGAAAATGTTTTGACGCTTTGATTCGACAATAATTTGACTGTTTTTTTGGCATATTTAGTTTCTGCCAAACTATTGACCTTCTGCCGGCCATCCTAAACAATCGCTTCCGTAATGTCACATTGATATTTAAGCGGCGACCTGTTCTTTCGGTGCGTGTTCCAGCTCCTGTTTTGAACTTTCCGACATACGGTCATTCCGGTTGCCATCATCCGATGCAGCGCCACGTCTCGCTGTGATTCAAGACAAGAGTTTCGGGAATAAACCAACCATGCGTTCGCACCTGTTCAAGGCTTTACCTTTCGTCCTCGCCGCCAGCTTCGTACAAGCACAAACCTTGCCGCAGGCCATGCAACAGGCATTGGATGTCCATCCGGAAATCCAGGCCGGCGTGAACAGTCGCCTGGCGGCGGACTATCAGCTCAAGGCGGCCAAAGGCGGCTACCTGCCTAGAGTGGACCTTGCAGCCGGTTATGGCCGTGAAGGCACCGACAGTGTGACAACCCGTTCGGGCAGCAATAATCATTGGGAAACCTTGAATCGCAGCGAGTCGAGCCTGCGTCTGTCGCAAATGGTTTTTGACGGTTTTGCGACGTCCAGCGAAGTGGGGCGTCAACAAGCCAACGTGAACTCCCGCGCCTATTCCTTGCTGGACGCCTCCGAACGTACCGGCCTGACCGTGGCCCAGGTTTACCTGGATGTGCTGACCCGTCGCGAGTTCGTGCGCCTGGCCGAGGAAAACCTCAAGAGCCACGAGCGTATTTACGACCAGATCAAGCTGCGCACCTCCCGTGGCGTGGGCAGCGGTGCCGACCTGGACCAGGCCGAAGCGCGCATGGCCCAGGCCCGCAACAACCTGATCACTGAACAAACCAACCTGGCCGACGCCGAGACCAATTACCTCAGCGCCGTCGGCCAAGTGCCCGATCAGCTGGAGCGTCCCGCCGACTTTATGGCGCTGCTGCCGGCCAACCTGACCGAAGCCCGTGCCCAGATGCTGGAAAACAGCCCGGTGCTGCGTTCGGCCGAAGCCGACATCGCCGCTGCCGAAAAACAATATGAAGCCGCCAAATCGAGCTTCTATCCACGCTTCGATGCCGAGCTGGGCCGCACCGCCGACAACGACCTGGACGGCCAGAACGGCCACAACAACGAGTGGCAAGCCATGCTGCGCATGCGCTTCAACTTGTATGCCGGTGGCAGTAACAAGGCCGACCTGGAATCCAAGTCCTACCTGTCCAACCAGGCGCTGGATATCCGCAACAACGCGCTGCGCCAGTTGACTGAAGAGCTGGGCCTGGCCTGGAACGCCCTGAACAACGCCAACGCCCAAGTGCCGGTTGCCCAGCAATATGTGGATCGCAGCAACAGCGTGCGCACCGCCTACCAGCGTCAGTTCAGCCTGGGTGAGCGCACCCTGCTCGATTTGCTCGACAGCGAAAACGAGCTGTTCAGCGCCTCCCGTCGCCTGGCGGAGATCAAGAATGTGCAGCTGTTCACCCAGTACCGCATCAAGGCGACCATGGGTCAGTTGCTGAAAAGCCAGGGTGTGGTCGCGCCGTTGGCATCGGTTGTGCAGAACGACGTGAAACCCAAGGTCCAGTTGCCTGGGATGAATTGAGTCCTCCAACCCGTTTCAATCAGTCAGAGTGCCGAGCGTGGAATCAGAAGTCAGTCCAGTCGAACTAGTCCATGACCCGCGCACGCTGCACGACGACCCGCTGTTGGACGGTTTGCTGGCGCTCTGCATGCTGCATCAGAAGCCTGCCAGCGCGGCGATGCTCACCACCGGCCTGCCGTTGCCCAAGCAACGGCTAAGCGTCGAATTATTGTCGCGTGCGGCGGCCCGTGCCGGTCTGCAAGGCCGGGTGCTGCAACGCAAGCTCGAGCAAATCCCCGCCATCGCCATGCCGGCTCTGCTGCTGCTTAAAGAAGGCCGCAG
Organism: Pseudomonas brassicacearum subsp. neoaurantiaca; assembly: GCF_013608025.1. Taxonomy (GTDB): domain Bacteria; phylum Pseudomonadota; class Gammaproteobacteria; order Pseudomonadales; family Pseudomonadaceae; genus Aquipseudomonas. The sequence goes on along the minus strand of NZ_VDLV01000060.1, from coordinate 12,115 downwards.
CGCCGTCCTGCTGGGCTGGGCCGAGGATGACCAGGCGCGTTTGCTGCTCAGCGAAAGCGACGGCGGTGAAGTCACGGTCAGCCGTGAACTGCTCGCCGACGACTACAGCGGCAAGGTGTTCTTCGCCCAACCGCAGCATAAATTTGACGTTAATCACGGCACGCTCATTCCCCGGGCGCGTTCGTGGTTTCGCGACACCCTCAAGCGGTCCCGCTGGCTGTACGCCGACGCCATCGCCGCCAGCCTGCTGATCAACATCATTGCCATGGCCGCGCCGCTGTTCGTGATGAACGTCTACGACCGCGTGGTGCCGAACCAGGCTGAATCGACCCTGTGGGTATTGGCCGTTGGTATCACCGGCGCCTATGTGTTCGACCTGATCCTCAAAATGTTGCGCAGCCTGTGCCTGGATCTGGCGGGCAAGAAAACCGACCTGATCATCTCGGCGACGCTGTTCGAGCGCATCGTCGGCATGGCGATGAAATATCGTCCGGCGCGGGTGGGTAGCTTCGCCCAGAACATCCATGAGTTCCAAAGCCTGCGGGACTTCCTGGCCTCGCTGACCCTGACCAGCCTGATTGATTTGCCGTTCACGCTGCTGATCTTCATGGTCATCGCCATCCTTGGTGGGCATCTGGTGTGGATTCCGGTGGTGGCGTTTCCGCTTGCGCTGTTGATCGGCTATGCGCTGCAGAAGCCGTTGGTGGCGACCATGGAACGAACCATGTCCCTGGGCGCCGAGCGCCAGTCCAGCCTGATCGAAACCCTGGCCGGCCTGGACGCGGTGAAGGTCAACAACGCCGAGAGCGAGCGCCAGTACCAATGGGAACAGACCATCGGCACCCTCAGTCGCCTTGAGCTGCGGGTGAAGATGTTGTCCGGCCTGGCAATGAACATCACGTTGCTGATCCAGCAACTGGCCGGCGTGGTGATGATTGTCTTCGGCGTCTATCAGATCATCGCCGGCAACCTCAGCATGGGCGGGCTGGTTGCCTGTTACATGCTCAGCGGCCGCGCCCTCAGCCCGCTGGCATCGCTCTCGGGTTTGCTGACTCGCTACCAGCAGGCGCGGGTGACGATGACCTCCGTCGACCAGATGATGGAGCTGCCACAGGAGCGCAATTTCGAAGAGCGTCCGCTGAGCCGCAAGGTGTTGCAGGGGGCGATTGAGTGCCGCCAGCTGAACTTCACCTACCCGAACCAGCAGAACGCCGCGTTGAAGAACATCAACCTGGTGATCAAGCCTGGCGAGAAGATCGGCATCATCGGCCGCAGCGGCTCGGGCAAGAGTTCGCTGGCCAAGTTGCTGGTAGGCCTTTACCAACCGGACGACGGCGCGTTGCTGGTGGACGGCGTGGACATCCGCCAGATCGACGTCAGCGAGTTGCGCTACAACATTGGCTACGTGCCCCAGGACATCCAACTGCTGGCCGGCACCCTGCGGGACAACCTGACCTCCGGCGCCCGTTACGTCGAAGACGAACTGGTGCTCCAGGCCGCCGAGCTGGCGGGCGTACATGAATTCGCCCGCCTGCATCCACAAGGTTATGAACTGCAAGTCGGCGAGCGTGGGCAGAACCTGTCCGGCGGCCAACGGCAGAACGTCGCGCTGTCCCGCGCGCTGCTCCTCAACCCGCCCATCCTGCTCTTGGACGAGCCCACCAGTGCCATGGACAACACCGGTGAGGAACGCTTGAAACAGCGCTTGGCCGCCGTGGTGGAAAACAAGACCGTGCTGCTGGTGACGCACCGGGCATCGTTGCTGTCGCTGGTGGATCGCCTGATCGTGATCGATCGGGGGCAAATCCTCGCCGATGGCCCGAAAGCCGCCGTCATGGAAGCGTTGAAGAAGGGGCAGATCAGTGTTGCTTAAATCAGATTCAAAAGGCGCTATCGGCCGCTACTTCAAAGGCTCCGAGTCGCTGCGCGGCCAGCCGCTGCCCGAGGTCAACAAGGCGCTGATCGAAGACGCCCCCCGAGTGGTGCGCCTGACGATCTGGGGCATCATCGCCTTCTTCGTTTTCCTGGTGACGTGGGCCAACTTTGCTGTGATCGACGAGGTCACCAAGGGCGACGGCAAGGCGATCCCATCCTCCAAGATCCAGAAAATCCAGAACCTGGAAGGCGGCATTGTCGCCGAGCTGTTCGTCAAGGAAGGGCAGATCGTCGAGGCCGGTGCGCCGTTGATTCGCCTGGACGATACCCGGTTTGTCTCCAACGTCGGCGAAACCGAGGCGGATCGCCTGTCGATGCTATTGCGGGTCGAGCGCCTGAGTGCCGAGGTCGATGACCGGCCGTTGAAGTTTCCGCCCGATGTACTCAAGGCAGTACCGGGCCAGGCTGCCAGTGAGGAGTCGCTGTACATCAGCCGCCGCCAGCAATTGCATGACGAGATTGGTGGTTTGCAAGAGCAGTTGATCCAGCGTCAGCAGGAGCTGCGCGAGTTCATTTCCAAGCAGGCGCAATATCGCTCTGGCCTGGCGCTGCAACGCCAGGAAATCAACATGTCCGAGCCGTTGGTGGCCCAAGGTGCGGTATCGCCGGTGGAAGTGCTGCGGCTCAAGCGCGCCGAAGTCGAGACCCGTGGGCAACTGGACGCCACGACGCTGGCAATTCCTCGTGCCGAATCGGCGATCAAGGAAGTACAGCGCAAGATCGACGAGACCCGCGGCAAATTCCGCAGTGAAGCGCTGACCCAACTCAACGAAGCGCGCACCGACCTGAACAAGGCCCAGGCCACCGGCAAGGCCTTGGAAGATCGTGTTAGCCGTACCTTGGTCACGTCGCCGGTGCGCGGCATCGTCAACAAAATGCTGGTGAACACCATTGGCGGCGTGATCCAGCCGGGTAGCGACCTGATAGAAATCGTGCCGCTGGACGACACGATCCTGGTGGAAGCGAAAATCCGTCCCCAGGACATCGCCTTCCTGCACCCCGGCCAGGACGCCACGGTGAAATTCACGGCGTATGACTACACCATCTACGGCGGGATGAAAGCCAAGCTGGAACAGATCGGCGCCGACACCATCACCGATGAAGACAAGAAAACCACCTACTACATCATCAAGCTGCGCACCGAACGCAGCCACCTGGGCACGCCTGAAAAACCCCTGCTGATCATCCCGGGCATGGTGGCGTCGGTGGACATCATCACCGGCAAGAAAACAGTGCTGAGCTACCTGCTCAAACCGATCATCAAGGCCCGGTCCGAGGCGTTGCACGAGCGGTAAGTGGGACACCTGTGGCGCAGGCGCTTTTGTGGCGAGGGAGCTTGCTCCCGCTTGAGTGCGCAGCGCTCATCGCTTTTTTGGGGCCGCTGCGCGCCCCAGCGGGAGCAAGCTCCCTCGCCACAGGACCGTGGCGTTCCCAGAACCCTTGTGAGGGCGGGTTGCTCCCATAGGTTCTGCCATATGGTTATGCATTTTTAATATTTAAATTACTTTTCTTATACCTTTAAAGTCATCCCCCTGCGTACCTGCCGACCAATCGGCGCGCCGCACGACACAAACCAACACGGTGACCCCGTGAGTTTTGATCGAGTGCGCGCCCATTCAAGCGCGCCGTGCGTGGGAGTGATGTATGCCAGCCGTCTCTTTTTCTCCAGATTCAACCACCGCGAACATCGCGCCGCAGTCGTTCGATATTCGTCCATTCAGCGATGCCGTCGGCGCCGAGATCGTCGGCCTGGACCTGTCCCGGCCCATCAATGATCAGGATTTCGCCCGCATCCACCGCGCCCACCTCGACTATCACGTGGTGGTGTTCCGCAACCAACGCATCACCCCCGAACAGCACATCGCCTTCAGCCGTCGTTTTGGCGTGCTGCAGATCCATGTGCTCAAGCAATTCCTGCTGGCCGGGCACCCGGAAATCCTCATCGTTTCCAACATCATCGAAAACGGCCAGTCCATCGGCCTGGGCGATGCTGGCAAGTTCTGGCATTCGGACCTGTCCTATAAGGAGCTGCCCAGCCTCGGCTCGATGCTCCACGCCCAGGAGCTGCCGAGCGAAGGCGGCGACACGTTGTTCGCCGACATGCACAAGGCCTTGGACGGTTTGCCCGAAACGCTACGTAAAGCGATCGAAGGCCGCTCGGCGGCGCATTCCTATACGGCGCGCTACAGCGAGACCAAGTTCGAAGGCAACTGGCGTCCGAAGCTGACGCCCGAACAACTGGCCCAGGTCGCTGAAGTCGTGCATCCGATCGTCCGCACGCATCCGGAAACCGGGCGCAAGGCATTGTTCGTCAGCGAAGGTTTTACCACCCGCATCGTCGGCCTGCCGGAGGATGAAAGCACCGCCATCCTGACGGAGCTGTATGCCCACAGCGTGCTGCCGCAGAACATCTATCGCCATCAATGGCAGCCCCACGACTTGGTGTTCTGGGACAACCGCTCGCTGATCCACCTGGCTGCCGGTTGCCCAAGTCATCTGCGCCGCAAGCTGTACCGCACCACCATCCAGGGCGACGCCCCTTTCTGATCGGCTGCGCAGCGCGCAAATTGCCTGGAGAATCACCATGTCCAAACGCATTGCTTTTGCACCGTTGGCCGCTGCCATCGGTCTGGGGTTCAGCCTGCTGGCCGGCAGCCTGGTTGCGCCGGCCAGCGCTCACGCCGAGGGCGAGATTCGCATCGCTGAGCAGTTCGGCATCGTTTACCTGTTGCTGAATGTGGTGCGCGACCAACAACTGATCGAAAAGCACGGCAAGGAAGAGGGCATCGACATCAAGGTCGATTGGACCCAACTGTCCGGCGGCGCAGCAGTCAACGATGCGCTGCTGTCGGGCTCCATCGACATTGCCGGGGCCGGCGTCGGGCCGTTGTTGACGGTCTGGGACCGCACCCGTGGCAAGCAGAACGTCAAGGCGGTGGCGTCGCTGGGCAACTTTCCCTATTACCTGCTGAGCAACAACCCGAACGTCAAGACCATCGCCGACTTCACCGAGAAGGACCGCATCGCGGTGCCGGCGGTGGGTGTTTCGGTGCAGTCACGGATCCTGCAATACGCCGCCGCCAAGCAGTGGGGCGACAAGGATTTCAATCGCCTCGACAAGTACACCCTGGCCGTCCCGCACCCGGACGCCACGGCTGCGTTGATTGCCGGTGGCACCGAGTTGACCGGGCATTTTTCCAACCCGCCGTTCCAGGACCAGGCCCTGCAAAACCCCAACGTCCACGTCGTGCTCAATTCCTATGACGTGCTCGGGCCGAACTCACCTACGGTGCTGTTCGCCACCGAGAAATTCCGCGATGAGAACCCGAAGACCTACAAGGCCTTTGTCGAAGCCCTGACTGAAGCCGCTGACTTCGCCCAGAACGACAAGGGCGCGGCGGCGGACACCTACCTGCGGGTGACCAAGGCCAAGATCGACCGAGCAACCTTGCTGAAGATCATCGAAAACCCGCAGATCGAATTCACCGTTACGCCGAAGAACACTTACCCATTGGCTGAGTTTCTCTACCGCGTCGGCGCCATCAAGAACAAGCCGGCGTCATGGGAAGACTATTTCTTCCAGGACACCAAACCGTTGCAGGGGAGCTGATCGTCATGAACGCGCCATTGCAAGGCCACGCGGCCAGCAACGCCACCCGCACCGACACTGCGCTGTTGTCGGTGGATAACGTCAGCCTGGAGTACCGCACCCCGCAGCGTGTGGTGCGGGCTACCCATCAGGTGAGTTTTGAAGTCGATCCGGCGGACCGCTTTGTATTGCTCGGCCCGTCCGGGTGCGGCAAGTCTACGTTGCTCAAGGCCATTGGCGGTTTCATCGCGCCGTGCGAGGGCGAGATTCGCTTGCAAGGGCAAACTGTCAGCGCGCCGGGGCCGGACCGGATCGTGGTGTTCCAGGAGTTCGACCAACTGCCACCGTGGAAAACCGTGAAGCAGAACGTGATGTTCGCGCTGCTGGCGTCCGGCACGCTCAAGCGTCGCGAGGCCGAGGAACGGGCGCTGCATTACCTCGACAAAGTCGGCCTGGCGGCGTTTGCCGATGCCTACCCCCACACGTTGTCCGGTGGCATGAAGGCCCGCGTCGCGATTGCCCGGGCGTTGGCGATGCAACCAAAAATCCTATTGATGGACGAACCTTTCGCCGCCCTCGATGCCTTGACCCGACGCAAGATGCAGGAAGAGTTGCTGCTGCTCTGGGAGGAGGTGCGCTTCACGTTGCTGTTCGTCACCCACTCCATCGAAGAAGCGCTGGTGGTGGGCAATCGCATCCTGCTGCTGTCGCCGCATCCGGGACGCGTCCGCGCGGAAATCCACAGCCATCAATACGATCTGCACAGCCTCGGCGGTGTGGGGTTTCAGCACACGGCGCGGCGGATTCATGGACTGCTGTTCAATGAAGGTCAGCCGCCTGAAACCGAGCGTGAGCTGGATTTCACCGACATCCGTATCGCGTATTAAGGGGAGCGTTCCATGAGCCAGTTATCGCCTGCGCGCGAAGAGTATGAAGTCGATTTGCAACCCCTGACCCACGTGTCGCTGGAGCGGGAGTTGCCCGTGGGCCAGCGCCTCTGGCAGCAGGGTTGGCTGCGTAAAAGTCTGATCCTTATAGTGTTGGCGGTGCTGTGGGAGGGCGTGGCGCGTTACCAGAACAACGATCTGCTGCTGCCGAGTTTCTTGCAGACTGCCATCGCGTTGTACGACGGTTTGCTCAGTGGCGAGCTGTTGGGCAAGGTGTGGATTTCCCTGGTGGTGCTGCTCAAGGGTTATCTGCTGGGCATTGTCCTGGCGTTTGGCTTGACCACCCTGGCGGTGTCGACGCAGTTGGGCCGCGACCTGCTCAGCACGTTGACGTCGATGTTCAACCCATTGCCGGCCATTGCCCTGTTGCCGTTGGCGCTGCTGTGGTTCGGCCTGGGGCAGAACAGCCTGATTTTCGTGTTGGTGCATTCGGTGCTGTGGGCCCTGGCGTTGAACATGTACTCGGGGTTTCTTGGCGTATCGGAAACGCTACGCATGGCCGGGCGCAACTACGGGCTCAAGGGCCTGCGTTTTGTGCTGTTCATCCTCATCCCGGCGGCGCTGCCGTCGATCCTCGCCGGGCTGAAGATCGGCTGGGCCTTCGCCTGGCGCACCCTTATCGCCGCCGAACTGGTGTTCGGCGCCACCAGTGGCAAGGGTGGCTTGGGTTGGTACATCTTCCAGAACCGCAACGAGCTGTACACCGATAAGGTCTTTGCCGGATTGGCGGTGGTGATCCTGATCGGGTTGCTGGTGGAGAACCTGGTGTTCGACAGTCTGGAGCGGGTGACGGTGAAGCGTTGGGGGATGCAGCGTTGATTCGTTGAGTGTCACCTCGCCAAGGATGGGTTGCCTGGGCTGGCCTCATCGTCGGATCGCCGCCCGGAGCAAGCTCGCTCCCACAGTGGGGCGGTGTTGTGTCTCGTTATTGGGTGCGACACGAAGCCCCTGTGGGAGCGAGCTTGCTCGCGATGGCCTGCGAAGCAGGTCTCGTTGTTGAATTTAATTATCGTTGCCAGCCCATTAACCAAGTAAAGCCCTTTAGACTTGCCGCCTCCAGCAAGCCTTCAGGACACGGAATGCCAGTCCCTCGCAGCCCCCTTCGCAAAGCCCTGGTCGTTTGGTTGTACGCGGCGGCCCTGATGCACCTGCTCGCCGGCCTCACGCTGGCTTGGGCCGGTCATTCCGGCATGCTCGATGACTATTTGAATACCATCGAACTCGCGTTCTGGGGCGCCGATTCAGTGCCCGCCACGGCCCGCGCGCAGCAAGTCTGGTGGCTGGCCTTGTTCGGCGCCACATTGCAAAGCTACGCGCTGTACATGCTCGCCCTCGTTCATATCGGTAATCGATTGAAGCACGCCATGCCCTGGGGTTGGCTGATCGCCGGCGTCCTGCTCTGGGCGCCTCAGGACATGTGGATTTCCGCCCAGGCACGGGTCTGGGCGCACTTGTGGTTCGACAGCGTTGCCTTGCTCGTTTTATTGCCGCCGCTGTTCTGGCTCTATTGCCACGACCGCCAAACTTCCCTGCCCGACAACGCGCCGAGTGATTCCAACCATGGCTGATTTTTCACCGCTGGACTGGGCAATCGCCCTGCTGATCGCCCAGGCAATCCTCGGTGCGCTGGACACCCTGTATCACCACGAGCTTACCGTCGCCTTGCCCTATCGCCACAGTGCGCGGCTGGAGCTGTCGATCCACGCCCTGCGCTCGTGCTTCTACGGGATCCTGTTCCTGGGCATTGCGCATCTGGCTTTCGAGGGGACGTGGGCGATTGTCATCGCGCTGCTGTTCGCCCTGGAAATTTGCCTGACACTTTGGGACTTCGTGGTCGAGGACCGTAGCCGCAAACTGCCGCCTATCGAACGCATCATGCACACGGTGCTGGCGGTCAACGGCGGGGCGTTCTTCGCGTTGTATGGCGTGCAATTGGCGCAGTGGGCGAGTTTGCCAACCGGGCTGAGCGCAATCGACCTCGGCTGGCGCGGCTGGTTGTTGACGCTGTTCGCCATCGGTGTCACGGCCTCGGGGATTCGCGACGGCTTGGCGGCCTTGCGCATGCAACGCCAAGGAAAGCCGGCGAACCCGTTTGCCGGTGGCGCCTACAAGCGTGTGTTGGTCACGGGCGGCACTGGATTCATCGGCGAAACCCTGGTCAATCTACTGCTCGACGCCGGGCACACGGTCAGCGTGCTGGCGCGTGATCCGTTGAAAGCGGCCTACCTGTTTGACGGTCGCGCCCGTTGCCTGCGTTCGCTGGGCAAGCTGGGCCATGATGAAACTTTCGATGTGGTGATCAACCTGGCGGGTGCGCCGGTGGCTGGGCCGCGCTGGAGCCCCAAGCGCCAGGCGCAACTCATCGCCAGCCGGGTCAACACCACCGAAGCCTTGATGACTTGGCTGAGGAATGCCCGGCACAAACCGGCATTGTGGATACAGGCCTCGGCCGTGGGTTTTTACGGCGTGCGAGACGCCAGCGAAAGTCTCGATGAAAGTGCCAGCCGGGGCGATGGTTTCATGGCTGAGCTCTGCGCGCGGTGGGAAGCCTGCGCCCGGCCCGCCACGGAGTTGGGCGTGCGTCAGGTGGTGATGCGCCTGGGCGTGGTATTCGGTCCGGGCGGTGCGTTGCTGCCGTTGCTGATTCCGTTTCGCCTGGGGTTCGGTGGGCGGATGGGCGACGGCAAGCAAATCATGAGTTGGGTGCACCGCGACGACGTGATCCAAGTGATCGCCCGTGCTTTCGATGATGAAAGCCTGAGCGGCACCTATAACCTGGTGGCGCCGGAGACGGTCAGCCAGGCGCAGTTCGCCGAAAACGTCGGCAAGGTGCTCAAGCGCCCGGTGTGGTTTCACATTCCGGCCGCGCCAGTGCGCGCCTTGGCAGGCGAAATGGCCCAGCTGTTTTTCGACGGCCAACGCGTGGTGCCCAATCGTCTCGTCGAAGCCGGCCATACGTTCCGTTACCCGACGCTCGACGCAGCCCTGCGCGACCTGGCCTGAGGAACATTCATGAGCAAGCCTCGGATGTACCTGCTGGCCGGCAACGGCAGCGCCGCCGATTGGTGGGACGACGCGTTGCCGCATTTTCACCATTACGACGTGGTGCCCCTGGAACTGCCCGGCTTCGGCAACCATCCTCAGGGCCCTTGCGAAGACCTCGCGGCCTACGCCCAGGCGTTGCTGGCGGCGACGGTCCGGGGCAGCGCGATCATGGCGGTCGGAGTGAACGCTCTGCTGGTGCTGCATGCCTTGCAACGCCAGCCGGGGCACTTTTGCCGCAGTGTTTTGCTGGCGCCGGTGGGGGCGTTTTTGTGGCAGCGGCGGTTGCCGGCGTTGATGTCGCCGCTGCCGATTCGCAAGACCATTCACTGGCTGCTGGCGAACAAGCCGACGCTGTTTGCCCACAAGTTTTCCAGCCAGGCCTGGACGCCTGATCAGTACCAGCGCATGGGCGCCGGCTACGCTCGTTGCCGCGCCTTTGTGCCGCACTGGGACCTGGTGCGGGCCGACACTGCGTTGCCGTTGCTGGAATGGATCAGCGACCCAGTCGAATTGGTGTGGGGCGATCAAGACAAGGTACTCGGCGTTGCCCAAGCGGCGGCCTGGTCGGCGATTCTGGCCCGCGCAGATTTGACTATCAGCCTGAAGCCAGGTTGGGGTCACTATCCGTGGATTGATTCACCGGCTGAATTCGCGGCGTGGCTGGAATCCGGCGAACGTGGTTTTGTCGCGCATACCAAGGGCGGCCGCTTGCGTCTCGCGGAGCTGGCTGGGCAGCCGGTACCGGCGGCGCTGTCGCTCAACCATTGTGATGATCCGCGCCTGCCCGACTTTCTGGACGACCAGCCGGACGCTACCTGGGCCGTGCGTTCCTCCAGTTACGGCGAGGATCAGGCCGATGCGGCGAATGCGGGCTTGAGCACCACGTTCCTGCGTGAACCGACGCACAACGTATCGGCGCGCATTGCCGAGTTGAGCGCGGCGGGTGTCGAGGAAGTGGTGGTTCAGCGGTTCATCACGCCACGACTGTCCGGGATTGCGTTCGTGCGTCACTTGTCCGTTGAATTGGAGTGGGTCGAGGGGCATTTGGAGTCGTTGGCCGATGGCCAAGTGAGTCCCGAGCGCGCAGTGATTTCCCGTCTCGGCGAGTCATGGAACAGCGGTGCGTTCAAGCCCGCCCATGGCCTGACTGCCGACGCGTTGTGGCGGTTTCTGCAAGGCGTGTTGCGGGTCTTTCACTACGTGCCCGGCGACGTTGAATGGGCATGGGACGGCACCCAGCTGTGGCTGCTGCAATACCGCCCGATCAGCGACTACGGCTGGCGCCGGCACCTGACCGCCGCCAACATTGCCGAGATCCTGCCACCGCAGCCCAGCGTCCTGGTGGAGTACGCCCAGCGCCGTGCGGCGGCGAGCATCCCGGCGATCATGGCGCGTTGGGATCCGCGGGCGCTGCAGGACAACGAGCCCTTCACGGCGGTGTTTGGCGGCGCTTCGTACATCAACAACGATTTGTTTCTCGCCCGGCTGGCTGACTGGGGCGTCAGCGCCAGCAGCTACGCTGGCGAGGTCGGCGGCGCGACGCCACACCTGCCTTGGCGGCCACTGCGACTGCTGCGTTCGCTGCCGTTGTTCCTGCGCATGCAACGCATCGCCCGTGGACATTTGCTGACGCTGGAAAACGGCTTGCGACGGTTTGATCGGGAGCTGCAAGAACTGACCGGACAAGGTGCCGACGGCCAGCAGTTGGCCGACTGGTTTACCCGCTTCTACGTGTTCGTGGTGCAGGGCAACCTGTGCATCGCCAGCGCCTTGGCCAGCAGCGGCGGCGACTGGCTGGGACGACCGCCGACCGCCTATGACGATCTCGAACACAGCCCTCATCGGCTGCCGTGGGAAACCGACCCGGCCACACCGCGCCCGGCGCCGACCGAGCTGCCATTGCAGGCCTTTCCACAATGGTCGTTGGCGATTCGCCTGGTCCATGACGCCGGCCTGCCAGGGTTGCGCGGCTATTATTTGCAGGTGCGTGAATGGTATCGCGACAACCTGATGCGGATCTTTTTCCGCCTGCATCACGCCATGCCGCCCGCTGACCGGGCACATTGGTTTGCACCGCACCCGGACATCCGCAGCCTCGACGGCAGCTTCTGGCAGGATGGTCGCGAGGGCACCGAGCAGGCGAGCGGGTTCCTGATCTACCCGGGTCAGGCCCAGGGCATCCTCGGCGAGGACATCCTGCTGGAAGACACCTTGGACCCTGGCCGCCACGCCCACTACCAAAACGCCCGCGCCGTGATCGCACGCATGGGTGGACGCTTGTCCCATGGCTCGACGCTGCTGCGTGAACTGCGCAAGCCTTCGGCGGTACTTCCTCAGGCGGATGTGGGGTGGTTGGGGCGTGAGGTGGTGTATTGCGACGGGGAGTTGAGGTTGGTGGAGTAGCCCGCCGCGACATCTGTTGATCGCAGAATCCGTGGCGAGGGAGCTTGCTCCCGCTGGGTTGCGCAGCGACCCCAAGCAATCTCAATGCGATCCGCCTGACACACCGAGGCGTCAGGGTTTGGGACTCCTGCGCCGTCCAGCGGGAGCAAGCTCCCTCGCCACGGGAATACGTTCAGCTCAGGGGCTGCTCTCAACC
>NZ_VDLV01000001.1 GCF_013608025.1 Pseudomonas brassicacearum subsp. neoaurantiaca | reverse complement strand
TCAGCGCTCGGACAAGGCTCCTTCCAGCTGTTATTTTCTGAGCCTTCAGGCCTTTGCTAATCTTTCTGGAGCCCATGGCTTCGCGGCTTTCGCTGTGCAGCTCACCGACTTTCAACCTGAGTTCCTCACGTCTGATCCGCGGCTTGGCCCGCCGTTGAATCCACTCATAAAAGCTGCTGCGCTTCACACCGAAAACACGACACACCACGGCCGTCGGAAATGACTCTCTTAGCTCTGCGATCATCGGAAACGATCGGGATCCGACATCAAGAGAGCGGTAGCCTTTTTTAGTATTTCGGCTTCCATTTCCATACGCTTGATCTTGGCCTTTAATTCCTGAATCTGGCGTTGATCTTCGGTAATCGCCTTGGTGCCTTTAACTGGCTGCCCCTCGCGCTCCTTGCGAACCTGATCAACCCAGCGCCGCAAAGCAGTGGGCCCGATATCCAGCGATGCACATACATCTAGAACCGGGCAGTTATCATCAAGCACCATGCTGGCAGCGTGCAGCTTGAACTCGCGGGTATAGACCTTTCTTTCGTTCATGGGACCTCCAAGTTGGCGAAATCATATCGCCCTTAAGAGGTGTCCGGAATTATTAGGCCAGTTCACCTCGCTCCCACAGAGATCTTGGGTGTCCATGAGCTTTGCATTCAGCGCGAAACCTTGTGGGAGCGAGCTTGCTCGCGAAAGCGGTGGTTCAGCTTGCATCCATGTCATGTCCAAGACCGCCATCGCGAGCAAGCTCGCTCCCACAGGGAATTTCTCGACAACCGGAACCTGATTTCACCGTATCAAAGTGTGGAGGCGAGTTGGCTCGCGCTTACGACTATTGGTCAGTCCAATCTATTTTTTTCTAGATTGGTCTTGCCAATATTTTTTTTGGCGCGTAGTTTCGGACCGGCATCAACGGCATATCGCTGCCGTCCATTATAAAAAACAGCGCCTCGGTTCCAGCAGCCGCGCGCCCAAACCCTCCTCCCGCCTGCGCTCAAGCATTGCCTGCAGGCACGCCAAGGAGCACCGACATGCTGACTGTCATCTGCAACGAACCCGGTTCATTAACCGCCCTCGAACGTGAAAAACCACTCAGGAAACCGGGAGAAATCCTCATCCGGGTCAAGCGCGTCGGGGTCTGCGGCACCGACCTGCACATCTTCACCGGTAATCAGCCGTACCTTGAATACCCGCGCGTGATGGGCCACGAATTCTCTGGGACCGTGGACGCCACTGACGATGCCAGCGAGTTGGCGGTGGGTGACGTCGTCTATGTGATGCCCTATTTGTCTTGCGGAGCCTGCATTGCCTGCCGCCAGGGCAAGACCAACTGCTGCACGCGGATCCAGGTGCTGGGGGTTCACTGCGACGGTGCCTTCACCCAATACCTGAGTGTTCCTCATCAGTTCGTGCACAAGGCGGATGGGATTTCCCTCGATCAGTCCGTGATGATTGAATTCCTCTCGATCGGTGCTCACGCCGTGCGTCGCTCCAATGTGCAGGCAGGGCAAAACGCCCTGGTGGTCGGCACCGGCCCGATCGGCATGGCAGCGGCGATCTTCGCCAGCCTGCGCGGGGCGAAAGTCACCGTGCTGGATACCCGCGAAGATCGCCTGTCGTTCTGCAAGGAACACTTGGATATCCACGCCGCCGTGCAAATCGGCGACGGCGACAAACAAGCCCTGGCCGACCTGACCGACGGCGATTTTTTCGACGTGGTATTCGATGCCACTGGCAATGCGCGGGCGATGGAGCGTGGGTTCGAGTTCATCGCCCATGGTGGCACCTACGTGATGATCTCGGTGGTGAGGGATTCCATCACCTTCTCCGACCCTGAATTCCACAAGCGTGAAGCCACCTTGATGGGCAGCCGCAATGCCACTCGGGAAGACTTCCGGCACGTCGAGCAATGCTTGCGCGATGGCTTGATCCCGGATGCCGCGCTGAACACCCACCGACTGAACCTGGCCGATGTGCCCGATTCGTTCGCCACGTTGCTCGACCCGAAACAAGGCGTCGTCAAGGCAATCATCGAGTGCTGAAATCGGAGGACGCAGCATGAACCCAATTTCTTCTTTGCTAGTCCTGGCACCCGGCGACGATGTCGCGGTGGCCCGTGGCGATATCGTCGAAGGCCAGGCCGTGAGTGCCGACGGCATCGCACTGATCGCTCGGCAACTCGTCCCATCCGGTCACAAGCTCGCCTTGCGCAAGGTGTTGGCAGGCCAGCGCGTGCTCAAGTACGGGCAGGTCATCGGCCAGGCGACCCAAGACATCGAGCCCGGCGATCATGTCCATGTGCATAACCTGGACATGCCCACCAGCACCGCAGGGCACAGCGTACAGAACATCTATGTGCCCACCTTGCTCAGCAAGAATTCCGCTACGTTCGAAGGCTACGTCCGCGATGACGGACGCGTCGCCACCCGTAACTACATCGGCGTCGTCTCCAGCGTCAATTGCTCGGCCACCGTCTGCAAGCAGATCGCCAACGCCTTCTCTGCCGAGCGCTTGAAAGACTTCCCCAACGTCGATGGCATCGTTGCAATCACCCATGGCAGCGGCTGCGGCATGGGCGCCAAGGGCGAAGGCATCGATATCCTCAAGCGCACCTTGCGCGGTTATGCCGACCACGCCAATTTTGCCGGTGTGCTGCTGATCGGACTCGGTTGCGAGGTCAACCAGCTCACACCGTTGATGAATGAATTGGGGAACCGCCCCGCTGTGCTCAAGGCCAGCCTCATCATCCAAGAGGAAGGCGGTACGCGCGAAACCGTGCAACGCGGCATCGCCCAGATTGAAGCGATGCTGCCCCTCATCAACCAATGCCGGCGGACGACCGTTGCCGCCAGCCATCTATGTGTTGGCTTGCAATGCGGCGGTTCGGATGGTTACTCGGGCATCACGGCCAACCCGGCGTTGGGCGCCGCCGTAGACCTGCTGGTGCAACAGGGTGGCACCGCGATTCTTTCGGAAACACCGGAAATCTACGGCGCCGAACACTTGCTGACGGCCCGCGCCGCGTCCGCCGAAATTGCAGAAAAACTGATGGAACGGATCCGTTGGTGGGAAGCCTACGTTCGCCACAACGACGGCGACATGAACAACAACCCGTCTCCGGGCAACAAGGCTGGGGGCATCACCACTATCTTGGAAAAATCCCTGGGCGCCGTGGCAAAGGCCGGTGCGAGCGGACTGATGGGCGTCTACCAGTACGCCGAAACGGTCGATGCCCCAGGGTTGGTGTTCATGGATACGCCCGGCTACGACCCGGTGTCGGCTACCGGCCAGGTGGCAGGCGGCGCGAATCTCATTTGCTTTACTACGGGCCGCGGATCGACTTATGGATGCAAACCCACACCATCTTTGAAGATCGCCACCAACACCCGCCTGTTTCAGCGCATGGAGTTGGATATGGACTTCAATGCCGGCCGTATCGTCGATGGGCTGGAGTCGGTGGCGCAGGCCGGGGAGCGGTTGTTTCGGCTGATGCTGGAGACCGCTTCCGGACGTCGTACGTGCAGTGAGGAAAACGGCTTGGGCGATAACGAGTTCCTGCCCTGGCAGATCGGCGCGGTGATGTGAGCCGCAGTGTTGCTACCCTTTCCTGTGGGAGCTCGCTCCCACAATCAGGCGCCTATGGTAGCCTTTGCGCACTCTCCGATGGACGCCACCCATGGTCTCACCGATCAACGCCACCGAACGCAAGCCGTATCAGAAGATCGCCGATCAACTGCGCAGCTACATTGCCCAAGGGGATTTCAAAGCGGGCTCCAGACTCCCTCCGGAGCGCGACCTGACCCAACTGCTGGGGGTTTCGAGGCCATCGCTGCGTGAAGCGCTGATCGCCTTGGAAATAGACGGCGACATCGAGATCAAGATGGGCTCCGGCGTGTACGTGCGGGCCAGGTCAAAGGATGGAAAAAGCCAGGCCATGACCTTGGGCGAAAGCCCTTCTGAACTGATGCAGGCCCGCGCATTGATCGAAGGTGAGTCGGTGATCCTGGCTTGTTTGCATGGCAAGAAAAGCGATTACCGCTACCTGCAGGAATGCATCGATGCCATGCGCGCGAGCATCGCCAACGGCCTGCCGCCGCTGGAGGACGATCGCAAGTTCCATCAGCGCCTGGCAAAAATGAGCGGTAATTCTGCCCTGGTCCGAATCATCACGGCGCTCTTTGATGAACGACACACCCCGCTCTCCGCTCACCTGAGCAAGCACTCGGAAAATACCCAGACCTGGGAAGCCGCCGTCGTCGAGCATGAGGCGATCCTGCACGCCGTCGCCAGCAAGGATGTGCTCGGCGCCCAGACCTCGATGCGCCAGCACCTGAACCGTTCGGAGAACCGCTGGTTGCAGGCGCTGGAGCCGGAAGACAACAGCGACTGAGCCCACGGATTGGCTTTTGTGGCGAGGGAGCTTGCTCCCGAAGAATTGCACCCCGTAGGAGCTGCGTAGGAGCTGCCGAGTGCAACGAGGCTGCGATCTTTACCCTGCTCGTTGAGTCGTGAGCGAAAGATCAAGATCAAGATCAAAAGATCGCAGGCTTCGCCAGCTCCTACAGAGCCCAGCGGGAGCAAGCTCCCTCGCCACGGGTTTAGTGTGGCGTCTGGTTCAGTTGTTGGCGCACAGCCAGTTCCACCCCGCGGATTTCCGCCAGGCCCTTGAGACGGCCGATCAGCGAGTAACCGGGATTGCTCTTGCGCTGCTGGTCGTCGAGCAGTTGGTGCCCATGGTCCGGACGCAACGGCAGGCGCGGGCCGCCTTCACGTTCGCGCCGGCGCTCTTCAGCCACCAAGGCGCTGATCACCCCGACCATGTCCACGTCGCCATCCAGATGATGGGCTTCATGGAAGCTGCGCGGGTCGGCTTCCCGGCGGGTCGAGCGCAAGTGAGTGAAGTAGATGAACGGCGCAAACTGCTTGGCCATCGCCACCAGGTCGTTGTCTTCGCGCACGCCATAGGAGCCGGTGCAGAACGTCAGGCCATTGGCCGGGCTGGGCGCGGCATCGAGCAGCCATTGGGCGTCCTCGGCGGTGGAGAGGATGCGTGGCAAGCCAAGCAGTGCCCGGGGCGGGTCATCCGGATGGATCGCCATGCGCACGCCCACCTCCTCCGCCACCGGGATCACGGCGCGTAAGAAGTACCCCAGGTGTTCACGCAGCTTGGCCTCGTCGATGTCGGCGTAAGTCCCCAACAAGTCCCGGAAATTATCCAGGCTGTAGTGTTCCTCGGCGCCGGGCAAGCCAGCGATCAAGGTGTTGACCAACGTTTCGCGCGCGACCGGCGTCAGTTGCTCGACATAGGCCTTGGCCTGCTGGATATCCTCGGCGCTGTATTCGGCCTGCGCACCCGGGCGCTGAAGGATGAACAGGTCGAAGGCGGCAAACGCGGTCTGATCGAAACGCAGCGCCCAGCCACCGTCCGCCAGCTCATGGAACAAGTCGGTGCGAGTCCAATCCAGCACCGGCATGAAGTTGTAGCAGACGATATCGATGCCGCAGCTCGCGAGGTTGCGCACGCTTTGCTGGTAGTTGGCGATGTACTCGTCGCGCCGCCCGCAGCCGCGCTTGATGTCTTCGTGCACCGGGATGCTTTCCACCACCGACCAACTCAGGCCGGCCGCTTCGATCATCGCTCTGCGCGCTGCGATGGCCTCCACCGGCCACACCTGGCCATTGGGAATCTCATGCAACGCGGTGACGATGCCGGTCGCACCGGTCTGGCGAACGTCCGCCAGGGAGATCGGGTCTTTAGGGCCAAACCAACGCCATGTCTGTTCCATATTGTTCTCCTTGTTAGTCAGTTGGGTGTGGCAACGGTAAGCAAAAGCTCGTCCACGCCGTCGCGGGCCAGGGCGCTGTAGGCGCGGTGCACGGCATCGCGAAACGCCGGGCGGGCCGACAGTGCCGGTGGGAAGATTTCGTCCAGACCGAGAAACGCGTCCACCCGCGATACGCCGTCGAAGCGTCCGGCAAGATCGGCGAAGGTGGCGCTCAACGGGTCGTCGACCACATGCGCCGGACGTCCGGGCAACGGTTGCGTGCAGTAGTGAATCCAGGCGGCGATGCCCAGCGCGGTGCAGTCGATGCCGCGTCCCTGGTCGAGCAATTGCTGGGCGCCAAGCAACCAGCGTTGCGGCAGTTTCTGCGACCCGTCCATGGCGATCTGGCGCAAGCGGTGTTGCAGGCTGTCGTTGGCAAAACGCGCCCGAAGGTCTTCGGCATATTTCATTAGATCAATACCGGCCGGCATGTCCAAAGTGGGCACCGCTTCTTCGGCCATGTAGCGCTCGATGAGGCGTGCCAGTCGCCCATCGTTGACGGCCTCGAAGACCGACTCATGGCCCGCCAGCAAACCCACGTAGGCCAGCAGCGAATGGCTGCCATTGAGCATGCGCAGTTTCATCGTTTCAAACGGGCGCACGTCGTCGACCATCTGCACGCCTTCCACTTCCCAGTCCGGTCGTCCAAGGGGGAAATGATCCTCGACCACCCACTGGCTGAAGCTTTCGCTGACCACGGCCGCGCGGTCGTGGCAATCCAGTTGCTCCAATCGGCGGAAGGATTCCTCGTCCATGGCCGGCACGATGCGGTCCACCATGCAGCTGGGAAACGCCACCTGCTGCTCAACCCACTGCGCCAACGCTGGATCCTGCAACGCCGCCAGGGCGCTCACGGCCTGGCGGGTGCGCTGGCCGTTGTCGGGCATGTTGTCGCAGCACAACACGGTGAACGCCGCGATGCCTGCGGCGCGACGTCGGCGCAGGGCTTCAAGGACGATCCCCGGCGCCGAGCGTGGCATGTGCGGATGAGCGATGTCATGGGCAATCGTCGGATCATCGCGGCGCAACTGCCCGGAAGAAGGGCTCAGGCAATAGCCTTTTTCGGTGACGGTGAGCGTGATGATCCGCGTTTGCGGCGCGGCCATGCGCTCAAGCAGTTGCTCCAGCTCATGACCGCCCTCACCCGCATACAAGGCCTCGCGCAGCACCCCGATTTCTCGCAGCGTCACTTGTTCGCGGTCGCGGTATTCGGCCACATGGTAGCGGCCGTCCTGCTCGCGCAATTGCTCGACCAGGGTGTGATTGGAGCGCAGGTTGGCGCTGCACAGACCCCATTCGCTTTCGCCGTGGCGATTGAGATGGCGTTGCAGGTAGACCGCCTGGTGGGCGCGATGAAACGCGCCCAGGCCCAGGTGCACGATACCAATCTGCGTTGCGCTACCGGTGCAAGGAACGCGGTTCACTACGGGCATCGATTCACTCCTTCTGTTCAGGGATGGCCCAGGGCCGACGCGGGTTGCGGGCTTTGTGCCGCCGAGTTGCCGGTGTCCGCCACGGACAGCGGTTTCACGTAGCGCGCCACGCACACGGCACCGATCACGGTCAGCAGCCCCGCCAGCAGGAACGCACTGGTGAACGAGCCGGTGAACTGCACCAGGAACCCCGTCAAGGTCGGGCCGACAATGCCCGAGGTGTTAGCCAGAAAATGCATGAAGCCACTGACGCCACCCACCCGCGCGGCCGGGACGGTGTCCTGGATGATCGCCCAGTAGATCGCACCGGTGAGGTAGAGGAAGAACACCGCCAGCGCGACGAGAATCACCGCCGGATACAAGGTCGTTACCATCCCCGCACAGGCAATGCAGGCGGCGCAGGCCAGCAGGCAGGTCACGAGCACGACTTTGCGCGAGAACATCATCCGCCCGGTCTTCTTGAACACGAAGTCGGAGATGAAGCCACCCAGGGCGAGGCCGAGGAATCCCAAGACCCAGGGAATGACCGTGGCGATGCTCATGTCCTTGACGTTCAGGCCGTGGGCCATGGTCAGGTAGCTGGGGAACCAGGTCAGGAAGAAGAACAACGTGTAGTTATAGGAAAAGAACGCCAGCGAGGTGAACAGCACCGTCGGCTGCTTGAGGTAGAAACGCAGCGGGAATACCGGTTGCGCCGCCATTTCGCTTTGCCCCTCGGCCCGCAGGATGTCCTCGGCGCCCTCGCCTTCAGGCCGCTCCTTGACGAACTTGAACCACACGGCCGCCCAGATCAGGCCGACCACCATGATGATAATGAACGACACCTTCCAACCGTAGGTGACGGCAATAAAGCCCACCACCGGGCCGGAAATCGCCCCGCCCAGCGGCGTGCCGGACATCGACGCACCAATGGCCCGTGCCCTGCGCTTGGGGGTGTACCAGTTGTTCACCATTTTGCTGGTGGTGACGCTCAGCGGTCCTTCGCCCATGCCGAACAGGATCCGGATGAGCACCAGCGAAGCGAAGCCCACTGTCAGCACCGTAAGGCCGCTGAACAACGACCACAAGACCATCGCCAGCAACAACGTGGTCTTGGCGCCGTAACGGTCGGCGGCCCAGCCACCGATGAAGTTGAAGGCGGCGTAGCCGACGAAGAAACTGCTGAAGATCATGCCCATCTCACCCGTACTCAGACCGTAGTCCTTCTGGATGAAAGGCGCCGCCACAGACAATGCCGACCGGTCGAGGTAATTGATCACCCCGGCCAGGAACAGCATGATGATGATTAAGCTACGTCCTTGACCAAACATGGTGGAACCTCCCGCTTGTTGTGTTTATTCGGTGAGGGTGCCCATGACGGGCACGATGGAACGGTGGTACAGACGGCTCAGTGATGGGCGTTCGTCAGCTCCACCAGCACTTTTCGGGTTTGCTCGGGGTGTTTTTCGATCAGGTCGATGGCGCCGGGCATGTCGTCGAACGTCACGCGATGACTGATCAGGTCTTGGACCTGCAATTTGCCACTGGCAATCAACTCGATCACCCGGGGGAATTTGCGGTTGTTGAGCCGCGAACCCACCAGGGTCAGCTCCTTCTTGATCATTTCCAACTGCACCAGATCGCTGGGCGTCGCATTGAAACCCAGCAACCCGATGCGCCCGGCCGGCGAGGCCAGGCGCACCATCTGCGGCATCAATGCCGGAATGCAGGCGGCATCGACAATCAACGGCACGCCTTCGCCGTCAGTCAGTTCGCGCATGGCTGCTTCGACATCCACTTCCTGGCCGTTGAGGGTCCGACTGGCGCCCAGCGCGCGCGCCGTCTCCAGGCGACTGTCGATGACATCGGTGACGGTGATGTCGGTCAATCCCAGCGCCTTGGCCATCTGCACCAGAGTCAGGCCGATCACCCCGGCGCCATAGATCAATACGCTGTCGCCCGGATGGGGCTGCATGCGATCGAGCACATTCAGGGCAATGGAATACGGTTCGACCAGGGCGCCGTGGCTGAGGGACATCGAGTCGGGCAAGCGGTGGGCGTTTTCGGCCGGTACACAGACCTGCTCGCTGAAGCCGCCGTCGCGGTGCACGCCGATCACTTGCAGACGCGTGCAGACATTCGGCCTGCCGATGCGGCAGGGATAACAGGTGCCGCAGCTGATCACCGGATCGATGCACACCCGGTCGCCTGCCTGAAGGTGCTCGACGCCTTCACCCACTTGCCGGATCACCCCGGAAAATTCATGGCCGGTGACACGGGGAAAACGCACGAATGCGTTCTGCCCATGGATGATGTGCATGTCCGAGCCACAGATGCCGGCGTACGCCACATCGACCTGGACCTCACCCGGGGCAACCTCGGGTCGATCGACCTGGGCCAGTCCGAACTCGAAGGGTGCTCTTACCTGGAACGCTTTCATCGGGTCACTCCTGGCGGGACGTTCGCCCCGCTTACTCAAAGGGTTCAAACCGTTTCACCAGTGCCAGAGCGTGCCGTCTTCAAGACGGTTGACCGGCAGGCTGGCGCGCTTGTAGGGGTACTGGCGGGCGAGGTCTTCGTCGATGTCGACGCCATGCCCCGGTGTTTCGCCCGGCGTGAAGTGGCCGTCCTCGAAGCGATAGGCATGGGGAAAGACTTCATCGATGCGGTCTTCGTGAGGCATGTGTTCCTGGATGCCGAAGTTGGGCACCCAGGTATCGAAATGCAGCGCCGCGCCCATGCACACCGGGGACAGGTCGGTGGCGCCGTGAAAGCCGGTGCGCACCTGGAACAGCGCAGCGAAGTCGGCAATACGGCGCACATGGGTAATGCCGCCGGCATGCACCAGCGTCGTGCGGATGTAGTCGATCAATTGCTCCTGGATCAACTCGCGGCAGTCATGGATCGAGTTGAACACCTCGCCCACGGCCAGCGGCGTGGTGGTGTGCTGGCGGATCAGGCGAAAGCTCTGTTGGTTTTCCGCCGGCGTGCAGTCTTCCAGCCAGAACAGGTTGTACGGTTCGACGGCTTTGCCCAGGCGCCCGGCTTCGATGGGCGTCAGGCGATGGTGCACGTCATGGAGGATATGCAAGTCGTCGCCAAAGCGTTCGCGCACGGCGGCGAACAGCTTGGGCACGTAGTTGAGGTATTTGGCGGTGTCCCACACATGCTCGGCGGGCAGGTCGCTGTCAGCCGGTTCATAACGCTCGCCGCTGCGCTTGGCGACGCCGTAGGTGGTGGCAATACCGGGCACGCCGCATTGCACGCGCACGGCTTTGTAGCCCAGCTCGACGTGACGGGCGACTTCGTCCAGGCACCCTTCGATGTCCTTGCCCGTGGCATGCCCATAGACCATCACCCGCTCGCGGCTCCTGCCGCCGAGCAATTGGTACAACGGCATGTTCGCGGCCTTGGCCTTGATGTCCCACAGCGCCACGTCGACGGCGGCGATGGCGGTCATGGTCACCGGCCCCCGGCGCCAGTACGCACCGCGATACAGGTACTGCCAGATATCCTCGATGCGGTGCGCATCACGGCCGATCAGCGCAGGCAGGACGTGCTCTTCAAGATACGCGACGACCGCCAGTTCGCGGCCGTTCAAGGTCGCATCGCCGATACCGTAGAGGCCTTCATCGGTGACGATTTTCAACGTGACCAGGTTGCGCCCCGGGCAGGTAACGATGACACGCGCTTCGACGATTTTCATAAGTCAGACCTGTGCAACAGAAGGAAGTGAGGAAGTGCCCATGTTCGGCATGGCCGCCTTGGGAATCAGCGCGCCCCGGTACTGGACGACCTGGGCCGCCAGGCGATGGCCCCAACGAGCGGCCTGCTCCGGATCACCGCCACGCAGGCGGCAGGCCAGGTAGGCGGCGCTGAAGGAATCGCCTGCAGCGGTGGTGTCGACGACACGGGCGACGGTTTGCGCGGGGACTTCAAGACGCCCGGTCGGGCACTGGATCAGGCAACTGGCGGCGCCACGCTTGAGGACCACTTCGCGTACGCCCACCTCGGCATAGGCTTCGAACAGGGCTTCCGTGTCGCGGTAGCCGAACAGCAGCGCGTCGTCTTCCCACGTAACCAAGGCCAGGTCGGTCAAGGGCAACAGTTCGCGGTAAGCCTGTCGGGCGGTTTCAGGATCGGGCCAGAGATGGGGACGGTAGTTGTTGTCGAAGGCGATGCGCGAGCCCGCACGGCGAGCCCGGTGCAAGGCTTGGATCAAACGTTCGCGCCCTTGGGGCACGAGGATCGCCAGGCTGATGCCGCTCAGGTAGATGTAGTCGTAATCAGCCAGCGCCTCGAGCAAGACATCGGCTTCGGGACCTTCGAACAGGCGCCGCGCCGCCGCTTCCCCGCGCCAATAGAGGAAACGTCGCTCGCCGTGTGGATCGGTCTGGATGAAGTACAGCCCAGGCAGCGCGTCTTCGATCACGCGCACATGGGCGTCACCGATGCCCTCTTCCAGCCAGGACCGGCGCATGGCAGCGCTGAACGCATCGCTGCCCACCGCCGTCATGTAATCCACGACAACTGCGCGATGCGGGTTCAATCGCGCCAGATAGACCGCGGTGTTGAGCGTATCGCCACCGAACGTCTGGGTGATCGCGGCACCGGGCTCGCCGCGCATCTCGATCATGCATTCCCCGACCAACGCGACCTTCAATGGGCGTGCAGCTGGGCAATGGTTAAGCGTCACATCCATCATTACGCGCCTTTTTTGTTTTTAAAACGGCGTTTCATTTTTATCTCAAGGCCCGAGTCTAGTCAGATTTCCAGTCGCGTCAAGCAAAAATGAAACAGCGTTTTGTTCTTCTTGCGTATATCCTTGGGTTTTACTTTCACGTTGGAGCCTTCATGGACAACAGCGTCATTCCCAATAACGATCTGGTGTCGGCGGTGGGCCGGACCATGGCCGTGCTCGAGGCATTGGCCGAGCACCCGGAAGAAAGCGGCGTATCGGAAATCGCCACCAAACTGGACATGTCGAAGGCCACGGTTTATCGCTTCTTGCAGTCGCTGAAGGCCCGTGGCTATGTGGTGCAGGATGCCGAGGATCGCTATCGCCTGAGCGTGCGCCTGTTCGAATTGGGCGCCCAGGCCCTGCCCCACCTGGACATCGTCCGGGAAGCGGAGCCGGGCATGCGGCGGATCAACGAGCTGACCGGCGAGACCGTCCACCTGGGGATTCTCGACGAAGGCAGCATCGTCTACGTGCACAAGATCGACTCCAAGTACAACCTGCGCATGTATTCGCGGATCGGTCGGCGAGCGCCGTTGTACTGCACCGGCATCGGCAAGGTGCTGATGGCCTGGCTCGAAGAAGACGAGTTGCTGGCGCACCTGGCGCAGGAAAGCTTCGAGCGCCGCACGGCCAATACCTTGACCAGTGTCGAGGCGTATTTGCAGGAATTGGAAATCGTTCGCCAGCAAGGCTATGCCGAGGACCACGAAGAGTTCGAAGACAACATGCGCTGCCTGGCAGCACCGATCCGCGACCGTTTCGGCCACGTGATCGGCGGGATGAGCGTCTCATTCCCGTGCTTTCGCTTCAGGGAAGAGTTGAAGCAGGACTATGTGAAGCAATTGATGCAAGCGACCCAGCAGATCTCAGGTCAGTTGGGTTGGCACGGGCGCTAATCGTCGTCGGCAACCCCGTGGCGAGGGAGCTTGCTCCCGCTGGGTCGCGAAGCGGCCCTTTTTTTGGGCCTGCTGCGCAGTCCAGCGGGAGCAAGCTCCCTCGCCACGGGTCCGTCGTTGCTCTCAAGTGAATCGCATTGCCTGTGGGAGCGAGCCTGCTCGCGAAAGCGTCGGCACATCCAACATCACTGCAAGCTGACCCTCCGCTTTCGCGAGCAGGCTCGCTCCCACAGAGATCTTGGGTGTCCGTGAGCTTTGCATTCAGCCGCGCCCAGGGGTTCAACGGGTCGGGGTCAAAACCAGGTCTCCATCTGGATGCCGTACTGCCACACGCCGCCAGCGTTGAAGTCAGTCTTGCCAAAGGAATCCGTGGTGCTGTACCTATCCAGGTCCGACGACCAGTTCATGATGCTGGCGAACAAGCGTAATTCGGGGCGCGTGAGCAGGTCGCCCAGGTCGGGCTTGAAGGTTGGGGCGACCGTGAATTTCCAGAAGTTTCCGTCGACCGCATTGCGTTGCAGGTAGCCCTTGGGGTCAAGCTTCATGGTTTGCCAGCTCATCTCGTAGGCCATCTCGAAATTGCTGTTGATCGCATTGGCCAACCGCACGTTGAGCGTCATCCAGCGGTAGTCATCACCCTTGACGTAGCGGTCCTTGCTTTGTTCGGCCAGCAGGCTCGGGCCGATGCGCCAGTCGGAGGCCAGGGGCGTTTCGCCGTACAACGCCACGCGTAAGGCGCGGGCATCGTCGATCAGTTCCCCGTCGGCACCAACGTTCTTGACCTCCGCTCCCAACCCCTGTCCATAGAGCAACGCCGTCTTGAAGAAGCCTTCGCGACCGAAGAAGTTTTTCTGGTGATTGGCAACCATGCTGTGCAAGCCGGAATCGGCCGGCGCCAGCCCTGCTTCGTTGACACGGGTGCCGAAGTCGTTTTTCTTCGAGCCGATGGCATTGAACATCCACTGCCACTGCCCACCGTCGAAAAACTGGTTGGACGTCAGGATGTAGCTTTCCACATCGGCATTGACGCCGCCCTCGCTGAAATCCCCATAGTTGCGACCGATCAATGAGTAGTTCGAGCGCCAATTCCTGTTCATCTGCACATCGTAGATACCGCCGCCGGTACCCGCCAGATAGACAACATCGGAGTCCAACCAGTGGATGTCGAAATTGTCCCTGTCGAAGCGCTTGCCTGCCCACAGGGTCGAGTTTTCGAACATCGCGTTGCCCTTGAATGCCGCGAGGTGATCGAGTTCGGTGAACACCTGGCGCACGTTCAGGTTGCTTTCTTCGGCTGTCCAGTCATTGGAGCTTTCCACGCCATCGGCAATGGACACCGTGAATTTGGAGCGGGTGCCGTTCTGCGCGTACAACTCTTTCGACAGGTCGATGCGCATGTAGGTGTCGTCCTCGTTTCCGAGTCGCCCGACGGCGCCACCGACAGAACCGGCCGGGGTGGTGTACGGACCGCCACGCCCACCGCCCAACCCATCGTTGATCAACAATCCGGAACGGGCGTAGCCCTTGAAGCTGAAGCCGTCCGTGAGGTGTGCGCCACTGTCCTGCTTTTCCGGGCTTTGCTGGCGGGCTTCGAGTTTTGCCAGGCGCGCATTGACCGTCGGCGTTGCAACGGCGGCAGCAACCGCTGGCGCGGCGAGTTTGATTTGTTGCAGTTCCCTGGCGAGTGCCTGGGTTTGCTGTTCGGCGGCGGCGGCACGTTTTTCCGCGGCGCTGGCCCGGGCTTCAAACGCCGCCATGCGCTCTTCCAGAGTGGCGGCCTGAGAGGTGGCTGCCGAGGCGCCGAGCACGCTTGCGAGTAGCCAGCTTGATGCTTTCTGCATGTAAATATTCCCTGTTTTGTTTTTATTGTTCGGTTGCCGCAGCCGGTCTTTTCGCCAAGGTTCCGAGTTGTCGAACCTGAGAAAAAAAGGATGCCTCGCTGCTAATACACTGCTACATTTGGCGATGTTAACGTTAACTTTTCCAAAAACAAAAATAAAGAGGGCTTTATGAAACAGCTCAAATCGCTCCTTCCGGCGGCGCTGCTCGGCCTTTGCATCGGCTTTCCATCCCTGTCGACGGCTGCCAACCTGACGATTTCCTGCGGTGCCGTGGGTGCCGAACTGCAACTGTGCAAGGAGGCTGTCGAGGCGTGGTCGAAACAGACCGGCAACAGTGTCGAAGTGGTTTCCACGCCTAACTCGGCGACCGAGCGGCTGTCGTTCTATCAACAGATCCTCAGTGCGCAATCCAGCGACATCGACATCATCCAGATCGACATGGTGTGGCCGGGCATGCTGGCCAAGCACTTGATGGATCTGCGAGAGGTGCTGCCTGCCAACGCTACCCAAGGTTATTTCCAGGCCCAGGTGGACAACGCCACGGTAAACGGGCGCCTGGTGACGATGCCGTGGTTCACCGACTCGGGACTGCTGTACTACCGCAAGGACTTGCTCGAGAAATACAACAAGCCCGTCCCCCAGACCTGGGAAGACATGACGACCACCGCCAGGACCATCCAGCAGGCCGAGCGTGATGCCGGGAACGCCAACGCATGGGGCTACGTTTTCCAGGGGCGCGCCTATGAAGGCCTGACGTGCAATGCGCTGGAATGGATCAGCAGCCAACCGCAAGGCGGGCTGGTCAATTCGCAAGGCGACATCGTGGTGAACAGTCAGGCCTCGAGGGCGGCGTTGACCCTGGCGAAAAGCTGGGTGGGCGACATCGCCCCGCGTGGCGTGCTCAATTACACCGAAGAAGAAGGACGCGGCGTCTTCCAGTCCGGCAATGCGCTGTTCATGCGCAACTGGCCGTATGTCTGGGCCCTGGTACAAAGCCCGGACAGCGCAGTCAAGGACAAGGTCGGCGTCGCTCCCCTGCCCCGTGGCGGCACCACGGGCACCCACGCGTCCACCCTCGGCGGCTGGGGCCTGGCGGTGTCGCGCTACAGCGCCAACCCCAAGCTTGCCGCGGAACTGGTGAGTTACCTGAGCAGCGCCCAACAGCAGAAACACCGCGCCCTGGTTGGCGCCTACAACCCGGTGATCGAGTCGCTCTACCAGGATCCCGAGTTGCTCGCGGCCATGCCTTACTACAGCCAACTGCACAGCATTCTCAACGATGGAGTCATGCGCCCCGCCTCGATCACCGCCGACCGTTATCCAAGGGTTTCCAACGCGTTCTTCGATCAAGTGCATGGCGTTCTCGCGGGCGAGCGGCCAGTCGATCAGGCGTTGGCCGAGCTGGAAAGCGAACTCATACGGATCAAACGCCGGAACTGGTAAGCCACAAGGAAGGAAATCACCATGTCAGTCTCCACGACACTCGCTCCCGGCGACGACGAGCGCCTGCTCACCCGGGAAACGCCGGTACAACGCCGCCGCGTTCGCGCCGCCTGGCTGTTTCTGACGCCGATGCTGCTGTGCCTGGCCCTGGTGGCAGCCTGGCCGCTGCTGCGCACATTCTGGTTCAGTCTGACCGACGCCAGCCTGGCCGACACCGGCGACGCAACCTTCGTCGGCTTGAGCAACTACCTGTTTCACAGCAGTGCCGGCTGGTCAGGCATCCTGGTCGATCCACAGTGGTGGAATGCGGTGCGCAACACCTTGCATTTCACCGTGGTGTCGGTGGGACTGGAAATGGTCCTCGGGCTGCTGGTGGCGCTGCTGCTGAACGTCAAGTTCACCGGACGCGCCTTGGTGCGGGCGTTGATCTTGATCCCCTGGGCGATCCCGACCATTGTCTCGGCGAAAATCTGGTCATGGATGCTCAACGACCAGTTCGGCATCATCAACCACCTGATGCTCGGCCTCGGCCTGATCGACGCACCGCTGGCCTGGACCGCCGACGCGGACCTGTCGATGTGGGCGGTGATCATCGTCGACGTCTGGAAAACCGTGCCCTTCGTCACGCTGCTGATGCTGGCGGCCTTGCAGATGTTGCCCAGCGACTGCTACGAAGCCGCCAGGGTCGATGGCATTCATCCGGTCAAGGTTTTCTGGCGGGTCACCCTGCCGCTGCTCATGCCGGCATTGTTGGTGGCAGCGATCTTCCGCATCCTCGATTCGCTGCGGGTATTCGATGTCATCTACGTGTTGACTTCGAATTCGTCGAGCACCATGAGCATGTCGGTCTACGCCCGCCAACACCTGGTGGAATTCCAGGACGTCGGCTACGGCAGCGCCGCCTCGACCTTGCTGTTCCTCGTCGTCGCGGTGATCGCCATGGCTTATCTGTACCTTGGACGCCGTCGGATGGAGGTGCGCTCATGAGCCCGCGCCTGCTGAAAAAAGCCCTGCTGCGCCTCGGCTTCTGGTGCCTGATCGCAATCCTGCTGGTGTATGCGGTCTTCCCGTTCTACTACGCCATCGTGACGTCGCTGAAGCCGTCCAGTGCCTTGTTCCAGGTGAGCTACTGGATCGATAACCCGGACTTCTCCAACTATGCCGCAGTGCTCAACCAGGCCTCGTTCCTGCGGGCGATCGGCAACTCGCTGGTGGTGGCGCTGTGCGTGGTCGCCCTGGCCTTGTTCCTCAGCCTGACCGCCGCCTATGCCTTGGGCCGGGTGAAGTTTCGCGGACGCGGCCCGGTGTTGATGATGGTCCTCGGCGTTTCGATGTTCCCCCAAGTCGCGGTGCTGTCGGGATTGTTCGAAGTCATCCGTGCCCTGGGCCTGTACAACACTTCCTGGGCGTTGATCCTGAGCTACACGATTTTCACCCTCCCCTTCACCGTCTGGGTGCTGACCACCTTCATGGGGCAACTGCCCCATGAGTTGGAAGAGGCCGCGATCATGGACGGCGCGTCCCCCTGGGTCACGCTGACCCGCGTGCTGCTGCCGCTGCTCTGGCCGGCGCTGGTCACTACCGGCCTCTTGGCCTTCATCGCGGCGTGGAACGAGTTCCTCTTCGCCCTGACCTTCACCCTCACCGATTCGCAACGCACGGTCCCGGTCGCCATCGCGCTGATTTCCGGCGGCAGCCCCCATGAGCTGCCTTGGGGCTTGTTGATGGCGGCGTCGGTGCTGGTCACGGTGCCCTTGGTGATTCTGGTGCTGATCTTCCAGCGCCGCATCGTTTCCGGCCTCACTGCCGGTGCGTTAAAGGGTTGAGGCCCAACACAGACAACAAAGGAACAGCATCGTGATCAAGTTGAAGCTGGATAACGTGAACAAACAATTGGGCGGCGCACGCATTCTTCGTGACGTCAGCCTGGACATCTCGGCAGGCGAATTCGTCGTCTTCGTCGGCCCGTCGGGCTGCGGAAAGTCCACCCTGCTGCGGCTGATCGCCGGGCTGGACTCGATCTGTGGCGGCGACCTGCTGATCGACGGACGCCGGGTCAACGACCTGGAGCCGCGCGAGCGTGGCGTCGGCATGGTGTTCCAATCCTATGCGCTGTACCCGCACATGAGCGTCTACGACAACATCGGTTTTGGCCTCAAGCTGGCCAAGACCGAAAAAACCAGCCTGCGCGAGCGGGTGCTGAAAACCGCGCAAATCCTGCAACTGGACAAACTGCTGCAACGCAAGCCAAGGGAACTGTCGGGCGGCCAGCGCCAGCGCGTGGCCATGGGCCGGGCCATGGCGCGGGAACCGGACATCTTGCTGTTCGACGAGCCGCTGTCCAACCTCGACGCCTCCTTGCGCGTGCAGATGCGCAACGAAATCGCCCGCCTGCATGGCCGACTGGGCTCGACCATGATCTACGTGACACACGATCAAGTTGAAGCGATGACCCTGGCCGACAAGATTGTCGTGCTCAACGGTGGACGCATCGAGCAGGTCGGCTCGCCGCGGGAACTCTACGAGCGTCCGGCCAGCCGTTTTGTCGCCGGTTTCCTCGGCTCGCCCAAGATGAATTTCCTGCCGGCAAGCCTGCATAGCCCTGGCGAAACCAGCCTGATCGAAAGCCCGTTGTTGGGAAGGACGCGCCTCCCCGTCGACAGCACCCACCTTGCGGCGAACAGCCCGTTGAGCCTGGGGATTCGCCCGGAGCACGTGTCGCTCAAAGTGGCCCAGGGAAGCACCGGAGTCGTCGTGGCCGGGGTCGAATACCTCGGCAGTGAAACCTACGTCCACTTGGAAACAGGCGACGAAGAACCGCTGATCTGTCGCTGCGAGGTCAATGCCGGATGGCGAGTGGGCGATCGGGTCGAACTGCAACTGGGTATCGAACATTTGCACGTCTTCGACGCGCCCGGCGCGGCGTTGAAGCGCCACGCCATTGAAAACCTGCCCGACGGCCTCGCTTCGCGCTCGGCCCATGCGGGCGCCCTATGAACTTGTCGTTGAATACCATGAGCAATCCAACATCCGCTTCTCTCGAAATGGCCCGGCAGGCTTTGGAAGATGGCCAGCCGCGCCTGATCCACGACTATCGACCCGACTATCACCTGGCCCCACCAACAGGTTGGATGAATGACCCTAACGGGGTGGTGTTCTTTCGTGGCGAGTACCACGTGTTCTACCAGCACAACCCCTTCGACGCCAGATGGGGCCCGATGTACTGGGGCCACGCCAAGAGCGCCGACCTGGTTCATTGGCAGCACCTGCCCATTGCCCTGGCGCCGGGCGATGACTTCGACCGCGACGGCTGTTTTTCCGGCAGCGCGGTGGTGTGTGGCGACACCCTGGCGCTGGTCTATACCGGGCACATCTGGTTGGGCGACGTGGGTGACGAACGCTTCATCCGCCAGGTCCAGTGCCTGGCCACCAGTGTCGACGGCGTCCGGTTCACCAAGCATGGCGCGGTCATTGAGCACGCGCCGCAAGCGGCGATCATGCACTTTCGCGACCCCAAGGTCTGGCAGGAGGACGGTTATTGGTACCTGATTGCCGGCGCGCGCCTGGGCGACACACCGCTGCTGCCGCTGTACCGCTCCACCGATTTGCGCACTTGGGAATTTCTCGACTACGTGTCCAGCGGCACCGACGGCGATGGCTACATGTGGGAATGCCCGGACCTGTTTCGCCTGGACGGGCGCGATGTGCTGCTGTATTCCCCGCAAGGCATGAAACCCGAAGGTTACGAGCGGCTCAACAAGTACCAGACCGGTTATCGCATTGGCCGCCTCGACAGCGACTGGCACTTCAGCGGCGGGCCGTTCATCGAGCTGGATAACGGTCACGACTTTTACGCCGCGCAAACCTTGGTGGCCGCTGATGGTCGGCGCCTGGTGTGGGCCTGGCTGGACATGTGGGAAAGCCCGATGCCGAGCCAGGCCCATCACTGGTGTGGCATGCTCGGTTTGCCCCGCGAGCTGGAACTGCAAGGCGATCGCCTTGGCACGTTCCCGGCACGGGAACTGGTCGCGCTGCGCCAGGCGCCATTGCCGAGCGTCGCGCCGTGGGGCGAATCTGGCTACCGTTGGGTACCGCAAGTGACGGGCGACCGGCTCGAAATCCATGTGCACCTGAACCTGCTCGGCTGCACCGAAGGCCAGTTGGGCATCGCCTTGCGCTGCAGTGCCGATGGGCAGGAACAGACCTTGCTCTATTACGATGCGGCACTGCGACGCCTGGTACTCGACCGCGACCGCTCGGGTGCGCAAGTGAGTGGCCAGCGCAGCGTCTCGATAGCGCCCGAGGAAACGCAACTGCACCTGCGGGTGTTCCTCGATCGTTCGTCCATCGAGGTGTTTGAGGAAAACGGCCGCTTCAGCCTCAGCAGCCGTATCTACCCACGGCCCGACAGCCTCGGAGTGAAACTGTTGGCAAACGGGACGGGTGGGCGTGTCGCCATTCCCAACGCGTGGCCGCTGGGCTCGGGATGGCTGTGAGTCGGGTCATTCGAGTCGCGAGAAACCCGGGGCCTGTGTCATGATTCGGCGTCAACCTGACTGGCCACACCTCGCATGACTTCCGTGAAAGACGTTGCACAACTGGCCGGCGTATCCCTGATGACGGTTTCGCGCGCGCTCAACACGCCGGAAAAACTGAGCCCCGAAACCCTTCAACGGGTCCGTCGCGCCATTGATGAATTGCAGTTCGTACCGAGCCTGTCGGCGCGCCGGATGCGCGGCGACAACTTGCAGGCGCGCACCATCGGCGTATTCGCACTGGACACCGCGACCACGCCGTTCGCCGTCGAGCTGCTGCTGTCCATCGAACAGACCGCGCAACAAGCGGGCTGGAACGTCTTTATCCTCAACCTGCTGAGCAGTCCGCCCACCGACCAGAACATCGACCTGATGCTGTCGCACCGTCCCGACGGCTTGATTTTCAGTGCCATGGGGTTGCGCCAGGTGAGCATTCCCGAGCGACTCAAGAGCAAGCCTCTGGTGCTCGCCAATTGCCTGGCCGATGACAGCCAACTGGTCAGCTATGTCCCGGACGATGAAGCTGGACAGTATCGCGCCGTGCACCATGCGCTGGGCCAAGGCTATCGGCGTCCGCTGTGCATCAATCTGCCCAGGAAGAGTGTCGCCTGGAACCTGCGCCAACAGGGCTTGCAACGCGCCTGCCAGGCATTCGGGCTGGCGCCAGGCGCACTGTTGCAATACGACCTTTCCGACCACGATGCCTATGGTGAAACCGCCGCCATTCTCGAACGGCACATCGTGGACGGTCGTCCGCAATTCGACATCCTGGTCTGCGGCAACGACCGCATTGCCTTTTGCGCCTATCAATGGTTGTTGGGCCGCGGCCTGAAAATTCCGGACGATGTGGCTGTGCTCGGCTATGACAACATGATCGGCATCGCCGAATTGTTCATGCCGCCTCTGACCACGGTCCAACTGCCGTACTACGAGATTGGTCGCCAGGCGGCCCGCCACTTGATCGACAGTCTCGAAGTAGCGGGCACCCAGCCGGTGGATTGCCCACTGGTGCTCAGGGCGTCGTTGTAATCCGACCGAAGACTATGTGGGAGCGAGCCTGCTCGCGAAGGCGTCGGCACAGCCAACATCGCTGCAAACTGATCCACCGCTTTCGCGAGCAGGCTCGCTCCCACAGATATCTTGGGTGTCCATGAGCTTTGCATTCAGCGCAGGACCCTTGTGGGAGCGAGCTTGCTCGCGAAGGCGTCGGCACAGCCAACATCGTTGCGAACTGATCCACCGCTTTCGCGAGCAGGCTCGCTCCCACAGGGATAGTCAGTGGTCATGAGCCTTGCATTCAGCTTGCTTCCACAGTCTTTAACACCCAACCGTTATTTCGCGAACAACTGGCTCATGTCCTTGAACGCCTTGAACTCCAGCGCATTGCCGCATGGATCGAACAGGAACATCGTCGCCTGTTCGCCCACCTGGCCCTTGAAGCGCACGTAGGGTTCGATCACGAATTCGGTGCCGAAGGATTTCAACCGTTCGGCCAGCGCTTCCCATTCAGCCCAGCCCAACACCACGCCAAAATGCGGCACCGGCACGTCGTGCCCGTCCACCGCGTTGCTGTGCACGTTTTCCTGGGAAGCGGTCTTGGGATGCTCGTGAATCACCAGCTGATGCCCATAGAAATTGAAGTCGACCCACTGCTCGCTGGAACGGCCCTCCTCCAGCCCAAACACTTGACCATAAAAAGTACGGGCTGCCGCCAGGTCATATACCGGAATCGCAAGGTGGAAAGGTGAGAGGCTCATCGGGACTCCAGAGACGTTTTGTTTGTCGGAACGCAACAGCGCGTGCATTGCATCGTAGTCGTGCAGGCACAACAAAAAAATCAATATAAATTTCTCAGAAACACAATTAATGTTAATCAATGATCAAAGAACTCAAGACCCTCATCGCCGTGGCGCGCGAAGGCACCTTTGCCGCCGCCGGGCACAAGATCGGCCTCACCCAGGCGGCGGTCAGTGCGCAGATCCAGCGCCTGGAAACCGAGCTGGGCTTCGACCTGTTCGACCGCAAAGGACGCTCGGCCCACCTCAACAAGCGAGGCCAGCAGATACTCCTGCAAGCGCAGGAGCTGATTCGCCTTTACGAGAATCTCGGCTCCACCACGCCCGGTCTTCCTCCCAGCGTCCTGGTGAACATCGGTGCGATCGCCTCTGTCCAACGCGCCTATCTGCCGGATGCCCTCGCCAGGTTTCACCGGCAATGCCCCCAATGCCGCACGCGCGTCGTGCCGGGTCTGTCGGTCGAGTTGATCAACCTGGTGGATGCCGGCGAAATCGACATGGCGGTGATGATCCGCCCACCGTTCTCGCTGCAAAGCGATCTGCGCTGGACGACCCTGGCGCTTGAGCCTTACCGGTTGATCGTTCCCCGTGGAATGCCCGGCGAGGACTGGTCGGCGCTGCTGTCCAGCCAACCCTTCATTCGTTACGACCGGTCTTCCTTCGGTGGCAGGCAGGTCGATCGTTTCCTGCGGCAGATGCATTTCACGCTGCGCGAAGTGTGCGAACTGGATGAGCTGGACGCGATCATCAAGCTCGTTGAAAAAGGCGTCGGTGTCGCCCTGGTGCCACAGACATCAGCCCATCAGCCGTGGCCCAAAGGCGTGCGGGCATTGGACCTCGGGCCGCACACGTTTCATCGCGACATCGGCCTGATCCACCGATCGCGACAGAGCTTGACCGACCCCGTCGCGATCCTGGCCGAACTGATCCGCGAGCAGGCCGGCGGCGGCATCGAATAACCCTGCGGTGAAGCTGGATGACAATCCTCACCAAACCGCGATATGCGAATCCGCCCGGGGCTCTGTCCCGCCGCACAACACGCCGCTGACAGGATCGCGCAGAATGATCTGCCCACGCCCATAGTCGGTCAGGTCGCTGGCAACCGTGACCTCATGGCCGCGCCGTGCCAGCGCATTGATCAAGTCCCGGGAAGCCCCCTGCTCGATCCCGACCTTCATCCCGCCCAACCATTGCCAGCGCGGCGCGTCCAGGGCGGCTTGCGGGTTCAGGCCGAAATCCACCAGGTTCATGACCATCTGCACATGCCCCTGGGGCTGCATGTAGCCGCCCATCACACCGAACGGGCCGAGAGCCTCGCCGTTGCGAGTGAGGAAACCGGGAATGATGGTGTGAAAGGTCTTCTTGCCGGGGACCAGGCAGTTGGCGTGGGTCGGATCGAGGCTGAATTCCTGACCGCGATTCTGCAGGGCGATACCGCTGTCGGGCAGCACCACGCCGGAGCCGAACCCGTGATAGTTGCTCTGGATGAACGAGACCATGTTGCCCTCCCCATCCGCTGTCGCCAGGTACACCGTGCCGCTGGCGTGGGGGTCGCCGGGCGCGGGCGGTTGAGCCTGCTCGCCGATCTGGCCGCGACGGCGGGCGCTGTAGTCATCGCTGAGCAGATCGGCGACCGCCACGCGCATGTGCAGGGGATCGGTGATGTAGTGCAGTCCGTCGCTGTAAGCGAGCTTCATCGCCTCCAGTTGGCGATGCCAAGTCTGTTGGCTGTCGCGGTGATCAAAGTTGAAACCCTCCAATATTTTTAAAGCCATCAAAGCCACCAGGCCCTGCCCGCTCGGCGGGATTTCCCAGACATCCACGCCTCGGTAATTCACGTGGATGGGATCGACCCACTGAGCGCGATAATCCTTGAGATCCGAGGCCCGCAGATAGCCACCGCTGGCCCGGGAATGGGCGTCCAGGCGCTCGGCCAATGCGCCGCGATAGAGGCTTTCGCAACGGCTATCAGCCAATTCCTGCAGGGTCCTGGCCTGGGCCGGATTGCGAAAAATCTCCCCGGCCCGAGGCGCGCGGCCATCAATCAGAAAAGTCTCGAACCAAGTGTCCAACACGGTATCGCGATGGGGCGTGAACTCGTTCACCGCAACCTGCCATTGATGGGCGACCACCGGCGACAAGGCAAAGCCATCCCGCGCCAGGCTGATGGCCGGTTGCAGCAACTCGGCAAAGGGCAACTTGCCAAAGCGTTGGGACAACTCGGCCCAGGCCGACGGGCAACCGGGAACGGTCACTGGCGTCCAGCCATAGAGCGGCATCTTTTCATGACCGGCCGACCTGACCGCCTCGATACTCAAGGCAGCCGGCGCATGGCCATTGCCGTTGAGACCGTGCAACCGACCCTTGCACCAGACCAAGGCAAAGGCGTCACCACCAATGCCGCAGCCCGTGGGCTCCACCACCGTCAGAGCGGATGCCGTGGCGATGGCGGCGTCGATGGCATTGCCGCCCTTTTGCATGATCTCGATGCCCGCCTGGGCGGCCAGGGGCTGGGACGCGGCGACCATGCCACGACGGGCAAAAACGCTCTGGCGCTGCGACGGATAAGGGTATTCGTGGGCAGAAAATTTCAGCATGGCAAAGGCTCTTCAATCCAGGAATTCGATAGCAGGAAAAGATCACAGCACTCGGCTGAGAAACGCCCGGGTGCGCGGATGGATGGGATGGCAGAAAATCTGCTCCGGCGGCCCCTGTTCGATCAGCTCGCCCTGATCGAGCACCACCACGCGGTCGGCCACTTCCCGGGCGAAACCCATTTCATGGGTCACTACGACCATCGTCATGCCCTCCTCGGCCAGTTCCTTCATCACCTGCAGCACCTCGCCGACGGTCTCCGGGTCGAGGGCGCTGGTGGGTTCGTCGAACAACATGGCCTGGGGTTTCATCGCCAAGGCACGAGCAATCGCCACCCGCTGTTGCTGGCCGCCGGAAAGCATCGACGGGTAATGGTTGGCCTTGTCCGCCAACCCGACCCGTTCCAGCAGGCCACGGGCCTGTTCCAACGCGGCGGCGCGAGGCACCCCGAGTACCTGGATCGGCGCTTCGATGATGTTTTCCACCGCAGTCATGTGCGGGAACAGATTGAAGCGCTGGAACACCATGCCAATGTCGCGCCGCTGCCGGGCGATGTTGCGCTCTGACTCACGCACCAGGCTGCCGTCGGCCCGCTCGCGATAACCCATGGCGCGACCGTTGACGCGGATGCGTCCGCCCTGGATGTCTTCCAGCAGATTGATGCAACGGATGAAAGTGGTCTTGCCGGAGCCCGACGCGCCGATCAGCACCACCACTTCGCCGCGCCGCACTTGCAAGGAGATGCCCTTGAGAATCTGCAACTCGCCAAAGGACTTGTGAACGTCCAGCGCCTCGATGATCAACTCTTCGCTTTTATGCGTCATGGTCAACGTGCCCTCAACAGGTTCAAGGTGCTGCGACCGAACATCCGCGTCGATGCCGGCGGCGGTGACGAGGGCCGGTCCGACTGGCCGAAACGGGCCTCCAGCCAACGCTGGAAAAAGCCCCACAAAGTCGTCAGCAACAGGAAATAGATCGCCACCACCAGGTACAACTCGAACACCCGGAACGTCGCCGACGTGACCATCTGGGTACTGAGCAGCAACTCCTGCACACCGATCACGCTGACCAGCGTGGTGTTCTTGAGCATCACATTGAACTCGTTACCCAGCGGCGGCACGATGACCCGGAACGCCTGCGGCAACACGATGCGGCGCATCAGCTTGGCGAAGGTCATGCCCAGGGAACGTCCGGCCTCGTATTGGCCCTTGTCCACCGCGCCGATGCCGGCACGGATGATCTCGGCCATGTACGCGCCTTCATTGAGGCCCAGGGCGATGATCGCCGCCTGGATGTTGCCGGGGATCACCAGGCCAAAGAGGTCGATGTCTTCGAAACGGAAGATCCCGCCGGCCGCCAGCGCCGTGTAGAGAAAGACGATCTGCACCAGCAGCGGCGTGCCACGCATCAACCACACGTAAAAGCGCACCGGCAGGTTCAGCAACGGGTTGCGCGACAACCGCAACAGCGCAGCGGCCAATCCGAGCGCGCAGCCCAGCAGCATCGCCAGCACACTGATCAGGCAAGTCAGCCAGAGCCCGGTGAGGTACACCCCGCTGGGCTGCAGCAGGTACTGCCAGAACACATCCCAATTGAAATTCATCGACGGTTCACCTCAATCAAGCGTGTCACTGGCGACATGCCATTTGCCGAGCAGTTGGCTGTAGCTGCCGTCGCTGCGCATGTCGCTGACGACTTGCTGCACGGCGGCGGTCAGTTGCGGATCGTCCTTGCGAATGCCCAGCCCGGTGAGAATCCGACTGAAGGCTGGCACGCCTTCCTCGAACAATTCGGGCGCCATCGCCGCGTAATAACCGGCGGTTTCCACCGTGGTGCCGTAGGCGTCGACCTGGCTGATGCGCAGGGCTTGGAAGGCATCGGTGTCGGAGTTGTAGACCACCAGTTTCATGGGCGGCTTGCCGGCCTTGGCCAGGCTTTCATTTTCGGCGTCGAGCAGGGTCTTGATGGTAGAGCCGTTGAGCACCGCGACCTTGTGTCCGGAGAGGTCCTTGAGCGTCTTGAGGCCCTTCGGATTGCCCTTGGGCACTACCACCGCCTGGCTCGAATACATGTAGTTGACAATGTTAATCACCTCGCGGCGCTCGGGCTTGTCAAACAGCTGATCGACGATCATGTCGCACTGCTGGGCCAACAGCGCCGGCAGCAATCCGGAAAACGGAATGACCCGCCACTCGACCTTCTTGTCGCCCAAACGCTTGGCGATTTCCAGGCCCAGGTCCACGGTCAGTCCCTTGGGTTTCTGCGCCTCGTCGAAGGACACCAGCGGCGGCGAATCCATGCCTGAGCAGTAGACGAGTTTATCGGCCTTGAGCAAGCGCTCCGGGACAACGGGCGCGGCAGCCGCCCATTGCGCGAAGAAACCCAAGGATAAAGCGGCGACCAACAGGCGAGGCTTATGCATGACCAGACACTCCAGTTCAGTAAATGACGGCAGTACTCAAAGTCAAAACACGGGGCAGGCTTAAAGCCTGCTCTCGTTATTTTTCGATTGCAGGAACTCGATCAATTCAGGAACGGTGCCCTCGATGTGCGCACGCACCACCGCCTCGGCCTTTTCGGCATCGCCCGCACGCAGGGCATCGAGGATCAGTGTGTGCTCCTGGCGCGCACTCAGGGGCTTTTCCACGTGTTGCAGCCACAGGCGCATCGGCGCTTCGATCAGCGAATAAAGCGCGCTGATCTGTTTCAGCAAGCGCGGCCGACCGCTGAGGCTGCACAGGTATTCATGAAATGCGCGATGACGGCTGACCCACTCGGCGCTTTCCTCGCGATAGTCGTCCATCTCGTCCAGCAGGCGTTCAAGGGCGGCCAGTTGGCGCTCGCCGATTTTCGCCGTGGCAACGCGGACCGCCAGGCCTTCGAGGGCGCTGCGCATTTCAAAGACTTCGTGCAATTCATCGATGTCCAGGCCACTGACCACCGCACCGCGATTGGGCCGCAGGGTCACCAGGCCCTGGGCATCCAGGCGCCGGAAAGCCTCGCGCACCGGCATGCGGCTCATGCCGATCTCATTGGCGATGTCCTCGGCGATCAGCCGGTCGCCTTTGCGCAGGCGACCGCCGCAAATGGCTTCGAGCAGAAAGTTATAGGCTTCCTCCTCGGCAGTGATGGGCGCACGTTCAGCGTAGGTCGGGGCAAACTGCATGGCAGCACCTTCTGCATTTTTGTATCCAATTATCCATGGATTCATAAAAGCAGAATGCGTGCCAAGCGAACCGTTGGCTGTGCAAGGGATTGATTTTGAGGAAGTTGTCGAGGAAAACGGCGGGCGCGCTACAGGCTGGGTCGCACCCGGTGTGCTACCAAACAGCTCAGCGGCTGCCTTTTATGGGTGCAGGGCCGGATGGTTTGGTAACACCGCGCCCATCAAGCCCGTGCCCGGGGTGTGTCCGAAGGCGACTCACCAAACAATGCCCGGTAATGGGCGGCGAAGTGGCTCAGGTGGAAAAAACCCATCGCCACGGCGATCTCGCTGACATTCAGCGCGGTCGCACGGGTGCTGATCAAACGCCGACGCACCGCATTGAGCCGCAGGTTGCGCAAGTACTCCACCGGACGCATCCCGGTGACCGCCTGGAAGCTGTTCTGCAGGGTCCTGCGGCTCACGCGCAATTGTTCGCACAGGTC
Organism: Pseudomonas brassicacearum subsp. neoaurantiaca; assembly: GCF_013608025.1. Lineage (GTDB taxonomy): Bacteria > Pseudomonadota > Gammaproteobacteria > Pseudomonadales > Pseudomonadaceae > Aquipseudomonas. The sequence goes on along the minus strand of NZ_VDLV01000001.1, from coordinate 300,601 downwards.
CAGGATGCTCAACGGCACTTCGGCGCTGGCCATGACCAATTCCTGGCACCGCTTGACCAGGTAGGCATTGACAGCAACGTTGCCGCGACGCCCACGCACCTCGTCCGAGGCGTGGCTGAACAGATCGAGGAATGCATTGAGCAGCACGTCTTCGAGGATTTTTTCCACGGCGGGATTGACGGCGTCCGCTTGTTCCAAAAGGTGACGAAACAGCGGTTGGATCTGTTGCTGGACCCTCGACAGCACCGCTTCATCCACGCTGATTTGCGAAACGCTTTTCAGGCGTTTGAGCTGCTGGTCCGGCAACTCATAGGCCGCCAGCTTGGCGAAACGCACCGTGTCGACATTCGCGGCGAAGAAGTGCGTGCCTTCCGGAGCATGCAAGACGAAGTCTTCGCCGTCGCGCAACAGCACGACGCTGTGGGCGCCGACTTGGTGCCCTTGTACCACCGGCGCATTGCCCAGCGACAGGGCAATGCACAAGCGCCCTTTCGGCGCGCTACCGCGTTGCACCACGCGCTTGTCCAGCACCTCCTGGAAGATCTGGAAGCGCTCGGCACACACCTGCCGCAGCTCACTGGAAAGGCAGCCACGGCCGAGTTGGTCATAGACCTGATGCCAGCCCAGAATCGAACCGGCGTGTTGTTGAGGATCATTGAAGGTACGGACTTCGGCGAACATGATCGTTGTTCCTCGGTGGCCCTGCGCTTATTGCCCGATGCTGATATCCAAAGAAATCGATAAACCCGTGGCGAGGGAGCTTGCTCCCGCTGGGCTGCGAAGCAGACCTCTTTTTTATGAGCGCTTCGCACTGGAGCGCCAGCCCGGTCAAACGGGAGCAAGCTCCCTCGCGACAGGTCCATCGCGTCCTTGAGAGAAACGTTCTTATCGCTGGAAAACCAAAGCCAGTTCCATGCCAAGCATGTGCAAGCGGTATTCAGCGCTCTTGATGTCCAACGGTGCCAATAACGACCCGGAAAGCACCACCTGCCCCGCCTCAACGCACTGCCCATCGGCCAGCAATCGCCTGACCAGCCAACACAGGTTCGCCACTGGCGTGTCCTCACGCGCCAGGACGTTTCCTTCGCCGCACGCCACCCCGTCGCATTCCAACCGATAATCCACTCGGGGCAATAGATCAGGTGTGAACCTCACCCGTGGCCCCAGGCAATACAGCCCCGCGGCGGCATTGTCGGCGAGAAACGCCCCGACGCCGAAACGCCAGCCCTGCCAACGACAATCGGCAATTTCGAATGCCGGCGCGATCTCGGACACGGCGGCGAGGATGTCTTCGTCGCTGTAGAAACCCGGCGCCAGCGAATGCCCGAGGACAAACGCCAGTTCGATCTCCAGCTTCGGCTGGATCAGCCGTGCAAGCGGCACCGCAACACCGGGCTGCAAAGCCATGGCGTCGGTCAAGCCGCCCAACACTGGCTCATCAATACCAAAGCGCTCCTGCGCCGCACGGCCGGCAAAGGCGACTTTCCACCCGGTCGATTGCTCGCCACTGGCCTGTCGTCGGCGCAATGCCTCGCGTTGCAAGGCATAACCCGCCGGCAGGTCGTAAGCCTCTGGTGGCAAAGACGGCAAGGCGTGTACAGCGTGCGCGGCGTCGTGAAGCCGGACCAATAGATCGTCATCCGGCCTCATGACAATTGCTCCGCCAACTTGCGCAAGACACCGTCGAGCCGTTCCGGCGTGGTGATCGCCGCGACAAACCGATCCGGCCGCACCACCACGATGCAATCACGCACCTTGGCAAACCACTCGCCCAGGCGATTGTCGACGTCTTCGATGCAGATGGCGCCGCTGGCCGACAAGGGTTGGTTGCGCCCCACACCGCTGCGCGAGCGATTGATCTGGATGAAGCGCGTATCCCAGCGTGCCCAGTAAGCAGCGGTTTCTTCGCCCAGGTGCGCCGCCGGATTGACCCGATAACCCAGCACCGCGTAGGAGTGTCCCAGCACCTCGTCCAGATGCCGACGCTGGCCCTGGGCATCTTCCACCGACGGCTGGATGAACAGTTGCCCGACCAGATCATCCTCGTGCAGCTCGGCACGCTCGTGATAGACCAGGCCTTTGGTGATGGTCGCCTTGGGTTTGAATTTGAATTCGAGCAAGTGCGAGCGAAGGTTATCGACGCTGTTCACCGCCTGGAACAACCAGTCCCGCACGCCGGCCATCAGCGGGTTGGTCAGCCCCAATACCGCGCCCATGTTGTCGGCCAGCGCGATGAGGTCCGTCGCATGGCCGCGACGCTCCTGGTCGTAGCTGCCCAGGATCGACGGTGACGCCCGGCCCAGGAGAATCGCCGCCAGCTTCCACGCGACGTTGACCACGTCCCGCAAGCCCGAATTGAGCCCCTGCCCGGCCCACGGCGGAGAAATGTGCGCCGCATCGCCCACCAGGGCCACGCGGCCTTCGACGAAGCGCGCCGCCACGCGGGAATTGTGGGTGTAAGCGCGGATCCGGATGATCTCCAATTGGTCGACGGCCTCGCCGATATGGCCCCGGATCAACGTGCGGATCGTCGCCTCTTCGCACATGCGGGCCTCGTCTTCGCCTTCCAGCAGCATGAACTCCCAGCGCCGCTGCTGGTACGGCAAATAGATGCAGACGAAGGGCCGCTGGGGATCGGCGTGCAACGCCGTATAAGGCGCATCCAGGGTGTCGTTGGCCGTGTCCACCACCACCCATTTGCGCGGGTGGGTCAGCCCCAGCAGCTCGATTCCGAGTTTCTTGCGCACGCTGGAACGCCCGCCGTCGGCGCCGATCACATACTGCGCCTGCAACTGATACAGCTCACCTCGGGCATCGCGCACCTGCAAGGTCACGCCCTGCTCGTCCTGTTCCAGGTCGAGCATTTCGTGGCCTTGGCGCAACTCGACACCCGGGTGCTTGCCCAACTGCTCGCGCAACGTGCCTTCAAGCAATTGCTGCATGAAGATGTTGCGCATCGGCCAGCCGTAGTGGGCCGTGCTCGGCTTGACCTCGGCAAAGCACACACCGCGCGCGTTGTAGTAACGCAGGGGCACGTTGCAGATCATGTCCCGCGCCGCCAACTCCGCAATGCCGATGCCTTGCAGCACGCGCAGCGCCTCATCGTCCATGCCCACCGCGCGGGGATACGGCAGGATGCCCTCGGCCAATTCGAGGACGATGCAGTCGATGCCGTACAGCCCCATGTAATGCGCCGCCGTGATCCCGTTCGGGCCGCCGCCCACGATGACAACCTGGGTTTTGTCCTGCTTCATCGCTATCCACCGCTTTATTGTTGTAGTTGCAAGAGTTGGTCACGCAGGTAATCCGCGACGACCCGGTTGAACACGTCGCCCTGGTCGTCATGGACATAATGGCTGGCGTCGGCGATTTCGGCTGTCTGCACCCGCGGATTGGCCTCGCGCATCGCCTCCAGGGTTGCCAACGGAAGAAAATCCGAACGCGCGCCACGAATGAACAGCGTCGGGCAATCCAGCGCCCGCACCGCTGGCCACAAGTCAGTCGGCGTGATGCTCAGGCGCGCCTCGGCAATCCCTTTTTGGTCGTGACGCCATACGATGCCTTCCGGCGTTTGCTTCATGGAATAGGTCAACCGCGACGCCAGGCCGTCGTCCGACAGACCCGGTCGCGACTTGCGCCAGAATTGCGCGGCACTTTCCCAATCAGGAAAGACCAGCGGTGTCTGGCTCATTTCGCGGCGAATGCGCTCGGCGCCCTCGCCGCGGATCGACGAGCCGGGGCCGATGTCCTCGATTACCAGGGCTTGCAGCCGTCCGGGATTGAGCCGGGCGTATTCCAGGGCGTTGGTCCCGCCAAGGGAATGCCCCACCAGGACAAAACGCTCCAGCCTCAGGTGCGCGACCCAATCTTCCAGGTCGCTCACATAGGTCTCGGTGCGATAGCTGGAAGCCTCGGCCCAATCGCTCTGACCACGGCCGCGCTGGTCCAGGGCATGGCAGCAATAGTGCTCGCCCAGCGCATCGGCCAAAGGTGCCCAAGTCTGGGAATAGGAACGCAGCCCGTGCAGCAGCAAAACCGGAATGCCGGACGGATTGCCCCAGCGCACGTAATGCAGGCGCATCCCCGATCGATTGGTGAAAAACTGGCTGTTTGCAGACATCGGTCATTCCCCGCGATCAGTGCGCCTCAATACAGGCCGTCATTGCCCTTGACGTCCGCCGCCTGCAGGCCACCCAGGCGCGCATGCAGACGCCCGCGCGTGGCGAAGGCCCAGATGATGACCAACTCGTCCGCTGCGGGTCCGTCGCCGAACGACAGCGAGATGCTGTCGTAATGCGAGCGCACGTACAGCGCATCCTTGTGAGCCAGCGGCACGTCGATGGTCACGCCAGGGCCGCCACGCTTGCCGGTGGAAGGCACCCAGGACTTGCCGCCGCCCAGCGCTACACGGATCGGATCCGCCGCTGGATTGGTCAGCAGCGCATTGCCGTGTTCGTACTCGCCAAGGCTGCCAACCAGGCACGCCTTGCCGTAGCTGACGATCTCGCGCTGGCCGGCCATTACCCGAATGCGTCGGCCAAATTCCTGGCCCAACAACGGTGAAGGCTCGACCAGCTCCGCCAGGCTTTCGCTGAAGCGTCCGGCATACGGGTTGGCAATCACCGCGCCGATGGCGTACTTGAACAGCGGCTCACCATCGGCCAACTGGCCGGTTTCGTTGGCCAGGGTTTCTTCGACGAAGCTGTACCATTTGCGGATGTGATAGCTGGCGAAATTCGCGGTTTTCATGACAGAAACCTCATTCAAAGTGGATCGAGATTGAAATGCCGACTGGGGGCGCCAGCGGCCTTGAAACGGGCCTTGCCGCGCGCGTCGTCGTGTTCGGACTCGAGGAAGAATTCCATGCGGTTGCCATCGGGATCGTTGAAGTACACGCCGTTGCCGATCTCGTGATCGGTGATCTTCACCACCTCGACGCCCTTGCTCAGCAACATGCCGTAGAGCTTGCGCAGGGTGGTCATGTCCCCCGCGATCTCCAGCCCGTAGTGCTGCAACCCCAGGCCGCCCTGGTGGGCGCCGGGTTCTGCGCGGATCAAGGCGATATCGTGGTGCTTGGCACCGAAGGCCATCATGATCCAGCTTTCACCCCGGGCGCTTTCATGCATGCCCAGCACATCGGCGTACCAACGTGCCGATACTTCAGGGTCGCTCACGAACAACGACAGATGAGTACGAACGACTTCGACTTTCATCGCGCGATACCTCAGTTTTTCTTGACGATGGATTGATGTCCGGACTTGATCTGCGCCACGGCGGGCGTCCAGAGCACATCAGCGATTTCGCTGAACTCACGCCACTGCTTCTGCCAACCATCACCGCCGTTCTCGGAAGTGAACAGGTGGCCGTACTTGGTGCCGGCGACGATCTGCCGAGGATTGGCCGGGTTCACGGCAATCGCCCAGACACACGAGTTGGGTTGCTGCGGCAGCGGCAGCACTTCCCAACTGATGGCAGCGTCCCGCGAGATCAGGACTTTGCTGGTAGTGCCCGGGGTGCCATCGGAGATGCTCAAGTAAAGGGTGTCTTCGCTGCCCAACGGCGCGTTCATGGCTCGCACGTAATACAGGCCGAAGGTTTCCCGGGCGATGATCCCGGTCCAGGTCTGCCCTTCGTCGAGGCTGCGGTAGACCGCGTTGACGCACACCACCACGATGACTTTCTGCCCATGGTTGGGCAGGACCAGGATGTTGTGCACGTCCGAGTTGTAGTCCCACAGCAAGCGGTCATCGACACGGGTCCAGCTGTCACCGCCGTCGCGACTGTGGAACAACCCGCCCTCTTCCAGGCCGAACCAAAGCTGGTTGCGATCCGTCGGGTCGTAGGCGAAGGCCAGCAAGCGCGGCCGGCTGACGCCGTCGCAGAATTCCGGGATCTCCACCGGGGCCCGATCCCAGCTTTCGCCGCCGTCGAGGGTGCGCCACAGCACCGCGCGGGAAGGCGCGCCGGTGCCGACAAAAATGCGCTGGGCATCCTGGGGATCCACCGCGACCTTCCAGACGGTCTGCCCGTTGAACGGCGAATCCACTTGCTGCCAACAGCCGCCGGTATCGCGGCTGACGCACAGGCCGATATCGGTGCCGGCATAGATCACTTCAGGCGTACCGGGATGAAAACTCAAGGATCGAGTGATCGCATCGAATTCCAGATCCTGGCCCAAGCCCAGGCGATGCCAGGTGCGGCCATCGTCGGCACTGCGGATGATCGCCTGCCCGACGGTGGCGACCAAAAGGGTTCCGTTACTCATCACTGCCGCTCCTCAAATGAAGATGCCACGGGTCAAGCCGCCATCGATGCCAATGGATTCCCCGGTGACGGCGCCGGCCTTGGGGGATGCGAGGAAACCGATCAGCCAGCCCATTTCGATGGGCGCCAGCGTGCGTCGGATCGGCGTCGCGTCGATGTAGCCCTGCTCCACCTGCGCGGGCGTCTTGCCCTGCTTGACGCCCTCGCGCTCATACAGCTCTTGGATGTGCGGGGTGTCGACCACGCCGGGGTGGATCAGGTTGACGGTGATGCCGGCAGGGCCCAACTGGTCGGAAAGGGTCTTGGTCATATGGGCGATGGCCAGGTTGCGCATGCCCGAGAGGACCTTGCTGCCGCGCCCGGTCAGGCCGCCGATGTTGATGATGCGACCGAAGCCGCCGGCCTTCATGTGTGGGGTCACGGCCTTGGCGCAACGGAAATAGCCGATCACCTTGGTGTTGAGGTCCGAGAGCAATTCGTCATCGCCGGCATGTTCGATGTCGTTGCGCACCACACCGGACGGGGCCGCGGCACCGTTGACCAGGATGTCGATACGACCAAAATGCTTGTGGGCCGCCTCGACCATATCGGACACGGCCGACATCTGGTTGGTGTCACAGAACAGCGGCAGCACTTCGTTGCCGGTTTCGGCGCTGATTTCCTCGGCGGCTTGCTGGAGAAACTCCATGCGCCGCGCGCAGATCACCACCTTGCATCCTTCCTGGGACAGAAAACGCGCGACTTCCTTGCCGATGCCCATGCCACCGCCGGTGACGATCGCCACACGGCCCTTCAATTCCAGATCCATAGCAGTTCCTCTTGTGATTATTCGGTTCAGGCCAGATCGACGAAGACACTTTTGGTTTCGGTGTAGGCATCGATCACGTTCTTGCTCATTTCCCGCCCCCAGCCCGATTGCTTGTAGCCACCGAATGGCGAAGCCGGGTCAACGACGTTCCAGCAGTTGATCCACACCGAGCCGGCCTTCAACTGCGCCGCCACGCGGTGGGCGGAACGCAAGTCGCGGGTCCACAGGCCAGCGGCCAGGCCGTAAGGCGAGTCGTTGGCGCGCAGCACCAGTTCGTCGATGTCGGTCCAGCTCATGACGGTCAGCACCGGGCCGAAGATTTCTTCCCGGGCGACACAGGCGCGCTCGGCGCGGTCGAGAAATACGCTGGGGCGGATAAAATGGCCGCGTTCAAGATGGGCCGGCCGGTCGCCACCGCAGATCAATTCGGCGCCTTCTTCCTGGCCCCGTTGCAGGTAGCCGCGCACCGTGCCCAATTGCCGGGCCGAGACCAGCGGGCCCATGCTGCTGGCCGGATCCAGCCCCGACCCCAGCACATGGGCGGCCGCATGGCGCTGGAGTTCTTCAAGTACCTGGTCGAGAACGCTGGCATGCACGTACAGCCGCGATCCGGCGGTGCAGACCTGGCCCTGGTTGTAGAAAATGCCGTCGGCGGCGCCCTTCGCGGCGCGGACGATGTCGGCGTCCGGCAGGATGATGTTGGGGGACTTGCCGCCCAACTCCAGCGAGACCTTCTTCATGTTGCCAGTGGCCGCCTGGGCGATCAGCCGGCCCACCTGGGTCGAACCGGTGAAGGCGATCTTGTCCACGTCCGGATGCTGGGCCAGCGGTGCGCCGGTCTGGGCGCCGAGGCCGGTGAGCAGGTTGACTACCCCGGCCGGGAAACCGGCAGCCTCGATCAGTTGCACCAGGCGAATCGCAACCAGGGGCGTCTGTTCGGCGGGCTTGAGCACCGCGACACAACCGGTCGCCAGCGCCGGGCCGAGCTTCCATACGCACATGGTCAGCGGGAAATTCCAAGGCACGATCAACGCGCAGACGCCCACCGGCTCGCGCAAGGTGTAGTTGAGCATCGGCGCGCCACTGGCGGGCGATACGGGCAACGTACTGCCTTCAATCTTGGTCGGCCAGCCGGCGAAGTAGCGAATGATGTTGGCGGCGCTGGCGGCTTCGCCTCGGGCTGCGGCGATCGGCTTGCCGTTTTCCAAAGTGATCAGTTGCGCCAGTTCTTCGCGATGCTGGTCGAGCAGTTCCGCCAGGCGAAACAACAGCAACCCACGCTGGGCCGGCGAATGCTGCGCCCAGGCACCGGTGAAGGCCACACGGGCGGCGGCGACAGCGGCATCCACGTCACGATCGCCGCCTGCGGCCACCTCCGTCAGGGTGTGTTCAGTGGCCGGGTTTTCTACGGCGAACCGCTGGCCGCTGGCTGCATCCTGCCAAGACCCACCGATGAACAGACGCCCCGGTTGCGACAAGAACTGCTCGACCGCAGGTAACAGTTGAATCTGATTCATATCCTCTCCCTCACAGCGCCATTTCAATCAGGCAAGGACCACCGTCGGCCTTGGCATTGGCCAGGGCGCGCTGCAACTCGCCATTGGTGTGCACGGTGCTGGCCGGCAAGCCGTAGCCTTTGGCCAGGGCTTTCCAATCGATGCGCGGGCGGTCCAACACCGTCAGGCTCAGGGCCTCAGGCCCCAAGTCGGTCATGCCGAAGCGGCGCAGTTCGTTCTGCAAAATGGCGTAGCGGTGGTTGGCCGCGATCAGGATCACCACCGGCAATTGCTCCCGGGCGATGCTCCACAAGGTCTGGATCGTGTACTGGGCACTGCCGTCCGATTGCAGGCAGAACACCTTGTTGCCGCGCTCGGCCATCGCGGCGCCGAAGCCCACCGGGATGCCCTGGCCGATGGCCCCGCCGGTGTTGGTCAAGACTCGATGCCGTGCGGCGTGGGCCGAGGCGGTGAAGAATGGATAGCCGCACGTTCCGCCTTCCACCGAGACGATGCTGTCGTCCGGCAACGAGGCGGCCAATACCTGCCCTACCGACTGCGGCGTCAATTCAGCCTCGGCTGCGGGCAACTCAATCTTCATCGGCGTGGGCACATAGGCCGGCGCCTCAAGCGCATCGGCCAACGCGGTGAGCGCTCCGGCCACGTCGTCCCCCACCTCGGCCAAGCACAGCAGGCGATCACGTTCGGCCAGCCGGGAGGCAATGCCTTCGTAGCCAAAATAGCTGATGGGTTCGGGGACGCCGGCGCACACCACCGCGTCGTATTGGTCGAGGATCTCGATGGCCACTTCGGGGAAGTACGGCAGGCGATCCAGGTCCGGCAGGCCGCCACCGCGATAACTCATGCGCGGAAAGGTCTCGGCGAACATCCGCACGCCCGACAACTGGGCCAGGCGCCCCGCTGCTTCGAGCCCGGCGACGGACAAGCCGTGGTCGCCGACGATAAACACCAGCCGGCGGCCATCACGCAGGGCCTGGGCGACCGCCTCGATCCGGTCACCGGCAAACCGCCGGACCGGCGCCTGCAAAGCCGTGAACGCCTTCTCGTGCTGCACCGTGTTGGCTTGCAGGTCCATCGGCAGGATCAAGCTGGCGATCTGACCATTGGCTTGCCAGGCGGCACGCACCGCCTCCTGGAAATCTTCGCCGACTCCCGACGCCTTGCGCGAGGTACGTACCCACTTGGAAACGCTGCCCGCCAGCGCCTGGATGTCGCTGGCCAGCGGCGGATCGTAATTGACGTGCCAGGACGCGTGATCGCCGATGACGTTGACGATCGGGGTGTTGGCGCGACGGGCGTTGTGCAGGTTAGCGATGCCATTGGCAAAGCCTGGCCCCAGGTGCGTCAGGGTCATCGCCGGCTTGCCGGCAATCCGCCCGTAGCCGTCGGCGGCGCCGGTGCAGACCCCTTCGAACAACGACAACACCGGCTTGAGGGCTGGCGCGCTGGCCATGGCCGCCACCAAGGGGATTTCTGTCGTCCCGGGATTGGCGAAGCAGTATTCGATACCGCTCGCCACCGCCGCCTTCACTATCAGTTGCGCACCATTCATTTCCAGCCCTCTTCATCGAGCGTTTGCAGTGGCTGAGATTTATCACACAGAGAAATCGACAAAACAAGCTATTTTTTCACGATAAAAATCATATTTTGAGATTTACGTGTGTTTTTGAAGCGCTCATTACGATCGATTGACTTGCTTTTCTCACGTCTTCAGTTAACGTGACAGCGCGCCACAGGCGAACCCGACGGGCTTTTCATCATCGGCGGGTCTACCTATAGTGCTCACCCAAACGGCCACGTACGCGCCACTCCCCCTTTAGGAGCGAAATGAGCAGCCTGAGCAAAATGCTGAGCGTCCTGGACCTTTTCGGTCCGGATCGATTGAAGATCGACCCCGACACCATTGCCGAACGCATGGGCTTGTCGCGGGCGACCGTGTACCGCTACGTCAAGGATTTGTGCGACGCCGGACTGCTGGTGCGGGTGGATGCCGGCAGCTACGGCCTGGGGCCGCGGATCATCGAACTGGACTGGATGATGCGTCAGTACGACCCGATCCTCGTCGCCGGCCGCGAGCTGATGCACGAGCTGTCCGAACGAACCGGCCTCGCCGTGTTCGCCAGCGTTTTCTATGACGGCCACATTATCAACACCTACATCGCCGAACCCGACGACACCTACCAGTTCTCGTTCGGCCGCGGCCATCCGCTGCCGTTCTTTCGCGGCGCGCAGTCCAAGGTGTTGATCGCGTTCCAGAAAGGTCGACGCTTGCAGCGTCTGTTCGACGAACACTTGGCCAACGAACCCGACAATCCCTACGACTGGCCGAGCTTTTCCAAGGCGACAAAAAAAATCCGCAAGGATGGCTACTGTCTGACCCACGACGAACTCAACCAAGGGCTGACCGGTATCGCGGCACCGATCATCAATCTCGGCCTCGACGAAGTGGTGGGCAGCCTTTCCGCCGTGGGCAGCACTGACAGCTTCAAATTGCTGCGTCAGGAGACCGTGATTGAAATGGTCATGGAGACTACTCGGCGTATTGCCGAGCGGATGCACAGCCCGTCTGCTGTCGGTTAGAAAGCAGGAACACTGCTCATTCAAGAGAAACGATCCCCCTGTGGCGAGGGAGCTTGCTCCCGCTGGACTGCGTAGCAGGCCCAAAAAAGAGGGGCCGCTGCGCGGCCCAGCGGGAGCAAGCTCCCTCGCCACGGGTTCATCGAACAGCCTCCGGCCTCAAAACGGCACGGCCACCGTCACCTGGCTGTACACATTGGTGCCATTGCCCGCCACTTGATTGCCCCCTGTCGTTGCATCCCGGTCCGGCTTGTAGAGGCCGATCAGCGGCGTGACGATCAAGTGCTCGTTCACAGCCCACTCGGCATAGAAATCCAGCTCACGGGCATCCAGGTTCAAGGCGTTGTCCTTGCGCACATTGTTGTAATCGAAATACAACGCACCGAGGATCAGGTTCTCCAGCGGTGTGGCTTTCAGGCCGACATGATGGATGCCCGTGTTGCTGTTGAACGGCCCGGCGTAGTTACCCGCGACTTCGCCCTGGAACCAGGTGCCATAGCCGGTACTTTGGCCGGTGAACAGCGAGTCCCACTTCTGCGAGTAACGCGTGTAGCGATAGGTCAGTTTCGGCGCCCAGGCGATGTCCGCAAAGGTGTAGCCGGCCTCGGCGTACCAGGCGTTCTGCGGGCCGGCGTCCTTGTCCTGCCAGGCATACTCGAAGGCCAGGCTGGCGTTCTCGATGCCGGCATCACCCTCGCCGCGAACGCTGTAGACGTTCATGCCCTTGCGTTGCCGCTGGAAATCGCTGGCCCAGCGGTCGTTCACATCGATGCCATGTATCCACGTCAGCCCCAACGTGCCGGCCTTGGCGGTGTAGTCCAGCGTGCCCGCCGCCAGTTCGGTTTCGGCCTGGGCGCGGTTGTCCGATTTAAGCCACACCACACTGCCATGCAAACCATCTCGCCCACCCAGGCGCAACACGGCGGTTTGATCGAACGCGTGTCGCGCAGCCAGGTAATAAGCACCACCGCGATCAAGGCGCCCGCCCGCCGGCCCTTTGCCCAGGTTCGGCCCATCATCGTTGATCAAAAACCCTCTGCCCAGCTTGACCACCTGCCGCCCGCCGGAGATGTCGACACCGTCCTGCCCCAGCAACGGGAAAAGATCGGCGGAGCGCCAGCCCAGGTAGGCATCTTCGATCTTCGTTGTGCGCTCGCTGCCCAGCGTATTGCCGGCCGCGTCGCCATCGCCCCAGGTGGCGGAACTGACCAGGCTGAAGGCGCCGTAGGCGGTGCCCTGGCCGGTGAGGCCCTGATCGCCGCTCACGCCATATTTGATGAAGCCTTCGCGCCAGGTCGAACCGCCCGTCCTGCCGTCGTAGTTCTTGCGGCTGTTGAAGTGGCCGAACACCGCCAGCAGGTCGGCGTTGAGGTGAGTGTCGTCATCGGCATACAGCGCGTAAGCCTGGACCTGATTGGTGGCGCAGAATGCCAGCGTGCAGGCCAGGCCACTGCCGAAAAATCCCATACGCGATAGAGACCGCATGGCTTGAGCTCCTTGAGGTGCGCCTTGACAGGCTGTTTTTATATTGGAAGCCGGCACCGAAGGCGTTGCCGGCTGGCCGGGCTAGCGGCAGTTGGCGAGCGCGTCGTCCAGCGCGCCGACGATCATGCCGGCCTCGTCGGACGTGAGGGTCAGCGGTGGCGACAGGACGATCTTGTTGCCAATCGGGCGCACCAATACCCCGGCCCGACGCGCATGCTCGGCAATCCGCGAGGCCAGGCCATTGGCGGGATCCAGCGGTTCGCGGGTGACCTTGTTCGCCACCAGATCGACGGCAATCATCAGGCCCTTGCCGCGCGCTTCGCCGACCAGCGCATGACGTTCGGCCAACGGCTGCAGTTGCTCCAGCAAGTGGGCGCCGACCTTGCCGGCGTTGCCTGGCAAATCCTCGGCCTCGACGATGTCCAGCACCGCCAGCGCTGCCGCGCAGGCCGTCGGGTGTCCGCTGTAGGTGTAGCCATGCATGATCACGCTGGTGAAACCCGGGCCGTTCTCGATGGCATCGACCATGCGCTGGTTGAACACCGTGGCGCCCATGGGGATGTAACCGGCGGTGATGCCCTTGGCCAGGCACAGCACGTCCGGCGCAACGCCCCAACCGCGACTGCCGAGCATGCAGCCGGTGCGGCCGAAGCCGGTCACAACCTCATCGGCGATCAACAGGATGCCGTGGCGATCGCACACCTTGCGCAGCTCTTTCCAGTAATCGGCGGGGGGCACGATCACGCCGCCGGCGCCCTGCACCGGCTCGGCGATCAGCGCCGCGATGGTCTGGGCGCCGAGCAAGGCGATCTGGTCTTCCAACTGGCGAATGCAATGGGCGGTCAATTCCTGCGGATCGCGGCAGTCCCACGGATTGCGGTACAGCCAGGGCGTATCGAGCAAATGACAGCCGGCCAACAGCGGACCGTGGTTGTAGTGATAGACCCCATTGCCGCCCACCGAGGTGCCGCCCATGTGTACGCCATGGTAGCCATTGCGCAATGACAGGAAGCGCGTGCGCCCCGGCTCGCCGCTGGCGATCCAGTATTGGCGGGCCATTTTCAGGGCCGTCTCGACCGCGTCCGAACCGCCGGAACTGAACAACACCCGCGCCATGTCTTCCTGGGCGAACATCGACGTCAGTCGCTCGGCCAGGTCGAACACCCGTGGATGAGCGATGCCGTCGAAGGTCTGGTAATACGCCAGTTCGTCCATTTGTGCGGCGATGGCCGCCTTCACTGAAGCGCGGTTGTGCCCCACGTTCACGTTCCATAAGCCACCGACTCCATCGAGCATACGATGGCCGTCGATATCGGTGATGTAGTTACCGTCGCCACGGGCGATGACCAATGTCTTGGAGCGGTTGGCCGGCGCCGACGAACTCATCGGGTGCCAGAATTTCTTTTGCGCTGTCTTGTAGTGCTCGTACATGGTTGCAGTCCTCACTGTGTTTCACGCTTGCGTACGTACAGCAGTTGCTGGCCGGTGAACTCCAGCAACCCTTCAAGGCCGAACTCGACGCCGAACCCGGACATCTTGCTGCCGCCAAATGGCGTGTTCGGTTGGATCTGCGCATGGCAGTTGACCCAGGCAACACCGCTTTCAAGGCGACTGGCCAACGCCTGGGCCTGTTCCACATCGCTGCCCCAGACCGAGCCGCCCAGCCCCATGTCGCCAGCGTTGGCGCGGCACAGGACATCCTCGACGTCCTCGTAGACAATCAATGGCAACACCGGACCGAACTGCTCTTCGTCCACCAGGCGCTGGCCGTCGGTGACATCGGCGACGAGGGTCGGCGGATAGAAGAAACCCGCTCGATCCAAACGCGCGCCACCGCACAACACCCGAGCGCCATTGGCCCGGGCGTCGGCCACCAATGCTTCCACCAGCGCCAGTTGTTCGGGGTTCTGCACCGGACCGAAGGTGACGTCCGGCTCAAGGCCGTCGCCAATGACCTGGCGCCCGGCGATGCTCGCCAGCGCGTCGGCGAACGCCTCGTATTGGGATTGGTGCACGTACAAGCGCTTGAGGGCGGCGCAGGTCTGCCCCATGTTCAGGAACGCCGCCTGGAAAATCTCTTCGGCCACCTCCTCGACCGGCGTGCCGGGCAGCAGGATGGCCGCGTCGTTGCCGCCCAGCTCCAGGGTCAGGCGCTTGAGATTGCCGGCGGCGCCGCGCATCACGCTTTGGCCGGTGGCTGTCGAGCCGGTGAAGACAATTTTCTGGATACCGGCGTGGGCCGTGATCGCGCTGCCAAAACCCTGTTCGCCCGTCACGACATTGATCACGCCCCGCGGTACATGGCTGGCGATGATTTCCACCAGGCGCAAGGTACTCAACGGGGTCAGGCTCGACGGTTTGCTGATCACGCAATTACCGGCACGCAGCGCCGGCATGATGTGCCAGACGGCAATCATGAACGGCCAGTTCCACGGTGTGATCGAGGCGACGACGCCGAGGGGTTTGCGGTGCAGCTCGATGCGCTGGGTCGGGGTTTCTTCCACCAGCTCCACCGGGATCTGTTGTTCGGCGGCATAACGCGTCCAGGCCGCCGCGCCCATGACTTCAGAAAACGCCAGGGCCAGCGGCTTGCCTTGTTCGAGGACGATGAGCCGGGCCAGCGCGTCGGCGTCCTGCTCGATGTCTGTCGCAATATTCAGCAGACGTTGGCGGCGCTCTTCATGGGTGCTGTGCCGCCACTCGACAAAGGCCGATTCCGCCGCTTCGACCGCGAGGTCGAGTTGGCCCAGGGAACCGGCGGGGCAGCGGGCGAACACGGCGCCCGTCGCCGGATTGACCACATCGAAATGGCCATTTTCACCGTCGACCCGCACCCCGTTGATGAGCATTTGGTAATCGTGCATGGAACCTTCCTTTCACGCGCCGCCGGACCGTCCCGAACGACAGCGCAGTTGTTTTTTTGTGTGGAATGGAACGCTGGCGTGGCGCCTACAGCTTGTGGCTGCCCAGCGCCGCGAATCGCTCCGGCGAGACCTTGCGCAAGCGCACGGCGAGGAACACGCCGACAACCAGCGCGACAGGAATAACGGCGCAAAGTCCATAGGACAGGAGCTGGCTAGCGCCCGTCAGCACATCGAAATGGATCACTGCGAGGGCCAGCACCGCCAGCAGCGCCAGGCAAGAAAAGCCCGGAAGAATCCGACCGCGCCAAAGCCCCAGCTTCAATTCCGGGTGACGCCGGAAGTAGACGAACACCGCCGCCGAGGTCAACGCCATGAGCAGGATCACGCAGAGGGTGGCCAGGTTGGAAAACCAGGCAAACAACTGCAGGATCGGATCAGCGTCCAGCGCGGCGAAGATCAGCACCACCACGGCGGCGATCAGGCTTTGCAAGACCGACCCCATGTGCGGGCTCTGATGCACGCGGTGGGTCGTGCCCAAGCGGCTGTGCAGCAAGCCGTCACGGCCGATGGCATAGAAATAACGCGCCGCGGCATTGTGGAACGCCAGCAGGCCGGCATAGATGCTGACCATGAACAGCACCCGGATGATCTGGGTCAGCTGCGGGCCGACAAAGTGGTCGGACAGGCCGTATATGAAGGTGGTCGGATCCTGCAAAGCCTGCAGCGTCGGTACGATCTTGTCGGCCCCGACACCCACGATCATCGACCAGACCGACAGCGCATAAAAACCACCGATCAACAGCACCGAGCTGTAGGTGGCGATAGGAATCGTGCGGTGCGGATTCCTCGCCTCTTCGCCGTAGATCGTCGTGGCTTCGAAGCCGATGAACGCCGCGAAACAGAACAGCAGACCGATGGATGGCGTACCGCTGAAGACGTGGCTGCGGTCGAACGAATCGAGATTGATGCCGCTGTCGCCGCCGGTCTTGAGGATGGCGAAATCCAGCGTCAGGATCGCCAGGTATTCGGCAATCACCACCACGGAGAGCACGCGGGCCGACAAGTCGATCTTGCGATAGCCGAGGATCGCAACGCTCGCCATCGCCAGCAGCGAGTACATCCACCACGGCAAGTCCAGGCCGAAGATGCTGGCCATCGTGCCGCTGACCACGCCGCCGAACATGCCGTACAGGCCGACCTGGAGAATGTTGTAGGCGAACATCGCCAGTACCCCCGCTGCGCCGCCGGCCAAGCCACCCAAACCGCGCGAGGTAAACGCGTAGAAACCACCGGCATTGGTCATGTGCCGGGACATGGCGGTGTAACCCGCCGAAAAGGCCAGCAACACCAACAGCGCCAGCAACAACAGCGCCGGTGTGCCGGCGCCGTTGCCGAGCATGATGCCGATGGGGAAACCGCCGGCGATGACGCTCAAGGGACTGGCCGCCGATATCACGAAGAAGATGATGAAGCCGACACCCAGTGCGCCGCGCTTCAACTCCGTCGAGCTGCTGATCGGGAAAGATACGCTCATTGTTCTTGACCTTATTGTATGAGGCAGTGGCTGCTGGATCGGAGTCGGCCAGCTTCGCCGGCTTCCAAAACGTTGTTGTTCTACTTGCACGCTGGATTCGATGCTATGCCCTTGCCAAAACCCTTCGCTATCCCAAAACGGCAGCATCAAAAGCAGTGCCCCAAAACAGACCAGCCTTTATGGAGATGAACCCGTGGCGAGGGAGCTTGCTCCCGCTGGGTCGCGAAGCGGCCCCTCTTTTTTGGGCCTGCTGCGCCCGAAGCGTCGGACCGGTCCAGCGGGAGCAAGCTCCCTCGCCTCGGGTTCTTCATATTCTTCGGGGCTGGTGTTTTTTTGAGTGCCGCGTATTAGCCCAATGACAGCGCACAACGGCTGCCGATTCGGGATAACCGTCAGGCGCTTCCTGCCGCAAGATAGCCTCGCCCACTGCTCAGACGGTGCTGGACCCAAAACAATAAAAGTCCCTAAGCGCAGGAAAACCTCAGCATGTTCTTTACCCGTCTCTCCATCCAATGGCGGATCACGCTTCTGAGTGGCCTGTGCCTGCTGGCCGTGGTCGGGGCGTTGACCGGTGCTTCGCTGTATCAGAACCAGCAAGGCGCCACATTGCTGAAACAGCAAAGCAGCCAGCTCCTCGGACAATCAGCGCTGGAGGGCCTGCAAGCACAGGCCTCGGCCCATGGTCAGCGAGTGGAACGTTTCTTCAGCGAAACCGCGACCTACGGGGAAGGTTTTGCCCAACAGGTCCTGCAACTGCGCGCCCAGGCGCGGAACGGGCGACTGACGCCAGCACAGCTGCGTCGAGACCTGATCGCCGTGACCCGCCAAGCCCTTCAGAACCGCGAAAAAGTCCTCGGCTTTTACGTGGTGCTGCTTCCCGACGCGCTGGTCGGTGAAGATGCCGGTTTCACAGGCCAACGCGATCTGGCTGGCAATGAAACAGGCCGCTTTGCCCTGTACTGGTCGCAAAGCCAACCCGGCCATCTGGTCCAGGAAGTGCTCAGCGAAGCCCAGATCAGCGCCAACACCGCGCCACCGGGCAGCGAGCCGGAAAACGCCTGGTACATCTGCCCGCAGACCCGGAAACACACCTGCGTGACGGAGCCCTATGCAATCGAGGTCGAAGGCCAGAAGACGTTGATGAGCAGCATCTCTATACCGCTGCTGGACCAGGGCAACGTCATCGGTGTCGTCGGCATGGACATCAGCCTCGATACCCTTCAGCAGCTCGCCGCCAGCCTTGCCAACGACTTGTACCCCGGCCACAGCGAAATCAACATTCTTTCCCCTTCCGGGCAAACTGCCGGCCACAGCGGCACCGTGGCGGGTACTTCTGTCGACGTGCAGCAAACCGTGCAACCCGCGCCGGAAAACGCCCCTTGGCAATTGCAGATACGCGTGCCGGAAGCGCTTGTGCAAGCGCCGGCGCTACACATGCAGGCGCAGCTGGACGACAAGCACCGCCAAGCCAACTGGTTCAACCTCAGCTTGGGCTTGCTGGCTGCCGGCTTGGGCCTGTTGCTCATCTGGCTCACCGCTTACGGCGTGACCCGGCCGCTGCTGAGGGTGGCGCATCTGCTCGATGCGATAGTCGACGGCGACGGCGATCTCACCCGGCGCCTGCCCGACGACCGTCGCGATGAGTTGGGTCATCTGGCGCACGGGTTCAACCGTTTTCTCGATAAATTGCAGCCCATCATCCGCGACATCCAGCAAGCCGCCCTCGACACCCGCAACACCGCCGATACCTCGGCGCAGGTGGCCCGGGAAGTCAGCAAGGGCATGCATACGCAATACCGGGAAGTCGAGTTGGCAGCGACCGCCTTGCATGAAATGAGCACCAACGCCCAGGAGGTCGCTCGCCATTCCCACCAGGCGGCCGATGCCGCCACCGTCGCCGAAAACGCAAGCCGATCGGGGCGTGAGCTGTTCGCCAACGCGGTCACCCGCATCGACAGCCTGGACCGCTGCCTGGAAACCACCCTCGAGCAAGTGCAGGCGCTGGCCGGCAACAGCCAGCACATCGGTCAGGTGCTGGACGTGATTTGTGCGATTGCCCAGCAGACCAACCTGCTGGCGTTGAATGCCGCCATCGAGGCCGCCCGCGCTGGCGAACAGGGTCGTGGTTTCGCGGTGGTGGCCGATGAAGTGCGGCATTTGGCGAGCAATACGCAAAACTCCGTCGAGCAGATACGCTCGGTGATCGAAGCGTTGCAGCAACTGAGCCAGGACGTCGTGCACAGCACCCAGTCGAGCCGTGAGCTGGCCAGGGACAGCGTCGTTCAAGTCGATAAGACCCAGGCCGCGCTACAGCGCATCACCGACGCCGTGGAAGTGATCGAACACATGAACCAGCAGATCGCCAGCGCAGCCCTGGAGCAAAGCGCTGTCGTCGAAGACATCAGCCACCGCGTCAGTGATATACGCGGGATCAGCGAGACCTTGACCAGCCGCATGGAGGAAGCCTCGCAGGCGAGCCATTCGTTGCATGCCATGGCCAACCATCAGCAACAATTGGTGGGGCATTTTCGGATCTGATTACACAATTTCACAGAGCCCCTACAAACCTTCACCCCTGGCGTTGGCCTCGATCCCTATCATGGCCGGCTCAATAGTGGGGAAGCACCATGTCCAAGATTCCTTTCGTCGCACTGGGCTTGTTGGCCGGCGCACTGCAGCTCAGTGGCTGCGACAGCGCCTCTGACCCGGAGGCATCCGCCCCGCCCGCCAGCGTGCGTGTCGAAACCGTCCAGGCCCGCCCCCTGTCCATCAGCAACGAGCTGAGCGGCCGCATCGCCGCACCGCGAGTGGCCGAAGTCCGCGCCCGGGTCGCCGGCGTGGTCTTGCAACGGGTCTATCACGAAGGCAGCGACGTCAAGCAGGGGCAGGTGCTGTTTCGCATCGACCCGGCCCCGTTCAAGGCCGACCTGGACAGCGCCGAGGCGGCGTTGCGCAAGGCCGAGGCCAATGCGTTCCAGGCGCGGTTGCAGGCGCAGCGCTATGCCCAATTGATCGATGACCAAGCCATCAGCGGCCAGGACTATGACAACGCCCGGGCCAACGTGCGCCAGACCGCAGCCGATGTCGCCGCCAACAAAGCCGCGGTGGAACGGGCCAAGCTGAACCTGGGTTATGCCACGGTGACCGCGCCGATTTCCGGGCGCATCGGTCGCGCCCTGGTGACCGAAGGCGCGCTGGTGGGGCAGAACGAAACCACGCCGTTGGCGCTGATCCAGCAACTGGACCCGATCCACGCCGACCTCACCCAATCGACCCGTGAACTCAACGACCTGCGCCGCGCCTTTCGTGCCGGTCAGTTGCAAGCGGTCGGCCAAGGCCAGGCCAAGGCCACATTGATCCAGGACGACGGCAGCCCCTATCCGCTGCCCGGCAAGTTGCTCTTCACCGACCTCAGCGTCGACCCGGGCACCGGCCAGATCACCCTGCGCAGCGAGTTTCCCAACCCGGACCTGGACCTGCTGCCCGGCAGTTTCATCCGGGTGCGCCTGGAGCAGGCAGTGAACAGCCAAGGCATCACCGTGCCGCAACGGGCGATCATGCGCGACAGCGCCGGCATCGCCCAGGTGTTGCTGCTGGACGCCGAGCAAAAGGTCAGCCAGCAACCGGTGCAATTAGGCGCGGCACAGGACGATCGATGGATCGTTACCGAAGGCTTGAAGCCGGGCGACCGCATCGTCGTCGAAGGCGTCCAGCATGCCCGCCCCGGTGAAAAAGTCCAGGTCGATGAATCCCCTCTTCCCCTCGCCCAGGTTCCCGGGCAACAGGCAGGACGCTAAGCCATGCCGCATTTCTTCATCGACCGCCCGGTGTTCGCCTGGGTCGTCGCGCTGTTCATCCTCCTCGCCGGCATTCTCGCCATCCCTCAGCTGCCGGTGGCGCAATACCCGGTCGTGGCGCCCCCGCAGATCGAGATCTACGCGGTATACCCGGGCGCGTCGGCGCAAACCATCGACGAGAGCGTGGTCAGCCTGATCGAGGAAGAACTCAACGGCGCCGACAACCTGCTGTATTTCGAATCCCAGAGCAGCCTCGGCAGCGCCACGATCACCGCGACGTTTCAACCGGGCACGAATCCGGAATTGGCCCAGGTCGATGTGCAAAACCGCCTCAAGGCCGTGGAGTCGCGCCTGCCGCAAGCGGTCACCCAACAGGGCTTGCAGGTGGACAAGGTTTCCGCCGGCTTCCTGCTGCTGATTACCCTCACCTCCAGCGACGGCAAGCTCGACGATGTGGCGCTCAGCGATTACCTGGCGCGCAACGTGATGAACGAGATCAAGCGCCTGGACGGCGTCGGCAAGGCCCAGCTGTACGGCGCCGAGCGGGCCATGCGGATCTGGATCGATCCGCGCAAGCTGGTGGGTTTCAACCTGACCCCGGCGGACGTCAATGCCGCCATCGTCGCGCAGAACGCCCAGGTCTCGGCCGGCAGCCTCGGCGACCTGCCGAGCCGCAGCACCCAGGAAATCACTGCGACCATCGTCGTCAAGGGCCAGCTCTCGACGCCGCAGGAATTCGCCGACATCGTGCTCAAGGCCAACCCCGACGGTTCGACGGTGCGCATCGCCGATGTCGCGCGGGTGGAAATCGGCAGCCAGGAATACCAGTTCTCCACGCGCCTGAACGGCAAGCCGTCGACTGCCGTGGCGGTGCAGCTATCCCCCGGGGCCAATGCGTTGAACACCGCGACCCTGGTGCGCAACAAGATGGATGAGCTGGCGCGCTACTTCCCCGCCGGCGTGGAATACAAGATTCCCTACGACACATCGCCATTCGTCAAAGTCTCGATCACGAAAGTGGTCTATACCCTCGGCGAGGCGATGCTGCTGGTGTTCGCGGTGATGTTCCTGTTCTTGCAGAACATCCGCTACACGCTGATCCCCACGTTGGTGGTGCCGGTGGCGCTGATGGGCACCTTCGCGACTATGCTCGCCCTGGGTTTCTCGATCAACGTGTTGACCATGTTCGGCATGGTCCTGGCCATCGGCATCCTGGTGGACGATGCCATCGTGGTGGTGGAAAACGTCGAGCGGATCATGGCCCAGGAAGGCCTGTCGCCCAAGGACGCGACGCGCAAGGCGATGAGCCAGATCACCGGGGCAATCATCGGCATCACCCTGGTGCTGGTGGCGGTGTTCATTCCGATGGCGTTCATGCAGGGCTCGGTGGGGGTTATCTACCAGCAGTTCTCGTTGTCGATGGCGACGTCGATTCTGTTCTCGGCGTTTCTCGCACTGACGTTGATCCCGGCGCTGTGCGCGACCTTGCTCAAGCCAATCGCGCCAGGCGACCATCACGCCAAGCGCGGATTCTTCGGTTGGTTCAACCGTGGCTTCGATCGATTCGGTGACCGCTATCAAGGTTGGGTGACCTATGCGCTGAAACGCAGCGGCCGTTATCTATTGATCTACGGTGTGCTGCTGGTGGGCATGGGCCTGCTGTTCAGTCGCCTGCCCTCCTCGTTCCTGCCGGTGGAAGACCAGGGCTACACCATCACCGACATCCAGTTGCCTGCGGGCGCGAGCAAGAACCGCACGGTGCAGGTCGTCGAACAGATCGAGGCGCACAATGCCGGCGAGCCGGGCGTTGGAGACAGCACGGTGATACTTGGCTTCAGCTTTTCCGGCAGCGGGCAGAACGCGGCGTTGGCGTTCACCACGTTGAAGGATTGGTCGCAGCGCGGTGGCGATGATTCGGCGGCGTCCATCGCCGAGCGCGCCAACCAGGCATTCGGTGCGATCAAAGACGCCATGGCGTTCTCGGTGCTGCCGCCGCCGGTGGACGGCCTCGGCACTTCCAGCGGTTTCGAGTTCCGCTTGCAGGATCGCGGCGGCCTCGGCCACGCCACGTTGATGCAGGCCCGCAGCGAACTGCTCGCCGCCGCTGAAAAAAGCCCGATGTTGATGAACGTGCGCGAGAGTGCCCTGGCGGAAGCGCCGCAGGTGCAATTGGAGGTGGATCGCAAACAGGCGAATGCCTTGGGCATTTCCTTTGCCGATGTCGGCGGCGTGTTGTCTACGGCGGTAGGCTCGGCCTATATCAACGACTTCCCGAACCAAGGGCGCATGCAGCGCGTGGTGGTCCAGGCCGAAGGCGACCAGCGCAGCCAGGTCGAGGATCTGCTGAAGATCCACGTGCGCAACAGCAGTGGAGAAATGGTGCCGTTGTCGGCGTTCGTCCAGGCCCGCTGGACCCAAGGGCCGGCGCAACTGACCCGCTACAACGGCTACCCGGCGGTGAGCATTTCCGGCGAACCGGCACCGGGCTACAGCACCGGGCAAGCCATGGCCGAAATCGAGCGGCTCGTCGCCCAAGGGCCAAAAGGCATGGGCCAGGAATGGACTGGATTGTCATTGCAGGAACGTTTGTCCGGCAGCCAGGCGCCGATCCTGCTGGGCCTGTCGCTGCTGGTGGTGTTCCTGTGCCTGGCGGCGCTGTACGAGAGTTGGTCGATTCCCACCTCGGTATTGCTGGTCGTGCCGCTGGGCGTGCTCGGCGCGGTATTGGCGGTGTCGTTGCGCGGCATGCCCAACGACGTGTTCTTCAAGATCGGGCTGATCACCATCATCGGCCTGTCGGCGAAAAACGCGATCCTGATCATCGAATTCGCCAAGAGCCTGTACGACGAAGGCCACGACCTGATCGACGCCACGCTCCAGGCCGCGCGCCTGCGCCTGCGGCCGATCATCATGACGTCGTTGGCGTTCATCCTGGGCGTGGTCCCGCTGGCGGTTGCCACGGGTGCCAGCTCGGCGAGCCAGCAGGCCATTGGTACCGGCGTGATCGGCGGCATGGTCACGGCCACACTGGCGGTGGTGTTTGTCCCGGTATTCTTCGTGGTGGTGATGAAGCGCGTCACGCGTCGCAAATCCGACTGAGGGTCGGCGGGCGCTACTTGCCCTTGAACGCTTCCCGACGGGCCGTGCGCTCGGCGAGGAAGCGTTCGCTGATCGACGGCTGCAAATCCTTGCGTTCAACCGGCACACCGCAGTTCGGGCAGACACTCGCCACCCCCACGTCGTGCCCACAGGCGCGATGCACAAAGTGCATCGCCCATTGCACGTTTCGCCATGGAACGTCGAGCGTGATCCCCGCTCGTCTGGTCGGCGTCATGGCGGTGTGTTGCGCCCTGGCACTCGGCGCGGCCTTGGGCAACTACGGCGTCCACCGGAGCGGCTGGATCGGGCTTGCCGCCGTCGGTGCGTTGCTCGCCCTGTCGGCAACCGCCATCAGCGCCTTCGCACCCCGAGAGACCCGCGTCACGTTGGCGGACGCTCAGCCGTGACGGCCGGTGCTGCCCCGCGCCTTGTCCGCCAGCGCTTTATCAACCAGTCGTTGCACCCAATCGGCGTCCCGGTCGTTGATCACAGCGTAACGGTCCGACGAGGAAAAGCCCCAGCGATGGGAGGCTTCGGCGAGGCGACTGGACTCGTCGGCGGACATCCAGTACGAGGATTCCGTCAGCGGCACCGGCGCACCGTCGAAACGCTCGCCCAGCGTCACGTGAGTCCCTGGGGCAAAGGCAATCGCCAATTGCTGTTGGGGCTTCATCCGCTGTTCGGGCGCAGGCATTCGGCTGACTTGTCCATGGCGGAAGACGCCAGGAAATTCCTCCATGAGCACCAGCCAATGGCCGGCCGTGGTCATGGCCAGGATCCACTGCGACACGCCGGAACTTTGCACCCGCACCAGCTTGTCGTTTTGCCACAGCATGAGGCTGTCGTGCTCGGGATTATCACTGGCCCACAGGCTGATGCCGGAGATCAGCGTGTGACGCTCAAGCTCGACCAACCCTCGATCCGGCATCGATTGCCAGTAGCGCTTGGTCGGGTCCCGTGAGTCGCGCCGGTAATTGGACAATGCCCAACCGCCGATAGAAAGCACAGTCGCCAATATCTGCCAGCCCCAGGATCCATCGATGATCCGGTCGACATCCAGGCCCGGGACGAACCATTTCTCGACAAGACCCAAGCCAATCACGAACGCCAGGCTTGGCAGCATCAGGCCAACGCTCACCGGCGCCGCCAGCACCATGACCCAGCTGAAGCGGTGCGTTGATGCACGCTCGCGCGCCCAGGCCAATTCCTGCGGGAGCATCGGTGATTGCTCGCGAGGGCCGATGCCTGGATCAGGCGTCTCGAAGCGGAGCCTTTGCTTGTAGAGCTCGTCACTCATGCTGAGGCCCGACACTGGCTTGTGCCCTTTCCACCAATCGCTGTACCCAGCGAGCGTCCTGGGCATTGACCACGGCGTAACGGTCCGGCGGGAAGAAGATCCAGTGATGGGCGGCTTCGGTGAGGCGCTTGATCTCATCGGCGGACATCCAATAGGGCGTTTCCACCAAGGGCACAGGCGCACCTTCAAAGCGCTGGCCCAGCTCGAGTTGAGTTCCGGGCGCAAAGGCAATCGCCAGTTGCTGACGGGGTTGCATCTGCTTGTCCTTCTCGGGCATCCGCCCTTCTCGCCCATAGCAGAAGTCACCGGGAAACTCGTCCTTGAGCACCAGCCAGTGGCCGGCTGCGGTCATGGCGAGGATCCACTGCGACACGCCGGAGCTTTGCACGCTCACCAGCTTGTCGTTCTTCCACAGGGTGAGGCTGTTGCAGTCCGGGTCAAAGTCGTTGGCCCAAAGGCTGATGCCCGAGACCAATGTATGACGCTCAAGCTCGACCAGTCCTTGATCTGGCAACGATTGCCAGTAGCGCTTGGTCGGGTCCCGTGAGTCGCGCAGGTAATTGGACAATGCCCAACCGGCGACGAAAAGGACCGTCACCAGCGCCAGCCAGCCCAGGGAATCACCGACGATCCGGTCGACATCCAGGTCCGGGGCGAATAATTTCTGAGTCAGGCCCAGGATCGTCAAGTATGCCAAGCCTGGCAGCACGAGGCCGATGCTCAACGGCGGCAGCAGCACCACGAACCAACTGAAGCGGTGCATGAAGGCACGCTCCCGCGCCCAGGCCAACTCCTGCGGGAGCATTGGTGATTGCTCGCGTGGAGGGATGCTGGGATCCGGGGTTTGAAAACGGCAAAAACGTGCGTGGGAGTCGTCGCTCATGGATCGAATCGTTCTCTCGAATCAGTTGCGCATCTTCGAGGATTTTTCGTGGCGAGGACAATAAATCTATCTACTACAGCTGGACTACCGCTTTCGTCGGATCGCCGCCCGGAGCAGGCTCGCTCCCACAAGGGATCTTTGGTGTGCAAAGGACCGTGTGGGAGCGAGCCTGCTCGCGAAGAAGGCGCCAGCGAAGCCAGTGATCAATCCGCCTGCACGGTCACCTGACGCTGCTCGCCCAAGCCCTCGATACCAAGGCGCATGGTCTGGCCCGGGCGCAGGAACACCGGGTTGGGCTTGATGCCCAGCCCAACGCCCGGTGGCGTTCCGGTGGAGATGACGTCGCCCGGTTGCAGGCTCATGCATCGGCTGAGGTAGGCGATCAATTGCGGCACGCTGAATATCAGCGTACGAGTATTGCCGTCCTGATAGCGATGCCCGTCGACTTCCAGCCACAGGTTCAGCGCATGCGGGTCGGGGATCTCATCCTTGGTCACCAGCCATGGGCCGAGGGGGCCGAAGGTGTCGAAGCCCTTGCCTTTGTCCCAGGTGCCGCCGCGTTCGAGCTGCCACTCGCGCTCCGACACGTCGTTGATGACGCAATAACCGGCGACATGCTCCAGGGCGTTCGCTTCGTCGATGTAGCGC
Source organism: Pseudomonas brassicacearum subsp. neoaurantiaca (assembly GCF_013608025.1). GTDB lineage: Bacteria > Pseudomonadota > Gammaproteobacteria > Pseudomonadales > Pseudomonadaceae > Aquipseudomonas. The sequence continues at coordinate 273,828 of NZ_VDLV01000001.1, read as the reverse complement.
CCGCCTTTGCCGATAACCACGCCCAGCTCGACTTCCCAATCGGTCTTGAGCGAGCCACGGGGAATCTGGATATCGTCGTTCGGACCGCAAATAGCGCTGGTCCATTTGTTGAAGATGATCGGTTCCTTTGGCACTTCCATGTTCGACTCGGCGGCATGGTCGGCGTAGTTCAAACCGATGCAGATGAACTTGCCGACCTGGCCGACGCACGGGCCGATCCGCGGCTGCCCGGCCACCACCGGCAGGCTGCGCGGGTCGATGGCGGCGAGTTTTGCCAGGCCTTCCGGCCCCAGGACATTTCCGGCAATGTCCGGCACGTGGCCCGACAGGTCGCGGATCTGATGGTCGTCATCCAGCAGCCCGGGTTTTTCCGAACCTTTTTCGCCGTAACGCAACAGTTTCATGAAGTGCTCCTGTTCAAGTGAAAACTCAAAGGCTCATGCCGCCATCGATCACGTGCACGGCGCCCGTGGTGTAGGCCGACGCGTCGCTGCCCAGGTACAACGCCAGTTGCGCGATCTCCTGGGTATTGCCAATGCGCCCCATCGGCTGGCGGTCGAGAAACTGTCGGTAGACCTGTTGCTCCTCGACACCCTGTTGCGCGGCCTGGTCGGCAATGCGCTGGCGCAGCGACGGAGAATCCACGGTGCCGGGACAGATCGCGTTGCAGCGGATGCCCTGGCTGACAAAGTCGATGGCGACGGATTTGGTCAGCCCCACCACCGCTGCCTTGCTCGCAGCATAGGCGAAACGGTTGGGCACGCCTTTGATGCTGGAAGCCACCGACGACATGTTGATGATCGAACCACCGCCACGGGCCAACATGCCCGGCAGGAAGGCGCGGATCATGCGGTACATGGCGGTGACGTTCAGGTCCATCGAACGCGACCAGGCCACTTCGTCACAGTCGAGGATGTTGCCACTGTGCACATAGCCTGCGCAGTTGAACAGCACGTCCAGACCACCGATTCGCTCGCGGGCCGCGTCGATGGCGCTGGCCGAGGTGACATCTAGCGTAATAGCGGTCACCCCTTCGATACCCGCCAGTGCGCGCGTGTCGATGTCACTGGCGAACACCTCGGCGCCAGCCTGGGCGAAGGCCACCGCGCTCGCCAGGCCGATGCCCTGTCCGGCCGCTGTCACCAGTACCCGCTTGTTCTGCATGCTCATGCCGTCTCCAATTGCGCTGCCGGGGCCGCGCTTTTCGGTGTCCGGCCGAGCATCGAGGCCGGGATGGCCAGGATCAACCCGCCGCTGACCAACAGGCACAGCGCCAGGACATAGGTACCATTGTTGATGTTGCCTGTGAGGGTCTCAGCCACGGCGGTGATCATCGATCCGGTGAAGCCAGACAGGTTGCCGATGGCGTTGATCATGCCGATCCCCGCTGCGGCTGCGACGCCTGACAGTACGGTGCCGGGCAAGGTCCAGAAGATCGGCATCAGACTGAGGATCCCCGAAGCGGAGACACTGAGGAACAGCACCGAGAGCACCAGGTTATCGGCAAAGAACGCACTGAGGATCAGCCCGACGCCACCGATGAAGGCTGGAATCGCCGCGTGCAGGCGTCGTTCGCCGGTGCGGTTGGAATGCCGCGCGTTGAGCAGCATTGCCACCACCGCCACCGAGTACGGGATGGCGGTAAGCAAACCGATGTGCAGGCTGTTGGTGATGCCGGTGCTCTTGATGATCGACGGCATCCAGAACGCCAGGCCGTAGAAACCGGTGTTGAACGTCAGCAGGATCAGCACCAGCAACCACACCCGAGGGTTGAAGAACACTTCGCCGAGCCGCGTGGCCTTGCCGTGGTTATCGGTTTGCAGATTGGCCTTGAGCATGGCTTTCTCCGCCGCCGAGAGCCACTTGGCCTTGTCGATGTTGTCGGCCAGGCAGACCACCACCACGACCGCCATGATGATCGACGGAATCCCTTCGATCAGCAGCATCCACTGCCAGCCCGACAGGCCGTGCACGCCCTGCATGCTGTTCATCAACCAGCCGGACAATATGCCACCGAGGGTCAGGCTGACCGGCAACGCCAACAGGAATCCGGACATCACGCGGCTCTGCCGGTGGGTCGGGAACCAATAGTTGAGGTAGAGAATCACGCCAGGAAAAAAGCCCGCTTCGCAGATCCCCAGCAGGAAACGCAGCACATAGAACATCGTGCTCGATTCGATGTGGAAGAACGCCGCCAGCGGCACGGTGTAGGCCACCGCCATGGAGATGACCGCCCAACTGAGCATGATCCGGGCGATCCAGAACCGCGCACCGAAGCGATGCAGCAACAGGTTGCTGGGCACTTCGAACAGGAAATAGCCCCAGAAAAACATGCTGGCGCCCAAGGCGTACACGGTGTTGCTGAATTGCAGCTCGTTGAGCATGTCGAGCTTGGCAAAACCGATGTTCACCCGGTCGAGGTAGGCCGCCATGTAGCACAACAGCAGGACCGGCAGAATTCGCCAGATCACCTTGCGATAGGTCCGGTCCTCGAAATCGAGTTCGCCGGCTTGCGCCTGGGCGGGCAAATGCTCGGAGATGGTTTGCATGAGGTAACCCCTGATTGTTTTTATTGGGTCACGTCGAATGAGCGAGTCATCCGGCGATTGAACGAGGACTCTACTGTCGGGAAGCGATTCTTTCCCAATGGCATTTTTGGATTAGTTGATAACCCAGTGTTATCAGAAATCGAAGGGGGCTACTGCGTAGCCCAGCGGGAGCAAGCTCCCTCGCCACGGGTGCAGTGCACACAGGCCCGCCGCCTTCGTCGGATCGCCGCCCGGAGCAGGCTCGCTCCCACAAAGGATCGCTGGTGTACAGATGACCGTGTGGGAGCGAGCCTGCTCGCGAAGGGTGCGGCACATTCAACGACTCAGCCGGGCGTTGTCCTTGAGGATCTCGGCAAACTCCAGCGCCGCGCCCACGAGCGGCTCGTTCTTGCGGGTGAGGATGCCGTAGTCCTGCGGCACCAGGTGCAGCGGCGTGTCGAGGGTCTTGAGCTGGCCGCTTTCGAGCAGTGGATCGACCATGGCGTTGGGCAACATGCCGATCATGGGCCCGCGTTGCAGGACCTGCAGAAACGTCTGCATGGAAATCGTGTCGATGGTATTGCGCGGCATGCCCACCCCCGCTTCGGCGAACGCCAGTTCCATACGTGCACGAATCGGCGTGCCGACCGGGTAGAGAATCCACGGCAAATCCACCAGTTGCTGCAAGGACGTCGGCCCGGCGTCTGCCAGCGGATGACGATCATTGACCACGATGCAGAACGGCTCGGGCGCCAGGGGTTGGAAGTCGTAGCGCTGCTGCTGGCTTTGGTCGGTGAAACGCGCCACGGCCAGGTCGAGCTTTTTCTCTTCCAGCATCTTCATCAAGTGATTGCTGGTCTGCTCCACCACCTCGATGGACAGCAGCGGCCAGCGTTGCTTGATCTGCAAGATCGCCTCGGGCAAGGCCACCGCTGTCGCAGCGAAAATACCGCCGACCTTGAGGTAGCCGTGGCCGCCCTCGCGCAGGCTGCTGATCTGCTCGACGAACGAACGGGCATCATTCAGGGCGATTTGCGCGTAGCGCAGCACGTGTTCACCCAGGGCGGTAGGCGGCATGCTGCGCGGGCGGCGCTCGAACAGGGCGAAGCCGAGCAGGCTTTCGATTTCCTTGAGCATCTTACTCACGGCCGGCTGGCTAAGGTTCATCTGCTCGGCCGCCAAATGCATGTTGCAAGTGCGGCCCAACGTGTCGATCAACAGCAGGTGGCGAAACTTGAGCCAGCCGCAAAAGCTGGAAAAGGACAGATCGGACATGGGCATTCCTCGGCGGCGCAATAACCGGACGTTATCAGATACTGAATATATCTCATTGGAGTTCATCGACAACGCGCCCTAGCGTGAAGGCTTTACGAACCAGGAAGCCTGTCCATGTCGCTATTGCTTACTCCCGTGAACACCCTGCCGGTCGATGGCGTGGCCGGAACTCTGATTGGTCGCGCCTGGGTCCCGGGGCGGATCGCCGGGCCTTCGCCGATCGTGTTGCGCAGTGACGGCGTGTTTGACCTGTCGGAGCATTTCGCGACCTTGAGTGATTTGCTGGAAACCCCCTCGCCCCTCGCGGCGGCGCGCCAGGCACCGGGCACCTTCCTCGCCAGCATCGAAGACCTGTTGGCCAACACCGGTCCGCACGCTGATCCGGCCAAGCCGTTTCTGCTGCCGCCGCTGGATCTGCAGGTGATCAAGGCCGCCGGCGTGACCTTCGCGGCGAGCATGATCGAACGGGTCATCGAAGAACAGGCCGGCGGCGACGCGGCCCGGGCCGAAGCGGTACGCGCCACGGTCCACAATGTGATTGGCGACAACCTGCGCTCGATCGTGCCGGGTTCCGAGCAAGCCATGCGCCTCAAGGCCTACCTCATCGAGCAAGGCATGTGGTCGCAATACCTGGAAGTCGGCATCGGCCCGGACGCGGAAATCTTCACCAAGGCGCCGGTCCTGGCCGCCGTGGGCAGCGGCAGCCAGATCGGCATTCATCCGGCCTCGCAATGGAACAACCCGGAGCCGGAAGTGGTGCTGGCGGTGGACAGCCGTGGCCAGATCCACGGCGCCACCCTGGGCAACGACGTCAACCTGCGGGACATCGAAGGTCGCAGCGCGCTGTTGCTGAGCAAGGCCAAGGACAACAATGCGTCGTGCGCCATCGGGCCGTTCATTCGCCTGTTCGACGAGCATTTCAGCCTGGACGACGTGCGCGCCTGCGAAGTCGATCTGCAGGTACAGGGCGAAGACGGTTATCGCCTGCACGGTTGCAGCTCCATGAGCCAGATCAGCCGCGACCCGCAAGACTTGGCCGGCCAGACGCTCAACGCCAACCATCAATACCCGGATGGCTTCCTGCTGTTTCTCGGTACCCTGTTCGCCCCCACCGAGGACCGTGATCATGCCGGCAGCGGTTTCACCCATAAACTGGGTGACCGGGTCAGCATCAGCAGCCCGCTGCTGGGCAGCCTGCATAATCAGGTGACCCACAGCTGCAGCGCCGCGCCCTGGACCTTCGGTGTCGGCGCCCTGTTGCGTAATCTTGCCGCACGAGGACTGCTCGACCGCTGAGCCCGACCGATCGTCGATTCATCCAATTACAAGAGAGACATGAATCATGAGTGACACGCCAAAACGCCGCCTGCGCAGCGAGCAATGGTTCAACGACCCGGCCCACGCAGATATGACCGCGCTGTATGTAGAACGCTACATGAACTACGGGATGACCCGCGAAGAGCTGCAATCGGGACGACCCATCATCGGCATCGCCCAGACCGGCAGCGACCTGACGCCCTGCAACCGTCATCACCTGGAACTGGCCCAACGGGTCAAGGCCGGTATCCGTGACGCCGGCGGCATCCCCATGGAATTCCCGGTGCACCCCATCGCCGAACAATCGCGCCGGCCCACCGCGGCGCTGGACCGCAACCTGGCGTATCTGGGACTGGTGGAAATCCTCCACGGTTATCCGCTGGACGGCGTAGTCCTCACCACCGGTTGCGACAAGACCACCCCCGCCTGCTTGATGGCGGCGGCGACCACCGACCTGCCGTCGATCGTGCTGTCCGGCGGGCCGATGCTCGACGGCCGTCACAAAGGCGAGCTGATCGGCTCCGGCACGGTGCTCTGGCATGCACGCAACCTGATGGCCGCGGGCGAAATCAATTACGAAGGCTTCATGGAAATGACCACGGCGGCCTCGCCCTCCGTCGGTCACTGCAACACCATGGGCACCGCCCTGTCGATGAATGCGCTGGCCGAAGCCCTGGGCATGTCGCTGCCCGGTTGCGCGAGCATTCCAGCGCCGTATCGCGAGCGCGGGCAGATGGCCTACGCCACCGGCAAGCGCATCTGCGAACTGGTGCGCCAGGACGTGCGCCCGTCCCAGATCATGACCCGCGAGGCATTCGAGAACGCTATCGCTGTCGCCTCGGCACTTGGCGCATCGAGCAACTGCCCGCCGCACCTGATCGCCATTGCCCGGCACATGGGCGTCGAGTTGAGCCTGGACGACTGGCAAAAGATCGGCGAGGACGTGCCGTTGTTGGTCAACTGCATGCCCGCCGGCAAATACCTCGGTGAAGGCTTTCACCGCGCCGGCGGCGTGCCTGCGGTCATGCATGAACTGCAAAAGGCCGGCCGCCTGCACGAGGGTTGCGCCACGGTCAGCGGCAAGACCATCGGTGAGATCGTCAGCGGCAGCCTGACCTGCGACGCCGACGTCATCCATCCCTTCGAAACCCCGCTCAAGCACCGCGCCGGTTTCATCGTGCTTAGCGGCAATTTCTTCGACAGCGCGATCATGAAGATGTCGGTGGTGGGTGAAGCGTTCCGCAAGACCTACCTGTCCGAGCCCGGTGCCGAGAACAGTTTCGAAGCGCGGGCCATCGTATTCGAAGGGCCGGAGGACTACCACGCGCGCATCGACGACCCGGCGCTGGACATCGACGAGCGCTGCATCCTGGTCATCCGCGGCGCCGGCACCGTCGGCTACCCCGGCAGCGCCGAGGTGGTGAACATGGCCCCGCCGGCGGCACTGATCAAGCGCGGCATCGACTCCCTGCCCTGCCTGGGCGATGGTCGCCAGAGCGGTACCTCGGCGAGCCCGTCGATCCTAAACATGTCACCGGAAGCCGCCGTTGGCGGCGGCCTGGCGCTGCTGCAGACCAATGATCGGCTGAAAGTAGACCTGAACACCCGCACCGTGAACCTGCTGGTGGACGAGGCCGAAATGGAACGGCGCCGCCTCGCGTGGACGCCAAACATCCCGCCCTCGCAAACGCCCTGGCAGGAACTTTATCGGCAACTGGTCGGGCAACTGTCCACTGGCGGCTGCCTGGAACCGGCCACGTTGCACCTGAGGGTGATTGCCCGCAGCGGGGAGCCGCGGCATTCTCATTGATCATTGATGAACAGGCACGCTGTCCTTCCGCAACCAGATGAAGTCATGGACAGCGGCCTTTGATGATCCGGCTATTTGGGGCTATCTTTCGTTTCAGCAAAGGACCAACCGCAGCCGTATGCTGCCTGAAACCAAGGATGAATCATGATTCGACCCTCCTTTTCCAGCGCGTGGGCGGCCTCGCAACGGATCTACGACCCCATCAATCCATCTGAAAAAGTTGCGACAATTATCGGGGGCAACGTCGCCCTGAACATCAACAGCAGCCACCCGACCGCCAGGTGGGTCAACACTTGTGCGGTTCGCATGAGCTACATCCTCAATTACTCCGGATCACTTATCCCGCATATACGGGGAAAAACCGTATCGGGTGCCGACAAGCGTTGGTATTTCCACCTCGTCAAGGATTTGATTTCCTACCTGGAACAGCAGTGGGGACGTGCCGAGACGGTCAAGTATCCGGCTGCGGATGGCGGCACCCTCGCAGGGAAGAAGGGGCTTATCCTGTTTGAGATCTCCGGTTGGGATGACGCCAAGGGCCACGCCACGTTGTTTGACGGCAGGATGTGTTATGACCACTGCTATTTCAATGAACCGGGCGTGAACTATAAAACCGACCAGGCAAACTTCTGGAGCTTGCCGTGATGAAAGCCTTCACCGCACTCCTGTTATCGGCCTGGGCAATCGCGCCTGGCGCGAATTGGGCCAAGGATGGACCAAGCGATTCCCCACAGGCAGGCGGACGCACCTACGCGCAAAACTACAAGGACATGGTATTGGCGGACTGCATCGCGACAGCCTACAAAGGTGAACCTGACGCGGCCCAGGATGCTGGTAGTAGCGCCAGTGCGCTGATGGACTGGACGTATTTCGACCTTGAGCAAGCGCCCCAGGTCGGCAAACCGTTGATCGATCAATTCCTGGCCCGTGATTATCGCAATCCTATGGTGGAATCGGAACGTCCAGGCGTCCGCTTCGAGCTGCTCAAATGCCTCGATCTTTATCACAGCAAAGAACTCGACAATCAGGTCAAGCAACTGGTTATCGACCCTGATCACACTTACCGCCAAGACAATCCGCCACGGCAGAAAAGCAACTGACGCGATCTAATCATGACGGGGCCTGGTATTGCATCGCCTGGTACAGCGCCCGATACGCCGCCACCAACTGCCCCAGCGTGAACGCCCGGTTGCGTCCGCTGGGGTTGGGCAAGACCCAGACCTCGGCGCCGCCGAATGCTTGCGCCTGGCGCCCCCATGCCACGTGCTTTTTTCGCACCAACCCGGCGTAGGCCGACTTACCCAGGAACGCCAGGCAGCGGGGTTCATGGCGGAGAATCTTCTGTTCGAAGCTCGCCGCCACCGAAGTGAATTCACTGACGGACAGTTGGTCCGCCCGCGCCGTCGGCCGCTCGACCACGGTGGTCAAGCCACAACGGTATTGCAGGATTGACCGATCGTTCTCCGGCTGCACGATCTGCGGGGTGAATCCGGCGAGGTGAAGCGTGGGCCAGAAACGATTGCCTCGACCGGCAAAGTGATGCCCCTGGTCTGCCGCCATCAGGCCAGGGTTGATCCCGCAGAACACCACCGCCAGATTTTCGGCGAGGATGTCTTCGAGGCCTGGCATCAGGCTGCCCGGCCGCATATGAGGCTGATGGCGGCGCGCGCAAGCCCGGTCAACTCCTCACGGGATTTGCCCGCCCGCGCGCGGATCGAGATGCTATGCAAGAGCGAGGAAGCGAGCACCGCAAGGGCCGTCAGATCGACATCGTTCTCTAAATCACCCGAGTCGACAGCGAGGTGCAGGCGGGCCTGGAGATCGGCGTCAAGTTGGCTCAACCGCTGGGACAGCACCTGACGGATTTCCGGATCCTCGACGGCTTCGGTCGTCGCCGTACCAATCGCGAAGCAGCCACGCGGCTGGCCATCGCCGGAAAAATAGATCGCCAGTTGCCCCTCGTAGAACCGTGTCAATGCTTGTTCAAGCGTCAGCGTGCTGTCAGTCAACGCGTCCTGCATGGCCGTGTGCGCCGTTTCCCAATATTGGTCGAGCGCTTTGATGTAAATCGCATGTTTATCGCCGAAGGCCGCATAGAGGCTTGGTCGATTCATCCCCGCCGCACTGGCGATGCTGTCCAGTGATGCTGCGGAATACCCGGTATTCCAGAACACCCCAAGCGCTTGCTGCAACGCAGTTTGCGGGTCATAGGCGCGTGGGCGACCGCGGCCTTTCCCTTCTGTCGGTTTATTTTGTGCCATCTCGTACAAATTCCTTGCGTGAAGGTGATGTCGCTTATATTCTTACATCATCGCACAAAATTAAGGAACCAGAAATTCCTTGATCGCAGCCTTGTTGCAGCAGCGCTCGAATCGGGTCTGACGACGACGAAACAGCGGTACGGAGCGATCCTCCCCACCGCACATGGATGTGATGACTCACAGCTATCAATGACGTCGGGGCCGCGAGCGATTTCGCCAGGTCGGCCCCCTTTCCGGATCAAGGGTGCATCGATCATGACCAGGCAATTCGATCTTCCAGCCACACCCGGCAGCGCAACTCAGGCACCGAATCCGGTCGAGGCGTCGCCGAGAAAATCCTTCAGGCAAACACTGCGCCCCCTGCTTATGGCGGGCGTCCCCGCGCTTTTCGCCGCCATTGGCTATGGCCAATACATCGCCCAGGAACCGTTTGTCACCACCGACAACGCCTATGCTCGCGTGCCCAAGGCCTCAATCAACGCACGCATCTCCGGACAGGTCATCGAGATTGCCGTCGACGACAATCAACGGGTGACCAAGGGACAGGTGCTGTTTCGAATCGACCCCGCGCCCTACCAGATCGCCGTTGACCGGGCCGAAGCGCAACTGAGCACTGCTCGCCTGCGTATCGATGCGCTCAAGGCAAACTACCGTCAACAACAGGCCGAGCTGCAATCGGCGAAGGCGTCGGCTGACTATGACCAGAAGGAGCTGGCCCGCAAAAAAGCGCTGGTCGCCACCGAGTTTGTATCGCGGGCGCTCTACGAGCGTGCCGAAACGGACCTTAAAATATCCCGCCAACGCATCGCTTCCACCGAGCAACAGATCGCCGGCACCGTCGTCGCCCTCAATGGCGACCCGGACCTGGCCATCGACCGGCATCCGGCCGTGCGCGAGGCCAAGGCCCAGCTCGATGAGGCGCAACTCAACCTGTCCTATGCGACGGTAAGGGCCCCCGACGACGGCATCGTCGCCAAAGTCGACGACCTGCAGATCGGCAACTACGTCAACAACGGGACTCCCACGTTCGCGCTGATAGCCAATCGGGACGCCTGGATCGAAGCGAACTTTCGCGAGACGCAGCTGACGCATATGCGCCCCGGCCAAACCGCGACCATCACCCTGGATCTCTATCCGGACCGTCGATTCAAGGCGCACGTGGTCAGCATGAGCCCCGGAGCGGGTGCCGACTTCGCGCTGTTGCCACCCGAAAACGCCACCGGAAACTGGGTAAAAGTGGTGCAACGGATTCCGGTCCGTCTCGAGCTGGACGAGGCCAACCCTTCCCTGCCGCTGTTCTCCGGCACCAGCGCCACGGTCAAGGTCGACACCGGGCACCGTACGCCGTGGTGGCATCCGCTCAAATCGTTGTTTGCCGCGGGTGACGCCTGATGAACGCCAGCCAGATTGCTGACGCGCGCTCGTTGAGGTTCGCGGCCCTGCTCGTCACTTACCTTCAATCGGTGAACCTGCCGTTGCCGAATGCCGCATTGCGCCTGATCCAGGGCAGCCTTTCGATGACCGACGATCAGGCGGGCTGGATCTTTACGGCGTACCTGGCCGCCAGCGCCATCACTATGCCGGTCGCGCAGTGGTTGGCGGCCAGTTTTGGTCTCAAACGCGTCTATCAGACGGCGCTCGGGTTGTTCGCCCTCGGTTTGTGGCTCGGTACGCAGGCCGACACGCCGCTGGCGTTCGTCGGCGCGCGCCTGCTGCAAGGCTTGGCGAGCGGCGTATTGGCACCGTTGTCGATGGCGATTGCGCTCGACACCCTGCCCGCCGAAAAGCGCGCCGCGTTCGGGCCGAAATGGACGGCGCTGGTGCTCTTCGGCATCGTCAGCGGCCCTGCCATTGGCGGCTGGATCGCCGAGCATTTCGATTGGCGCCCGATGTTCTACCTTAGCCTGCCGCTGACGGCGTGGGTCTTCATGGTGGTGACATTGTTGCTGGCCGAGAAAAAAGCCGGGCAGCGTCCGCCCTTCGATTTCTTCGGTTTCGGCACCTTCACGTTGGGCCTGATCGCGCTGCAGATGCTGCTCGACCGTGGCGAACGCCTGGACTGGTTCGACTCCCCGGAAATCTGGGTCGAAGCGCTCGCCAGCGCGCTCGGCCTGTACCTGTTCGTCGTCCATGTGCTGACCGCCCGGGTGCATTACCTGAGCAAAGGCTTGTTCCGCGACCGCAACTTCATGCTCTCGACCGTGATGTTCTTCGCCCTCGGGTTCGTGTTGCTGTCGACCATGGCGCTGACCTCACCGATGCTCGACGAGATCCTCGGCTACCCGCCGGACACGACAGGCGTGCTCACCGTCCCGCGCGGCATCGCGCTGGTGGGCGCGTTCTTGCTGATGGGACGTGCACCCGCCTGGATCGATGCGCGAGCGTTTATCGCCATTGGCATTGCCCTGGTGGCCTACGCCAATTGGTTGATGCTCGGCTATTCGCCGCTGATGGATTGGGTGCCCGTCACGGTCACCGGGTTCATCCAGGGCATCGGCCTCGGCATCTTGATGCCCGCGCTGAGCAAGGTCGCCTTCAGCACTCTCGATCCGACATTGCGCCCGGAGGCCACTGGCCTGTTCAACCTGATGCGCGTCTATGGCAGCACGCTTGGCGTAGCCGTGGTGCAGACGTTCTTCTTCAACAACACCCAGGCCATGCATGCCGCGCTGGCCAGCGGTTTGGCGCCCTATCGCGTGGCGTTGCCGACGTCGCTGCCGGCGCTCGAAGGCCTCAACCACCTGGTGACCCATCAGGCCGCGTTCGTCGCCGTGATGGGCCAATTCAAGATCCTGTTGGTGGCGATGCTTGTCGTGAGCCCGCTGGTCCTTCTGCTACGCAAACCTGTCCCGGCGAACTGATAAATGTGGAGTCTGGAAATGAAATGGTTCATGCGCTTCACCCGCTCCACCTTGACTACCGCAACCATCGGGGCCTCCGCACTGGCGATGCTGGCCGTGCTGTCCGCCTGTACGGTTGGTCCGGATTTCATGCGTCCCGATACCCGCGCGTCGGCGCATTACGACCAACAGGCCGAACAGCCAGCGACAACGCCTGGCGCCCAGCGTTTCGACATGGGCAAGCGTCTCGATGGCGATTGGTGGACGGCCCTTCGTTCGCCAAAGCTTGATCAACTGATGCGCCGGGTCGTCGAAGGCAATCTCGAGCTGGTCGCCGCTGATGCGACTATTCGCCAGGCCACTGCGCTTGTCGCAGCCTCTGAAGGCGCGCTGTATCCGCAGGTGGCTCTGGTCGCCCAGGCCGGACGCCAGCGTACCCACAACGGGCCGCAGCCGAGCGTGTCGAATTTCTATTCGATTGGGCCACGGGTAACCTTTGACCTCGACATATTCGGTGGCAACAAGCGGGCGGTTGAAGGGCAACAGGCATTGGCCGATCTGCAAAAGCATCGGTTTGAAGCCGCCTATCTCACCCTCACCGGTGAGGTGGCCAGGCAGGCGCTGTTGCTGGCGTCGGCCAATGCGCAGATGACTGCGGTTGAGCACCTCCTGGCGATCGACGGGAAGAACCTCGACCTGGCACGGATCGCCCAGCGCAATGGCACCCTTACGCGGGTCGACGTCTCGCTGGCCGAGACCCGGCTGGCCCAGGACCGCACGCAGCTGCCGCCCCTCGCCCAACAGCGCGATGCGGCGCGGCACGCATTGTCGGTCCTGGCTGGCAAAGGCCCGGCGGACTGGATCGCGCCGGATTTTGCCTTGGACGAGTTTGTCCTGCCTTCGGCCATTCCCGTCAGCCTGCCCTCGGAAATGGCCCGCGCTCGACCGGACATCCTGCAAGCCGAATCCGAACTGCGCATCGCCAGCGCGGCCGTGGGCGTCGCAACCGCCAATCTGTACCCCCGCGTGGAATTGTCCGCCTCGCTGGCGCAAGCCGCGTCCGGCAATGGCGGCGCCGCGCTGTGGGGCTTCGCCGCCGGGCTGAGCGCGCCGCTCTTCAACGGGGGCACGCTCAAGGCTGAACGCCAGGCCTCGGCCGACGGCTACGACGCCGCCCTCGCCCGCTATCGCCAGACGGTCATTCAATCGTTCGGCCAGATCGCGGACACCTTGCAAGCCATCAACCATGGCGCCGAACAAAACGAGGCCCAGGACGACGCCTTGCGTGCCGCCGAAACCAGCTTGCGCCTGAACCAGCAAGCCTACGCACAGGGCGAAAACAGCCTCCTGCAAGTGCTCGAAGCCGAACGCGCCTATGAGCAAGCCCTGCTTGGCCAGATCCGCGTGAAGACCGCACGCCATCTCGACTCGGTGCAGTTGTTCGTGGCGCTGGGCGGCAACTCCGTCGGGGTGTTCGAACAGGCATTTGCCGAACGAGCAACCCATCAACCTAAACCGCTGTAGTGCGCGACACCGGAGCAATGAAATGACCTACGAAGCTTTCCACGATGAACTCATCACCACCCGAATTCCCTTGAACAACGGCGCGGGCGCCATGCCCGCCGTGGGTTTCGGCACCTTGATGCGCGACCTGGCCACCACCACCGAGGCGGTCAGATGCGCATTGCAGACCGGGTTCCGCCACTTCGACTGCGCTGAGCGCTATCGCAACGAAGAAAAGATCGGCGTGGCCTTTCACGAGGTGCTGGCTGCCGGCACTGTTCGTCGCGAAGACCTGTTCGTCACCACCAAGCTGTGGAACACCAATCACCGTCCGGAGCGTGTCAAACCGGCCTTCGAAGCGAGCCTTCAACGCCTGCAGGTCGACTACATCGATTGCTACCTGATCCATACGCCGTTCGCGTTCCAGCCCGGTGATGATCAAGATCCACGGGATGTCTACGGGCACGTCATCTACGACCGCGAAATCACCTTGCTCGATACATGGCGGGCCCTGGAAAGCCTGGTGGACGAAGGCCGTTGCAAGTCGATCGGTTTGTCGGATATCACTCTGGATGCCTTGAAGACGATTGTCGCGGCCGCGCGGATCAAACCGTCCGTCGTGCAGATCGAATCGCACCCGTACCTGCCGGAATGGGAAATGCTGGAGTTCTGCCGACAACACGGGATCATCCTGCTGGCCTTCGCACCGCTTGGGCACGGCATGGAACCGAACGTGCTCGAGGAACCGGTGATCACCGGCATCGCCCGCCGCGTACAAAAGACCCCGGCGCAAGTGGCCCTGGCTTGGGCCGTGCAGCGCGGCACCGCGTTCCTGACCACCTCGGCCACGCCAAGCCATATCCGGGAAAACTTCGACCTGGCGACACTGCCACACCGGGCGATGCATGAAATCAAGGAAGAGATCACCACGCGGGTTCGATTCAACTCCGTGGTTGAAACCGGCGTACCTGGGTTCATCCCGCGTAAACCGTGACACGCACAAACGGGGCGCTTCCGGCCAGGGGCGCCCCTATACTCTCACCAGCCTGAGCCCCGGGACGACACGATGGACGTTTTCCAGAGCATGCGTTTTTTCATCGCCGTAGCCCAAAGCGGCAGTTTCACCGCTGCCGCCGAGCTATTGGACACCAACACCACCAACGTCTCCAAAGCCGTCTCCGCCCTGGAAGCGCGCTTGCACACGCGCCTGATCAACCGCACCACGCGCCGCCTCGCCCTCACCGAGGCCGGTGTACGTTACCTGGAACGCTGTGAAAAGATCCTCGATGACGTGCGCGAAGCCGACGACGAAGCCGCGGTGGCCCAGACGCGGCCCACCGGTCGTTTGAAGGTCCATGCCATGTCGGCCATCGGCAACCACTACGTCATCGATGCCATCGCTCGATACCAGCAAACGTACCCTTCGGTGATGTTCGACCTGACCTTGACCAACCGCGTCCCCGATTTGCTGGAAGAAGGCTACGACATGTCCATCGTGCTGGCGCGTGACCTGCCGGACTCCGGTTTTGTCGCCCAGCGCCTGGGCATCACCTATAGCATTCTCTGTGCTTCGCCGGCCTATCTGCAAAAGCATGGTTGTCCGCAGACACCTACGGCGCTCGGCGAACATGCGTGCCTGCGCATCGTCAATACGGTCATGCCAGCTGAACATTGGGTGTTTGAAGGTCCGCAAGGCGTGGAAACCATCACCGTGCCTGTTTCACCCTTCCACATCAATACGGCCGACGGCATGACCATCGCGATCAAGAAAGGCATGGGGATCGGCATTCAGCCGATAGCGTCGGCGGTGAGCGGCCTGGAGTCGGGCACGTTGACAAGGGTGTTGCCGGAGTACCGGCTGGAGGAGTTGAACCTGTTCGCGATCTATCCGTCGCGCAAGTTCGTCGATGCGAAAATCAGGACGTGGGTGGCGTTCCTCAAACAAACGATCCCGGACATGCTCGCAGCGGATGAACGGATCGCGGGCGCGAAAATCGCCTGAGCGTCACAGCGCTGGAGTGTCGACCCTCCATCGCCTGTGTCGGACTCAATTGGAGCAGCCAGTGCCCATCGTCTGATACTGCAGGACATGCCGCTCGCCATGGGAATCTTCATAGGTCATCCGGACCGGCACCGGTGCGCATTCATTTGCCGGTTCGGTGATCGAAATGACGTGCTGGATGTCGAGCTTCGTCGAATAGTCGTAGGTCTCGACCGCAGGGTCCTGACTCGTCTGCGCATAGGCATGGGCACCCAAGCCGCCAAGCAGCAGAACCAACGCAATTTTCTTCATGTTCATGGTAGTCACCGTCAAGTTGAGTGGACCGCATCAGCCTGATTGCTGGCGGCCTGGAGACGATGATATGAACTGCGCCACGGGCTAAAAATGGAGCGCCGGGACAAACACTGTTGCCGGAATTCACATGAATAGGCGTCGCGCCCGACTGGACGCTGCCGGGCCTTCGGTGGACATGAGCGGCGTTTGCCGCGCTCAGAGATTCCCGAGCATTTCCCACAACGACGCCCCCACCCCGGTGATGCTCTCCCCGGCGATCAACCCGGCCGCAGCGGTGATCGCAAAGCGTTCGGTGAGGCTCGGCCAGCGGCAGCTCACCAGCCAGGTGAGCACGGCGCCGAGGGCCATCATCAGCGACACCGAGGCCGGCAGGACAAACGCCAGGCCCAACGCCGCTGTGCTCGGCAGGTAGCGGGCGCGATGGGCCGGCAGGAGGCTGTCGAGAATGCCCAGCAGCAAGCCGGCGAAACCACCGATGAAGATCGCCCAGCGGATGCTCGCCGACAACGAGTCCAGGCCATGGGTCAGGGTTTGCGCCACGGCCTTCCAAGTAGCGACCGCCGGGGCCGGCCATTCTTCGGTGAGCAGCATGGTTTGCGGGTCGGGGATCAGCGCCAGGTAAGCGAGCACGCCGACGATACTGCCGATGAAAATCCCCAGCGTCTGGGCCAGCAATTGCTTGCGCGGCGTCGCGCCGATCGCCCGGCCGACCTTGAAATCATTCATCAAGTCCGTGCATTGCCCGGCCGAACCACCGGCGGTATTGGCGCTCATCAGGTTGATCGGCACCTGCCCCGGCGCGACGATGCCGAAGCTCAACTGGGACAATTGCCCGATGGCGCCGATGGGTGGAATGCCCGTGGCGCCGACCACCCGAGCCGCCACCGCCGCCAGGCAGATCGCCAAGGGAATGGTCAGCAACGCCATCCACGGATTGATGCCAAACAACATCGCTTGCAGGCTGACCACCAGGACGATCGCCAGCAAAAACCCAACGGCGGGCCCGGCCTTGGGAATCGCCCAGGTTGTCCCGCCGCTGGCCCTGGTGGATGCGTGCAGGGCCCACAGGCGAATCGCCAGGGAAGCCAGGGTCGAGCAGACCATCAGGCTCACGCCGGGCCACAGCAGCCACTCCACCAGCACGGCGAATTGCGGGCCGTTGCTGCCGGGCGGTAACTGCACCAGGCCATTTACCAACAGCCACGGCGCCAACCCGCCCCACGCCAACAGCGCGCCGAGCAACAGGGTCAGGCCGACACGGATGCCGATGATGCCGCCAAACCCCACCAGCAACAGCGAAGGATCAGCGGTGAAGGTCAGCCGCTCCAACTGGGCGCTCGGGGACCAGCGTGGAATGGCCCAGACGAAACTGTCGACCCACTTGGCCAACCCGGACAGCAGCGTCGCGCCAAGCAACACCTTCAGGCGCGTCGCCGCTTCGTGGCCATGGTTGTAGATATGCAGCAGGGTTTCCAGGGTCGCCATGCCCTCGGGAAACCTCAGGGCCTTGTCGTTGAGCAACGAGGGCCGCAGGTACCAGGCGATCCAGATGCCGAGGAAGCTCACTGAAAACACCCACGCGACCATCGGCAACGCGTCGAGCTGCTGGCCGGTGAGCAAGGTGTACGCCGGGATCGGCGCCACCAAACCGCCAGAAATGATCGACGCCGCGGCGGACGCCACGGTCTGGTTGATGTTGCTTTCGTGCAGGGTCCAGGGCAACCCGACCGCCGAGCGCTTGGCCAGGCCTTGCCAGACCCCGTAGCCGACCAGCAAGGCAATGATCGACATGTTGAACGACCAGCCGATCTTCAATCCCGCATAGACATTGGAGGGCGTCAGGAGGATACCGAGCACGATCCCCGTGATGACCGCACGCGGACTGAACTCACGCTCCACAGGGCGCGCGTGGGAGGTCGAGGTTTGATCCATGCGAATTCCTTATCGGCAAAAACAGCGTGCTCACCTGAGGTGACGACCTAACAAGTGAGCGCTGTATTGACGGAAGGTTCATCCAAAGGGCAACCCCGACATCGCGTTACCAACCCAACTGCTTGTTGAAACCAAGGGCGTCGTAATAGTCGTGCTGGGTGAGGATCTTGCCATCCTTGAGCCGGATGAAACTGACGCCCTTGAAGCTCAAGGGGCGTCCCGTGGCCGGGGTTTCAGTGCTCCATGGCCCGGTATTGTTACCTATGAATTCCCATTCGAAGGCAATCCCTTCGCCATTCAGGATCGGCTCGCCGAGCATTTTCCACTGCAGGTCCGGCACCGCCTGCATAAACACCTCGACCACCTGGCTCCTGGCATTTTCACGACCCACCTGAGGCACGCCCACCGAGGCGTCGAGAAATTCGACATCCGGGGCGAAGTACTGCGCTGCCGCTTGTGCGTCGTGGGCATTCCAGGCCTTCATATAGCCGTGGATGATATCCAGCGTCTGTTCCTGGCCAGCCGCCAGGACGCCATGACTGGCGAGAATCAGAAGCAGGCCAAGCAGCATTGATTGGATTCGAGAGGTCATAACGTCCAGCCTTTTCGAAGAAGTGTTGCCTGCCGTGGAAAGCGGCAGGCGTTCTTGTGCGTCTAGCGTGACTTCCAGGCATCCGAAGCCGGCGCCGTGCCCTTCTCATAGGGACGGAACAGCGCCATGTAGACGAGGCCCGCGAGAATCACGATGGCGCCCACCAGCACGATGCCGTAATTCACGTACCAGGGCGCATCGGGCGTGCGTGGCCAGGACATGTTGATGATGGCGAACACGCCGTAGCAAAGGGCGGCGATGTTCACGATCCAGCCCCAGCGGCCCAAGGTGAATTGGCCCTGGGGTTTCCAACCACGCAAACGGGCATACAGCACGCCGCTGACAATCATCTGGAACGCCAGATAAATACCGATGGCGGCAAAGCTGACCACCATCGCGACGGCGTTCTGCAGGTAAAAGCCAACGCACACGATGATCGCCGGCAGCACGCCACAGACCAGCAATGCCGCCGTCGGCACGTGGGTCTTGGGCGAGAGTTTTTTCAGCGTCGCGCTGCCCATGAGCATTTCGTCCCGGGCATAGGCGTAGAGCAGACGGCTGGCCGAAGCCTGCAGGCTCAGCACGCAGGAAACGAACGAGACGGTGATCACGCCCATGACCACCCGGGACATCACCGGGCCGAACGCCGCGCCGAAGATCGTCGACATCGGGTCCTTGTCCTGCCCGGAGATCACCGCGGCGATATCAGGCACGGCGAGGATCAAGGCGAGCGCCGCGAAGATCGAGGCGGCGCCGCCGATCCAGATGGTCATGCGCATCGCCTTGGGCACCTGGCGGCTGGGGTTCGGTGTTTCCTCGGCGACATCGCCACAAGCTTCGAAACCGTAATAGAGGAACATCCCCGCCAGGGACGCCGCGAGGAACGCCGGCCAGTAGGCCCCGTCGATGGAAATATCAAACGTATCGAACAGCACGCTCAAAGGCTGGTGACGCTCGAAGATCAACAGGTAGCCGCCAATCACCAGGGCACCGACCAATTCGCAGAGAAAACCGAACATCGCCACCCGCGCCAGCAGCTTGGTACCGCTGAGGTTCAAGACTGTCGCGGCGGCGGTCAGCGCCAGCGCCACCAAGGTGTTGGTGACCGGCGAGGATTCGAAACCCAGCAGGCTGGCGATATAGGGTCCGGCCCCCAGCGCGACCGCCGCGATGGTGACACACAGCGAGATCGCGTAGATCCATCCGACCATCCACGCCCACTTCTTGCCCACCAGGCGCCGAGCCCACGGGTAGACACCACCGGAAATCGGGTACTGGGAAACCACTTCGCAAAAAATCAGGCACACCAGCATCTGGCCGAACCCCACCAACAGGTAGGACCAGAACATCGGCGGCCCGCCGGCGGCTAGGCACAAACCGAACAAGGTGTAGACGCCGACCACCGGCGACAGATAGGTAAAGCCGAGGGCAAAGTTCTGCCACAGGCTCATGCTGCGTTCGAAATTCGAGGTGTACCCCAGCGCACGGAGTTGCTCCGCGTCCTGGTCCACTGCCACCGAGGAATTCATCGAGCTGTTCATTTCACCATCCTTCAGCAGGAAAATTGTAGTTATAAGCGTCGAACAGGCAGCGCTCGCACGGCTCAGAGTTGTATCCAGGTGGCCTTGATCTCGGTGTATTTATCAAAGGCATGCAGTGACTTGTCGCGGCCATTGCCGGACTGCTTGTAGCCACCGAACGGCGCCATCATGTCGCCGCCGTCATACAGGTTGACCCAGACACTCCCGGCCCGCAGCGCCCGCGCGATGTTGTGGGCACGGGACAGGTCCGCCGTCCAGACAGCGGCCGCCAGCCCGTAAGGCGTGTCATTGGCGATACGCACCGCCTCCTCGGCATCGTCGAATTCGATTACCGAAAGAACAGGCCCGAAGATCTCCTCCCGGGCGATTTTCATTCCATTGCTGACGTTGTCGAACAGCGTCGGCTCGACGTAGCTGCCACCGCTGTCCTCCAACGCCACGCGCCCGCCCAGCAATAACCGCGCGCCCTCCTCCTGCCCGCCCTGGATACGCTGCAGCACTCCTTCCAGATGACGGCTGTCCACCAACGCGCCGACGTTGGTATCGGGATCGAGCGGATGCCCCGGCTTCCACGCCTTCAGCGCCTCGATGACCATCGGCACGAACCGCGCCTTGATGGACGCTTGGACCAGTAAACGTGAGCCGGCGGTGCAGACCTCACCCTGATTGAAGGCAATCGCGGCAGCCGCCGCTTCGGCAGCAACCTGCAAATCAGGCGCGTCGGCGAACACGATGTTCGGGCTTTTCCCACCGGCCTCGAGCCAGACCCGCTTCATGTTTGATTCGCCCGCGTAGACCAGAAGCTGCTTCGCCACCTGGGTAGAACCGGTGAACGCCAGGGTGTCGACGTCACGGTGCAGGGCCAGCGCCTTGCCGACGGTGCCGCCATAACCCGGCAGCACGTTGAGCACACCCGCCGGCAAACCCGCCTCCAGGGCCAACTGGGCGATACGGACGGCGGTCAGCGGCGAGCGCTCCGAGGGCTTCAGGATGACCGAGTTGCCGGTCGCCAGCGCCGGTCCCAATTTCCAGGACGCCATCATCAACGGGAAATTCCACGGCACGATGACCGCCACCACGCCAACCGGTTCGCGGGTCACCAGACCAAGCTGATCAGGCGCCGTAGCGGCGACCTCATCGTAGATCTTGTCGATGGCCTCGCCGCACCAGCGGATGCTGTCGATGGAACCGGGCAGGTCCACCGCCAGCGCATCGCTGATCGGTTTGCCCATATCCAGGGTTTCCAGCAACGCCAATTCCTCGGAATGGGCCTCCAGAAGATCGGCAAAACGCAACATCACCGCCTTGCGCTTCGCCGGTGCCTGGCGCGACCAGACGCCCGAATCGAAGGCCGATCGAGCGCTGGAGACCGCCAGGTCGGCGTCTGCGCCATCGCAACTGGCAACCGCGCCCAACAAACGCCCATCAATCGGACTGATGCAGTCAAAGGTCGCCCCCGAACGGGCCGGCACATAGTGCCCGTCGATGAAGGCTCGCCCTTCGATGTCCAGCGCGTTGGCTCGGGTTTCCCACTCTGCTCGGCTCATGTGACTCATGGTGAAGGGTGCTCCTGGGTTCGGTGATACGATCTGGGCTCGCTTAAACATATGGAACCATATCTTTTAAACCCTGAGAACCCCCGTCGATAGGAATACGGGCATGATTCTTTGACTTGCACTGCCTCCAATCCCTAGAATCTCCAAGCGGTCGAGGGACGAAAACCGTTAAAAAGCTGAAGTAGAATTTTTAAGAACACACGGAACCGTTCGCGCTTGACGCCACATCGGACTCTTGCCAAAGGTGTCAATGACCCCGTTTATGAATGAATCGACCATGAGCCCCACATCGAGCCTCATACGCGTCAACCAGGAAGGGAAAACGGAATCCGTCACCCGCCGCCTGATTGAAATGATCGACCTCGGGCTGCTCGTCGAGGGCGAGCAACTGCCCAGCGAAAATAGCCTGTCCACCCAGCTCGGAGTCGCCACCGTCACGCTGCGTGACGCCCTGGCGGCGTTGCGCGAACGCGGGGTGATCGAAACCCGGCGCGGTCGCAACGGCGGGAGTTTCATCTGCGCCGCGCCGGCGACTTCGGATGAGACGCTGTTCGATCAATTGCGGGAAATCAGCACTCTGCAATTGCGCGACCTCGCCGATGAACATTGCGCGATTTCAGGCGCCGCCGCTCGGTTGGCGGCCCAGCGCGCCGGGCCGGAGCAGCATGCGCGGTTGGACGGCTTCATCGATGCCTTGGCAAACGCCAAAGAGCGTCGTGAGCGGCGGCGCGCCGATGCCCGGTTTCATATCGAGATCGCCGTGGCGGCGCAGTCCGTGCGCCTGACCCACAGCGAGGCGCGCTTGCAGGCCGAACTTGGCGAGCTGCTATGGCTGCCGTTCGCCGGCCAGCCGGATCCCCAAGCCATTGAACGCGATCATCGGGCTATCCTCGAAGCCATCATCGCCAACGACAGCAACCTGGCCGGCGCCCTTGCCGAAGCCCATGTGGCGCGCGGCATCCGCCGCCTGAGCAGCGTGCGGTTGCAACAAATGGCGCAGGACGCCGGATGACTGGAACAGAACTTGCTGAACGAATGACTCGCCCTGCAGCTCGACGCCCAGCCCGCGTCGCCTGCCTCCCGCAGCATACCCTCCGAGTCATGAGGTAGAGCCATGGCCAATGAAATGTCGGCACACGAACTGACCCAATGCGCAGCGCTGATCAACGCTTCGATTAGTAACGTATTCAAAGGCCTTGAGGCGCTGGGCGCCCAGGTATCGAGCATTTGGGAACAGCAACGGTGCAAGGCGAAGCAACCCGACCAGGGCGATCTCAAGCCGCTGCTGGCGGTGGTGCGACAGATCCTCGACTCCGAAAGCCTCAAGTTCCATGGCGCAGGCGTGGTCTTTGCGCCGGGCGAGTTGAAGGATTGCGAGATGCACCTGCAATGGTGGTGTCGCACCCAGAAAGAAGCGATACAGCCGCTGAAGCTGAATCTCAATAGCCGCAGCGATCGTTTCTACGACTACTTGCACATGCCGTGGTACACCCGTCCCCAGCAAACCCGTCGGCCGTCCATCGAAGGGCCTTTTGTCGACTTGTATGGCACCGAGCAGTACATCGTGGCGTTTTCGCTGCCGATCTTCTTCGATGATCGCTTCATCGGCGTCGCCGCTGCGGATATTTCCCTGCATTCCCTGGAGCCGCTGCTGGTGCGCAGCCTCATGCGGATCAGCAATGAAGCGCTGCTGCTCAACGCCGAGGGCCGGGTGCTCGCCGCCAACACATCAAGCTGGCTGGCCGGCGACTTGATCCGGGACTCGCTGAACCAGGACAAGGAACACAGCCGCGTGTTGAGCCTGATTGATACGTCCTCCTATTGGAGCGTGGTGGAACGGCCCGCCCCACGAATTTGACCATGGCCCTCAAGCAGCCCCTGGCCCAGCCGATAACCTCAGTGACGAAGGCCTCCAGGCCTCGCCAGGCTCTGCTGGTTGCATAGGGTAATGATCAATGGCTTCGCAGCTTAACCGCTTACTGATGTTCGGCGTCCTGATGCTCCTGGTTGCAGGAGGATCGGCGTTGGCCATCGCGGCAGAGCCGCCGCTGCGCATCGTCACCGAAGAATTGCCGCCCTACAACATGACGCAGGACGGGCGCGTGACCGGCATGAGCACCGAGGTGGTCGAGGCCGTGCTCAAGGAAGTCGGCATGACAGCATCGATCCAGCCCATGCCCTGGGCACGTGCCTACGAACTGGCACTCAATGAAAGCAACGTCCTGATTTATTCGATCGTGCGCACGCCTGAGCGTGAATCGCTGTTCCAGTGGATCGGCGCCATCGCTCCGACCAAGTGGTACATCTACTCGCTGGCCGACCGGCCGGTGAAACTCAATTCCCTGGCCGATGCCCATGGGCACCAGATCGCCACCGTCAACCAGGACGTGGGCGAGCAATTCCTGGTCTCGAAGGGCTTTCGCATCGGCGAAGAACTGCAGTCCAGCACCAAATACGAACACAACTACCGCAAGCTCAAGGTCGATCATGTCGAGCTGTGGATTTCCAACGAACTCAACGCGCTGTACCTGACCCGCCAGAATGGCGAGGACCCGGACAAAGTCCTGATCCAGTCGCTGCCCCTGCCCGAACTCAGCAGCGCCGACGGTCTGAACATGGCGTTCAGCCGCAAGACACCGCCGCAGACCGTGGAAAAATTCCGCGCCGGCCTGGAGGCCATTCGTCGCAACGGCGTCTACGATGCCATCGCGCGCAAGTGGTTGTGAAATGGACGGCAGATTCCGCCCGACTCCGTCTCTGCAACCACAGGCCAAGGCCCTCAGCTCGCTCGGGCGGAGGCTGGTGCTTGCGACCTTGTTGTTCTGCCTGCTGTTCACCCTCGCCATGGTGACGTGGCGAACCTGGCTGGCGTGGGAGAACAACCTGGCGGAAATGAACTCCGAACTGGGGCTGATCGACCAGGTGTTCCGGGACACTTTGGCCCATGCCATCTGGGAAATGGACCGCGAATCCCTGGACAAGCAACTCACCAGTGTCGCGAGCGCCGCGCCGGTCGGACGCGTGGTGCTGAACATCCTGCGGCCCGGCCGCTCACCGGAAATCATCGAACTCAATCGCTACGCCTCCGGTGCCGCATCGGGTACGGCGCCGGTGCTGCATCGTGAGCTGGTCGCCGAACCCTACCTGGGCGCCCATGAAAAAGTCGGCGAGCTGACCATCGAAGGCGACAACCGACTCCTGTGGGAGCGCCTGTGGGGTGAAGCGCGCAGCATTGTCATTACCCAGATCATCCAATCCATGCTGCTGGCCGGGTTGGTGATGACCATGTTCAATCGCCTGGTGACCATTCATGTGGTGCACATCGCCCGGCATCTGGGCGCGCTCGCGCCGCAGACGCTCCAGCGTCACCTCAAGCTGCAGCGCTCGGTCAATCGCCAGGATGAACTGAGCCTGCTGGAATCCCAGGTCAACGAGCTGCAGGACAACCTCCGCGCCCACCTGGAGCGCCAGCGCACGGACGAACTGGCGATTGCCGCCAGCCGCGACCAATTGGTGGAGCTGGTCGAGGCGCGTACCGCAGAGCTCAAGGCCGCCAACGACGCCCTTGAAACCTTGTCGCGCCACGATGCCTTGACGGGTTTGGCCAACCGTCGTCATTTCGACGAGTTGAAGGAAGTTGAATTCAACCGCGCCATCCGCCACCGGACGCCCCTGGCCCTGCTCATGTGCGACGTGGATTTCTTCAAGATCTACAACGACACCTATGGCCACGTGAACGGCGACCAATGCCTGCAACAGATCGCCGACACCCTGCGTGAGGTGTATGGGCGCTCCGGCGAATTGACCGCGCGGATTGGTGGCGAGGAGTTCGTCGTGGTGCTGCCCAACGTGGACACGCAGCAGGCCTGCGATGCGGCCCAACGGCTGCGCGCCGCACTGGCGGAACGCCAATTGCCCCACAGCGGCTCATCGGTCTCCCCTTTCGTCACCTTGAGCATCGGCGTCGCCCAACTGGACCCCGAAGCCATGGACCATTTCGATCAACTGATGCAACGCGCCGACCAGGCGCTGTACCGAGCCAAGCACCAGGGACGCAACCGCGTTTCCCTCTGAACACAACGCCAGCCCCGAGGTTTGTATGCGCCATCTGATGCTCTATGCGTTCGTATTGCTGGCCTTGGTCACCGTCAAAAGCCAGGCCGATACCATCGAAGTCGTCACCGAAGACTCGCTGTATGCCTACCTGCTCGACGACAAACTGGTCGGCCCCGGCATTCACATTACCTCCGACACCTTGAAAAACGCCGACCTCGGCGATTTCCACATGACCTTGTACCCCTGGGCACGGGCCTACGAAATGGCCCTGCGCGAGCCCAACGTACTGATTTTCCCCCTCGACCGCACGCCAGCCCGGGAGCAACTGTTCAAATGGGTCGGTGAAATCCATCGCTCCACCAGCCGGCTCTACAAACTGCGAGACGCCGAGCCCATCACCATCGGTAATCTCGAAGAGGCCAAGCAGTACAGCATCGGTGTGGTGCGCAACGACGCCAAGCAGATCTACCTGCAGGATCGCGGCTTCAAGAGATTGGTCGTGTCGGCGGACAACCACGATAACTTTCAGAAGCTGCTCAATCATCAGGTCCAACTGGTGCCGATGCCCGAGAACACCGCCCGCCTGATGAGCCAGGATGCCCAGATGGATTTCAACCTGCTGGAGGAAGTCTATTCACTGGATGAACAACCCCACCGGGTCTACCTGGCGTTCAGCCTGAACACGCCGGACGAAACCGTCGCCAAGGCCCAGCGCGCCTTCGAGCAACTCAAGGCTTCGGGCGAGGTGGAGCGCATCATGAAGGAAAAACGCTGACGGGCGACAGCGGTCAGCGGCGTTGAACTCTGCTATCGAAAACCCGTCCAGACCTTCACATGCCAGTGGGAGCGAGCCTGCTCGCGAAGACGTCGGCCCATTCGACATCGACGGGCGCTGACACACCGATTTCGCGAGCAGGCTCGCTCCCACTGGCCGGGTTTTGCTACCTGCGGTGGAGACTTTCGATGAGCGCGCTGAACACAATGCCGGATGCCTTGCAGACCCTGATGCTGGAGCGTAACGACTGGGTCCCCAACAACCCGCGCCTGCCCGTGATCATTTATCGGAATGCGATGACCAGCCAGGCAGGCGACCTGGCCACCCGCATCGAAGAGGTCTTTCGCGCCAACGGCTGGCCGCCGCAATGGCGCTACGGGATCTACGACTTTCACCACTACCACACCCAGGGCCACGAAGCCCTGGGCGTCGCCAGCGGCCAGGCACGCCTGATGCTCGGCGGGCCCGATGGGCAAGTCCTCGAGGTCAAGGCCGGCGATGTATTGTTGCTGCCCGTCGGCACCGGACATTGCAACCTGGGCTCCAGCGACGATTTCCTGGTGGTCGGGGCCTACCCGCCCGGCCAGGAGGCCGACATCCGCCGCGAGGCGCCGAACGAGGCGCAACTGGCGGCCATCGACACGCTGCCGTTTCCTGATCGGGATCCGGTGCTAGGCAGCGAGGGTGGCGTTACTCGGTACTGGAAAAAACGCCCCTCCTAGCCGCCCCCCCTCGTGGCATGGCGCTTGCTGCTCTGGAACAAGGCTCGGAAATCGGCCTTTATCTGAGCAGAAACGACCCAACCGGGGACACAAGCCATGCACAGTGTGTTTTATGCAACAGGTCAATTGGCCAGGATCCGGACCCAGCCTGTCGCTTCGACGATCAGGCCAACCGGAGCAATGGCTCTCACGTCGCAAGAGAAAGTCTTCGGCGCGATCCTGCTGGTGACCTTTGGCACTTGTTGCGCCTTATGGTTGATGGGCGGCCAGGCGTGAGACACCGTACACCGCAGAATCCGCGTTCCACCGCGACTGCTGCTGACCATTGCTGATCAGATCGGCGGCCTTCTCGCCGATCATGATGCACACTGCGTTGGGGTTGCCGGAAATCAAGGTCGGCATGATCGACGCGTCGGCTACGCGCAGCCCTTCGAGGCCATGCACCTTGAGTTCCGGCGTCACGACGGCCAACTCATCGCTGCCCATTCGGCAAGTCCCGCTTGGATGCAGCGCGGCATGGGCCTGCTCTTGGCAAAAGGTCTTCATGGCTTCCCGGGACCTGATCGAGACGTGCGGTACATGACGCCGGGCAAGGTAGGGTTTGAAGGCGGCCTGCCCCATGATCTCCTCGCCAATCAGGCAGCCTTCCACCAGGCTCTCGATGTCATAAGGGTCGGCAAAATAATTGGGCACGATGCGTGGAGGCGCCATCGGGTCCGACGAATGCAGTTCGACGTATCCGCGGGACTTCGGACGGACCTGCCCCAGGTTCAAGGTACAGCCATTGCCCCCCGGCACCGCGTCGACGCCCTCTTCGATGCCCGCGCCCACGACCATGAAATACTGGATATCCGGCGTGGCCGCAGCCTTGTCTCCCCACCAGAAAGCACCGCCCTCGATCAGGTTGGACGCTGCCGGACCTTGCCTGAAAAGCGCATATTGCAGGCCGGCGGCCAACTTCCAATGGGGCTTTTTATACTTGTCGTAGCTGTGGGGCCCGGTCAGCTCATAGACCAGCGATATTTCGATATGGTCCTGGAGGTTGCGGCCGACACCGGGCAAGTCCTTCACGACCTTGATACCGTGCTTTCTCAGTTGTTCGGCGGGTCCGATGCCCGACAACATCAATAACCGTGGCGAGTTGATCGCTCCTGCCGACAGCACGACTTCCTTTTCCGCATACAGGACCTTGCGGGCACCGTTCTCGACGTACTCGACTCCCGTGGCCTTGTTGCCTTGGGTCAAGATACGGGTCACCCGGCAGCCCGTTTTCACCGTCAAGTTCTTGCGTGACCTGGCGGGCGCGAGGTAAGCCACCGCGGCACTGCTGCGAAAACCGTTCCTGGCGGTGATCTGGTACAGCCCGCAACCTTCGGGCCGGCCGCGATTGAAGTCTTCGTTGTAAGGCAAGCCATACTGCTGGCAGGCGCGCAGCCACACTTTCGTCAGGGGATGGACGTTGATGGGATCGGACACACCCAACGGCCCTCCCACACCGTGCGCGTCATTGCAGAAGCGCTCGTTGTCCTCGGCTTTCTTGAAGTAAGGCAAGACCTCGTCGTAGGACCAGCCCGTCGCGCCCTGCTCAACCCAACCGTCATAGTCGGCCGGGACGCCGCGGATGTAGATCATCGCATTGACCGAACTGCCACCGCCCAGCACGCTGGCCTGGACCATGGTCGGGGTTTCGGCGCGGCGTTGGTCCTCGGTCGGTTCCCAGGGGTATCGCTTGAGCAACGGGCCTTGGGCGGTCTTGTAATAGGCGCCGGGGATATGGATATAGGGGTTGCGATCACGAGGGCCCTCTTCGAACAGGACCACCGATACAGCAGCGTCTTCGCTGAGCCTTGATGCCACCGTGCAGCCTGTCGAGCCGCCTCCGATCACGATGAAGTCCGCCATGATGACTGAGCCTCTTATTGTTGAAGTGCAAATGGATGTGCCGAGGTTTGAGAGGGCCCCGCACCGCCTTATCGTTCGATCAATCGACTCATGAGCGCCTTCAAATCCCTTGCGACCTCATAACTGTCTTGCTGCTGTTGCTTCTTGCAGAACAACTCGCAACTCCACCAGCCGTCATAACCAGTGGCCTTGACCGCCGCCGTCCATTCAGTCAAGTCCAGTACCCCACTGCCCGTCGGTACATCCCGCAGCAGATCTTCATTGGCGATACCGCCATCAAACGGCAGTGAGTCGCACACGTGAACGCCGTAGATCAGATCCTTGTTCATGCGCGAAAGCGCCTGCGGCGTTACGCCGGAGGTAAAACAGTGCCAGTAATCAATCACCATCCTGACGTTGTCGCGCTCGGTGCGGTCAATCAGCGCCAGTTGGTGTTCCAGTGTGTTCAGCGGCGTCCAGGACAGCGCCTCGAGATAGAGCAGCACGCCGTATTGCTCGGCCAGGTCGGCCAATGACGCGAGATTGCTGGCGGTCAACCTGAGTTGATCGGGCTCGTCGCGCCCCAGCAGACCAGCGTAACGCGTGGTCGCACCGTGCTTGCGATAGTCGAGCACCGCTTGAACATCGATGGGCCCGGTAAGGACCTGGACCCCCTTGGCACCGACCATTTGGGCCAGCTGGAACAGCCGCTCCGCCTCCTTCAATAAATCCTTGCGTTCGGCGCCTTGACGCTCGATATCCCGCAGGTAACCGATGCCGGTGACCGGGATGTCCATCAGCAAGGCTTTGAGTTCCTGCTCGGAATATCCGGCGTGCAGACAGGCTTCCAATTTGCCGCTGAAGATTTCCAATGCATCGAAACCGACGGCCTTGGCGATGTCGACATCGATCGCCAGCGTTGAATGTTTCGCGACTGTGGAATGCAAGACCAGGCCATTTTTTTTAAAGTTCATAGAGGCTCCTACCGTGAATTCCAGTCTATCGAGACGGGGCCACGGTGGTTATTTCGCAGTCGTGGAAATAGCGGCGCAACCTGACGCAGCCACTGCGTCAGGTCTCGCATTTCAGCGGTTGACGGGCTCAGCCAGGCGATTGGCCAGGGCCGCGACAGCCTTCGCAGCCGCTTCCAGCCTTTGCAGGGCCAAGGTTCCCTGATTGACTGCCGCAATGATCGCGCGAACGACCTGATCGACCTCGGGCATCGCCTTGGCCGAGATCAGCAGCAGGTCCGCCCCTGCATTGAGTGCCGCAACGGCCACCTCTCCCAGTGATAAATTGCCGATCACGGAGCGGTGATCCAGGTCGATGGTCATGACCAATCCGTTGAAGCCCAGCTCCTGGCGCAGGAGCCCGATCAATTGCGGCGAAACAGAAGCGGGAAGCGGCGGCTCGCAGGCCGCGAAGACAGCCGGGCCCATCATGACGGCATCGGCGCCGGCCTCCACCCCGGCTTGGAACACGGGCCAATAGGCACGAAGCTGATCCATGGATTGCGTGATCACGGCCTCTTCCGTCGAGGGTTGGCGCAGCAATACGGGATGGCCGGGAAAATGCTTCAACGTACTGGCCATCCCCGCTCGCCGCACACCGCGAACATAGGCACCCACCATGGCGGCGGCCTGTCCCACATCATTGGAGAGCGTGCGCCCCTGCAGCCAGACATTCCTGCCCGTCACCACATCGGCCGTAGGCGACAGGAGCAGGTTCACACCGGCAGTCCGTATGGCCGTCGCAACGTGGTAGCAGGCTTGCTCAAGCTCGCCATCCGCCATGCTTCTCGCCCGTTCGGGCTCCGGCAGCGCGGGCGCTACGCCTTGCAAGCGGTGCACGGCGGAGATATCGGCATCCGCCGCGAGCAACAACGGCCCCGCCAGCTCGGTTGCGCTGTCAGTGAAGCGTTGCCAGGCCTCGAGGGTTTCGCATTGCAGGCGAGCGGCACTCATCCTGCCGCTGACATATTCCTCCGCCGTTTCGCCAAACAGCAGGCTGCGCCCACCACTGCCGAGAAACCGACGCACCTCATCATTCATCTGCACGTCGAGCAGAACCGGAAACAGCACGCTGTAAGCCATGGACTCGATTGAATGCATGATCACCCCCGGTTCGTGTTGTATGAGTCGTGATTGGCGGCGGCCAACTCGCGGACCCTGGCTGCGGCGTCCAGCAACAGCTGACGATCAAGGCGACCGTCTTGAACAGCCGTCACGATTGCTCCAGCGATGGCGTCCAGCCCCGACTCGCTGGAGACCAACAACAGGTGCGCCCCGGCCGCCAGCGAGGCGACGGCGGTGTCCGTGATGGCGTTGCCCCGGAGAATGGACACCGCATCAAGGTCATCGGAGATGATCAGGCCTTCGAACCCGAGGGTGTCACGCAACATCGAGATGACTTTCGGCGATGTCGAGGCGGAATGTTCAGGATCGATCGCCGGGAACACCGCAGGCCCTGGCATCACCGCTTTCACGCCCGTCGCGATCACGTCCTTGAACACGCCAATGTTGTCCTGCAGCAATGCCAGCGGTCCGGGAACGGTAGCGAGTGCGACGGCCGGATCCTGCTCGGTGACGTAGTGACCGGGAAAATGCTTCGCGGTGGCAACGACGCCCGCGCGCTGGACCCCACGAATAAACGCGCAACTGACCCGACTGACTTCTTTCGGGTCAGCGCCCAGATGCCTGTCTTGCAGCCAGGGATTGGCACCGGTGACCACATCGACAATCGGCGCCAGGAACAGATTGACGCCCAAGCCGCGCGCCACGCTGGCCATCTTGAAGCACCGGCGCTCTATTTCTTCACTCGCGAGGCCGTTGAGCGCTTCCCGGGAGGCGACTGGCGGAACCAACTGGTGAAGACGCTCGATGCCGCCCAGCTCCTGATCCACCGCGACCAACACCGGGGCACCGGCCAGCGTCACCGCTTGCCGGATGACATTGACGACAGTCCCCTGGTTTTCCACGCGCTTGCGCGAGGGGCTCATCTGCCTCCTGACGTACTCCTCGCGGGTTTCCCCAAGCAGGATCGATACACCGCCGCGACTGAGGAAACGGCATACGTTTTCATCCAGTATCAGATCTCCAAACGCTGGAAGCAGGACCGAATAGGCCGCTTTGTGCAGTTCGCTTGACATCGCTTTTCCTTGACCTGTGATTGAGCGCAGTGCTCAGGTTGCGCAGAGTGGATGAGGGTTTAACGCCTAATCACTCACAAACGAGCAGTTAATATCGAGAACAAATGCTCGATGATGCTCATTCTACGGATGAGAAGCCCTCCGTTACACTTCGCACCCGGTCGATACATGACGCGAACTGAAGCACCGAAAGACGACACGACGGATCAATGAGGCTGTTACCGGACCAACCGACCTGTTACCGCTGGGGCGGCAAGTAACTCTCTTCAGGGCGAAGCGGGACGGACAGTTCGAAACAATCGCGAGTGGGCGCACGGCACAGAATATGCTTGAGCTTCAAATGATTTGATCGACCCGACCCGATCGGAGGCCGGCGGTTTTCTGGCATGCGGATATAACCGCCCGATAACCTCCCCGGTTGCATTAAGGTTGTGAGATCGAAACAGCAAATCCCCCCTGGAGACCGCACCACCATGCCATTGACTGCTGCCAACTCGCACCCGGAGCGGCAACAGGTTCGCAGTGAGCTACAGGCGAACGTGCAGAAAAACCTGAGTACCCTGGTGGAGTCCTGCCGCTCGGTTGCCGACATGTGCCGCAAGGTCGATGTCAATCGACAACAATTCAACAAATACCTGGTGGGCCAGCACGTTCCGTCGCAGAAGATCCTGCAGAAGATCAGCCGTTACTTCATGCTCGAAGCCGAAGACCTTTTCCGCCCACCCGCCGAATTCAAGAAGCTGTATGAAGGTTACGAAAACGAACTGCCGACGGACCTGCGTGCCTCGGCCCAATTCAATCACTTCCTGCCGTTGGCCAAGCAGTCGGCGGATTTGCTCGAAGACTATCTGGGCGTCTATTACCGCTATCACAACTCATCCATCTACAAAGGCAGGATCCTGCGTTCGGTGACGTGCCTGTATCGGGCCGACTCGATGGTCCAATACGTCACGGTCGAACGTTTCCCCTTGCTCGACGGCAGCGGCAAGGTGGGTTACTCGTTTACTTATCATGGTTTTTGCCTGCTGCTCGGCGACCGCCTGTTCATGGTGGATTTCGAGGGCAAGCAGCGGAACGAAATGACGTTTTCGATCCTCACGCCACAGCATCGCCGACCCATCCGTTTTCTTTTCGGATTGGTCACGGGCGTGGCTTCGTCCTCATTCCGCCAGCCCTTCTCCACCCGGATGGCATTGGGTCTCGTCGACAAGGGGATGATCCGCAAACATCATTTGCGCAACGCGACGGCCTTGCTTCCCAGCGATCAGTCCCTGCCGCTGGAGGTGCGTGAATACATGACGGGCGATAACGCCTCCATCGTCTGGGGAGGCCAGGACTAAGCTCGTTGAAGCGTCTCTTCAAAGGCTCGGCGAGCCAGTCTCGCAGACCACCTCAACCAGGGACGGTCCGTTGCTGTTCAACGCCTTGGTAAAGGCTGGAACGAGCTGCGACGCGTGCTCGACTCGCCAGGCGTCCAGTCCCAGGAGCCTGGCGATACCGGAAAAGTCAGGTGAGTACGGTTTGCCGTCCGGCAGGCTGAAGGCTCCACTGCGGTACCGGTCCAACGGGATCTGTTCGTCGTTCGATGGCGCCTGGCTGTTGTCACTGAATACAAGAAAGACCACCGGAATGCTATGCATCATGCAAACCGCCAACTCCTGCATCGATTGAAGAAAGTCACCCGCCCCAACCACGCACACCACCTGACGTGCCGGCACGGCGAGCTTTGCGCCAATGGCCGCCGGCACCGCCCAGCCCAGCACAGGCTCGTTCGCACTCCACAGGCTCATGACACGATCAAAGGGGAACATATTCCTGGCCATCGCCTGGACGGCCCTGGCACCGACCATCACCGTGGCATTCGTTTCCATATCCGACGTCGAAACGGGCCGCAGCCCTTCGTGGGACGCGCGCAACGTCGCAGGCGCCGGGCTGGATTCAGCCAAGGCATTCTGGACAGCGGCCGGTATATCCAGGCTGACTGGCCCGACGCCAGCGCCACACAGTGAGTTGAAGGCATGGCGCAGGGTTTGCGCAAGCTGATCGACGGAGGTGACGCGCCGGTGTTCTCTGAAGGTCCTGGTCGCTGGCCGATAACCATCATCCTGGGTGCCGTTGCCACCACTGATCAGCAACATGGCCGATGAATCCGCCAGCGCAACCGCCGCGGCCTCCAGCGCTTTGGAGATCCCCAGCGGCACCGGCAGCAGGACTGCCATGGGCCGGCCGCAAGCGCGGAAATAGCCGTCCGCCAAATGGACCGCGTTGTGTCCCTGCATGACTTGAATGAACGGAATCTCGGTGCCTGTCGCCAGCAGCGATTGCACCAGCGCCCCGCCCCGCTCACCCGGAATTCCGGCCACATAACCGACACCGTTCACTTTCAACGCCTTGGCAATAATCTGCGCACCCGTGAGTTTCACAGCACACTCCCGTCGAACCGGCGCGGCATCACCGCTGCACCTCGCCTCGCAATTACCCCTGAGTATTGGCCTGGAGCCGACACGGCTCAATTTCGCAACCACCGCAAAATAGACGCACGTTGACGCAGGGAAGCCCGCGCCTGGTGACTGTCAGCAAGCAAGGTCCGCGTCCGTTGCGCTGCGCCGGTCAGGTCACTTTGATGCGTCAGAGTGCGTCGCTTTTCGGGTGGCTGCGAAATTGAGCGCGCTTTGCGCCAAGCCAATACTCGACCCCATGAAAACAACAAGCCGGGCCTATCAGGCGCTGGGCAAGCCGCTTCGGATCCTTGTCGCATAGTTTGGACAAGGCGCTGCTTACCCGGCCAAGGAAGAGTCAATCGGACCAGTGGAGACCCCGTGCGCGATGTCGCTCGACAGGCATTTGCCCACGCTCGATCTCCCCAGCTCATGGAACCCATGCTGGCCATAACACTGCCGATCCAACACGACTGCGCAAAGGAGACGTTGGGTGAGCCCAGCCAATCCCCTGCCAGCCGTCAATCGTTTCGTACCACCACCCCAGGCAGGAACTCGACATGAAAAAAGCAACAGAGACGGGTTATGGAATCACTGGCATCGATCTGGAAACGACTAGCCTGAAAAGGCGTACGTTCCTGTTGGGCGCCGCCGCATCTACAGCAGGCTTGTACATGGGGTCCTTCGCCCCCGGCATTTTCGCCGCAACAGGCGGCCATCTGGAAATCCTCGGCTGGGAAGGCGAAACCGGTGACGCGGAGCTTGCCGAGTGGCGCAAGCAGCGAGGCATTACCGTGCGCTCGAGTTACGCCAGTAACCAGGACGACATCACCGCGCGCCTGGCTGGCTCCGATCCCGTTCAGCTCGACTTGACGATGTACGCCTTGGGCTATGAAACCATCTATCAGGAAATGGGCCTGCTCAAGCCCATCGATACGTCGAAAATCCCCAACTACGCCGCCGATAACATCGTGCCGTTGTTCTACAAGGGCAGCCGCTGGTATTGGGACGGCCAGCAATGGGGCGTACCGCTCCTGTGGGGCATGAATACCATTGTCTACAACCCGAAGAAGGTCCAGAAACCCTCGGAATACAAAGACCTGCTCGACCCAAAGCTCAAGGGCAGGTTGACCTTCGTCGACGACGGCACCTCGAACTGGTCACTGATTGCGATCATCGCCGGCTACGGCGACAAGTACCCCAACCTGACCCGCGCCGAATTCGACGACGCCTTCGAGAAACTCAAACCGTACCGCGAGCAGTGCCGGGTCTTTGCGGCGTCGTCGGGAGACGCTGTGTCGCTGCTGGTATCAGGCGAGGTCGATGCGGTGTTTTCCGCATCCGCCAACACGCCCAGCGAAACCACCAAGCGCGGCGTCCAGACAGCCCTGTCGGTGCCCAAGGAAGGTGCGGCCCTCTGGTGTGATGCCCTGTTCATCCCCAAGACCGCGAAGGACATACCGCTGGCGTTGGAATTCATCAACAAGACGCTCGAAGCGGATACGCAGGCCAAGATGGCGACCACGATGTTCTCCGGCGTGGTCAATCAGAAAGCCGTGCCGCTGCTCCCCGCCGACCTTCGCAACACCTTCGACTACGCGAACCTGGATGCCTTCTTCGAAAAATCGAAACTGTACGGCCAGCCACCGCTGAGCTCCGACCAATACGTGACCTATGCCGAATGGATCGATCAATGGGCGAACTTCAAGGGTTCGTTCTGACGCTATCGGCTACCTGGCGAACAGCACGGACAGCCCAAGGGCCATCGGGCGTGCGTGTGCCCTGCACGCGCGCGCCCAAGCACCTGGTCCATCGATTAAAACAAAAGGCAGAAATACATCATGAACATCGTCAACAACAGCGAGCCAATCATCCTGGGTAGCCAGGCTTCGCATACCCGCCAGCGCGGGAAGATCGACAAGAAGATCCTCAGCGGATACTGGCTGGCGTCGCCTCCACTGTTTTTCCTGGTGGTATTTTTCGTCATCCCCTCGGTCATGCTGCTGGTCGCCAGTTTCTGGACGTCCAAGACGTTCAGCATGATGCCTGCCGCAACGCTGGCCAACTACGCAAGGGCATTGACCGCCAGCGGCTTCTACGACTCGTTGTGGATCGCGCTGCAAAACGGTTTCTGGACCGCCCTGCTGTCCACCGTCATCAGCGCTCCGGTCGCCTATTACATCGTCTATCGGACCCGTTCCAACGCGGTGCTGTACCTGGCCCTGGTCTCCTGGTTCTCCAGCTACCTGGTACGGGTTTACGCCTGGCGTTCGATCCTGGGCACCAACGGCGTGATCAACTCGACGCTGCTGCATCTGGGGCTCGTCGATCAACCGTTGGAATGGTTGGTGTTCAGCAAGTTTGCGGTAGTGCTGACCCTCGTCCACATCATGCTGCCGTTTACCCTCCTGCTGCTGGTATCGGGCCTGCGCGACATCAAGAAGGACTATCTGGAAGCCTCGGCCGACCTGGGCGCCAGCGGCGCCACCACCTTGTGGCGGGTCATCATGCCAATGGCCCACAAGAGCATCGTCAGTTCCTTCATGTTCACCTTCGTCCTGGCCGCCAGCGACTACGTCACGCCTCAACTGCTGGGTGGCAGGGACGCGATGACCACCGGCCTGGTGATCGCCAATCAGTTTCGCTCGGTGGGGAACTGGCCATTGGGAGCGGCAATGGCCTACCTGCTGTTACTGGTGTTCATGCTGGTCTACGCGCTGTTGTTGGGCGTGCTGCGCGCCGCAAACCTGGCACCCGGCAAACGCTACCACGACTGAACGCCCCCTCTGAAATAGCAAGGTGACCGCCATGATCAGACTCTTCACTTACCTGTACATGTTCTTCCTCTACGCCCCCATCGCGATTATCGCGTTGTTCAGCTTCCACGCTTCAGCTTCGTTGTCGTTCCCGTTCGAAGGTTTCTCCACCCAATGGTATGAGGCCCTGTTCCACAGTTCGGACTTCATGACGGCATTGACCAACAGCGCGATCGTCGCAGCGGGCTCGGCCATCCTGACCACACTGTTGGGCACGTTTTCGGCGCTGGCGTTGATGCGCATGAAAGGTCGGATCAAAGCCGTGTTCGCCTTCATGAACTTCGCACCGATTGCGCTGCCTGGCTTGTTCCTTGGCATCGCGCTGGTCATCTTCTTTTCGTTGATTGGCCTGCCGCGTTCATTGCTCACCGTGATCATCGGTCACACGCTGTTCACGTTTCCGTTCTTCGTCGAGTCCGTGCGTTCGCGCCTGGAGTACTTCGACCTGTCATTCGAAGAGGCCGCGCGGGACTTGGGCGCCTCACCGCTCAAGGCGTTCTGGCTGGTCACCCTGCCGATCATCGGCCCGACCATTGCCGGCGCCGCCATCCTGGCGGTGGCGCTCTCCATGGATGAATTCCTGATCACCGTATTCGTTACCGGCAGCGATACCACGCTGCCGCTGATGATTCTCTCGATGATGCGCCGCGCTGTCAGCCCAACCATCAATGCCGCCTCGGTGTTCATGCTGGTTGTGACCATCGCCATCATCGTCATCGCCGGCCTGGTCATGACCCTGCGCCGTCGTCGCCTCGAACTTGAACGTGCTGAAACTGCGGAGTAACCAACATGACCCATAGCATCGAACTGACCGGGATATCCAAAAGCTACGGCAACCTGACAGCCCTCGGCAAAATCGACCTGACCGTCAAGCGCAACGAAATCCTGACTCTGCTGGGGCCGAGCGGCTGCGGCAAGACCACACTGATGCGCATCATTGCCGGCTTCGAAGAACCGACCACCGGCAAAGTCGTGATCGATGGCAAGGACTCCACTTCCCTGGCGCCCGAACACCGTCCGGTGAACATGGTTTTCCAGAAATACGCGTTGTTCCCACACCTCGACGTCTTCGACAATGTCGCTTTCGGGCTGCGCCTGAAGAACAAGCCCAAGGACGAGATAAAACGCGAAGTCACCAAGGCCCTGGAGCTGGTCCAATTGGACACGTTCAAGAACCGATGGATTTCCGAACTCAGCGGTGGCCAGGCCCAACGCGTCGCACTGGCCCGTGCGTTGGTCAACCGCCCCGCCGTGCTGTTGCTGGACGAACCCCTGGCGGCCCTGGACCTGAAGATTCGTCACCACATGCTCAACGAGATCAAACGGATCCATGAAGAGACGTCGACCACCTTCGTCTATGTGACCCATGACCAGGACGAGGCGATGATTCTGTCCGATCGCGTCGTATTGCTGAACAAGGGCGGCATCGAGCAGATCGGCGGACCGCAGGAGATGTACTGGTCGCCACGCACGTTGTTCGCCGCGAAATTCTTCGGCGATACCAACATCGTCAACGGTACTTTCGGACCTAGCCATCCTGGCGGTGGCTACGTGGACCTGCCGTTCGGACGTTACGCGCATACCGCCCGTGAAAGCCTCGGTGCGGGACCGGTGAATGTCTCGATCCGCCCTGAGACCATTGGCCTGGAACCGGCCCAAGGCGCGACGCTGGCCACAGGGGCATTTATCGGCAAGGTCAAGGACACCTCGTTCATCGGCAATCGAGTCATCTACCGCGTCACCGTTGCCGGCGGTACCCTGGACCTCAAATGCCAACAGTTGCCGACCCCTGGCAGCCTGACGCTGCCACCTGGATCGGATGTGGCACTTACCTGCAAACCGGAGAGCTTCGTGGTGATACCGGCCTGAACCGGGGCACAACACAAAAAGCCGAGCAAAAAAACCGGCCGCCCTTGAAGGCGGCCGGTTTCATTAGGTCAATGCGTCAGGCGGGCTGCTTGTAACGACGAATGCGAATATCCGCTTGCTCCTTATGTCCGGCAAATCCTTCCATACCGCACAGTCGAGAACAATATTCGCCGACCAATACCGAAGCCTCGTCGGTCAGCACGCGTTGGTAGGTGCACGTCTTGATGAACTTACCGACCCACAACCCACCCGTGTAACGCGCCGTGCCGGTGGTTGGCAGCGTGTGGTTGGTGCCGATGACCTTGTCGCCATACGAGACGTTAGTGCGTTCGCCCAGGAACAACGCGCCGTAGTTGGTCATGTTTTCCAGGAAGTACAGCGGATCGCGCGTCATGACCTGCACATGCTCGGAGGCGATCCGATCGGCTTCCTGCACCAGCTCCTCGACCGTGTCGCAAAGGATGATTTCGCCATAATCACGCCAGGCGACGGAGGCAACCGGCGCTGTCGACAAAATGCCCAACTGGCGTTCGATTTCAGCCGGCAGGTTTCCCGCCAGCGCCGGGCTGTTCGTGAGGAAAACCGCCGGAGAGTTAACACCGTGTTCCGCCTGCCCAAGCAAGTCTGCGGCGATGATCTCGACGTCGCTGCTGTCATCGGCAATGACCAGGGTTTCGGTCGGGCCGGCGATCAAGTCGATACCAATTTTGCCGAACAGTTGTCGCTTGGCCTCCGCAACATAGGCATTGCCCGGGCCGACGATCATGTCGACCGGCTTCAGATCGGCGGTTCCCAAGGCAAACGCGGCAATGGCCTGCACCCCACCCAGGCAGTAGATTTCATCGGCACCGGCTAAATACATGGCGGTCACGATGGCCGGGTGCGGCCTGCCATCGAACGGCGGCGCGGCGGCGACCACACGCTTGACTCCAGCCACCTTCGCCGTGAGCACGCTCATGTGCGCCGACGCCAGCAGCGGGTATTTGCCACCGGGAATGTAGCAAGCCACCGAATTCACCGGGATGTTGCGATGCCCCAGGATGACACCCGGCAACGTCTCGACCTCGACGTCGTGCATCGACGCCTTCTGCACCTCGGCGAAACGCCGCACTTGCGCCTGGGCAAACTTGATATCGCCAATTTCCTGCTCCGACAGACTCGCGACACAGGCGGCGATTTCTGCCTCGCTCAAGCGAAAGGACGCGGGGTCCCATTGGTCGAATTTCCTGGAGTACTCACGGACGGCGGCATCGCCATTGCGGGCGACGTTGGCAATGATCTGCTCCACCGTATCGCGCACTTGAGAGGCGATTTCGGCTTGGGCTTCGACGGGTTTGCTTTTTTTCAGATAACGAATCATCACAGGCTCCAGGTACTTGAGGGCACGCGTCATGCCCTCAACATGACGTTCATCTTTTCCCAGGCCCCCTTCCCCGGCAATTTCGCAGCCCCTGTATTGATGACGCAACCTGACGCAGTGTCGACGCACAGCTGAAGCAGGTCATGAATGATTTCGTTATTCGTATAACCCAGCCATTGACAGGGCAATTCTGGGTGATAACTTAAAAAAACGGTTATACGTATAACTTAACAATCACACCTAACCTGAGAGGTGATCAACCGTGAGTCGAGTCTTGTATCTATACGGTGGCTGGCCCGGCCATTACCCGTACGAAATTGCCGCATGGGCGCGGACCGTTTTCCAGGAGCTGGATTTCGACGTGGAGGAATCCACCGACATTTTCACGCTGGACAGGGACTTGACCGGCTACGACCTGATCGTGATCGGCTGGAACAACGCCGTCACCACCGAAACGTTGACCGCATCCCAGGAAAACCACCTGCTCCATGCGATCGAAAACGGGACCGGACTGGTCGGTTGGCACGGCGCAGGCGCAGCGTTCCGGGCGAGCCTGAAATACCACTGGGTGCTCGGTGGATCGTTTCTGGAGCATCCGATGGGCGAAGGCTTCCCCCATCCCTACCAAGTCAACGTCATCGACTATGGCCATGAAGTGACCCAGGGCGTCGAAGATTTCGAGGTCCGGTCCGAGCAGTACTACATGCAGGTCGACCCGAACATTCACGTGCTCGCCGAAACCACGTTCGATGGCAACCCGTTCCCGTGGCTCAGCGGTCATCGAAGCCCGGTCGCCTGGGTTCGCCAGTGGGGCCAGGGCCGGGTGTTCTACCACTCCATCGGCCACGACACCGGCAATCTGGCCGACCCCAATATCCGTCGCCTGACCAAACAAGGCCTGGCATGGGCAACCCGCGGCCGCGGGCAGAAACCCGCCAGTTCCGACGCATCCACCCCTCTCACTTCAATCCCTCTTCCATCAACCCCAGGAGTCCTGTCATGAGCAAATTGACCGGCAGCCAGATCGTGGCGCAAACCCTCAAGAACTATGGCGTCGAATACGTCGCCGGCATTCCCGGACACGGTATCTGGACGCTGACCGACGCGTTTCTTGAAGAAGATTCGAAGCTGAAATTCATCCAGGTCTTCCACGAACAGAGCGCGGTTCACCTCGCCGACGGTTACTACCGGGTGTGCGGCAAACCCATGGCAGCGGTGACGTCCATCGGTGCCGGCGCGGCCAACACAGTGATCGGCATGGCCACCGCGTTCACCGACTCCACCAGCCTGATGCTCATCACCGGTGGGCCACCCACGCACATGCGCGGCCACGGTCTGCTGCAGGAACTGGAGCGCTACACGGACAACGACTTTCCGAAGATCGCCGAAGCGGTCACCAAGCGTCATTGGGTGGCGACCCGCGTCGAAGACCTGCCCTTCATGATGCACCGTGCCTGGAGCGCCATGGTGACTGGCCGACCTGGCCCTGTTCATCTGGAAATCCCGATGGACGTCCAGGCCGAGGCGGCTGACGTCACGCTGCATGCATTGGAAGAACGCACACCGATCGGCAAGAGCTTTCCGGACCCGGCGGCCACGGCCCGTGCCGTCGAAGAGCTCAAGGCCTGCATACGGCCGGTGCTGGTGATCGGTGGCGGTGTCATCACCGGCGAAGCCAGTGCCGAGGTGCTGGCCCTGGCCGAGGCCTGGAAAATTCCAGTGGTCACCACATGGAACGGCAAAAGCGGCTTCCCGGAAGACCATCCGTTGTTCGCCGGCAGCGTAGGCCAGACTGGCACGATGTGCGGCAACAAGGTCGCCTCTACCGCCGATGTGATCATCGCCGTGGGCTGCCGTTTCACGGACTGGTCGTCATCCAGCTACGCCAAGGGCGTCACCTTTGCGATTCCACCGTCGAAGCTGATTCACATCGACATCGACCCCCATGAAATCGGCAAGAACTATCCGGTGACGGTGGGTATTTGTGCCGACGCGAAACACGCCCTGGCACATATCGTCGAAGGCCTGAAAGGCCAGGTCGTCGACCGTGAGGAGTACCTGAGCGACCTGCGTGGCTACCAGGCGGAATGGGAATCCAAACTGGCTGGCCGGCGTGATTCGGACCGTTTCCCTTTCACGTCTCAACGTCCGTTGGGCGCCCTGCGCAAAGTCTTTCCGCGCGACACCATCGTCGTGGTGGGGTCGGGTAACACGCAGGGCGCGGTCAAACAGACTTTCCCGGTCTACACACCGCGCACCCACCTGACCTCGGGCGGTTTTTCATCGATGGGTTGGGCCGTTCCTGCAGCGATCGGTGCCAAGCTTGCTGCGCCGAACCAACCGGTGGTGTGCATCCTGGGCGATGGTGACTTCCTGATGACCTCTCAGGAAATTGCCATTTGCGTGACCAACAACATCCCCGTGGTGTTCCTGATCCAGAACAACGCCGGCTACATGTCGATTCGCGGAGGCCAGCGCAAACAGACGAGCCGCCATATCGGCACCGAGTTCAATCACCCGGACGGTACGCCGTACAGCCCGGACTTCAAGGCCGTTGGTGAAGCCTTCGGCTTGAAATCCTTTCGCGTCGAACGCCCGGAGGACCTGGAACCGACACTGCAGCAGGCGCTGGACCTGAACGCGCCCGTGCTGATCGAGATCCCGACCGACCGCGATGCTGCCGGTCCCTGGGTGCCTGGCTGGTGGGACTTCCCGATTCCTGAGTACATCACCGATGAACGCCAGGATGAATACTGGGAAATCCGCAATTCCGAACAACACCTGTAAGCACTGGAGCGGCTCAAATGAGTGATGCATTGATTTCGCATCATGCAGAGCTGAATCCACAACCGGGGGCGCCGCGCGA
This sequence comes from Pseudomonas brassicacearum subsp. neoaurantiaca, assembly GCF_013608025.1. Taxonomy (GTDB): domain Bacteria; phylum Pseudomonadota; class Gammaproteobacteria; order Pseudomonadales; family Pseudomonadaceae; genus Aquipseudomonas. The sequence goes on along the minus strand of NZ_VDLV01000001.1, from coordinate 230,446 downwards.
ACCGCGCGCCCTCGACGTGGTGACACCTGATGCAGATGGCAATATCAACTGTGATGTCTTGATCATCGGCTCGGGCATGGGCGGCTCGACCTTCGCCCATGCCCTGCGCGACAGCGGGCTGGACATCGTGATCGTCGAGCGCGGCGATTTCCTGCCTCGCGAGGTACAGAACTGGAGCGCCGAATCGGTCTTCGGCGAAGGACGCTACCGCAACGCCGAGCAATGGCTGGACTCAGCCGACCAACCGTTTTCTCCCGGGGTGTTCTATTACGTCGGCGGCAACACCAAGTTCTACGGCGCCATGCTTCCACGTTTTCGTGAGGAGGATTTTGGTGAGATCCAGCATGCCGAAGGCGTCTCCCCTGCCTGGCCGATCAACTACGCGGACCTGGAGCCTTGGTACGCCGAAGCGGAAAAACTCTATCGCGTCCATGGCCAGGCGGGCAGCGACCCCAGCGAGCCTTGGCGTTCCGGCCCGTTTCCGCAGCCGGCGCTACAGCACGATCCGGCGCTGCAGGCGCTGGAACAAAGCATGCGACGTGGCGGATTGAGGCCCTTCGTGATGCCTGCGGCGGTGGACTATGGCGATAGCGGTGCCTGCGTGCTGTGCTCGACCTGCGATGGTTATCCATGCCTGATGGATGCCAAGGCAGACGCCGAAGTATCGGCATTGAGACCGGCGCTGCGCAGCGCTTCGATCAGGCTGATGACCCGCACCACCATCAATCGGCTGGTAACGGGCGCCGACGGCCGCTCCGTGATCGAGGCCCAGGGTGTGTTCAAGGGCCGCGAAGTGAAGCTGCGGGCCAAGCGATTTGTCCTCGCCTGTGGCGCGGTGAATAGCGCGGCGTTGCTGTTCAAGTCAGCAAACGAGCAGCACCCTGAAGGACTGGGCAATCGCTCAGGGCAACTGGGTCGCAACTATATGGTGCACAACAGCACGTTCATGCTGGCGGTCGATCCTCGGCGCAAGAATCCGGTCATGTTCCAGAAAACCCTGGCCCTCAACGATTGGTACAACGCCGGCCCCGACAATGCGTTTCCGCTGGGCAACGTGCAGATGCTGGGGAAGATTCGCGAGCCGATGATTACCGCCATGCGCCCTTGGCTACCAAGGTTCGCGTCACGGTACATCACCGACCACAGCGTCGACTTGTACCTGACGTCTGAAGACCTGCCGACGCAGGAAAACCGCATCACCTACGACACGTCCCGAGGGGCCATCAAGGTCCATTGGACGCCGAACAACCTCAAGGCCCACGAAGTGCTGGTGAGCAAGACCAGCCTAGTCATGCGCAAGGCGGGCTATCCACTGATCTTGAAGGCGCGCATGGGCATCGCCACCAATTCACATCAGTGCGGCACTGCCGTGATGGGTCATGATCCAATGTCGAGTGTGCTGGACGTCACCTGCAAGATGCATGACCTGGATAACGTCTGGGTCGTCGACAGTTCGTTCTTTCCCTCCTCGGCAGCCGTGAATCCGGCCCTCACCATTGCCGCCAACGCGTTGCGGGTCGCGAATATCTTCAAGCGACAATCGCCTTGATTCAAACCCCAGGGCGGGACTGCGGTGTAGCGCTACGCCGCAGTCCCGCCAGCTAGGCTCAGGGTGCCTGTACAGCCTGCGTCGACGTGCGCACGATGAGTTTCGTCGGGAAGATCTTCTGCTCGGGCTGGAGCCGGGTGCCCGCCGGAGCATTGAGTTGTTCAGTCAACATTCTCGCGGCGTAGACCCCCTTCTCCACCATGGGTTGACCAATGGTCGTCAAGCCGAGCTGAACCGCTTCCGGAATGTCGTCGAAACCGATCACCGAAAGGCTTTGCGGGACGTCGCGATTGAGCGCATGGGCCGTCTTCATGCAAGCGATTGCCATGACGTCCGAACAGGCAACGACCGCCGTGACATCGTTGGAGGTCAGCAGCGTAAACGCCGCCGCTTGTCCGGACGTCGAATCCAATCCGCCCGCTTCAATGATGCTCAGGTCTTCGAACGCCAGGCCAGCTTCGCTGGCGGCTTCGAGATACCCCGTGAGGCGCTCCCTGACGATACGTTCGCTCGCGCTTTCGAATCGCTGCCGGTCAATCGGGCCGCGATAACCGTCAGGATTGAGCCGGTCGATGATGATCCCGATCTTCCGGTGCCCCAGGTCCAGCAGATGTTGGACCTGCATGCGAGCGGCACCCCGGTCGTCAATCCCGACAAAAAACGAGTCGGGTACCAGTGGCGAGTCGATCACCACAAAAGGGATGTTCTGCTTCACCACCGCCAATACCGCGGGGTGGTCATCGGGCAATGTCGAAATGATCAGGCCGTCCACCAGGCCACGCAGCGCCAGGCTGCCATGTTTCTCAGCCGGGGCGCGACCGACGAGCCGGTTGTTGTTGAGGGGAAACAAGGTCAGCGCGACATTTTCCAGTTCCCCCACTTCGCTGATGCCCCGTAGCAAGGCAATCGTGCAGGGGTCAGCGAATGCCAGCGACAGCTTGTCCATCATCATCAGCCCGATCGCCCCGATTTTTCCGGAGCGAAGGCTACGCCCCAGGACGTTCGGCCCCGGGTAGCCCAACGAAGCAGCCACCTGGAGAATGTGCTCGCGCTGGGCCTGCGACAACTTGGAGGGGCGATTGTAGGCGTAGGACACCGCCGGCTGGGACACCCCTGCCGCCAGTGCTACGTCTTTCATTGAAACCGATGCCATCGCGTGTATCCCAAACCTTGAAGGACCTCAGGCGAGGTCCGTGAAAAAAAAGACGCTCAGTGTAACCGCTGGCGGGAAGCCTTCGGAACCAGCCGAGCGGCGCTGACGATAATCGCGGTCATCAGTGAAGCAACGGCCAGCAGCGCCGCCGAGAGACTGGACAGGTGCGCGAACAAACCCACTGCCGCCGGCCCCATCAGGATGCCGAGGTAACCGAGGCTGGTGGCTGCGGCAATCGCCAACTCACCCGGCATCGTGCGCTGGGCACCGGCCAGCGACAGATAAACCGGAGCGACGTTCGCCAGCCCCGCGCCAACGACCCCGAAACCCACCAGGTTCCATAACCAGTTTGTCGCGAACACCACCAGCACGAATCCCGACATGACGATCAGGCCCCCGCCCACGAGCACCGTGCGGGGACCGAGCCTCGCCACAATCCGGTCGCCAGTCAATCGTCCCAAGGCCATCATCACGGCAAACACCGCATAGCCCAGGCCTGCAATGGCAGGCTCGACAGCACGAACCTGAACGAGGAACACCGCGCTCCAATCAAGGATGGCGCCTTCGGCGAGAAATGCGATCAGGCAGAGTATCCCAAGCATCAATACGTTGCCGGAGGGCCTGGCAAAGACAGGGCCGGCTGCGTCGCCGCTACGCCCCAACATCTGGCGTCCGGCCGTCAACACGAAGGCGCCCAGCGCCACCAGCACCGCGCAACTGGCAAGCAACGGTGTCGCACCGAGCCATAACAACCCGGTGATCACCGCGGCGCTGACAATCGTTCCAAGGCTGAACAAACCATGGAAGCCGGACATGAGAGACCGCCCGGTAGCGCGCTCGACCATCACGCCTTGCACATTCATGGTCACATCGACCGTTCCGCAGCCCGCGCCAAAGAGCATGAGGGTCACCACCAGGCCGGAGAACGAATGCACCGTAGCCAACAGCGGCAGCGTCAGGAAAACCAGCGCGATGCCGACATGCATGGTGAAACGACAGCCCCGACGCGCATTCAGGACTCCGGCAAGCGGCATCATGATCAACGACCCCAGCCCAAGGCAAAGTAACAGAAGACCCAACGCGCCGTCGTCGATCCTGGCGCGATTGCGCGCGAACGGAACCAGGGGCGCCCATGCGCCCATGCAGAGGCCGGCCATCAGGAACGTCAGCCGATAGGCAGCCATGTGGGGAGTGATGCACGGCAATGTTTGCTGTTGTGAAGACACGAAGGGCTCTACGTTGGACGGATTAAGTTATACGTATAACCCAAATTCACCAAATAGACCACGCCGCTATGCCCGGAAAACTGTATTTGCCGCCTGAATGGCCATGATCCATCTTAAATACGGACCATAGATCCAAAAGCAGTTGACAGCGAACGGCCACTCGATTTTACTTTTTGCCAGTTATACGTATAACTCATCTGTGCATGCCCCCCACAAAAACAACAGGACAATGCAGCGTGATCAAGACTCTAGAAACGACACCGGTCCCCGGTCGTATCCGCAAGGCGCGCATCGCGACTTTTCTCGGCTTCATGATGATTGGCGCCATGATGTACATCTGGTCCACAGGCGTCAGCGTCTTCCGGGCGCAACTGGGTTTCAGCGGTGAGCTGGGCGATGGGGACTTCGGCTTGATCGCGCTCGGCGTCGGCGTCGGTTCGGCGGCGGGGGCGCTGTGGGTGGGTCGCTTGCTCGACAGCTTCGGGGCGAAGCCGGTCATCACCATCTGCGCCCTCGCCTATCCTCTTTCAATCATTCCACTGGGCTTCGTCACAGGCTTCTGGTTCGCGCTGAGCTTTGGCGTGGTACTCGGCCTGCTGCGCGGCGCGCTGGATACCGCGTTGAACGCCCATGGAGTTCAAGTCGAGCGTTTCTATCGACGCTCGATCATGTCCGGTTTCCACGCGTTCTATTCCTTGGGTGGCTTCTTGCTGGGGATGGTCTGCAGTTGGCTGACCGGCCTGTATACCGACAGCGTACAAGTCCCCTTTACTGTGCTGGGCCTGGCGATGTTCCTGGTGGGGTGCGTCTTCAGCCGATGGCTCTTGGGTAAACACGACGTTCCGGAACCGTCGAACAGCGATTGGCAGACAGGCGCGCCCACTGGCGAAGCCGGTACCGGGCCGTCGGTCAAAACCCTGCTGGTGATGATTGCCCTCGGCACCTTGTTGCTGGGGAGCATGATGGGCGAAAACGCGATTGCCGATTGGGGCCAGGAATACATTCGTCGAGAATTCTCGACCAGTACGTCGACGGCGGGCATGGCGGTGTCTGTATTCGTCGGGGCCGCGTTCGTCGGACGATTGTTCGGCGATCGGTTGGCCGCGGCGTTCGGCAATGCCCAAGTGGTTTTCGGCTGCGGGGTGGTATGCGTGCTGGGCATGATCCTGACCATCGTTGGCGGCAGCGCAACGACGGGGATCGTCGGCTTCGCGCTGTTCGGGCTTGGCCTGTCCTGCATCGCGCCCCTGATGATCTCCGCCGCCGGGCGCAGGGACCCGGAATATGCCGGTCGCAATATCGGAATCGTCAACTGCATCGGTTTTTCAGGGATGCTGGTCGGCCCCGCAGCCATTACCGTGATCGTGAGTAATTTTGGCTTGAGCAAGCTGATGTTTTTCCCGCTGGTCATGCTTGGGCTGCTGGCTACGTTCGGCCCCTTGTTGATGCGCTCGCCCAAATCCACCGTGGCGGAGCAAGCGTCTGCAGCCAACACCGCACCTCGATAATTTCCACGACGCGCTTGCAGCGAAATCGAGGTGATTGAGCGATCATTCACCTCGATTTGCTTCCCCTAGATCATCGGCGAGCTGCTCACCACCCGCAGCGCCAACCCCTCGAACGCATCCAGCGTGATGGTGAACTCGCCCTCGTCCGTGAGATCCCCTTCGACCCGCTCATTGATGATGTCCACCACCGGCCCCGGCGCAATATCCGGCAGGTGCAGGGTTTCAGTGATCGGCGTCGAGCCGAAGTTCAGCGCAGTAATCTGCGTGCCTTTGCCGGCCGGCAGTTCGTGGACCATGATCAGCAGCGCCGGATGTTCGACGTCCGGAATCAGTATCTGGCGACTCGCCGCGATGTCGTAGGCCCGGCGCGCAGCCAGGATCCTGCGCAGTTGCGAGGCGAACGAATCCGGATCCTTCAATTGGCCCGGCAGGCTGCCGTACAAAGTCCTTGCCCGGGGCATCTGCCCAGCCGACAACGGCGCTTGCGGGTTGAGGTCCACCAGGTCGTAGGCACCGCGATGAATCCAGCGCGTATCGCCGTCGCGCATCAGGTGTTCGACCTGCTCCGCCGGCAGCGGCAATGCCCCCACCAGATCCCAGCCCGACAAGGCGAACACGCCCGGCTGCATGGCGTTGAACATCACCAGCAACAGGTGGACCTGGCGAATCTGTTGGATATCGGCGGCGGTGATCGCATCGAGATCGCGAATGCCCAACGCCGCGGTGATGATACTGGCCGTGGTGCAGGACACGCCGTTGGTCACGAACCGGAGGTTGTAAGGCGCATGTTCACCGGACAGGCGCTCGTACATCTGCTCGCGGATGTGCTCGCGTAAGATGCTGCCGGGGAACGTCTGGCCTTGGTACAGGTAGGTGTCGTGGGCGTGCAGCGTCCAAAAATGCACCAGCTCGAGGGTCAATTCGTCGTGGTTCTGCAACGCGTGGATCAGCGACCCCGGATCGATGCCGAAGGCATGCATCTGGCGCAGCATCAACCGCAGGAATTCGGTGTCGCCCATCAGTAATGCATGCTGGTAGGCCGGGCGCGTGATGAAGTCATAGGACAGGTCCGCGCCGCCGTGGGACATGGCGGCGATGTCATCGAGGGTCAGGTTCAGCTCCTGGAAACTGAAACCGCCGGCCTTGCGAATCGCACCGCCGAGCAACTGGTTGCCGGTGATCGACAACGGATGGCTCTCGGACCAGGCGGTGCCGTCGAGCTTGCGTTCCACGCCAAGAAAGCCGTTGGCATCCAGACGGAGGATCTTCGCCCCCATGCAATCGATGGCGTGCAGCGCATCGCCGATGATCATCTGCTGCGCGGCAAAGCTTGGGTCGAGCCAGTTCAGCGACGGCTGGCCTTCCTTGAAATAATGCAGGTAGACCCAACGCCGCGGCTTGCCATCGACGCCTATGACGACAGGGGTCGCACTCCAGTCGGTTTCCTTGACGCCGGGCTCGAAGAAAATCACTCGCTGCAACTGGCCAACGATGTAGTGCTTGTCCCGCAGAGCGTCCACCTGCTGCGCGGTGAGGTTCTGCGCATCACGCCCCTCCTCGACCTCGGGGAGCAGCGGCCAGTCTTCCTCGCGGATCTCCACCATGTGGTAGAGCCCCGGATAATCTTCATAGGCCATTTCTGCCAGGCGAAAATCCGCACCTTTACCAGTATGGGACGGGATGACATCGTCAATGACCACCGCGTTGTGCGCAGCGGCCATGCGCGTCAACGCCTGGAGCTGGGCCTCGGTACCCAGTTCCGGGTCGATGTCGAAGCTGATGCGGTCGAAGTTGCCATCGATGGTCGGAGTGTATCGGGTGCCCCGCAGGCCACCCGATTGCTTCAGCGGGCCGTTGTGGATGCCCTGGATACCGATTTTCGACAACGCGTGCCACAGCGTTTCGTCCCCCAGCGCCTCGAGGACGGTGCCCTCTTCGCGGGTAACGATGGACACTGGGTACGCCGTAAACCACACCGAAGACAGCGCCGAGGCATCACGGGGGCGAGTGTGCGCAAAGGGCTGCTGCCAGAGACGTCCCTGCCCCGAATAGAGCTTGGCCCGCTGCCTCGCAGCCTTGAGCATCGATTGTTCGACCAGCCAGTCAATGTGGTTTTTCTCAGCCATCGTCATGAAAACAATCACCTGTCGGGATGAAAAAACGCAGCAGTCCTGGGGTTCAAAGCTGCGGCTCGTTAGTCATCAGAGGCCTCGACCCGGCATTCGTTGCATTGAGACCAAGGGCCGGTTGTTATTCGCCGGACCGTCTGTTCGGCGTGAACTCTGAAACGCCTGCGCCAGACCAATGTGGGAGCGAGCCTGCTCGCGAAGAGGCCCTTTCTGTACACACCTCATGCTGACCACCGCCTTCGCGAGCAGGCTCGCTCCCACAGGGCATGTCCAAGGAGAGTGCACGATGAAAACTTGGTTGATTACAGGTACATCCACCGGCCTCGGCCGTCTTCTCTGCGAGCGGTTGCTCGGGCGCGGCGACCGTGTCATCGCCACGCTGCGCAGGCAAGGCGCGCTGGACGATTTGCTGGCGTTACACGGCGATCGCTTGCAGGTACTGACACTCGATGTCACCGATACAGCGGCAATCACTGCGGTTGTTTCACAGGCCTTCGAAGCAGCCGGACGGATTGATGTGGTCGTAAGCAACGCCGGTTACGGCCTGTTCGGGGCCGCCGAAGAAGCCAGTCCCGAGCAGATCGAACGCCAACTCGCGACGAACCTCATCGGCTCCATTCACCTCATACGCGCGGTACTGCCGCATCTGCGCGCCCACGGTGGCGGCCGCATCGTCCAAGTGTCCTCGGAAGGCGGCCAGATAGCCTACCCAGGCTTCAGTCTTTACCATGCGACCAAATGGGGCATCGAAGGGTTCGTCGAGTCCGTGGCCAAGGAGGTCGCGCCGTTCGCGATCGATTTCGTGATCATCGAGCCTGGCCCCACCGCCACCCATTTTGCCGAAGGGCTGGATCGCACGACACCCATGGCCTGCTATGAAGACACCCCGGCCGGGGAGGTTCGCCGGGCATTGGCCTCGGGTGACTTCGTCGTCAAGGGCGACGCTGGAAGAACCGTCGAGGCCTTGATCGATGCCGCAGATATGATTCATCCGCCGCTACGCCTGGCCTTGGGCAGTACAGCCTACGCATCCATCAGCGAAGCGCTCGCCGAGCGAATCCGGTCGCTGGAAAAATACAAGGACATGACGTTCTCAGCGGACATCGACGCGAAGGCCTGAACGCTTCAATCGTCATTGAACAGCGCATCAGGATTTCGTTCACCTGGCGGACCGGGCCATTGCAGGGTTGCGCAATTTGAACCAGCGTCCTGTCCGCCAAGCCGGGCCCCGACGAAGGCTAAGGCATCTTCCAGCGAACCATGCAGCACCCCGTCGTGCCCCAGGCCTTCATACATGCGCCAAGTGACTGCGTTGCCGGCGGCGCACAACGCCGCCGCGACCGCATATTGCCGCTCCGGCGTAATCGTGTGATCTGCCTGGCCGGTGGCGATGAACAGCGGGAAGGCGATGGATGCCTGTGGCATGTCGGTGGTCGGGATACGAAGCCCGGCCAGCGTCTCTGGAGTGATGGTCAACAGCTCGGCAAACGAACTGATCTGCAATGCCTTGGATTTGAGCGCGACGTCACGGGTGCAGCTCTGCCGGGCGACCGCCAGCAATTGAAGACCCTTGGTGGTCAGGATGCCTTCTACTCGCGGCCCGTCGTCGCGCAGGCCGCCGGACGCCAGCGCCAGGAACACGGTGTTGGACTGGCGCGGTGGCAGCGAAATGGGGCCTTGGGGAAAGGTGCTGTTCGGTGCCGTCAGCAGCGCGCCCAGGATAGACAGCTCCGGCGCGTAGCTCGCGGCAAGGATGGCCGCGCCCAACGCCGCTCCGCCGCCCTGGGATTGGCCGGCGAGGAACGTGCGATTGGCAATCAGCCCTGGCCGGATGGCGCGGGCAGCGCGAATCGAGTCGATGACGGAGCGTCCCTCGGCTTGCCAGAACGTGTAAGGATGCGGTCCCGGCCCTCCCAGGCCTTGGTAGTCGGTCACGACCACCGCAAAGCCACGCGCCAGCCAGCGATTGATGTACGCCGCGTCGCGATCGCGCAGCCCCGTCCAGGAAGGCGCGCACGCATCGGCAATCCCCAGCGTGCCATGGGCCCAGGCCAGCAGCGGCCAGCCTTCGGCGGGTGGAGTGCCCGTCGGCAGGTACAACGCGCCACTGACCGCAACGAGACCGGAATGCCAGCGTTCGTCGCTGGAACTGTAGAGCAGACGCAACGCCTGCGCGGCGGCGGGCATCTGCGCCTGCACTGGCAGGCTCTCGCTTCTCAGCAGCACCCCGGGCAACGCGGGCATCGCTTCAGGCCAGCGATAGAAGGCCGACAGCTCCATATCCCCTGCGGCAGGACCGACCGGCAGCGTGCCGGCGGCCATCACCACGGACGTGCAGAAGCAAGCACAGGCAAAGGCCACGATTCGGAAAAGGTTCATGGAAGGTTCGCCTCCCTGGAAAGCGCCGCACGCAAGGCGCTGCCCTGCTCGGCAATGACGCTGCGGGCGACGGGCGCCCTTTCATTGAAACGGACAAAACCGTGGGTCATGTTCGGCAAGACTTGCAGGTTCGTCGCCACCCCCGCGTCTCTCAGCCGCTGCGCCAGTTTGCGATTTTCATCCGACAACGGGTCCAGCTCGCCGACCACCAATCGTGCCGGTGGAAGCCCCGTCAAATCAGCAATGATTGGCTGCACCCGCCAGTCGTCTTCGTCATTGGCCAGGTAGCTTGCCCAGTAGGCACTCATGGTCTCGACCGACAGATTCTGTCCTCCATACCCGCCAAGCCGTTGCCACGAATCGGAACTCATGTCCCGCGAGTAGCTGCCGTAGAACAGCAACAACTGCCGGAGCGCATCGATCCCCGAATCGCGTAATGCAATCGCTGCCCCCAACGCCAGGTTGGCGCCGGCCGAATCGCCGCCCAGGGCGTAGCCGCGCACTGGGCAGTCGGTGACGGCGCCCAGATGAATGACACGGCTGATAATTGCCACCACTTCATTGAATGCCACCGGGAAGCGATACTCCGGCGACAGCGCATAGTCGATGGACAGCACCGCTACGCCACTGTCGCGAACCAACTGTCGCAGCGGCGCATCCCAACCGGCCAGCGAGCCATGGCGAAATCCGCCGCCGTGGCAGTAGAACATCAAGCAAGGCGTCTCATCGCCTTCCGGCCAATAGAGCTTGCAGGGCACGTTGCGCCCATTGACGGAAAACCCCAGGGTGCGCTCGTAGGACAACGGGACGCTGCGCTGCGCGGCCCAGGCGTTGATCCGCTCCAGCTGCGCCCGGACGCTTTGCACGTCGCCATGAACCACAGGCAGCAGGCCGGCCTCGCGCAACGACGTTGCCACGGCCAGCAAGTCAGGGTGAACCGGCGGGCGTGAATCCGCCGACGGATTTTCGCGACGAATCATGGCTGCTCATCCTCTCCGGCGGTTCGACGCCCGTCCGCGATAACACAATGGCTGGGTGGGCTGCGTCCTTCGAGCACAGCCACCGCACATTGGGCGGCAATCAGATTGGTACGGTTGAGCCCCTCGACCGTAGACGCCCCGACATGGGGGGTCACGACCACATTGGGGAGTTGGATCAGTTGCTCGGTCACAGGCATCAAGGCGGGATCCGACTCGCTTTCGAACACATCGAGCCCCGCGCCTGCCAGTCGCTTTTCCGTCAGGGCCCTGAGCAGATCGGCATCGCGCACCAGGCCGCCCCGCGCGGTGTTGATCAGCACGGCGGAACGCTTCATCAGGTTCAGCGCACGATCATCGATCAGCCCCCGCGTCTGCGGATTGAGCGGCGCATGGAGCGTGACAAAGTCGCTTTCCCTCAGCAGTGTTTCCAAATCCACAACGCTACCCTCGGCTTGGGCGCTGTCGGGGCTGGAGGTATGGATCAGCGGTTTCACCTCGAACCCGGACAAGCGCTCCAGCACGCCCCGGCCAATCCGGCCCAAGCCGACGATACCAACCGTCTTGCGGTACAAATCGCCGCCCAAAGGGATCGACCAATCATTGGCGGACAGCCCCTTCTGGCATTGCTTGAGCTGGCGACACACCGCGAGCATCAACGCAACGGTGTGGTCGGCAACGCTGGCGTCGTTACCGCCGATCGCGATGGTCGCCACTTTTCCCGCCGCCTCCACCGCTGCAGTGTCGACCCGTTCATAACCCACGCCACGACGGGCGATGACTTGCAGGCGCGGTAGCCTGCTCAACAGACTTGCGGTGATATTCGCGTGGCCGACGATCCAAGCGTCGGCGTCGGCGAGGAGGTCCGCCAGGTGTTGTTCATTCAGGTCGCCGTCCGCTTGCCCTGGTGCGAGATCCGCGATGACCACTTCGCAACCGTGGCGCTTCAGGAAGTCAATCGCCATGGCGTCGAAGAACCGCTGTGTAATGACTATTTTGCGGCGAGATTCAAGCATCGAGGGCCTCTCGAAATAAGGTTCAACGATCAAAATGCATAATCCAGATAGACCCGTGCCTCAGAGCCGCTCACGACGTTATCGGGTTGCGCGGAGACAACTGCGACAAAGTCCTGGTCAATCCGGTAGTTGAGATAAATCAAGCCCACTGAAAGACCGGCGTATTCCTTTTCGTCGAAGCGATAATAGAGACGGTATTCATTTTGCCGCTCGACCACGTCGGTACGCCGGCCGCTGAACGGATCGATCGCATCAAACTTGCCTTGTTTATAAATGCTCATGACTTTGAAGCCATCCAGCGAAGCACCCAATAAAGAATGCCCGCTCAAGTCATACTCGGCGCCAAGTTGCCAGGTGCGCTCGCCATCGTTATTGAAGTCATTACCGGAACGCGTCCAGGCATCCATCCTGCCGTCAACATTATCGCCATGATCGAAATAGGCGTAACCCAATTGCCCATTGCTCAACTTGGCATTTGTTTCGGAAAACGAAACGCCCAGACGCAACTTATCGAGCAATAAACCCACGTTGATATTCAACCAGGTCGCGTCATCATCGTAAGCGGCCTCGCCGGCCTCCCAATCACGCCCCCAGATTCGCCCGGCTTTCTTGAACTGGTAATATTGAGTGTCCAGCACCACACCGGCCTTGTCGCCGAGGGGGGCTTTCAATGTCAGCCCATAACGGGTGCTTTCATTGAAATCCCGCGCCACCCCATGGGCGTAACCCAATTCAACGGCTTTCAAATCGTAATTGATGCCGTAGGTATACAGGTCCTTTATTTCTTCGCCCGTCTGGCTCAGCAGATGCTCGAACTCTTCCCGGTCCCGAGGCGAGGTGCGGTTGATATAGGCCGTTTCAAGCCCCAACGTACCTGGAAGTGGACCGATGCCCATCTCGGTGAAATTCAAATGGGCGCGGCCGCCCTGATAGGAACCCGGCACGATCCGAGTGTCGAGGGTGACCAAGGTCCCCGCATCGAACCGACCGCGACCTATCTGGGAATCAGCGTTCCAACCGGCCCCCTCATAACGCAATTTGAAATAACCCTGTCCGACTTTGGCGAAGCCGCCGTTCGTACCATCGGAATCGTCAAACAAGTCCCGCCCGTTATCCTTCGAGTCGATCATCGCCACGCCATACAACGAAGCGTCAAATCCAACGACCCCGGCCCAATAACTGGAGTTGTAATCCAGGATCGCGCCGATCCCTGTCCCCCCCAATTCGGCCCCGTCGGGAAAACCTCCAAAACGGTCTTCAATCAAGTCATTGGATATCCGCGTATTGATATACATCGAACGAAGATACGCATTCAACTTGCCTTCATGCTGGAACCTGTCTGGATTACTGATGCTTGCTGAAAGACAAACATCAGACACACACAATGTCGACAGCAACGTCATAGCGACGGCGTTAATCGATTTCATCGACCACCTCATCTATTATTCTTATTTTGACGTGAGCAGACGCGAACAGGCGTCCTTGAAACTTCGGCGCAGTGAACTAGTTGATCAGATAATTGCCCGCGTCATAGCGGCCGTTATAATCAGGACAAGACTGCTGCCTATGGCCCAGAGCAGGCAATAGCGTTGCATATCGCCCATGTCACGCTTGATGATTCCACTAATGAGATAAACCGCCGCAACCAATGGGCTTAATGCATGGACCGGTTGCCCCAGCACCGCCGCGCGCGCGATATGCATCGGGTCGATGCCGTATTCGGCAGCCGCTGCCCCGAGCACCGGCAAGATACCGAAGAAAAATGCGTCATTGGACAGCAGGAAGTTAAGCGGCAAGGCAACCAGTGCGGTAATGATGCCGAAGTATTGGCCACCGCCCTCGGGAATCAACTGGACGATTTTCTCTGACATGCCGTCGACCATCCCGGTGCCTGACAAAATCCCCGTGAAGGCACCTGAGGCAAATATAAGCGCGATCACCATCAGCACGCTTTCCGCGTGAGCCGCGACTCTCGCTTTCTGCTCCGCCAGGCGCGGATAGTTGATCAACAGCGCCAGGGAAAACCCTACCATCATCAACATCGGCAAAGGTGCCAGCCCTGTCGCCATCGAGTACATGAGGCCGGCGGTAAGCGCCAGGTTGATCCAGAAAAGTTTCGGTCGATGGGTTTCACTCTGCACGGTCGGTAACGCGGCCTCCTCCGGTGCGGCGTCCTGGGTACCGGGCGTCCATCCCAAGCGGCGCCGTTCCTTGCGGCCTATCCAGAACGCCACGAGAAACGCGTAGACAAGTCCGGCGAACATTGCCGGCACCAACCCCAGGAACATCTGCGCCACATCGAGGTGAAGTGCACTGGCGGCGCGGGCGACCGGCCCTCCCCACGGAATCAGGTTGACCACCGTGTTTGTCAGCAAGAGCATCAACGCCAGAATAAGCGGGTTCATTCCGAGGCGCAGGTAAAGCGGCAGGAATGCGGTCGTTACGATCAGGACCGTCGTTGCGCCATCCCCATCAAAAGAAATAACCGTGGCCAGCAGTGCAGTGCCAAGTACCACTCTAAGGGGGTCATTGCCTACGTAGCGAAGAATGCGTCGCACGGCGGGTTCGAAGAGCCCAGCGTCGAACATGATTGCGAAATACAGGATTGCAAACATCAGCATCAATGCGGTGGGCGCTACTTGCTTCACGCCATTCATCACCATCCCGCCCAGTTCCGGTCCTGCCCCACTGGCCAGCCCGAAGGCAACCGGAATCAGGATAAGTGCCGTCACAGCAGAAAGCCGCTTGCTTATGATCAGTGCCATAAACGTGACGACCATTGCGAAACCTAACCAAGCCATGCGTTTCACCCTTTCGTTATTATTTTTATCGATGCATCGAAATCAATGTGAACATCTCTTGCGCAGCCGAAATCTACATAGGGGGTGAAACCCTGTAAATCTTGATTTTTTTCGTCAACATCCCCGCTGGATCGGGCTTATCAGCCCTCAGTTGTCCCACCAACAGAGACTGGATTTTTTATCGCCAATACATGTTGACGACATGACGGCATATCCAATAAACATGTACGCCTTTCAATTCACTTGAGTGGGCCCGTCATGCCAGAACAAGAAGGCCTTTACCTCTCCGCAGACGAGGCGGCCGCCCTGCTCCGGGTCAGCCTGCCAACGCTGTACGCCTACGTCAGCCGCAAGAATATTCGCTCCATCAAAATTGCCGGGACGCCCAAGCGTCGCTATTGGGCCGAGGATATCCAGCGGCTGGTGAAAGTCCCGGCGGCAGAGAAACCCATGGCGAAGCGCTCGCCGCCGTCGGACAGTGCAATTACGCTGATCACCGATGACGGGCTGTTTTATCGCGGCCACGACGTCATCGAGCTCGCGGATCGCGCAACTGTCGAAGAGGTGGCTGAATTGATCTGGCAGGTGCCGTCGGCGTTCGGCGAGTCACTGCCTCGTGCGCCGAAGGACAGCGCCCAACTGCTGAAGATTTATGAGCACATGTCCGCCCAGGAAAAAGCCATCGCGCTTTTCCCCCTGGTTCAGCGAGAAAACCCCAAGGCGTTCGACCTTTCCCCTGAAAGTTATGCCCGTACGGGCGCCGATGTCGTGAGATGGTTTGCCGCGCTGGTCGTGGGGGCGACCGAGCCGAGCACGCAACCCTTGCACGAGTTCATTACTCGTTCCTGCGGCGCCCCGTTGGCCCACGCCGATCTGATTCGGCGCCTGCTGATCCTCAGTATCGACCATGAGCTGGACCACACCACCCACAGCGTCCGTGTCGCCGCCACGACCGGCGCCACCCCTTATTACGCGGTCATCGCCGCACTCGCCGCCGCCCGGGGCCATAAGGTCGCCTATGGCAGGAATGAAGCGGCCAGCCGCATGATCGAAGAGATTTGTACTGCCGTAGACCCTACGCGGCCGATCTTGCAGCGCTACAACCAGGACGGACACATCGTCGGATTCGGCCCCAACGTCCACTCGATCAACGACCCGCGGGCCAGTAACCTCTTGGCGGCGCTGACCGCTGCCTTCGATGGCGACAGCGAGTTCATCAAGCTGCAAAAGGCTTTCTCGGTGGCCTCTGAGCTCGTTGCGTACCCACCGGAATTCATTCTCATGGTGAGCTTCATCGGCAGGAAACTGGGATTGCACGGGCAGGAAATTTCATTGGGAGGCGTAGGGCGCTCCATCGGCTGGATTGCTCACGCCAGTGAGCAATACAACCAGCACCACGAGGGCAGGCCTCGCGCTCGCTACACCGGGATGTTGCCAACGGCGACCCATACCGGACGCCGCTGATTCCGCCTCGGGCGCTCCTTTGGGCGATGCCATTGGAGCGCAGGCACTGCTAGGAAACAGCCATCGCGGTGAACAACGACTCGAACTCGGTTTGATCTTCAAGTCTCGCCACGAATTCAAGCACCGCGGCCTGTGCCGACGCGTCGATATGGGGCATCGCCATGCGCCGGAACTTGCGTTCGAAGTCGCTATCGGTCATCGGCGTTTCCACCGATCCGGGCCCAGTGATCATCTCGCTCACCACTTGCCCGCCGGAAACCAGGGTCACGCGAACACGGTTGGCAAGGTGCCGTGGGAACAGCGCCGTCAGCGCCGGATCCTCGACGACACTGGTCTTCTCCATCAAGGCAATCGCCGCAGGGTCGGCGATCATCTCGGCAGCGTACGAGCCAACCGTGATGTCACCGTCCAGCAACGCCCGGGCGACGTTATAAGGCAAGCTGTGGTCAGCCGTTTCGCGGGTTCTCGGCAACCATTTCTCAGGGGTATCGGCGAGCACTCGACGGTTGAATTCGGACGTTTCGATTGAAATCGCGGCAATGTCTTTCACACCGTCAATCCGCTTGCGGATATCCAGCGCCGCCCAGACGGCGGTGTGCAGTTCGCCATTGGTTGGGAATGTCTTGGTCAGGGAGCGGCGTATGGCGTAGTCGCCGTTGTCGGATGTACCGAAACGATCAACATCCAGTTCGAATCGCCCCGAAACCTGTTTGAAGAAGCCCATCTCGCCTTCAAACACCGGCGACGGCCCTGTCATGCCGTGACGCGCCAACTGCGCTGCGAAAATAGCGTTGCGCGCCGCATTGGCTGCGGAACAGCCCTTCCAATCGGACAGCGAACCGCTGCGCACTTGGCGCATTGCCAGGTGCCCACTCAGGGCGATGTTGATGGCTTGCTCGGTTTGCACCACGTCCAGCTTCATCAGGTTGGAAGCCGCTGCAGCCATCGCGACGTTGATGTAGTTGACGTGGTCCCAGCCACGCTTGTTCAAGCTGGCCGCATCCTGCAGGCGCATCTGGATTTCATAGGCCAGGACGATGGCCGAGACCAGCTCGGCGCCGGTTGCGTTTTCGGCTTGCGCCAGCGCCAGGCTGGCCGGGATGTTGTCGCTCGGGTGGCCGGGTTCCAGGCTCATGTATCCATCGTTGTAGTCCAGGAAACGAACCATCAGGCCGTTGGTGAAGGCGGCGATTTCTGCTGTCGTCCTGAGGCGGGTGCCGAATATGCTGGAGGATTGCGCCGTGTTCGCGGCGGCGTAACACAGCACTGCCTTGACCGGATCAGCCCCGTAGGCGCCCAGCACGCACGCCAGGCTATCGATAAAACGCTGGCGTACCAGCTTGATGATGTCTTCGGGCAGTCGCTGCTCCCGGAATTCGCAGGCATAGCGCGCGAGCCGCCTTGCAACGGTCGAGTCCGTCATGATGACCTCTAGGGATTAGGTTGGAGGGGCCTCGTCCATGAGGCAAACGTGGGCCTCAGTCGATCACCACATCGAGCAGGCGCACATATTGCTGGCCGGCGTGCATGTCCCGCTCAACCATTCCGCCTTGGGGCGTTGCACGGGGATAGGAAATCTTGACCATTTCCAGGTCGGGCACGGCGATGCGCTTGATCCGTTCGGGGTCAGCTCCGTAGAGCCTTGCGAATTGCGCAGGGGACAGCGCGGCGCAATCGTTATAACGCTCAAAACTCTCGCGCCCGTTGAAAAAGACATCGAACGTAATCCAGAACGGTCCCGCCTGTTTGGATCGTACATGTCGGCAGACATCACGCAACTTGGTCATTATGCAAGCTCCTTTATAGCCATCGACCTATCCGATAAATCAATCCACTCCAAGCGGACCAACTCCATAGGATCTTCAAGTTGCACCACATGGTTCAACTTGAACTCATATATCTGCCCACGAGGTATATCGGCTGGCGTAAAGGCAAATCCGTAGGAAGGCAACTCCTTGCCCATGACACTCGGATAATGAAAGAAATAGGGATTACAGGCGTGAGCAATGGTATTGGCCATCTCCTGAGTGGCCGCCGTTGCCACAAACAACATGCCTATTTCAGGCGGCGGCAATGTTCCAGCGGCGGGCTTTACACCGGTAACAGCATTCCATCCATACATCCGCAGGGAAATATGAAACTCACCCAACTCCTCGGACGGAATGGACTGCCGCGTTCTTTTATAAAGCGCGTCCAATAAACGATCATGAAAACCATCGATATCCTTGAGCACATCGGGGTCCTGTATGCCCACCAACATGATCGTCTGATACATACCGGCTGCGGCGCCTTCCAACTTCATGGTGTACGGCATGGGCTCCCAACGCGAGCCTTCTACCCGGACAGCGCGGCCATTCAAATCGGTATAACGCGCATCGGCAACATTCAAGATGCCGCCGGGCTCCAGCAACCGAAATGGGTCGCTGTTTTCGTACAACATATGAGCCGAAACACTGTGGGGCGTGCATTGGTTATCCCGGCTCAGCGGTTCGACTTCAAAGCCATTCGCGTCGACGCTCAACAAGATGCCCGAGCCAAGCGTAGGGTTGACGGCACATTGCACGCCGCACTCCCCGGTTTTGCCAGCGTGCCACGACGGACCCCAGGGCGCGCCTTTCCAGATGGGGTAGCAACCGATGACCGCGGTGTCGGTCGAGCGGCCGGCCAGTATGATATCGGCGCCCCCGTCCAGCGCGGCAAGAAAGGGCTCCACGCCGAGTGCCGCGACAATGTGCTCACATTGGTCAACGGTCTCATCGCCCAACTCGGTATGAGGCGGGAGCGGCTTGATACGACCTTGTGCATTCAATCGTTTAATTGTCTGCTTGTCTTGTTCGCAATAAATGAGCGCAAATTTCGGCGACACGCCCAATTCCCGAGCGATCTCCAAAGCAATATCCCGGGTCCAATCAAGGTTAAGATCGCCGCCCGCCTGTCCAGCAGTGCCGACAATAATCGGCACGCCGGACTTCGCCTGCGCCTTCATTAGAATTGTCAGGTCGCGCTTGACTGCGCCGCGATTGTTCTTGGACTTCCCAAGTGCAAGATAGGCCGCACCGCTGTCGGTGGAACCCGCGTCCGTGGCAATGACTTGCGCTCCTGCCGCCAACCCGTATTCAATTTCTTCCTCGCGAACACCTGCTCCCAAAGAACCACAAGGAACGATCACCTTTACGCAACCTTCAAATAACTGCTCCATAACACCCTCTTCTTGGCGACTCAGTGGGCCAATAATAGGGGTTGTAATTACGTTGACAAGTGGACAGATTTTGTCCACATAGGCGTGAAAAAACTGCCATCAGGTATTTATCAGAGCTATTTTCAAGGCAACTTTCGCTGCATCTATCAGCCAAAAAATGAGAGCCGTCGAATGCACTTACAAAGCGTTTGCATCGATGATTTGTACTCTATGGCGGGTGTTTTTTCCGAGTCGGTTCCTTTGCCGGATTAAGGCCGGAAAAACGCACAAAAGCGCCCTTCATGGCGCCAACAATCCGTCACAAAAAACCCAAATGTAAAAACTTTTAAATAAGGTGTCATTTTCCCGACAGATGGCACCGACGTCCCATTGCTGAAGGTTTAAAGGCAGGCTCATCATCCGCCGGGAAATCGCTGTGCGTTCAGGCGCCCTACCGCGCTGACACAGGACGTAATAACCACATCGCTCGATGGAGCAACATTAGGATGATGACTGTCTATTTTCTTGTCATGACGATCTGTAGTGGCATGGAAGGTTGTGTGGAAGAGCGAAAAACCGGGCCAACCTATGCATCCAGGGAAATCTGCATCGAAACGGCCAAGGACATAACGCCGCGCAAAGGCGTTAAATACAAATGCCGCAGCGAGCGGTTGTGGGTTTCCAACGAAGTGAAACCGGTTGGAAGCTACGAAGCGGTCGTTTCAACCAAGGTCAAGGAACAGCCTCTACCCTGAGTTGGGCGTGAACGCTTGCGTCATCCTTCCAATACCAGCGACATGTCCGGGTACCGCGCGCACATGAAATCGACGAACGCGCGGACTTTCGGTGCGGCTAGGCGCCTGGACGTGTGCAGGACCCAAAGCTGCGCTTCGACCGTCGACACTGCCCCCCACTGAACCAATTCCCCGCAGGCCAGTTGGCTCCAGGCGATGGACTGCGGGAGAAGTGCCGCCCCACCACCGGCCACCGCGGCGTCGCGAATCATCAGAAATGAAGAAAACCAGAGCCTGGGAATAGGCTCCAGGATCAGGCGCCCATCGTCGAGGTTCCACTGGGTCGGCTGGAAGTTGGAAAACACGATAGCCGGAACGGCACTGACTGCGCCGGGTTCTGGCTTGGCGACGCCAGGCGCGGCCACGACAACCAACCGGTCCTTGGCAAAGCAGCGTCCGACCAGATTGCTGTCCGGGCGTGGGTTGATCCGGATGGCGACGTCAAATTGCTCCTCGACAAGGTCCACCAGACGGTCCTCCGCCAGCACCTCGATCGACACTTGCGGATAAGCCGCGCAGAACTCCGCGCCGATACGCCCCATCGCCAGTTGTGAAAACAACACCGGAGCCGCCACCCGCAAGCGGCCACGAGGTGTCGAGACGCCTTCCTGGGCCGCTGTCATGGCTTCGACGACTTCGCCCAGCGGTCCTTCGGTGCGAGCGATCAGCATTTCACCGGCTTCGGTCAGCTTCAGTCCCCGGGCACTGCGCTCGATCAGCCTGACACCCAGTTGCTCCTCCAGCTCGGCGATTCGACGCGACAACGTCGCTTTCGACCGGCCGCTGGCACGGCTGGCCTTCCCTAACCCTTCGTTGTTGGCGACCAACGCAAAATCGATCAGCGCGTTCAGGTTCATGGTGTTCCATTTTTGAAACGAGGTGTCTGCATTTTGGCGTCTTCGTTTTACTCCTGCAACGGCCTATCGTCTGCTCACTGCAATCGAAATCCACCTTTGATACCGCGACAGGAGATCCACTTATGAGCATCTTGATCACCGGCGCCACCGGCACCATTGGTTCACTCATCACCGCACGACTCGCGGAGCAAGGCGCCGATGTCAAGGCGCTGGTGCGCCAGGCCGGCAAGCGTGAGTTCCCGGCAGGCGTCACCGAAGTCGTCGGCGACCTGACTGACGTAGCCTCGATGCGCGCCGCCCTTGCCTCTTTGCGCACGTTGTTCCTGCTCAATGCCGTCACGCCCGACGAAGTCACCCAGGCCCTGATCGCGCTGAACCTGGCCCGCGAAGCCGGCATCGAGCGCATCGTCTACCTGTCGGTCATCCACGCCGAAAAATTCACCAACGTCCCGCACTTCACCGGCAAGCACACGGTGGAGCGCATGATCGAAAGCCTCGACATCCCTGCAACAATCCTGCGCCCGGCGTACTTCATGCAGAACGAGCTCATGGTTCAGCAGACCATCCAGGACTACGGGGTCTATCCGATGCCGATCGGCTCGGAGGGCGTCTCGATGGTCGATGTGCGCGATATCGCCGACATCGCCGTTGCCGAGTTGCTGCGACGTGACCGGGCGCCTGCTGCGCTTGGGCGTGTCACGCTGGAACTGGTCGGCCCGCAGGCGTTGACCGGCGCCTCCGTGGCGCAGACCTGGCGTTCAGTCCTGGATCGCGAAGTCGCCTATGGCGGCGACGACGTGGCCGCCTTCGAAGCGCAAATGGCCTCGTTCGGCCCAGGCTGGTTGGCCTACGACATGCGCCTGATGATGGCCGGTATCCAAAGGTTCGGCATGAACGCAGAGGAAGGGACGGTCGAGCGACTGCAAGCCATCCTGGGCCGTCCGCTGCGCACTTATGAAGACTTTGTCCGCGAGGCTGTCGGCAACGCGTGAATGCTCAGGCACGGTGCTCTGCCGGTGGGAGGCCATGGCTTTCCACCGTGCTCGACAAATAGCTTCCCATTTTTCGATGAACCGATACTGTAGCGACATCTCCTTTTTCCGAGCTGTCGCTCATGACCCAAAAGCTTGCCGAATCTGCCATCGAAAACGATCTTCCGAGACCTGAGCCCATCAGCTTGCGGGTGGCTTTCTGGTTCTGGCTGAAACTGGGCTTCATCAGCTTCGGCGGCCCTGCCGGGCAGATTTCGATCATGCACCAGGAGCTGGTCGAGCGGCGACGCTGGATCTCCGAGCGACGTTTCCTCCACGCGCTCAACTACTGCATGTTGCTGCCCGGGCCCGAGGCCCAGCAGTTGGCGACCTACATTGGCTGGCTGATGCATCGCTCCTGGGGCGGCGTGGTCGCCGGCGCCCTGTTCGTCCTGCCGTCGCTCTTCATCCTGATCGCGCTGTCCTGGATGTATATAGCCTTCGGCGAAGTCCCGGTGGTGGCCGGCCTGTTTTACGGGATCAAGCCGGCCGTCACGGCGATCGTCGTGCAGGCGGCGCATCGAATCGGTTCGCGGGCATTGAAGAACAATTGGCTGTGGGCCATCGCCGCGGCTTCGTTCACGGCAATCTTCGCATTCAACGTGCCCTTCCCCCTGATCGTGCTGGGCGCAGCGCTCATCGGTTATGTTGGCGGCCGGCTGGCACCGGAGAAATTCCAGGTCGGTGGGCATGGCGCCGCAAAAAAATCATTCGGACCGGCCCTGATCGATGACGAAACGCCCACTCCCGACCACGCCCGTTTCAGCTGGCCGAGGCTCGCCTTCCTGGCGATGCTGGGTGTTTTGTTGTGGGCTCTGCCGATGGGCTTGTTGACTGCGCTGTTTGGTTGGGAAGGCACGTTGACGCAGATGGGCTGGTTTTTCACCAAAGCTGCCCTGCTGACCTTCGGTGGCGCTTATGCGGTGCTGCCTTACGTCTATCAAGGCGCGGTCGGTCACTACGGCTGGCTGACCCCGACCCAGATGATCGACGGCCTGGCGCTCGGCGAAACCACCCCCGGACCGCTGATCATGGTGGTGGCTTTCGTTGGGTTTGTCGGTGCCTATGTGTCGCAGGTGTTTGGCGCCGATCAAGTGTTCCTGGCTGGTGCCGTTGCGGCAGCCCTGGTCACCTGGTTCACCTTCCTGCCCTCTTTCCTGTTCATCCTGGCGGGCGGCCCGCTGGTGGAATCGACCCACAACGAACTCAAGTTCACCGCACCGCTCACCGCCATTACCGCAGCGGTGGTCGGGGTGATCCTCAACCTTGCATGTTTCTTTGGCTATCACGTGCTCTGGCCACGCGGATTCGCCGGCAGCCTCGACTGGCCATCGGCACTGATTGCGCTGGCGGCGGCGGTCGCGCTGTTTCGCTTCAAGCGTGGCGTGATCCAGGTGTTGCTCGGCTGTGCGCTGGTGGGCTTGGCCGTGCATCTGTTGCGCTAGGGCTCAAAACATTCTCCAGAGGCAACTTTTCTGGAAACAGATGTCTACCGGATGCGCGGTGCTTGCCGCCTCACTGGAGACGTTTTCCCATGCGCCACCTCACCACCCTCGCCTTTGCAATCATGTGCGTGACGGCGCAACAGACCCATGCTGAAGACCTCGACCGGGCCCGGGAACATATCGGCGTTATTGGGCACAACAGCGGGAAGCGGAAAAAACCGAACGGGAGAATGACTCGCACCAGAAGGCCCAGGAGTCAACGGCTCGTGAAAAACGCAAGCATTACGAGCAGAGCCAGCGTGAGGATGCCAGGCGCAGGGCGGACTTCTATCGCCAGCGCGACAACGCGCGTCGCCAATGAATGGAGCATGAAGGTTGTGAAAGTCGGAGAGCGCCGCGTGACGCCGATCTTGTTACGCGTCGAGGACGTCGGCTAACCGGTCCCTTGAGGAGCGGCAAGAAAAGGTGCTGGCCCAAAAATATATGAAACGTATATGATTTGATTACGTTTCATATAGGAGCCACACATGGGCATTGTGAACATCGACGACGAACTCCACGATCAGCTGCGCAAGGCGACCAAGGTGTCCTGCCGCTCGATCAACGCGCAAGCGGCCTTCTGGATCAAGGTTGGCATGCTGTGCGAGACCAACCCTACCCTCAGCTTCAACGAGGTCATCCAGCGCGAGCTCAGTGACGCCGGTGTCACCGCGCAGCCACTGGAGGCTAGCGTCCAATGATCAAGCGCCCCGAGGAACTGGCCTTGATGGCCGAATCCGGCCGGTTGCTGGCGTCGGTGTTCGAACGGCTGGACCGGACCCCTTTGATGGGCCTGTCGACGCTTCAGATCGATGAAATGGTCGAGCACATGATTGTCCGCGATCTTCAGGCCCGCCCCGCCAGCAAGGGACAATACGGCTATGGCTTCGTGCTGAACTGCTCGATCAACGAGGTGGTCTGCCATGGAGTACCGTCGCGTTCGCAAGTGCTTCAGAACGGCGACATCGTCAATCTGGATATCACCCTGGAGAAGAACGGCTATATCGCCGATTCCAGCAAGACCTACCTGATTGGCGACGTCGATCCAGCCGCCAGGACGCTGGTCCAGGTGACCTACGAAGCGCTGTGGAAAGGCATTCGCAGCGTCCGCCCGGGCGCACGCCTGGGCGATATCGGCTCAGCCATCCAACGCCATGCCACGCTCAACGGATATTCGGTGGTCCGTGAATATTGCGGCCATGGCATCGGCCGGCAGATGCATGAGGAACCCCAGGTGTTGCACTTCGGCAAGCCGGGAACCGGGCTCGTCCTGCGTGAGGGCATGGTTTTCACCATCGAGCCGATGCTCAACCAGGGTGCGCCGCACGTCAGGACCGAGGCCGACGGATGGACCGTGGTGACGAAGGACGGGGCGCTTTCTGCGCAATTCGAACACACCGTGGCGGTGACAGCGTCAGGCTTTGCGGTGTTGACGTTGCGTACTGATGAATTGGGCATGGTTGACCGCTGATAACGCCGGTGTGATGTGCGCCGTTGTCGTTCACGCGTTCACGTAACGTTCGAAACGCGCTGCCAGAAAAGACCTCAACACCTGCACCGCAGGGGTCAGCGAAGTTCGGTGGGCGCACACCAGTTGCAGCGGTGCTGGCTGTCCATGGTCCGGCGGGAAGATTTCCACCAGGCGGCCATTGCGCAGGTCGTCCATGACGTCGAGCTTGGATTTGTAGACGATTCCGAGCCCAGACACCGCCCAGCGCCTGACGATGTCCGCATCATCGCTGATCCGGTTTCCCATCACCTGCACCGTTTCCACCCCTTCTGGTGTCTGGAAACTCCAGCGCTCGAAGGTCTGTTCGCCCATTACATAACGAAGGCAATTGTGCCCGCTCAATTCGGCAGGCGTCCGTGGCTGGCCATGGCGAGCGATGTACTCAGGGGATGCGCACACGGTCCTCCTGTTGGAGGGCTCCAGCGCCAAGGACACCAGGCTGGAGTCGGCCAACTGGCCGTAGCGGATGCTCGCGTCCAGGTGCTCGCTGAACAGATCCGCGACCTGGTCGCTGACGCGCAACTGCAACAACACCTTGGGGTGCAACTGCTGGAACTCATCCAGCCACGGCAGCAACAGGTTGCGCCCGATGTCCGAAGGCATGGACAGCCGCAGCGTCCCGGCGACTTCATCGCGTCCCTGGGCCAGGGCAAGCTCGCCGTCCCCCAATGCTTCCAGCGCCTGCCGTGCATGAGTCAGGTAGCGTTCACCGTCATCCGACAGACGCAGCCGCCGCGTGGAGCGCACGAACAACCGCACCCCAAGGCTCCCTTCCAGCCGTTGCACTGCGACGCTGGCCAATGCCGGAGAGATGTCCAGCAAGCGTGCCGCCGCTGAAAGGCTGCCGACGTCGGTGGTGGTCACGAACACCTGAAGATCATCGACTCGAATGATTTTTTTCACGCTGTAGGGCCTCTCGATTCAGCCGGCGATTTTTTTCCGAACCATCGCCACGAGGTTTTCACCAACGCCCTCGATGCTTTTGTTCTGCGCAACGACCTGGGCCCCTTCCATCAAATAGGTGAGTTCCATCGCCACGGGGTTCGGCTCGGGCAGACCGGCTTCGACACAGAGCGCCACCAACCGGAGGAACTGACGCTTTTTGTGTTCTTCGATAAGAATGCGGGCGGGATGGGCCGGCTCCGGTATCTCCGCCAATGAATTGGTAAATGGACAGCCCCGATAGGACGAGGCCGAGAGATCCCGCGCGATGAACTCGGCAAATCCGAGGATCTGCGCCTTGGGATCACCGGCATGCTGCGCGGCCAGGGTTTCGAAAATGTCGGAGTATTGCTCGACGAGCAACCGCAACCACTCCAGCACCAGCGCGTCTTTCGAATCGAAATGCCGGTAGACGGTCATCTTGGTCGATTTTGCCTTTGCCGCAATGGCATCCACCGTCACCCGACTGATGCCTTCGCTAAAAAACA
This sequence comes from Pseudomonas brassicacearum subsp. neoaurantiaca, assembly GCF_013608025.1. Taxonomy (GTDB): domain Bacteria; phylum Pseudomonadota; class Gammaproteobacteria; order Pseudomonadales; family Pseudomonadaceae; genus Aquipseudomonas. The sequence goes on along the minus strand of NZ_VDLV01000001.1, from coordinate 203,960 downwards.
GTTCCTCGGCTGCATCGAGAATTCTTTCTCGAGGGGCCAATTGGGGAATTCGTTCAGGCCGCATGGCGCTCTCCACTTGACATCGATACTCAACGGTATCTTACTATACCTATCAGTATCGACCGATACTGAAGAGTAAATCATAACGCTTTTGCCAGGCTACTGGCTCGGAGAATGTGATGAAACCTGCTGAATACGCCGCACACGATGCACTGGGCCTGGCTGAGCTGATCGCCAGCGGTCAAGTCACCCAAGCCGAAATCCGCGCTGCGGCACTGTCCGCCATCGAGCAGCTCAATCCCCAGATCAATGCCGTGATCGAGGTTTGGGAAGATGAACCCGCGGCCGCTACCGGGCCGTTCGCCGGCGTGCCCTTTCTGGTGAAAGACCTGGGCCTGACTGCCAAGGGGCGTCTGAACGAGTTGGGTAGCCGCCTGGCTGCCGGATGCATCGCCGAGGAAGACTCCAACCTGATGGCCCGCTTGCGGCAGGCAGGCCTGGTAACCCTCGGCAGGACCACCACACCGGAACTGGCCGCCAGCACCACCACCGAAGGCGTATTTTCAGGACCGACACGCAACCCCTGGGACCTGAGCCGCAGCGCGGGTGGCTCTAGCGGTGGCTCGGCCGCCGCCGTCGCCGCCGGCCTGGTGCCTGCCGCGCACGCCACCGATGGCGGCGGTTCGATCCGCGTTCCCGCAGCCTCCACGGGGTTATTCGGCCTCAAGCCCAGCCGGGGCAGGATTTCAATGGGCCCGGCGGTGGACGAGGTGTGGGCCGGGCTCGCGGTTCATGGGGTCGTCAGTCGCACCGTGCGCGACAGCGCTGCCCTGCTGGATGCAATCCAGGGCGCAGCCGTAGGCGACCCTTTCGAGATCGCCAAGCCGCAGCGTGCCTATTCGTCGGAAGTGATGCGCGATCCGGAATCACTGCGCGTTGGCCTTCTGCTCCATCCGCTGAACGCCACTCGCTCGGTCGAGCCGGTCGTCGATGCGACTCGCCACGTTGCCGTCCAGCTCCAAGGCATGGGGCACAACGTGGACGAAGTCTGCCTCGACATTGGCCTCGGCTGGGAAGGCTTTGTCGAAATGAACGCCCGGTTCTGGTCAGCCAACACCGCTGCCTGGATCAATGCCATCGCCGCTGGAACCGGCCGCGCCATCGATGCCAGCGCACTTGAGCCGGCCACGCTTGCGCTGCACCGGATGGGCAGTGAACTGACTGCCATCGATTTACTGGAGGCCATGCATTACAGAAATGTGGTGACCCGCAGCCTGGGCAACTTTTTCTGCCAATACGACATCCTGCTGAGTCCGACGCTGCCCGCGCTGCCGCCTGCAATAGGTCAATACAACGCGGGCCAGGAGCAGTTGGACGGCAAGAGCTGGATGGATCGCGTATTCAACCACTCGCCTTTCACTGCCTTGGCCAATGTAACGGGGTGCCCTTCCATGTCGGTGCCGCTGGCCTTTGATCCGGACACGGGCCTGCCGATCGGCATGCAATTCTCGGCGGGTTTTGGTCGGGAAGACGTGCTGCTGCGCCTGGCAGGTCAATTGGAGCGCGCATTGCCTTGGACCGCGCGCAGACCCCAAGTCTGGGCTGGGAAGCTATGACTCGCTGAACTAATGTCCGGGCATTGGACGGCCCGGGCGTTTTATACCGTGCGGCTGTCCTGTCGAGTCCGGCTTCAGGGCGCGGCTTGACTGAGGCAATCGTGGCATACGCAGCAACTGTCCGATTTCCTCTGCACTGACGGCCTTGCTGAAAAAGTAACCTTGAATCTCATCGCAGCCATTTTCCCGCAGGAAGGCCTGCTGCTCTTCGGTTTCGACACCTTCGGCAATGACCTTGAGGTTCAGTTTGTGCCCCAACGAAATCACCGCGGTGGCGATGGCCTTGTCGTTTTCGTTATCAGGCAGGTCACGCACGAAAGACTGGTCGATCTTGAGTCTCGCAATCGGGAAGCTCTTCAACGCCGCAAGACTGGAATAGCCGGTGCCGAAATCGTCGATCGAGAGACTGGTGCCCATTGCCTGCAGCGCCTTCATTTTGCTGATGGCTTGCTGAAGGTCTTGCATGATCAGGCTTTCCGTCAGCTCCAGCTCAAGGTACATCGGCTCCAGCCCGGATTCTTGCAAGGCATGGTTGACCCGGTCGATCAGGTTTCTTTCGACGAACTGGCGCGCCGAGATGTTCACCGACACGGTGATCGGCGGCAAGCCGGCCGCCTGCCACGCCTTGTTCTGTCGGCATGCGGTATGGATCACCCAGTCCCCGATGGGCACGATCAAGCCGGTTTCTTCGGCCTGGGGAATGAACTTGATGGGAGACACCACGCCAAGCTCGGGATGCTGCCAGCGAATCAACGCTTCCACACCGATGATCTGGCCCGACTGCAAATCCACCTGTGGCTGGTACAACAACAGGAACTCGTCATTGTCGAGCGCGTTTCGAAGCCCATCCTGCATGGCCAGCTTGCCCTGGACCTTGGTATTCATCTCGCTCGTGTAGAACTGGAAGCTGTTGCGACCTAACTCCTTGGCCCGGTACATGGCGGCGTCGGCATTGCTGATCAACGTGTCGGTGTCGCTGCCGTCGGCAGGGTAAGTCGCCAGCCCTATGCTGCAGGTGACGTGGAGTTTATGGCCGCTGAGGTGGATCGGTTGCAGGATGGCTTCCTGGAGCTTGTGCAGGACGGGCGTCACGCCGTCGAGGTCCGAGGGCTGGTCGAAAAGGATGATCACAAACTCGTCGCCTCCCAATCGCACAACGGTGTCGGTACGACGGACACACTCCACCATGCGCTGGGCCACGGTCTTCAACAGTTCGTCCCCGGCACTGTGCCCAAGGCTGTCATTGACCAGCTTGAATTTGTCCAGGTCGAGAAACACCACCGTCACCAGCCGGTTGTAGCGCTGGGCATAAAGCATCGCCTGCTTGAGGCGGTCTTCGAGCAGCGTGCGATTCGGCAGCCCGGTCAGCACGTCATGATCGCCCATGAAGCGAATGCGCTTTTCGGTCAACTGGCGTTCGATGGCAATCCCGGCAAGCGGGGTCGCCAGGTCGATCAGTTGCGTCTCGGCCGGGCTGGGGCTGCGCACGGTCTTGGCATACAAGGCAAACGTACCCAGCACCTTTCGCTCGTGGGACAGGATCGGCGTCGACCAGCAGGCGCGGAACCCGTAGGGCTCGGCAATTGAACGGTACGCCTCCCACAGCGGATCCTGTTGGATGTCCGTGACGATGACCGGTTCTCGTCGATACGCCGAGGTGCCACATGAACCAACGCTCGGACCAATCTCGATCCCGTCGATGAGCTGGCTATAGGCTTTGGGCAAGCTGGGTGCGGCCCCGTGGTGCAGGTGCTTGCCTTCCTCATCCAGCAACAGGATCGACACCATCATGCCCTCCAGCTGGGACTCGACCAGGTGAGCCAGGCTGTCGAGCACTTCGGCGAGTTCGGTGCTCCTGGCGATCAGCTCCAGGACATGCCCTTGGCCGGCACGAATGACCGCCTCTTGCTCCAGCCGGCTGTTCTGCACGGCGAGCCGTTCAGTGGCGATGCTCAGTTGGGCTGTTCTTTTTTCCAACTGAAGCCGGTCCTCGAGAAACTGATTCACCGCCCGCGCCATGTTGCCGATTTCGTCGTTGCCATGGTCCGCCATCATCAAATGGGTCTTGTCCGTGTGCTCCTGGCGCAACTGCCGGCTTATCTCATTCAGGCGCACGAGCACATGGCGGCCCATGAAGACCCGGGTCACGAACCAGGCGAGCACCAGGCTGGCGCCCAACATGATCAGTACCCATTGCTGGCTACGGTTCGAGTCCTCCACCAGCCGCTGCACGGCTGCCCGATAGTCCTCGGTATAGGCGTTCGATTGCGCACGGGCCAAGGCGACCAACACCCCGGCCTGATTCTGCAGTTCCTCGTTGAAGCGCTTTATGACGTTGTGCTGATCGACGAGCGTCCCGCGCAGGGAAAACAGATCGGGCTTGCCCATGCCAGCGTCAAGTGAAGCTGCCTCGGGTGACAAACGTTCATAGCGCACCCGCAACCGTTGCACGGCCTCACTGTCAGCCGCCTGCGACAGATCGAAAAGCAACACCGCCCGCTCCAGGCTGGCCGGCGTGTTGGCCGCCGTTAACCGGGCGGTGCGATCCTCCAGGGCCTGCTCGAACGTTATCTCGGTTCGCAGCAGGCTTTCACGCAACTGCGCAACGATGTTGGCGGTATTGCGGAACAACTGGCTCGACTGGTGCATATCGAGTATCGCCACGGCACTGTTCGCGGCGGTCAACTGCTGAACCAGTTGGTCCAGGGCTCCAAGCTGTTCGACGGTCGCGGCATAGCTCGATCGCAGGACGTCGGGTGAACGAGTGGTCAGGAGCTGGTCGGTCTGGCGTTCGATCAGCAATGTACGCTGCACCATGTCCTGGCCATTTTGCATGCGGACCAGCCGCTCATCCGTCAGTTGCCGAGTGGCGTTGTTCGAGGAACGCAACGCGTAGACCGCCGTGGCTCCCCCCGCGAGAATCAACAGCGCCAGCGCCACAAACGCCAGCGCGAACTGGGCGCGGAGTGATTGTGGCCAGAGCCGGCGTCCAAGCCGGGAAAAAATATCCAACATCAGGGGTTCCATTGGCGGCGATAGATGTCTCGATAGCCGTTATCCGGATCGTACTGGGATTTTTTTCCGCCATCGAAGGCGATATTGTCGGCGTTGACCAAGTGGATCGGCGCGATGAAGCCACTCACCGGCTGGCCTGCAAACAGCCGGTTCAATTCGTCCATCACTTGCCAGCCATGCAAGTTGAGCGGCTCGGCGACGGTGACGGTCTGGTAGGTTTTCGCCTGGATGCGCAGGAAAGCCGACGCGCTGCCATCCCCGGCGGAGAGCAGGCTGATGCCATCACTGGGAATCGCGGCGCCGGTCAACGAGGCAATCGAGTAGTCGAAATAGATATCGTTGATCGCCAGCGTGTGGGTCCAGCGCTTGCCATAGCGCTGGAGCAACTCCCTGGTGACCGCCGGCATCTTCTCGCTGCTTTCGGAGATCGCAACGTCCCGCATTTCCAGCATCGAACATCCCTGACAGGCCCGAATGACATCTTCCATGGCCTTGGCTTTGGTCATGGCAATGCTGTACCTGGAGTCGGTGAGGATGACCACGCCGGCCTGTCCGTTTGACTGCGCCACCGCCGCCATGGCGGTAAGGCGAGCCACTTCAAGCGGGTCGCTCGTGACGTTCATGGCCACCGGCGTACCGTCAATCGGCCCGGGGCGCACCCCAGCATGCCAGCCGACCACCGGGATGTCCTTGTCGGCGAAGCGCGTCAGTGCCGCGTTGTTCTCAAGGGCATCGGAGCCGCACAGGATCAGGCCGTCGGGCTTCGCGGCCAGGGCATCGGACAAAGCCTTGGCGCGCCCGGCCGATGAGCCTGCGCCATCGAATATCTTCAGCGTCCAGCCCAACGCGCTGGCCGCCTCCCGGGCACCCTGCGCGACACCGACAATGCCCCCGTTGCGCAAGTCTTCTGCGACAAGGGCGATGCTCTTGCTCCTCTGGGCTTGCGGGCCGGATTCAGGACCGCTCCAACGAGCGGCCCCGAGGGTGGCCTTGGCCAAGATTTCCCGGGCTTGAGCCACCGTCACCGTGGCAGCTGCTTCGTTTGGTTGCTCCTGGCCGTAGCCGGCAGTTGCCGCGAGAAAACAGGAGACCGCAATGGACGTCATCCAGCGTAGCGACGGCCCGATCAAACAGCTTCGATCAGCCCGGATGAGGCGGGAACTGGGGCCGGTGGCGCGATCATGGTCTGGCATGGCGTCCCTTTGCCAAGAGTGCAGTACCGAAAGGATAGTCGGGTTCTGCAATTATCAAGTCCTTTTCGGGCCGCCAACCGCGCCCAGGCCGGCGACCCTGGCTACGCCCGGCTTATTGGCGCCCCTCGTAGTTGACCATCCAGGCGATCCCGAAACGGTCTTCGAACATGGCGAAGCGTTCCGCCCAGAACGTCTTTGCCAAGGGCATGTGCACGCTGCCACCCGCGCCCAGGCCGTTGAACAGCCGCTCGGCCTCCTCCGCGCTGTCAACGTTAAGGGATACCGACACGCCTTGCGGCTTGCGATACGGCTGGCCTGGTGGGCAGTCCGACGCCATCAGGCTGAAATTGCCCACGGTCAGGCAGGTGTGCATGATCAGGTCCGGGTCCTTGGGCATGCCGACGTCTTCTGGCGCGTCGGCAAAAGACATGGAAAACAACTCGCCGCCCAGCACGTCCTTGTACAACGCGAAGGCTTCCTTGCAACGGCCATCGAAGGTCAGGTACGGAATGATTCTCATGGTGTGCTCTCCTTTCATCGGTTTCACGATTGACTGGATATCTGCGCCCGCAGACGTTCTTCCTGTGCTTGTAATTCAGGCGTGAAGCTCTCGCCGAACTCCTCGAGTTCGAAGATCTGGCGGATCTCGATTTCACTGTCGCTGATCATCGGGTTCGGACAACGCTTGACCCAGTCGACCGCCTCCTGCAGCGACTGAACCTTGAAGATCCAGAACCCGGCGATCAGCTCGCTGGTCTGGGCGAAAGGCCCCTCGACAACGGTCCGGTCCTTGCCGGAAAACCGCACGCGCACGCCTTGCGAACTGGGATGCAGGCCCTCGCCGGCGAGCATCACCCCAGCCTTGGCCAATTCTTCGTTGTAGGCACCCATGGCGGCCAGCAGCTCCGCGCTGGGCATTTCTCCGGCTTCCGATTCCGGACTGGCCTTGACGATCACCATAAATCGCATGCTCATATCTCCTGGGATTGAATGGATCAAGCCGTCCGTGTGGCGGCTCTACAGGGTAGTCGAATGGCGATGGCGGAAATCGACAGCCTGGCGGGATTATTTTTTCGAAAAGCGGTAAAGACTGGATCAGGCATGTCATTGCGCGATACCTGACAGCGGAAACAGCGATTGGTTAGCCGCTCGACCCTCGCTTTATATTCTCAGGGCTGAAAAGTCCGTCGAATAATAAAGCGAGAGCCCGCTCATGATTAAGATGCTAGCCGCTGTACGCAGGAAACCCGGCATGACCCATGGTGAATTCCTGGAGTACATAGAGCACCAGCACGGAAGGATCGCCCAAGCCAAGCCTCTGGGCGTCAAACGCTACGTTCAGAATCATGTCATCGACGCGGCCTTTGGCGTCGATTCCGATAATGCTTACACGCAAACTTTTCACAGGGATTCGATTACCGAATTGTTCTTTGAAAACATGTCGGACCTGATCGCCACCTTCAGCGACCCCTATACCCAGCAGACCACGGGGCCTGATGCAAAGAACTTCGCTGACCTTTCCAAGCAGGTTGCGCAACTGATGGATGAGGTCGAGCTGTCCGAAACCGGTGTGTTGCCGACGGATTGGAAGGCCATGCTTTTCATCAAAAAGAACCCCGCGGTGCAGCTCGAGGCTTTTTTCAACGCCTGGGATCGCGCTCATGCTGCGGCGGCGAGTGAATATCCGGCGTTCCAAAAGGCCCTGCGCAGGCATGTTCGCGCCCGGTATATGCCCGAAGGGGACCGGGTGACATCGTATTTCGGGCCGGACATAGGCGTTTATGAAGGCGTTTCCAGCCTGTGGTTCGAAAACGAAGCGGATCTTCAAGACTTTCGGCGGTACCAGCGGTCATTGTTCCAACAGCTTTCCGACGACGGGATCGCGCTGTCGTCAGAATCGTTTTTCGTTTATGTGAAGGAAGTTGTCATTCTTGATCTGGACCGATAGATCATTGGCAATCGCAACCAAATGATTGCATTGGCATGGCTGGCTCTGAAATAAAAAAGGACGACTATCAAAGCCGTCCTTTTTATTCATGCCCGGGCGTGGCTCAAACAGGCTCGGCCAATAGCGCAGTGGATTCGCGCATGATCTGGGCATGCTCATCCTTGTCACCGCCATTCTTTTCTATCTCGCACAGGCGGGCGGAGTTCTCGACCACTAGTTGGCAACGCTCCCAACGTCGCGCCTCGAATCGGGCCAGGGCGGTCTGAAGATCACTTTCGGCGAGCAGTTCCTCAGCCAGCACGATGGCGCTCTCGATGCCAATGCCAGCCCCGGAAGCCAGGTGCGGCGTGGTGGCATGCACCGTATCCCCGATCATCACGATGCGGCCTTGGTGCCAGGGCAACGGCACCAACAGATTGGCCAGCGGGCGATAGTCGATATTGGCGCCCGACTCGTAGAGTTGCGGCACCAGCGCTTGCAGGATCGGGGCCGGGAACTCGCCCAGCAGACGGGCCATCTCGCCAGGCCAGGTGGCCGGATCGATCCACTCGGAAAAATCGCGATTCTCCATCAGGAACATGTACATGTGCGTGTCGGAAATCGGATTGACACCAACCTTGGTACGTCCCAACCAGTGGGTGGGCCGGACGATTTCCGGCGGGCGCCTCAATACTGCGCGCCAGACACTTTGGTGGATGGGTTTTGGCGACGGTGCTTGTGGGAAAAACTCCTTGCGCATCCGCGAATGCACACCATCGGCGGCGATGACCAGGTCATAGCGTTCGGCGGTCCCGTCGGTGAAAGACACCTCAACGCCATCATCCTGTTCGATGATGCTGTCGTAGGTGATGCCAAGGCGCACGCGGGTGCCCACTTCCCTGGTTTTATCGGCGAAGATTCGAGCCAGCACCGGGCGCAGGATGCCGCCGCCACAAGGAATCGGCTTATCGCTGACAGGAGGACGAAGTGCCAATTGGACGATCAGTTCGCCCGTCGGTGAAAACACATCGAAGTCGGTAGACAGGTACCCTTCCCCAGCCACCCGTTCAAGAATTCCAATCGTATCCAGCGCTCGCAACGTAGGCCCACTGAGCGTAATACCCGCCCCCAGCGGACACCACAGCGGGTCTATCTCCACCAGGTCGACTTCGACGCCCTGGCGGGCGAGCTGGATGGCCGCGGTCATACCGGAAAACCCGCCTCCGATTACCAGGACCTTACTGACTGCTGCAATCATCGCGCTCTCCTAATTATTCTTATTTCAATCGGGCGGACATTGCCTGGCGCACCGACAAGCTCTGCGGCGTCATCGAATCAATGCCGCAGAATGATGAAAATGCCGACGAAAAATGCCGGATCAGCCACGAGACTATCGAATCGGGTATCAGCGCTGAAATCGCTTTGCACAATCCGAGGTATCGCTGCCGGCGATGGGTCTCGCCGCAAGGCTGCCCAATTGCTGCACACCTCCCACAGGCTAAGTGCCTGGCCTGATATGCCCACACCAGCCACCACAACCCCGTGGCGAGGGAGCTCGCTCCCGCTTGGGTGCGAAGCGCCCACAAAACAGGGGCTGCTGCGCAGCCCAGCGGGGATAAATCCCCTCGCCACAAAAACGCTCAGCGGTGCGTCAGCCACGAAGGTGCAAGCCCAAGCATCAATAGACCAAACACTCGTGTGGGAGCGAGCCTGCTCGCGATAGCGGTACATCAGCCCACAGCGATAGTGGCTGTGCCGCCGACTTCGCGAGCAAGCTCGCTCCCACAAGGTTATGTGCCTGGCCTGAAATGACCACACCAGCCACCCCAACCCCGTGGCGAGGGAGCTTGCTCCCGCTTGGGTGCGAAGCGCCCACAAAACAGGGGGCCGCTACGCAGCCCAGCGGGGATAAATCCCCTCGCCACAAAAACGCTCAGCGGTGCGTCAGCCATGAAGGTGCAAGCCCAAGCCTCAATGGACCAAACACTCTACCCCACAAGGTTATGTGGCTGGCCTGATACGGCCACACGAGCCACCACAACCCCCGTGGCGAGGGGATTTATCCCCGCTGGGCTGCGCAGCAGCCCTAAAACAGTGAACTCAATCTTTCTGACAGACCGAATTGGCTGGTTTGGGGCCGCTACGCAGCCCAGCGGGAGCAAGCTCCCTCGCCACAAAAGCGCTCAGCATTGCGTCAGCCATGAAGGTGCAAACCCAAACCTCAATGGACCAAACACTGGAAATACGGGTGGGAGCGAGCCTGATATGGCCACGCCAGCCACCACAACCCCGTGGCGAGGGAGCTTGCTCCCGCTTGGGTGCGAAGCGCCCAAAAAACAGGGGGCTGCTGCGCAGCCCAGCGGGGATAAATCCCCTCGCCACAAAAGCGTTCAGCGGTGCGTCAGCCAAGAAGGTCCAAGCCATGCATCAATGTGCCAAACACTGAAAATACTTGTAGGAGCGAGCCTGCTCGCGATAGCGGTACGTCAGCCCACAGCGATGCTGGCTGTGCCGCCAACTTCGCGAGCAGGCTCGCTCCCACTGGTTTCACACGCTCTCCAAGCCATCCCAGCAGAGGTATTTCACTTCAAGGAACTCGTCGATTCCCAGGTGGGATCCCTCTCGCCCAAGACCGCTCTGTTTCACGCCACCGAAGGGTGCGACCTCATTTGAAATCAGACCGCAGTTGATGCCCACCATGCCCGATTCGATGCGTGCGGCGTTGCGCCAGATGCGTGCCGCGTCACGGCTGAACAGGTACGCCGCCAAACCGAACTCGCTGTCATTGGCCATCGCGATGGCCTGGTCATCGTTGTCGAAACGCACCAGCGGCATGACCGGGCCGAAGATCTCCTCGCGAGCGACCCGCATCCCGTGGGTCACATCGGTCAGCAAGGTGGGCTGGAAGAAACACCCGCCCAGCGCATGGGGTTTGCCGCCGGACAGCAGCCGGGCACCTTGCGCCAGTGCATCATCCACCAGCGCCTGGGATTTTCGTACGGCCGCGTCATCGATCAACGGCCCGACCTGCACGCCAGGCTCCAGGCCATTGCCCACCTTCAGGCGCGCCATCCGCTCAACGATGCGCTCGGCCAATGCGTCATGAACCCCCGACTGCACCAGCACCCGGTTCGCGCCGATACAGGATTGCCCGCCGTTGCGAAACTTGGCCACCATCACGCCGTCGGCTGCAGCATCGAGGTCCGCATCGTCGAAGACAATGAACGGAGCGTTGCCGCCCAGCTCCATGGAGCATTTCTTGACCGTCTGCGCCGCTTGCGCCAACAACAGCCGGCCCACTTCGGTGGACCCCGTGAAGGTGAGTTTGCGCACCAACGGGTTGGCCGTGAGCTCACCGGCAATGTCGCGAGTGTCATTACCGGTGATGACACTGAAAACGCCGCCCGGCACCCCCGCGCGCAGGGCCAGTTCAGCGAGCGCCAACGCGGTCAAAGGTGTCTGGCTGGCCGGTTTCACCACCATGGTGCAACCGGCCGCGAGGGCTGGAGCGGCCTTGCGCGTGATCATCGCGGCCGGGAAATTCCAGGGCGTTATCGCCGCGCAGACGCCGATGGGCTCGCGCAGTACGACGATGCGCTGAGTGTCCTTCACCCCCGGAATCAGATCACCGCGCACCCGTGTGGCTTCTTCGCCAAACCATCGCACGAAAGACGCCGCGTAATCGACTTCACCGCGCGCCTCCTCCAGTGGCTTGCCCTCCTCCAGGGTAATCAGCGTGGCAATGTCCTCGCGATGTTCGACCATCAGCTCATACCAACGGCGCAACACCTCGCCACGGCGCTTGGCCGTCAAGCGACGCCACGGGCCGAAGGCGTCGTGCGCCGCATCGATAGCCTGCCGGACTTCAGCTTCGCGACAGCGCGGCAACTCGGCCAGCACCGTCTGATCCACCGGGTTGCGCAACGTGTACCGACCGTGCGGCGTCTCGGCCAGCCATTGTCCAGCGATGTAGGCGTCGGTACGCCACAGCGTGGGATCCTTGAGTAAATGTTTCACTGTGCAATCCTCCCCATCAGCACAGATGGCGCCCGATCATGAAGGCGCTGTCCGGGTCCGAAGTCACCGGCAACCCCGACGCAACCAAGCCTTGGCGCAGCGACTTCATGAAGCGATCCGGGACGCGCATCGCCGGGGCACGCAACGGGCCGCCATTGAAGCCGGCGAGCCAGTCCTGGTATTTCCACATCGTCCGGTTAAGCACACCGGTACCGCCGGCGTAGCTCTGCGCGGCAGCGCCGTTGGCACTGCGGGCCGGATTGACCTTCCAATACAGTTCCATCGCCTCTTCAAAGCGCCCCGTGCGCGCCAGTTCGAACGCTTTCGGGTAGTAGTCGCTCATCCAGGCGGTGTTGCTGGTGCCAGAAAACTGCAGTTTCATCAGGCTCATCAAGGGGATCGCGTCACCTTCGATCGGGCAACTGATCACCACCTGATCACGGAAGTGGTAATACATCTCGCAAATGCCCGCCGGCAGTGGGAACCCTTGCTCCGATTTGATCGCCGCGATGTTCGGGCAATCAGCCAACAGCCGACGGACCAACTCCAGGGACATACCCGCCGGATGCACCCGTTCAAAACCCCACAACGGAATCGGAAACAGCATCACGGCAAGGTCCGTCGCGTCGCAGAACGCCTTGGTGTAGTCGTAGATTTCCTGCTCGTTGGTCGGCCAGAACTGCGGTGGATAGGACAGCAGGACAATATCCGCACCGGCATTCTCGGCGAGCTTCACCGCCTCGATGTTCTCGGCAAGCGTCCCAAAAGCAGCATGGAAGAACAGGATCAGGTTTTTCCCCGACTCACGGGCCCAGGCCGTGAACTGCGCGTTCTCCTGGGGAGAGATCGCCAGTTCGCTGCACAGCAACGTGGCGCTGTAGCCCAGGCCGACCGTATGTTCAATGTCGTGGCGAATGCCACGTTCGTTGAGTCGCTTCAGATCGGCGCTGAAACTTGGAATGGTGACAGCCGAGCAGCCCACCAGGTTTTCCCGCGCCCAGGTACGGGCGTCCGCTTTCTTGTATGTGGCCATGATGATTTCCTTTGGACAGTGAGGGTTATTTCGAGACAGGGACAATGCTGGCAGGCAGCTCGATGCCGAGGCCTTGTTGCCGGGCGCGCTCGTACAGCGCTTGGGCGATGACGACGTCCTGCAGCGCCGAGCCCACCGATTTGTAGAGAACGATGTCGCTTGCCTGCTGGCGCGGGGTGACACGGCCCGCGACCAGGTCCGACAGCGCGACCAATTTGTCGGCGACATACACGCCGGCACTGATCGCGGCGATGGCGTCACCGGTATCGTGGAGCACCTCTTGCGGCATATCCGCGACAATGCAGGCGGCTCGCTCCATCGTGACCGGATCAACCTCCCGTTGCTCAGGCAAGGTGGAACCCAACGACACGACCGTGGCGCCCGGGCAAAGCCACGCGCCTTGCAACACCGGAGACTCGTCACGGCTGCGGGCGGCACAGATCACCACGTCAGCGTCCCGCACCGCCTCCTGGGCGCTGCTCACCGCCTGGATATCCAGCCCGGGCCTGAAGCTTTCGGCAAAACGCTCACGGCTCGCGGGCGTTGGACTGAACACCCGGACATGGGACACGTCGCGCACCGACTTGAGGCAGTCCAGCGCACCCCGCGCCTCGAACCCGGCGCCAATCACCCCCACCCGCAGCGCTCGCTGGGGCGCCAGCAAATCGACCGCCAGCGCAGCGGTGGCGGCGGTACGCAGACCGGTCACCCGGTTGCCGTCGATCAGCGCACTGAGGGCCATGGTCTGCTGGTTGAACAAGGCGATCAGGTAGCTGGCGCAGCGCGCCCGCATGGAAGCGGCAATCAACTTGCAGCCCATCTGGCCACCGGTGGGTGGTACGGCGGTCAAACTGCGCAGCCAGAGCCCGTCGCCACGTGCCATGGAACGAGGCGGCACCATCGCGTCGGACGTCGGATGGGCATACGCCTCGGCGAGTGCGGCGACGGCAGTGCCCCAATCGGCGAGAGAGGCAACATCGGCATCGCTGAGGAAAAGCGTCGGGGCGATGACTTGGGATTCTTGAGCGTGATGCATGGTGCGAACCTCGCAATCGGTATCAATCGTTGGTTGACTGACACCCTACGAGGCGCTCCCCGCACCGAATACTGCTGGGGAGCGAAAGCAGCTATCGCTTAAGTCGATGGCATGGACAGGTTGCAGATCAACCGGCGCACCTCACGGGAGGCACGCGTCACCGGGCGCCGGGGCGACTCCGCCAGGACAACGAAGCGCTCGAGGACCGGCTCGACGATTCGCGATGACACCAATCGCTGATCCAACGAGCCCGGCAGCACCGACGCAATGGCATAGCCGCCCCCCGCCGCCACGACTTCGTACTGCAGCTGGACGGAATCGGCTTCCACGGCCACGGATAATTCGACACCTTGATCGGCGGCCAAGTGGTCGAGCCTGGCCCTCAACAGATGCGGTCGCCCGGGTACGACCAGGGGCAATCCAGATAACTGCTTCAACGGAATGTCTCGACTGGCGAAAAGAGGATCGACCGCAGGCCCCACCAGATGCAGTGGGAGCCTTGCCAGCAGATGCGCTTGCCCGATGCTCGCCTCGCTCTCGCGCAGCACCAGCGCCATATCCAGGCGACCGTCGTGCAACTGCTCTTCGAGTTGAGCACTGGCGCCCTCGATCAAATGCAACCTTACCCCGGGCATCTGCGCCCGCACCGTGGAAAACAGCGTCCCCGCGAACCGCCGCACCGCTGAGGGCAACATGCCCACGACCACCTCGCCCACCGGTTTTCCACGCAGGTTGCGAATGTCATCGGCAAGGCCTTCCGCGTCCGCAATCAGGCCGGAGATACAGGGCAACAGTTGTTCGCCGAATTCGGTCAGGACCACACCTCGTCCGGTGCGATGGAACAGGCGCTCGCCACATTGCGACTCGAGCAAGGCGATGTTGCGACTGACCATGGATTGCGGCATGTCCAGCAATACGGCGGCCTTGCTGAGGCTGCCAGCCGCCACGACACGGACGAACAAGGTCCAGCGCGGATCGATGATGGTCAGCGCAGTGGCTGGATGCTGTGTCGTCGTTTCCGGCACCTGGGCATCGTGAACGCTGGTCATGTCAGCAGCTCGTTGCGGGCCTGATGCAGGTACTCGCGACTGTCCTGGAGGTGCAGGCGCATGGCCGCGCGTGCGCATTCGGCATCCTGATTGAAGATCGCCTGGTAGATCTGTTCGTGCTCGCTTTGCATGCGCTGTTCGTAGTGCAAAGGCTCATCATGGAACAGCCGCGCGGAATCCAATCGGCTGCGGGGAATGATGACCACGCCCAGGTTGAGCAACGTGTTGGCGATGTAGTGATTGCCAGTCGCCTCGGCGATGCCCAGATGGAACTGGAAATCCAGCGCCGCCCGATCATTGAGGCTGACTGCCGGCTGCCCGAGCTGATCGAGCAGCGCTCGCAAACCCGCCAACTGATCAGGGCGGCGGCGTTGCGCAGCGAGCCCGGCGGCTTCGACTTCCAGGCCAATCCGGAACTCCATGATTGCCAGCGAATCGACAATGACACCGATCGTCGCCGGGTCGATGAAGGTCTTCAATGACAGCGTGCTATCGCGCACAAACGTACCGATGCCATGGCGTGTCTCGACCATTCCGGCGGCCTGCAAACGCGACATCGCCTCGCGCACCACGGTCCTGCTGACTCCGTGTTCGAGCATGAGGGCCGACTCGGTGGGCAATTGTTCTCCGCTACGCAGTCGCCCCTCGATGATGTGCTCGGAAAGCAGCACCTCAAGCCCTCGGGAAAGATTGCCGCGTTTTTTTCCATCCGCCGCACGCACGGTCATTCCTCGAAAATCGCCACGGCGCGGACGAAGCCGGCCGAAGCGTGCCTGATCTTGTAAGGGAAGCAAGACACCTGGAAGCCATGGGCCGGCAGGCATTCCAGGTTCGCCAGTTTTTCCATCTGGCCGTAGCCGATGTCGCGCCCGGCCTTGTGCCCTTCCCAGATGATCGAGGCATCGCCGGTGGCGGCGAAGCGTTCGCGCGTGTACTTGAACGGCGCATCCCAACTCCAGGCATCGGTGCCGACCACGCGCACGCCGCGCTCGAGCAAATACAACGTGGCCTCGCGGCCGATGCCGACCCCGGCGTCCAGATACCCTGGCTGGCCGAACAATGCACCGGCGCGGGTATTGACCAGGACGATGTCCAACGGCTGGAGCACGTGCTCGATGCGCGCCAGCTCAGCCTGTATTTCGGCGGCGCTGACCACATGACCGTCTGGCATATGGCGAAAATCCAGTTTCACCCCCGGTTGCAGGCACCAGTCCAGTGGCAGTTCGTCGATGCCGAACGCCGGTTTGCCGCCGTCCGTGGTCGAGGCGTAATGCCAGGGGGCGTCCATGTGCGTACCGCTGTGGGTAGTGATCTGCAGGCGCTCCGCGGCCCAGGATTCGTCGCCGGGCATTTGCGCCTTGGACAGGCCGGGAAACATCGCGGCCATCTCCGGCCAGCCTTGTTGATGGTCCATGTAGTCGATTTTCGGCAGCAACGGTGGCGGATCGGTGTAAGGGTTATTGTCCAGGGTCACGGACAGGTCCACCAGACGGCGTTTAGTCGGTTGCATGATCAGTCACTCCAAGCGCCACCCGCCCTCGCGCACGACGCGCCGAGGCAGCAGGCTTCAAACTGTTGCGTATCAAGGCGGCTGCCGAGCCGTCATGGCGAAAGCCAAGGGCCCGGGCCAGTGGGGTTTTCATCGCCGGGAAACTGCCGAACAAGGCTTGCAGCCCGGCATCCGGTGCGAAGCTGATCAGCCCACGGCGTTCCTGGCCGTAGGCAGCGGCCAGGGCATCGATGACCTGGGCAATGGACAGGTGCAACAACGGCAGTTGCCAGACCCGTGATTCGCCGAGTTCGGCGGTCGGCAGCTCGGCGGCTCGCAGCAGGTTATCGACGCAGCACCGCACCGACATCCACCACGCCTGCGCCTGCGGCGACACTGGGCAGCAATACGGCTCGCCCAGGGCAAAAGCCTGCAGCAGATCGCTCATGAACGCCGAACGCAGGCCGTTGGGCTCACGTGGACGCGCGACGATGCCGGGCAGGCGCACGGCACGACCGTCCACCTCGCCTCGCCGAGCCAGGTCATTGAGGGCCGTTTCCACCATCACTTTGTGCGCGCCATAGCTTATCTGCGGGTGTGGCACGGCACGCTCATCCATGCGCGCCGGCAGGTCGCCGCCGTACACCGCCACGCTGCTGGCGTACACCAGCACCGGCACGCCAGGCTGTTCGCGCAACTGATCGAGCAACTCCAGGCTCGCCAGCAAGTTGACCTGATAGCCCAGTGAATACTGCTGCTCGGCCGCGCCGCCCGGCACGCTCACCAGGTGGAACACCACATCGATGCCATCGGCCAGGGCGCGACGCAGCAACGCGGCATCGGTGATGCTGCCGCAATGACGGCGCAGGCGCTTATCGTCAGTGAAACCCGCCAGCTCCTTATCCACCAGGATCAACGCGCTGATGGGCTGGCCTCGCAGTTGATTCGTGTCGAGCAGACGCTGCACCAATGCCCGCCCGACAAAACCGTTTGCACCGGTAATCATCACGCGCATGGGCGCTCTCCGCAGACGACACGCTGGTCTATCGCGCCAAAGACCGACTGCCCTTGCGCATCGATGACGTCCATGCGCACACGGTCGCCAAATCGCATGAAGGACGTTTGAGGCGCGCCCTGTTCAATCATCTCCACGGCACGACGTTCAGCGATGCAAGCCGCCCCAACGCTGGGATCGGCATTGGAAACCGTGCCGGAACCGATCACGCAGCCGGCCCTGAGACGCCGGGTCAGGGCCGCATGGGCAATCAATTGATGAAAGCCGAAATGCATGGCGCCACCGTGGGCATGCCCGAACCACTGGCCATTCCACTCGACCTTCAGCGGCAAGTGCACGCGCCCGTCGCGCCAGGCTTCGCCCAACTCGTCGGGGGTGATTGCCACCGGTGCGAAACTTGACGAGGATTTGGCCTGGATAAAACCGAAGCCCGTCTTCATTTCGCGGGGTGCCAGTGCGCGCAAGCTGACATCGTTGACTTGCACGATGAGGCGGATACGGGCGATGGCGTCTTGTGCCGAGCATCCCATGGGAACCTCATCGACGACCACGGCGAATTCACCTTCGAAGTCGATGCCATGGCTTTCACTGGGCAGCACGATGTCCTCGCGAGCGCCGAGAAAATCATCGCCAGAGCCTTGGTACATCAGCGGCGTGTGTTCGACACCTTCGATGGGATCCAGCGAAAACGCTTTCTGCATCCGCTCGCCATGGCTGAGAAACGACGAGGCATCCAGCCACTGCCAGGCACGCGGCAAAGGTGCGGCGGCTTGTTGTGGATCGAAGGCGAAGGCCTCGGCCAGTGAGCCTTCGTTCAAGGCGTCATAGCGAGCGCGCAAAGCGGCTTCGACGCTCGGCCAATGCTCGATGGCCTCCTGCAGGGTCCCGGCGATGTCACTGGCCTCCACCGCCCACGCCAGGTTGCGCGATACCACCAACAGACGACCGTCGCGGCTGTGATCCTTGAGGGTACTGAGCTTCATACCTGTGCTCCTTGCAGCTCGGGGGCGAAGCGACCGTCGAGCAGCACGAAGAGCATGCGGGCCATCTGCTCGGTGCGATTGCTCCAGGCGTGATTGGTGCCGCGCTGCACGACGATGTCACCGCGCTTGAGATGCACCTCTTCGCCATCGAGGACCAGCCAGACCTCGCCCTCCGTCACCACGCCGTAATCCAGTGTTTCGGTGCGGTGCATCAGCTTGTGCCTTGAGTCCGCCTGCCCCGTACCGGCATGGGCCTGGCCTATTTCGGCAAAGGCCGCCGCGGCATCCTCGGCACTGACCTGGTTCTGGACGCTGTCGGGCGGGATGTCCACCACGCGGATGACGCTGCCCAGCGGCGCCGGGCTCAATTGAAGCGGCTTGCGGGTGGGATCGTCGCCGTTGTCGAGCACGGCCGGGCTGGCGCCGCTGTTCCAGATCTCGTGGAAAACCGTGCCGGGTACGGCCTTGAGCGGGAAGCTGTTCGGCGTCGGTCCGCTGAGGGCGACCACCGCCCGCCCCTGGGCATCGTGCCCGGTGACCACGCGTTTGAAACCAGGAAGCTGTTGCATGTTCAAATCCTCAATCTGTTGGTGGAACGTGCCAGCGGGTAAAAATGAATTCATGGGAAAAACCTTAAAGATCGAGCACCAACCGCGCGCTCCTGGCGCGCGAGCAGCAAGGCGTGAACTGGTCGTTGCGCGCTCGCTCGGCATCGGTCAGGAACATGTCGCGATGATCCGGCTCGCCTTCCAGCACGCGCGTCAGGCAAGTGCCGCAGATGCCCTGCTCGCAGGACAACGGGATATCGATGCCGGCCTCCAGCAGCACCTGGGCCACGCTGAGCGCGGCAGGCACCTGCAAACACTGCCCGGTACTGGCCAGTTGCACCTCGAACCCGCCCGCCTCGCTGGCCGGCGCAGCGGCGGCGGTAAAGTATTCGCGGTGCAGTTGCGCCTCGGCCCAGCCCTGCGCGCGTGCAGTACCGAGCACATGCTCCATGAAGCCATTCGGGCCGCAGACATACAGGTGACGATCACTGGACGGCGTGGACAGAATCCGAGCGCTGTCGAGACGCTGGGCATCCTCGCCGTCGTCCACATGGACATGCACGCAATCGGCGAACGCCGACTGGCGGATGTACTCGATGAAGGCCATGCGCCCGGCCGAACGACCGCAGTAGTGCAACTCGAAAGGCGCGCCGATCCGCGCCAGGCGCTCGGCCATGCAAAGGATCGGCGTGATGCCGATACCGCCCGCGAACAACAGGCTGAAGCCCGCACCATGTTCCAGCGGGAACAGGTTGCGCGGCTCGCTGATGCGCAACCGGCTGCCTTCCTGGACTTGCTCGTGCATGGCCTGGGAACCGCCGCGAGACGCGGGATCGAGCAACACGCCCAGCAGGTAGCGGTGCCGCTCCTCGGGGTGATTGCACAATGAATATTGGCGCACCAAGCCATCAGGCAACTGCACATCGACATGCGAGCCAGCGCTGAAGGCAGGCAGCAGGCGATCTTCGACCGGGGCCAGTTCGAAGCTGTAGATGCCTTCGGCTTCGCGCCGCTTGCGAGTGACGACGACTTCAATCATCACTTGGCACCTGCAGGCTGCTCGGCAGCGATCATGCGATCCAGCACACGCCGCGCGCGGATGGCGCCTGCATCACCGACCAGCAGGACCGGCTTCAAGTCCCAGAACGACGCATCGCCCATCATGCGCTGCTGCGCCTCAAGCATCGGCAAGTCTTCGTCGGCAAAGGGCCGGTTGATCGCGGCCGCTTGCTCGTCGGCGAATCGCTCGGCGAATTCGCCCATTGCCTTGGGAAAGCAGACTGAGAACCAGTAGTGAGTCGTGGTCTCGGTCTCCGGGGTGAACAGGTGCGGGATCGGTGTGGAAATGCCCTGGGCCCTGGGTAGCCCGGTCGCCACCGCGCCGGAGAACAACAACATGTTAGCCGGGGCATCCCAGCGCACATCGATCCAACGGTCCACCGGCGTGCCTTGCGCAATGTTCCAGGCGCTGTAGAGAAATTCCGGCATGATTTCCGCAACAGTCTGGCGGTTGGACCAAACGGTGTTGCCCTCCTCCTGCACGCTGGTCAACGCGCTCTTCACGCCATCGCCACCCAACGTAGACGGGTGCAAAAACTCGATATGACCCAGGTCCATGATGTTGTCGGTTTCCAGCACGTAGTTGGCCCGCGCGTGCAGGTAGCGTTTACCGACGTACCAATGGTCATCGTCCATGCAACTGAAATCCGCGATCAGCGTCGCATCGGCCAGTTGTGGATCGCCCATCCAGATCCACAGCACGCTATGGCGCTCGACCAGCGGGTAGGTCTTGACCTTCGCCGCCTTGGGAATTGCGCCATCACCGTGGGGGTTATGCACACAGGTGCCGCTGCCGTCGAATTCCAGGCCGTGATACGGACAACGCACCGCATCGCCTTTGAGGACTCCCATTCCCAGCGGTGCGAAACGGTGCGGGCAGCGATCGGCAATGGCTTGGGCGGTACCTTGGGTATCGCGAAAAAACACCACGGGTTCATTGAGAAGGGTTCGTTGAAACAGCTCGCCAGCCTTGACCTCGGTTCCCCAGGCGGCTGCGTACCAGACGTTGCGTAGAAAGCTCATCGCGATTCCTCTTTTTCAAAGCTTGCTAACGGGCTGGCGTGCGTCGCCGCGCACTCGGCCTCAATCAAACGACGCAACACCCGCCGACAGCGCACGGCTCCGGCATCGACAGGCAGCAACACCGGGTTGAGACCCAGCAAGTCAACCTCGCCAATCTGGTGCTGCTGCGCCTCGACCATGGGTTTGTCTTCACCGGCGAAAATACCGATCAGCATGTCCTGGACGAAGGCATTCAACTGGGCGTTGTCCTGCTCGAAACTGCGCGTGTTGGCGAAGAAATAATGGGTATTCGTCGCGTCCTGCGGGGTCATCAGGTGCAGGTTCCACGTCACCGGCCCCTCTTCCCTGGGACGCCCTGGCGCGGTGGCGCCACTGCCCAGCAGCATCAGGCCAGGCGCGTGCCAGACGACTTCGGCCCAGACGTCTGCCCGGGTCGGGTCTTCAAGGTGAGCGCCGAAAGCCGGCGGAGGGACATCATCGGCGGCCCACCAACTGATGCGCACACGATCGTTGGGCAGCTCCTCGACGGTGGCGCGGGTGCGTGACAACGCTCCGCCACCGAGGGTATCCGGGTGCAGGAAGTCGACGTGGCTCAGGTCCATGATGTTGTCGGACAGCAATTCGTAATGCGCCCGGGTTGGCAAATACCCGTGTCCCTTGGCATGGGTGGGCGCCTGTTCGAAGAAGGAAAAATCAGGAATCAGCGCATCGCTTGCCAAGTGCCGATCGCCCGGCCACACCCAGATCGCGCCGTGGCGCTCAACAACCGCGAACCCACGAACACAAGCAGCCTTGGGGATATTTCCCTCGCCATGGGGATTGTGCGTGCATTGGCCACTGCCCTCGAAACGCAAGCCGTGGTACGGGCACTGGATGCTGTCGCCGACAACCTTGCCCATGTGCAGCGGGGCAAAACGGTGCGGGCAACGATCGGCGAGCGCCTGGATCGCGCCCCGGCTGTCGCGAAAGAAGACCATGGGTCGTTCGACGATGGTCCTGCCAAGCATCGCACCAGGCGCCAGCTCATCCGCCCACCCAGCGATGTACCAGGTGTTGAGCAAATAGCTCATGTTGCTCTCCTCTTGTTCTTGTTTTGTTGAGACGTGAGATCAGCGCTCAGGCTGCGCCGCAACCGCAGCGGAAAAAGCCGAGCCGCTGCCACGCAATCGAATACAGGCCACGGCCACCAAGAGTTGAATTCCGGCAAAAATGCCCAGCGCGGCGGGCAACTCACTGGTCACCCCGCCGGTGATCGCCAGCACCACCAGCGGGCTGACGAACTCCCCGGCGAAGAACATCGACGTGAAACCACCGGCGGCGCGGCCACGCTGCTGGAAGTCGACCTGGGCCATGATCCAGGTGAGCAGGGTCGGCATCATCAGGCCGATACCCAGGCCATTGATCAGTACGGCGATCACCACCCAACCATGGCTGCCGGCCACCGCCAGCAACCCGCCGCCGATACCTGCGGCGACGAAGGCCAAGAGCATCTGCCGGTACGCCGGCACGCCACTGAACAAGCGGAAACTCAACGCGCCGACCAGCACGCCAAGTTGATTGGCGCCCATGGTCAAGCCAATCTGCTGCGACCCTTCGACATGCAGCAGGTTGAGCAGATAACCGACTTGTACCGGCACGATGAATAGGCTCAATCCAGCCAGGAATGACAGGGCGTACAACGGTGCCAAGGCGCGCCACGGAAATGGCCTGTTCATGGCCTTTTTCGCGGCGACGACATGCCCGCGCGGCTCCCACAACAGCCAGGCCATCAGCGGCAGCAACACCAGCCCCAAGCCATACAGCGCAAACGGCGTGCGCCAGCCGTGCTCACCCAGCACGCCCCCGATGGCAATGAAAATCGCCGCCGACAACGAGGTCGCGACCATTTGCAGGGCGAACATGCGTTCACGCCGCGCGCCGTTGTAGTAGTCGCCCATCATCGTGGTGCAGCACGTCATGATTGCCGCCTCGGCCAGGCCGATGCCGGCGCGGCTGACGACGATCGCCTGCAACGAATCCAGCCAGAGCGGCAGCACGCCACAGACGGTGTAGAGACACATCGCGCCGATCAGCAACGACTTGCGCCCGAGTCGGTCGGCAATGATTCCGGCGAACGGTGCCAACAGGGCAATCATCAGCGCCGGTAGCGTCAAGGCGATGGGAACCAGCACCGCGACGCCCGGCGTGTCGGCGAAGTGTTCCTGCATGCGCGGCAAGACGGGGGCCAGCAGCACCGCGCCGAGAACCGGCAGGCAACTGCCAAGCAACAGCAACAACGACTGCGGCAGCCGCGCCTGGCGTTCAACGTTCATCACGCACCTCCGGTGGTTGGGTCGCGCAGAACGCCACCCCGAAAGCGACCAGACCGGTTCGAAGCGCTAGCCAGAGATGCTGCTGGAGCTGATACATGCGAGGCATGGGAACATCCTTTCTTATTGTCATGACGCGATGGGTTGGGCGCAGGGCGTTGCGCGTTGATCGTGCCCCGAGGCCTGCGAACCAAGGGCCTGGTGCAGGCAATCACCCTCCTCGACCACGGCTGGCGTGAGCGCCAAACGTGTCGGTGGGCTGGGATCAGCCGACGCCTGTTCCCGGCTGATCCGTTCGCTCGGCAACAGGAAGTGCGCCAGGGCCGGCAACAGGACCAGGGCGCCGACCATGTTCCAGACGAACATGAACGCCAGCAGCACGCCCATGTCGGCCTGGAACTTGATCGGCGAAAACATCCACGTGGCCACGCCGATCGCCAGGGTCACACCGGTCAGCATCACCACCTTGCCGGTGGACAGCAGTGCCCGGTAATACGACTCAGACAGGCTGGTGCCCTGGCGCATGTGACCGAGCAGGATGCTCATCACGTACAGCGCGTAGTCCACGCCGATGCCCACGCCGAGGGCGATCACCGGCAGGGTCGCGACCTTGACGCCGATGTCCAGCCAGACCATCAGCGCTTCGCAGAGGATGGAGGTGAGCATCAGCGGAATCACCGCGCACACCGTGGCGCGCCAGGAGCGGAACGTCACCAGGCAGAGCAGGATCACGGCGCCGTAGACCCAGAACAGCATTTCCCGATTGGCCTGCTTGACGACGATATTGGTCGCGGCCTCGATTCCAGCGTTGCCGGCAGCCAGGAGGAACTGGACGTCATCGGTATTGTTCGCCGCCGCGAACTGCTCGACGTGATCCACCAGGCCGGTCAGGGTCTGCGCCTTGTGGTCGGAGAGGTAGGCATACAGCGTCAGCAGGCTGCAGTCTTCGTTATAGAGCCCGCGTGGCGCCCCGGCGGTGATCATGTTGAGCATCGCCTGGTTGTTCTGCAGCTCGTACCACTTCGGGCTGCCTTCGCTGAGGCCTACCAGCATCCGGCGGTTGAGCAGCGCCAGGGAATTGGTCGAGTCGACACCTGGCAAGGTGCGCAATTGCCAGTCGAGGGCATCGACCTTGTTCAGGATGTCATAGCGCGAACAGGCACTGGCGGGCGTCTTGATCATCACCGCGAACAGGTCGCTGCTGGCGCCGTAGTGCCGGGTCAGGAACGCGTCGTCCTGGTTGTAGCGCGAATCAGCCCGCAGTTCGGGTGCGCCCGCATCGAGATCACCGACTTTCAATTGCAGGCTGACCACGAAGCCGAGCGTCGCCAACGCCAGGCTCAAGGCGATGCACAATGCCGCCCAGCGACGCCGGGTGAACAGATCGAGGAAGCGCCAGAATCCATGACGATGTTGGCCGGCTTGCTCGGCGTGCTCGCTTTTCAGGCTCAGCCGCGCCGCGTGGCCGCTGACGCCGACATAGGAAAGCAATATCGGCAACAGGATCAAATTGGTGAAGATCAGTACCGCGACGCCGATGCTGGCGATCATCGCCAGGTCCTGGATCACCTGGATCTTGATGATCATCAGCACCGCGAAACCGACCGCGTCACAGAGCAGCGCTGTGAGGCCGGCGAGAAACAGGCGACGGAAAGTGAAGCGCGCGGCGACCACACGGTGCATGCCGCGACCGATGTCCTGCATGATCCCGTTCATCTTTTGCGCCCCGTGGCTCATGCCAATGGCAAACACCAGGAACGGCACCAGCACCGAATAAGGGTCCAGCTGATAATCCAGCAACGGCAGCAGGCCAAGCTGCCAGACCACCGCCACCAATGAGCAGAACACCACCAGCAAGGTGCTGCGGATGCAGCGGGTGTACCAATACAGCACGACGGTGGTGATCAGGATCGCCACGGCGAAGAAGATCAGGATCTGCCGCAGGCCGGCGATCAGGTCGCCGACTTTCTTGGCGAAACCGGTGATATGAATATCAACGCTGTCGCTCTGGTATTGGCTGCGCAGCGATTCCAGCTGTTGCGACAACCGGGTGTAGTCCAAGGGCCTGCCGTCGGGGGTGCGCTGCAACAGCGGGACCTGGATGATGCTCGAGGCCTGGTCGAATGCCACCAACTGACCGATTTCGTTGGACAGCTGCACATTGCGCCGCAAGGCCGCCAGGCTGTCGGAACCACCGTCGTAGTTATCCGGGATCACCGGCCCGCCTTCCAGGCCGGCTTCGGTCACGGCGACCCAGCGCGTGGCGGGCGTCCACAACGATTTCATATAGGCGCGATCAACACCGGGCAGCAGGTAGATCTTGTCGCTCAACGCCTGCAAGGTCTTGAGGTAGTCAGCGTCATAGATTTCGCCCCGCTTGTTCACCACGGCGATGCGCAAGGCGTTGCCCAGCCCGCTCAACTCCTGCTGGTGCTCAAGGTAGTTGGCAATGTAGGGATGATGGGTGGGGATCATTTTTTCGAAACTGGCATTGAGCTCGACACGACTGGACTGCCAACCCAACACCAGTGTGGTCGCCAGGCACAGCAGCAACACCCACAGGCGATGGTTGAACAATGCACGTTCGAGCATCGAGCCGGAGCGCGGATCGAAATCGTCGAACGCGTTCGCAGGGGATTGGGGGAACTTACCAGGGGACGTCATAACCTCACTCCGAAGCGGCAGTGGCTGGCTGCGCAATACGCTGCAGCCCGGTGAAACCGGCGACGACCAGGCTGCCATCGGCGGCCTCGATCAGACTTGAAACAGGCTTGCCCAACGGCTTGCCAAATGGCAGCAGCGCCTCCCCGCCGTTGCGAAACAGCGTGCCGGCCTGGTTGACCAGCAACACTTGGCCGTCGGCCAGGCGGGTGGCGTCGTTGAAGGAAATCGGTACAGGGACTGACAGGCGCTGGAAGCTTGTGCCGGCATCGTTGGAAACAAAGGCATTGCCCTTCAGCCCAGCGACCAGCAGCGCGCCATCGGCACGGCTCTGCAGCGTGAAGAAAGTGCCTTCGTAAGGGCTGTCCAACTGGCTGAACGACGTCGCGTCGTCGTCCGAGCGCGCCAGGTAACCTTGCTCGCCCGCCAGGAACCAACGTGGCCCTTGGCGACTGATGGCGTACAAGTGCAAGCCGTTCGGGTTGGCGATGCGCCCCATCAATGACTGCCAGGTCGCGCCGCCATCGGTGGTCTGCAGCGCCAAGCCATAGGCCCCGACGATCAACCCACGGTGTGCATCGATGAACTGGAGCGCCAGGAAGGGTTTGTCCGCTCCATCGGCAACCAGACGCTCGGCAGTTTGGACCCGTGCCAGGGCGTCGTCCGGGTTGGCCGCGGTGGCCTGCTCGGCCTTGGCGGCCTCCAGTTCCAGCTGCGCCACGCGCACGCCGTCGAGTTGCAGCGTCCAGTGCTCGCCACCATCACGCGTCGTCAGCACCACGCCTGCGTGGCCGACCGCCCAGCCCTGTTGCGCATCGACAAACTGCACCGCCGTCAGGCTGACCGACACCGGCACCGAAGCCTGACGCCAGCTCTGCCCGTTATCGTCGGAAAACACCACCAGCCCGCGCTCACCCACGGCGACGAGGCGTGTACCGGCACGCGCCAGATCGATCAATACACCGTTCTGTGCAGCCGATACCTGCATGGCCGGGGTCTTCAGCGGCACGTCCACGGCAGCCGGCCCGGCCAGGCACTCGCTCGCGGCGACCGGCAGACACAGGGCCAGGAGCAAGGCGCCCGCCTGACTGATTCTGTTCATAACCTACCTCGGAAAAACACTCGTCCCCCAAAGGCAGACCGACGGGCCTGCCCCTGGCTCTCAGCCCGGTTAGCGCACGCCGCGTCCAGCCATCGCCGCTGGCGAGAACTCCGAGGCCTTGTAGCGGTCCACCGCGCGATACTGCTCGGGCAACCCGGCATAGAGGTTCTGGATAAACCACGCACCGGAGGTCAGGTCATAAAAACCGGAAGACAGTTGCACCAGGCCTGGCAGGTCGGGCAATACGGAAGGCAGCGACCAGAGGGTCTTGGCCAGTTGGCCGCTGGCGTCCCAACGGTCGCCGAGCAGGGCTTGCCAGGTGTCCTCGTCGAGGTAGTAACGGCCCTTGGGCAACTGGTGGCGCTTGCCGGCGGCCACCGTCGACTCGACCACCCAGACGCGGTGCAACTCCCAGCGCACGTAATCCGGGTTCAGATGGTGCTTGCCCAGCAGGTCCTGCGGCTGGGCAGCGTTCTGCACCTTGTTGGTGTTGTAGGGAACGTAGATCTCCTGCTTGCCTACCAGTTTCCAGTCGAACCGGTCCGTACGCCCGCCCCACACGCTCAACTCATCGAAGGACATGACCCCGGCGGTGGAAGGCGTCGGCGTATCACAGCAAGCGTTGGGTAGCGTGCGCACGCGGCGCTGGCCGCTCAGGTAGACATGGGCCTGGGATTTGTCGCCGTTGATGTTTTCACGCCCGAGAATTTGCTCGCCAGCACGAATCGCCGGGCCGAGATTGACGAAGTGCACCAGCCAGTAGTCGCCCGAGTAGTTTTCGGGGCCGCCTTCCTGGAAGTAGTAAGGCATTTCCTGGGTCAACAGGCCGTCGCTGGTCATCACCTGGTTGCCGTCGGCCGTCATCAGATAGTGGCGAAAATGCCCCGCCACTGAAGTGCCGCGCCAGTTCAACACGTGGTTCCAGATCGCCTCGGTTCCGTTCTGTGGAATCGGAAACGGGATTCCGCCATAGGCACCGTCGGGAATCAGGCCGGCGCTGCTGTTGATCAGTTTGGCGCGGGTCGCATTCTTGAACGTATTGTCATAGACCCATTGCGGCGCGGCCGCCGTGCGCCGGGTCGGGTAGACATCGATGCGATAGGTCTCCGGAAAGCGCTTGAACAGCTCCTTGGTGCCGTCGCTGAGCTTGTCGGCGTACTTGGGCAGGTTCTGCGCGGTAATGCTGAACAAGGGCTTGTCGGCGGCAAACGGATCGCTGCGCTTGCCGCCCGGCACATAGCCCGGCTCGACCTTGGTGTAGCCACCGTCCCAGGCCGGGATGCTGCCGTCGGCATTGCCGGCCTTCTCGGCGCCGAAGGGCGTCAGGGTCTTGCCCAGCGCGGCGGCTTGCTCGACGCTGGCGGCCAGGGCGATCGGCGCGGCGGCGGCCAGCAGGGTTAAGCACAAGGCCTTTAGAGTGAACTGAATGGTCATGCGCAAATCCTCTTAGAACGTGGTCTTGACGGAGAAAGCCAGGTAATCCCGGTCCTTCAGCGACTGCTTGTAGTTGAACTGGTTGGCGGCGTTGAGGCTGGTGTCCTCGGGACCGTAGAAGTGGGTGTAGGTCAGCCCCACGGTCACTTGGTCCAGGTAGGTGGCGGAGACACCGACGTTCATGTCCCCTCCCCGGTCGGGACCGAACCCGCTGATCACCGCCGACTTGCCCATGGGGAAATAGCTGATGCCCAAGGGCACGCTGATATCCACGCCCGGGAAGAACTGGCGATAGGTCGGCGTGTACACCAGCTTCAAGCCCAGGCCGTCATCGGTGGCGTTGGGGTCCAGCGCGGCACGGTTCCTGGTCACGGCCAGCAGGCGGTTCCAGGCGACCTCGCCCACCAGGCTGGCTTCGTTGGCAACAAAGGAAGGGCCTAGCGAAGCCAGGACGTTGAGGTTGACGTGGGCCGTGCGGCCGACGGCGTAGAGGGCGTCATCGTTGTTGTCCGCGTCGACGCCCGGCAGGACGGTCTGGGCGTTGGACACCAGCGGCATGTTCCAGCGCATCGATGCCTCGCCGGCAAAGCTGTACTCATTCACCGAGGTCGCGAAACTGGCCCCCAGTACGCGAATATCTTCCGGGTAGACCCAGGAGTATTCGCCGACCTGCCCGGTGCTGAAGTTCGGCCCGGTGGCATTCGGCTTCAAATACAACGTCGGGGTTTTCTCGTGGTACTGCAGCGCGTACAGGCCGTAATCCGTCGTCCCGGTGTTGTACTTGAGCTGCAGGCCGCCCTGGCCGGAATTCCTGGCCTTCTTGTCCTTGCCATGGAAAAACGCCGCTGGGCTGTTGGCATTGCCGCCGAGGAAATCCGGGAATGGCCCACCCGTGATCAGCCGTTCATTGCCGTCGCCGATGGTATCGCTGGTGGAGAAATAGCTGCCGGCGCCAGGCAAGCGAGTGGCTTCCCACTCCAACTGGTAGAAGGCGCCCAATGACAGATCATCGGTCAGTTGGTAGGCGGTCGAGAGCTGGTTGACCGGCCGGGTGATTTCCTTGAACTGCGTGTTGGGCACCGACTGCGCCTTGACCACGTCCACCGGCGCCATGGCCCCGGCAATCCCGTTGCCGCCGAAGAACAGGCTCTCGCCCCAGATCAGGCCGTGGCGCCCTGCGCGAACCGACAAGGTACGGTCGGCCAGTTCACCGTTCCAGTAGACAAAGGCGTCCAGCAGTTCACCGTCGCCACCGTGCAATTGCTGGGTGTCGTGGGTGAATTCGTCGAAACCCACCGACCGCTGGTTGGCGCTGGCCGCGTCGTTGTTGTCGTTGCGGTCCTGGTACACGGTGTCGTACCAGGCGGCGCCGCTCAGACGGGCACCGAAGTTGTGAAAACCAATGTCCAGTTCGGAAAGAATATCCAGGCGATTGGAGATCAACCCCTTGCCGAAGTTGTGATCGCCGTCATTCTGGTTCAGCGCCGTCTGGCCCTCGCTGAGTTTGCTGCTGGGATCCTTCAGCCGCCAGGCCGCGCTGTACTTCAGCGTATTGTCCCAACGCAAGCTGAGATCGGGATTGCCGGTATCGATCTGGAAGGCCTGGGCAGCCGAGGCGCCAAGTCCCAGGCTCGCAGCAAGGGTCAGGGTAAAGGGGACGCGCCGCGACGCAGCGATCTTGCGAGTAGCCATCGAAGTAACCCTCTTATTGTTTTTTTTGTATGTCAGTTCTTCTGGTAAAACCGTGCCGCAATCCAGCCAGGCCTACCGACTGTTTTTGCACGCATTCGCTGCCGGGTTGTGTTCACTTTCTCGGCAAAGCAGGCGTTTGACTAATCGCATGTAGGGATACGATGTATCAGAAACCGCGATACGTTCATGACCCCGCAGGCACCTCCAATTGGCCGGCTTGGAGCACCAGCCAATCGGCCTCCGCGTGCCATTGCAGAGCAATCAGGCTTTCGCCCAGACATGGTCCGTAGACGCACACGCCAGTGTCCGGAAGGAACCTGGCACCGTGGGCGTAACAGATGATCTGGCGGCCATCGACGCTGAGAAAACGGTCCTTGCGGTACTCCAGGCGCACCTCCAGATGCGGGCAACGGTTGCGATAAACCCGCACCTCGCCGTCATGGCGCAGGGCAAACACGCTGTCCTTTCCGGTGCCCAGAGGGTCGAACCCGCGGGACTGCCCTTCGACCAATTCATCCAGGCGGCACAGCATCAACGCTTCATGACTCATGGACGAAATCCGCACTCAGGCCTGCTTGGGCGGCGGGCCGCTCGGGAACCATTTCTCCCGGGAGGTGAAAAGGAACAGCTGCGAGTTATCCGCCGACAGCGGCGCCTGGCGCGCTTGCCAGGCGTCGTCATGCTTGTCCATGTCGGCGTCGTATTCGATGTGGCAGCCCAGGGGGCTGTTGAAATACCAGAACCAGTTGGAGCCGAAGAGATGGCGGCCCGGGCCCCAGAAGCTGGTCCAGCCTTGCTGTTCGAAACGGCGTCCGGCCAGCAGCACTTCCGTGCCGCTGCCCAGGTGAAAGGTGAAGTGCTCGCAGCCCTTCATGTGCGGCGGCGTCTGGATCATGAACAGGCAGTGATGGTCATCGGAACCGGCCGGACGCATGAACGGGCCCGCGCCGACGAAGGCATCGGTGGTCACGAAGCCCAGGCGCTTGTAGAAGGCTTCGGCCTTGACCGCGTCCGGCACGAAATACACCACATGGGACAACGTGCGCGGCAAGGCCTGCATGTCCGGGTTGACTGCCGGCTGGTTGACCGGACGCTGGGGAGCATGGCCCGGTGCGTTGGTCAGATCGGCGGGCGCGCTGTACGGGCGTCGCACACTGACCTGGAAACCAATGGCGAAACCCATGTCATCCACACTGTGCACGGAACCGTCGGCGCCGCGAGTCACCGGGCGATCGCGCCCCAGCTCATCGGCGATGGCCTCGAGATCCGCCAAGCCGGCCACGCCATAGACGGTTTCACGAATCGAGGGTGCGGGCCCGATGGCCGCTGGCAAACGGACGTCATCCGCCCGGCGGATAATCACCGCCGTGCCGTCGAGCGCTTCGAAACGACCGCCCTCGCTGTCGACATCGACAGGTTGCAGACCGTAATCACGCAGGCAATGAGTACAGGCTTGAATATCGTCGACGCCAAAAATCAAGGCATCAAGACCGATGATGTTCATGGTTACCGCTCCATTGTAATTATTCAGCTCAAGGCCAGGCCCCGCCCGGGGGCTCCGTCTGTGCGCTGCCAAGACAGGTTTCGGAGTCGATGAAGCGTCACCGCCAACCGACTGTGGGCCGATACTGAAGGGGCAGGAATTCACTGACTAATCGCTTGTCGGGATGCGACCTATCGGCAAATGCGATACCTGCCGGCACCGCGCAAGCGGCGGGGAATATTGGATAGGCATCACTCGATTCGCCCGCTTGCGGGGCTTGACGCCGCGATAGGAAGGTCGGAATGTATTTACAAAATAAATACAAGAATCGAGACCGCCATGCGTTTCAACCACCTGGATCTCAATCTCCTGGTGGCGCTTGATGTGTTGCTGGAAGAGCAGAACATCACCCGCGCCGCCGAACGCCTGCACATGACTCAATCCGCTACCAGCGGCGTACTGGGCAGGCTGCGTCTGTATTTCGAAGATGAACTGCTGGCGCAGGTCGGGCGCAAGATGCAACCCACGCCCTATGCCCGTGAACTGGCGGCGCCGGTACGGGAGATATTGCTGACGATCCAGTCCTCGATTACCGCCAAACCGGTCTTCGATCCCGCCACCAGCAAGCGCCACTTCCGCTTGATCACCTCGGACTACCTGATCAGTGTCCTGTTCGCCCGGGTTATCCAGAAGATTTCCCTGGAAGCCCCGCACATCACCTTCGAACTGCTGGGCCCCGGCGACACGTCCACCGAGCTGCTGATGCGCGGCGAAGCGGACATGATGATCGTGCCTGAGCGCTACCTCATCGAAGGCCATCCGTCGCAGTTGCTGTTCGAAGAAGAACACGTTTGCGTCGTGTGGGATGGCAATACCCTGGTGGGCGACAGCATCACGCTGGATCAGTACATCGAGATGGGTCACGTCTCGGTGATCTTCGGCCGCAACCGGCAACTGAGCGTCGAAGAATGGCTGATGAGCCAATACGGCCTCACCCGCCGCATGGAAGTGGTGACCCACGACTTCAACACCCTGCCACAGCTGATCGTCGGCACCCAGCGTATCGCGACCATGCTCCAGCGAATGGCCAGGCTCTACGCCAACTACCTGCCGCTGCGCATCGTGCAGCCGCCGGTGAAAATCCCGGTGATGCGTGAGTTCATGCTCTGGCACCGCACGATGGAAGGCGATCCGATGCACCGCTGGCTGCGGGCGAAAATCAGCCAGATCATCAACGAGCTGGAGCAGTAGCGACTGCCCGCTGCTTGAGCTTTTCGCTGGCGTGCAGCCCATGGCCTCAAACCGATGGTGCACGCCCCCTCCATCGCCGTTCGCAATACCTCCCATCCCGACTCGCGATTGGCCAAACTACCGGCCTCCCCTTAGCCTGCTTCGAACCGTCAGGTCTGGCGATCCCGCTCCGGACCTGGCCGCCTGCCTTTGCTTGCACAAGGACAACAACAATCATGTTTCGCTACTTTCCAACCAACTACGTGTGGAACCTTTCCGTCGACCTGGCCATTGAAATGGGCGCCCGCATCGGCGAAATCGAGGAAATGTGCGCGCCATTGCAAGACGCTGCCAGGCAGCCGGATGCCGCCGGCAGCCAGGCTTTCCGTGAAACCTGGGCGAACATGGCCGACAAGCTGTGCGGCTTGGCTGAAGAAGACGAAGGCAAGGGACGGATGTTGTCCGCCGGTGAAAAATACAACCGCGCCGCCACCTATTACCTGAGCTGCGAACGCCTGCAGGCCCATGGTGCGCCTGGCCGCACGGCGTTGTACCAGCGTTTTCTACAGACCTTCCAGCGCGGCATCGAACTGTCGAGGGAAAACTGTGAGCGCGTGGAAATCCCCTACGAGGGCAAACACCTCAGCGGCCTGCTGGTCCGTGCCGAAGGCGTCAGCGGCCCCGCGCCGATCCTGGTGCAGGTCAATGGGCTGGATTCCACCAAGGAAATGAAATACCGCGTCGGCCTCCCCGCCTGGCTGGCGAAACGTGGCGTGTCGTCGTTGATCATCGACCAGCCCGGCACGGGCGAAGCACTGCGCCTGCATGACCTGACGGCGCGGTTTGACAGCGAACACTGGGCCAGCCGCGTGGTGGACTGGCTGGAAACCCGCGACGATGTCGACGCCAGGCGCATTGGCCTGGAAGGCGTGTCGCTCGGTGGTTATTACTGCCCGCGCGCCGTGGCCTTCGAGCCGCGCTTTGCGTGCGGTGTGGTATGGGGCGCCAATCATGACTGGCGCGACGTGCAGAAGCGTCGCCTGGAAAAGGAAGGCAGTTTCCCGGTGCCGCATTACTGGTCCCATGTGTCTTGGGTCTGGGGCGCCAAAGACACGGACCAGTTCATGGCCATCGCCGAGCAGGTCCATCTGGACGGCATCCTGGATCGCATCAAGGTGCCCTTCCTGGTCACCCATGGCGAGAAAGATTCACAGATCCCGTTGAAATGGGCACACCGCACCTACGACCAGTTGGTCAACAGCCCGAAACGCGAACTGAAAATCTTCACCGAACGCGAGGGCGGCGTGCAGCATTCGAGTTTCGACAACAGTATCAATGCCGGCCAGTACATTGCCGACTGGGTGGCGGAAGTGCTCGGTGGCCGTACGGCATGAACAGGATCTGACAAACCATTACGATCAGGCCCCGGCGGCGATTTGTTCGCCTGAGCCTGGTCGAATCAGAACAGGTAGCTCGACTCATCAGCCGAACTTGACCAGGTCCTTGAAGATCAGTTTGCCCCAGCTGTTTCCCCGCGCTTGCACCAGCAATCCTCCTTCCGAAAGCCCTCCCAGCATGATGGGGGCGAATCTCAGGTTTTGCGCAAGCGCACCCACCTGCTCCGCTGCGCCCTCATCGTCGCTCGCCAGGAACACGACTCTCCTGCCGCCCTGTACCGTCGGATCTTGTTCGAGGACAGTGGCGGTCAAATGGTTGAATCCCTTCACCAGCCTGGCCCCCGCAAACGCCTGCTCGACCACCTTGGAAGAAGGCAGGCCACCGAGCTCTTCAGGGGATACGCCATAGGCGTTTGTCACATCGATGATCGTCTTGCCCTCCCAGCTCGGCAGCGCCTTCGCGACCTCCCGGTGCGACTCGAAACGGACCGCTAGGAAGATAACGTCCGCCTCGATGGCTTGCGCCAGTGTCTTGGGAATGACCTCGGGCCCGATCGCGGCCGCAGCGGAGGCAAAGCTTTCAGGGTCACGCGTGGTTGCAACGCAGACGTCAATGCCGCTTCGGGCAAAGGCCTTGGCAAGCGCCTGGCCGATCTTGCCGAAGCCGATAATTGCGTAGCTCATAGGGTTTTCCTCAGGTGACTTCGCCCTGCGGGCTCCGCTTCTCGAACGGAGCGACCGGCCGGGCGCGAAAAATCAGATTTGCGCCAGGCCACCGTCGACGGCGACTTCGCTGGCGGTCATGAAGCTGCTGTCCGCAGATGCCAGGAAGGCGGCAACGGCGCCGATTTCCTCCGGATCAGCCATGCGCTGCAGCGGATTCATCGAGGCGAAGACCTTCATGCCCTCCTCGCCCAGCGCTTCCTTTGCCAGTTCGGTCGCCGTCGGCCCGGGCGACAGCACGTTGACCCGGATGCCGGTGCCCTTCAGGTCCTCCGCCCAGGTCCGGGCGAGGTTGCGCACGGCCGCCTTGCTCGCGCTGTAGACGCTGAATGCCGGAGCACCAGTAGTGCCGGCGCTGGAGCCGGTCAGGATGATCGAACCGCCCTGGCCCATCAGCGGCAATGCCTTCTGGACCGTGAAGATCGATCCCTTGACGTTGGTTTCGAAGGTTTCGTCAATGTGCTCGGCGGTGATCTGGCCGAGCGGCAGTGGGCTGCCCGCCCCCGCATTGGCGAAGACGATGTCGAGGGTCCCGCGTTCGGCCTTCACCGCCGCGTAGAGTCGATCAAGGTCGGCCGGATCGGAAACCGAACCCTTGACCGCCCGGGCATTCGGGCCAAGCTCGGCCACGGCAGCGTCGAGCGCTGACTGGCGGCGGCCGAAGATGAAAACAAAGGCGCCCTCCTCGATGAAGCGTTTGGCGGCAGCGCGGCCGATGCCGGTAGCGCCGCCGGTGATCACTGCGGTCTTTCCATTCAGTCTGGTCATGTCGTGCCTCCTCGTAGGCGTTGTACGCAAGCAGGAAAACTGATTGCTTGAGAACGAGGATGAAGCCCTGATAACCTAAGGACAAGTATGCACCTTTTGGTAAGTATCAAAAAATGACGACATCTCCTGAAATCTGCGACACCGGATGCGGGCTCAATGCCACGCTGCGCATCATCTCGGGCAAGTGGAAACCGCTCGTCCTGTTTTTTCTGCGCAACGGCCCGAAGCGTTACGGCGAACTCAAGCGCCTGATCCCGGGCGTCAGCGACAAAGTGCTGATCCAGCAACTGAAAGACCTGGAAGCCGACCGCGTACTGGCACGGACCGACTACAAGGAAGTGCCGCCACGGGTGGACTACGCGCTGACTCCGCTGGGCTCCAGCCTGGCCGAAGCGATCATCCCATTGTGCACATGGGGAACCGAACATGCGGCGGAAATGGCGAGCATCTTCGCCGAACGCGACGCGTTACCTGCGCAAGAACCCCACGAATCGCTTGATCGACAGACTGCGTGACAGCCAACGCAGCGGACGTTACGTCCTGATCCCCATCAACAGGTCGAAAAGCAACTGCGCCACGGGGGACAGCGTTCGTCCGCGACGTGAAATGAGCCCCAGGGTTCGGCTGATCGCCGGATTCGTCAAAGGGCGCGTGACCAGGGTCGCATGCCCTTCCGCCGGCATGGCCAGCTTGGGCACCACCCCCACACCCAGCCCTGCCTCTACCAGGCTCACAAGCGCTGGGACATGCTTCACCTCACAAAACGACCGGGGCCGGATATCGCGGTTGGCGAGTGCCTGGTCGATGAGGAAACGATTGCCGCTGCCCTGCGCGAGGCTGATGTAGTCCACCGTTGTCAGGTCGTCCCAGGTCAGTGATTCGCGTTCGGTCAGCGGATGGCCGACTTGCAAGGCAACGACAAACGACTCCTCCAGCAACGGCTGGAACACCACGTCGGCATCCTGGGTGCCGATGTAGGTCAGGCCAAAATCTGCCTCCCCTCTGGCCACCACCGTCAAGATCGCAGATGACGACTCATCAATGACCCGCACCCGGATTCCCGGGTATTTGGCGTGGTATTGCCGAATGACGTCGGGGAGGAAGTACGCCACCGCCGAGGGAACGCAGGCGATGGTGACTTCTCCGGAAAGTCGGTAGGCCAGGTCGTGAAAACCAATCAGCGCATTTTCCAGTTCGTTCAGCACATTGCGCGCTCGCGGCAGGAAACCACGGCCGATGGTGGAGAGTTCCACACGACGGGTGGTGCGCTCGAACAGTTGCACGCCCAGGGCCAGTTCAAGCTTGTCGACCCGACGCGACAGTGCGGACTGCGACAAATGCAGCGCCTGGGCAGCCGCGCTGAAACTGCCCAGGTCCGCTACGGCGAGAAAGCCGCGCAAATCCGCGAGATCGAAATTCATGCGTTTCCCTCATAGACCAAGCTTTTATTTGCATTTCTCTTTTTAATCAGCGACCGGCAACCTGTCAACTCAGTCGAATCCATGAGCTATTTCCATGCACAACAAAAACGAATCCGCTGATGTTTCCCTTGAAGACCTGCGCCAGCTGGGATGTCTTGCCTTCCAAGGGTTGGGGCTTGCGCCAGAAGCCGCCGAACAGGTTTGCGAGGTGTTGGTGCTTGCCGACTTGTTCGGTTTGACCACTCACGGCCTTAGCCGCATCGAGTCCTATGGCGAGCGCCTGGCCTGCGGCGGCATCAGTGCCGCAGCCGAGCCAACGGTGGAAACGCTTGCCCCCGCCATCGCTCGGGTAGACGGCTGCAATGCCGTCGGCCCACTGGTCGGCATGACCGCGCTGGAGGCCGGGATGAAGATTGCTCGGCAGTTCGGCATTGGCCTGGTCCTGGCGCGGGGCAGCAATCATTTCGGACCCGTTTCGCCCTATTCCTACATCGCGGCCGAGCAAGGCTTTGCCAGCATCATCGGCAGCAACGCGACCACCACGATCGCGCCTTCGGGCGGCAGTGACGCACGCCTGGGCAACAGCCCGTTGGGGTTCGGCGTACCGAATCCCGATGGCAATCACTTCATGTTGGACATGGCCATGAGCGTCGTCGCGCGGGCCAAGATCCGCAATGCCCTCACCCGCCAGGAAAGCATCCCGGACAACTGGGCAACGGATGCCAGCGGCAGGCCCACCACCGATCCCCGCGCGGCACTGGACGGCTTCCTGTTACCCATCGGCGGCCACAAGGGCTACGGGCTCGCGCTGGTGGTTGATTTGCTGGCGGGGTTGCTCTCGAACGCGGCCTATCTGACCCACGTGGAATCCTGGGTCGATGCGCCGGATGAGCCACAGAACCTGGGGCACTTTTTCATCCTCATCGATACCGCACGCCTTGGCTCCGCTGACTGGCTGAAGGAGCGCATGAGCGACTTCGCATCGATCCTTCATCAAAGCCCACCCATCGAGCCTGCGTCGCCGGTCATCGTTCCGGGGGAGATCGAACTGAAGAAGATGCGGCGCTACTTGCACGAAGGCGTGCCGGTGGATGCCGCCA
The DNA here is from genome assembly GCF_013608025.1 of Pseudomonas brassicacearum subsp. neoaurantiaca. GTDB lineage: Bacteria > Pseudomonadota > Gammaproteobacteria > Pseudomonadales > Pseudomonadaceae > Aquipseudomonas. The sequence continues at coordinate 165,637 of NZ_VDLV01000001.1, read as the reverse complement.
CCCGACGGTTATTGGATCAATACGCAAGTCGGGTGGCCTGAGATGACTTCATCACACGAAAACCTTGCGGCCGCCTTCAGCCCCACTGGCGTGCTGCGCGCGTCGATCAACGTCGGCAATCCCATCCTCGCGCGGCTGGACGAAGCCGGCAATGCGCTCGGTGTATCGGTCGATCTGGCCAATGCCTTTGCCGTGGAGCTCGGGCTGCCGCTTGAGCTGCGCGTGTTCAAAAGCGCGGGTGAATCCGTCACAGCGGTTTCCGAGGGCCGGGCCGATTTCGGTTTCTTCGCGATCGACCCGCTTCGCGCCGAACAATTGGCCTTCACCGAACCCTATGTGCTGATCGAAGGCTGCTACCTGGTCAGGGAAGACTCGCACCTGAAAGACACTGGCCAGGTCGATCAGCCAGGTCTCACGCTGGTCGTCGGCAAAGGCAGCGCCTATGACCTGCACCTGACGCGCGAGCTCAAGCACGCCCGGATTGTCCGCTCACCGACTTCACCGACAGTCGTCGATACCTTCCTCGCCGAGGGTGCCGATGTGGCGGCGGGCGTGAAGCAACAGCTCGAGTTCGATACCACACGCTTCCCCGGCCTGCGCCTTTTGCCGGGGCGTTTCATGGAGATCCGCCAGGCCATGGGCGTTCCCCATGCCTATGGCAAGGACGCCGCCGAATGCTTGCGACGTTTTGTCGATCGGGCCAAGGCCAGCGGCTTCGTTGCCGAGGCCATCAAGCGCCACGGCATCATTGGCGCCACGGTCCCCGGCTGACGACCACGCAAACGTCCCGGGTCCTCTCCAATAAAAACAAGAGTAACTGACATGTTGGCATTCCTTGGCTTATCGATGGTCGTGGTATTTACCTACCTGATCATGGCGAAGCGACTTTCGCCTATCGTTGCGCTGATCGTCGTACCGGTGGTCTTTTCGATCATCGCGGGCTTCGCGCTCACCACCGACAAGATGATGCTCGACGGCATCAAAATGGTCGCCCCATCGGCCGCGTTGTTGCTGTTCGCGATCCTGTTCTTCGGCGTGTTGTTCGACGCCGGACTGTTCGACCCGATGATCAAGACGATCCTCCGTGTAGTGAACGGCAATCCGGTGAAGATTGCCGTCGGCACGGCCATTCTCTCGTTGACCACCGCACTGGATGGCGATGGCACGACCACCTACATGATCACCTGCGCGGCGATGCTGCCGCTGTATAAACGCATCCAGATGAACCCGATGATTCTCGCCAGTATCTGCGTGCTTTCACTGAGCGTGATGGGTGGGATGACACCGTGGGGCGGGCCGGCGACTCGGGTCATCGCGGTGCTCGGACTGGACGCCGCCGAGTTCTTCATTCCGCTGTTGCCGACCATGGCCATCGGCGCCGCCGGGGTGCTTTACATCGCGTATGTACTGGGAGGGCGCGAGGTTCGGCGAATCGGCGTGATGACCTTGTCCAGTGGTGGAGATGACTGCTACATCGATTCCATCGTCGGCCAGGGTGAGCATAAAAAACCGAAGAACGTGGTGCCCAACCTGATACTGGTATCGATGGTGATGGTGTGCCTGGTAACCGGACTGCTGAATTCGGTGATCAGTTTCTTGCTGGGATTCGTGATTGCCCTGGTCATGAACTACCCGAACCTGAACCTGCAGAAAGAGCGCATGCTCGCCCACGCAGGCAATGCCATGGTCGTTGTATTGCTGGTGTTCGCAGCGGGGGTCTTCGCCGGTATCTTCTCCGGCACCAAGATGGTCGATGCGATTGCACAGCTGTTGGTCAATACCATCCCGCCGTCCTGGGGGCATCTGTTCCCGCTGGTGGTGGCGATCACCAGCATGCCGCTGACGTTCCTGTTGTCCAATGATGCTTACTATTTTGGCGTCGTGCCGATCCTGGCCAACGCCGCGGCGGCGTACGGGATCAGCCCGATGGAAATCGCCCGCGCCTCGGTATTGGGCCAACCCGTGCATCAGATCAGCCCCCTGGTGGCGTCGACGTTGTTGCTGGTCGGCATGATCGACCGAGACCTTGGTGACTTCCAGAAGAGCACGATCAAATGGGCGGTGTTGCTTTCGCTTTTGATGACGGGGTTGTCGCTGCTGACCGGGGCGATCAGTCTGTTTACTTGAGGACAAACGCTCCTCTGATATCGGATGCACTGGTCGAACCCCACCGACCTGCTATCTTCAACACAGACCTGAGTAGTTGCGATCCCATACGTATCCAGGTCTGTACAGGGAGTGGGTGAAGTTGGAAGCAGTGGAACTGCTCGCTATTGATGAATGGACGGCCACATCATCTCTACTTGGCGAGTGTGACGTGATCATCGTCAATTACAACGCCGCTGAGCTGTTGCTGGCGAGTGTCGGATCGGCATTTGCCGCCGGCGCCTCCAAGGTGATCGTGGTCGATAACGACTCCCACGACGACAGCCTGATGCGGCTGGAACAAACCCAAGTTGTCGGCGACTCGCTTCAAATCGTCCGTAATGCCACCAACCTTGGCTTTGCCGTGGCCTGCAACCAAGGTGCCCGCCTGTCAACGGCCCCCAACTTGCTTTTCCTGAACCCAGACACCGAGCTGGCCGCCAATGCCATTGACCGCATGCAGCGGGCACTGCGCAGCTCACCCGAAATCGGCATGGTCGGCGGGTTCCTGTGCAATCCGGACGGCAGCGAGCAAGCCGGTGGACGCCGGGTGTTTCCGACGCCCCGGCGTGCCTTCATGCGAGCGTTCGGACTTTCGCGACTCTCCGCTCTTTTCCCATCGATACTGTCCGACTTCCTGCTGCACAAGGAACCACTGCCCCGAACCCCTGTTGTCGTCGAGGCCATCTCCGGAGCTTGCATGCTGGTCAAGCGTGAAGCGATCGAAAGCGTCGGGTTGTGGGACGAAGATTATTTCCTGCATTGCGAGGATCTGGACTGGTGCATGCGCTTCCATCAGGCCGGCTGGCGCGTCCTGTTCGTGCCGGATGCCCGAGTGATGCATGTGTTCGGTGGCTGCAGCCGTCATCGTCCCTATTTCGTCGAGTGGCACAAGCACCTCGGTTTTCTGCGCTTCTACCGTAAGTTCTTCCGCCGCAAATACCCTTTGGCCCTGTGGTTCAGCGTGGTGATCGGGGTCTGGATTCGATTCGGCCTGATGGTCCTTCGCCACGCCACCACCCGGCTTGGAAAAGCATGGAACCCACGATAAGAGAGCTCGATGCAAATAGGAATGTTGGGCAGCTCCAGCCTCCTGGGCCAACGCGCATTGCCATTGCTGGCACAAGCCGGTCACTCGACAAGCGCGTTTACTCGAGGCGTGCCCAACGTATCTTGCCCTGGTGTGATGTGGCGAAACACCGATGACTGGCACGGACTGACGCTGGACACGTTCCTGTCGTTTGCCCCCCTCTGGGTGTTACCCGACTATTTGGAGCGCCTTGCCAACACCCAGGTCAAACGCATTGTCGCCCTCTCTTCCACAAGCCGCTTTGCCAAGCACGCATCACCCGACGCCAGGGAAAGGGACGTGGCGCAACGCTTGACAGAGGCAGAAGAAAAACTCGAGCAATGGGCGATCAAACGGCGGATCGAATGGGTGATCCTGCGACCGACCCTGATCTATGGTTTTGGCCGCGACAAGAACATTTCGGAAATAGCGCGCTTCATTCAACGCTTCGGATTCTTTCCGCTCATTGGCGGCGCGACTGGATTGCGTCAACCGGTGCATGGCGATGACGTGATCCAGGCGTGTCTATCGGCGATGACCACACCTGGCCTGCCCAGTGGTGGCTATAATCTCTCAGGGGGAGAAATTCTGCCCTATCACCTGATGGTGAGCCGGATATTCCAGGCCATGGGACGCCCGCAGCGAACGTTGCCCCTCCCCGCCACCGTCTTGAGCAAGGGCATAACGCTCCTGCGCTGCCTGCCACGCTACCGGCATCTTTCAAGCGCGTTGGTGGCGCGGATGAATGAGGATCTGGTGTTCGACCATTCGGACGCCCGTGAACGGCTTGGCTTTGTGCCCAGGGCGTTTCATTTGATGGATGAAGATTTGCCTGGTCGATGAACATGAGCCTGCCAAGCCCCCCATTTGCTTTCGAAGTAGGCCTGGTTCCTATCCCAGAGAGCCTGATATTCGCCGCTGGCGATTAGTTTCCGGAACGATGCCTGCCCGTAGTGATGGATAAAGGAGTCTTCAGCGCACACCGTCCGGTAGCCAGCCGCCTGCACGCGACGGCTGTAGTCGTCGTCCTCGAACATGCCGATGCCGAATGCCTCGTCCAGATACCCCACTTCTTCGAGGATGCCCCGGCGAAAGGCGACGCAAAACATCGCGAGCATTGGAATATCGAATGATCGCCCCTTGTGGGCTCCGGTATAGCGGTCTGCAAACGCTTGCATCTGTTGGATGTCAGCGTAGGCAACCTCGATTTTCGCCTCGTTGCCAACCTCATTCGTGACCGGTCCAACCAAGCCGATACTGGGTTCTCTCAAATGCATGACCAGCGGATCCAGCCAGCCGCCAGGCACTATCGTGTCGTTATTGAGCAGCAGCAGAATGTCACCGTCGGCTTCTCGCAACCCCTGGTTGTTGGCCGCCGCGAAGCCACGGTTGTCCGGGTTGAGGATGACCTTCGCGGTCGGCACCTCGTTGCGCAGGCGCTCAAGGTAATCAGCCGTGCCGTCCTTCGAGCCATTGTCGATCACAATGAGCTGGTAATTGGGCCAGGTGGTATTGCGAAGAATGCTGTTTATGCACTGAATCGTCAGGCTGAGATTGTTGTACGTCACGAGCACGATGGAGACTTTTTCGTACAGCCCGGCGATCGCCGGTTTCAGGCTATTGAATCGATCCTTCCAGTCATTGGCCCGGGCGAGTTCGACGCGCCGTTTGTACAAGGCCAAGTCGCGTTCGGCCAAGGCTCGCTCGATCTGCTCGATGAACTCATCGACCCCGGTCGCAAAGTACAGCAACTCTGCATAGATGCTCATTTCCGCCAATGGCGTTGAGATCACGGGTTTGCCTGCACTGATGTACTCGTAGAACTTCACCGGATCGACCGCGTGCGTCACGTTGTAGAGCCTGAAGGGAATCAGGCAGGCGTCGAAATGATCCAGGTAGCGCGGCATTTGCGAGTAAGGCTTGCGGCCCAGCAACCGCACGTTTGGCTTGTGCTCCAGCCCCGCCAGATCGTCGACGAAAATGTCTCCCACCAGGATGAAGTTCCACTCTGGGCGCCGGTCCGCCAACGCCGCCAGCAATGGGTAGTCGAGCCATTGAGCCAGGGCGCCGTAGTAACCAATGACCGGGCCGACCAGCCCACTCAGCAAATCATTGGTGAAACAGTGCTGCCGGAAAAAATCGAAATCCACCGCATTGCGCACCAGCATGCACCGCGGATTATGGGCGCACCATTTCTGGTAAAGCAGCGCGGCGGAAACAGTCACCAGATCCGCCTCCACAACCAGGGCCCTTTCCTCACTCAGCAATTGGTCGCCGATGTTCGGAAAACCATCCCAGTCATCCATGCAATCGTAGTGCACGCGCCAGCCATGCCTGGCGCGCAAGCTGAATGCCACGGGGCTCCAATAGGCAATGTGCACCACCGAGAGAGCGGTTCTGATCTGCATGTCGGCGATCAACGCAGCCAGGGCAAGCAGCAAGGCCTGATGATTCTCAGGCGTTACCACTTTTTCGTAATATGCCTCTTGCGCCTCGCGTTGCAGTGCCACTTCGAAGATATTGGGCGCTACCGACGTCAGTCGATAAAGCTGTCCCTCCTGCGGCAAACTGGAGGGCACGATGTAAAAAACCCGATGACCATTGCTCGCAAACTGCCCCATCAATTGCTGCGGTCGCTGGAAGCGTGCGTCCCAATCGATATTGGCGAAGCAGAGAATATCCAGGCGCCCTTTCGTGACGAAGTCCGCTTCCACACCAGGGGTCGGCAACGGCCCCGGCGCTGTTGGGTAGCCAGTCGCGGCGACCGGTTCGGGCAATTCATGGGTTGCGCCAAAACCATAACGCATCACCCTGAACAGCGCGCGCAGTGGCCGGGTGAAACGCCACGAACGAGTCTTTTGCAGGAAGTCCACTTTTGCCAGGGCGATGTCGCGCTCGTTGATGGCCGCGTCTCTTTGAGCCAAGGCGGCGTCGCGGTCGATCAAGCTGCTGTCGATCTTAAGCACGTGGGTACCCATGCAGCGGAGTGCTGTCGCCCGCCGGCCACATCGAGCTGAGGGATCCCGGTCGATAGAACGTCGCAGTCAGGCTTCGGCGGGAAGAATGGCAACTGCTCACCACGGGCGTGACGGCATGCCAGGATTTATCCGAACGCACCAGGATCGCCGAATTTCCCACCAAGGGCTCGATCTCGGCCGCCACGGCGCTGGGATCGTTGCCGTGCAGGATGTTCAGGCATCCGCCGTCGTTGCGGTCCCAGGACTCGTTGAAGTAAAGGATATGGGTGACCAGTTTATCCGGCAGGTCCGGATGCGCGCCCAGGCTCGCGCCGGGGCCGTAATGAAAGACGTTGACTTCCATCGGCACGCTGCGCAGGTCGATCCCGGTCAGCGCCGACATCGCCTCTCGATAGCCCGCCGAACCAAGGTCCTGCGCCAGCTTCAACCACGCCTCGCTCAGTTCCTCCGGAAAAGCGATGGCATGGGTGCCCATGCTCACGAGGGCGCGGGCCTCATAGTCATAGTTTTTCTCCCCACCATAACCACTCACCGTCTTGAAGTGATCATGGGGAAAGGACGCCGCCAACGCGGCGGCATCCTGGGGCGAATACAGACCGCCGATTTCAGCCCATGAGAACGGATGAGCCTTTAGCGCCGCAGGCGTGAGACGAGAGATATCTAGCATTGTCTGTTCTTGTTCGCTGTCAGGTTTCTGATACCACGGGCGATCGAACGCAGTGGCGCGGTCATTCGGAACGAGTTGGAGTTCTGCAACTCAAGCATCCTGGCATCACCGAGGGCCAGCTGCTGGCTGAGCTGAACGATCCGTTGTTCTTGGGCCAGGCTTTGTGCCTGCTCGATGAGGTCTGGCTCCCGTGCGACGGGGCTTCGCGGCGATTGCGCCGGCGCTGGGTCGCGCCCCTCGGCCGCGGCTTCGAGCAGATTGGGCAGGTGTTGTAGAAACGCCCCCAATACCGGCTGGGACACGGTTTTACCTTGGCGAATGATCGCTGCGACCCGATCCCAGTGCTCGACCAATTGGTCGGCCGCCGCACGCGCCGCCGGCGATGGGCAGGCCTTGCCCAGGCGTGCGACGAACCATTGTGGGTCGATTGTCGCCGGGTCCGGCAACGCATGAAGTGAGTCGAATTCCGCCAGCGCCGTGTATTTGCCTGTCGTCAGGTCCGCCGAGCAAAACACCGGGACGCCAAACGCCAGGGCGGTGATTGCCAGGTGGTAGCTGTGGCCGATCACCGCTTGTGCCTGGCTGATGATTTCCGCCATCAGCAAGGGTTCAGGCCAGAACGGCAAGGTGGTGGCCCCCGGCAGGCGCGCGGCAATGACCGAGTGATCGTCACCCAGCACCGGACCTATCGGCACCACCAGGAACCGATAACCCTGGAACGCCTCGGGGTGGTCTTCGAACAGTTTCATGAACGACTCCACGACATGAATGGCGTGGATCACGATGTATGGACCAGTCAGCCCGGCGTGCTCGCGCAGGCGAATGAACTCAGCGGAGGGCTGCCGTTCATCGATCAGGCGAGGCAAGCCGAACGCGGTATCGGGCAGCACCTCGATCTCGGCGCGCTGGGTGAGCGCGCCCAGGGTGTCGCGCGTTGGTGCGTCACGGACTCGCACGTACTGGCTTTGCTCGAGGGCCATCGTCAATAACGGCCTGGCCCAGGCGGGAACATCATTGCAGTGCATACCGGGGGCGTTCCATATGATTGGAATCGCATGCTGCAACGCAATCAGCGCAGGCGTCAGCCAATAACCGGTCGGGTGATGAATATCGGGCGTTGTCGGACCATAGCCGTGGGCGACGATTTTATCGAAGCGGATCAGGAAGCCCCCGCCGATCAATATACCGTCCAGGGTGGACGCCACCTGGGGCAACTCCGTCAAGGACGTCACCGCGTAGGGCCATTCGGATCGGTTTTTTCCGTGATAGGAGAACCGGTGCAGATTGACTGAGCCCAAGCGTCGGGCCAACTCCGCCTCGGCAATGATCGGAAACAGCAAATCACCGTAGTTTTCGACGTCGAAGGTGCCAAATATAGCGACCTGCCACGTGCGCCCGTCCTGGTGTCCCATCAATGCGTTCTCTCCTTGAATCCGGCAGGCAAGCGGCTCGACCGGCCGTGGGTCGATCCGCTGCAACCCCAGGTCCACCATTCCCAGGAAGTTCTTTTGGCTCGGCAACATGTCGAACGCCAAGGGCGCGACTTGTTTCTCGATCAGTTGCGAGGTGTCCTCCGTCGCTCCGTGCAACAGCTTGAGGGTGACATGGTAGCGACCCTCGGCGAGATTGGCCGGGAAGCGCACCGTGATTGTCGATCGCCGCCAGCCGTTCTCGACAGGGCCTGGTTGCAGCGCGAAGTTGCCGCCTCCGATCACCAACAGCCTGGCTTCCTGGACAGTGAAGCTGATGCTGGGCTGAGTGATCGACTCATGCAGCAACGCCTCGACGCGAATCTCGATGTCGTCGCCATACAGGTAGCTGGAGGTAAGCTGCCCGGTGTTGGTAAAGCAGGCGGTGCTGATGTGCCCTTCTTCAGTTCCAAAGGCCATCCCTTCCTTCCCGCCCATGAACGGCTTGCGCGTCACGGGTATGTTGCCGCCACTGGCCCAACGACGTTGCTCGTCACGCATGTCGAGCAAGTGCAGCTCGGCCATTTCATCGGGCGAGCCGCTGGCAACGATCCGGCCCCCGCGCAGATAAATGACCCGGTGGCAGAAGCGCTTGACCATGCTCATGTCGTGGGAGACGAACAGCAGCGTGGTGCCTTTCGCAGCCAACTCTTCCAGCCGGTTCAGGCACTTGAATTGAAAGGAGGCATCGCCGACGGAAAGGGCCTCATCGACGATCAGCACTTCGGGCTCCACGCAAACCGAAACAGCAAAGGCCAGCCGTACCAGCATCCCACTGGAATAGATCTTGGTGGGTTGATCGATGAAGTCGCCGATATTGGCAAAAGCGAGGATGTCATCAAAACGAGCGTCGATTTCCGAGCGATCCAAGCCCAGCACCGCCGCATTCACATAGACGTTTTCCCGGCCGGTGAACTCGGGATTGAAGCCTGACCCCAGCTCAAGCAGCGCCGCGATCCGGCCATTTGCCTGGACGTTGCCCCGGGTCGGCGACAACGTTCCGCAGATCAGTTGCAACAGGGTGGATTTGCCACTGCCATTGCGGCCGATGATGCCAACGGTCTCGCCCCTTGCAATCGTCAGGGAAACGTCGTCGACGGCCCAGAATTCACGATAGAAACGCTTCCTGCCACGCACCAGCATCTGCAACAGACGGTCCTTGGGCGCATCGTAAATCTGATAACACTTGCTCAGGTTCTCGGCACTGATGGCCACTTCAAACGACATCGGCAAAACCCTTCCATGAACCACGACATTCTGCGGCGCTACTGAATCCGTCCTTCGTTGGGCCTTGCGGATGAGTTAAGCACAGATGGGATAAAAAACTTGGAATGAAGCCAACTTGGTCTACCCTCCGTGAGGATGCGACCCAAGGAGCATCCGAATATCGCCTCAAGGATCAGCAACAATGCAGTCGTTCAACACGTCCCCCGCCGCCATGATCAAGAGTGTCCTGGTCAATCGAATGTTGATCTATGTGTTGATCCGCCGGGAAGTCATCGGTCGCTACAAAGGGTCGATGCTCGGTATCTTATGGTCGTTCTTCACGCCCGCGTTCATGCTGGTGGTCTACACGTTCGTGTTCAGTGTCGTGTTCAAGGCCCGCTGGTCGGGCGGCGGTGAATCCAAGAGCGAATTCGCCCTGGTGCTGTTCGCTGGGTTGCTGGTGTTCAATCTGTTTTCCGAATGCATGAACCGTGCGCCCGGCCTGGTGCTGGCCAATACCAACTACGTCAAGAAAATCGTCTTCCCGCTGGAGACCCTGCCCCTGGTGTCCCTCGGCGCGGCGCTGTTCCACATGGCTGTCAGCGTCGTGGCCTGGCTGATCTTTTATGTCGTGCTGTTCGGCATCCCTCCGGTAACCGTTCTGCTCCTCCCGCTGGTGCTTTTTCCATTGGTGCTCCTGACACTGGGGATTTCCTGGTTTCTCGCTTCGATAAGCGTCTACCTGCGGGATATCGGCCAGTTCATCGGCATTGTCATCACGGCGATGCTATTCCTCTCACCGATTTTTTATCCGCTTTCGACACTTCCGCAAAGCTATCAGAGCGTCTTGCAGGCAAACCCGCTGACGCTGCCGGTGGAAATGGTGCGCGATGTGCTGTTCTGGGGCAGACCGCCGCAATGGGATCAATGGGCTACTTACTCGGCGATCGCCGCGCTGATCGCCTGCGCCGGGTTTGCCTGGTTCCAGAGGACCCGCAAAGGCTTTGCCGATGTCATATGAGCCTGCTGGCGTGGCGCGCTTGGCAACAGCCGCTATGATGATTCATGGCACGGCTGGAGCCGGTGCCTGTCTGGTGATTGAAGTCGACAACGATCCTGGAATCCCTGGGGTGCGTTGCCGTAATGACCAAAGGACCGAAAGCACGCATGGACCCAATCAACCGTCTTGTTGATCGCATCGACCAACTGACTCGCTCGACACGATCCAGATCCATTGAAGCCTTGCAATTGGTCAAGGAAATCGAGAATCGAGATCGACTGATCAAACAACTGAACCTTGATTCCAGGGCGCTTCGCACGCGCGTTTCACTTCAAGAAGATGACACCCGGCGGCTGCGCGGACAATTGCAGGCAGCCGAACAGCGCCTCAAGGACGCTGAGGCACAGCTCAAGGTCAAAGAAAGCGAGGCTGTCGCGCTTTCCGACTGGGCGGTGGACTTGCGCGCCCAACTGGCGAAAAAGCAAGCTGAGCTGCTCAAGCTGTCCGACTGGAGCAGCAGCATCGAGCGCGCACCGTTGCGGTATTCGATTCGCAAGAGTCTGTATCGGTTATCGCGTCGAATCTACGCCTGGTTGCCACTCACCGTGCAGCAGAAAGGCAAGTTGACGCGTCGGATTCGAAGTTGGTTGAAGCCTCGCAGGGCAGTGCCTGGCGAATCAACGGCGCCAGCAAGCTTCACCCCGTTGCAGTACCTGTTGCCGTCGGTAAACGTTGCCGTGCCATCTTGCCCAGGGCTGCCGATGCTCCTGATGTTCGGCGTCATCGACTGGCACTTCCGGATCCAGCGCCCACAAAACCTGGCCAAGGAGCTGGCCCGGGCGGGGCAAACGACCCTCTATATCTCGAACAACTTTATCGACGATGATGCCCCCGGCTTCGAAGTAGAGCCGCTGGAAGGTTCCAACCGGCTGTTCCAGATCCGTTTCAAAGTGGCCGGCGCGCCAGCCATTTATCATGCCCCGCCTTCGGCCGCCGCGATCAGCCAGTTGCACGAAGGCCTGGCCATGCTCCTGCAATGGGCGAACGCCGGTCCTTTGGACTGCATCGTCCAGCACGCCTACTGGTTCCCACTGGCAAGGCGCGTCCCCAACGCCACGTTGGTCTATGACTGCATGGACCATCACGAAGGCTTCGGCAACGTCGCCCAGGAACTGCTTGACCTTGAGATCGCCTTGATGCGCAGGGCCGACCTGCTGGTGGCGACATCCGATTGGATCGAACAACACGGCAAGCGCGAAAACCGCAACGTGGAAGTGATCCGCAATGCCTGTGAGTTCAGCTTCTTCAGTCAACGCCCGGATAAAATCTACCGGGACTTCGCCAACAGGAAAATCATCGGCTACTACGGCGTCATTGCCGAATGGTTCGATCTGGACCTGGTCAAGCAGGTCGCCCAGACATTCCCGCAGCACCTGGTCCTGTTGATCGGCAGCGATACCGTCCAGGCGAAAAGATTCTTCAAGGCCTGCCCGAACGTGGTGCTGGAGGGCGAGGTTCCGTACGCCTCCCTGCCCTATTATCTCCATGCAATGGACGTCTGCCTGCTGCCGTTCAGGATCACGCCGTTGACCCTCGCTACCAACCCGGTCAAGGTCTATGAATACCTGAGCGCGGGAAAACCGGTGGTGTCGGTGAAACTGCCGGAGTTGAGCCAGTTCGGCACGCTGGTCTCGGCGGTTGAGGAGCCTATCGAGTTTCTCTCGGCCATACGCCAGGTCCTGGACACATCGCCAGAAGCCGCCGCAATCCAGGCGCGTCAATCGTTCGCCCAAGGCCAGACCTGGCGGCATCGAGCCGCCCACTTGCGCCAAGCCATCGCGGCACTGCCGCTGCCCAAGGTCAGCGTCGTGGTGCTGACCTATAACAACGTTGAACTGACCAAGGCCTGCCTCGACAGCCTGCTGACCCAGAGCCAGTACCCCAACCTTGAAATCATCGTCGTCGATAATCACTCCAGCGATCAGACCCCAGCCTACCTCACCGCCTGGGCCGACGGGCATCCAGACCGGATCGTCATCCTCAACCGCGATAACAAGGGATTCGCCGCCGGCAACAACATAGGCCTCGCAGCGGCCACTGGCGATTATCTGGTCATCCTGAACAACGACACCGTCGTCACCGCCGGTTGGGTCAAGGGCATGATCCATCATCTGCAGGACAACCCGGAAATAGGCATCATCGGCCCCATCACCAACAACATCGGCAATGAAGCCAAGGTCAGCACTCGCTATGACCGGATAGAAGACATGCCCGCCGAAGCCGCGCAAATGACCCGCGCTCGCATGGGCGAATGGTTCGAGATCAATACCCTGGCGTTTTTCTGTGTGATGTTCCCGCGCTCGACCTACGAGCAGATCGGTGGCTTGTGCGAAGAGTACGGCCTGGGGTTCTTCGAGGATGACGATTACTGCCGCCGCGTGCAGCGTCGCGGCATGCGCGCGGCCTGTGCCGAGGACGTCTTCGTTCACCATCACCTGTCCGCTTCGTTCAATACCCTGGGCGCCGGAAAAAGACAGGCGCTTTTCGAGAAGAACCGGGCGATCTACGAGAGCAAGTGGGGGTCATGGGTTCCGCATACGTACCGGGATGTGTGAGCACCCCCTTTGCATGCGCAGTAGATGAATTTGTGGCGAGGGGATTTATCCCCGCTGGGCTGCGAAGCGGCCCTGAATCCAACCACCGCAGCGTGCCAGGTTGGTTGCATTCAGCCTTTTTGGGGCTGCTTCGCTGCCCAACGGGGATAAATCCCCTCGCCACAATGAATCGAACACGCATCCAGCGAACAGCATTGTCCCTTCAGCCGAGACAATAATTTGCCCAGATACAGCCTGAAATACGCAGTGGTGTTGTTGGTTCTGCTGGCGAGTGTGGCGGTCGGCGCCTACGGGTTTTCGACGCTTGAAATGGCGTCCATGAACAGCGGCACCCGGACGATACTGCTGTCCGTGGGAAGCCTGGCTGTCCTCACCGTCTTCACTCGCCGAACACCGTACATCCTCTGCCTGGGTTTACTGGCCTGCTTGTCCATCGTCTGCGCACAGGTGTGGCCGGTGATGGTCGTTACGCTCTTCGCGCTATCTGCTACCCTCCTCGGCAGCTGGATGCTCAGGCAACGAGCCTCGGCCGACAGGAGCATTCACCTGCTGGTAGGAGCAGGTACGCTTGGCACCCTGACAGGCCTGGCGGCCTACTTGCCAATCAATTATCCCGGGCTGTATGGCACGCTGCTGTCATTGCCACTGTTGCTGGGGCGCAACCACCTCATGGCGGTAGGACGCGAACTGCTAGGGCACATCCAGGCCACCCGCTCGGCACAAACACCTGTCCAGACGGCGCTCGACGTGCTGATCTGCAGCTTCGCCTGCCTTTACGTGCTGGTAGCCTTCATGCCCGAGATCGGCCATGACGCCTTGGCGATGCACCTCTTCATCCCTTCCCAACTGGCGCAGCGGCATCAATGGTCGTTCGACGCCAGCACATATGTATGGGCGGTCATGCCCATGCTGGCCGACTGGATCTACAGCATCGTCTACCTGCTGGCCGGCGAAACGGCGTCACGCTTGAGCAACAGCGCATTCACCTTGTTGCTGGCGTGGCAGATCCACAACATGACGCTCTGGGCTGGAGGCTCTGCCACAAGCGCCCGTTGGGCAAGCCTGATCTTTCTCTCGACGCCCCTCGCCTTTGCCGAAAGCAGCAGCTTGCATATCGAGTCAGCGTGGACCGCTTTCATGATGGCCGGGACCCTGGCGATCCTGAAGGTATCCAACTTCACGCCGGATCCCAGGGAGCGCCTGTGGCAATTGCGCCTGGCCGGCGTCTTGCTGGGCTTCGCCATGGCGGCCAAGGCCGTGACCCTGAGCGTGCTGCCGGTCCTGTTGCTGGTCCTGCTGTGGCAGTTCAGGGCCTGGGCTGTTCCAGGCCTCGCCAGGGCGCTGCTGCTCGGCAGTGCCGGCCTGATACTGGCGGGCGCCACCCCTTACGTCTCCGCCGGGTATCTGACCGGTAACCCGGTGTTCCCGTTTTTCAACGCCATTTTCCATTCGCCGCTCTGGCCCAACGTTAACTTCGAACCGCCGGCCACTTTCGGTACAGGGATGACGTGGGACACGCTCTATCGAATGGTCTTCCATTCGCCGCAGTTCATTGAAGGACGAGTCGGCGCGGCAGGCTTTCAGTGGTTGTTGCTGCCTACATCTGCCGTTGCCGTGTTGTTGAGTGGTAACAGAAAGGCGCTGTGCATTCTCCTGGTCGGCGCCGGTGCGATGTTCATGACGTTCCAGTCAACAGCCTATCTGCGTTACGTGTTTCCGTCTTTCGCGCTCTTTTCGGTGATCCTGGCCCTGCCGGTTGCCGGCGACAAGCACGTCCCGCGCAGCCTCGCCCTTTTGGCTGGAGCCTTGTTGATCCTGACCAATACCCGTTTCATCCAGGCCGCGACCTACTATGGAGAAATAAAACCTTCGGCATTGTTGAGCCAGGCAGGTCGGGAGGCCTATCTATTGGAACGCCTGCCCATCCGCAAAATGGTCGACACCGTCAACGCATTGAACATAGGCCATCAACCCGTGGCGGTCTTTGCGCCGCCGTTGATGGCGGGGTTGCAGGCCGATGCCCTTTACGCGTCGTGGTACAACCTAGATTGGAAACACGATTTCGACACGGCGGCCTCTCCATCGGAGCTTGCCCAACGCTTGCGCCAGCGCCACGTCAGCTGGCTGGTGATCGACCTCAAGTCCTTGCCCCAAGTGAAACTCGATCGGCTGCTCACGGTGTCCACGTCGTATACCAGGCTGGGAGACCTGGACCTGCGCAAACTCGATGTCGCGCACTACGAACACCTGCTCAATCCAGACCTGTCCAGCCTTGAAGGCTGGAGCCTGACGTCACCTTCCAGCTATGACCCATCGCACAAGACCCTGACCGTCAACGTCAAGACACCCGCCACACAGCGGGTCGAAGTGACACCGGGGCTGACCTACACCAACAGCGTGTCCGCACGCTGCGCAACGATACCCACCGCAGGAAGAATCCAGGCCAATTGGATGGACGCCCATGGCGATTTCATCGCCGCCAGCATCGAGACGTTTGACTGCACCTCGCAATGGGAGACCCACGAAATGAACGTCGTTGCCCCAGCGAACGCAACCTCCGTGATCATTTATGCCTCCGGCCATACCGACACGCCCCTGGCGTTCAAGTCACTCTCATTCAGGCAATAGCGGGCGATATCGATGAACTCCAAAACAGCGCTTTTCACGGACGAACAACGCGTCGCCGTCGTCATCCCCAGCTATCGGGTCACCGCTCACATCGTCGGTGTCATCGATGCCATAGGGCCAGAAGTCTGGCGCATCTACGTCATTGATGACGCCTGCCCGGATGGCTCAGGCGGACATGTCCTGGCCTCCTGTAACGACACTCGGGTCAAGGTGCTGCCCCATGACATCAACCAAGGCGTGGGCGGCGCCGTCATGACCGGCTATCGAGCTGCCCTCGCCGACGGTGCCAGTATCATCGTCAAAGTCGACGGGGACGGCCAGATGGACCCGACCCTGATCCCGCTTTTCATCGAACCGATCCTGGCCGGTGAAGCCGACTACACCAAGGGCAACCGGTTTTTCGATCTGGAAGAAGTCCAATCGATGCCGCGGCTGCGCCTGTTCGGCAACGCGGTATTGTCGCTGATGGCCAAACTGTCGACCGGTTACTGGGACCTGTTCGACCCCACCAACGGCTACACGGCGATCCACCGTGACGTCGCCAGGCTGTTGCCCCTGGACAAGGTCAGCCAGCGCTATTTTTTCGAGACCGACATCCTGTTCCGCCTGAATACCTTGCGTGCCGTGGTGGTGGATATTCCGATGCAAGCCCGCTATGGCGATGAAGTCAGCCATCTCAAGATTTCGAAGATCATCGGCGAATTTCTGTTCAAGCACTTGCGCAATTTCATCAAGCGCGTGCTCTACAACTACTACCTGCGCGACATGTCCCTGGCTTCGATCGAGCTGCCAATCGGGATCCTCATGTTCGTGTTTGGCGTCTTCTTCGGCAGTTATCACTGGTACGACTCGGCGCAGAACGGCGTCGCCACGCCGGCCGGCACCGTGATGCTCAGCGCACTGCCCATGCTCATGGGGTTGCAACTGATCATGGCGTTCCTCGGTTACGACATCGCCTCGGTACCCAGCAGGCCGCGGCATTCCAGGCGCGGCAGAGCCACGTCATTACGGGAAGAAAACTCATTAAAACACTGAGAGATCTTTTATCGGACCCATCCCTTGATGGGCTGGATGTCGACGGCGTCGAGCGCCTCGAACTTCACGGCAGAGTGCTTGGCCGCAAGCGGATGCTTCGGGAAGTCTTCGTGGAGTTCCACCACGCGTTTCATCGCCTGGCGAACCGCTATTTCGAGGTAGACGGCCTTGAGGTGGAGCTGGGGGCGGGCATCGCGCCCATGCGCAACTCATATCCGAAAGTACTGGCCACCGACATTGTCCGCACCGAACAACTGGACATGGCGCTCAATGCCGAAGCAATGGACCTTGGCGATCGTTCGGTCCGGGCATTTTATGGCCAGAATTGTTTCCATCATTTCCCTCATCCCGATCGCTTTTTCACGGAACTGGAACGAACGATCAAGATCGGCGGGGGCGCCATTTTGATCGAGCCGTTCCATGGTCCCTTTGCCGCGTTCCTCTATCGGCGTCTATTCAAGTCCGAAGGCTTCGACATGCATTTTCCCTCTTGGGAAACGCCGTCGACCGGCCCCATGAACGGCGCCAACCAGGCCCTCAGCTACATCGTCTTCGTGCGCGACAGGCAAATATTCGAGCGCAAGCACCCTGGCCTGGAAATCGTCCATCAGGAGATATGCGGCAATTATCTGCGCTACCTGATTTCCGGTGGCCTGAACTTTCGCCAGTTGTTACCGGACGCGCTGATCCCCGTGCTCAAAGTCATCGAAAAACTGCTGCATCCGTTGCGGCGGGTATTGGCGCTGCATCACATCGTGGTGCTCAGGAGGACGTCTTGACCTTTATCAGGTACGGCGCCATCCAACTAATGGCCTATGCGTTGGACATGGGTGCCTTTTTGCTCTTGATCGCGCTTTTCGACGGTCACCCCGTCCTGGCCAACATCGCCGGCAAAGTCACCGCCGGCGTGTTCGCATTTTTTCTGCATCGACACTTCACGTTCCAATCGACCCACGGCAGCGGCAAAGCCCAAGCGGTGCGCTACTTCGCACTGCTCGCCATCAACATCCCGGTCGCTTCGGCACTGTTCAGCGTGGGACTGTATTTCCTCGACAGCCCTGCCCCGGTGAAATTGATCTGCGACGTGGTCTGCGTAGCCCTGACCTACTGGATCAGCAAGCTGTTCGTGTTTCATTCCAACACGCGCCCGCCCGTTTCCGCTGACCGCGCGGAGGGCGCTTGATGAAACTGGTGATTACCGGCGCGACCGGCTACGTCGGACAACGTTTGGCAGCCCTCGCGGCAGCCAGCGGACACGAGGTCATTTGCGCCACGCGCCAGCCATGCCCTGCCCCTTACACCTGGCTTCCCTATGACCTGCGGGGCCCGGGCCTCGATTTACCCGTTGGCACCCAGGCGCTGATCCATTTGGCGGCCAACACCTCGAGCGCGGTCCACACCAGCCCGGACGACGAAGTCGAGGCCGCCCAGGCACTGCTTCGTTGCGCCCAGCAAGGCACGGCCAAGTTCATCTTCATCTCCAGTCAGACCGCCGAGGCCACAGCCCCCAATGTCTATGGCCGGACAAAGTGGCGTATCGAACAACGGGTACTCACCGCCGGCGGCACCGTGATCCGCCCCGGCCAAGTGTATGGCGGTCCCGAGCGCGGGCTCTTTGGCCTGTTGTCCGGGATGGTTCGGCGAAGCCCTTTCATACCGATCCTCATGCCTGCGCCTTGCGTGCAACCGATTCACGTCGATGACCTCGCGGCCTCGATACTGGCGATTGCCGAGCGGGACGATATGCGGGCCGAAACCCTCAACCTGGGCGCCGTGCAGCCCATCGCGTTTGACCGATTCCTGATGTCGATTGCAACGCACCGGGTCCGTACCACTCGCCTGGCGATCCCGGTGCCAGTGGTATTGCTCAGGCTGTTGCGGCGGTCACTCGGCCAGTCGTTGAGTACGAAAGTGGGCTTGGAGCGACTTTTTTCCCTGATCCAACTACCGCCCATGGACAGCGAGCACTCCCTGCAAAGAATCGGCATCCCGCTGCGCCCCCTCGCCTACGGCATGCATCGTTCCGGCCATGGTCAACGTCGAAGCCTTCTTCAAGAAGCTGCGGTGCTCTTGGGCTACCTGCTCAAAAGCCCGCCACAAAAAACCCTGGTCCGTCGTTATGCGAGGGCACTGGAGCGAGCGGGCAAACGGTATCCCATCATCCAATCACGCCTGCTGATGCGCTGGCCGATATTCCTCGCACTTCTCGACAACCCAGGCATCCTGCTCAAGCCCGACGGCCAGGAGCTGGCCTGGCGCCTGCAGGTTGCACTCGGTATCGCCGAAGCCAGCCGCCAGGGTGCGCAGGTGTTTCTCGGCGACCAGCAGCCGCGAAGCCTGGTCGCCACGCTGGTTGCGCTGGGATTGACTGCGGCCAAGGCGCTGGTATGGAAGCTGGCGGCGTTGGCGTGCCGTCCCTTTGCCCGCCAGCTAATGCTTGAAAGTGAAACCCGGCATGGCGCCTGAATTCGACGTCATCATTGTCGGCAGCGGTCCGGCGGGGACTTCAGCTGCCTATCCGTTGGTCAAGGCGGGCCTGAGAATCCTTATGGTCGATGCCCAGGCCGATGCGGGGGCACCGGTGCTGCCAAGCCGTCCATTTCTGGACGCCAGGGCCAACGACGAGCATCAGTGGAAGTGGATGATCGGCGAAGACTTCCACGCCTTGGACCAACTGGACGCGGTATCGCCCAAGCTGAAGACACCGACCCATGCCCATGTGTTCGAGGGGTTCAGCAACGGTAACCGCATCGAGACCGATAACTTTATCGGTATCGGCTCACTCGCAACCGGAGGCCTGTCCAATGCCTGGGGCTGCGGTGTAGCCACGCTCGGTGCCGAAAATTTTGCCGGGCTGCCCATCGATTATTCCGAGATGCAGGCGTCTTACGAAACCGTCGCTCGCCGAATCGGTATCAGCGGTCGGAGCGCCGATGACCTGTCGAGCTATTTCGGCCTCGATGAGTGGTCACAACCGCCCCTGCCGTTGGACGCCTTGCATCAGCGCCTGCTCGACCGATACACCCGGCGCCGGCCGGTATTTCCCGACCTGGGGTTTCGCCTTGGCCGCTCCAGAGTGGCCGTCCTGAGCCAGCCCCTGGACGAGCGCAAGGCCTGCGATCTGTCTGGAAACTGCTTGTGGGGCTGCCACAACCAGGCCTTGTACAGCGCCTCGCAAGAGCTGAGCAAACTCAAGCAATACCCCGGTTTCCAGCACGTCCAGGATTTTCTGGTGGACGATCTGCTGAAACAGGACGGTTCATGGGTGATCAGCGATCGTCGCTCCGCCCGGCGGTTTTGCGCCACGCGCCTGCTGCTGGCGGCGGGCACCCTCGCCTCGACCCGGCTCGCCCTCAAGCACCTGAACCATTCGGCCCCGATACCATTGCTGTCATCGCCAACGGCGGCTTTCCTGCTGTGGCTGCCAAAGATGCTCGGCACCCCAAGGGTGCCAACCTTTGGCCTGGGACAGCTTTCGTTCACCCTGGAGCTGTCGTCCAGTACCACGGCCTTTGGTTCGACGTTCAGTACCACTGGCTTGCCGATGAGCGAGTTTGTCAGCCGGATTCCCTTGGGCAAACGCTACAGCATCGAACTGCTTAGAAATCTGCTCTGTGCCTGCCTTGTAGGCAACATTTTCCTGCCCGGGCATCTGTCCTATAACACGGCGCGCCTGCGCACCGATGGTTCGTTGAGCGTCACCGGCCAGGTGCATCCCGAGCTGCCCGGGTTCATGAAGGCTGCCGAGGCAAAGCTACGGCAGATCTATTGGAAAATGGGCGCGCTGTTGATGCCCAGGAGCTTCACCCTCGGCAGGCCGGGAGCGGATATCCATTACGCGGGAACCCTGCCCATGCACTCGATGCCCAAGGTCGGACAGACCGATAGCCTGGGCGAAGTCGCAGGCCTTGGCGGCGTGCACATTGTCGACGGGGCCTGCCTGCCCAGCCTGACCGAAAAGTCCCACACGCTGACACTCATGGCCAACGCGGACCGGATAGCCCGCTCACTTGCCACAACGATAGGAAATCAAAAGGCATGACTCGCAAGGTACTTTGCATCGTCGGTACACGCCCGGAGGCCATCAAGATGGCCCCGGTGATCAAGGCACTCCAAGCCGAAAGACACATCGATTGCCGGGTGCTCGCCACCGCCCAGCACCGACGCCTGCTGGACCAGATTCTCGAGGGCTTCGCAATCACGGCCGACCTGGACCTGGACATCATGCGGCCCAACCAGTCGTTGACGACATTGACCTCACGCTTGCTGCTTGAACTCGACGGCGTACTGCAATCAGAGAAACCGGCCGTCGTACTGGCTCAAGGCGACACGACCACGGTCATGTGTGCCGCACTGGCGTGTTTTTACCTGCGGATTCCCTTTGGCCACGTCGAAGCGGGCTTGCGGACCGGCGATTTCTGCAACCCGTTTCCCGAAGAGGCCAACCGGGTGATCGCCAGCAAACTGACCCGCTGGCATTTCGCGCCCACCCAGCGCGCCGTGGACAACCTGCTGCACGAAGGCGTCGCCGACAGCGATATCACGCTGACCGGAAACACAGTGATCGATGCCTTGTTGATGACCGCCAAACAAGACTCAGCCTTGGCGATCCCACTGGATGCCAGCAAACGCCTGGTGCTGGTGACCGCCCATCGACGGGAGAACTTCGGCGAACCGTTCCAGAACATTTGCCAGGCGCTCAAGTGCCTGGCCGAACGGAACCCGGACATCCAGATTCTCTATCCCGTCCACCCCAATCCGAACGTCAAGGATGTCGCGCATCGCCTGCTCGGCCAGACCCCGAACATCCTGCTCTGCGCACCACTGGACTATGCGCCGTTCATCACGGCTATGAAGCGCGCGTATCTGATCATCAGTGACTCCGGCGGCGTGCAGGAGGAAGCGCCAGCCCTGGGCAAACCTGTGCTGGTACTGCGGGAGGAAACCGAACGCCCGGAGGCAGTCGACCTCGGCGTGGTCAGGCTGGTCGGTGCCAACCAGGACACCATCGTCGAACAGGCCCAGCGCTTGCTCGATGACCCACAGGCTTATCGAGACATGGCTCGCGGGGTATCGCCCTATGGCGATGGCAAGGCTGCGGCACGTATCGTCGATGTGTTAAGGCAGTACTTCCAATCATGCGAATGATCTATCTGTCGCCGGTGCCATGGGCCAGCTTCAGCCAGCGCCCCCATCACTTCGTCGACTGGTATCACCACCAGACCGGGGCGCCGGTACTCTGGATCGACCCGTATCCGACGCGCTTACCGACGCTGAGCGATCTCAAGCGCAAGTCGCCTGTCGCCGGCCAACAAAACGTCAGCGTTCCATCCTGGTTGCAGGTCCGTAAGCCCCCCAGCCTACCCATCGAGCCCCTGCCGGGATCGGCCATTTTGCTTAAGCGGCTATGGCACAACCTGTTCAGGGAGGTCGCAGTATTTTGCGCAGAAAAGCCCTGCAGGGTGTGCGTCGCAAAACCCTCCGAATTGGCCTTGCAACTGCTGGCGCTCGTCCCTGAAAACCATGCCATCTACGATGCCATGGATGATTTCCCGGCGTTTTACCAAGGCCTGTCGCGCAGGTCCATGGAGCGTCGCCAGGCACAGCTCATCCAACGAGTGGACAAAGTATTGGCATCCTCAAGCCCACTTCGCGACAAGCTCCTGGGCATGACCGACCAGGTGGGACTGGCCCTCAATGCCTGCGACATGAACACACTGGCGCCAGTCCAAAGCCTGGACCTGGGCGCCAAACACCAGGTGCTCGGCTATGTCGGCACGCTGGGGCGTTGGTTCGACTGGGACCTGGTCATCGCGCTGGCGCAGGCCAACCCCGGAAACCCGATCCGGCTGATCGGCCCCCTTTTTACCCCTGCGCCTCGCGGATTGCCCGCCAACATCGAGTTGCTCCCCGAGTGCTCCCACGCCGCCGCGATCGCCGCCATGGCGACGTTTTCGGTTGGCCTGATTCCTTTCAAGCGCAACCGCCTCACCGCCTCGGTCGACCCCATCAAATACTACGAGTACCGCGCCCTCGGCCTGCCGGTCATCTCGACCCGCTTCGGTGAAATGGCCCTGCGCGACCGGGAGCCGGGCGTTTGGATCGTGGACAAAGACACTGATCTGCGTAAGGCCGCCGTTGAAGCGCTGGCCAGTCGAAGTGATCCTTCGGCTGTTGAGCAGTTTCGCGAAGCGCATCGCTGGGCTCGGCGTTTTTCGGCGATAAACCTCACGTATTCCTCCGTGGAAAAACCGAAAGTGTCGTAGCTCAACCAGCGGCTGCAAACCCCCGCTGCAAATCCTCGATCAATACCCCGACGTCCTCCAACCCGACATGCAACCGGACCACCGGATTCAACGCCCGGTCCTCGGCACTGTTCCGATCCTGGGTGTCAGCGACCGTCACCAGGCTCTCGAACCCGCCCCAGGACGCCCCCAACCCGAACACCTGCAAAGCGTCGATGAAGCGTTCCAGGCAAGCGTCGTCCTTCTCGCGGAGCTCGAAGGACAGCAACCCGTTGCTGCCCTTGAAATCCCGTTGCCACAACCTGTGACCGGGATGCTCGGGCAGTGCCGGATGGAAGACCCGCTTGACCTGCGGTTGCGCCTGCAACCAATGGGCGATCTCCAATGCCTGGCGCTCATGCGTCTCCAGGCGTGGAGCCAGGGTACGGGCGCCGCGCAGGACCAGGTAAGCGTCATCCGGGCTGACGGTATTGCCGAAGGTGTCACTCATGGCCGCGAGTGCCGGCCACGCCTCCTGCCGTGTGCAAACGCTGCCCATCACCACGTCGCTATGGCCACCCAGGTATTTGGTCAGGGCCATGATCGAGATGTCGGCGCCCAACGCCAGTGGCCGGTACAGCACGCCCGAGCCCCAGGTGTTGTCCACGGCCAGCAAGATGCCGCGGGATTTGCAGAGTGCGGCGATGGCTGGCAAGTCGCATAGCTCGTACAACAGTGAGCCGGGCACTTCGGTGTAGACCATCTTGGTGTTGGCTCGCAGCCGTCCGAGCAGGTCGCTGCCGTCGGGAGCGAAGTACTCGACCGCTACGCCGAAGGCTTCGAGGAAATCCCGTGCCACGCGCCGTACCGGGGCATAGACCGCATCGGTGATCAGCACATGATCGCCGGGCCGCAGGTAGGCCAGGAAGGTTTGCGCCACGGCGGCCAACCCGGTGCCGAACAGCCGGGTGCGATAGCCACCCTCCAATTCAGTGACGAGGTCTTCCAGTGCGAAGGCCGTCGGATTGCCACGGGCGCCATACGTCAGGACGCGCTCGCTGTCGCGCCGGGAACGGGCGTCACGCATCTGTGCGAGGTTGTCGAACAGCACCGTGCTCAAACGGCTGACCGGTACGTTGACGGTTCTGGCACCGCTGCCCTTTTCGGCGCGCGCGCCATGGATCAGACGGGTGCGAAGTCGTTCATCGACAGCGCCTAGAAGCGGTCCGTGCAATGGCTTGAGGCTGGCGATTTCATCGGCACTCATCTGCGCCAGCAAGCCGATCTCCCAAGCCAGGTATTGGCGCGCTGCATCCTTGTTACCCGCGTGACGGTCGTGGGTAAAAAACAGAAAATCGATGCACTGTTCATCCGGCAGCGTGTCCACGCCTTCTCGTAGCGACAGGCCCGCCGAACGCCAGGCATCAGGGCCGCCCTCCAGCAAGCGGACTTGCGCGTGCGGTAGCTCCAGTGCCGCCAACGCCGCCAGCCGAGGGTCATCGGCCACCAGCACCAGTGGCCGCTGCTCCCCCGCCAGCGCACGCGACAGTAATGGCCGGATCGACCAGCGCGCCCCGGCAATATGCCCGTGGCGATACGCCCGACTCGAACGCAGGTCGATCAAGGCCACCGCGTCATCCTTCAGGGCATCGGCCAAGGCCTGCACGCTGATCAGCGGCAGCCTTTCAGGCGTGACGATAGCTGGAGCCGGCAAAACCAAGCCACTACTCAACCCATCTGATAGGACAAAAGCCTGGTGCCCCAGTTGCCGCAGCCAACTGGCGATGATCGGTGCACGCACACCGTCGTGGTCGAACAGCACCACCCGCGCCTGGCGCACCCCCACATACAGATCGGTGGATTGGATCAACTGCCCGCCCGGGGTGTGTTGCGCGCCCGGCAACGTGCCGGCGGCGAACTCCTCGGCGGTGCGCACATCGCAGAGAAACAGACTGCGCCCGGCGTCCGCTGCCCACCGCTCGACCTCGGCAGCCCCGACGGCAGGCACCCCAGCCCGCGCGGCCAGTCGTGTCGCCGCCAAGCGCTGTTCCGGCAACGTGCTGCCCGACACCTCTTCGGCATACCGACGCTCGCTGCCATGTTCCAGCTGGAAATCTTCCAGGTCCCAGCCTTGCGTACCGTTCTCCAGGGCATAGATCGGGTTTTTCAAACCCAGGTCGATCAGTGTCTGGGCACCGATGATGCTGCGGGTCCGGCCGGCGCAGTTGACCACGATGGGGGTTTGTTCGTCCGCTACCAAGTCGCGCACGCGGTAGCCCAATTCACCATTCGGGCAACAGATCGAACCGGGAATGGTCATCTTGCGATACTCCTCCAGCGGTCGGCCGTCGAGGATCACCAGCGGTTCACCCTCGGCTTGCCATTGCGCCAGTTGGCGGGCAGTGACGTGAGGGGTGTGACGCACCGCTTCCACCTGCTCGCCAAACGCCTTGGAGGGCACATGCACACCGGCGAACAGCTGATAGCCGGCGGCCTGCCAGCCATCGGCGCCGCCCGCCAGGATGTGCACGTTCACGTAATCCAATGCCCGCAGGCGTTGCGCCGCGCGCACTGCGAGGTCTGTGCCATCCTGGTCATGAACAACCAACCGAACCT
Organism: Pseudomonas brassicacearum subsp. neoaurantiaca; assembly: GCF_013608025.1. Lineage (GTDB taxonomy): Bacteria > Pseudomonadota > Gammaproteobacteria > Pseudomonadales > Pseudomonadaceae > Aquipseudomonas. The sequence goes on along the minus strand of NZ_VDLV01000001.1, from coordinate 139,985 downwards.
TGGGGTTGGGTGCCAGCCGCCGAGCGTCCAGCTCCAGGCGGCTATAGGGCAGGTTCACCGCGAAAAACAGATGGGTTTCGCCATACTGGCCGTGCTCGCGCACATCAAACAGGGCGATTTCCTGCCCGTCGAACAACCACTGTTGCAGTTGCTGGGGAGTTACGGTCTGGCTCATGGGAGTCCCGCCGGAAGAAATGGATGACTGGAATTCAAGGGCGGCGTCAGTGGGCATAGGCCTTGATCGACGGTGCCATTTGCGAGGCGTTGTAATTGAGGATGCGCCCGTCCGCTTCAACGCCGTAACGGCCGTTGAGCGATTCCAGCGGCAAGCCATAGAGATGGAAATGCAGGGTCGGTTGCTCGCCGGCCACGCGGATTCCATGCACGTCCTCGCCCAGAAATGCGATGGACGTTCCCGGCTGCACGACGACTTCTTTTTCCAAGTGCAACGTGGTGTAGCCCGGCTCGGGACCTTCATCATCGCGCCGATAGACATAGTTGATTTCCTGGCCTTCGACGGCGCTGATGATCGCCCACGTCTCATGGTTGTGAGGGATCGTGCTTTTGCCTGGCAACAGCGAATTGAGGTAAAGGGTCGGGGTGTCGCCATCGTCATTGAGGCGATAGCGGAACGCCGTGCTGCCCTGCCCTGGAACCGGCGCGGGGAACGCGTCGAAGTTGAACAGGTCACGGCGCTCGGCCAGGCCTTCCAGGAGGGCAACGATCTCTTCCAAGGCCGCGCGATCCACACCGCGCTGGTGGATCACGCGCACTGTCTGCAGGAAGTCTTCGATGACATCGGGACGCTTGAAAATACTCATGGGGCGGGCTCCTTGCTTAACGGAAAAGTCAGACGGACAGGCTGTAGCGACTCAGGTTGGTCAACAGGTACGGATCAGCGGCGATAGGCGGTCGCCGCCCCGGATCACCCAGGGCATGGCGCAGAAACTCCCGGGTGCGCTCGCTGGTGGGGTGCTGGAAAATCCGCGCGGCGCTGCCGTGCTCGACGATCACACCGTTCTCGGTGAAATAGACGATGTCGCTGATTTCCTCGGCGAAGCGCATCTCGTGGGTCACCAACACACAGGTCATGCCCTCTTCGGTCAACTCGCGGATCACTGTCAGCACCTCGCCGACGGTTTCCGGGTCCAGGGCCGAGGTCACTTCATCGAACAGAATCAGCTCCGGACGCATCGCCAGGGCACGGGCGATCGCCACCCGTTGTTGCTGGCCGCCCGACAGCTGCCCCGGATAGGCATCCGCCTTGTGTTCCATGCGCACCTTGGCGAGCAAGGCGCGGGCGTCTTTCTCGGCGTCGGCTCGATGGCGGCCCAAGACCTTTCGCGGCGCGATCACCAGGTTCTCCAGCACCGACAGATGCGGGAACAGGTTGTACTGCTGGAACACGAACCCCACGCGCTTGCGCAGCTCGATGCGCTGGGCCTCATGGGCTAGGGTGTGGACCTCGGTGGCACCGACGCGAATGCTGCCCTTTTGGGGCTGCAACAGGCCGGTGACGCAACGCAGGATCGTCGACTTGCCCGAGCCGGACGGGCCGATGATCGACACGGCCTCGCCACGGCGCACGTCCAGGTCGATGCCCTTGAGCACCGAGTTGCCGCCGAACGAAAGGTGCAGGTCGCGCAGGCGGACCAAGGGCTCGGCGACGGTTTCAATAGAAGGCATAACGTCGCTCCAGGTATTGGGTGAGGCGGGAAATCGGATAGCAATAGGCAAAGAACAGCACCAGCAGGCTCAGGTAGATCAGCACGGTGAACCCGGTCAGGCTCACGGTGTTGCTGGCGATCTGCGCGGTGTCGATCGCGTCATGCACGCCCACTAGCGAGGCCAGCGCAGTGCCCATGGTGATCACTGCGTAGAGGTTCATCCATGGCGGCAACATGCGCTTGAAGCACTGCGGCAGAATGATCGAGCGGAAGATCTGCCCACGGCTGAACGCGAGGGACCGCGCGGCTTCCCATTGAGTGCTGGGGATCGAGGCGATGGCGCCACGGAAGATCTCCGCGACATTGGCGCTGGCCGGCAGGGCCAGGCCAAGCGTGACCTTGACCCAGTCGGGGAACGCGACATAGGCACTGCCGATACGAATCTCGAACGGGAACACATAGGTGGTGAAATAGATCAGCACCAGCCAAGGCGCGTTGCGAAAGACCTGCACCCAGAGCCGCGCCGGCCAGCGCAGCAGGCGCAGAGGCGACAGCACCATGGCACCGACCAGCAGCCCCGCCACGGAGCCCGACCCGATGGCCAACAGGCTGATCAGAATGTTCTGGCCGAACCCGGCGGCCAAGGCGGGAGCCCACTGCAGCAAAGCCTTGAACACTGGGCTGTGTTGCGCGAAATACACCAGCCCGCACAACGCGCCCATCCCCAGTAGCAACTTGCCGACATGGCGACGCGGCCAAGCCCGGGGCAGGACGACGGACGAATCAATGGCCATAGCCGGGCATCCTCAGGCGCGCTTCGAGCCAGCGCCCCACGCAATTGACGGTGAAACTCAGCAGGCCGAAAAACCCCAGGATCACGATCATCAACTCCAGCACGTTATCGCTCTGGGTCCAGATCATGATGGCCGCGTAGGTGATGTCGCCCACGGCGATGGCCGAGGCCACCGCGGTCATCTTCACCAGGTCGATCAGGTTATTGATCAGTGCCGGCAAGGCGAAACGCAGGGCCAATGGCAGTTGAACGTTCCATAACAATTGACGGGGGTTGAACGCCAGCGAACTGGCCGCCTCCAGCGTCACCGTGGGTACGGCTTCGATGCCAGCCCGCAGTGCCTCGGCGTGGAACGCGCCCTTGTGCAGCGAGATCACGATCACCACCCAGGCAAAGGGTGTCAGCGGGTTGGCCGCGCCGACGGCCTCGGTCAGCAGCATATTCAACACCAGGAACGCGCAGTACAGCTGCACCAGGGTCGGTGTGTTGCGGGTGACTTCGACAAACACCCGCGCAGGCCCCGTGAGCCAGGGCTTGCCCGAGGTCAACATCGCCGCCAGGCCGACGCCCGCCAGCAGGCTGCCGACGATGGTCAGCAGGCACAACAGCAAGGTGGTCAACGCGCCCTGCCCCAGCGCGCCGCGCTGATAGGCATCGAGCAAAAACTGATAGTTGAGGCCGAGCCCGGCGCTCCAGTGGACGAATTGCTCCAGCCAAGGGGTCATGGGCGATTACCTTGAGCGTCGGGGTGGGTCGTTGGGAGGGAGGCAGGCACGAGGATCTCAGGCGCCGTTGGCCTGGAACTGCTTCTGCAATTCCACCAGGGCCGGTGATGCCGGGGTAATGCGGTGGCGGGTCTGGGCGTCGATCAGCCAGCCGCTGCGGTGCAATTGCTGGATGATCGGGTCGAGCTTGGCCTGGGTGTCGCTTTCGCCTTTGCGCGTCCAGACCACCGAGGGCGCCGGGTTCAACTCCGGACTCAGGGCGCGGTAGCCCTGCCATTCGGCGTTATCGGCAACCAGCGGATTGATCAGCGTGGCGTCGTGTACAGCAGCGACGCAATTGTTGCCCCGCAGTGCCAGGAGCGATTCCGAGGAACTCTTGAAGGCCTTGATCTCGACGCCCAGCTCGATGAGCGGCTTGATGTAGCTGCTGCCCTGGGAAATGCAGACCGGTTGATTCTTCAAGTCTTCCCAGCGGCTGATCTTGCTGTCCTTGAGCACTGCCGCAGTGCCGCCGACGCGGTAGAACGGCGTGGGCACGAAGCCGAGGATTTCACCGCGCTCGGCGGTCCATTCCATGTTGGCAATCAGCAGGTCGACCTTGCCCTGCTGCAAGAACTGCACGCGGTTGGCGGGAAGCACCGGCACCAACTGCACTTCGGCGCCGAGTTGCCGGCCCAGTTCCTGGGCGAGATCGACATTGAAGCCGCGAGGTTTCTGGGTAGCGGGATCGATACCGCCGAACGGTCCACCGGACAACAACACGCCCACCACCAACGTGTGGCGTTGTTCGATCTTGTCCAGCGTGGCATCGGCATGGACAAGGCTGACGGTCGACAACGAGACCAAGGCGCCCAGCAGGACAGGCAGCAAGCGTTTTATGGGTGAGCGCTCAAGTGACATGGAAATTCCCCTCATGGATGATCGGCGTACCCCGACCTGATGAGTGGGCATCCTAGGTACCGCCCGAAGCCAACGGAAATTCAAATATCTAATATCGTTATAACTCGCCAGGTTTGGTTTCCTAACGAAAAACGAATAACCCCATTTGCATGGGCCTGAATGACATATCGAGCGGAAGCAGTGCACGCATTATATAAAGTTCTGTAATGTTTAGCCTTTCAGCCTTGATATGAAGCGATGACCATGTCGACCTTGGATCTCGAATTACTGCGCACCTTCATCGCCGTGGTCGATCATCACAGCTTTGCCGAAGCAGGCATCCAACTGGCCCGCACGCAATCTTCAGTCACCCAGCATATGCAACGCCTGGAACAACAGGCCGGGGTCACGCTGTTCGAAAAACGCGGGAGGCAAAAACAGCTCACCGAAGCGGGCCAGCAATTGCTACGGCATGCGCGGCAGATGCTTTCGCTCAATGACGACGCGCTCAATTCCCTGCGCGAAAGCAGCCTCAGCGGCGTGTTGCGCATCGGCTCGCCCCACGACATAGCCGATACCATCCTGCCGCCGATTCTCAGCCACATCGCCCGCTCGGCTCCGCGCCTGCGCCTTGAGATCGATGTTGGCCGCAGCCCCTTCCTGATGGACGACCTGCATCGGGGCAAAGTCGACATGGTGATTTCCACGCGCCAGGACCCGAACCTGGAAGGCTTCGCCTTGCGCACCTCGCCGGTGTGGTGGATCTGTTCGGCGCAGTACCTCCACAATCCCGGCGAACCCCTGCCATTGATCCTGGTGGATGAGCCGAGCATCTATCGGCGCTACGCCCTGGAGGCCCTCGAACGCGCCAATATTCCATGGCGCCAGGCCTACCTGGCCTCGAACCTTATTGGCATCAAGGCGGCCACCCGCGCCGGCCTGGGCGTCACGCCCCGCAGCATGGAAATGCTCGGCCCGGACATGCGCGTGCTGGGTGAAAACGATGGACTGCCACGGCTGCCGGATGTGACGTATTACCTATGGATCCGGCCCAATACCGTCAATGCGCTGGTGCGCCGGGCTTATGAGCTGATCAGGAACAATCAGGGGCACTGAGACGTCGGTCGTCACTGCCCAAGGGAACCCTGATCAGTCAATACGCGAAGCCCTGCCCCAACTCACTTTCCATCCACGCCAGGAAACGTCGCACGCGAGGGAAATTGGAGTGGGCCTTGGGAAACACCAGATGCATCGCGGATCAATCGACCTGCGACATCGTCCGGGCGTTGAAAACATTTTTGAGGAGGTGACGAAGCGCGATCCCAACCGGCAATACAACGGTGAAAACTTGCGCGCCAGCGTCTATGGTAGTTATCTGCAACGCAGAGACCATCCCCTAATAACAAGATTGCCGTGAAAGCCCTGCGCGGGCGTCACGCCCGATGGGAGCCTTTCATGACCCTGCACAGCGCGCAGCCGATCCCCAGCGAACTGGCGGCCTTCGTCAACGATCATTTTGCCGGACGCGGCCTGAAGCCCGATGGCGTCATTGCGCGGTCCTGGTACCGCAGCGTCGTGGAGCACCGGCTCGACCCCGGCGCGGCGAGCCGCAAGAACATCCTCAGCGCCGAGGACATCCGTCGTCATCAGGAACAGCACCAGCAGTATCTTTCCATCGCCAGCCAGGGCGTCAGCGGTCTGGCCCGGCGCGTGGTGCCCGCCGGCTTTGCCGTGCTGCTGAGCGACGAGCGCGGCATCACCCTGGATTCGCGATTGCCTGACCAGCACGATATCTATACCCAATCAGGGCTGGTGGTGGGTGCGCAGTGGGAGGAATCGGTGGTGGGCACCAATGGCATTGGCACCACGCTGGCAGCCGCGCAACCGTTGATCATTCATCGGGAAGAGCATTTCCTGGCGGCCAATTTCAGCCTGAGCTGTTCGGTGGCGCCCATCTTCGATGCCCAGGGCTTGCTGCGCGGCTGCTTGAATGCGACTTGCATGAACAGCGCGGGACCTCGGGAAAGCCAATACCTGACGCTGCAACTGGTGATCATGTACGCGCGCCTGATCGAGAATGCGCATTTTCGCCAGAGCTACCGCGACCGCTTGACCTTGTCCTTGAAACCCCTCGACGAAATTGCCGACCTGGCCAATGAACAGTTGTTGGCTCTCGATGAAAGCGGTCGCATCATCGGCGCCAACCGTGCCGCATTTGTTGCCTGGGACCTGGCTGAGGGGCCGGCATTGCTGGGCATAGCCATCGATCGCCTCCTTCCCACCACAATGGATGAGTTGCTCAAACTCACCAACGGAGGCGCCCAAGGCGTGCGGTTGCGTGGTCTTCGGGACGAAGCGTTGCTGGAGGTCGGCCTGCGAATACCCTCTCAACAGCACCGCCCGCGCCCCATCGCCCGCCCTGCCCTTGACGCTCATCCGGACCTGCAGCAACTCGCCGGCCTCGACCCCCAACTGCAGCAGAGCGTCCGGCGGGTGCGCAAGGTGATCGACAAAGGCATCCCGATCTTGATTACCGGCGAGACCGGCACCGGCAAGGAAGCCTTTGCCCGCGCGATCCATCACGCCAGCCAACGTCGCGCCGGGCCTTTCGTCGCACTCAACTGTGCCGCCATCCCGGAGACCCTTATCGAGAGCGAGCTGTTCGGCTATCGCGCCGGCAGCTTTACCGGCGCGAACCGAAAAGGCATGAAGGGCAAATTGGAACTGGCGAATGGCGGCACGCTGTTTCTCGATGAGATCGGCGACATGCCCGCCCATCTGCAGACCCGCTTGCTGAGGGTGCTGGCGGAGCGGGAAATCGCGCCGCTGGGGGCTGAAGTGCCGGTGACGCTGGACGTCCAGGTGATATCGGCGACTCACCAGGACCTGCCGACCATGATCGGCGAGAAGCGCTTTCGCGAAGACCTGTTCTATCGTCTCGCCGGCATGAACCTGGCATTGCCCGCCCTGCGCGAACGCAGTGACCGCGCCGCGCTGATCGAGCAGTTGCTCGCGGCCCAGGACGAAACTCGCGCGCTACGCCTCAAAGCAGATGCCCGCCAATGCCTGCTCGATTACCACTGGCCTGGCAATATCCGCCAACTCCTCAACAGCCTGCGCTACGCGGTGGCCCTGGCTGAAAACGGCGTCATCGACCTGGACTGTTTGCCCAGCGAAGTGCTGATGCCACAGAGGCTGGCACTGCCCGCCTACACCCAACCGGTGTCCGGCAACCTGGGCGAACAGTTGGGCGACGAAGAGTCCCGTTGCCTGCTCGCGACCTTGCGCCAGCATCGCTGGAACATCAGTGCCGCCGCCACCGACCTGGGCATCTCTCGCTCCACGCTGTACCGCAAGATGAAAAAGCACGGCGTCGTCGCGCCCAACGACCAGTTCTGATACGTCCATGAAAATGCTGGCGCCCTCGCGGGCGCCGGCACTTTTCTCGCCCGATCAAACCTGGATGTAGACTACGTGGGTGTGGGTGTATTCATACAAACCATGCTTGCCGTCCGCGCCGCCAATGCCGGACTTGCGCGCCCCGGCATGGAAGCCCTGCATCGCTTCGAAGTTCTCTCGATTGATGTAGGTTTCGCCGAAATCGAGCTCGTTGCTCGCGCGCATGGCAGCAGTCAGGCTGCGGGTGTAGATCGATGACGTCAGGCCGTATTCGCTGTCATTGGCCAGGGCGATGGCTTCGTCCAGGTCTTCGACAATCTGGATCGGCAGCACCGGGCCGAAGATCTCCTGGCGCATGATCGCCATCTCGCCGCCACACCCGGCCAGCACCGTCGGCTGGTAATGGAAGCCCTGGCCCTTGCCAGCCACCGCGCCGCCCGTGACCACTTCGGCCCCCTGCTCCTTGGCAATGGTGACCATCCGCGCGACCTTGTCCAGCGCCGCCTGGTTGATCAGCGGCCCCATGTCCAGATTGTCCTCGGCCAACGGGTCGCCGTAGCGGGTCGCGGCCATCGCGGCGGCGATCTGCTCGATGAACTGATCGGCGACCTTGCGCTCGACATACACCCGCTCGGCGCAGTTGCAGACTTGCCCGGTGTTGATCACCCGCGAAGCCGTGATCGCCTTGACCGCGAGGTCCAGGTCGGCGTCCGCCAGCACGATGGCCGGCGCCTTGCCGCCGAGTTCCAGGTTGAGCTTGGTGATGTTCGGCGCCGCCGCGGCCATGATCCGCGAGCCGGTGCCGACGCTGCCGGTGAAGCTGATCAAGTCGATGCCGGCATGGCGGGTCAGGTTATGCCCCACGGTCGCCCCCGTGCCGCTGACGACATTGAACACCCCAGCCGGCAGGTCGGTCTCGGCCACCAGGCGGGCAAACTCGAAGCAGTTGATCGGCGTTTCTTCGCTGGGCTTGATCACGATGGTATTGCCGGTTACCAGCGCCGGCGCCATCTTGCGAGCGATCAGGAAGAATGGGAAGTTCCACGGCAGGATGCCGGCCACCACGCCCAAGGGCTTGCGCAGCAGGAAGATGCTTTCGCCGGCGCGGTCGCTGGTCAAGACCTCACCTTCAAGGCGCCGTGCCCACTCGGCCATGTAGTCCAGGTAATCGGCTGTGAAGTTGACCTCTACCCGCGCCAATCCCAGCACTTTGCCCTGCTCGGCGGTGATGATATGGGCGAGTCGTTCGGCGTTGTCGCGCACTTTGCTGGCAATTTTGCGCAGGTAGCCGGCGCGCTCGATGGCCGGGCGGGCGGCCCAGCTTTTTTGCGCCTTGCGCGCAGCGGCGATGGCGGCCTCAACCTGCTCGCCGCTGGCCTCGGGCACCCGTGCCAGCAAACGGCCGTTGGCCGGGTTGTGCACCTCAATGCTTGGGTCGCTGTGAATGAAGGCGTTGGCAATGAAATTCTGGTAATCGGTGATCTCAGTCATGTGCTAGCTCTCACGGTCAGTTTCAGAACGATGCAGGGACATTCATTTGGCGGTGAAGGTTTTCCAGACGCCGCCTTCCTGCTGCAGGTCATGGGCGCGCTTGATCAGGTACTGATGAATCTGCTCCACCTGTTCCGGCGTGAAGGCGTCGGCAAAAGACGGCATGCCGTCCGGCACACGACCGCCGTAGAGAATGCCGAGGAACATCTGGTGTTTTTCCGCCGTCAACTTGCGCAGGTCCGGTAGCACGCCGCCGCTGACCGCATGAATGCCGTGGCACTGGGAGCAATAGCCGTCGTAGAGCTTGCCGCCGGCGTCCACTGCGGCGAGGTCACCGGTCAAGGGCGGCGGTTTCGGGGTGTCGGCGAGCGGTGCCGGCTCGTTGAGTTTCGCCGTGCCGCCCAGTTTGTAGGTCAACACTTGAGAAAACGGCCGGACCCCGGCACGCAAGGACAAGGCACCGGCAAAGGTCGAGAAGGCACCGCCCCACCCGGCCATGAACGTCACGTACTGCTCACCGTCCACGCTGTAGGTAATCGGCGCGGCCATGACGCCGCTGGCCGCCGGTTGCTCCCAGAGTTTCTTGCCACTGTCGGCCGCATAGGCAATCACCCGGCCGTCGGCGCTGCCCTCGAACACCAGGTTGCCGGCGGTGCTCAAGGTGCCGCCGTTGAAGATCGTCACATAGGGCACTTCCCAGGCCGGTTTTTGCTTCACCGGGTCCCAGGCGATCAGCTTGCCCGACCAGCCCTTGGCCATTTCTAACAGCCCATCGGCGTCCTCCGGCATCATCCCGGTGCGCAGGCCCAGTTGGTACATGCTCTTGAACGGGTTGCGCTTTGGCGCCTCGGGGATGTGCTCGTAATAGGCGGACATGATGTGCGCCGGGATATACACAAGACCGGTGTTCGGGTTGTAGGACATCGGCTGCCAATCATGGGCGCCCCAGAACGCCGGCGTGACCAGTTTGCGCTTGCCGTCCTTCCAGTACGCTGCATTCTCGTCATCGACAATGGGCCGACCCGTCTTCATGTCCATGCCCTTGGTCCAGCTCTGAGGCACGATGCCCTTGGCGGACAACAGCTCACCCGTGGCGCGGTCGATCACGTAGAAGAACCCGTTCTTCGGCGCTTGCATCAGCACCTTGCGCGGCTTTCCGTCAATCGGCAGTTCCGCGAGGATCATGTGCTGGGTGGCGGTGTAGTCCCAGGCGTCCCCCGGCGTGGTCTGGTAATGCCAGGCGTACTCGCCCGTATCGGCGTTGACCGCGACGATGGACGACAGGAACAGGTTGTCGCCCTTGGCCTGGCTCCGCCATTTCGGGTCCCACAACGATCCGTTGCCGACGCCGATGTAGAGCAGGTTCAAGTCCGGGTCGAAAGCGAAGGAGTCCCAGGCCGTGCCGCCACCGCCCTGGGCCACGTAGGCATCGCCGTGCCAGGTCTTGGCGGCGATGGCCATGGCCTTGTCCTCCGGCGGCAGCTTGGGGTCACCCGGTACCGTGAAGAAGCGCCAGGCCTGCTTGCCGGTCTCGGCGTCGTAGGCGGTGACATAACCGCGTACGCCAAACTCGGCGCCGCCGTTGCCGATCACGACTTTGCCGTTGACCACCCGCGGGGCGCCGGTGATGGTATAGCTACGCGAGTGATCGGCCCGGGTATCCACCGACCAGGCGCGCTGGCCGGTCTTGGCATCGATGGCCTCCAGGCGACCATCGAGCACGCCCACATAAACCTTGCCCTTCCACACCGCGACGCCCCGGTTGACCGCATCGCAACAGGCCTCGCCGGCGCGGTTGCGGTCGGACTTGGGGTCGTACTTCCAGATCAACTTGCCGTCGCGCGCATCCAAGGCGTAGACCACCGAAAACGGACCGGTCGTGTACATCACGCCATCGACCACGATAGGCGTGGCCTCGACACCGCGATCCAAGTCCAGCTTATAGCTCCAGGCGAGACCCAGCTGGCCGACGTTCTGGTCGCTGATTTTCTTCAACGGGCTGTAGCGTTGCTCGTCGTAGGTGCGCCCAGTGCTCATCCAGTTACCGGGTTCCTGGTCGGCGGCGATGATGCGCTTGCCGTCGACATTCGCCGGCATGTCCTGCGCCCAGCTCGGGACGGTATGGAAGGTAAGCGCCAGCACGACAAACAACGTCTTGAGAGGAACGCGAAGGGGCGCGGTCCGAGAAGCAGTAGGCACGGCGAGGCCAATCTGTGTCATGGGGGACTCCTGGTTCTTATTAGTAGCGAAGCCATTGCGCTGCGCACCAGAAGAGGAGCAACCCCCATGCCACCGTTTGAGAACACTTTGCAGGCCCCGCCCTGCGGGGCTTTCAGCTCGTGTCACGGGTGCTGCAGACGTGCGACAGTTGTCGCACCTGCCGCGACAGCTGTGCCAGAGGTGAGTCAGGTTGCACACGATTCGTGAAGAAAGCCGCCACACGCCATGCCTTAGTACCCGAGCACGCGCGCCCTACAATAAGCGCAACCATCAGCAGGAGAGCCAAGCGATGTTCGCCTCATTTGAATCGGGCCGATGCCAAGTCAACGGCATCACCGTCAACTACCGCAAAGGCGGGAGCGGCCAAGGCCTGCTGCTGCTCCACGGGCATCCCCAGACTCACGTCATGTGGCACAAGATCGCCGAACCCCTGGCGGAGCATTTCACCGTGGTCGCGGCCGATCTTCGTGGCTACGGTGACAGCGACAAACCGGCAGGCGACGCCGAGCACCTCGCCTATTCCAAGCGGCAAATGGCCCTGGACGGGCTCGAGCTTATGCGCGCGCTGGGATTCGTGAAATTTGACCTGCTGGCGCATGACCGAGGCGCACGTGTCGCCCATCGCATGGCCATGGATCATCCGGACGCGGTGAAGCGCCTGATCACGTTGGATATCGCGCCGACCCTGGCGATGTACGAACAAACCAACGAAGCATTCGCCCGCGCCTATTGGCATTGGTTCTTCTTGATCCGACCTGCTCCGTTTCCCGAAACGCTGATCGAGGCGGATCCGGAGCTTTATCTGCGCAGCGTCATGGGCACCCGCAGCGCTGGCATGGCGCCTTTTACCGACTCAGCCTTTGCCGAGTACTTGCGCTGCCTGGCACTCCCTGGCACCGCTCATGGTTTGTGCGAAGACTACCGCGCAAGCGCCAGCATTGATCTGGAGCACGACCGGAGCGACCGGCAAGCCGGGCGAAAGCTCTCAACGCCGTTGCTGGCCTTGTGGGGAGCGGACGGCGTTGTGGGCCGTTGCTTCGATCCGCTTGGCGAATGGCAAAAAGTCGCGACCAACGTGCGAGGTAAGGCGTTGCCGTCGGGGCATTACATCGCGGAGGAAGTGCCAGAGCTTTTGATGGACGAAGTGCTTGGATTCATGCTTCCTTCGGTCCCTGGAGGCAGGTAGTTGCAGGTGGTTCCCGTTTCGACAACACTCGCCGGCGTACTTCGGCAAAATGCCCCCTTACCCATCGAACGGTGAACCGACATGTCAGGCGAGAAATCGATTGCGAAATTGCTCCGCGGAATGAGCCCGACGCTCAACGAAGGAGATTATGTCTTCTGTTGCGTCACCGACATGGACCTCGTCAAAGGCGAGGAAATACTGGGGAGCTTCCGCGAAAAAGAAGGCCTGACCGTCATCATCGAGCGCAACAGGGCCCAGGCCCTGGGCCTGCACTTCGAATACGTCGCCGCCTGGATCACCTTGACGGTGCATTCCGCCCTGGATGCCGTCGGCTTGACCGCAGCCTTCGCTACAGCCTTGGGCAACGCGGGCATCAGTTGCAACGTCATCGCGGCTTACTACCACGACCACATCTTCGTGGGCCGGGAAGATGCGCAGCGGGCGATTGAGGTTCTGGAGGCGCTTGCCCGGTCTGGCGGTGGCGAGTGATATTGCTCGTTGAATGGCAGTAGCCACATTTCAGCCCGATCCCGCCTCTACGCAAACCTTGAAACCACCCCAAAACAACTGCGGGCGGGCTTGCCCGCGAAGGCGTCCGGTCAGTTACGTATTTTTTGACTGACACTCCGCCATCGCGAGCAAGCTCGCTCCCACATGGGTTTTTGGGCCGTTTATAAGATCAGTGTCCACCACTCATCCCTTGTCGGAGCGAGCCTGCTCGCGAAAACAGTGGATCAGCTTGCATCTATGTTGAATGTGCCGCCGCCTTCGCGAGCAGGCTCGCTCCTACAGGAGAATGGCGTACCAGCTCGGCACCTGCCCAACGGCTGCCTCTACGCCCACCCCTCCAGCCGCAACGTGGCGCGCACCAGGCGTTGCTCTTCGTTTTCGATTTCCTTGAGGTTTTCGCAGATGCTCTGGATATGGGCGATGGCCGCCTTGCGCGCCTGCTCTGGCAGGCGGCCGGTGACGGCGTTGTAGAGCCGTGCATGCTGGCGGTCGATCTGGCGCTTTTGCGGTACACGGTGGTAGAGGTTGTTGACCGAGGCAAACACCGAGCTGAGCAGCAAGTCCGTCAACGAACGCAAGGTCTGCACCAACACCGGATTATGCGAGGCTTCGCAGATCGCCAGGTGAAACGCATGGTCGAGCCGGGCGTGGACGCTGGCCTCCAACGGACGGCTATGGCCATCGAGCATGGCCTCGTAGCTGCGGGTGATCAGTACGAAATCAGCCTCGGTACCGCGCAAGGCCGCCAGGCGCGCGGACTCGCCTTCGAGCAGGCTGCGCACCTCGAACAAATCATAGAGTGTGCGTGGCTGCGAGCTGAACAGGTGCATCAGCGGCGACGCCAAGCCATGCCCCGACAGGTCGGCCACGAATGACCCCTTGCCCTGCTCGGTCTTGATGATCCCGCGGGCGCGCAACAGCTTCAGTCCCTCGCGAAGCGCGGTACGAGAGACGCCGAGCTTTTCCGTCAACCGCCGCTCCGAAGGCAACAATTGCCCGCTCTTGAGCACGCCATCGACAATCAGGCGCTCGATGCGCTCGCAGACCACGTCGGCGACTTGCGGGTTACGGCTCGTCTCGAAGCTTTCCATCGAATCTCCAACTGGTATGACCAGTGTTGTCGTCGGATTCAAATCTGTTCAAGCACAGTCATAGCTCGCTGTATTTCCTTGATTTTTCCAAACGAACCAGAAGAACAGGGTCGAAGAACTGGTTCGACCAGTCCAACAACACATGGACAGTAGAACGCCTCGGGCCAATGATGCAAGTCAGCCGTATCGGAACAGACCTCTAATAAAAACAACCGAGTCTCGCTACGAACGATGAATATTCTCTACGATGAAAAGGTCGACGGCGTCCTGCCTGACGTCGACAAGAACGCGCTGATGCAGGCCCTGCAAGCACAGCTTCCCGATCTGGAAATCCTCCACCAGCGCGAAGCGCTCAAACCGTACGAATGCGACGGGCTCTCCGCCTACCGCACCACGCCCATGCTGGTGGTGCTGCCGCGCCACATCGAGGAGGTTCAAGGCGTGCTTCGTCTCTGCCACGAGCGCAAGGTGCCCGTCGTCGCCCGTGGCGCGGGCACCGGTTTGTCCGGCGGTGCCCTACCGTTGGAAAAAGGCGTGCTGCTGGTGATGGCGCGCTTCAACAACATCCTCCACATCGACCCCGCCGCCCGTACCGCACGGGTTCAACCGGGCGTGCGAAACCTGGCGATCTCCCAGGCGGCCGCGCCGTTCGGCTTGTACTACGCGCCGGACCCTTCCTCGCAGATCGCCTGTTCGATCGGCGGCAATGTCGCGGAAAACGCCGGTGGCGTGCATTGCCTCAAGTACGGGCTGACCGTGCACAACCTGCTCAAGGTCGACATCCTCACCGTCGATGGCGAACACCTGACGCTGGGCTCCCAGGCCCTCGACTCTCCCGGTTTCGATCTGCTGGCGCTGTTCACCGGTTCCGAAGGCATGCTCGGCGTGATCACCGAGGTCACGGTCAAGCTGTTGCCCAAGCCGCAAACGGCCAAAGTGCTGCTCGCAGCCTTCGATTCCGTTGAAAAGGCTGGCCGTGCCGTGGGAGACATCATCGCCGCCGGGATCATCCCGGGCGGCCTGGAAATGATGGACAACCTGGCCATTCGCGCCGCCGAAGACTTCATTCACGCCGGTTACCCGGTGGACGCCGAAGCCATTCTATTGTGTGAACTCGACGGCGTGGAGGCCGACGTCCACGACGACTGCAACCGCGTGCGCCAGGTGTTGCAACAGGCCGGCGCCACCGAAGTCCGCCAGGCTCGCGATGAAGCCGAGCGCGTGCGCTTCTGGGCCGGGCGCAAGAATGCCTTCCCTGCGGTGGGCCGCCTCTCGCCCGATTACTACTGCATGGACGGGACGATCCCGCGCCGGGAATTGCCCGGCGTGCTGCGGGCCATTGCGACGCTATCGGCGGAATACGGCCTGCGAGTCGCCAACGTTTTCCACGCCGGCGACGGCAACATGCATCCGCTGATCCTGTTCGATGCCAATCAACCGGGCGAGCTCGATCGCGCCGAAGCCCTGGGCGGCAAGATCCTTGAATTGTGCGTGAAGGTCGGCGGCAGCATTACCGGTGAGCACGGTGTGGGCCGCGAGAAGATCAACCAGATGTGCGCGCAGTTCAACAGCGATGAGCTGACCGTGTTCCATGCCGTGAAGGCTGCGTTCGACCCGAGCGGGCTGCTCAACCCTGGGAAGAATATTCCGACGCTGCATCGCTGCGCCGAGTTTGGCGCCATGCATGTCCACATGGGTCAGATGCCCTTCCCCGAGCTGGAGCGTTTCTGATGGGCAGCGAACACGATTTCGATGACAGCGCAGCGCTGCTGGAACAGGTCAACCAGGCGCTGGAGAACGCCACCCCGTTGCGCATCCGGGGCTCCAACAGCAAGGCGTTCCTCGGGCGCAGCGTGGCAGGCGAAATACTCGACACGCGCTCGCACCGCGGCATCGTCAGCTACGACCCGACGGAACTGGTGATCACCGTTCGCGGCGGTACGCCATTGGCAGAATTGTTCGAAGTGCTCGACGCTTCGCAGCAGATGCTGCCATGCGAACCGCCCGCCTTCGGTGAAAACGCCACGGTGGGCGGCATGATTGCCTGCGGACTCTCGGGCCCACGTCGCCCCTGGGCAGGATCGGTGCGCGATTTCATCCTCGGCACACGGGTCATCACCGGCCAGGGCAAGCACTTGCGCTTCGGCGGCGAGGTCATGAAAAACGTCGCCGGCTATGATCTGTCGCGCTTGATGGCCGGCAGCTACGGCTCGTTGGGCGTAGTGACCGAAGTGTCTCTCAAGGTCCTGCCAAAACCACGGCAGACCTTGAGCATCAGCCTGGAGATGGACGTCAATCATGCCTTGCAGCGCCTGGCGGAATGGGGGCAGCAACCGCTGCCGATCACTGCCGCGTGCCACGATGGCCAACGATTGCACCTGAGGCTTGAAGGTGGCGAAGGCTCGGTGGCGGCGGCCCACGACCGTCTGGGCGGCGAGCGGCTGGACTCGTCGTACTGGCAGGAGTTGAACGAACATCGATTGGATTTCTTCGACGAGGACCGCTCCCTGTGGCGCCTTTCCCTGCCGCCGAACACCCCTCGGCTGCCCCTGCCGGGCGTTCAACTGGTCGATTGGGGCGGCGCCCAGCGCTGGCTAAAATCCGATGCCGAAGCGACCTTCATCCGCTCGATCGTCGAACCAACCGGCGGGCATGTGACCTGTTATACCCCTGGCCAGACCGACAATCCTTTCCAACCGCTGCCCGACGCATTGATGCGCTACCACCGGAACCTGAAGCAGCAACTCGACCCACGGGGCCTCTTCAACCCCGGTCGCCTGTACGCGGAGCTTTGAACCATGCAGACCACCTTGAGCGACGACGCCCGCCAATTGCCCCGCGCCGAAGAAGCCGAACGCATCCTGCGCAGTTGCGTGCACTGCGGTTTCTGCAATGCCACCTGCCCGACCTATCAGTTGCTGGGCGATGAACTGGATGGCCCGAGGGGGCGCATCTACCTGATCAAACAGGTGCTCGAAGGCAGCGACGTGACCCGCGAAACCCAGGAACACCTGGATCGCTGCCTGTCGTGCCGCAACTGCGAAACCACCTGTCCTTCCGGCGTCGATTATCACAACCTTCTGGACATCGGCCGGGCGGTGGTCGATGCGGCAGTCCCGCGTTCACTTGGCCAACGCCTGTTGCGCGAGGGGTTGCGCAGCGTGGTGCCCAATCGCGGGCTGTTCAAAGGGTTGGTGAGCGGCGGCCAGGTTTTCCGCGCGTTGCTGCCAGACACGCTGAAAGCCAAGCTGCCCCGCCATGTGCGCCCACCAAAGCCACGACCGACCACCCGCCATGACCGGCAAGTGCTCATGCTCGAAGGCTGCGTACAACCGAGCCTCTCGCCCAACACCAACGCAGCCGCCGCTCGGGTACTGGATCGATTGGGCATCAGCCTCGTCCCGATTCGCGAGGCCGCCTGCTGCGGGGCGGTGGATTATCACCTGGACGCCCAGGCCGCCGGCCTCGACCGCGCCCGGCGCAACATCGATGCCTGGTGGCCGGCCATCGAAAGCGGTGCCGAAGCCATCGTGCAAACCGCCAGCGGGTGCGGCGCCTTCATCAAGGATTACGGGCACCTGCTCAGCAGCGATCCGGCGTATGCCGACAAAGCCGCAAGGGTCAGTGCCCTGGCCAAGGACCTGGTTGAAATACTCCGCGACGAACCACTCGATAAACTCGGCGCACACAGCGACCAGCGCCTGGCCTTTCATTGCCCCTGCACGTTGCAGCACGCACAAAAACTTGGGGGCGCAGTCGAAGCGATCCTGGAAGAACTTGGATTCAACTTGACGCCGGTGCCCGACAGCCACCTGTGCTGCGGCTCGGCGGGCACCTATTCGCTGACCCAGCCCGAACTGTCCCGGCAACTGCGGGACAACAAGCTAAACGCCTTGGAAAGCGGACACCCCGAAGTCATCGCCACCGCCAATATCGGCTGCCAGACCCACCTTGACGGTGCCGGCCGAACCCCTGTCAGGCACTGGATCGAACTGGTTGAAGCGGCGTTGCCTTGAACGAGCACTGCAAACGCCCTTTAAAACTGAGCCAGGCCGACACGAGCCTGGTTCACTCGACCCGATACCCAGGCGCGCAACCTCAAAACCCGCTCACGCCTGCCCTCCCTGCTCATCCGCCAACGCCGCGCCGTTGAGGTAATGGTCGCCCAGCAACCGTCGCTGGGTCAGCAACACCGGTTCGGCGGCGTCCGGCAATGGCCGCGGCAAGCTGCGCCCGGCCAACTCGAAATATGCATGACCGGCCACACGCGCCGCCTCCGCAGCGGCCAGACGAAAAGCAATGGCGGTCGATTGGGACGTGTTGGCGCGTTCGAGCAAAGCATTGGCGGCGTCGATGCGGATACGCAGGTCGCCGACCGTCGCGACCACCAGGGCTTCATGTCGTGCACTCTGCCCGCGCAGGTAGTCGAGCAGTGCCGCCTCGACGTGGCGGGCATGGGCGAGGTCGCTGCGACCTTGGGAATGTGAATTTGACATGCTCGATACCTCAGTTCCAAGAGTGCCGTTGTGGCTTGATGTCGTTGAGTAGCTGGTTGCCGACCAAGTGATATTTCCAGCGCACCGGGTCGTGCAGGGTGTGGGTCCGCGCGTTGCGCCAGAACCGATCCAGGCCTTGGCTGGCCGAGACGCTGCGCGTGCCGCCCAGCTCCAGCAAACGGCTCGACGCCTCCAGGGCGATCTCGGTCGACAGTACCTTGGCCTGGCCGACGACCACGGACGCTTCGGCGACCCGTTCCTCACTGGGCTCGGCGACGGCGCGATCGACGGCTTGGGCCCCGCGCTGCAAGATCGCCTCGGCCGCTTGCAGGCGCCAGGCCAGTTCACCGATCAGCGCCTGGCCAAGCGGGTCCTGCCAACCGTACTGCAGGCCGCTGTCGACCCAGGGGCGAGCCTGGCGGGCGACGCGCAAAGTCTCGGCGAAAGCCCCCCGGGCGATACCGGTGTCCACCGCAGCCTGGATGATCTGCGAGATCGGACCGTCGGAAGTGGGTTGGTCATAGGCCTTCCAGGCCGGCACCACGTCGATGGCAGGCACTCGCACACCGTCGATGCGCACCTGGCCGCTGGCGGTGATGCGCTGGCCGAAACCGTCCCAACTGTCGATCACGGTCAGCCCGGCGGCGTCGCGCGGCACCAGCGCGATGTGCACATGCCCCACCTCGTCCACCCCGGCAACCGGCACGATATGGGCGAACAATGCGCCGGTGCAGTAGGCCTTTTCGCCGTCGAGTACCGCCGTGTCGCCGTCGAAGCGGATCTGCGTCTGGAAGGTCGTGACGTATTGGCTTCGCGCTTCGGAAAACGCGTTGCCGAAGCGATACCCCTGGAGCACCTTGGCGTAGTAGCGCTGTTTCTGCTCTTCGCTGCCGGTCAAGCCGAGATTGCTGAGCACGCCGAAATGGTTTTGCGGTAACTGGCCGAGGGATGAATCGGCCGCGGAAATGATGGCGATCACCTCACTGAGGGTGACATAGGACACCCCGGCGCCACCGTAGGCCTTCGGCACGCTGATCGCCCACAGGCCGCTTTCGGAAAAGCGTTCGAGTTCATCCCAGGGCAGCCGTCGCTCGCGGTCACGCAGGGCGGCCTCACGGGCGAATTCCTCGGCCACCTGCTGCGCCACCTCGATGGCCTCGGCGTCGCTGCGAATGATATGGGCCGGGCGCCGAGGGGCCGGACGAGGCTGCTGGGACGGGTCCACGGTTGATAAATGGCTCATGTGCTGCTCCTTGCGTAACGGGTTCATCCACAGCCAGAGCACAGTCCGTACCAACCCTGCAAACTCTTTATATTCAATGAGTTGCGAACCGAAAACAGGACTGGAAAAGCCCCTGCAACAGCAAACTGCGGATTCACTGTTGCCCACGAGACAGTGGCGTCACCCGCGCTCAACCGGTCTTGCCGCCCAGATAGAAATGCTGGATGTCTTCCCGCGCCGCCAACTCCGCACCGCTGCCCTCACCCACCACCCGACCGTTTTCCAGAACGTAGGCGTAGGTGGCATGGCGCAGGGCAACGTTGATGTTCTGCTCGGCCACCAGAAAGCTCATGCCTTCCTGGGCATTGAGCTGGGCGACGATGGCGAAGATCTCCTCGACGAGGATCGGCGCCAGCCCCATAGAAGGTTCATCCAGCAGCACCAGCCGAGGCCGTGTCATCAATGCCCGACCGATGGCGAGCATCTGCTGCTCGCCGCCCGAGGTCAGCCCGGCCTGGGTCTTGCGCTTGGTCTTCAGGCGCGGGAACCAGGCGTAGATGCGCTCCAGGTCCTGCTCCAGCTCACGGCGCGTCGGCTTGCGCAGGAAACCGCCGCTGCGCAGGTTTTCCTCAACGGTCAGGTGGGCGAACACATGTCGCCCCTCCAGCACGTGGACGATGCCCTGGCGGGCCAGCAGGTTGGCTGCAACGCCGGCGGTATCCTGCCCCTGAAAAGTGATCCGGCCACGGCTGACGTGCGCGCGGTCAGCCTGGACCAACCCGGAAATCGCCTTGAGCGTGGTGCTCTTGCCGGCCCCGTTGGCGCCCAGCAGCGCAACGATGTCGCCCTGCCCGACCCGCAGGGAAACCCCGGCCACGGCGAGGATCGCGCCGTCGTAAATCACTTCGATGTCGTGTACCGCCAATAGCTCACTGCTTGTGGTGGCGGCAAGGGCTGCAATGGTCATGGGTGCTTTCTCCTCGGGCGCGGATGCGCCCGGTTGTATGTCGTGAGCTCGGTCATTGCGCCGCGCAGTCGCGGGCGGTCACGCCCTTTTCCTTCGCGTATTCGGCGGCCTTGGCATCGATCAGCGGGCGCAACGTCGCGCGGTCGGCCTGGACCCAGTCGGTGATCAGCTTCCATTGCTGGCCGTCCCATTGCTGGACCTTGGCGGCCCCGCCACCTTCGTGATCGCTGCAAGACAACTTCAGCGGCTGCATCAATCCAAGGAAACCGATCTCCTTCAGACGCGCGTCATCCAGGTCGAGGTGTTCCAGGCCCCAGCGACCTTCCTCACCGTTGAGCGGACGATTGCCGAATTTTTTCTGCCCGGTACGGATCGCCTCGACGGCAATGGCGGCGTTCACCAGGCCGGAGTTGTAGTAGACGCTGCCGAAACTCTTCGGGTCCTTGAGGTCGCTCTTGCCGGTATCGAGGATGTACTGGCGGATGCGTTGGTGAATGTCGAAGTCGGCGCCGCCCGGATAAGGTGTCAGCGCCAGGTACCCCTTGCCCGCCTCACCGGCCGGCAATACGTCTTCGTTGGAACTGGCCCAGATGTCACCGACGATGCGCTCCACCGGGTAGCCGAAACGCGCCGCGGTCTTGATCGCCACGGGCGTGGACACCCCCCAGGTCCGCAAAAACACCCAGTCCGGCTTCAATTGCCGCACCTGACGCCACTGCCCGGCCTGTTCGTTGCCCGGATCGGCCACCGCGATCTGGATGTTCTCGAAGCCATACTTCTGCGCCAGCAGCGCCAGCGGCCCCTGGGTTTCCCGACCGTAGGCCGAGTCGTGGTAGACGGTGGCGATCTTCTTGCCCTTGAGCTTGTCCAGCCCGCCCTCGCGCTCAGCCACGTAATTGATGAACGCCGAGGCCTCGCTGTAGAACGTCAGCATGGCCGGGAAGTTGTAGGGGAACACCCTGCCGTCGGTGGCCTCGGTACGGCCATAGCCCAGGGTGATCAACGGGATCCGGTCGGCTTCGGCCTTGTCCGCGAGGGCATAGGCCGCCGGTGCGCCGTTGGGTGCGTAGATCGCTACCGGCGCGCCGTTGAGGCCGTTCTTGAAGCGCTCGTAGCACTCGATGCCCTTTTCCGCCGTCCATTCGGTCTCGCACTCCTGCCAGACCAGCTTCACGCCATTGATACCGCCTTCCACCTCGTTGATGTAGCGCAGGTAGTCGATCATTCCGGCCCACACCGGAATGCCGCTGGAGGCATAGGCGCCGACCCGGTAGGTGGCCAGCGGGAAGAACTGTTCGTTGGCCGCCTGGGCAGTCGGTGCTAGCGTCGCGCAGGCGCCCAATGCCAGGCTGATGGCAGCGAGGCTGCGTTTAAAAGTTGCGTGCATGTTTGTCTTCTCGATGGGGTCTTGTGCAGTGTTAAAACCTCCTTTCCCTCGGTAGGGTCAAGGTTCGTTGGGTTGTGGGTCGGCGCTCAGAACCGCAGCGGCCAGACCCTGATGCGTTCGCGCAGGTCGCCGAGCAGGCGCGCCAGCCCCTCCGGTTCCTTGATCAGGAACCAAATAATCAAGCCGCCGAAGAGCACCTTCTGCAGGTTCTGCAATTGCCCGGCGTCGACGTTGCCATTGAACAGCCATTGCCCGGCATGGCTGAGCAGGATCGGTACGAGGCTAATGAAGGCCGCGCCGATGAAGCTGCCGGCGATGCTGCCCATGCCGCCGATAATGATGATGAACAGGATCTGGAACGAACGATTGATGTCGAAGCTGCCCGCGCTGGCCGTTCCCAGATAGGCGAACGCCCACAGCGCCCCAGCGATGCCCAGGTAGAACGAACTGACGGCGAAGGCCATGCGCTTGTCGCGCTCCACGGCAATGCCGATCACGGCCGCAGCGGTGTCCATGTCCCGGATCGCCATCCAGTTGCGGCCGACCTGGCTGCGCACCAGGTTGACCGCCACCCAGGTCAGCAGCACCACGCAACTGAGGGTCAACAGATAGCGACCGACCGGGCTGCTCAGGTTATGGCCGAGCAGCTCCAGGCGCGGCGCGCTGATGGTGCCGGACGAGGCGTAGTTGTAGAACCAGGGGAATTTGGCGAACACCCATTCCAGGAAGAACTGCGAGGCCAGCGTGGTGACCATCAGGTAAAAACCCTTGATCCGGGAACTTGGAATGCCGAACAGCAGCCCGACCAACCCGGCAATCACCCCACCGCCAAGCAGCGCCAGTGGCAACGGCAGGCCAGGCACGCGCAGCAGCAGGCCGTAGGTGGCAAACGCGCCCACGGCCATGAAGCCGGCGGCGCCGACCGAGGTCTGGCCGGTGTAGCCCGTCAACAGGTTCAGCCCCAGGCCCGCCAGCGACAGCACCAGGAAGGGAATCAGGATTGCGTTGAGCCAATAGTCGTTGCCCAACCACGGCAACCCGACAAACGCCACCAACAGCAGCAACAACAGGCCCGGCCGCCAACGGCGACGCACCAGGGTCAGGGGCGCGTCGTCGAAGCTGGCAGTGAGGCGCGGAACAATAGCAGTCATGGCGTCATACCCGTTCAATGATCCGGTCGCCGAACAGGCCGGACGGACGGATGTAGAGAAAAATCAAGGCGAGGAAATAGGCGAACCAAGGCGTGATTCCACCGCCGATCAGCGGGCCGATATAAGCCTCGGCGAGGTTCTCGGCGGCACCGACGATCAGCCCGCCGACGATGGCGCCACCTATAGAGGTGAAGCCACCGATGATCAGCACCGGCAACGCCTTGAGCACCACCAGCGACAGCGAGAACTGCACGCCTTGCCGCGCGCCCCAGAGCAACCCGGCGACCAGCCCGACCACCCCGGCCACGGCCCAGACGATTTGCCAGATGCGGTTGAGGTTGATCCCCAACGAAAGCGCCGCGCGGGTATCGTCGGCCACGGCGCGCAGGGCGACACCGATGCGGGTCTTGTTGAACAGCAAGGCCAGCACCGCCACCGTCAGCCCCGACACGCCGGCGGCGATCACGTCGAACTGGCTGACCATGATCTCGCCCACGAACAGCGGGACATCCTCGATGCCCAGGTCCAGCGCATGCACCTGGGCGCCCATCAACCCTTGGGCGAGGCCTTCGATGATGAACGACAGGCCAAGGGTGGCCATGAACAGGGTGATCTGCGATCGGTTGACCAAGGGACGCAGCACCAGCCGCTCGATCAACAGTGCGCCGACGATCATTACCAGCACCGTCGACACCAACGCGAGGGCGAAAGACAGGCCTTGCTCACGCAAGCTGACGAAGGTCAGCGCGGCGAACAGCAGCATGGCGCCCTGGGCAAAATTGAACACGCCGCTGGCTTTGTAGATCAGCACGAAACCGATGGCCACCAGGGAATACAGGGTGCCGGCCAACAGCCCGCCGACCAGAGTTTCCAAAAAGAAATTCATGAATGCGAGGCCCCCAGGTAAGCGGCGATCACATCGGGGTTGGCCTGCACTTGCGCGGGCGTGCCGTCACCGACCTTGCGTCCGTAGTCCAGCACCACCACATGGCTGGACAGCCCCATGACCACCTGGATGTCGTGCTCGATCAGAATCACCGTAGTGCCAAGGTCGCGATTGATATCGGCGATGAAGCGGCTCATCTCCTGTTTCTCCTCGGCGTTCATGCCGGCCATGGGTTCGTCGAGCAACAACAGGGTCGGCTGGGCGATCAGCGCCCGGCCCAGCTCCACGCGTTTCTGCAGGCCGTAGGCGAGGCTGCCCACGGCGACGTCGCGCCAGGCCTGCAATTCGAGGAATTCCAGCACCCGCTCGGCCCGCTCGGCAAACGCCCGCGCCTCGCGCCGGGCACGCGGCAGGCCCAGGGCCTGTTCGAGAAAAAACGTGCGCTGGAAGCGCGACAGGCCGGTGAGCAGGTTGTCCACCACGCTCATTTTCTTGAACAGCGCGTTGTTCTGGAAGGTCCGGCCAATCCCGAGCCGCGCCGCCTTCAGCGGATGCGGACGGTGCAACGGTTCGGCGGCAAAGAACAATTGGCCGGCGTCGGCCCGATAGACCCCGTTGAGGATGTTCAGCAGCGAACTCTTGCCCGCCCCGTTCGGCCCGATCAAGGCGCAGATTTCGCCAAGCCTGACACTGAACGAGAGGTCGGAAATCGCTTTCACGCCCCGGAACGACAGCGACACATTGCGCACCTCCAACAGCGCACTCATGCCGCTCGCTCCAAGTATTCCTGCAACCATGCCGGGCCGCGCAGCACGGCGTTTGCGGTCGCACTCGGCACCTCGATCCGGCGCAGCCGCTGGAACCCGAGCAGGTGCCGCACCCGCGCCTTGAGCCAGCGTCTGAAGCCACGGCGCGGATCATCCAGGGTCCATTCGCACAGCCGCCGGCGCCAACTGCCCGGCGTCGGCAGCCGGGCTTCTATTTCCGCCGCCAGCGATTCGACTCGCGCAGCGGACAGCAGCAAGGCCGTCGGGGCGATCTCGCGGCGATCGCGGCTGGCCGACTCGCGGTTTTCCGGGAAGGCCAAGCCTTCACCGCCCTCCAGCCAGCGACGGAACAGGTGCCCCAGCCCGTCACGCCATTCGGTGCCTTCATCGATCCACACCACCGCGTCGTCGGCAACCTGACCCCATCCTTGGCGCTGCGCTGTCGGCGCCTCGGCGACAAACAGCACCGACAGCGATTGCACCTGCCACAAGCCGCGGCGTACCGCGTTGGCCTGGGCTGAATACAAGCGCAGCGACCAATCTTCATCCAGGCCGCATTGCAGCCAGTGCGACACGCTTTCCCGGCGCTGGACAAAGGCGAACGCTGGACGGATCAAACGCAACTGGCGTCGCAAATCCTCACCTTGGCTGTCGCGGTCGATCACCACGCTGTGCCCGCCTAACTGACGCGCCGCCAATGCCAGGATCAGCAGGCTCGGCTCGAAGGCGCCACTCAATGCCAACCGCGCCCCCGAGGCAAACCCCTGTTGGCGCAGGCCATCGCAGACACGCTCGACCTCGCGTTGCACATCGATCCACCGCCAGGCCTTCCACACGCCGAGGCGTCGATGGCGCAAGGCGATCTGCGTCGGCCGCTCCCTGGCCCAACGTTGCAAAGCGACCAAGGCGTTGTCCGTCACGCTTTCAGGCAGTGGTGCATTGAGTTCGAAGAGGCTCATGCGCTTACTCCTCATCCACCAAGGCCGGCTCGGCGATACGGGCGCGCTGGGCCAGTCGATTCAAGTCCCGATAACCGGCGCCCGGGTGGTTGGCGGGCAGGCGCGGGCCGTCGCCAAACAGCTTGTCGCGCAGGGTGCCGGGGCGGTATTCGGTCTTGTACGCGCCGCGCTGTTGCAACTCGGGCACCAGCAGTTCAACCACATCGCGGAAGGTTTCATGGGCCAGGACGTAGGCCAGGTTGAAGCCGTCCACATCGGTTTCCTCGACCCAGGCCTGCAACTCGTCGGCGACGGTTTGCGCACTGCCGACGATCAACGGGCCAAAGCCTCCGATGCCGACCCAATCGGCCAGTTCCTGGACGGTCCATTGCTTGTCCGGGTCGGCGGTCGAGAACGTCTCCACGGCCGACTGAATGGCGTTGGTATGGATGTGCTTGAGCACCTGGTCGGGCCGGTACTGACCGAAATCGATGCCGGTCCAGCCGGAAATCAGCGCCAGCGCGCCCTCGTAGCTGCTGTAGGATTTCAGTTCCTGCCACTTGGCCTGCGCCTGGGCGTCGGTCTCGTCGACGATCACCGTTTGCAAGTTGAAAATCAGCACCTTGCGCGGATCACGCCCGGCCTCGGCGGCACGTCGGCGGATATCAGCCACGGTCTTTTTCAAGATGACCTTGGACGGCGCCGCGACGAATACACATTCCGCATGCCCTGCGGCGAAGTCCTTGCCGCGACTCGATGCTCCCGCTTGATAAAGCACCGGCGTGCGCTGCGGCGATGGCTCGCACAGGTGGATGCCCGGCACCTGGAAGTGCTTGCCCTGGTGACGGATCTCATGGACTTTGCTCGGGTCGCTGAAGATGCCGCGCTCACGATCGCGCACCACTGCGCCCTCCTCCCAACTGCCTTCGAACAGTTTGTAGAGCACCTCAAGGTATTCATCGGCGTAGTCGTAGCGCGCATCGTGATCGCTCAGCGCCTTCTGCCCGAGATTGCGCGCCCCGCTGTCGAGGTAGGAGGTGACAATGTTCCAGCCGATCCGCCCTTTGGTCAGGTGGTCCAGCGTGGACAGGCGGCGAGCGAAGGGATAGGGATGCTCGAAGGTCAACGAGGCGGTCAGACCGAAGCCGAGGTGCTCGGTCACCAAGGCCATCGGCGTGATCAGCGCCAATGGGTCGTTGACCGGGACTTGCGTCGCCTGACGGATAGCGGCATCGCCGTTGCCGCCGAGCACGTCATAGATTCCGATCACGTCGGCGATGAAGATGCCGTCGAACTTGCCGCGCTCAAGCAGCTTGGCCAGGTCGGTCCAGTAATCGAGGTCTTTGTACTGCCAGGCCCGGTCCTTGGGGTGTCGCCAGAGACCCGGAGATTGATGGCCGACGCAGTTCATCTCGAAGGCGTTCAAACGAATTTCACGTGGCATGGAAACTCCTGCTCGATGGATTCAGCACCACGTCCGGGCGCTGCTCATCGGGTCTCAGTGGTTAAAGGCTTGGCTGAAGGACGTGTCGATAATTCCAGCAGTGGCCAGCGGTGCCGGCAGGGCCTTGACCTTGAACAGGAAGTCCGCCGTGCTTTGCAGATCCGAGGCAGCCTGCTGGTCCACCGGACCGACGCTCATGTGAACCTGGCGCAACCAATGGCGTGAGACCTCCTGATCGAGGTTGGCTTTTTTCGCCCATAGGTCGGCGTATTGGTCGGTGTGGTTGTCGACCCAGGCGCGGGCCTGTTTCACGCGGCCAAGGAAATCGGCGATGGCTTCGCGCTTGCTGTCGATGGCCGGCGCCGAGGCGGCAATGGCGCTGAGGCCGGGCATCAGGTTCTTCGCCGTCAGGATCGGCCGGGCGCCGGAAAACAGGATCTGTTGCGAGATGTAGGGTTCCCACACCGGAAAGGCGTCGATGCTGCCCTGGGGCAAGGCGGCAGCCGCATCGATGGGCATCAGCTTGATGAACTCGACATGGTTATCAGGCAAGCCAGCCTGTTCCAAGGCGCGCAGCGTCAGTTGCTGGCTCCAGGCACCGGGCCAATAGGCGACCTTCTTGCCCTTGAGGTCGGCGATGGTCTTGACCGGTGAATCCTTGGGCACCAGGAGCGCAATGGTGTCCGGGTTCTGCCGCGAGACGCCGATCAGCTTCACCGGTGCCTGCTTGGCAGCGAGGAACAGAAAGCCCGAGTCGCCGAGAAAACCCAGGTCCAGGTCACCGGCATTCAGCGCCTCGGCCAGGGGCGCAGCGGCTTGGAAGTGTTTCCAGTCGACGCGATAAGGGGCGCCTTCCAGCACGCCCGACGCCTCCACCGAAGCCCTGACGTTGTAGTAGTTCTGGTCGCCGACGTGCAGCACCAACGGCTCGCCAGCTTGGACCAGAGGTGCGGCGAACAATGTGCCGATAAGCAGACGGCGCAGGGATTGGATGAACGTCATGACAGCATTTCCTGAATGATTTTTTAGAACATAACGCTCCTATCAATCCCTTTAGAAATTCTTTTAGGGCATAAGCTCATAGTCGTAATTCATCCAATGTTCATGGGGCAACAGCACCGCAACAGACTGTTGCCCGATCAACATTTTTTCTGATGCTTTTCACGGTTCAGCGCCCATTGCTGGGCCTTTCCGGACTGTGGCACAGAGCCTGCAATATTCCTTTCAAGCGCGATCTTCTCTCGCTGTCCGATCTTTCGGAAATAAGAACATTGCCTTCTCGCCGCCTTGTCTGGAGCTGTTCCATGAATCCCGCCCTCCGCTTCTCCCTGGCCCACGCCAGGCACCTGTTCAGCGCCTGCGCCCTGGCGCTGGGCCTGCCGTCCATGGTCCTGGCCGCCGAAAGTCCCCCGGCCGAAGTGCACCTGGACTACGCCTATTACTCGCCGGTCAGCCTGGTGCTCAAGCACTTCGGTTATCTGGAAAAAGCCCTGCCGCAGACCAAGGTGAGTTGGGTCTTGAGCCAAGGCAGTAACCGATCCCTGGAATACCTCAACAGCGGTGGCGTCGACTTCGCATCGTCCGCCAGCCTCGCCGCAGTGCTGAGCCGGGCCAACGGCAGCCCGATCAAGTCGGTGTACGTCTACAGTCGGGCCGAATGGACCGCCCTGGTGGTGCGCAAGGATTCGCCGTACCAGACGGTCGCCGACCTCAAGGGCAAGAAGATCGCCGCCACCAAGGGCACCGATCCCTACCTGTTCACCCTGCGCAGCCTGCAACAAGCCGGGCTGAAAAAAGACGATGTGGAACTCGTCCACCTGCAACACCCGGACGGCCGCACCGCGCTGGAAAAAGGCGACGTCGACGCTTGGGCCGGTCTCGACCCGCATATGGCGGCCAGCGAAGTCCAGGCCGGATCGCGCCTGCTGTATCGCAACCCCGCCTTCAACAGCTATGGCGTGGTCAGCGTCACGGAGAAATACGCGCAGGAGCATCCGCAGACCATCGACACCGTGCTCGCCGCCTACGAGCAGGCCCGGACATGGTCGGTGGAGCATCCGCAGGAGTTGGCCAAATTGCTGGCCGACGAATCCGGACTGCCGCTGGAGGTTGCCAAGCTGCAACTGTCACGCACCGACCTGGGCAGCCCGCAGTTGAGTGCCAAGGATGTACTGGCTTCCAAGGCCGCCGCGCCGATCCTGGTCTCCGAGGAACTGGTACGACGCGGGGTGAACGTCGATCAGGTGATCGATCAACTGCTCGACACCGGCCGCCAGCAAGCCGTGGCCCGTCAATAACCCCTAGGCCAGGCGACAACCGATCCGCGCCTGGCGCGGATTCGGCATTGCCGGAGAATCGCCATGAGCAGCAACAGCAAAGACCTCTCCAACCCGCACCTGGCCCTGCCCGCACCGGACAAAGCGCCGCTATTCGATTCCGATCACTGGCGGCTGCGCCTCAAGGGCTTGGCCCTGCCGGTGTTGATCATCGTGTTCCTGGAGATCATCGTGCGCATCGGTTGGCTGCCCGCCTACCAGATGCCGGCCCCCAGCGAGATCGCCCTGACCCTCGGCGACCTGGCCGAAGGCGCCTTGTGGAAGCACATCAGCGCCAGTCTGCTGCGGGTGCTGCTGGGCTTTGCCATCGGCGCCAGCCTGGCCTTGGTCTTCGCCGCGTGGGTTGGCTTGAGTCGGGAAGCCGAAGCCTATCTGGAGCCTACCTTCGCGGGCTTGCGCTCGATCCCAAGCCTGGCCTGGGTGCCGTTGCTCCTGTTGTGGCTGGGCATCGACGAAACCTCAAAAGTGGTGCTGATCGCCATCGGCGCGTTCTTCCCGGTATACCTCAATGGCGTGGCAGCGATTCGCAACATCGACCGCAAGTTGGTGGAAGTCGGCCACATGTACGGTTTCAACCGTCGCCGCCTGGTACGACGAATTCTCCTGCCCGCCGCCCTGCCCGGCCTGTTCACCGGATTGCGCAGCGGCATGAGCCTGGCCTGGATGTTCCTCGTGGCCGCCGAACTGATCGCCGCGACCAAAGGCCTGGGCTATCTGCTCAGCGACGGCCGCGAAATCTCGCGCCCGGATATCGTGCTGGCAGCGATCATCGTGCTCGCCGTGCTGGGCAAGCTCAGCGACGGCATCCTCGCCGGCCTGGAAAAACGCTTCCTGGCCTGGCGCGACACCTTTAACGGCACCGAGGACTGAACCATGCCCCACGCCCTGCTGGATATTCACGTGGCGCGCAAGACCTTCGCCACCACCACCGTACTCAACGATATCCACCTGCAACTGCAACCTCGGGAGACCGTGAGCCTGCTGGGCCCCAGCGGCTGCGGCAAAAGCACCTTGCTGCGCATCGTTGCGGGCCTGGAAAAAGACTTCGAAGGACAACTGCTCAGCCACACCGAACAGCTGGCCTTCGTGTTTCAGGAAGCGCGGTTGATGCCTTGGCTGACCGTGCAGCAGAACATCGGCTTCAGCGACGATGACCATTACGACAAAGCCTGGGTCGCGCAGTTGATCGAAGAAGTTGGCCTAAGCGGTTTTGCCGACGCCTTGCCCAAGGCGTTGTCCGGCGGCATGGCGCAACGTGTGGCGATTGCCCGCGGCCTGTATTCGCGACCAAGGGTGCTGCTGCTGGACGAACCCTTCAGCGCCGTGGACGCTTTCACCCGGATGAAACTGCAAGACCTGTTGCTGCAACTGGCCGAGCGTCACGCCATCGCCCTGCTGCTGGTGACGCACGACGTCGACGAGGCGCTGTACCTGAGCGATCGAGTCATGGTCATGGACAACCGCCCCAGCCGCATTCGCCAGGAACTGGCGGTGCAACTGCCGCACCCGCGAGATCGCCGCGACCCGTTGCTGGCTCGGCTCAAGGCATTGGCCCTGACTGAATTGCATCGGGCTCATGTGATTTGATCGGGGCACTTCGCTAAGCATTTAAAAGCATTAATAAATAAACAATCAGTATTTATGGTTATAAAGATAACCACGTACTCTCAGCACATCCCGCCCATCGGTCACGACAGTGAAGTGCCTTATGAAACCGACTGACAACGTTATCGACTTCGTCCAATTCCGCAAACGCAAACAGGCCCAGCAACGGGCCCGGGCCATGTGGGAAATGTACGCGCGTAATGCCGGTTACCAGGCGTTCCAGTGGGTCCAGGCATCCCAGCCAACCGCGACGTACCAGGCGTGAGCGCCCAGGAACCCTCGCGCTTTTTGGCGAGCACCGACGAACCCGAAGTGGATCTGAACAATCTGGAAGCCTTGGATGAGGATCCGATCTGCGAACGGGTTGCGCAAAACCTGCAACGCCTGCGCGGCAAGCGACACTTGTCCCTCGACGCCCTTGCTCGCCAGTGTGGGGTCAGCCGGGCCATGCTCGCCCAGATCGAATCCGGACGCAGCGTGCCGTCGATCAAGGTGCTGTGCAAGATCGCCAAAGGCTTGAAGGTATCGGTCGCCGCGTTCCTTGAGCACCGGGCATTCGAAGGCGTGGCGGTGCTGTCGGTCAGCCAGAGCAAACGCCTGGTCAGCGCCAGTGGTGCCTTCGTCAGTCGCGCCCTGTTCCCGTTCGACGTGGCACGCCAATCGGAGTTCTACGAACTGCGCCTGGGCCCCTTGGGCGAGGACCAGTCCGAAGGGCACGGGCCTGGTGTCCAGGAGAACCTGGTGGTGTCCCAAGGTGTGCTGGAAATCAGCGTCAACGACGAGCGCTACTTGCTTTCCACGGGCGATTCGATTCTGTTCTACGCCGACCAGCCGCACCGTTATCGCAACCCGGCTGATAGTGAAGCGGTGGCGTATCTGGTGGTCACCTATCCGGAACGCCTGGACTGAAAAAGCCCGGCATCAACGCCTGATGCTGTTCAAGGCAATCGACAAACCCGTGGCGAGGGAGCTTGCTCCCGCTGGGCTGCGAAGCGGCCCCAAAACCTGCCAGATGCGGAACATCAGAAACACCGCACCTGCCGATTTACGACTGCTTCGCAGCCGAGCGGGAGCAAGCTCCCTCGCCACAATAAATTCGTGCCCGCCTCAGGAGCGAACCCACTCGGTTGTCATCAGCAGGTGCAGCACATCATCGGCATGCCATTGCAGCTCATCATCATCGGCATGCCGCAGTCGCCCATCATCTTCATCATCAAGGCGCAGCAGTTTTTCATCATGTCCATGTTCATGCCGGCCATCGGCATGACTTTGCACATCATGCAATCCGCCATCACCGTGCATTCCATCACGCACTTCATCGACGGCATCGGCATGCCCATCATTGGCATTGGCATCATCATGCTCGCCATCGGCATGGCCATGCTCGCCGGGGACATGCACATCATGCTCATGTTGCCGCAGTGCATCATCATCGGCATGCCGCAGTTCATCATCATCTGCATCATTTCGGCGTTGTTCTTGAACATGGCCATGTCCATGCCGGCTGCGGGCATCATCTTGCACATCATGCCGTCGTCCATCATTTCGCAGGTCATGGTCGCCATCATCATCGGCATGCCCATCATCGGCATCATCGGCATGTTGGCGTTCATCGGCATTGGCATCTGCATGGCGTTCATCATGGTGGTATTCCCTATACGTTCGAGAGTTGGACAAGCTGATGGGGCGGATTCTAAGGATTGGCCCAAGCCCGACAAGATGGCGATCGAACAGCGGGAATCAACGTTCAAGCAGGCTTACCGGAGTGACGCGCGCCAAGCCCTCTGTCGCTGCATGCCCTTCGCTTTCATTGCAGACAGTTGTTGAACCACAGCGTCGATTCCCCGGTCATGGATATGCCATCCAACGCTATATAAATAACCGTAAGAAATAATCGATCTAGACTTGGACTCAAAGTGTTCAGTCACTAAAGAAATGATGCAGGGAAACAACCATGACGGAGCTGCAACATAGAGGCGATAACCTCCCAGCGTCTGATGACATGAGTTTCGCCGCCTGGACTCGTGTCTGGGCGGAGCTTGGCGTCAAAATGCGCACCGCAAGAGACCTATGAACAACTCATTCGACATTATTGCGAGCCACACCGTGTTTATCACAACCGCCAGCATCTGGCTGAATGCCTCCAAGTGCGACGACTCATCAACGCCGCCTGCCAAGCCCCCGCCGAAGTTGATCTCGCGCTATGGTTTCATGACGCGATCTACGACCCCCTTCGCTCCGACAACGAGCTGCGCAGTGCGCAGTGGTTGGACGACGTGGCACGTGATAACGGACTGGACGAGGAAACACGACGCAGGCTTTACGAGCTAGTCATGGTCACTCAGCACAACTGTGCCCCTGCGACGGCAGATGAAGCGGTGCTGGTGGACACGGATCTGGCGATCCTGGGGGCATCGTCCGAACGTTTTGAGGAATACGACCAGCAAATCCGCCTTGAATACCAATACGTGCCCCCGCCTGTGTACCGTCAGAAGCGGCGCCAGGTCCTGGAGCGTTTCCTGGCGCGCGAGCGTATCTATACGACCCCCTCGTATTTCGAGGCATTCGAGCAGCAGGCACGGGCAAATCTTGTACGGGCTATCCCCCGCCTGTCGTAACGCTGTGCTTTTAAGCCAAACGAAGGCCCCGTGGCGAGGGAGCTTGCTCCCGCTAGGCCGCGAAGCGGCCCCATAACTGCCAAATGCGGAGCTTCAGATACACCGCACCCGCCCAACTCATGTTTCCTGCAGGCCGGTATATGCTAACGTGCCATCCGCCCGGCTGGTCTGGCTTGCAAGGAATGCGTCATGGAGTTCGTGGTTCATAGCTATTGCCTGAAAGGTGCACGCCAAGAGCCTTTGCTGCCACCTGTCACCCTGACTCCGTCCTCGTTGACCTTGACGGTCGCCGAGTTGATTCGCCTGGCCGTTGCCGAGCAGATCGCCGCATTGTTGGCTCAGCACTCGCGGCAACAAGAGTCGGTGCGTGAACTGCTCGACCGCCAATACCTGAGCGAGCGGGACATTCTTCAGCAAGCCAGCGAAGGCGCGATAGCCATGCCTCAAGCCAGCGCGTCTCTGGATTTGGATGTCGGCGTTGAGGCCGAGCGAGCCTTGAAGGGCTTTGAAACCCGTGCGTTCCGCATTCTGCATAACGGCGTCATGCTCCAGAGGCTCGATGAGTCGATTGAATTGAGCGCGCCGTCCACACTCGCGTTTATCCGCCTGCTGCCGCTGATTGGCGGTTGATCCTCGTCGCTCGCTCCCTCGGATACCCTCATGCAATCACGCCGTCCTTTGCCCGAACAAGCCACGCGCCTCGCTGCACTGCGAGTATTCTGCGACAGAGCGCTGGATGAGTATCCCGAGCTCAGCCCATATGACCAATTCGCACCCGACTTCTGGGACGGCATCGACGTTCTGCGCATCGCCGAGGACTGGGTCAGGCAGCATCCCGAGGATGGACCCGAAGCGCTGGCTGACGGTCTTGTGTTCCCCACCGTTTGGGACGACCTGGAGGACCTTCGCGATCAGCAGCGCTACGGCCTGCAATATCGAATCTGCGATGCCTGGATCACCGCCCACCCGGACACTTATGCGCTAGGGCAGATTGGCGCGCGGCTGCAGCACATGCTGCAATTTGCCCTCGAAGACAGTGACTATCCATTACCCACTGACGAAGATGGCCCCGCCTATTACCGCAGAAGCCCGGACCAGGCCTGGGCCTTGCCTGACGTCCAAGCCTGTATCCATCGCTTGAGCAACTACCCGTCCACCCCAACCTGGCAGACCTTCGCCGGATGGTTGCTGGATGGCAGCTGGAATCGCGAGCAGCCCCCTTCAGCGCCTGGGGAAGAACAACGGAAAATCGCTGACGCCTATATCTACGTGCATCAGGAAATCAAGCGCATCGCCTTGGGCTTGGTGGAAGCAGGCCGCCTCGATTACCCCCGCTTCGTCCGCGGGGCCAATACCTGGGGCAGCGCCATGATGTTCTACGCAGCCGACGCCGGGTTGGACAGCGATGATGTGGACCCGGATCGGTACACCCACGAAGCATTCGGTGAGGAGGACTCAAGCGATGAGAGTCCCGAAGACGAGGACGTCGATGATGAGTCGTTCCAGAATGATGATCTCCCCAATGAGGAACGCGCACCCGTGCACCCCGAACTGGCAAGCTTCACCGTTCGTTATGTCGAGGAAGCCTTGGCTGGATTGCCCGATAACGCCGAGAAGCTGGCTGACATCTTCCGTTCGGTAGAGGTGTATGACACCCGATGGATGCTGCAGGCCCTGGCGGTCATCGAGCGATTGGGCGCGACGCCCGATGACTTTTTCGACCGTTTCGGCGATACCGCCGCGGTGCTCGAACGTTTCCTGCTCCTTCAGGAGTTGTCCGAGGACCAATCGGCAGCACTGCTCGCCGCGCTGACCGACTTTTCCAGAAATACCCTGCTGACCGCCCTGCCCTATGCAGGACACGCCAGCCGCGTGGTGCTCGACGCGCTCGGTTGGAGTGATCTGCAAGCCTTTCAGCGCGAATATTTGAGCATTGCCCTGGCACCTCGGTCCGGATGGGGCACCGACCTGCCCAATACGCTTGATGAAACGGTGGGCGTGGTGGACCGCTACCTGCTGGACAAGGCGCTGGCCGAGGCGGACCCGGAGCACTTGCGCGACTACCTCGTGGCACTCAAACATTCGCACTGGGCGTTTCCCGAGACGCGTGTGCTGCTCGACGCGTACCGAGGCATCGGTCGACCGGCATTGGAAAAGAAATTGGCCCGACATGCACAGTCGGCCATGCGCATCTATGGCGTGCTGCCTGTCATGGATTCGGATGATGTACGCCAGCGCTATCTGACGTTGAAAAAATTGCACAACGAGGTGCGCAAATACGGCGCTCAACGACAGGCCAACTCCCACGCAGCGGTGCAGGCGGGATTGGAAAACCTGGCGCGTGTCGCTGGCTACCCCTCGGCGATTCGCCTGGAATGGGCCATGGAATCGGAGATCGCCGAATCCGCCCTGACGGCTGTCACCATCGATGGCTATGACGTCACGATCGTCATCGACGGCTTGTCGCCGATATTGCACATCTGCAAAGCCGCAAAGACACTCAAGACCGCACCGCCTGCGATTCGCAAACACGAAGACTTCATCGCCCTCAAAACGCAGCAGACCCGGCTCAAGGAACAGATCGCACGCTTCTGCAGAACATTGGAAACGATGATGAGCAGCGGCGAAACCCTGGCGTTGGCGGAGCTGAAGCCGCTGTTGAAAATGCCTGCGGTTCGCCTGCTGCTGGAACAGCTTATCGTGCAGGTCGACGACACTGCGTTGGGCTGGCTCGATGCCGCAACGCTGACCGTGACAGACCTCGAAGGCCGCCGACGCGTGGCCGAGAAGCACCTGCGTATTGCTCACCCTTTTCACCTGTTCACGGCAGGACAACTGTCGGCCTGGCAGAAAGAAATAGTGACCCTTCGCCGCGTGCAGCCATTCAAACAAGCCTTTCGCGAGTTGTACCTGCTGACACCGGCTGAGCGAGAGACCGCTTTGTGGTCCAACCGATTTGCCGGCCACCGCCTCAAAGGCAAAGTAGCCGCCCGGTTGTTGCAGGTCCGCAATTGGTCGACCTCAAGCGTCGAGGACATCTATTACGAGAGCAAAGAGCATGGCATTTACGCCCGGTTCAATTTTCTGGATACCGGCCACTACCTCTCCGAAACAGAGCACTTTACCTTCGACAGGATCGCGTTCCACCGCGACCGCAAAGCGATCCCCCTTGAGCAGGTACCGCCGCTGCTGTTCTCGGAAGTCATGCGCGACGCCGATTTGCTGGTCTCCGTGGCCTACGCTGCGGACGGCTACACCACCAGCAACGAAACCTTGCAACGACGCGCCGAACTGGTCGGCGAATTGATCCAGGGGCTTGGGTTGCAAAACGTCAGATGTGACGGGCATTTCCTGCACGTCACCGGCCAGCGCGCCAACTACCGCATTCATTTGGGCAGCGCAGCCATCCATATCGAACCCGGCAACTACCTGTGCATCGTGCCCGTAGACGTCAGCGCCGAAGCGTTCTACCTGCCGTTCGCCGATACCGACAGGAAAATGGCCGAGGTACTGAGCAAGATGTTCCTGTTGCTGGACGATAGGGACATCACTGATAGCCAGATATTGGAGCAGATACAGCGCGGCGGTTGATGCCGGTCTTCGGCAGTGCGGCAGTAAACTTCAAACCGCCGCAGCCGCAACCATTCTGGAACGCCAGGCGAAAGCCAACACCATCAACAACCCCAGACCCGCCATTGCCGCGCCAGCCAGGGAAATCGCCGGATACCCCAGCCCCGCGTTGATCACCGCGCCGCCCAGCGCCGCGCCAATCGCGTTGCCGAAGTTGAAGGCGCCGATGTTCACCGCCGAGGCCAGGTTAGGCGCGTCCTTGGCGGCTTCCATCACGCGCATCTGCAAGGGCGGCACCAAGGCGAAACTGGCGATACCCCAGATCAGGATGGCGATCGCCGCCGGGAGCGGCCAGCGCATCAGTGCGGTAAACGCCAGCAGGACGAGAATCAGCACGCTCAGCGAAACGATCAGGGTGCGGTCTATCGAGCGATCCGCGGCCTTGCCGCCCCACATATTGCCCAGCGTCAGCCCCACGCCGAACAGCACCAGCATCGCCGTGATGAAAGTGGCGGAGGCATGGGTCTCGCTGCTCAGGATCGGGGCGATATAGGTGAAGACGGTGAACATCGCACCCGAGCCGACCACGGTCAGGGCCAACGCGCCCAACACCGGGCCACGGCCCAGTACTCGAATTTCGGCCAGCACGCCGATGCTTTGCGGCGCCGGCACGTTGGGCAAGGCGAACCACAGCGCAGCCATCGCCACTACGCCCAGACCGGTAATTCCCCAGAATGCCGTACGCCAGCCGAACAGTTCGCCAAACCAGGCGGCCAGCGGCACGCCGCCGATCGTCGCAAGGGTCAGGCCCATGAACATGGCTGCGACCGCCCCGGCGCGTTTCTGCGGGGCGACCACGCTGGCCGCGACGATGGAGCCTACGCCAAAGAACGCGCCGTGGTTCAGCGAGGTCACGACCCTGGCGACCATGAGGCTGTAGTAGTCGGTTGCCAGCGCTGACATCAGGTTTCCCAGGGTGAAAATCGCCATGAGTCCGATCAGCAGGTAGCGCCGGGGAATCCTGCCGGTGGTCAGGGTCATCAGCGGCGCGCCGAGCAGTACGCCCAGGGCGTAGGCACTGACCAGCAGGCCGGCGGCGGGAATGGAAACGCCGAGATCCGCAGCGATCCCCGGCAACATGCCCATGGGAGCGAACTCGGTTACGCCGATGCCAAAGGCACCTATGGCGAGTGCGACAAGTGGTGGATTGATACGCATTGGAAGACTCCTCATCTATGCGGCAAATGCTACGATGCGGTCCTCTTTGGCGGTAGATAGCCTTTCCTGCAAACACCTTTGCGTACGGAGCACAAATGGACGTCAACGGCAGATCGGGTGAAATGGCTGTGTTCGCCACAGTGGCGCAGGAAGGCAGCTTGTCAGCCACCGCGCGTGCGTTGGGGCTGACGCCCTCGGCGGTCAGCCGGATCATCGCGCGAACCGAACAACGTCTCGGCACCCGCTTGCTGTTGCGCACCACACGAGCGATCACGTTCACCGTCGAGGGCGAGGCTTACCTGCGCGGCGCCCGGCGTATCCTGGCCGACATGGCCGAGGTCGAAGAAGCCGTTGCCGACCAAGGCGTACCCAAAGGCCGTTTGCGGGTCAGCGCCGCCCTCGGCCATGGACGACAGACAATCGTGCCTTTGGTGGCCGCCTTCAGCGCCCGCTACCCGAACATCGTCGTCGACCTCACCCTTGGCGACGAAGTGGTCGACATTCTCGGCGGCCAGGCCGACGTGGCGGTGCGCTTTGGTCATCTGCCCGACAGCCCGCTGACCGCGCGCCGGATCGGCGACACCGGCCAAGTGGTGGTGGCTTCGCCCGACTATCTGGAGCGCCACGGCACACCCCAGGAACCGGAAGACCTGCTGCGCCACAACTGCCTGCGCTTCAATTTCCGTCGCGCCGAACCCAACTGGCCGTTCATTCGCGACGGCAGGGAATTCTCCCTGAAGGTCAGCGGCAACATCGAATGCAGCAGCGGCGAGGCGCTGGCACAACTGGCACGACTCGGCGCGGGTATCGCCCGTATCGGCGAGTTCACCGTAACCAAGGATCTGCAGCGCGGCGACCTGGTGCCGCTGTTGGATACCTGGAACCCTGGGGACCGGGAGCCGATCCATGCGGTTTTCGTTGGAGGGTCGGCAATGCCGGCGCGGGTGCGGGTGTTCGTGGATTTTTTGCTGGAACATCATCGGATGTGAGCGCCGATCATTTTTTTGAAAATCAATGATCGCAATGCAGGCTATTGACCCGACTGTCCGCCAGTTTGAACACCACGCGTTGGGGATGGTTGATCGAAACCAGATACTCCACCGGCTGTCCTTGGCGGTCAAAGATCACACCTCGGTAGACCAGCGCGGCCGTGCCGGGCTCGACGTCGAGCAAGCGGGCCTCCTGGTCGCTCATCGTGGCGATGCTCAGCGTGCCCTCGTCACTTTCCATTTCGATCTGGTAGCGCGATAACAGCAACGCATACAACGAGGCCCCTTCGATCAGGTCTCCCGCCACGAGGTCCGGTGCGCGGGCTGCTGGGATGTAGCTGGTCTCTATGCAGAATGGCTTTTGATCCACCGTGCGCAGTCGCCTGATGGTCAGCAACAGATCGCCTTCCTGGATCTTCAGCAGTCTCGCCACGCGGGCACTGGCCTGGGTTTGTTCGAAGTAGAGCAATTTACTGCCCGGCCTGGCCCCCGCTTGTTCGACCACTTCGGCGATGCCTTTGCGCGCGACGGTATTGAGTGGCCGCTCGACGCCCGGACCGGTCACAAAGGTGCCGCGGTTGCCACGGCGCTCCAGTACCCCGCGATCGATCAGCGTTTGCAAGGCCTTTCGCAGCGTCATCCGGCTGATGCCCAGGTGCTCGGCCAGGTCCCGTTCCGCCGGAATCCGTTCACTCGGCCCGAACTCCGGGCGCTCCAGCATTTCCAGCAGGGCCTGGACGGCCTGCCAGGCCACCTGCTTGCGTTCGGGCGCCAGCAGGGCCACGTCGGAGGATTTGGAAGGACTAACTTTCATGGTCTACA
This sequence comes from Pseudomonas brassicacearum subsp. neoaurantiaca, assembly GCF_013608025.1. GTDB lineage: Bacteria > Pseudomonadota > Gammaproteobacteria > Pseudomonadales > Pseudomonadaceae > Aquipseudomonas. The sequence continues at coordinate 99,608 of NZ_VDLV01000001.1, read as the reverse complement.
TCCTGGATTTATTTTTCTGTGCAACGGCGTGCCAACAGTACCCACTGAAACCATCGCAAACCCGCCAGCTTGATAAGCAGACCAAATAAACGGCCCATTGCCAACCTTGAGAACCGCGCTGGCAGCGCATTAGACCACGGAGAAAAAATCTTGTAATGGTATTTTTGGTGGTATAGCTTTTGGTCTACATGGTGATCATGAACCGCAACATGAACACCGCAACAAAGCCCCCAGGAGCTCACATGGCGATCCAGTTCAACCGGGAAGCATTCACCACTTCCTTGCAGCAATCCGTGCAAATCGTCGACGACGCGCAGCAATTCGGCCAGGAACTGGCCACGCGAATCGACCGCATCTACTTCGTCAGTTGCGGTGCGCCCAACCGCATCATGCTCGGCTTGCAATACTGGCTGGAGCGCTACAGCCACACACTGGAGGTACGCCGTTATTTCCCCGCCGACTTCATGGACATCGATCCGCCGCGCCTGGATGAACGCACCTTGGTGGTCCTCGCCTCCAAGTCCGGGACGACCCAGGAAACCATCGCCGCCGCGCGTTTTCTGCAGGACAAGCCCTGCCTCACCGTCGGCGTGACGCAAACCGCCGAGCTGCCGTTGGCCCAGGCTGTTCAACATTGCTTTTTGCTGGGACGTACCGATGAGGCGTACTTCGGTTGCTTCATGATCCTCCAGGCACTGGTTGGCGGGATCCTGGCCAAGCGTGAAGGCTGGCCACTGCTGGACAAGCTCACTCGCTCGCTCAAGGCCCTGCCGCAGGCCCTCGCCGACGCTGCGATCAATAACGACCGGCGCGCCACCGAAGAGGCGCGCCTGTATAAGGATGATCGCGTGATGTACTTCCTCGCGTCGGGCCCGATGTTCACCACCGCCTATGTATTCGGTGTCTGCGTGGTGATGGAAAGCCAGTGGTTGCATTGCCTGCCGGTGGAAGCTGCAGAGTTTTTCCACGGCCCGTTCGAAGCCATCGACGCCACCACCCCGCTGCTCCTGCTGGTGGGCGAAGACCCCAGCCGGGCGCAGATGGAACGTGTCGTGCGCTTCTGTCAGCGATACACCGAACGCGTCATGGTCTATGACGCCAAGGATTTCCCAATGGAAGGCATCGACCCGGAAATCCGCGCCATTGTCGCGCCCTACATCGTCGGTATCGCCGTGGAACGTATCGCCGCTCATCTCGCGGTCTGGCACCAGCAGCCGCTGACGACGCGCCGCTACATGTGGAAAACGGAGTACTGAGCATGGCCAGCCTGATCGCGGTCGGCGACAACACTGTGGATGTTTATCTGGACCGGAACATCGAGTATCCCGGTGGCAACGCACTCAACGTGTCGGTGTTTGCCGCCCGGCTGGGGGCTCGCAGCGCCTATCTGGGCTGCGTTGGTCATGACCGGCACGGCCAGTACCTGCTCGATTGCCTGCAACAGGAAGGCGTCGATGCATCCCATTGCAGAGTGCTGGTGGGAGCCAATGGCTGGGCCTGTGTCGACAGTATCGACGGGGAACGGGTATTTCTCGGCAGCGATTCGGGTGTCTGCCACCAACTGCGACTCGATGGTGGCGACTTGAACTATCTCGCGCAATTCCCGCTGGCCCATAGCAGCCTCTATAGCGGGCTTGAGAACCAACTGGCGCAGATCCGCCAGGCCAGTGGCTGCCTGTCATTCGACTTCTCGGACAACTGGATCGAGTTCGATTGGCAAGCGTTGATCCGGCACGTCGACATCGCCTTTTTCTCGGCGGCCCACCTGTCGCCCAGCGAAGCCCGTGAACTGGGAGATTCGATGCGGGCGCTGGGCCCGGCAACGGTGGTCATCACCCGCGGCGCCCAGGGCGCGCTCGCAGTCGATGCACAAGGAGTGCATGAGCAGGCTGCGCGGCCCTGCGCGTTCATCGACAGCATGGGTGCTGGCGACGGCTTTATCGCCGCGTTCCTGCTGGCATGGCAAGCGCGGCACAACCTTGCCGAGTGTCTTGCACGAGGTGTCGATTATGCCGGTCAGGTGTGCGGCTGGACCGGTGGCTTTGGCCACGGACAAGCCGTGGACGACCAACGCGCTCGACAACTGAAAAACGCCTTGAAGACTCAAGGCTGATGCGTGCTGCCCGGGCCCCGTCCCGGGACGCTTCTACCAACCTGTCGTGGATACCCTGTCGATGAAAAAATGTCTGATCGGTTTGATGCTCGTGGCCAGCCCGCTGATGACCTGGGGCGCCAGCGAAGAGCTGCGTTTCGGGGTCGACCCCACCTACCCACCGTTCGAGTCCAAGCGACCGGACGGCTCCCTGACAGGTTTCGATATCGAGTTGGGCGAAAGCCTGTGCAGCGAGTTGCAACGTCGTTGCGTCTGGGTCGAAAACGCCTTTGACGGCATGATCTCGGCCCTTAAAGGCAGGAAGTTCGACGGCATACTTTCTGCGCTCTCGATCACTGAAGCGCGCAAAGCCGAGATCGCCTTCTCCGACACCCTGTACGACACCCCGGCACGCCTGGTGGCCCCGCAAGGCAGCCAACTGCAACCGACGGCCGAATCCTTGCGCGGCAAGCGCATCGGCGTGCAGCAAGGCAGCGTGTTCGAAGCCTATGCAAAACGGATGTGGGGCCTCAAAGGCGTGGAAGTGGTGCCGTATCAAAGCAGTGACTTGACCTATTCGGACTTGATCAATGGTCGCCTGGACGCGGCGTTCGACGATGCCATCGCCGTTTCCGAAGGCCTGCTGAAGAAGCCTATCGGCAAAGGCTTCGACTATGCCGGCGAGGTGGTCAAGTCACCGGAGATCTTCGGTCCGGGCACTGGCATCGGATTGCGTAAAAACGATACCGCCCTCGCTGGGGAAATCAATCAGGCGCTCGAACGGATCCACCGTAACGGCACCTATGAGCGCATCGCCAGGAAATACTTCGACTTCGACATCTCGCCGAAATAATCCATCCGTGCGGAGCCCGAAAGCATGTTTCTCGAAGGGTACGGTTATCTGATTTTCCAGGGTGCGTGGCTGACCGTCCAGGTCGCCACCTGGGCCGCCTGCGTCGCCATCGTGCTTGGCCTGCTCGGCGCCTTGGCGAAACTCTCGCCGGTGGCGCCGCTGCGGCTGGTCGCGACGGTCTACACCACGCTGGTGCGCAGCGTTCCGGACCTGGTCCTGATGCTGTTGATCTATTACAGCGCGCAAATCGGAATCAACCAGATAGCCCAGGCGTTCGGCCGGGAATCGTTGCAGTTGAATCCCTATGGCACCGCGATCGGTACGCTGGGATTCATCTACGGTGCCTACTGCGCCGAAACCTTTCGCGGCGCCTTCAGGGCCATTCCGTTTGGCCAACTGGAAGCGGCTCGGGCCTATGGCATGAGCCATTGGCAAGTGCTGCGGCGGATCCGCTTGCCGCAAATGATGCGGTTCGCCTTGCCCGGCATCGGCAACATCTGGCAAGTGCTGTTGAAAAGCGCAGGCCTGATTTCGCTGCTGGGCCTCAATGACATGGTCCAGGTCGCCAAGCAAGCGGGTAACGCGACCTCACGGCAGATGTTCTTTTATCTGGTGATCGCGGCGATCTTCCTCGCCTTTGCGATCCTCTCCAGCCTGGCCCTCAAACACCTTGAACGACGCTACAGCATCGAACCGCAGCGGAGCGCGTAATGATCGAGATACTGAAAGAGTTCGGGCCGAACTTCCTCTGGTCCGACGGTTACCGCTGGAGTGGCCTGTCCGTCACCTTATGGCTGTTGGTGACATCGGCCATTATCGGTCTGGTCGGGGCGATACCCCTGGCGCTGGTTCGTACTTATGGCAATCGCTGGCTGACGTTGCCTGTCCAGTTCTACACCTTGGTATTTCGTGGCACGCCGCTATTCGTGCAGCTGCTGATCATCTACAGCGGCCTGGCCAGCCTGAGCCTGATCAGGGAGTCGCCGAGCCTGTGGTGGTTCTTTCGCGACGGCATGCATTGCGTGATCCTGGCGCTGGCCTTGAACACCTGCGCCTACACCGTCGAGATACTGGCCGGCGTGCTGCGCACCACCCCACGCGGTGAAATCGAGGCGGCGCTGGCCCTGGGCATGACCCGCCGCCAATTGTTCGTCCTGGTGCTGATCCCGAGCATGCTGCGCCGGGCACTGCCGGCCTACAGCAACGAAGTGATCTTCGTCCTGCACGCCACGGCCATTGCCTTCACCGCCACCGTTCCCGACATCCTTAAAATCGCTGCCGATGTGAACGCCGCCACCTTCAAGACCTTCCAGGCCTATGGCATTGCCGCCCTGCTCTACATGCTGTTGGCGTGCGCGCTGGTGGGTGTATTTCGATTGGCCGAGCGCCGTTTGTTGGCTTATCAGCATTGAACAGTCTGGGGGGCTGGCTTGCGTCCCGGGCATCACCTACGGAGCATTCTCAGGCGCCCCCGCGTTCTTCTTCAAACTTTCAGGACTGCCCGCGCACAGGCCACCCATCACCAAGTCCATCAATCTGTCGAGACGAGTACGCCATTGGCTCTGGGAATCGATTTGCCATATGCCGGCAGTGGCGAGAAAAAGGTCGTCGTGGGTGACGCCGCCACGAATCGTCCCGGCCTCCTCATTAGCCCTCAGCAGTAGCTCGGCTGCCGCCTGGACTGGCGCATATCCAGATTTCTCCGGAAATTCGTAGGCAGAAGCGGCCTGTCGTATCGCAGTCGCGAGCCCGGCCTTGGTCATCGCATATTCAGCGAGGCAACTCACATCGCTGCCCAGGCGAATAGCCAGCGGCTACGCCCCCTCGCCGCTCGGCGCTCCCAGTTCCTCTACGCTGATTTCACGCATGCGGAATTTCTGCACCTTGCCACTGACGGTCAAGGGGAAATCGTCAACGAACTTGAAATGGCGTGGCGTCTTGAAATGAGCGATCCGGCCTTTGCAGTATTCGCGCAACTCGTCGGCGCTGGCCTGATGTCCCTCATGCAACCTGATCCAAGCCACGATCTCTTCTCCGTAGACGTTGTCCGGCACACCGATCACCTGCACGTCGGCCACCGAAGGATGGGTGAAGAAAAACTCCTCGATTTCGCGCGGATAGACGTTTTCACCGCCGCGAATGATCATGTCCTTATTGCGGCCGATGATCCTCAGATAACCCTCCTCGTCCATGATTGCCAAGTCGCCGGTGTGCATCCAGCGTGCATTGTCGATGGCTTCCGCGGTCGCTTGCGGGTTGTTCCAGTAGCCCAGCATTACGCTGTAGCCTCGGGTACACAATTCACCGACCTGACCGCGAGGAACGATCCGGTTTTGCTCGTCGACAACTTTGTTTTCCAGATGCGGCTGCGTGCGGCCGACACGGGTGACACGGTGCTCGATATCATCGTCCGGCCCGGTCTGGGTGGAGACCGGGCTGGTTTCGGTCATGCCGTAGGCAATCTGCATTTCCTTGAGATGCAGTTCCTCAATCACCCGCTTCATGACTTCAATCGGGCAGGTGGAGCCGGCCATGATGCCCGTCCGCAGGTGACTCAAGTCCAACGACTGACGTTCCGGGTGATCGAGCATGGCAATGAACATCGTCGGTACGCCATACATGCCGGTCGCTTTCTCCTGTGCAGCGGCCCGCAGGGTCTCCAAAGGATCGAAGGCTGCACTGGGATAGATCATTGTCGTTCCGTGGGTGAGACAACCCAGATTGCCCATGACCATGCCGAAGCAGTGATACAGCGGCACCGGTATCACTAACCTGTCGTGCTCGCTGAGCTTTAGACTTTCACCGACCATAAAACCGTTATTCAGGATGTTGTAGTGGCTGAGGGTGGCCCCTTTGGGAAATCCGGTGGTACCCGAGGTGTACTGGATGTTCACAGGGTCATCGAACTGCAACTGGTCGCCGCATTCGCGCAGTTGCTGCGGCGCCACCCGTTCAGCCAAATCCAATAGCCCCTCCCAGGACAACATGCCGCCCACCGGCTCGTCGCCGAGGCTGATCACACCGCGCAACTCGGGCAAGCGACCACTTTCAAGTGCGCCAACGCCGCAGCGCTGGAGTTCGGGCAGCAGCTCTTGAAGCATTGCGTGGTAGTTGGAGGTCTTGAACGAATCGGCACAGATCAGCCAGCGGCACCCCGATTGCTTGAGCGTGTACTCAAGTTCGCTCGACCGGTAGGCCGGGTTGATGTTCACCAACACCGCCCCCACCTTGGCGGCCGCAAATTGGGTGATGCACCATTGCGCGCAGTTCGGCGACCAGATGCCCAGCCGCTCGCCCGTCTTGAGCCCCAGCGCGAGCAGCCCTCGTGCGCAACCGTCCACCTCCTCGGCCAATTGCGCCCAGGTGTAACGTAGACCCTGATGCCGCACCACCAGCGCTTCGCGCTCGGAGAACCGCTCGACCGCTCGATCAAAGGCGGCGCCAATAGTCATCGCCAACAAGGGCGTTGTCTGCGGCCCGCAGGTGTAGCTTGGTAAACTCATATCGAATCCTTTTGTACGATCCGGTGCGCCGTGGGTTGCATCACCACGGCGCCCTGACTGAATGACAGCTGCCCTTCCCGGCTTTCCTCAACGCATGAATATCTGCGCCGTGGTAATTGCCATATCACCGCCGGGCAATCTGATGCTGCCGATCTGCTTCAAACTGTCGGCATCGAACACCGCTACGTCGTTGAAGGTCCCCGCCAGGTAGATCTTGCTGCCGGCCTTGTTGAACGAAATGCAGTAGTAGGAGTGATCCAGGGTCGCGGCCTGGAGCAGCTTTTTCTGCTTGATGTCGTACTTGGCCAGGCGGTTGAGCACGCCGAACATCAGGTTCGGGTCCTTGGGTGAGCGCATGCCACTGAAGTAGATTTCTGTCAGCGGACCGAAGTCGATGGTTTCGGTCTTGCCGGTTTTAAGGTCGATGCTGAACAGCCCATAGAGGTACTCGGCTGTGGCCGGGTCCTGCTGCTTGTCCTTGAATTTCGCAGCGGTGTAGAGCAGCGAAAAATCATGACGGTAGGTCTGCTGGTTCCAGACATAGAGCACGTCCGGTGCGCTGTAGTTTTCACGTTTCCAATGGCGACTGGGGATCAGCACGTCGAACTTGCCGGTGTTCACGTCGACCTTGTAGACATCCGCCCCGGCCACATACAGCGCGCCATCGTCCCCACTTTGCATGATGGTCAACTGGCGCGGTGCCGGAAAACTGCGTACGGGTCTGGCGTCCATACCGGCATCGGTTGCGTAGACATCGAGCCGGGGTTGCTGCACCTCGTAGCGATCGTTGAGCATCAACGTCGGGTTGGCGATGGCGAAGAGTTCCTTGCCGTCGTGGCTGAGGGTAAAGGCGAACATCGACTTCGCTTTCTCGCCGGGTTTCTGAGTGATGCTGGCGTGGAAGACCTGCTTGCAGCTGTCGAGCTCAACGCCGTAGATATCTGCGTAATGGTTGTTCAACACGTAAGCGGTCTTGCGATCCGGCGACAGCTGCACAGTGCCGGGACCGAAGGCATCGGGCATCTTGCAGGTCTTGAACAGGCTGTCGGTGGCCAGGTCGATCACGTGCAGGTTGTTCGGATAATTGGTGGTCACCATGTATTCGTGACCGCTTTGGAGCGCGGTGTTTTCATCGGCCAGGACATTGAGCGACATGGCGCCCAGGACACCGAACGCGGCCAGGCCGCAGGCTTTGATGCATTGCATGCTGGAATCCTTCTTCGTGACCGATCATTTGTCTTTTGGAAAGACAGTGCCAAGGTTGCGCCAGTTTTCGTTGGACGCCTGGGCATCCTTGTTCCAGTCCGGATAGGTGCTCATCATGTCCGGCACCTGGGCCGGCCACCAGCAGGGGTCGGAGCAGCCATACAGGTCCGCTTCCATGGGCTGGCAGAGCGACGACACACCGCCAAACGCATCGATTTCCCAACCTGGGTCGGTCGTCGAGGCGCAGCCGGCGACGGAACTCATCGCCACCACTTCTTCGATACGGTTTTCGGCCGCGGCCTGATCGAGTTTCTGGGCTTTGTTGTTGATTGCCTTGAGATGTTTCATATCAGTGAGCCTTGCGCGGAGTGATGTAGCTGCTGATAAACGCAGGGTTGTGAGCCATGATCCGGGTGTAGACCTCGATGCCGAAGTCGACCCAGTCACGCATCAGTTCGCAGTAGTGATAGGTCGGATGAGTCGGGTCGCCGTATCGGGCGTAGCTCTCGTGGTAGCAGCCGCCGGAGCAGAGATTGCGGATCTGGCAGTCTTCGCAACCGGTGTTGGTGCGGTCCAGGCGCTGGGACAGGAAGTCGTTCAACTCGACCTGTTTCACCCCGCTGTGGACGTTGCCGAACGTCGGCAAGCTCGAACCGGTAAAACGGTGGCACAGGTTCAATTCGCCCTTGTGATCCACCGCCAGCATCTTCAGGCCCGCGCCGCAAGGCAGGGCCTTTTTGTGGCCTTCATGAATGTCGGTGATCAACTGGTGCAGGTTGGAAAAACCAATGTTGCGGTGTTCGAGCGCCGCCTCCAGATAACGCCGACCGAGCTTTTTCATGTTGGCGAAGACTTCGATCAGCTCGTCGCTGGACAGGTTGAAGCTGCTGATATCGCCAGACGTCACCGGAGCGAAACCGACTTCGGCAAAGCCCAGTTCGTTGAACAGGTGGTCCCAGATCGTTTCAACGTCGGTGACGCCCGTGGTCAGGGTTACCCGCGCACCAACCGGGCGGCTGTTGTAGCGCGACAGCAGCATCTCGGCCTTGCGCCGCACCACGTCATACGTGCCCTGCCCGCCCACGGTGATGCGGTTGCGGTCGTGCACGGTTTTCGGCCCGTCGATACTGACCGAGAGCCCAAAACGATGGGCGTTGAGGTAGTCCACGGTGTCTTCGGTGAGCAGCGTGGCGTTGGTGGTCATGACAAATTCGACGAATTTTCCCGCCTCGGCAAAACGCTTTTCGCAATAGTCGACCATGTACTCAATCAGCTTGCGATTGCTCAGCGGCTCGCCCCCAAAAAACACCACGGTGAAACGCTCTTCATCCGGGGATTCGCGCAATAGCATTTCTACCGAAGCGACCGCCGTTTCGACGTCCATTTTCTTACCGGCCGAGGGCTTGTCCAAGTCCTCTTTGTAGCAGTAGGTGCAGCTCAGATTGCAGCCCGTGTTGACGTTGAGCACCACGGTATTGATCGCGGTGCGCTCGACGCGTTTGGCAGCGATGTCAGGCGTCAGCGGCGAGCCGTCACTGACCAACTCCAGGGAGATCAGCTCACGCAGGGTCTCGGTGATTTCTTCGCCGTTGAAGCGTTCGGCCAAGCGCTGGATCAGGTCGTCCGACGAACAACCGGGACCGCGCAAGGTATCGATGATGGTGCCGGTCAGCTCATCGCTGGCGAACAGCGAACTGCTGGGGATATGGAACAGCATGCGGTCGGCGTCGACATGCACTTCGTGCAGATTGCGCTCGACCAGATTCAAGATAGCGCCCATTGCAAACCTCCTGTACAAGCCCGTATTCAGGGCTTGCGGTCATTCCGAAAAGTGTCTGGAACCGTTAAAAACAGCCAACTTATGGAATGGGTGGATTGTTCCAGCGTTGCACGGTGACGATCATGTGGCCTTCGCCGGTCAGGGATTTCCCTGCATCATCGACGGCGGCGATCACCTTGAGGTTGCCGGCATTGTTGGTGGACATCTTGCGTTGCGGGTTCGGCCCGGCATCGCCTGGGGTGAATACGCCGCTATCGGCCTGCATGGTGCCGGCAAACTTGACGTCTTCATCCTCGTTGGCGCGGTCGTCGAAAGCCTCGACCTTCCACTGCGCCGGGAATACGCCGATGCGATAGGGCTTGCCGCCAGCCCCTTTGCCCCACGCCTCGGCATCGAAACGGCCCTGGACTTTCGGCGTCGATCCACCGCCCTCGCCGATCCGCGCCACCGAAAACTCGGGCACGACTTTGACTTCAGCGATCTTGCTGTAGACGGACAGGGTCGGGCCTTTCAGCGCGCCAACCGTGACATTGCGCAGGCCCGGTTGCGCATTGGCTGCGGCCTTGAGCTTGACCCGTAGGCGCTCGGGGGTTTGCTCCAGCACCTTGACCACTTCCACGCCTTTGCCAAAGTTTGGTTTGCCAGTGAGACCGCTGCCGATCAGGGTGACTTCGGCTTCGCTGCCCGCCTTCAGATAACCCGGCTGCACCGCCAGCAAACGATTGGAACCCTGTTTGGCGGCGACGAAGTCCAGGCCCCGCTCGTCGTGCTCGGCCTCGAACATCCGGCCCTGCATGGCGTTGCCTTGGGCCGCGAATACCTGGCGCATGGTCACACCATCGATGGTCACGTTGCCGCGCCATTCGTATCCGCTGTAGAGAATCGCGCTACCGTCACCCTCGAATGGACTGCCGTCGGCGTATTGGCCTTTGACGTTGACCTTGAACGTATCGCTGCCATCGGCAGTCACGCTCATGACGCCAGCCAGTTCGCCTTTGCCCGGCAGGTGCCCGCTGAAGCTCCAGTCGCCGACCAGCGCCTCGGCTTTCGGTGCGCTGGCCAGCCATTTTTTCCAGGCCGGATTATCCAGCGCATAACGCTTGGCCAGCAGCGGCACCATCTCTTTGCGGGCCAGGTCGAACCAATCGCGGTCACGGGACAGGGCCTGGTATTCCAGCGACGGCCATTGGCCGAGGTGAAAATTCACCAGGCGCTCCCATTGCTGAGCAGGTCGACGTTGCAGCGCAACCCGCGCCCCCGAGTGGCAACGGCCGCACATCTGGCTGGTCTGATCATCAAATTTTTCAACGGTATTGAGCCGGCGCTCCAGCGCATAACGCACGCCGTCTGTTTCGCTCGGTGCCAGGCCCTGGGTGTCGGCCAGGTATTTGACCAGGGCTCGGCGGTCGTCATCGCTGATCTGCAAACCGTGCATGGTCTGCATCCGGGCGATGCTCATCAGCCAGCCCTCCGGGGTTTTGCGTTGGTGGCTGATACGGCTCAAGGCGTTATCGGCTTCGGGGGTGTGACAGCCCTGACAGGTTTCCTTGAGGATGGTCTGGGCGTCGCGAGCTGCCAGGCTATGAGGCGAATGCAGCGCCACACAGGCCGCCACGGCCAGCAGACTGACGCTCAGGCCTGATCGGAGTTTTCTCTTCATCAACGTCGAACCTCGCACGGTGCTTTCTTATTTTTGTGGCTTATCGTTTTTATGGTTTCTGCCGTCGGCGACAAGCCGCTGACGGAGGCAAGAGAAACGTCTGCGATGAGCAATACACGGAGCGTGCCAGCTAAACGAACATCATTTAAATCAAATAGTTATGTGAATATCGTGGCTTTTTCGCGCATCAAAACGAGAGGGCCTGCGTCTAATATCGCGACAGCTGTTGCAGTCTGAGACAAGCATAGATGCCTCCGGCTGGAACACTTCATAGCCCTCGACGATGTTTCGGTACAAACGGGAATGACTCGTCGTCTCATGCATTGTCGCGATTTGCGACAAAACCCTGGTTGCCAACCTTCCTCTTTCATCGCTGAAACCCCACCAACAAAGGGCTCTCCGCCCGTTCCTGATACTTGGCACAGCCATTGCCAACCTTGGAGAAATCCACGTCCTCACGCACAACAAGAGGTCTCATCATGCCCCTACCTTTTCTGCTCCCCGCCACCTCGGCCTTCGTCCAACGCGCCCCACGCATGCTCATCGGCGGCGACTGGGTCGAGGCCGCGGACGGCCAGACCATGCCGCTGCACAACCCAGCCACTGGCGAAGTGTTGTGCGTGGTGCCAAGGGCCACGCCCGAGGACGTTGATCGCGCGGTGCTCGCCGCCCGCCAGGCCTTCGACGACTCCGCCTGGACCCGCACCCGCCCTCGGGAGCGGCAGAATCTGTTATGGAAACTTGCCGACTTGATGCAGCGCGACGCCGAGCTGCTGGCGCAACTGGAATGCCTGAACAACGGCAAGAGCGCGGCGGTGGCGCAAGTGATGGACGTGCAACTGTCCATCGACTTCCTGCGCTACATGGCCGGTTGGGCCACCAAGATCGAAGGCTCCAGCGTCGACGTGTCGCTGCCGTTGATGCCCAACGATCAATTCCACAGTTTCATTCGCCGCGAAGCGGTGGGCGTGGTCGGCGCCATCGTCGCCTGGAATTTCCCTCTGTTGCTGGCCTGCTGGAAACTCGGCCCTGCCCTGGCCACCGGGTGCACCGTCGTGCTCAAACCCGCCGACGAAACGCCGCTGACCGCGCTGAAGCTCGCCGAACTGGTGCTGGAAGCCGGTTACCCCGAGGGCGTGTTCAACGTGGTCACCGGCACCGGTATCACGGCGGGCTCCGCCCTGACTCACAACCCGTTGGTGGACAAGCTGACGTTCACCGGTTCCACCGCCGTGGGCAAGCAGATCGGCAAGATCGCCATGGAATCCATGACCCGGGTGACCCTGGAGCTGGGCGGTAAATCGCCGACCATCGTCATGGCTGATGCCGACCTGAAGACCGCTGCCGCGGGTGCCGCCAGTGCGATCTTCTTCAACCAAGGCCAGGTCTGCTGCGCCGGCTCCCGGCTGTATGTGCAGCGCAAGCATTTCGACAATGTGGTGGCGGACATCGCTGACATCGCCAACGCGATGAAGCTCGGCAACGGCCTGGACCCTAGCGTCGAAATGGGCCCGTTGATCTCCGCCCGTCAACAGGAACGGGTTTATGGCTACATCGAAAAAGGTCGGGAAAGCGGCGCGACCATCGCCTGCGGCGGTGAGCAATTCGGGCCGGGGTTCTTCGTCAAACCCACGGTGATTGTCGACGTCGACCAGCAACATGCATTGGTACAAGAGGAAATCTTCGGCCCGGTGCTGGTAGCAATTCCGTTCGATGACGAAGCCGATGCGTTGCGCATGGCCAATGACAGCCCTTATGGCCTTGGGGCGAGCATCTGGTCGAATGATTTGGCGGCGGTGCACCGGATGATTCCGCGGATCAAGTCGGGTTCGGTGTGGGTCAACTGCCACAGCGCCCTGGACCCGGCGTTGCCGTTCGGCGGTTACAAGATGTCTGGGGTCGGGCGGGAGATGGGGTATGCGGCGATCGAGCATTACACCGAGTTGAAGTCGGTGTTGATCAAGTTGTGATTGGCGGCGTGCTTTAGACCGCTATCGCGAGCAAGCTCGCTCCCACATTGGCTTTATGTTCGACGCAAAACCACTGTGGGAGTGAGCTGCTCGCGATAACGCCAGCCCAGACAAGCAAATGTCAGGGCTTGAACCCCTGCCCCAGCAACCAGCTCCGAACCATCCTTCCCTGCTCCGCCGACAACCCCTCCAACACCCGCTCCGCCGGCTCGCTGCGCAACCGTCGTACCAATGGCGCCAGCTCAACCCCTTGCACATGCCAGATCCCCAGCGGCTGATCCGCCGTGATCACCACCTCGGCCTCATCCACAAATCCATCCTTGAGCACCGGCGCAGACTCGATTCTCAGCGCGGAAAAATCCGCCTCGGCGTGGGTGACCTCGGCATCCGGCCACAGCCGCCGCGCCTGCCAGAACGGCTGGTCCGGCCAACGCTGCTCATCGGCATAAAAGTCCCGGCCAATGCGCGCAAAGCGCAAAAACAACTGCTTGACCCGCCGCTGATGAAAACGCTGTGCCAGCAAGCTCCGCTCAGGTTTGCGCAACAGCGTGTTGATCACCGCAGGCGCCTGCAAGGCCGAAGACAATGACTGGAAGATGCCATTACCCGACAGCGGGTCCACTGCCATGGCCGCATCCCCCACCCGGATCCAGTTATCGCCACAGATCTGCGAAGACAAAATCGCCGTGCTGCTGCGGGCATGCAGGTGCAGATTGGTTGGCGGTTCATCCCCGAAAAACGCCCGGGCCACTGCCGATTGCTGGCGGCGCTGACGGCAGTAATCAAGTAACAGCGCCTTCCCCGGCAACTCGGCACTGGCCACGTCCATTGTCCATTGCCAATAACACTGGCCGTCGGCCCGACGCGCCATCCAGGCCCAACCGTCTTCAAGGCTTTCCACAGCGCTGGCGGTGATACCCGGCGCACCTTGCCAGCGATTGAGCAAACTGACTGTCTCTGGCCCCCTCAGGCCTTTGCCAAGGGCGGGCGCCTGGCGTCCACGAGCCTCCACCAGGAAATCCGCGAGCAACGCTTCGCGCCCTTGCAGTTCGATTCGATGCCCCGAGGCTTGCGACTGCACCGTCAGCACCCGGCTTTCGATCAACTCGACGCCGGCCAGCCGCAAATCCTCGCGCAAGCCTCGATCGAAGCTAGGACGATCCAGCAAGAATTCGACGTTCTGCGCGTGCTGCTGACCGTTCCAGGACACCTGCCGCTGGGAAGGCTGCGCCGCATCCGTCAACGCTTGTTGCAACCCAGCACCGCGCAAGGCATCCAGCACTCGTATAGACACCCCTTCGAGCGCCGCAAAGCGCCGCCACTCACTGACCAACGTGACGGGGTACCCGAGCCGCCGCAGCCCCAGGGCCACCGCAGCCCCCGCAGGCCCGGCGCCGAGAATCACAATCGGCTTCATGGGCCGACACGCCGTTCAGGGCCTTGATAACAGGCGTTCTTTTGCAGCCACTCGACAACGTGTTCGTTGCTCGCCTCGGGATTTTCAACGAGGAAACTTGCAATGTGCCCGCTCAACGCCGCACAGCCGAGGCTCGCGCCCGACTGCCCCGGGTGGGTGCCGTGAACACATGCGGCGAAATCTGCCTGGGCGCTGTTGAGCCACGACCATTGCTGCTCGGTGCAACGCGCATCACCCGTCGCTCGCAACACCTGCGGATAATTCGCCGGAAACACCCCTTCACCCTGGGCCGGGCTGGACGCACACAACAAAATGCCCTGCGCCACCGCTGCGGCGCAGGCTTCACGCAACAGGCTACGATCGTGCCGCAAACCGAGGCTCAGGTTGATCAGCCGCACCTCTTGCGCCACCAGCCAATCGATGGCGGTGGCGATCTGCAAGGCGCTGGTGATACCACGCTGGTCGAATACCTGAGCCACGCAGAAAACCGCCACCGGCGCCCGTTGGCTGATGGCCTCGATCACGGCACCGCCGTGGCCCAGCGGATCATCGCGTAAATCGCTTTCGGCCAGGCCATCCTCCAGCAGCGAGAACCGTCTGCCGGCAATCACCCGCATCCGTTGCGCTGGCGAATGACCGCTGTCCACCACGCCAATCCGCAGTTCAGGCCTCATGTTGCACCGTGTCTGAAGTGAGCACGCCATCGAGCAGTTCAAAGCGCAGGTCGGCATCGGCCAGGGTCGAGGGACGGTGGCTGATCAGGATCCGCGTGCGCCCGGCGAACAGGTGGTCGATGGCCTCGATCACTTCGCGTTCGGTGGCTTCGTCGACCGCCGAGGTGGCTTCGTCCAGCACCAGGATCAACGGGTCCTGCAGCAGCGCCCGGGCAATGGCAATTCGCTGCTTCTGCCCACCGGACAGTTGCTGGCCACGCTCGCCCAAAGGGCTGTCGAGGCCTTCGGGCAGTGACTCGATCAGGCTGTCGAGCTGCGCGAGCCGCGCCACTTCGGCAATGGCTTGGCGGCTGGCGTCCGGCACGGCGTAGGCCAGGTTGTCGGCGAGGCTGCCACGAAACAGGACGATGTCCTGGCTGACCACGGCAATGCGCCGGCGCAGTTGGAACAGGTCCAGTTCTCGCAGATCGACCTCTCCCAGCAAGACCCGACCGGACTGCGGATCATGGTGCCGTTGCAGCAGATCGATCAGGGTCGATTTACCGACACCCGAACCGCCGCTCAGGGCGACTTTCAAACCGTAAGGAATTCGCGCTTCAATGCCACGCAAGGTGGTCGGGCGACCGGGGTGGCCGAAGTGCACGTTGTCGAAACGCAGTTCGCCAGAAGCCGGCATTGGCTGTGGCGTAACCGGTGTGAAAACAGTTGGCTCTTCACCGCGCAATTCCATGACCCGCCCGAGGCTCACGGTCATCCGCTGAATCGCGACATAGAGCCCGAGCAAGCTTTGGACCGGCCCCACCGCCATGCCCAAATACGTCGAAAACGCAATCAACGCGCCCAATTGCCAAGTCCCTTGCACCACCCAGTACCCGCCAATCAAGAACGCACAGGCACGGGACAACGATGTCAGCGTGCCGGGCACCGCCTGCGTGAAAAACTCGGTGACTTGCAGGCGCAAGAGTTGACTCATATAGCCTTGGCCCAACGTCTCCAGCCTTCGCGCTTCACGCTGTTGCTGACCCGCGGACTGAATGAACTTCATCACTGGCAAGGTCTCGACCATGAATGAGGACATATCCGCCGAACGCTCGCGCAACTGCCGCACATCGAGCTCGACCTTGCGCCGCATCCAGCGTAGCCAGAGCACGTCGAGTGGAATCAGCACCAAGGCCAGCAGCGAAAGTTTCCAGGACAGGGTCACCAACATCGCCACGGCGACCACCAGGCCGATCACGCTCGATACCGCAGAGAACAGCGAGTCCACGGCAAAGCGCTGGATTTCCGCGATGTCGCCATCGAGACGCGACATCAAATCGCCGATTCGCCGCTGCCCATAGAAGCCTGGCGAGAGCGTCTGCAAATGCCGATAAAGGTCATCGCGCAGGGCAAACAGAATCCGTCCGGACAATCGCGTGTGTAGATATCGATTAATGCCCGACAGTGCCGTACCCACCAACCCGGCGGCAATCATCAACCCGGCGACCAGCACCAGCATCGCGAAGTTGCGCGCCAGCAGGCCGTCATCGATCAGCAACTTGGTTAGCCAAGGTTGCACCAATACCAGCGACGAGGCGCAGACCGACAGCCCAAGCAGCCCGACAATCGCCAACCGGTGCGGGCGCACGAAGCTGTAGAGCCAGCGCAACGCCGTTTGCAAATTCGCAGAGTCCTGGCTGTCGATCAGCCGAACGATCAAACGCAGCATCACGAGCGCAGCTGTTTAAGCTTGCGATACAGGGTCGCGCGGCTGATGCCCAGGGCGTCGGCGGCGGCTGAAACATTGCCTTGGTGCGTGTCCAGGGATTGACGAATCAATTCCAGTTCCTGCTCTCGAATACTGCCACTCGCAGGGCGCTCGCCGGCGGTCAGTTCGTCGAGCATGCTGTCGGGCAAATGGTCGAGGGTTAGCACGGTATCCCCCGGTTCACGCATGGCCAGTGCGGTGCGCAAGACCATTTCCAGTTGGCGAATGTTGCCCGGCCAGTGATACCCGCCTAGCAAGCGGATCAAATCCTCGTGCAGGACTACTGTCGGCGCATCGAGCTTGGCCAGCAAACGGTCGATCAGGCCATTGAAGTCGTCGCGCTCGCGCAGGGCCGGGAGCATCACGCTGATGCCGTTGACCCGGTAGAACAGATCCTCGCGAAAGTGTTTGTCTTCCACCAGGCGCTTGAGGTCGCGGTGCGTGGCGCAGATCAGTGCGATGTCGATGTCCTGCTCTTCGCCTGCGCCCAGCGGCGCGACTTTGCGATCCTGCAATACCCTGAGTAAACGAGCCTGCAAGGCCAGCGGCATGTCGCCGATTTCATCGAGAAACAACGTGCCGCTATGGGCCTGCTGCAGGCGCCCGACCATGCCGCCCCGGCGCGAACCGGTAAAAGCACCTTCGCGGTAGCCAAACAGTTCCGACTCGATCAAGCCTTCGGGGATTGCCGCGCAATTCACCGCGATGAAAGGCTTATCGCAGCGGGTTCCGGCCATATGCAGGGCTCGGGCAATAACTTCCTTGCCGGTGCCCGTTTCGCCCAGCAGCAGCACCGGCAGATCATTGGCCAGGCCTTGGCGGGCCATGCGCAGTGCCCGGGCATAGCGGGCATTGTTGCCGGCCAAGGACTCGAGATCGGGTTGCGGCGTTGCGGTTTTAGTGGGGGTGCGCGGTGCGGTACTGACGCTGAGCGAGCGCTGCGGCGCCCGCAGGGCTTTGTAGAAAAGTTCACCTTTGGCGGTTTGCAGGCTGCCGATGCCGCCCTGATTCAGACGCGATAACAATTGCAGGCCATCGACACCCAGAAACGCTTCACAGGGCCGACCCACGAGTGCCGAACGCTCGGCGTGGAGCAACTGACAAGCTTGGGCGCTGGCCGCGAGAATCTGCCCCCCGAGACTCACCGCGAGCAAGCCCTGCCAAGGGGATTCGAGGTATTGCCGACGGCTGTGGAAAGCGAGGACGATCTGGTCCGGGTAATAGGCATTGAACACACGACTTTCGATCTGGTTGACGGCCATCGTCAGCAGTGCGGTGCCATCGCGCAAGTGACCGAGCGGGCCTTCGCGAGTCAGGTCAAGGACGCCGAGGATGTCGCCCTGGGGACAATGGATGGGGACCGAAGTACAGGAAAAATCGGTCAGCCGGTCGAGGTAGTGTTCCCCGCAATCGATCATCGTCGGACGCGCTTCCACCAGTGCGGTACCCAGCGCATTGGTACCGCGTGCCGCTTCGCTCCAGCAAGCGCCCAGCGCGATATCTTGAAGGTTGCTACTTTTGAAACGGTCGGCGCGCCCTTCGGCGGCAAGGATGGTGGCGTCGGAATTGGCAAGGATGACAAGCCCTTCCTTGCCCTGGCGCTCAGCCAGGTAATCTATGGCCGGCATCGCCGCATCGATCAACAACCGATTGCTTTCCAACAGCACCTCAAGGCTCGCGTTCGACCCCAGCGCCAGTTCTTGCGTGGCGTTGAAATGCACGCCATGGCTGAGACTGCGCCGCCACGACGCATCGATTTCCGCCCGTAATACGCCATCGGGAACGGTGCCTTCGAGGTGCAGCTTTTCTCGGGCCAGCCGGGCTTCACGATGCAGTTTGGGATGAGTTGTTTTTATCAGCGTCATCAAGCGCTCCGGATCGGTCCGCCCTGCGCTCTTGCAAGCCAGCGCCTTGTCGCCATCTTTACGTTAACGTCAGGGTATTGGCAAGTGCCTTACGGCGTTTGAGCTTGGTCCGAGGGCACTGGTTCGGTGTCCATCACTTACCCAGCGCAGCATCAACGGGAATATCCAGGATAAAAGTCGCCCCCTGTCCAACCCCGTCGCTGCGCACGGTCAAGCTGCCGCCCATTTCCTGCGCGGCGAGTGCGCAGCTGTGCAGGCCGAAACCGTGGCCGTCCTTGCGAGTCGTGAAGCCATGGGAAAAGAGGCGCGCCATGTGCTCAGGCGCAATTCCCTTGCCGTTGTCGGCCACCGTGATACGCAATGCTGTCTCGTCAGCGAGGGATGCGCTGAACGTGACGCATGGGCTGCGATCGATCACGCCGTCCAGCGCCTGCCTGGCATTGCGGATCAGGTTCACCAGGATCAGCAGCACTCGGTGCCGGTCCAGCGACAGCAGAGGCAGGTCGGCAATGTCTTTGACCACCGTCACCTCCTGGCGCGACCGCGAACCGGCACTCATGCGCAAGGCGTCATCGATCAGCTCCGGGACCGGCACGGTCTCGACAACGCTGACCGCAACGGCATAGGACTGCTGGGCAGCGACAATGGTCTTGATGTGGTCAATGCCCTTGGTGAGCTGTCCGAGCTCTTCGATGATGCTTTGTTGCTCTTCCGCCACGACTTGCGCCAGCTTGAGCAGGTAATCGGGCAACATCTTCCCCTTGTGGTCGTGGGTCAGGAAATCACTCAGGTCATGGACGTGTTCCTTCATCAACTGAGCAACCTTGCCGAGTCCCTGGGACTTGGAGCTGCGCATCTGGCTGCTGACCAGTTCTGCCGATACGTTCACGCTGTTGAGCACATTGCCGACGTTGTGCAGCACCGTCGTGGCGATTTCGGCCATGCCCGCCTGACGGGACTTGGCATGCAGTTCGTTTTGTACCTGGCTCATGCGCAGCGCCGCGCGTACGCGAGCCTGGAGTTCCAGCGGCGAGAAAGGCTTGGCGATATAGTCATCTGCGCCACTCTCCAGCCCGGACACACAGGCCTCGCTACCGCCGCGAGCCGTCACCAGGATCACCGGCAGATGGGCAAAACCGGCGCCGGCCTTGATCCGGGCTGTCAGGCCAAAGCCGTCGAGTTTCGGCATCATCACATCCGAGACGACGACATCGATGGGCCGACGTTGCAGGATCTCCCAGGCCTGTTCCCCATCAGTTGCGGTGGCGACGATGTAGTCGTTGCGCAGAAGCTCACTGAGATACGCAAGCATTTCAGGACTGTCGTCCGCCACCAGCACTTTGGATCGCGCGGCGTGTTCCGGGTGCTGTTCGTCGTCTGTGCTTTGCGCCGAAGCCAAGTCGTTGCGATAACCCTGGCGGCCATCGTCGAAACGCAGGTGGCGCTGCTCGGTTGTGCTTGCTGTGTTCGCCGACGATCGCTCGTACACATCGCTGGCTTCGGTCGGTACGGTGTTTTGCCCATCCCCTATCGGGAGTCGAACGAAGAAGCGTGAGCCCCGCCCGGGCTCGCTGCTGACGCCGACTTCCCCGCCCATCAGTTCGACCAGATCCTTGACCAGGGCGAGACCGATGCCCGTGCCGCTGTAATGGCGCGTGGCGGAATTGTCGATCTGGGAAAAACGCTGGAACAACAGCGGCAACTTGTCAGGCGCGATACCAATCCCCGAATCCTGCACCGCAAACTCGAATCGCTCGCCATCCATCGGCGTCGCCGCCAGATGCACCGTGCCGCCAGCGGGCGTGAACTTGATGGCGTTGCTCACCAGGTTGAGCAGGATCTTCTCGAAGTGTCGCGGGTCGAGGAACACCGTGCCGAGCGCGGGATCGATGCTGCAGGTCAAGCTGCAGCCTTTACCCTCGGCCACCATGGCGGCATCCTCGGCCAGCACACCCACCACCGCGTTCAAGTCGATAGGAATTGGACACAACTCGTACTTGCCCGCTTCGGCCTTGGAAAAATCGAGAATGTCGTTCACCCGGTTCATCAAGCGCAGCGCGTTGCGTTGGGCGCGCTCGATTTGCACGCGCCAGTCCTGCGGCGGGCTGGCTGCCGCCGAGAGCTGCTCCAAGGGGGCGAGAATCAGGGTCAGGGGCGTGCGCAATTCATGGCTGACCGTGGCAACGAAATCGCTTTTCGCCTGGTTAGCCGACTCGGCCTGGTTGCGCGCCTGGATCAGTTCGATGGCCTGCGCCTCCAGCTCCTCAGTCTGTTGGTGCAACGTATCGGTCCGTTCGGCGACCATTCTTTCCAACGAGGCCTGGACTTGCTGTCGTTCGGCCTCGGCCTCGGCCTCCAGCACCCGAATACGCAGGGCATTCTCCTGGAACACCCGTACGGCGCGGGTCATGACGCCAATTTCGTCGCCGCGTCCGGCACTGGCGATCTCGGCGTTCAGGTCGCCCGCCGCCAGCCGACGCATGACCGAGGCCAGGGCCACGATGGGTTGCGCGATAAATCGCGAGGTGCTCCAGGCAATGGCACCGGCGAGCAGGATGGCAACGGCACCGGCCAGGATCGTCGCCAGCATGCCGCGATCATTGTGGACCAAGGCGTCGGCGCGCGCTTCGCCGGCAAAGCGCGCCACCAACAGGCCAGCGCTCCGTGCCTCGTTGCGAACCTGGTCGCGTGCGCCACTCAGGGCATTGCTCGCCTGCTGGAACCGGGCGAAGGCTGCCCGGTAGCCGGCAATCTGATCGTTGACCGTCAGGGGTGCAGCCTTGGCTTGCAGCCCGACGGACGAAGGCAGAACACGCGCGAGACGGGAGAGCTCATCCAGGATCGCGCCGACAGCGCTGGCGATTTCGGTCGACGGTGAGAGCCGAAACGACAAGGTCTGCGCCTCCAGCGTCGCCACACGCTCGGCGAAACGCTTGGACAACGCGGCTGCATTGTTCAGCAACCCGGTGGCCGCTTGAATGTCGCTCGCGTCATGGGCGACACGCCCATCCACTTCACCCAACATCGCCTCGAGGCGCTCGGCCAGATTGCCGATGGCGGCGAGATACCGCAAAGCCTCGCCTCCGCGGAGTTTGGGCGCCTCACCAAGTTTCTCTACCGTCGCACTGAGTGCAGTGATCGCAGCCACCAATTGGCCCAGGACCTCTACTTCCTGTGGCGTCCCCATTACCTCGCGTAATTGTTCCACCACAGGCTGCAGTGCCGCGCAGGCATCGCGCGCCGCGCTGGCGGCTGCCGCATCACCCGTCACCAGCATCTGCGCCACATGCGCGGTGATGATCTGTTCGCCGTTGCGCAGGACATCCAGGATGCGGTGGGCGCTATCAATGTTGCTCACCCGCGCTGTGTGCTCGGCGGCGCGGGAGTCCAGCCCCTTCAGCCCATCGGCGATGCCCTGTTCGACAAGGATCGTCGCCTCTCGCATGCGACCGTAGTGGGCCGTCATGTTCTCCGTTTCACCGTCCATGGTCAGGGTTGCCGCGCGCAAGACGGCGATCGCCGCGGTGAGCCTTTCCAGACCGCCCTTGAGCGATTGCGCCTCTGCCTGCGGAATAGCGCTGAGACCGGCGATCGCCGTCGCCACCATGCCTTCGGCCTGGGACAGGCTTTCCTGGTCGCGGGAGGCGATGAAATTTTCTACCCGCTCGGTCGCCCCGTTGACCGACGCCAGGATTTCCGCCGAATGGCTGGCGGAATCCACCGCCCCTACCATGCCTCGCAGGCCGTAGAGGTTCACGAGCGATACCGTGAGCATCAGGAACACCAGCGCTGCGACCGCCAGCCCGATCCTGACGGCGATGGGCCTGTCAGTGGCGAGTCTGAATGTCACCATGGCCTCTCGCCTCTTGCTTCACCGCCCGCCACTACTGCTTCGCCACCTCCGGCAAAGGCGCCGGCGGCGGCGCCGTATTGTTGATGGCCGCATCGATCATCGCCGCAACGGAAGCCTGGCTATACAAAGGATTGGCAGCGCCGCCCACCGGCATCGTGGCGAGCCAGGCATCCAGGTCTTTCGCATCGATGCGTACCAGCGGCACCTCGACGAACTTCGGTACCGGCTTACCCGCCAGGATCTGCTGGGCCACCCAGAACCCCACCTGGGAGACGCTTGGCGAGGCGGAAACAGAAACGGTCTCGTAGCCATTGGCATCGCGTTCCTGTTTCCACAGGGCAAGTTCGTCCTGACGGTTGCCCATCACGATGATCGGCAAAGGGCGCCCCGCCGCCTTGAACGCCATGGCCGCGCCATAACCATCGCCGCCCTGCGTCGCGACCGCATCGATGCTGGGCAGCGACGGCAGCGCGAGCGCCACCTCCTTGCGTGCGACGGACGCCGTCCAGTTCCCGTAGACGGCCTTGGCGAACTTCAGGCCCGGATAGTCGCTGGCAGCCTTGCGAATGCCGTCGCTGATGTTTTTATCGGTGGCATCGCCGGCAATGCCGCGGATTTCCAGCAACGTTCCATTCCCCTTGAGGCGCTTGGCGATGTAATCGATTTCCACCCGGCCCATGGCGGCCCAGTTGTAGTCGACGGTATAGACACAGCCTTCGGTGACCAGGCTGGCCATGACGACCACTACGATACCGGCGTCGCAAGCAGCGCGGATCACCCCGTCGAGCGCCGTGTCGGACGCGGCCAGGATGACGATGGCGTCCACGCCTTCGACGATCATGTCCTGGATATGGGCGGCTTGTTCCGACGCGGAGTTGTTGGCGCTGACCACCGGAGCCTCCCGGATCAAGCCATCCTTTTGCGCCTGGAGCGCAATCTCCTGCCAGTTGCGCACCATCACCTTGCGAAAATCGCTGCCTGCGTAGGAGTTGCTGAAGGCAATGCTATGGTTTGCGGTAGGGCCGCTGGCGATGCCGCTTTCGGCCGCCTGGGCTGGATGGGTGGCGGCCATCGCCAGCCCGATCGTGCAGGCGGCGAGGCGCCACAAGACTTCGTGGATCGGTTTAGTGTTCATGCCGCACTCCTTGCTTGGGATCTACTAACCGTAATCCACCTGCATCTGCCATGAGCATAGTCTCGACGCGCTCGCTTCGCGCGGGGCATGCCCGATTTAGTCCAACGGTGCGCGCCACACCTGGCCTCCCTACTCCGATCACATGCTGCCCTTCAGCATTGTTCTGCGCTCGTTCTTCCACCATTTGGATACATCTGCACTTGCATCCAGAAACTGCGGCTACACTCGATCCTGCTAGCCAAGAAGGATCGACGGCAGCCGTGAGTTTTCGTTGGTCCGTTGATATTTATCTTCGAGACAAGGAGCAGTCATGACGTCGCTAGACTCACTTCAGCAAAGACAAATCAATCTTACCCACGCGTACGTGGTGAACAATGCGGCGCTGTCTTCGCCGGATTGGAAAAACATGAAGAACCCTTCGCCGAGCCAGGTCAAAGACAACATTCTTACCCGCCTTAATGGCTCCAAATTTGGCGGCGGCTATGGCGTAGCCTGGGGACCTGCCCTGGTCCCGGATGGCGAGCATGTGGCTCACATCACGGTGGTGCTCATCGGCGGGCAGAACGAAAACGACATCGTCGTGGTGACGAGTGGGACCCTTGCCGATTCCATCAAGGATCAGATAGATGATCTTGATATTTCTCCAATGGTGCCGCTGCAGAACCTCATCAAGAACTGCCCGGTACCGGCTCACGTGGCGCAAGGGACTTTGGACGGTGTAAACGCGATATTGGGTCAGGAATCAAAAATCGGTAGCCAGGGCAAACTCTGCGATTTTCTGGCAAAACAGCGCAGTGGGGCAACGATCCGGTTGGTCGGGCATAGCCTCGGCGGTGCCTTGATGTCGGTTCTTGCACTTTATTTGAAAGATAAATTTTCGAACTTTGATTTCCACTGCGAAACGATTGCTGCACCGACGGCCGGCGACGGTGTTTTTGCGAGCTATTTCAATCAGCAGATGGCCGGCAATGCGCTACGCATCTACAACACGCTGGATGTCGTTCCGATGGCATGGTGCGCAACCTCCCTCAACTTCTCCTTGACGCTCTATGAGCCCACCAACGTCATCGATGAAAAGATGAAGGAAATGGTTTGCTCCAATATCGATACCGTCACCCGTAATAACTTGAACTACACGCAATGGGGCATGGGCGGTGCAAACATGGAGCTGAGGCTCTGTGGGAAACTTCAATCCCCGTGCCCTAGCTATGAAGCGCAATCCGGCTATCAGCACATCTACGAATACATGACGCTGCTGGGGCTGCAACTGGGTGATATTCCGATGCCGGCGCCGTCTGGCAGCTAGGGCGCTTTCATCGATCAGGGAAGAAATCGGGACAGGCACGATTATGAGACGGTCCGATTACAGATAAGTCCAAATCGTAGTCTGTCCCCGGTTTCCCGTCCCCGGTTTCCCACATGTTGCCCAGCGCCCTGGCACAACGCGCCCGGCTAGGCGCTGGCATCACCCGTATCGGCGAGTTCACCGTAACCGAGGATTTGCAACGCGGCGATCTGGTACCGCTGTCGGATGCCTGGCCCCCCGGGGACCGGGAGCCGATCCATGCGGTTTTCGTTGGGGGATCGGCGATGCCGGCGCGGGTACGGGTGTTTGTGGACTTTCTGCTGGAGCAGCATCGATTGAGAGCGTTGCCCGACGTTTTTTAACACTCGACAGACTGTCTGTCGGACATACCGACTTCATTAGAAGGAGTCGTTGTGCTGACTGTATTTTGGATCTCGGCCCGGTAGTTGCGTCGTGGCAGGCAGCAAACGGCCCAGCATTGTAAAAACACAACTACGCTCAGAAGCCCCGCATCGAATTTTTATATTATTAGAAACCCCTCTGATATTTTGCAAACGCTCAGCCACAAGCAGCCGTTCGCCGGCGACTAACAGTTCAGCGCCGACTCACTACATCAATGGGAGCGCGGCCAATCTGTTTGCAGAATATTCATTCCTGATGACCTGCATAAGGGTATCAATTCCAGCGACCCCATAGGCTCGCATTATTCCGTAGTTTGGATCAAATACGGTAAACGTATCCCCCGCCGAGCCCCCAGGCTCTGATACAACGCCTATCGCATGCGCGCCGCTGCCGACTGAGGTCCACAGCCATCCATCCCATTCAATATGTACAAGGCACATTGATCTAACTGATTGGTTCAGTGCACTACGCACCGCCCCGCCCGGGGTGCCTGCTGCCTGTGGACCAAGCCAGGTAACATTTACTGCGCCGGTATTGACGGACAGGACCCCCTGAGTCACCTGCAAAAGATGAACGTTCGCCATCTCGAGCGCGTTAAGGCTGCCTATTTTATCGGTATCTTCCTGAGACTTGGCAATGGTCCCCAAATTTCCAACATGGGACTTTATCAATGACTTGAAATTGTCCGCCACTGAGATTTTCTTATGGAGGTGTATATCATATAACCAGTAAATGACCAGCGCCCTGCAATACCCATCGCTAACACCAGGCAAATTATCAATATAGTCACCCTGCGACCATTCACTCCCTTCGAGAACATGATCCTTTATGCTCATAGCCGTGCTCCATATTGTGAGGCAGCTTTCAATTGATGGCCGATAAAATAGCGCTTCCAGCGTAAACGAGTATAGGCGCATTTTTTAGTGCCGCTTGAATCGTGCCGAGTCTTTCGTAACGGCCGAAAAAATAATCAAGACAAGAAAGAAGACCTGCACGCAATTTGAACGAACTGGTTCCCCAGACATGCCCGAGTGGGTCCTTTTGGCCGAACCTGCCTGTCGCGAAAAGCTGCAATCGATCTAAAGTCCCCCTTGATGGAAAGGCAGCGACAGGTCGTCCAAGAACCTCTCTTCGTCTCGTCAAGTGGCGACCTGACTGAGCGATGTCTATTGTCTTTGTCGACAAAAAGCTATCAGAGGTTATGGACATGACTCAGAGCACTTCGCCCGCCACTTCAACCGTGCGGAACACCGGCACGGTAGCCACGACCCTATGGGGCTCGGACACCGTCGCAGGTATCGCGGTCGATCCCGACGGTACTATTTGGATGGGCGCTTATAGTCGCCTGGGACTGGGAGGCGAAGAGGATTCAGGCTTTACCGGCAGCCTGGTCCGGTTCAATGCCGAGGGTCGCCTGGACCGCAACTTCAGTGGAGACGGCAAGTCCCTCCTGCCTGTGTCGCTCGATATCGAGGATGGCGGTAATGGTGCGGTGCAGCCGGGAGGGGGCTATCTGGCGGCGCAGTACGTGAAAGTCGGCGACGCCTGGGTGTCGGGCATCAGTCGTACCTTGGCCGACGGCAGTCTCGACGGGGGTTTCGGGAACGGCGGCACCGCGACAGTGCCTTTCTACTGGAATGAGGATCTTGGCCAGCAAGCGTCGTTCTCCGTGCAACGCGACGGCAGTTTCTTCGCAAGCGCCGGGTATCCCTCCGGGGAGATCCATATTGCCCGTTTCGACGCGATGGGAACCCTGGTCTCGTCCTTCGGGGAGACTGGGGTCCTGCACTTGCCAGCGTCCGTCGGCATCCACCCCAGCGGCGCGCTCGACGTTTCGCTACAGGAAGACGGCAAGGTATTGGTCACGGGGCAAGATACCCTGACCCGCCTCAACCCGGACGGTACGCTCGACAGCACCTTTGCCAACGGGGGCAGCCTGGTCCTGGATGTTCATGCAGACGCCCTCGTCATTCAGGATGACGGCAAAATCCTGCTGGCGGGCGCCTCGGGTGGCGTGGCGAGCGTTATCCGACTCAACGCCGACGGCTCGCTCGATACCGATTTCGGTGATCAGGGTCAGGTGCGTTGGGGCTCGGAAAGCGCGCCTTTCGCCGTCGCCGACATGATCGTGCGGGCCGACGGCAAGCTATTGATTGGCGGAAGCCAAGGCACGAGCGCAGACGGCTATCTGGCCGCCTTGGTTCAGTTGAACCCCAACGGCAGCCTGGACCACAGCTTCGGCAATCCCGACGACGGCTATTACCACCTTG
Source organism: Pseudomonas brassicacearum subsp. neoaurantiaca (assembly GCF_013608025.1). Taxonomy (GTDB): domain Bacteria; phylum Pseudomonadota; class Gammaproteobacteria; order Pseudomonadales; family Pseudomonadaceae; genus Aquipseudomonas. Next base: position 71,875 of record NZ_VDLV01000001.1, on the reverse strand, counting down.
ACGGTGGCCGCGATGATGACTTCTTGTTGGGCACCGCTTCGTTCGACGATGCGATCCTCGGCGGGGCCGGTAACGATCTGATCGACGGCCAGCAAGGTCGTGACTTGCTGTCGGGCGGTACCGGGGCCGATACCTTCCGTTACGAGTCAGTCTCGGACAGTTTCCGAACCACAACCACGGCCCATAGCGATCGAATCACCGATTTCGACCCCGGCACCGATACGCTCGACCTCTCCTCCCTGGGCTTCCTCGGGCTGGGCAATGGACATGACGGAACCCTGGCGATACGCGTCAATGAAAGCGGGACGCGGACCTACCTCAAGAGCTTCGAGGTCAACGCGCAAGGGGAACGCTTCGAAGTGGTCTTCGACGGCAATCTGGGCCAAGCGCTGGATGAAACCAACATCCTGTTCCAGCAAGCCAAGTTGATGGGCACCGAAGGAGCCGATCTTTTACAAGGCAACGCTCGAGGCGAAATCATCGAAGGGTTCGCGGGTGACGATCACATTTATGGAGCGCTAGGAAACGATGCATTGGTTGGCGGAGAAGGCAGGGACTTATTGATGGGTGGCGGCAACAACGATGTGTTCCGCTTCGACCTATTGAGCGACAGTTACCGTACCGCCACCGAAAACCACACTGATCGCCTGATGGACTATACCGCCGGTGAAGACACGATCGATGTGTCCGCCCTGGGCTTTACCCGGCTGGGAAATGGCTACAACGGCACGTTGGACGTGGTTTTCAATGAAGCCAAGAACCTGACGTACTTGAAGAGCTACGAAGCCGACGCCTCCGGGGCGCGATTCGAATTGAGCCTGGTAGGCGATCACTCCGGTTACCGTAACCTGGACATCACCTTCGCGCCCTCGGAAGAGGAAGTTTTTCAATTGGTCGGCGTGGCTGACTTCCAGGTGTAGCGCGGCCAACGAACGAGAAAGGAGCAAAAACCCAACAGTCCGAGCAAGGCTGCCAAAGAGACGCACGTCAAAAAGCAGCAGAGTTGAACCGTCGAAACGACTGACAACCACTGCTTGGAGACCTGACATGACTCAATTCAATCCAACCCCTGATGAAGTTGCAGGCAAAGTAATCCTGGTGACCGGTGCCGCCAGTGGCATCGGTAAAGCCATTACCGAGCTGCTCCATGCGCGCGGTGCCAAGGTGATTGCCGAGGACATCGACCCGTCTGTAAACGACCTGGAGCGAGACGGCATCGTGCCCTTCGTCGCGGACATCACCGTGGATGGCTCCGCTGAAAAAGCCGTCGCCCTGGCAGTTGAGACGTTTGGCAAGCTGGACGTGCTGGTCAATAACGCTGGCCGGATTCTCTACAAACCGATCGTGGAGATGACGCGCGAAGACTGGACGTGGCAGATGGAAACCAACGTCACCGGCGCCTTCCTGCATTCTCGCGAAGCGATGAAGGCAATGATGAAAAACAAATCCGGGGCAATCGTGAACATCGCCTCCTACGCCTCGTATTTTGCCTTCCCCGGCATCGCCGCCTACACCGCCTCCAAAGGCGCCCTCGCCCAACTGACGCGCACCCAGGCGCTTGAAGCAATCGAGCACGGCATCCGGGTAAACGCCATCGGCGTCGGCGACGTGGTGACCAACCTGCTGAATCATTTCATGGACGACGGCCGCGGTTTCCTGGAAGAGCACGGTAAATCGGCACCCATCGGCCGGGCAGCGGCGCCAGAGGAAATTGCCGAAATCGTCTCCTTCCTCGCCTCCGAACGCGCCAGCTTCATCGTCGGCTCGGTGGTCATGGCTGATGGCGGCATGAGCATTCCCGTCGGCTGATGATTGTCTCGATCCGCGCGGTGCGGCGTTGCCTGCACCGCGCTTTTTATGGAATCCGCGATTACCAGCTCATCGGGAACGGGTTCACTTGCGATAGTGGCTCGGCGTCACGCCCACTTGACGTTTGAACACTTGGGAAAAATGGCTTGGGCTGCTGTAGCCCACGTCCATGCCGATATCGATAATGCTGCGATCCGTCTCTAACAGGAGCTGCCGGGCACGGGCCATTCTCAGTCGGATGAAAAACTGCGAAGGCGAATGCCCCGTCGCTTTCTTGAACAGCCGGCTGAAGTGGAATTCGCTCATGTCGGCGGCTTCGGCTAACGCCTGCAAGCTGAACTCTTTTTGCAGATTGCCTTCCATGTCCGCCAATACGCGCCGCAATTTATAAGCGGGCAAGGCATTGCGACGGGCGAGATCGTCCGCCGAATTGTCCAGGTACTCACGGGCAAGGTGAACGGCCAGGCATTGCGCGAGGCCTTGCAGAAAGAGCGCGCTGCTGCCATGGCGAACGGTCAGTTCCGCGCGGAACTGTTCCAGCAGCATGGACAGCACCTCATCACGACCACCCGACACCTCACGCAAGCGGACAGCGCCAGGGCCGCCGAGCGTCTCCTCGATGGCTTTTTCCAGCAACGCGATGCCCAGGTAGATATGCATCACGACAAAAGCGTCTGCGCCAGACACGCTCCAGCGCATTTCGTAGGGCTCAGCCGATGTGGTCAAAAAGAAATCGCCCTTGGACACCACGCTGGTTTGCCACTCGCCGCCCAGGCTGCGCTCCTGTACCGCCGCGGTTCCCGACATGATCCATACCAGCAAGGGCTCAGCGACGGCCGGGACGATAAAGCTTTCTTCCTGGGGCTCGCGGTTGAATATCTGCACCAACACGTCGCGGCCGGCCAAATCATCCGAAGCCGCCAAGCGCTCGCCGCGAATGTATGCCTCCAGTCCTTGGGGCGAGGTTCGCTCTATTGATTTCATGCTCATCAACGCCCCTTTATCGATACCCCTCGGTCAGCGCGCCTGACGTTGAAAATCTATTCCTAAGCGACACCTTTCATACGCCAGTACACCGTCGCTGCCATCACCAGCACGACAATCACGACCACAAGACCTTGGTGTTGCAGCGTGTGCCAAGGCAGCCGCCCGACCCGAAGTTTAACGGCGCGCCATGCTCGGGCCCAGATGGAAACCTTTCCGCCGCTCAGCGCTTGGTTGGTGAAATAGAGGACACCAAGGAACACAGCGACCGCGCTTCCCCACCGCAACCATGCAGGGCCGCCCGACCATATGTACGCCAAGAAGGCGGGCGCTGCGCTGGGAAGGATGTGGCGCAGCAACAGCAGCCCGGCGCCCTGTCGGTACCAACGGCGCGGGACCAACCACTGACTGAGCAGCACGTCCAACCGGGCCGCTGCCACGGCCACCAGCGCCCATATTCCGTAGGCCTTCATGCCGACCCAGTTCACTGCGATCATCAGCACCGGCATGACAACCGCCGAGCTCAGCCCATCCTTTCTTATCAGACCGGTGAACACCGACGTGATCAGCACCATAGACAGCGCCACCCACAGAAACAGGTAGATGCCTCGATAGCTTGTCGGGGGTAGCCAATCCCGCCAGTTGTCGACAGGTTGCAATCCAAGCTGCTCGGGCACCTCTGGATACTGATATTCGATCGTTTGAGCGAGCTGGGCAAAACGTTGCCAGTCACTGCCGTCAAAGCCATCGGCCAATTCACGGCGGTCACCGTCCGCCAAGGGTTTCAGCAGCAGAGCGGCCGGCCGCCCGTGGAATTTATCGGTGTCAAACCTGACAAGGTCCGCCCGCACAGACTCGGCAAAGGCTTGCGCCTCGCACCGTCTGATCAGGCGGTCCCAGCGCCAATATTCACAAGGCAGCGTGGCCTGGGCTTCATCCCACCCCATGACCTTGCACACCCCATCGAAAAAGGCAGGCGACCAACCTTCCGCGGACTCGAGCCAGTCCAGAACGCTCTGCTCGAACTGCTGACGGCGCTCGAACGGCAACAGCCAGTCACTTGCCAGCCAAACGCGAAGCCCGTCCATGACCTGGCGGTCCCGGCCTTCGGCCAACCATTGCTGCATCTGGTCAAGGGACGGTTGCGGCGGGCTGATAGGCGTTGGGGCGTCGATATCGTCCAAAGAAATGGCGAGCGCAGGCGCCTGCACAACAGTGGGAGATGAGTCCGGGGTTGGCTCGCCGATGTCTAGCGAAACATAGCTGTCCTCATCATCAGCCTGCGCGCGCCACTGTGCCTCGGCCAGCGTCGCCTCGTACGCTTGGCGCAGGCGCTGGAACTCATCAGGGTTTTCGTCAGGACGATGAACTTTGAGCAGCCGTGCATAGGCGCGCTTGATACTGCGTTCGTCCGCGTCCGGGGCAAGGCCCAGCATTTGCCAATGACTCATGACTTACCTCTCCATCTCGAAGTGGGCAAGGCGCTGGCTGATATCGCCACGGGCTTCGCGGATCCGGTGTTCATCCTGGGTGTCGAGCATTTGCTGGAAGTGGTTTGCCAGCGCGGCAATATGATCTCGTCCGTCGCCAAGGCTTTCCTGATACAGGCGGTCCAGCCGAGCCAGCAGCAACGTATTGACCTGCTGGTCCCGCGGATGCACTTTCAATGCTTCAAGGGCGGCCAGCCGTCGGGCGATGTCTTCCGGGGCCAGCACGCCAGGGTTGTTCTCGATGACCAGCCGACGAGTTTCGCCATTGATCGGCAGATGCACCTGGGCTTCGAGCAGGCCGTTGTTATCGTAAGTGAAGCGCACGTCCAGGGTGATCTCCCCGGCCTTGCGCGGCGGCACCGGGATTTCCAGCTCACCGAGAAAAATATTGTTGGCCACCAAGCGACTTTCGCCCTGGTAGATACCCAGCCTGACCACTTTCTGGTTGTCGCTGAGGGTCGACACGTTACGGGAGCGACTCACCGGCACCACCGTGTTGCGCTCGATGATGGGCAAGTAGTGACCGCTTTGGTATTGGTTGCCCAGCTGTACCGAGGTTTCGATGCCCAGCGTGTAGGGGCAGACATCGGTCAGCACCACTTCTTCCAGCGAAGCATGGCGTGCTTTCAGTGCCGCCTGGATAGCCGCGCCCTGCGCCACGACTTCGTCCGGATTGAGCTGCATCGCCGGGATCCGCCCAAACAGCGTCGCCACCAACTTGCGCACCAGCGGCATGCGCGTGGTGCCGCCTACCAACAATATTTCGTCCAGGTCCGCGACTTTGATCCGGGCATCACGCAGCGCGCGTTCGATCGGCGCACGCAGGCGATCCATTAACGGCTGGGCGATGTTCGCCAGATCGCTCTGGGTCACCTCCAGACTCCACTCACGTGTCTGCTCGCGCAGCACAAAGCGCGCAACCGGCGCCTGGCCCAAGGCATGGCGAACACGCTGCGCCTCGCGCCGCAATCGCTGCGCCATGCCAGGCTGTGAAGTATCAGGGAGGTCGGCGGCACCGATACTGGCGATGAAGTGCTCGACGAGTCGATCATCGAAATCTTCGCCACCGAGGAAGTTGTCGCCGGCACTGGCGCGCACTTCCATGACCCCTTCAAACAGCTCCAGGATGGAAACGTCGAAGGTGCCGCCACCCAGGTCGAACACCAGGAAAGTGGCCTCATCCCGCTGTTGTAGCCCGTAGGCCAACGCTGCGGCGGTGGGTTCGTTGATCAGTTTTTCGACCTTCAGGCCCGCCAGTTCTCCCGCAATACGCGTGGCCTTGCGCTGGGCGTCGCTGAAATACGCCGGCACGCTGATCACCGCTTCGAGCACAGGCACGCCCAAGGCACGCTCGGCGTCAGCCTTCAGACTGCGCAGCAGCATCGCCGAAAGCTCCTCGGCGCGGTAGGCCCGCCCGCCCAGCAACGTTTCACGGGCACTGCCCATGTAGCGCTTGAACAATGAAGCGGTGAGGTGCGGATGGGTGTGCAGCCTTTCCCGAGCGATATCGCCGGCGATCAACTGGCCATCGTCGTCGAGGCCAACGACGCTCGGGGTAAGAAGATTGCCAAGGGCATTGGGCAATAGCCGGGCATGTTCGCCGTCCCAGGCCGCCACGAGGCTGTTGGTGGTGCCCAGATCGATACCTATGATCACTGTCACTTTTCCTTAATTGACGCGGTCGGCAAGCAAAACATCGCATTTCGGCTCAGTCAATACTGATGCGGACGCGGTTCGCGGATTCATGATCGGGGGTATCGGCGGCGGAGGCGATGGCTTTAGGTATTGGTGCTAAGAGGCAACGCGCCTGTTGGATTTCGATAAATCACGGCTTGATATTTTTCAGCTCATTGAGCAAAGCCAGCAACTGCTCCATTTTTTCCGCGCCAAACTGCTCCTCGATTCGCAGGTAATTACTTTCCATGCCCTCGCTCATCGAGACGAAGCACTGTTCGCCTTGCTCCGTCAGGGACACGAAAACCCGTCGCTGATCCTGGCTGGACTTTTGCCGGCGCACCAGGCCGTCCCGCTCCAGGCGGCTCAAAACCCCGGTCATGCTCGGTTTGAGAATGCACGCCTGCTGGGCCAGTTGATGGCTTTCCAGCTCGCCTTGCTGGCGCAGTATCCGGATGACCCGCCACTGCTGCTCGGTCAGGTCGTGCTTGTTCAGGGCGGGGCGAAAGAAAGCCATTGCTGCTTCACGGGCTTGCAGAAGGGTCAGGGTCAGCGAAGGTCTGGGATTGGCCATACGGCACCATTTGGATGGGCGAGTCGGCAGCTTAGTGTCGGCATTCAGCGCACGCAAGCCTATGAAAAGTACAAGCGGTTCCGCCTAAAAGCCATTCTGTCGCACCGTCGCAGTCGTCATGCTGATCCGAACAAGATCAACAAGACCAAGGCGAAACATATCAATGCCTGGCTCAACGCAATTCCAGTTGCCGCTGGCGATATTCCCCCGGAGTGAGCTGCGCGTAACGCTGGAAAAAACGGCTGAAATAGGCCGGGTCCTTGAACCCGAGCTGGTAGCAGATTTCATTGGCGGAGCTGCCGGTGAACAGCAGCAGTCGCTTGGCCTCTTGCATCAGGCGTTCCAAAACCAGGCGTTTGGACGGCAGGTCGGCAATGCGTCGGCACACGTCGTTAAGCCGCGCCTCTGTTACGCCGATGCCTTGCGCATATTGCGACAAAGGCCAGTGCTGCAAGTAGTGCGCTTCAATCAGCTCGTTGAAGCGGTGGAAGATTTTCAAATCTTCGTGTCGCGCAGGCGTGGCTTTCAACGAGTGGGAACACAGCCGCAACAGGCTGATCATGATCAAGCGCGTCAAGCTGTCCAAGGCGGCACTGTGCCCTGGGTGCTGGGCGCCCACCTCTTCGCTCAACTCATCGAACAGGAAATCAAGCCGGCGGATCTCGTCCGCATTGTGTGGCCCCAAGTTCGCCAGCGCGACGCACGCTGCCGGCAATTGCGCGCCGGCTGGCGCGAGGCTGGGGTCGGTATCGATCAGTTGCCAGACCAACTGTTGGCGCACCGTCAACACATGGCCGTCACTGTCGGCCTCGGTCACAAAGGCGTGCGGCACGGTGGGCGGCGTGAGAAAGAACATCGGGCCGGATTCGACGTATTGCTGGTCATCCAGGTACACGCGCACCGTACCGCTTTTCACGTAGTGCACCTGGAAAAACCGGTCATGCCGATGAACCGGCATGTTGCGCCCGAAAAAGCCTGCGAGGTTTGCCAACCGGTCGTAATGCACCTGCGCGTCGCTGTAGCGCTGGTCGTACACCTGGCCAATGTTGATGTTCGGAATGGGTTGACGGTCAGTCATCGCGCGCTACTCGTTTTTATTTTGATTGCCGTGGTGCTCATCCTGCACCGGATCGCTCAGCGCAACCACTGCGATGAAAGTGTGCCACGCTTGACGATAGTTAACATCTTAATTATAACTGTTAACACATTAACGAAATCCGGAGCCGCCCCATGGCTCTGCCAGGAGAAAGCATGAGCCGTGCCTTGCATGACGTTGCGACCGGCACCCTTTTCGGGGTCGCGTTGAACTTCCAGGGTTTGTTGAAGCAGCGCCTCGCCGAATTCGAACAGCCGCCGTATCAGAAACCGCCCGTCAAACCGGTGCTGTTCATCAAGACGCCCAACACGCGCAATCAGCACGGCGCCGACGTGGTGCATCCGGGCCAGGGCGAACGCTTGCAAGCGGGGCCGGCCTTGGGTGTGGTGATGGGGAAAAGTGCCAGCCGTGTGAGCGCGGCCGAAGCACTCGATTACGTGGCCGGCTACACCATCGTCAACGAATTCAGCCTGCCGGAAGACAGCTACTACCGCCCTGCCGTCAAAGCCAAATGCCGTGATGGTTTCTGTGCCATCGGGCCCGAGCTGATCCCCACGGCACAGCTCAAGGATCCGCACAGCCTGGCGATCACGCTGTACGTCAACGGCCAGATTCGCCAGCAGAACACTACCGCCAACTTCGTGCGCACCATTCCGTTGCTGATCGCTGAGATCAGCGAATTCATGACGCTGCATGCCGGCGATGTACTGATCACCGGCACCCCGGAAGGTCGCGTCGATGTGCAGCCGGGCGACATGCTGGAAGTTGAAATCAGCGGTCTGGGCCGCCTCGCCAACCACGTCGTGGCCGAGTAACAGGAGCCTCCATGAAACACGCCCGTATCCAGTTTGAAGGCGAAGTCCACCTCGCCCATGTCGAAGACAACAACGCTGTACGCCTGGCCGATGGCCGACTGCTGGCCGAGGATCAGGTGCAATGGCTGCCACCAGCCATCGGCAGTATGTTCGCCTTGGGCCTGAACTACGCCGACCACGCCGCTGAACTGGCGTTCAAGCCACCGACCGAGCCGCTGGCCTTCATCAAATCCCCGGGGACCTACACCGGCCATAACCAGGTGACCTGGCGCCCGGATAACGTCGCCTACATGCACTACGAGTGCGAACTGGTGGCCGTCATCGGCAAGCCGGCACGCAACGTCAAGCGCGAAGACGCCTTGGATTACCTCGCCGGCTACACGGTGTGCAACGACTACGCCATTCGTGACTACCTGGAAAACTACTACCGCCCAAATCTGCGGGTGAAAAACCGCGACGCCACCACGCCGGTCGGCCCATGGATCGTCGACGTGGCCGATGTGCCGGACCCCAGCAACCTGACACTGCGCACCTGGATCAACGGTGAACTGCGCCAGGAAGGCAGCACCAAGGACATGATTTTCGACATCCCCTACCTGATCGAATACCTGTCCAGCTTCATGACGTTGCAGCCCGGCGACATGATCGCCACCGGCACGCCCGAAGGACTGGCCGATGTCGTGCCCGGTGATGAAGTGGTGGTGGAAGTCGAAGGCGTGGGTCGCCTGGTCAATCGAATTGTCAGCGAAGCGGCGTTTTTCAGCGCCCGTAAAGAGGCTTGAGCAGCATGATCAAACACTGGATCAACGGCCGTGAGGTCGAAAGCAAAGACGTGTTCGTCAACTACAACCCGGCCACCGGTGAGGCGATCGGCGAAGTCGCCAGCGGTGGTGCAGAAGAAGTGGCGCAAGCCGTGGCGGCGGCCAAGGAGGCCTTTCCGAAGTGGGCCGGCACACCGGCGAAAGAACGTGCACGCTTGATGCGCAAGCTCGGTGAGCTGATCGAACAGAACGTGCCGCGCCTGGCCGAACTGGAAACCCTCGACACTGGCCTGCCGATCCACCAGACCAAAAACGTATTGATTCCACGCGCCTCGCACAACTTCGATTTCTTCGCCGAAGTCTGCACGCGCATGGATGGGCACAGCTATCCGGTCGATGACCAGATGCTCAATTACACGCTGTACCAACCCGTGGGTGTCTGCGCACTGGTCTCGCCGTGGAACGTGCCGTTCATGACTGCGACCTGGAAGACCGCGCCGTGCCTGGCCCTGGGCAATACCGCCGTTCTGAAGATGTCCGAGCTGTCGCCACTGACTGCCAACGAGCTGGGGCGCCTGGCCGTCGAAGCCGGCATCCCCAATGGCGTGTTGAATGTCATCCAGGGCTACGGCGCCACAGCGGGCGATGCGTTGGTGCGCCACCCCGATGTTCGTGCGATTTCCTTCACCGGCGGCACCGCCACCGGCAAGAAGATCATGCAGACCGCCGGCCTGAAAAAGTACTCCATGGAACTGGGCGGCAAGTCCCCGGTGCTGATCTTCGAGGATGCCGATCTGGAGCGCGCCCTTGACGCCGCGCTGTTCACGATTTTCTCGCTCAACGGCGAACGCTGCACCGCTGGCAGCCGGATCTTTATTCAAGAGAGCGTCTACCCGCAGTTCGTCGCCGAGTTCGCCGCGCGCGCCAAACGCTTGATTGTCGGCGACCCGCAAGACCCGAAGACCCAGGTCGGCTCGATGATCACCCAGGCCCACTACGACAAGGTCACCGGCTACATCAGGATAGGCCTGGAAGAAGGTGCCACCCTCCTCGCCGGCGGCCTGGAGCGCCCTGCCAACTTGCCGGCGCACCTGAGCAAAGGCCAGTTTATCCAGCCAACGGTGTTCGCCGATGTGAACAACCGGATGCGCATCGCCCAGGAAGAAATCTTCGGCCCGGTGGTTTGCCTGATTCCGTTCAAGGACGAAGCCGAAGCCCTGCAACTGGCCAACGACACCGAATACGGGTTGGCGTCCTACATCTGGACCCAGGACATCGGCAAGGCGCATCGTCTGGCCCATGGCATCGAAGCCGGCATGGTGTTCATCAACAGTCAGAACGTGCGTGACCTGCGCCAGCCGTTCGGCGGAGTGAAGGGCTCAGGCACGGGCCGTGAAGGCGGCCAGTACAGCTTCGAGGTGTTCGCCGAGATCAAGAACGTGTGCATCTCGATGGGCAGTCATCACATACCGCGGTGGGGGGTGTGACCTAGAAAAGTCTGGTGATCAACCTTGTGGCGAGGGGATTTATCCCCGCTGGGCTGCGCAGCAGCCCCAATATTTGAGAAATCGGTGTGCCAGGCCTACCGAGGGGGCCGCTTCGCGCCCCAACGGGGATAAATCCCCTCGCCACAAAAGCCCCAGCACCAGCAAGACCTGATTCACCCGCCGTCCCGAGATCCAACAAGAACAATTTTTCAGGAGAATCATCATGGGCGAAGTCGTCCTGGCTGCGAAAATCTGCCACGTTCCATCGATGTATCTGTCGGAGCTGCCGGGCAAACACCACGGCTGCCGTGAAGCGGCGATCGCCGGCCACAAGGAAATCGGCCGCCGCGCGCGCGAACTGGGCGCCGACACCGCTGTGGTGTTCGATGTGCACTGGTTGGTCAACAGCGCCTATCACGTCAACAGCGGCGAGCACTTCAAGGGCACCTACACCAGCAACGAGCTGCCGCACTTCATCAAGAATATGGAGTACGAATACCCTGGCTGCCCGGAGCTGGGCGAGCTGATCGCCGCCGAAGCCAACGCCGCCGACGTGCGCACCCTGGCCCACAACATCCCCAGCCTGGAGTTGGAATACGGCACCCTGGTGCCGATGCGCTATATGCACATGGGCGTGCCGGAAGATCAAAAATTCAAAGTGGTGTCGATTGCCGCCTGGTGTGCCTGGCATCGCCTGCAGGACAGCTTCACCTTCGGTGCAGCGGTGCGCCGTGCCATCGAAAAAAGCGACCGCAAAGTCGTGGTATTGGCCTCGGGTTCACTCTCGCATCGTTTCTCCGACGACCGCAATGCCGAAGCCAACATCCATAACTGGACGCGTGAATTCGACAAACAGGTCGACCTTCACGTCGTGGAGCTGTGGCGCCAAGGTCGCTGGAAAGAGTTCTGCGCCATGCTCCCCGACTACGCCGAGCACTGTTTTGGCGAAGGCAAGATGCATGACACCGCGATGCTCCTGGGTTTGCTCGGCGGGCCGGACTACACCAAGCCGGCGGAAATCATCACTGCGCCTTTCGGCAGCTCGGGCACCGGGCAGATCAACGCCATCTTCCCTGTCTAGCCACCAACCACAAGCGCCCATCAACTTGCCGCTCGAAGCTTGCGGCTCAAACTGCCGACGCAGGAGGCCCCATGCCCCACTTTATCGCTGAGTACACCGACAACATCGAACAGCAGGCGGACCTGCCCGGCCTGTTTGAAAAGGTCCACGCCACCTTGGGCGACAGTGGCGTGTTCCCGCTGGGAGGCATCCGCAGCCGCGGCGTACGCCTGGATACCTGGCGCATGGCCGATGGCAAACATGACTACGCCTTCGTGCACATGACCCTGAAGGTCGGCCATGGCCGCGACCTGGCGACACGGCAGAAAGTCGCCGAAAAACTATTCGACGTGATCACCGGGCACTTCGCCGACCTGCAGGCCCAACGCCTGCTGGCCTTGTCATTTGAAATGATCGAACTGCACGAGCAGCTCAACTTCAAGCAAAACAACGTGCACGCCTTCCTCAAGGCACAGGTGGGCTGACGCGCCCTGCCCGTTCGTTCAATCGGCCCCTCAGACAAAAAGTATAAAACCATGAGCACAGCCAATACCGCCAACACCCTTGCCAGCATTGCCCACGACCGCACCCACGGCACCATCACCTGGCGGCTGATGCCGCTGTTGTTGATCTGTTACCTGTTCGCTCACCTCGACCGCATCAACATCGGCTTCGCCAAGATGCAGATGAGCGCCGACCTCAATTTCAGCGACACCGTCTATGGCTTCGGCGCCGGCCTGTTCTTCGTCGCGTACGCGTTGTTCGGCGTGCCGAGCAACATGGCCCTGGACCGTGTCGGCCCGCGACGCTGGATCGCAGCGCTGATGGTGGTGTGGGGCGCGTTGTCGACGTGCATGTTCCTGATCGACAGCGCGATGGGCTTCTATCTGCTGCGCTTCTTGCTCGGGATGGCCGAGGCAGGTTTCTTTCCGGGCATCCTGGTGTTCCTGAACCGTTGGTACCCGGCCGGCCGGCGTGCACAAGTCACCGCCCTGTTTGCAATCGCGGTGCCCATGGCCGGAGTGATCGGCGGGCCGCTCTCGGGCGGCATCCTTGAGCATTTTCATGACTTGGGCGGCCTGCGTGGCTGGCAATGGATGTTCGTCATCGAGGGCACGCCGGTCATCCTCCTTGGGCTGGTGGTACTGAAATGCCTGCCAGACAGCTTCGAGACCGTCACTTGGCTGACGCCTGCGCAAAAGCAACAACTGCGCGAGCAACTGCACACCGAAGAACAGCGCAAATCCATCACTTCGTTCTCCGCGATTCTCAACAACCCGCAAGTGTGGTTGCTGGTGGCGGTGTATTTCGCGGTGATGCTGGCGGTCAACACCCTGGCGTTCTGGATGCCGACACTGATCCACGGCGCCGGGGTCGGGAGCGACGGCAAAGTCGGCCTGCTCAGTGCGCTGCCGTACCTGGCCGGGTGCTTTTTCATGATCGGCTGCGGACGTTCATCCGATCGACACCGCGAACGCCGCTGGCACCTGTGTGTGCCGTTGCTGATGGCGGCTGGCGGCATCGCCATCGCCGGGCTCGCCCCCGCCAACCCGGCCTTGGTACTCGGCGGTTTGATTGTCGCGGGCATGGGCGCCAGTGCCGCGTTGCCGATGTTCTGGCAGTTGCCGCCAGCGTTCCTGTCCAACAGCACCCAAGCCGCCGGCATTGCCTTGATCAGTTCGTTTGGCAGCATCGCTTCGTTCTTCGCGCCCTACCTGATCGGCTGGGTGCGCGATACCACCCACAGCGCCAGCCTGGCCCTCTACGCCCTGGCCTTGCTTATTGCACTCGGTGGCGTGCTGGTGCTGCGCACCCAGGCCGCCATCGTCAATCCTCACTAAGAGAATCTTGTCATGCTCGATCAACTGCTTATCCAGCAAGCCGCCGCGCGCCTCGACCAGGCCGAACGCTCACGGGAACAGGTGCGCCAGTTTTCCCTAGAGCATCCGGCGATGACCCTCGATGACGCCTACGCCATCCAGCGTGCGTGGGTCGCTCAGAAAATCAAGGACGGACGCAAGCTGGTCGGGCACAAGATCGGCCTGACCTCGCGCGCCATGCAGGTGTCCTCGAATATCACCGAGCCCGATTACGGCGCGCTGCTCGACGACATGTTCTTCGATGAAGGCACCGATATCCCCTTCGAGCGCTTTATCGTGCCGCGGGTGGAAGTCGAGTTGGCGTTCATCCTGGGCAAACCGTTGAAAGGCCCGAACGTGACGGTGTTCGATGTGCTGGACGCCACCGAATGGGTGATCCCGGCGCTGGAGATCATCGATGCGCGGATCCAGCAGATCGACCCGCAGACCAAGGCGACGCGCAAGGTGTTCGACACCATTTCCGACAACGCCGCCAATGCCGGCGTGGTCATGGGCGGGCGCGCCGTGCGCCCTACCGAGGTCGACCTGCGCAAGGTGCCGGCCGTGCTTTACCGCAACGGCGTGATCGAAGAGTCCGGCGTCTCCGCCGCCGTGCTCAATCACCCGGCCAAAGGCGTGGCCTGGCTCGCCAACAAGCTGGCCGCCTACGACGTCACCCTGCAGCCTGGGCAAATCATCCTGGGCGGCTCGTTTACCCGCCCCGTGGCGGCCAACCCCGGCGATACCTTCCATGTCGACTACGACATGCTGGGCTCGATTGCCTGTCGTTTTGTGTAAGCGGAGGACCGCTCGATGGATATGCCTGTGAACACCTTCAAACAGCGCCTGCGCAGCGGTGAGGCCCAGATCGGCCTCTGGCTGGGACTGGCCGATGCCTACTGCGCGGAACTGGCCGCCAACGCCGGATTCGATTGGCTGCTGATCGACGGCGAACACGCACCCAACGATCTGCGTGGCATGCTCGGCCAGCTCCAGGCCGTGGCGCCCTACCCGAGCCAACCGGTGATTCGCCCGGTCATCGGCGACACGGCGCTAATCAAGCAAGTGCTCGATATTGGCGCGCAGACGTTGTTGATCCCCATGGTCGAGAGCGCCGCCCAGGCGCAAGAACTGGTCAAAGCCGTCCACTACCCACCCAAGGGCGTGCGTGGCGTCGGCAGCGCGCTGGCACGCGCGTCGCGTTGGAACAGCATCGCCGGCTACCTCGACCATGCCGATGAGCAGATTTGCTTGCTGGTGCAAATCGAGAACCGTGAAGGCTTGGCCAACCTGGATGCCATCGCGGCCGTAGAAGGCGTCGACGGGGTGTTCATCGGGCCGGCGGATCTCAGCGCCTCGATGGGCCATCGCGGCAATCCGGGCCATCCTGAAGTGCAGGCGGCAATCGAAGACGCCATCGCCCGCATCCGCAAAGCCGGCAAGGCCGCCGGCATTCTCAGCGCCGACCAGGCCTTGGCCAGGCGCTACATCGAGCTGGGTGCGGCGTTCGTCGCGGTCGGCGTGGACACCACGGTGCTGATGCGCGGGTTGCAAAGCCTGGCGGCGGCGTTCAAGGATTCAGCGGCGCCTGCAAGTACGGCCGGTGCTATCTACTGACCGCTGTTGCGGTGCTCGCTGATGTACAGAGATCAAAATGTGGGAGCGAGCCTGCTCGCGAATGCGGTGTGTCAGCTGGCAAATGTACGCACTGAAACGCCCTCTTCGCGAGCAGGCTCGCTCCCACAGTTGGACCGCGGAGCGTCAGCTAATCGACTCAGCGCTTGAGGGTCTTTAGCTCATTGAGCAAGGCCAGAAGCGTCTGCAACTTCTCCTCGCCAAAGCCCGCCTGCAAGCGCTGATAATTGGCCTCCATGCTTTGGCTCATCGAGGCAAAACAGTCCTTCCCCTTCTCGGCCAGCCGCACCAGCACGCGCCGCTGGTCCTGGTGCGCCTTGCGCCGCTCCACCATTCCCGCCGCCTCCATGCGCGCCAGTACGCCGGTCATGCTCGGCTTGAGGATGCAAGCAAGCTCCGCCAGGCGATTGATCTCCAGTTCTTCATGTTGGCTCAGGATACGAATGACCCGCCACTGCTGCTCGGTCAACCCGTGCTGATTGAGCGAAGGACGAAAAAATCCCATGGCGGCTTCACGCGCATGGAGCAAGCTGAGGGTCAAGGATGGGCGCAATTTGGGCATGAGGGTCGGCGTCGTATTAGTTAACAGATTAACGACATTCTAGCATTGGCCGCGGCCCCTCGTGTTCAGCGTTAGCGCCAGGCCGGATTCACGAGCGACCTTGGCAGCCACGGTCAAGGACAGCGGCATACATAATCAAGACACCTACCGCTCGGAAGGCACTTAATAGCACCCAACAGGCACAGAGCTTCTTATCGGCTCTGCAGTGATCACCCTTCACTTTTCCAGGCTGCGCCATGATCAATATCGAAACGCCTACCTACTATTCAGCGACCAAGAAATACAACCTCAGCTTCCCGACCCTCGAACAGGACGTGGAAGCTGACGTGGTGGTGATTGGTGGCGGTTTCTCCGGCATCAACACCGCGCTGGAACTCGCTGAAAAAGGTATCACCAACATCGTGGTGCTCGAAGCGCGCTACCTGGGTTTTGGCGGTACCGGGCGCAACGGCGGGCAGATCATGGCGGGAATCGGCCATGACCTAGAGAAGATCAAGCAGCAAGTCGGCGACGACGGTCTACGCCAGATCTTCGAAATCAGCGAGCTGGGCGCCGGCATCATCAAGGACCGCATCGCCAAATATTCCATTGATGCCGACTTCTGCCACGGCTATGGGTACATGGGCTTCAATGCTCGCCAGGAAAAAACCTTGCGTGCCTGGGAAAAGGACTTCAAGTCGATCAACACCAAGGACGAAATCCGCTTCATGGCGGGGTCCGAGGTCAAGCAGATCATCGGCTCCGACGCCTACAGCAGCGCATTGCTGCACATGGGTGGCGGGCACGTGCACTCACTCAACCTGCTGCTGGGCGAAGCCAAGGCGCTGGCCGGCCATGGTGTGCGCATCTTCGAGCACAGCCCGGCCCTGGAAGTGAGTTACGGCGAGCGCATCACCGTGCGTACCGGCCGCGGCTCGGTCAAGGCCGCCAAGCTGCTCTGGGCTTGCGACAGTTTCCTCAACAAGCTTGAACCGGAATTGCACAAGACCACCGTCAACACCTACGCCTTCCAGTTGATGACCGAACCGCTGTCGGACGAGCTGATCAACCGCATCAGCCCGATACGCGGCGCCTACAGCGATATCCGGCCGGTGATCGACTACTACCGCGTCACCAACGAAAACCGCCTGCTGTTCGGGGCCGCCACGCCGTTTGTCGAGCACATCCCGCTGGACCTCAAGGCTTGGAACCGCAACCTGATGCTGAAGATCTTCCCGTACCTCAAGGACGTGAAGATCGATCTGGCCTGGGGCGGGCCCATGGCGACCGGGGCCAACCTGTTCCCGCAGATCGGCACACTGAGTGGCCGCCCCAACGCTTTTTACGTACAGGGCTATGCCGGTTTCGGAGTCACGCCCAGCCACATCATCTGCAAGGTGTTGGCCGAAGGCATGAGCGAAGGTTCTTCGCGCTACGACCTGATCAGCTCGGTCAAGCATGCGCAGATCCTCGGCAAGGACCATATCCGCCCACTGCTGCTCACCGCCGGCAAAAGCCTTCATCAACTCTCGGGCTATTTCAACGGTCGCCGTTGAGCCCTGACTGTTTCATTCACTGGAGAACTGCCATGCCCGTTACCCCACTCAAGAAAGACATCCAACTATCCGAGCTCGACGCCTGGGGCACGGTTGCCGACCTGGGCTCGGAGATCCTCGAAGGCGAGGTCAAGGCCTTCGGCAAGATGACCTTCGGCGCCCCGACCGACCCCGTCAGCAGTGCCTATTTCGGCACTACCCAGGGCAGGTTTCGCATGGTCTACCCATTCGCCGAACAAGCCACGGTGGTCACCGGCGAAGTGGTGCTGACCGACGAAAGCACCGGCCAAAGTACCCGCTACAAGGCAGGCGACAGCTGGTTCGTGAGCAAAGGCACGCCGGTGCTGTGGGAGGTGGTCAGCGACAGCTTCGTGAAGCACTATTTTGCGGTAGTCTGATCGCTCCTGGCTGCCGGTTTACACCGGCAGCGTTTTCCCGGCGCAGGTAACCGACCATGCACGCCATCCCCGCACAGGAAGTCGCCGGCCGCTGCCTGCAGGCTTTCACCCAACTCGTGCCCGCCAGCCAGGCAGCGTTTTATTGTGTCGACCGCCAGCTGCAAGCCCGCGACTTCAGGCTGCACGGCATGAGCGGCGAGATGCACCGCGATTACCTGGACAACTACCGCCAATTCGACCCGTTGCAGCCGCGCAATTGCCTCTCGACGGGGCTGGCCGTGGTGCCGCTGGGGTTGGCGATGGCGCGGCAGCCGCTGCGTGATAGTCGCCGCTACCGAGACTTCCTGCAGCGCTACGGCGTGGTCGATGTGGTGGAGATTGTCGCTCATCGCGCCGACCAGCCCCAGGCGGCCATTTCGTTGCTGCGCACCGCTGACCAAGGGGCCTTCACCCTGGACCAACTGGCGCAGCTGAATGCCTTGCAGGCACTGTTGCAAATGGCAGTCGCCAACATGCAGCCCGCTGACGACGGGTTGGCCGGACTCACTCCCAAGGAGCGCCAGATCGCCTGGTTGCTGCGCCAGGGCGCGAGCAACAAGCAACTGGCCGTTGAGCTGGGTGTCGGCCTGCCCACGATCAAGACCCACCTGATTCATCTGTTCCGCAAGGCAGGCGTCAGCAGCCGCACCGAGCTGGTGGCCGCGCTGTTTCTTTAAGCCCGCTCAACCATTTGGTTGATAGGCGAGCTCCGTCCGCGGCCGCATGCTCCGGGTTGTCCATTCAACCCACCGGAGCCATGCAATGACCACACAATCCGACTGGATCACCGTCGGCGCCCTCGCCGATGGTTTCGCCCCAGAAGCGTTTATCCTGCCCAACCTGGCCGACCTCAACGGCAAGACCTTCACCCTGTACTTCTCCAACGGCTGGCAGATCGAGCATCGTTTTGAAACCGCCACGCTGCACTGGAACGCCGCCGACGGCCACTCCAGCGGTTCGGCCGCGTACCGCGCCACGTCGGTGCGTCCGGGCCTGTACCTGGTGGACTTCATCAAGCATGAAGCCGGGCAAGCCTGGTCGATCAGCCTGGTGCTGGACACCGGCACGTCGTCGTTCACCGCGGTGATCGGCAGCATGCCGAGTCGCGAACAAACCGAGCAAGGCCTCTACAGCCGCGCCCTGGCCGGCAAGGACCTGACCTCGGTTGAGGTGCAATTCCTCCACGGCAGCTTGAATCAACCCTGGCAAGCCGACCATTGCCCCCATGCGCCGACCCAGGAACTGACCGGGTTGCGCAACCTGTATCGCTACAGCCCCAGCGAAGTCTACGAGCACATCTACCTGAACGATCAATTCTATGCCTGGCAGTGCCTCAAGGGTGTCGAACAAGGCCTTTGCGACACCGATCGCTGCCACTACTACAAGATTGCCGACCAGCTGTACCTGTTCGTCTGGCGCGAAAAGATCATCCCGACCCTCGGCCTGGTACTGATCGATCTGCAGCAACACCGCAGCGACGGCAAGATCTTCGGCTATGCCGGTTCGTCCTTCGATGAGCTGTCGAACTTTCCGGTCAGTTCCTACTGCCAGGTCCTCAATCGCACGGAGTATCCCGATGCCTGATCCACGTACCGTGGTCATCACCGGTGCCGGCACGGGCATCGGTGCCGCCTGCGCCCGGCTGTACGCCGCGGAAGGTGCCAACCTGGTGCTGATCGGCCGGCGTCGCGAGCCACTGGAGCAGGTCGCCGAGACAACCGGTGGCCTGGTGCTGGTCGGCGATGCGGCTTGCCCGCAGACCTGGGAAAACTTCGTTGCCCAGATTCGCACGCGTTTTGGCCGACTCGATGTGCTGTTCGCCTGTGCCGGCGGGCATGGCGTGGGCAGCGCCAGCCAAACCAGCCCATCCACCTGGGAAGCGGCGTTGCGCAGCAATCTGGACAGCGCGTTCTACAGCGCTCGTGCCTGCCTGCCACTGCTGATCGAAAGTGCTGGATGCATCGTGCTGCTGGGCTCCATCGCCTCGCTGGCCGCCGGGCCTGAAGTGTGCGGCTACACCACCGCCAAGCATGCACTGCTCGGTCTCAACCGCTCTCTGGCGCGGGATTACGGGCCGCGTGGCGTGCGGGTAAATGCGGTGTGCCCGGGCTGGGTCACCACGCCGATGGCCGACGAGGAAATGCAACCCTTGATGAGCTTCCACGGCGATACGCTGCAGCAAGCTTATGCCCGTGTGTGCGCCGACGTACCGTTGCGCCGTCCCGCCAGCGCCGAAGAAATCGCCAAGGTATGCCGCTTCCTGGCCAGCCCCGACGCCTCGATTATCACCGGTGCGAGCCTGGTAGCCGACGGCGGTTCGAGCATCGTCGATGTGCCAACCCTGGCCTACGCCCACATGGAGAACATCGATGCGCGATGACTTCGATTTCACTGGGAAAACCGTGCTGGTCACCGGCGGCGCGCAAGGTATCGGGCGGGCCATCGTCGAAGCGTTCGCATGGCGTGGCGCGCGCGTGATGATTGTTGACCTGCGCCTGGCGCAAGCCCAGGCATTGGCCGACGAATTGGGCGCGCGCGGGTGTCAGGTGAACGCCATCGAACTCGATCTGGCCGATGCGGCTGCGGTGTTCGACGGGGTCAAGGGCATCGAGCGAAATTGGGGGCGCCTGGATATCCTGGTGCACAACGCCGGGTATTTTCCGTTGACGGCCTTCGAGCAGATCACCCCCGCCCTGCTCGACCGCACGTTCGCGGTCAATCTCTCGGCCCTGTTCTGGTTGACCCAGGCGGCCCTGCCGATGTTCCAGCGCCAAGGTGGCGGCTGTGTGCTGGTCACGTCTTCGGTCACCGGGCCTCGGGTCGCCTATCCAGGGCTCAGCCACTACGCCGCGTCAAAGGCCGGAGTCAACGGCTTCATCCGCAGTGCGGCGTTGGAGCTGGCTGGCGACCGGATTCGGGTCAACGGTGTGGAACCGGGGATGATTGCCACGCCGGCCATGGACAATCTGGGCGATGATCAGGTCAATGCCGATATCGCCCGACGTGTGCCACTGGGACGACTCGGAGCTCCGGAAGATATCGCAGGGGCCATGCTATTCCTGGCATCGGACCTGGCGGCCTACATCACCGGGCAGACCATCATTGTGGACGGCGGGTCGACGTTGCCTGAGGTGAAGTAATTATGTGGGCGCAAGGCGTATCAGTTGCATCCCCTTCAAGCATCGCCAGCGAGTCACCCAACACCCGCGTCAACGCTGCAAGCCGTTTGACGTAGCCCTGCGGCGTCGAATAGATCAACTCCACATGCAGGCTGTCGACAATGCCCAGGTAGGCATCGCAATACACCTCAAGGGCCTCGGCGCGTGTTGTTGTATACCGAGCTTGCGCCGCGCACTGGAAGTCATGGCGAATGCGCGCCAGGTAACCCTCGAATCCCGTGGTAATGACGCTGCGAATATCCGTCGGCGGAAAGTACGCCGTGCGCAGCAGAAAGCGCAGGTGTGCCGATGTCTCATAGCGTCCGCTCAGCCGCTCAAGATGCAGGTGCCCCGGCACACCCGTGTGGCCGGCCTCATCCTTGAAGCAGCGCTCGATATAACGATGCTCATGGTCCAGGGCGATCCCGAAAACCGTCAGGAACAACGCGTCCTTGCTGTCGAAGTGCGCATACAACGACGCCTTGCGCATGCCCGCCCGGACCGCGATTTCGTTGAGCGACGAGGCGTCGTACCCGTGATCGGCAAAGTGCTCGACCGCGACTGCGCAAATGTTGCTGGCCGAGAGGCTGAGCGGTTTCATGGGCCAATGAATACCTACGCCGCCCCCATCGCCTGTTGCAGATGGGTAGAACGAAAGTCCTTGGGCGACAGCTCGAATTGCTTCTTGAACGAGCGGCTGAAATGGGCCGAATCGGTGAAACCCCACTTGTAGGCGATCGAGGTGATCGACTCGCTCTTGAGGAACGGGTTGGTCAGGTCATCCGCGCTGCGCTTGAGCCGCGCACGCTGGATGTAGCGACAAACGCTGTCGTCCTGCTCTTCGAATAAACGGTACAGATGCCGAACGGAAATGTTCAAGCGGCTGGCCAGGCCTACGGGACTCAATCCTGGCTGGGTCAGCGACTCGTCGATGACTTTCTGTACATAGCTGCGCAGGTTGCTGCCCTGCAAGGACGCGGCGCTTTCAGCGGGCGCGTCTTGCATCTCAAAGGCTGAACCGAGCAAGGAGATGAACGCCGCTTGCAGGGCCTGCGCCTCCTGATCCGAATCCTGGCCGCCAAGCCCTTCCCTGCACAGCTGGTCCATCAACACGTGGAGCATCCGACCACAGGCCTTGCTCGAAGAGATCTTGCCGAAGGTTTTCGAGGCACCGCCCAATTGCTTGCACACTTCGTTGCGTGAGAGTGACAGGGACGCATGTTCGATCAGTCCGAACGGGCTGATCTCGATCGAGCCCGTGGAATCCATCAGCAGCATGTCGCCGGGGGCGAGCTGTACCATTTGGCCGTTCTGGGTGATCTGACAATAGCCACTGCGTTGGCTGACAAGGAAACAGTGCTGGTCCATGTCGTGGTCGGCATTGGGTCGTTCGCGCTTGATCAGCCCGGCATTGGTGCGCAGGTTGGCGAGTGACAGGCCACCCTGCTCGAGCTTGGACACCTCACCGATGAACAGTGAGCGGTTAAACGCCAGTTCCGTGTCGAAATGGCCGCAGGCCGCTCGCAAATCCCGAGTCCAGGTTTCCAATCCATGGTGCGCAGATTGATAGGTGCTCATGGCAACTCCACAGTGGCTTCTTGTTTTTGTTGGCCAATAGTTAACATGTTATCTATATAGGCGCAACAAGGACGTGATCCCGACTGTGGAAGCAGTAATGATGCCAGTTGATCACAACCCGCTCAGCACCCGCTGCATGCCGGCCAGCACCGTGAACAAGCCCTCCCGCTGGGCCGGGCTCAGGGCGATGTAACGCCGAAACGCCGGCATGCGATTGACCACCTCGCTGCCGCCCATGTGCTCCAACCGAACGCGCCATTGCTGGCCGTCCAACTCGATACGCAGGTGCTTGAAATCCAGCGCCATCAGCGCTTGATGCAATGCTGGGTCATTCACCAGCGCGGCTTCAAGCCTGGCCCCCAGGGCGGTTTCACCCGCGCGTTGTCGACACGCCAGTCCGGTGCGCCGGATCGAACCGCGGTGGTGCAGGTCGAAGCGTGCGCTGCCCTGCGTTGAAGCGGGCAACTGGATCATGAACTCCGTCATGACCAGGTGCATCAATAATTGCGCTTCAGTGCGCTCGACAATGGCCACCTGAAGGTCGACAGCATCCCATCTGAACGTCGCACTGGCCGGCCCGGTCGACACAAGGCTCGCCAGGCCAAGGTTGCGTCGCAGGTACTCAAGCGTGACCCCGGGTCGGTAACCGGCCGGTGCGCGCCTGGCACTGAACAGCTCAGACAGCTTTTGCAGCATGCTCGAAATGCCCGTTGTGAGGGTTGCCCGGCTCATGGGAAAACTCCTGTGCCAACACGTCTTCTACCGACGCTGGCTTGAATGGATTGACCTTCTGCACCACCAACGTCCAGAACAGCGCGTAGCTGGCGGTAATGCCGAGCATCACGCCAAACGGCACATAGATATCGGCAGGGTTCATGCCCGGTGGGGTGATGAACCACATGCCCAGCAGGATGCCGACGCTGGACAGAATCTGCGGCAACGGGAAGAACGGCGAGCGATAGGCCCGAGGCAGATCAGGACGACGAATCCGCAGGATCACCACCGACAGCGTCACCAACAGGTAGGAGAAACTCCAGGCGCACACGGCCGCCAACACCAAGTGCATGATGTTGTCGGTGTTACCGCCCAACCACAGCGCGTAGAGGCACGGAATCGCCATCGCCACCAGGATGCACAGCAACGGTGTCTTGAAGCGTGGGTGCAGATAGGTGAAGACCTTGGGTAACGCACCATCCACCGCCATACCGTACAAAATCCGCGGTACACCGGCCATCAGCGTATTGATGGTCGCGGCGCCGGCAAACAGAAAGCCGATGCCCAGCCAGAGCGGGCCGATCTCTCCCATGACCTGCTCGGCAAACCGCGGAATCGCCATCGGGGTGTCGAGCAGGTGCACGCCGGAGGTGGCGTCGAGCAACACGTTTTCGACCTGGCGCTTCATCGCGGCGCCATAGATGAACATGCAGGTGGCCACGCTCAACAAACCGAGGATCATCGCCTTGGGCATGACCTTGGCCGAATTGCGCAGGTCCGGCGCCAACGGCGTGACGAACTCGCAGCCGACGAACATGAACATGGCCATGCCCACCAGCGACAGGATGGTGATCAGGTCGGTGCCCACCAGCGACACGCCGAACCAGCCTTCCAATTGCACCGCTGGAGCCGCAATCAGACCCAGCACGGCGAACACCATCAAAGTGGTCCACATGCCGAACGTCAGGATGATTTCGGCCCTGCCGAAGGCGCTGACACCGAACGCATTGAGGACGCCGAACACCACGACGAACCCGACCCCAAGCAACCAGGAGCCGCCAGCCGATTCCGCCAGGGTATTGAGGTGCTCGAAGTTCACCAGGGCCATGACCCCGGACAGGATGGTTTCAGCGGTACCGGCAAACACATGCACGATCAGGTACGCCGACAACGTGCCGGTGATGGCAAAAAAACGACCCATGCCGCAATTGATGTAGTCATAGACCGAGCCGGTGGTCGGCAAGATCGCAGCGGCCTCGGCGAACGTGGTGGCTTGGGCCAGCATCATGACCACCGCGATCAGCATGGCGACCGCGAAGGCGCTGCCGCCGATACCGAAGCCCATGGTCGCGGTGAGAATCACCGGGCTGGCCATGATCAGGCCGATGGTGCTGGCCAGCGCGGTCGGAAAGCCGACGCTGCCTCGTTTCAAGTGCTGCGTGAGCCGGTCATTGATCGACATGGTTCGGATCCTCGAAAGCGGATTTCTGAGTGGATGCATCGAGCCGTACAAGGCGCTGGCGTTGACGCCCTCCCCAGCCAGTCCCTGATCAAAACGACATCGAGCGAAAATCACTGTGCGCCTCGAACACGCTGGACGTCTTGCCCATGTCTGCCGTGGCTCTTGTTGCTGTCTGCCAATACATAGGCCTTGGCTGGCAGGATCAATTACTTGGCACGCAGGTGAAAGACTTGCCCCGCTCCCGGTCATCTTAATGCGCCCTCGTAACTATCCATGCTGGGGAATATGACAATGGAGCAAACATTGAAAACCCACTCGCTGTCCAAGGCTGTCGGCCTGGGCATCGTGCTTCTTTTCGGCCAATCGTCGGCCCGGGCCTATGAGCTTTATGCCGATGAGGACGCCCACCTCAACGCCGATTTCCTGGCGGTCTACGGGATGTTCAACAGCCGCCACAACTACGATGGCACACCCGGCGGTTCAACGTGGCGCGAAGGGTTCATCAAGTATGGGATAAGTGGCGATCAGGGCCTGGCCGGGTACGGCACGGGCTATGGCGCACTCAATTGGGTCAGCTCCGGCACCTGGGGCGATGGCGATGCCGCCGGCAACACCGACGGTTCGGAACGCACCACAAAAATCGAAGACGCCTACCTGGGCTGGCGCTCGGCCGACCTGTTTCCGACCCTGGGCAAGGACGGCGTGGATTTTTCCGTCGGCCGCCAAGTGGTCAAGCTTGGCCGCGGCTTCCTGATCAACGACGACGGCCCGAACCTGGGCAAGGGCCCGGCCGACGGCGCATTGAATCGCGGAGGCGCCTACTACCTCGCCGCGCGGCACGCCTTCGACCGCACCGCCGTACTGCGCCTCGGTGGCCAGGACGGCCTGCATGGTTCGATGCTGTGGCTCAAATCCGACAACCGTGCCCAGGCAGAAACCGAGCTGGCGGCGGGCACCCTGGATTACACAGCCGCCGCCGGGACCCTGGGGTTGACGTGGATCCATGGCATCGGTGTCACCGACCAGTGGGCCAGCGACTTCCAGAAACAACGTGAGGGTCTGGATACGTATAGCCTGCGCGGCGAAGGCAGCGCGGGTATCGAGAATGCCAGCTTCGCCTTCGAATACGCCTGGCAGGACAAGGACGCCGGACCGGAAAAAGCCTGGTACGGCGAAGCCGGCTACACCTTTGCCGACGTTGCCTGGGCGCCGAAGCTGACCTACCGCTACACCCGCTACTCGCAAAAATGGGACCCGCTGTTCACCGGACTCAGCACCGGCTACGGCACTTGGTTCCAAGGCGAGGTGGCCTCCAACTACGCCGGCCCGTTCAACAGCAACACCGGCATCCACCACGTGGGACTCAAGGCGACGCCCTTGGAGAACCTGACGGTCGGCGCGCTGTACTTCGACTTCAACACCCTGCGCACGCGCGATGCGCTGAACCTGGACGCTCGGGAACTGGACCTGTACGCCGAATGGGCGGTCAACAGCCACCTGATCATCAGCCCGCTGGTAGGCATCTACCAACCGAAAAAGGACTCGGACAGCGGCGGTAACCAAGTAGGTGGCAACGGCACCAACCTCTACAGCCAACTGACCGTGGCGGTGCCCTTCTGATCCGCTCAGGAGCTGCCTCGCGCAGCTCCTGAAGCGTTCTAATGTTTTTGCTGGAACAACATTGTCTGGATCTGATCGTTCCGGCCCTGATGAATTTCGTGACGAAAAAAAACCGAGGCCTTTAATGGCCTCGGTTTTTTACGATCAGCAGTGACGGATCAATTGCTTCAGGACCGTCTTGAACGTTTCGATCTGGGCTTCACTGAACTCGGCGAACACCCTTTCCTGCTGTTCGCCCGCGATCGCCCAAAGGGCTTCGGTCTGCTCGATACCAGCAGCGGTCAAGCGCACACCCTCGGCATCGTCGTTCACCCATCCCTTGCGCTTGAGGTTGGCCACGGCTTCCTCGATTTCCCGCACCGGCATGGCCACTTCCCGCAACAAGTCGCTGGGGCTGAGCCTGGCGTCGTTCTCCAACACCATCAGCATCCGCGCCTCATTGGTGCGCAGGCCGGTGGACAATTGGCGGGGCTGGTAGCTGGACTGGTAGGCGCGCACGGCCTGGGTCATCAAGTAATACAGGTTGTGGCTCAAGCGCCCCTGGAAATGGCTGCTGGGCGGTTGACTGTCGTCACGCTTGGTCATGCGGGTATGGGGCAGCACCATGGAATAGGCGCCCTGATGATAGAGCAGCGGCGCTCGACCGAAATCATCGAAAGCCACCACCTTGCCGATCATGATCCAGTGATCGCCACCGTCCACTTGCTGGTATTTCTCGCAGTGAAACCGCGCCGCACAGTCGGCGAACACCGGCGCCCCGCCTTCCCCGGATTGATACTCGATTTCCGCGAAGCGATCGTCCTTGGGCCGGGCGAAATTGTTCGACAGGTCAATCTGGTCCGCCGCCAGCACGTTGACCGCGAAGTGGCTGGCCTGCTCGAACACCGCATGGCTGTTGGAGCGTTTGTCGATGCTCCACAGCACCAGCGGCGGGTCGAGAGACACCGAATTGAAGCTGTTGGCGGTGACCCCCACTTTTTGGCCGGAGGCCGTGGCGGCGGTGACCACGGTCACCCCCGTGGCAAAGTTGCCCAGGGCGCGACGAAAGGCCCGTGGGTCGAAGGTCGACTCAATCGCGACGCAGGCATTGTTATCGGACATGCAAGACTCCCGGACGGCTTGAAGCGCCGCCCTGATTGTTGTTATCAGGAACCGCTTCAGGCCAGGCTTGGATCAGGCTCAAGACCCATCAGCTCACGGCCGAGGATTTGCGCACAGACGTCGTAGTCGGTGTAGGCATGGGCGCCGGTCATGTGCGAATCGCGGAACAAGCGCTGCATTTCGTTGTGTTCGAACCAGGCATTGCCGCCCGCGACTTCGAACAGGCGATCCACCGCCTGGATACACATCTTGGTGGCGTACGCTTGATTGGTACGCCAGAACGCCAGGGTTTCGCGGCTTGGGTAGCGTTGCTGCTCACTGTGCTCGGCATGCTCAGCCCAGGTCTTTTCCAGAAAGGCGCGCGCGGCGGCGACCTGGTGAGTCGACTCGGCCAAGCGCATCAATGCCGGCGTTGCCGCACCGACCGCCGCACCGGTGTAGGCACGCACCCGCGTCTTGGTCTTTTCGCGGAACACCTCAAGCATCCGCTCGGCGACGCCCAGGCTCACGGTGGAGAAGCCGCTGGCAAAATAAGGACGATACGGTGAATAGAACACCTTGCTGTCGGGATACAGGCCGAAGCCTGCGGACTTGCCCTCCATCATGTCCTTGGCCTTTTGGATACGGTGCTCCGGCACCCAGGCCTTGTCGATGATCAGGGTCTTGGTGCCACTGCCTTTCATGCCGGCGGCAAACCAGTCGTCGCGGATCTGATAGTCACTGCGCGGCAGTACCGCAAAGCAGTAATCCTGGGTGCCCTCGGCATTCGGCCGACGGAAACCGACAATCGCCCATTCAGCGTGGTCACATCCGCTACTCCAGCCCATCTCGCCGCTGAACAGCACACCGCCCTCGACTTCCTCGGTACGACCAAAGGGCGCGATGCTGCTGCTCGCCGTGGCATTCGGATCAATGCCCCAGACTTCCTGCTGCAGTTTGGCCGGGAACAATGCCAATTGATGGCTGTGGGTGCACAACAGGCTCATGGCCCAGGCCGTGCTGGCGCAGGCCCCGGCGAGCAAGGCGATGCAGTCGGCAAACTGTGGCAGCGACAACTCCATGCCGCCGAACGCTTTGGGCTGGAACACGCGATGCAGGCCGATGCCCTTGAGCAAGGCAATATTCTCGGCGGGGACTTGGCGGTCTCGCTCGGCCTGGAAGGCATTGGCCGCAATAACCGGCAGGATGGACTTGAGGTCTTCAAGGAGCGGGTTTGGCTTTTTCATGGATGGCCCTGCTTATTATTGGATGTCCGGCGGACCTTGAGAAACGAGGCCGGGCGCCGGATGCAGGGCCAGTATGGAGCGAGCCTTGCATGGAGAAAATGCACGTTCCAGAGTCAAGATTGTACTTTTCACAGATGTGGCAGCCACGATCATGGCAGCCGGCAGGCACAGTCAAGCCTGGGATTGTCCGGTGGATTAGCCTCGGAGTTTTCTTTATTCAGAGCAGGAAAACCCATGAGCGATATTCCACTGCTGCCTCAGGTCGAAGCTTTTCTCAGCCGACAACACGCGCTGTTTATCGACGGTGGCTACGTTCAAAGCCATAGCAACAAAACGCTGCAGGTGATCAACCCGGCGACCGGCCAAGTCATCGCCGAGGTCGTAGACGCCGACCCGGCCGATATCGACGCGGCGGTGGCGTCAGCGCGCCGTGGCTTCAAACAGTGGAGCCAGGTCGCACCGGCGACACGCGGCAATGTGCTGTTCAAACTGGCCGAGCTGCTTGAACAACACCGCGAAGAACTGGCGCAGATCGAAACCTGCCAATCGGGCAAGATCATCCAGATTTCCCGGGCCTTCGAAGTCGACCAGGCCGCACACTTCCTTCGCTACTACGCCGGCTGGGCCAGCAAGATCAGCGGCCAGACCATCACCCCGTCACTGCCATCGTTCGCCAGTGAACGCTATACCGCCTTCACCCTGCGTGAACCGGTTGGGGTGGTCGTGGGTATCGTGCCGTGGAATTTCTCGACCATGATCGCCATTTGGAAACTCGCCTCGGCATTGGTGACGGGGTGCAGCATTATCATCAAACCCAGTGAATTCACCCCGCTGACCCTACTGCGGATCGCCGAACTGGCCATTGAAGCCGGCTTGCCTGCGGGTGCGTTGAACGTGCTGACCGGTGGCGGTCTGGTAGGCAAAGGCCTGGTCGAGCATCCGGGCACGGACAAGGTTTCGTTTACCGGATCGGTGCCAACCGGCATCGCTGTCGGCCGGAGTGCCATGGGCGCCGGCCTGACCCGCGCCACGCTGGAGCTTGGCGGAAAAAACTCTGCGGGTTTCCTCCGTGACGTCGATCTGGACAAGGCGGTCAACGGCATCATCGAGGCCGGGTTCCTTCATTCCGGACAAATCTGCGCCGCCGCCGAGCGGTTCTTCGTCCATCGGTCGCAGATCGATCCGGTGATGGAAAAACTCGCGCAACGCTTGAACACCCTCAACATCGGCTCGCCCCTGGATGAGCGCACCGAATTCGGCCCCGTCACCCATCGCCAGCATCAACTCAAGATCGGTGAGTATTTCGCCAAGGCGCGAGCAGAAAACAACACCATCATTCACGGCGGCAACCTGATCGACCGTCCGGGCTGCTATGTCGAGCCGACGGTGATTCTCGCTAACGCGGTCACTGACACATTGCTCTGCGAAGAAACCTTCGGCCCGATTGCGACTTTTTTCCCTTACGACACCGAAGACGAACTGCTGGAGCTGATGAACAACACGCCTTATGGCTTGAGCGCCAGCCTCTGGACCAATGACCTGGGCAAGGCGCTGCACATGGTACCCGCCATCAACGCCGGAACCGTCTGGGTGAACATGCACACGTTGCTCGACCCGGCGGTGCCATTCGGAGGCAACAAATCCTCGGGCGTGGGGCGCGAGTTTGGCAGTGCGTTCATCGATGACTACACCGAACTCAAGTCGGTGATGATCCGCTACTGAAACGCAAACGCCAGGGTTGGGTGAAGGCAGGACCGCCTGGCTTTGGTGGCTGAGCGGTCATGGCGCAGCATCAGGACCACTCGGTGATGCACGGCGCCTCACCAAGGCGCCAGCTTCAGTTTCTCCGGCATCTTGCGTATCTGGCCGTCTCCATGGCTTCGCGCAATTGGATTCCCATCCCCGTCGAAAGCCTGCACGGCCAGTACCGCCGCCACCGGGTCTACGTCGACTCGGCAGAAATTGTCATCCTGGCAGAAGCCCCACGCCCTGTAGTGCAAGGTGCCCTGGGCCGGGCTGATGGCGAAGCCATCCTGAGTATTCGCAGCGCGTGAATCGTGGACGTAGCCAGCCGGATCGCCATCGGCAAAAGCAAACGGCCAATAAAATGCGGAGGAGACGATGGAGTAAGACTTAAGCGCCGCAGCGGGGGCCGAGAACTCCAGTTGCGCCACGCTGGAGCAATGGATGTCACCGGACAGGAAGATCACGTTCTGCACGTTCCCGTCCACCATTGTTTGCAGAATCCGCCGGCGCGTGTTGGGAAAACACGGCCATGAATCATCCTTCTCCTTGTGTTCATCGCTGAGCAAGGTATCCACTCCGTTCGGCAGGAAGACACTGGAAGTTACGATGAACTTCGGCACGTTGCCGAGGGTTTGCTGCATGTGCATCAGCCATGCGCACACCCGGTCCAGTTGGCTCGGCTCGTTGGGATCAAGGGAGGGTCGGCCCAGCAGGTGATTGTCGGCCAGACCCGGCAGATCGGCGAGAAAACGCTGGGTGCGGGTGTCGAGGACGAAGAACGGGTAGCCGGCGCAAACGAAGTCGTAGAACAGGTTCAGCGTGCGCATCCGCTTGAGCGAGGCTGGCGCCCCGTATGCCGGATCATTTACGTAGCTGTCGGTAAAACGCGGCCCGTGGCTCCACTGGTAGCTCATGTACGCACCAATGGCCAGGTTGAAGAGTATCCGTTTGCCGTTGCTCTGGTGCAGGCGATCCTGTGACCAGTTGTCCTCAATTTCGTGGTCATCCAGGATCATGTAGGTCGGCACGCGACCCAACAGCTTGCGCATGTTCCGCGACCCGAACGCAATATGGTAGCGCTCCTGGAACTCCTCATAGGTATCCGCCAGGCCGATCGGCACCAGGCGATTGAACATGTCCGCATAGATCTGGTCGCCGGCCATGAGTGACAAGTTGACCGGCCTTTCCTCGTGCTGCTTGAGCATGGGGCGAAAGATACGGTCGGCTTCCTTGCGCTTCCATAACAACCCTGGATAACGGCACGAGCCCAGCAGAAAACTGAATGGAGATGCGGCTTGGCCTGGCGCCGGCTGCGTGGTGAACGTGGCTTCGGCAAACGCTTCGCCCAAACCATTTTCGAGATTTAACTTGTCCGCCCATACGGACGGGGCTGGGAGCTTGGACGCAATCTCCTCGCTGGATACATTGCTGTCATTGGGATAGGCGTCATCCTGATTCAGCGACGCCATGCGCACGGTGTAGGTGGTGGCGGGATCGAGCGCGTAAGGCTGCAGTTTCTTTTCCTCTGCCGCATCTTTCCAGAGGGACTTGTCTATGCCGAGATTCAACGTGCCGGTACGGTCATATTCGCGGGGCAGGCGGAAATAGAAGATATCGCCTGGCTTAACCTTGCCGTTTTTTCCTACGACACCGAGTACACCGATGGAACGGACCTCTTCATCGAGCTCTTTTCGATCGAGGCAATCCGAGGCGGCAATCCACAGCCGGCACGAACGATGGGTAGTGTGTCCCACGATGGGACCGAGTGCGGGCGCGCGAAGCGTACTCATGGAGGGGCATCCTTTCAGGCTGGTAATCCCGACTCAGTCAGCCATTACACGCTAGTTGATGTTCCGCAGCACCGCTATATCGCGCTGGCCTCTAAATAGAAATAACGCCTCCGATTTAAATAGCGTTATCACAGTATTTTGAAAACGCCACGAAGAAGAACAAGGCCCCCGTTGATACCGTACTGAAACCCTGGGTGGAAAGTCAGAATGCGAACTGAATGCCTGCCTATGTGGATGCTCCCACCGGACACATCATCGGCGTGGCTACCGAACCTGAACTTTCATTTTTATTACCCATAGCCCCAGGAAAGTCAGCGCGGCAAAGCCGGCTCCCATCAGGAAGGTAGCCTGGTAACCCACTAAATCCCACAGAATGCCCGCCGTGACGCTCGCCATCAGCAAGGTCAACCCAGTCAACAGATTGAACATGCCAAATGCCGTGCCACGCAGTTCCGTCGGCGCGCAATCGGCGATCAGGGCAGCGAATATTCCCTGGGTAAACCCCATGTGCAGACCCCAAAGAACCACCCCGGCGGCCAGGCCCGTGATGCCCGGAACGAATGCCAGCGTCAGGTCGGCGAGGATCAGTAATATCAGCCCTATGCCGAGCACCGACAGGCGGTTGATACGGTCCGATAACGCGCCAGCAGGATAGGCTGACAGCGAGTACGCCACGGCCATCAAGACAAGTACCGCAGGCGCCCACATCGGCGCCAGTCCAACGGCATGGCCACGCAGGATCAGGAAGGCTTCGCTGAAGCGTGCCAGGGTGAACACCGCAGCTACGCCCACCACCCACCAATAGCCGGCGCCCAGTCGTGCCAACTCCCGTCGGCTCAACGGCATACGAACCCGTTGCGTTCCGGGTGACTGTTCGGGCTCATGCACAAACAAAAGCAGCACCGCGACGGCGAGGAAGGCCGGAAGCACGGCCACCCAAAAAACAGTCTGGAAGCGGTTCGCAGTCAGCCACATCAAACCAATCGCAAGCAGTGGCCCCAGGAATGCACCCACGGTATCCAGTGTCTGGCGCAGGCCGAAAGCTGCGCCCCTTATCGCCGGTGGGGTGATGTCAGCTATCAATGCATCGCGCGGGGCACCGCGAATCCCTTTGCCAATGCGATCGATAAAGCGGGCCCCGGTCAGCCAGTCCAACGAGCCGGCCAGGGGAAAGATCGGTTTCGACAGTGCCCCCAATCCGTAACCCAGCGCCGCAAGCAGTTTGCGCTTGCCCAACCGATCGCTGAGTGCCCCGGAGAATACTTTGGTGATCGAGGCAGTAGCCTCGGCTATTCCTTCGATGAGGCCCACCGCCAGGACGGAGGTACCCAATACCGTCACCATGTAGAGCGGCAATAAGGCATGGATCATCTCTGAGGAGATATCCATCAACATCGAGACGAATCCCAGTGCCCATATACCGCCTGGCATGGTGCGCCAGGCATTGCCGGTCGAAGCCTTGGGGATTGGCGCAGTTGTAGAAACACCGCCCGACTTGTCAGTGGTTTTCATCATGAGCCTCGGAAAACGACCTGGAGCGTGGGGTCAGACGGGGCGGTATTCGACTGTCAGATGGCTGATTTCGTGAACCGACTTGAGGCGTTCACGAATGCTATCGGCGTCCACACTGCTATCACCCATTACGCTGACGATGGCCGCATGGGCTTGCGGTCCAATCTGCCACACGTGCAAGTCCGTAATGGTGGCATCCCCGTTTTTTTCGACCAGCTCGCGGATTTCCTCGGCAACGTGGGCGTCTGTCTGGTCCAGCAGTACAGCCGCGGTAACACCCATCAACGACCATGCCCAACGCGCGATAACGATGGCACCGACGATGCCCATGGCCGGGTCCAGCCACACCCAACCGAGATAGCGTCCGGCGAGCAGCGCAACGATGGCCAGCACCGACGTCAATGCGTCTGCGATGACATGGAAGTACGCCGATTTCAGATTATTGTCAGGCCCGTGGTGGTGATGGTCGTGATCACCATGATCGTGTCGATGACTATGTCCATGGCCCAGCAGCAGGGCGCTGACGATGTTGACAATCAAACCGACAATCGCGATGAGCGTCGCGGAGCCGAACTGTACGTCTGTTGGCTGCAAGAGCCGCATGACAGACTCAGCGCCAATCCCCAGGGAGACCATGCCGAGTATCAACGCCGAGGCAAACCCGCCCAAGTCGCCAACCTTCCCGGTACCGAAACTGTACCGCTGACTGGACGCGTGGCGTTTCGCATATCCGTAAGCGGCGGCCGCGATGCCCAATGCCCCGGCGTGGGTTGCCATATGAAAACCATCGGCCAATAACGCCATCGAGCCCGTGATATAGCCGGCGATGATTTCGCCAACCATCATCACGACAGTCAG
Organism: Pseudomonas brassicacearum subsp. neoaurantiaca; assembly: GCF_013608025.1. GTDB lineage: Bacteria > Pseudomonadota > Gammaproteobacteria > Pseudomonadales > Pseudomonadaceae > Aquipseudomonas. Next base: position 37,332 of record NZ_VDLV01000001.1, on the reverse strand, counting down.
CGCCACGACCCAAAGCGTACGCTTGGCGTTTTCGTCGTGTGCCGAGCCAAGGAACATGTGGTGGTGGGTGTAGTTGAGGTGAGAGTTGCTCATGGGGGTGTGCCTGGATGCGTTCACTTGGAATAACGGCGAATGGCTTCGAGCAGCTCTTCGACGCCTTTGTTGCGCTCTGTTTCGCTGAGCGCAGGGTTCGCGACATGCTCCCATGCGTGCTCTTCGATGATTTCTTCCATCAGACCGCTGATGGCTCCACGAGTGGCGGCCACGAGGTGAAGTGTCTTGGCGCAATCGAGATCCGATTCCAAGGCCCGCTCAACGGCCTGGATTTGTCCGGCGATACGTTTCACGCGCTTGAGAAGATCGTCTTTGTTTGCTGCGATATGACCCATTGGATACCTCTGCTATGCGTTGCGCAGATAGGTATACCCCCTACCCCTATCCGCCGACAAGCAAAAAGCACCTTGAAGGACAACTCGGGTGGCGATCGACTCGTGCATCTATCGGTTCTTCACAGATGGAAAGACATATTCCATACGCTACGAGCGCATTGGTCTCTTAGCAGCCCCAATGCGCGAATTGTTCAAGCACGCTCTCCCACCGGCGCGCTTACGTTACACTCGCCACCTAAGCATCAGCCAGGGAGGCAAGCATGAGCGTTCGCGGCAAAGACCGACAAATCGACAATATCGAGCTGAATGTAGGCGACATCGCCCGCAGCAAAGCCTTCTACGGCAGCGCATTCGGTTGGACATTCGTCGACTACGGCCCCACCTACACTGAATTCACTGACGGCCGCCTCACCGGTGGTTTCACGACGGGCGAGCCCGTTCGACCGGGTGGACCTTTAATCATTTTGTACGCCGACAACCTCGCTGAAACACAACGGCGGCTCAAAGCCCTGGGCGCTGTTTTAACCCGGGAGATATTTTCTTTCCCAGGTGGCAGCAGGTTCCACTTCACGGATCCAGATGGCTATGAACTGGCCGTGTGGACAGAGCAGCAATAAAACAAACCCTTCAAAGGAGTTGAATTGCCATGACCCCACTGGATAACGCTTTTCACAGCCTCCACCAGAATGGACTGTTGGTTCTGGCCAATGTGGCCGACGCGGGTGGTGCGCGTATGGTCGAACGCCTGGGTGGCAAGGCCGTAGCCACCAGCAGCGCGGCCATGGCCTGGTCCCACGGGTACCAGGATGGCAACAAGCTGCCTCTTGACCTGCTGAGTACCACCGTCAAATCGATGGCCAGGGTGCTCAGCGTACCGCTCACAGTGGATATCGAAGGCGGCTACTCGGATGATCTGAAGCAGGTCGGCCAGGTGATCAATGCCGTCATTGCCGCCGGAGCGGTCGGGATAAATATCGAAGACGGCCTGGGCTCGCCAGAGCTGCTAGTTCGCAAGGTTGACGTGGCGAGGACGGTGGCAGACCGGGCGGGCGTCAAGCTGTTCGTCAACGTACGGACCGACGTTTACCTCAAGAACCTTTTCCCCGCCGAACAGCGTCTGGAAGAACTACTGAAACGCGCCGCGCTGTATGCCGCCGCCGGGGCAGATGGTCTGTTTGCCGCCGGCGTGATCGATGCGGACGAAATCGCCACCGTCTGCCGGGAAACCAGACTGCCAGTGAACCTGCTGTCCCGGGACGGGTTGCCCTCCCTCGACGAATTGAAGCGCCTAGGAGTCCGACGGCTAAGTGCTGGTTCCAGCATCGCCGAATTTCTGCATGGCGCCATGGGCGCGTTGGTCAGCAGTTTCCTCGACAATGGCCAACTCGACACCCACGCCTTGAAAGCCCATACATACGGCGAATTGAACGCATTGATGGCGGCGAAAACCGAGTGATGTCGGGGCCCCGAACGGGGCCGAACACCATTGATGCCATGGACATGCCTATACGCCAGGGACTTCCATATTTATCTTCCGCCAGAAGGCCTCAGCGAAGCTGTAAGCCGAGAAAGCAATCAATCCGAAGGCCATTATCATCAAAACCATCCACCCAGCTGGTAAATTCTGGAGCGCCTCAAGGGCTTCCTTCATACCGGGTGGATCCATGGCTTGATAGGCAGAGCCACTAACGGCCAACAGCAATGCAATCTCTATAAAGACGACGCCACGTGCAATCAGGCCAAACCGAGACACTGGGCGGACGTACCGCATGACGTCTTCGTCGGCCTCGAAATACTTTTCAAACGACGCCTTCCATCCCTTGATAATGTGAGCGATTCCAACGCCAAGCGGAATAAGAGCAATCAGATACACCAATACATTGGAATGCTGCCAGGACAATAGATGCGCCAGCCAATCTCTGGTGTGTTCCCCTGAGTTACCCGAGCTACCTATTCCGCTTACAAGTAGGCCTAGCGCAAAAAATGCCAGGGCACCATTGACCAAACCTCCCGCAAACAGACCGGTGCGAATTATCAGACCCTTGAGATGTTTGCCGTGATGGTCGACATCACGCGTAGCTTGCAGAACACGCCATGCCGCAAATGCGAGCAGACCCGCCACGACGATTCCCACTAAAAAATAGCCAAACGGCTGGCCTAATAGGGCTTCCAAGCTTTTTTGACTGTCTTTCGGCTTTGTCGAATCTTGTGCCGCAAGCAATGCAAAGATACCGATGATCAGGTAAATCACTCCTCGAGCAGCGTACCCTCCGCGTGCAAGGACAATAAGGCTATGGCGCGCTGACATTGGCTGTTTTCCCGAAAGTAATACAGGAACAGACTCGTCTGACTGGAAGGGGTTCTATCGTTAAATTCAAGGCCGCAGCCCTGACCGACTCAGAGTCGCTCGTTGATGACCGAGGCGACAGGCAGCTCCCAAGCCAAAAGCGGCCGGTTAGCATTTACGAAAATCGAGAAGCTATTGCTTATCGCTGTTATGCAATCTGCTCGACCGCCGTCAGGCTGACCTGAGTGCACACCGGTTCACAGCGCGAGCCATTGCCAGCAAGCGTTGGGGTTCACAAAGTCCTAAGCCCCGTAATCCATTTTAATTTACCATTCGCAGGCGGTCTGCTCCGGCGCCGCCCAGCCCACTCCTGCACTCCGAATTTCAACTGGAAGGATCCCCGTTTCATGTCCAATACTTTGTTCCGCACACTCGCCTTGTCCAGCGTGTTAGCCCTCGTCAGCTGCACCACTGCAAAGCCAACCGTATCGACGCCTGTCACCTCCAAGGCCATCGAAGCCTTCGTCGACATCTGTCTGAAGACCGCCCCCTCATTCGCCGGCTCTGCTGAAGCGGCCAAGCGGTTCGGCATCAACGACCTCCAGGACATGGGCTTCACGCGCATCGGCTTCACCGCGGACAAAAACCTCGCTGTGCAACTTTCCGAAAAGGAATGCGTCGTCACCACCCCGAAGCAACCCGACGACAGCCTGACCCGCCAACTACTGAGTGCCGCGCAGACTTACTCGCAAACGCCGGTAGCAGATCGTGTGCCATCGAAGGTGCGTATCCAGGACAACAACTTTATTCTTCAACATGACCGAAACGGCGGTGAAGCTTATGTGCTGTTGCGGAATAGGTAATTAGCACTCTTACCGGACATCACGGGCATTTTGGCGACGGTCTGTATCTGGCGGGCAAACTCGAGGAAATAAACCTCACGTGCCTCACCCTGCATGGCGGCGACTTCGTAACGGCCGCCAGATAATTCCACCAGGTCCCCCCCCAGGCCGCCGTTGGCAGCCCCACCAGCGAGACGCCCAATGGAAAGGCTCTGCCTAAACGCTGCCGAAGCCCCTACCGCTGACAGATCCAGAAGCCCGCTGGACCGCAGCTGAAGGTGGCCCAGCGCTCGGGCGCGATCCCAATGAGTGGGCTATGGTTCAAGCGGCCGCTCGTCTTGACGTGCGTGAATAGCAAAACAAAAAGAAGGATAGGTTATGCACTCATCCGCTATTTTTCGTGGGACTGCGCCTGGTCGCTCGCTGCTTCTCTCACTTGGTCTGCTCGCTGCGGCTATCACCTCGGGCGCATGGGCTGAGGATTATCCCCACGCCCAGGAACCGATTGGCACCGTGGAGCAGATCTATGACGGCGCCATGCTCCCCGATCTGGCAGTCAGTACCTACCGCAACATCGACCGGCTCTTCCCCACCCACAGGATTAAAGCCGGCGATCATCCGTATGCGCTGCCGAAATCAGATAAACAGTTGCCCAACGTGCGCTTCACTGTCGGAGATAAAAAGTACGACCTGTATGACTTCGTCGCACTGGACAGCATTACGGCGATGCTCGTGCTCAAGGACGGCAAGATCGTGTTCGAGACCTATCAGCGTGGCAACACCGAGAAAACCCGATGGATGTCGATGTCGATAGCCAAGTCCATCACCTCCACACTGGCGGCTGCAGCGATCAAGGACGGCCTCATCAAGGGCATTGATGCGCAGGTGGTGGATTACGTTCCCGAGCTCAAGGGCAGCGCCTACGAAGGCGTGACCGTGCGCGACGTGCTGATGATGTCTTCGGGCGTAAAGTGGAACGAGACCTACACCGATCCGGCGTCCGATCGTCGCGCGCTACTCAAGGCGCAGATATCGCAGAAACCGCGTTCGGCCATGGCTTTGATGGCAAGTTTGCCGAGAGCTGCCGAGCCCGGCACGGCCAACACTTACAGCACTGGCGAAACGCAGGTGCTCGGCGAGATCGTCCGTGGCGCTGTGAAGATGCCGCTGGCCGATTATCTATCGCAGAAGATCTGGCAGCCGTTCGGTATGGAGAGTGATGCCCGGTGGTGGCTCGATTCGCCTGACGGGGTGGAAATCGGTGGCAGCGGCATCAGCGCCACGCTACGCGATTATGGACGCTTCGGGCAGTTTTTCATGAACGGCGGCAAGATCAATGGCACATCGATTCTGCCTGAAGGCTGGGTCAAGGAAGCAACGCTGCCGACCACACTCAAAGGCGGTAAGTCCCTGGACTACGGTTACATGTGGTGGACGGCGTGGACCGAGCCATCGGTGAAAGACGGCGCCTATTCGGCGGTCGGTATCCAGGGCCAGAACATCTATATCAACCCTGCCAATAACGTGGTGATTGTCACCTTTGGTGCCCAGCCCAAGCCGGTTGACAAAGAGCCGATCGACCCGATGGTATTCTTCGATGCCGTGGTAGCTGCGTTGAAGTAAATTCGCGCCTTGGAGAACGTTAATCTGCGGCGCGGAGGACAACTGTGGGGGTGATGACAGTGCCCGAAATATATCGGGCACTGCTTCTTATAGATGGGAACCTGCTTACCAGCTGTAACTCACTTTGGCGGTAATTTCGCGACCCGGGTTGTAGAAGTTCGCTGTGCCGGAACCGACCACATGCTGCTCATCCAGCAGGTTGCTGACGTTCACCGCAAGGTCAGTGCCCTTGGCAATCTCGTAGTTGAAGGCGGCGTCGAACAGTGTGGTGCCATCGCTTTTGCCGGAGTTGGCTGCATCGAAGTAATAAGAGCCGACGTAGCGCGCACCCAAGCCAACGCTGACATCAGTGCCGGGCACGTCGTAATAGCTCCAGAGCGAAGCGGAATGCTTGGGTGCCGTGGAGAACTCATTACCCTTCAGCGAGCTGCCGTCGTACAACGAACCGCGCAGTACCTCGGACTCCATATAGGAATAGCCACCGATCAGGCTGAGGTTCTGTGTCACCTGCGCCTTGGCCTCCAGGTCGAGGCCACGCGCCCGCGATTCGCCCACCGTCTGTTGCTCGATGATGCCGCTCGGCAGCACCACGGCGATGGTGACGTTTTCCTGGGTCAAGTCATAAACAGCTGCGGAGAACAGTGCGTCCATCCCCATCGGCGCGTACTTCACGCCCACTTCGTACTGCGTGCCCGTCTGCGGTGTTACGCCAACCTGAGGCGGTGAGACGGATTCCACCATGCTCACATAGGTGGACACCTCATCGTTGACGATATAGGTCAACGCACCTCGGTAGGAGGTTTCGGAGAAGTTGTCTTTCTCAGTCGATTGCAAGCCTTTGCTGGTCAGGTCCATCGAATCGTTGCGCATACCCGCGGTGACGATGAAACGCTCGTAGAACGACAGGTTTTGCTGAAGGAATACGGCCTTGGTGGTCGCGTCTCGCTTGTTGACGGCATACGGCGCGATTGAGCGTGAAACGCCAGTAAACACCGGATTTGCAATATCAATCGGGGTCGTCAGGGCGTAGACCGAGCTTTCCTTGGTGGTCGAATCGAGGTACTCCACGCCCACCAGGCTGCTGCTGTCGATGTTCTCGAAGCGGGCATCGTATTGCAGCATCAGATTGCCGTTGAACTGGTCGGCCTCAGTGTCCGTTCCAAACAGATACCGGTCGACGGCAGTACCGACACGTGCGGCGCTGTCGCTGAGGTAAACGTAGCCAAAATCATCGGTCAATTTGCTGTAGCGCAGATTACTGCGCAATACGAAGCCGTTATCGAAATCATGGGTGACGTTACCGCTGAGGCTGGTGCGCTCGACATCATGGAAATTGTAGCTGGGCTCACCATAAAACTTGCTGCGGTCGTATTCCTTGTCCAGCGGATAGCCGCCACTGTTGGGTGAACTTTCAGTTTTCAGATAGTCCAGAATTACGGTGGCTGACGTGTAATCCGTCGGCGCCCAGGTGAGGCCACCCATCACCAACCGGTTGTCGTCCTGTGAGTGATCGTACTCGCGGTCGCTGTTTTGGCCTTTGGCAGTAAAACGGCCAGCCAAGGTTTTCTCGTCGTTCAGCGCGTCCCCCGCATCGATGCCTGTCTCGACATGGTCAAACGAACCGTAGGTCACATAGCCTTGGCCAAACTGCTCGAAACGCGGCTGTTTGGTCACGAAATTCACCGAACCGCCCGGGTCCGCTGGGCCAAACAGCGTGGAGTTGGCGCCACGCAGAATCTCTATGCGTTCATAAGCGAATGGATCTTCGCGTACGCCGCGCATCGAACTCAGGGTCAAGCCGTCACGGTAGGTGGTGGCCTGGAAACCCCGGATCTGGAAATAGTCGTTGCGGTCATCCGTACCATAGAAGTCACTGACCACGCCCGGCGTGTATTGCAGCGCCTCTTCCGTGGTGCTGACGCTGCGTTGTTCCATTTCCTTGTTGGTAACAACCGACACCGATGCCGGTGTATTGAGAATGCTGGTTGCCACCTTGCCGCCAACCCAGAGCTCCTTGGCGACCACCGAGTTGGCATCGTCGTCGGCACTGACCCTGACCTTGGCATTGATGATGAGAGGTGCAAGGCGGTATTCCTCGACGTCCGTTGCGTCGAGCTCCAGCGGGCCGGCGGGCTTTGGTTGAGGGATCAGTAGATAGGCATTCGGGCCTTGCTGTTCGATTTGCAATTCGCTCCCCTGCAGCAACGATGACAGCGCTGCCGACGTAACGAGCGTGCCATTCACGCCAGCAGTGCTGCGGTTCGCTACACTCGACGCGTCGAAGGAAAGACTGATGCCAGCCTCGCGCGCAAAGCGGTCAAGCGCCGGCGCCAGTGGGCCGGCAGCGATGTTCCACTGTTTGGCTTGATTGTTGTGGCCAGCGCTTGACGTTTGCGCCAGCGACGGCAATGCATAGCTGCTAACGATCAAACCCAAAATCGCACCTTGCAAGGCACGATTTAGTGGATGGCGCTGTGAAACAGGGGACGAACTCATTTTCTCGCTCCAAGAAAGGACATCGGCAGACTGGCCTGTATTCCGGCCTTCCTTAGAGGTCGAACGAGAATGAGAAACTACCTCATTATTTTTCAGCTGATACAAAGTTTGGATGGGTTCAGGTGGCAGCGGTCACGGTCACCCAATAACGGGTTCGATAATCAATGTGCAAGTGCAATGACTGCGCGATCAATGCCAGCACCTGGTCGTTGTCGGCGAGCTGGAAGGTGCCGGAAACGCGACGATCAGCGACTTCTTCGGCGCAGCGCAGTACTCCGGGGCGATAACGCGACAACTCCGCGATGAAATCATCGAGGCGCATATTGCGCGCACTGATCACCCCGTCACCCCAACTCCATAGATCAAGGCCGTTGTCCCTGAACATTCGGGTGCCGCTTGATGTGAACAGCAGCTGATTTCCAGCCTGGACGCTGCGGCTCGCAGGACTCTGACTGGAGCCGGGGAACACCGTGACTGATCCTTCCCGAGCCGCGACCAGAGTGCCATCGTCAAGCTCGCGTGCCAGAAAGCGGGAACTCTGAGCGCGCATGATCCCGTTACGTGATTGCACCCAGAACGGTCGTGCTCGAGGCGAGTGTTGATCCGCGCCGACATTCACGATGATTTCACCACGTCGAAGGATTATCAGGCGTCGCTGGGCGTCGAAATCGCTGTCGACGGCGCTATCGCTATTGAGCTGGATAAGGCTGCCATCATCGAGTTGGAAGCGTCGTTGCTCGCCGGTACTGCTGCGCTGCTGCGCAAGCATGGCGGGTACGGGTGTATAGTCCCGGCCGAGCCAGGCTGCCGTGCTGACAGTAGCCAATAGACCCAGTAACTTCAGGCTTTCCCGCCGCCGCATTCCATGATGGGTACCATTAAGGGTTTGTCGGGCCAGTTGAGCTGGCACGCCTGCAAATTCGTCCCCAAGCGTTTCCACACGCTGCCACGCCAACACATGCTCAGGGCACTGCTGCAGCCAGTGCTCAAACGTGCGCTGTGTTTGCTCATCGGGCTGATTGAAGCGAAGGCGCACTTGCCAGTGGATCGCTTGGTCGACAACGGCCGGATCCAGCGCCTGCGACTCACGCCTCGACATAACGCAAGCGATAGCAGTGTTGCAGGGCTATGGCCAGGTCGCGTTCCACCGTCGCACGGGAAACCCCCAGTTTTTCGGCTATTTGCGCGCAGGTCAAGCCGTCGAGCCGGGCAAATAAAAACGCCTGGCGAACTCTCGGCTTAAGCATATCGAGCATGCGGTCTATGCGCTCAAGCGCATCAAGAATCATCAGCCGGCTTTCTTCCGAGGGAACCTCGTGTTGAGGCAGCAACGTGATGCTTTCCAAGTAGGCACGTTCGAGTTCGCGACGACGATACTGATCAATCATCAACCCGCGGGCGATACTGCTCAAATAGGCGCGTGGTTCGCGCAAGGGGTTGGACTGACGGGATTTGAGCAGACGTACAAAGGTGTCCTGCGCCAGATCTGCTGCGTTATCGCGACATCCAATGCGTCGGATCAGCCAGCCTTGTAACCACGAGTGGTGGGTGCGATAGAGCAGCCCTAGATCTGCAGTACCTAGTGTTTCATCGCTGCGCATCGGAATACCGGCAAGTACATGATTGATAATTAATCGCATTCTACTCGCGCGATACGCCTCAGGTAAATACGTGGCGCTCAGTGTCCGCTTTTGGGTAAACGCTATGAGTTACACCCCCCGCCCTTCCAGCGATTGAGCGATGCCGTTGGGGGCGATGTAGTGGGACGATTTGTGGCCGGCTCCAGCTCTAGCTGCTTCCATTTTGTCGTTTGCCTGAAATTTCAGTGACGCCTTTCAACTTTCCGTTTCGGATTCTACGAAATGTCGGCATTCACTTTTCCAACCAACTCAAGAGGTGGAGCAGCCGCAAACACGAAGCCTTAGACATAAAAGTGCTTGACTACCGGTGGATGGTGCGGAGCTCTTCTTGGTTCAGGATGAAGAAATCCTACTTGATCAGAAGACAAGCGGATTTCTCTGGGCACTACGACTTGCGGACGATAGAAACTGTTTACGACTAAATCCATTTGGTCGTCTGACATTGCAAACAGATCAGCTTGTGCCTCTGTGCTCAGTAGCGCGACATCTGCTACTACATTCAAGGTGAGTCCTTCCAGCATCTCAGCTCCCATGTAAAACAGATCTGACGGCGTCTCTTCCCTGAGTTTTTCGTTGTCCATGAACAGGTTGGCATCACTTCTTCGAGCGCCGCGGGGGCCCTTCAAAAAGGCCTGCATCTTATCGACAGTCGAACTGTTGCCACGCTCACCAACGGCAGCGAGATCTTTGAGTTCCATGTGCGTGAACTCACCAGCCTCGGACAGGTTGTCAAGCCCCGTGTGATAGCGAAAACCGCCGAATCGACTGTTGGTCTTTTGTGGATCACTGCCGACGCCGAGCGAGAAGAAAACGAAGTCGTCGGTAGCAAAGCTCTCCACATCGAGTTGAGGGGTATTGCCCCGGCTCTCAGCTGGCAAGCGGTTTTCTTGTCTCAGCGCTTGTCTGGATTTGAGGTGGACGCCACCTTGTGTATCCATCAAATTCCTGTTGGAAAAGTGAACGATATGGAACGCCTGAGATTGCAGTCGTGCCTGGAAACCGGCATGGGCTTCAATGGGATCATGGTCCGCGACCAATTGCCTCACGCGTTTGATATTACTGCGGGACAGTCCTTGGAAAGCTTCAACGCTTGGCCCCCCGTCCTTCAATGCTTGCCACGCATCTCCATGTTGTTGCATCCGCGTGTACGCATTTCGGGTAGATACAGAAGGGACACCTGCAAGGCCCAAATTGTCCATCAAGGTAATCGGGTTATTGCGCACAAACCGGTACAGATTAGAGCCATCGACATCACCCGCCGGATCGGGGTTGATCCAGCGCTGCAGCCACGGGGCGTAATACCTGAAGCCGTAGTACAAGAGCCCCGAGGCATCACGCTCCTGGCCTGAGTAGCGGATCACCTTGTACTTCGCTTCCGTGGCGCTGCGCGCCGCCCGCCAGGCCGTGCCGCCGTATGGGTAATAGCCCTCCTGGCTCATGATGGCGGCGGTGTGATCGAGCTCCAGCACCGCGCCGCCCAGGTGATCGTCCAATTGGTAGCGCAACTGGTCGTTCGGGATGTCCTGCGGCCGGCCCGCAAGCCAGCGCAGCGCCCGCACCCGGGCGCGTCCGGCCGAGGCCGTCACCACCTCCAGCACTTCCCCCGTGGCCGTGTCGGTCCTCAGTTCCAGCCCCGGCAGGTAGCGCACCTCGGCGGTGTGAGTGATGGCCCGCGCCTGGCGTACGGTGATCTTGCGCACCCGCCGGTTGCCCCCGTCGTAGCCATAACGCTCCTGGTCCGCCGGCCCGTCCTCGCGCGCCAGCTGGGTCGCCTGGCGCAGCTGGTTGCGCAGGTCCCAGGCCAGCGGTTGTCCCTCCAGGGTCTGCAGGTTGCCGTTGACATCGAAGCCGGCACTGGGGTTCGGTTCTGGCGTGTCCTGTGGCCAGGGCAGGCAGCGGTTGCTGGTCGGGGCGATCGCCAGACGCCGTGTCCACTGCTGCTGGCCCTGGTGCGTCAGTTGGGTGAGGTTGCCGGCGGCATCGTAGGCATAACGTTCGCTGTAGGGCGTGAGCAGGCTTGGGTCCCCGCCTCCGGGCAGCGGGATGAGCCCCGGCAACCCGGGGCCATTGTTGACGCCGGCGCTTTCGCGGCCTGTCGCCTCGATCAACTGGTACAGGCTGTCGTAGGCAGAGGTGCTGACCCCGTCGGTCCTGCGGTTGGCGAAGTAGGCGGGGGCCACGGTGCCGTCCTCGATGCGCAGCACATTGCCCACCGGGTCGTAGCCGTAACTGAGCGCCTGCAGCGGAGCGCCGTCGGGGCGGTTGGCTCCTAGCCGCAGCAGACGCCCATCGACCGGGTCGTAGCTGGCCGTGCTGCGCACGCCGTTGCCGGCGGTCTGGGCCTCGACCTGGCCGATCGCGTTGTAGGCTAGCTCGTGCACCAGACACTGCTCGGCCCCCCCCGAGAGGGTCAGCCCGCTTTCCTTGAGCTGGCCCGCGACCGTGTAGGCCTGGCGCAGCTTGTGGCCACGCGCATCGCTCTGCTGAATCACCGCGCCCAGCGCGTCGTGGGTCCAGACCGTGGTGTAGACCTCAGGCTCGAGCAGCGCATTACGCCCGGCCTCGTCTGCGGGCCAGTGCGGAGTGTCCAATGTCTTCAGAAAGGTGCGGCTCTCGGCCAGCGCCTGGCCCCGCAAGCCGTAGCTCGGCCAGCGCCTTGTGCCCGCGGGGTCGTCGTGGCGCAGTAGCTGGCCGCAGCGATTGCTGGCGGCTTCTGCGGGCCCGCCATAGGCCAGGCGCTCCACGCAGTGCTCGGCCTCGCCGACCGCCTGTTCGTACACCGTCACCGGGTGCAGCAGATCATCATACTCGGTGCGGACATGGCTACCCCGTCCGTCCCAGGCCTCCAGCATCTGCCCGGCTTCGCCCAGCAGCGCCACCCGCCAGCCGGCGTCCACGCTCTGTGTGGCCAGCGCCGCCCCTGCTAGGCTGTGGGTCGCAGTCTGATTGGCTGGCACCGGCTCGCCAGCCTCGTGCATCGCCCATAGCCGCGCGTCCCACTGCGCCTCCCGTCGCCCGGCCGCATCGAATGCCTGGCGCTCCACCCGCGCCTCGGCGTCCTCTCCTAACGCCGTGCGGCAGTAGCGCACCGTGCGCGAAGGCAGGCCCCGCGGATCGACGGCGCTCAAGGTCGGGGTGTGGCGGTGTAGCAAACCAGCCATAGCCATGTTCAGCTCCATTCTGATGGTCGTCCGGCCCTACGCCAGCCCGGCTTCCCTTTCCACTGCCGTTACAATTCCCATCCTCAGCAACGGTGCACCAAGCGTAGTCGCAGTGACGAAATCGCGCGAGGCCTTATCCGCGTTCACGCGATGCGAACTCACACTCCACAAGGGAATGGTTTGGGATCTGCCTGTTCGTACCGATTGACCTCCAGGCGAGGGAGATTCCGCTTGTCATACAGCATGCCTAGCCACAATGCCAGGCTTGCAGCGGCAGCCAGAAACAAAGTCATTTCTATAACGCCTTTTCGAACCAAGGACATCACTGTCCGGCACACAGTTGCCGATCCCAGTCGGTCTCCCCCCTTGGCTCATCAAGCTTTGAACAAACATCAACTCACGTCGAACGCCTCTCCACCCAACGCCGATACTGACGCGTGCGAAATGCCAGGGCGAGCTGCTGCAGGATCAGCGCGCGCAACGGCGACACGCTCGGATCGGGCTGTTTGGCCCGACTCAGTTTGTGCAATTGAAACTTCACAACCGCCATGTTCGCCAAGGCCGCAAGGGTCTTGTTTTTCCAAGTGATCGGCGGCAATTGCGGGGCGTTGTCTTTGCCCAGCAGCCAGTCACGCGGCAGGTGAGGATCGATGGCCAACGCCGTACCGATGCCCACCATGTCAACACCGCTTTGCACGACGTTTTCGGCAACCGGACGTCGACGTATGCCACCGGTAACCATCACGGGCATTTTGGCGACGGTCTGGATCTCACGGGCAAATTCGAGAAAATAAGCCTCGCGGGCCAAGGTACGCCCATCACGCGCCTCACCTTGCATGGCTGGGACTTCGTAACTGCCACCAGATAATTCCACCAGGTCCACCCCCAGGTCGTTGAGCAGCCCGACCACTCTTTTGGCGTCATCGGCCGTGAACCCTCCGCGCTGGAAATCGGCGGAATTGAGTTTGACCGCTACGGCGAATTCCGCCGAAACCACAGCCCTAACCGCCTTGACGACTTCGAGCAACAACCGCGCCCGGTTCTCCAGAGAGCCGCCCCACTCGTCCGTCCTTTGATTGGTCAGCGGCGAAAGGAACTGACTCAACAAATAACCATGGGCGGCGTGGATTTCCACGCCGGTGAATCCGGCTTGTTCGCCAAGGCGTGCAGTGTTCGCGAAGCGCTGGATGACCTCTTCAATCAAACCAGGGGGCATGGCGTGAGGCGTGGCGAAACGCTTGGACATGTTGCCCAGTGCCAACGGCACGGCTGACGGCGCCCAGGTTTTCTGCCCAAGGTTGGCCTGCATCTGCCGACCTGGGTGGTTGATCTGCAACCAGAACTGCGCACCGCCGGATCGGCCAATACGCGCCCAGCGCTTGAACTTGTCCAGTGGCTGATCATCCTGCAACACCACGCCACCCGGTCCGGTCATGGCGCGGCCATCGACCATCACGTTGCCAGTGATGAGCAAGCCGGCACCGCCGTCGGCCCACGCCTGGTAAAGACGCATCAATTCTTCGGAGGGCGCCTGGTCGGCGTCCGCCATGTTTTCTTCCATGGCGGCTTTGGCGATTCGGTTCTTGATGGTCGAACCGTTGGGGAGCATCAGGGGGTCGAACACATTCATGGAGCGGTCCTCAGCTGGGTATGAGGCACCTTAAGATTGAAGTCCACTTTAAGGTCAATCGCTTTTTTGCAGCCATTTCGGCAGGTTGTAACCGACGACACCGCGTACCCGTGCAAGCTCAGAGCGCACTTTATGCGCCGAAACCACTCGCCAGCCTGATCGGCGGACGCTGAAAACTTTTACGCCCGTCAGGCCCCAGAAGCCTGACGGGCATTTTTTCTCTTGGAGGATGCCGTCGCACGCTTGCCTGCAGGATGGACAACGCCTTCTTCGCGCAGTCGATTGATCAGCAACTGCGCGTTGTCAGCACACGCCATGCCTTCGGGCTTACCCTCGATGCCCTTGATGACGAGCAAAAGTTGCGCCTTGTTCTGCGCCAGCCGTTGCTGCAGTACGCCGATCTCCTCGACCTTTTGCTTGAGTCCACTGAGCAACTCATCGTGTTGCCAACCGCTGGCATTCATCGGCATCAGTTGGCGGATTTCCTCCAATGAGAAACCGGCCGCCTGTGCGCCGGTAATGAGTTCCAGAACCCACTCGGTTTCAGGCGCGTAATCCCGATAGCCATTGGATTTGCGCCCGACGGACTTGATCAGGCCGCTGGCTTCGTAGAACCGGATGCGTGACGGCGCCAACCCGCTGATTTTCGCCAGTTCGCCTATTCTCATAACAGCCTCTGAAAAATCCGTTGCCCTTGAAGTCGACTTTAAGCCTAAACCCAACTTCAAGGTCAAGCCGCTACGATGCGACGTGATGACCCGACCTCCCCCCGATCCACTGTGGGAGCGAGCTTGCTCGCGATGGCGTCAGTGACCGAAAAACCTCGACCAGAAGCGATCAATGCCCGGCTGTCTCGCCTCTGTGATATTCACTGAAGCTCGCTGCATTTTGCTCCAGCGGCAATGCGAGTCCATTCGCAATGTAGGAGACCGTCCGGTAAAAGCCCGCGAGCATCAGAACCTCCAGGATTTGATCGTCGTCGAAGTGTTTTCTGAGGTTCAAGAATGCTTCATCGCTCAACGTCGCTCGATCATGAAGCGCATCGACCGCGGTCAATAGAGCGGCCTCTTCGTCCTTCCACTGCCCTGGGCGAAGGGGATATTCCAATGTGCCGGCAATCTCTTCCTTGGAGAGCCCGGCGGCCTGTGCGAAGGCCATCACATGCACGCCCCACTCGTATTCACACCCTGTGCGAGCACACACCCTATCGATGACCAGTTCTCTCTGGCGAAGTGTCAGCAACGCGCCATCCAGCAGCGAGCCGCCCTTGAATTTACGCCACGCGCGATCACTGCTTGCGATGGTCGAGAATAGAACCAGTGGCGGTACTCCTACGCCCATTATCTTGTCGAAATCCGCCCTGACGTCGGCTGGGTAGGGTTCATTGAGTGCTTTGATTCGTGGCATCGCGTATCCTCTGCTATCAAATGTGTAGCAAGAATAGTCGCTACTGAATGTGTAGCAAACAAGGGTAATAACGATGGGTGATAACCAGGGCTGCGCTTCATCAATACTCAGGGGACGCCGGCCAATCATGGCGCTCCTGGACTTGCTCGGACAAAAATGGGCGCTGAGGGTCCTGTGGGAACTGCGCGATGGCGCGTTGAGTTCCAGGGCTTTGAGAAGTGCGGCGGGAGACATCTCTCCCACCGTGCTGCAAAGCAGAATCCACGAGCTGCGCGACGCGGGCATTGTCGAGCGAGTCGACGGCGGCTACAGCCTCACGCCACTTGGCTTGGAGCTATCCGAGGCATTCATGCCACTCTACCGGTTTGCGGGCAAATGGGCGGACTGCCTGGAAACTCGACTCATCGAACAACCCGGTTCATTGCATCAATGAGGTCTGCCTTACCGCCAGCAAGCGAAGGCGCTGAAGCAGCCACCTTATCGTGCGGGAATCCAAGGGGCATGGCGCTGGCAGCGTCCAGCTGTGCCAGTTGATCCGCCGTCAGTTGAACCTCGACGGACGCCAGGTTATCGGCCATCTGCTCCGGCGTGCGTGGACCAATAATCGGCAGTGTTCCCTTGGCCAGCACCCAGGCGATTGCGACCTGACCCGGTGTATGGCCGGTCTCTTCGGCGATCGCTAACACGGCATCCATCGTCGAGGTCTTGCGCTCGCTGTCCTCATCGTGGATCACCGTCCCCAACCCCTGAGCACGACCGGTTTCTCCTTTGCGGTATTTACCGGTCAGCAAACCACCGCCGAGCGGCGACCATCCGACGGTTCCCAGATTGAATGCCGCGGCCATCGGCAATAGTTCGCGTTCGGCCGAGCGCTCCACCAGGCTGTGCTCCAATTGCACCGCCGATATCGCCGACCAACCACGAAGCTCGGCCAGGGTGGCCGCCGTTGCCACACGCCAAGCCGGGAAGTTCGACAGTCCGCTATAGAGCACTTTGCCAGAGCGGATCAGGTCGTCCAGGCACCGCACAATTTCGTCGATAGGCGTTACGCCATCAGGCATATGCACCCACAAAAGATCAATGTGATCCGTCTTGAGGCGCTTGAGGCTGGCTTCCACCGAGCTGCGCATGGCTTTGCGGCTGTTGCCGGCGCGCAGGACGCCGGCACCGGGTGAATCACCCAGCGAGAATTTGGTCGCCAGCACCACTTCATCGCGCTCGGTCGCCATGAAATCGCCGAGCATGGATTCCGATTGGCCAAATTGATATTGATCGGCCGTATCGATGAAATTGCCCCCTGCTTCACGGTAACCGTCGTAGATTTTGCGGGCTTCGTCCAAGTCGGCCCCATAACCCCATCCTTTACCGAAATTGCCAGTACCCAGCGCGAGCGAAGAGACCCGCAGGCCGGTATTGCCGAAGATGCGATAACGCATGGCGGACTCCTTCAAGGCAGGAGGCTTCGGCGACCTGCGCTGGGTTGAGGGTGAATGAGCGCGCATGGAGTCTAGACGGCTTATCGAGGACTTGCTGCGATGGGCTGGCTACTGGTGGTGAATGGCTACAATCGGCCAAGAGCGGACGTAATGGCCTTTGTGTAGTATCTGCCTTTCTTTCCGCCTATATGAGATGCCTGATGTCTGGCCGCCAATCCCCATCTCCAGCAAGAGCTGCCCGAGACCTGCAAAATGCACGCTCGCTTTTGGGAAAGCACTTGAGCGAGCTGCTGCACGACCAATACTATTTCAACGACGAGAGACATTTGGGAGACATAGGTTCTCTGGAGTGGCGTTTTGGCGAGCGAGAAGTTTTGTCTATGTATCTCTTGAGTGATGGCGAGAGAGTAGGCGCGGACCGACTGCCGACTGATGCGCCCGCTTCCTTCGAGATAGAACCGAACGCGACCTGTTCCTGGAAGCGGGAAAACCTGCTTTCAGGTTTATCAGCAACCCACCTCGAGAACAAAAAAATTTGCGCAGTTGAGGGAATACTTGACTCTCTCTACGGGCAAGAGCCTTGGCTGGCTGGATTCAGAGTTACGTTCGAGACCGGTGACTCCTTGATCTACCTTAATCAAGGCGACGATGCCGTCGTATTGATTAATGCGCTACCGCCAGTAAGTGTTGGCCTTGAAACCCGCTTCGTTACCTTAATTTAATGACAGCTTTGGGTCGATTTCTACCCTTCGTGACAGGTAGAAATCGGCCAGAAGCAGCCAGTTGCGATCGGCTGCAAACGGTCAGCAACTTGCTGCTTGGCCATGGCAGAACTCAACTGCGCGATGACGATCTCCAACCCAGAAAGTTAGAAAATTCAAATAAAACCAGCATCCAAAGAACCATAGAGAGCAAAAAACACACAACGCTCGCCCCAATTATCAAAAATCTACTTTCCCACATCGCCTTAAACACATGATATGAGAAGTTAAAATCATTGTTTGGCAACGTTTGAAAAATAGGAAGTAACAAAAGCACTAGTATGAACACAATAGTCGCAATTCTTGACAAATAGCTTTTGCTCTCAACAGCCTGAAAAGCATGCATATGAAGACGGGTCAACGACATCACAATAGCAGCAACCCAAGACAACACAACCGCCATAGAAAAACTAACCATTACAACCAACCTATAACTTGACCCTTCACTAATGCTCCCAATATCCTTGTATCCAACCAAGATCATCTGCTGGACTAGCAACCACCTTCCTTCCTTAGCCGTATCTGGCACAACGGCGCTGACCATAACC
The DNA here is from genome assembly GCF_013608025.1 of Pseudomonas brassicacearum subsp. neoaurantiaca. Lineage (GTDB taxonomy): Bacteria > Pseudomonadota > Gammaproteobacteria > Pseudomonadales > Pseudomonadaceae > Aquipseudomonas. Next base: position 19,112 of record NZ_VDLV01000001.1, on the reverse strand, counting down.
AGTAAAAGCATAAGCAATACAACCACCAGCTTTGCCTGCCCGATACTGAAAACTGGAAAAAAAATACTTTCCCTGCTGCGCCCATAGCTATCATCGGACATAACCTAACCTCAGTTGATACCTGTGTGTTGTGATCGAGATATCAGATGCTAATGCGAGCGTAGACAAGAAAATTCCGGCAAGTAAAAAACGCTTAGATCAAAATGCTATCACGCATGTCGGGACGAAGAACTGTCGCTGTCAAAATTGTAGGGTTCATGAGTTGCACCTCTGGGAGTATCAAGGGTTTGCATCGCAAATAAGTGAGCAAACTTGCAAGAGAGACTCCACGAATGACCGCTTCGGGTCGGTAGCTGCCCTACGCCACAGACAGCTATCGGCCAAAAACTACCAGTCCCGAAACTGTTTTCAACTCAAAGCGGACTTTCAGATGGAGCCCGCTACGTAGCCTGGTTTAAGGTGAGTGTAAATTTGAATGGATTTCTCAAAGGAAGGACACGAAACCTATGGAAATCGCGTTTTCCCTAATCAGCGAGCGCTTGAACAATCGTCGATTCACAGTAGCGAACAACACCAAAGGGTTATCAGGTGCCGGCACGATATTTCAATACTTTGTCGAAGACGGTGCCATTACCAGCCGCTACCAAGGCGGACGGATCCGGACAGGAAACCAGGTGGGTCGCGTGACGGGCCCCGATACCATTGAACTTCTTTATCACTGCTTAACTACTAATGGTGAGCTTCTTGCGGGTTGGTCGCGCGGTACGGTGGGCGCCGACCCAGCTGGGCGCACGACTCTCCACTTCGTTTGGGGTTGGTTGTCCGGAGCGACTGGAGGCGGCGAGTCTGATTACGTCGAGCTTGTCGAGTAGCCAAAGGGCTTTACTCTGATTGGCAGATACTCATTGACTGGCTGCGAAGAGTGAACCTTGACGTGCTCGTCCATTCTCAGATTTAGGCACCAAACTGGCGGAGCGCTGGCGGGCGGCAGCTCAACCCTCCCCTCAATTGTAGCCTCCGCTATAGGTGACAGGCCCACCCGCTTTCACGCAAAAACCGTTCAATCAGCCTGTCGCGCACCCACTCACATATGCAAAGAAATGAAATCCACGAAACAGCGCAGCTTGGGCGTGATAAAGCGGTTCGGCGGCCACAGCACGCTGAAGTGAATGGTGCGGGTCACCTCCTGGGTCAGCACGGCCTGCAGTGCTCCGGATTCAAGGGCCTCCTTGACAGCGAATTCCGGCAGGCAGGCGATGCCCCGCCCTTCCATAGCGGCGTTGAAAAGCATGTCGATGTTGTTGCAGACCAGCACGGCTCGCAGGTCCTGAGTGCCGTTGTGGGACTTATCCGGTAGCGGCCAGCGCTCAAGCTTTCCGGTGGAAGGCACTCGGTATAACAGGCAGTCATGGTTTCTCAAGTCGCTGGCGTCCACCGGCGTACCCTGGGCCTGGAAATAGGCCGGGGCGCCCACCATGGCCTGCAAACCGAACAGTATTGGGATTGGGACTTTCCTACGAGCGACACGGCTGGCAGCAACCAGTCCGAGGCCCAGATGATCGAGTCCCTGCGCCATACCATTGAAGAGTCGGTACGTCTGCGACTGCACGCTGACGTACCGGTGGGCGTATGCCTGAGCGGCGGCCTCGATTCATCGGCCATGTTGGGGATCGCAACCGAGCTGACCGGCAAACCTCTAGAGGCGTTCCACCTGTCTTTCGAAGGCGCAGAAGGTTTTGACGAACGCCAGTACGCAGAAATAGCCGCCCAGCACAATCGGGCCAACCTGCATGTGTTGTCGGTCGACTCGTCCGACATGGCCGATAACTTCGAAAACGCCCTCTGGCATGCGGAGATGCCTTTCGCCAATGCCCACAGCGTCGCCAAATACCTGCTGTGCAAGTTTGTTCAGAAACAAGGCATGCGTGCTGTACTTACCGGTGAAGGCGCCGACGAGGTTTTCGGCGGTTATCCTCATTACCGACGCGATATGGTGCTCTACAACCATGAACATCAGGACCCGGGCGTCATCGCTGCATTGGCCAAACGCCTGCATGAAAGCGAAAACCGTTACCTGGAAGGCGGCACCGGCGGCGTTGACTGGGTACACAAGGAGCTAGGTCACGGGGTGTCGTGGCTCGAAACCCAGTCGGCGCTGTTTAGCCCGCTTGCGCAACTGTACAGCGATGACTTCCGTGAGCGTTTCTGTGACGTGGATGCCTATCGCCAGTTTTATGACCGTTTGAGCCCTAGAGCTCTCAATGGTTGGGAACCCGTGAACCGCTCGCTGTACATGGTCGCCAAATCCAGTCTGCCAAACGTGGTACTGACCTCCCTGGGTGATCGCATGGAAATGGCTGGCAGCCTGGAAGGTCGTCCGCCTCTGCTCGATCACCGAGTGATCGAAGCTGCGTGCCGTCTCCCAGTCTCGATGAAAGTCCGTGGCGCCACTGAGAAATACGCACTGCGTGAGGCTATGCGGCCATACGTTCCTCAAGCCGTGTATGACCGTAAGAAACAGTACTTCCGTGCACCACCTGCCGCCCAGAGCCCGCAGTCGAAACTGTATGAAATGATGCACGACGTACTCAACGGCCCGGCACTGAGCCAAGTTCCATTCTTCGACCCGGTCAAGGTTCGTGGCCTGCTGGCCATACTGCCTTCGCTATCACCGGCACAGCGTGCATCGGCAGATAACCTTCTGATGGAAATCACAGGGCTTTGCCTGATGCAGAAGCGGTTCGCATTGAACTGATTGAAATGCGGCATACCGTTATCACGGTATGCCGCTTAACGTGAGGCTAGTGACATGCAGAAAAAACATTTGGTGCTGGCGATATTGGTCACCCTGGTGTGGGGAGTTAATTTTCCAATTACCAAGCTGGGATTACGCTCGATCGATCCCTTTGTGTTAACGGGTATACGCTTTGCGCTCGCCGCCCTACCTTTGGTGTTCTTCATCAAGCGCCCCGCCATCCCGTTCCGCTATGTTGCCGCCTACGGCTTCATTTTTGGATTGGGTATGTGGGGCGTGATCAATTATGGCATTCAGGTCGGCGTCAGCCCCGGTATTGCTTCGCTGATCATCCAGCTCAGCGTGTTCTTCACCATGGGTTGGGGGGCGTTACTGTTCAAAGAGAAGCTTCGCGGTGCTCAGCTTCTCGGTGCGCTGCTGGCATTGGTTGGGTTGGGAGGCATCATTTCTATCCAGCAAGGGGAGCACGCGATACTTGGAGTATGCTGATTGTGCTAAGTGCCATCGCATGGAGCATCGGCAACGTCATTATCAAGAAATCCGGTGTCAAAGAAATCTGTTCATTTATGGTCTGGGCCAGTCTGTTTCCACCCATCCCGCTCTTCTTCATCGCCTGGCTCATGCAAGGTGCCGCGCCCTTTGAGAACCTGCAAAGCAGTCTCGACCTGACGGCTGTGCTATCGATTATTTCCAGGTTTATCTGGCCACACACTTTGCCTATTGGGGATGGAACTCGCTGTTGAAACTTTATCCTGTTTCAACAGTGGCACCGCTATCGTTGCTGATCCCGGTATTCGGCATCGGCAGTTCAATGCTGATTATCGGCGAACACATCTCGACACCGAACTTGATTTCAATTGCGATCATCATTTTGGGATTGGCAGTCGGCCTCTATCGTAAATCCCCTGGCACAATCAATGCCGCCCCGGCTGCGCAGTCAGGTCAATGAATTATTCACAGAAAGTCACAGTGCTGCCGGCAGCCGCAACATCTTATCGATCATGCGTGAAGACGTTGAGAAACGGAGCATCGACGGGCAGGGCTGGGAGAGGAACGTAACTGTTTTCGCGCTGATATTGTTAAGCGTTGGCTGTAGCGTTCGCGGGCTGGGCGAGGTTGGGCTGATCGTGGGTACCATCTTGGTTGCCCAGAGCTGGAGCTAATTATGGCGACGCAAAACGTTGTGCTCACCCCTCACCAGGAACATGCCGATAGCGCATATTGTGAGTCTCCTGAGTGGTGAGCTTAGACTACCGCCCTATCTCGCGGGACTTTGGTCGCCCGAACGCCCTCATGGGTCGGACAAAGGCGCATGGCACATGGTGTTTTACCGCGTGGTAAACGTCGGCGTGATTGAGGTCGTCCAACTTCTTCATGCCGCCACGGAAATGCAGCTGCCCACCAACCGTTGCTGACTGCTTTTAGGGAAGCGCGGCAAAAAAACAAAAAAAAGACTTTGCTTTGGACGAAAAAAATGGACCCCTTTTCAGAGATCCATTTTTAAATACTTGGAGCGGGAAACGAGACTCGAACTCGCGACCCCGACCTTGGCAAGGTCGTGCTCTACCAACTGAGCTATTCCCGCGTCTTGGTGTGGCGCATTCTATAGATTCCAAACACGCCGTCAACCCTTTGATTCAAAAAAGTTTTATTTCGGATCTACATCAGTCCGCAGGTGCGGCCAGGCGGCGCGCAGGTATTGGACCATCGACCACAGCGTCAGGCCAGCGGACACCAGCAGCAAGGCGTAGCCCAACAAGACCCAGAAGCTGAAATCCGAGGGATTCGCCAGCAAAATCACCAGGGCCAGCATTTGCGCGGCGGTTTTCCATTTGCCGAGGTTCGAGACGGCGACCTGGGCGCGGGCGCCCAGCTCGGCCATCCATTCGCGCAGGGCCGATACGACGATTTCGCGTCCGATGATCACCGCCGCCGGCAGGGTCAGCCAGAGGTTGCCGTGTTCTTGCACCAGCAGCACCAGGGCCACCGCGACCATCAGCTTGTCGGCCACCGGGTCGAGGAACGCGCCGAACGGCGTGCTTTGCTCCAGGCGGCGGGCCAGGTAGCCGTCGAGCCAATCCGTCGCGGCGGCGAAGGCGAATACCGAGGCGGAGGCCAAGTAGCTCCAGTGGTACGGCAAATAGAACAGCAAAATGAAGATCGGGATGAGTAGGACGCGTAGAACGGTAATCAGGTTTGGGATATTCATCGGCACAACTGGCTACGAGGTTGACGGGCATTCTACTCGCTATGCAGGTTTGCATAAATCGACTCTGCGAGCTTTTTACTGATACCGGGTGCTTTGGCTATTTCCTCGATGCTGGCACGAGACAGCTCCTGCAAGCCACCAAAATGTTTCAACAGATCACGCCGGCGCGTCGGCCCCACCCCTGCCACGCCTTCCAGCGTGGAAGTACGGCGGGTCTTGCCGCGACGGGCACGGTGGCCGGTGATAGCGAAACGGTGGGCTTCGTCGCGGATCTGCTGGATCAGGTGCAAGGCCGGCGAATCCCCTTTCAGGGTGAATTCATGGGCCGCGTCGTTCAGGTACAGGGTCTCGAAACCGGCCTTGCGCGTCGCGCCCTTGGCCACACCGAGCAGGATCAAGTCCGGGACCGCCAATTCGTTGAGCACGTCGCGGGCCATGGATAACTGGCCCTTGCCACCGTCCACCAGCAGGACGTCCGGCAGCTTGCCCTCCCCGTCCTTTATCTTGCCGAAGCGCCGCATCAGCGCCTGGTGCATGGCCGCGTAGTCATCGCCGGGGGTGACGCCTTCGATGTTGTAACGCCGGTAATCGGACTTGATCGGGCCTTCCGGGCCGAACACCACGCAGGAGGCAACGGTTGCCTCGCCGCTGGAATGGCTGATGTCGTAGCACTCAAGCCGCTGCGGTGGCTCGTCCAGATTCAGGACGTCAGCCAAGGCATCGAACCGTGCCGCAACGTGCTGGCGGTTGGCCAAACGCGCACCGAGGGCCTGCTCCGCGTTGGTCACGGCCAATTGTTGCCACCGCGCACGGGTTCCGCGCACACGATGGCTGATGGTCAGTTCGCGACCACGAAGCTTGTCGATGGCTTCGATCAGGGCCGGGAAGTCCTCATGGACCACGTTGACGATCAGTTCGCTGGGCAGGTCGCGTTCTGGGCTGCTGATGTAGTACTGGCCCAGGAAAGCGGCCATGACTTCGGACACGTCTTCCTCGATCCCTACTTGAGGGAAGAAGTTCTTGCTACCCAAAACCCGGCCGCCCCGCACGTTGATCAAATGCACACAGGCGCCGCCCGGGTTGATGAACGCTGCCACGATATCGACGTCGCCGCTGCCGCCTTCCATGCTTTGCTGATCCTGAACCCGGCGCAATAGTCCGATCTGGTCGCGGAGCTCCGCGGCGCGCTCGAATTCAAGGTTGACGGCGGCTTCTTCCATGGCGGCCGACAGTTCATCGGTCAGCGCATTGCTGCGTCCTTCCAGGAACATCACCGAGTGACGCACGTCCTCGGCATAGACTTCGGGCTCGACGAGCCCGACACATGGCGCCTTGCAGCGTTTGATCTGGTATTGCAGGCACGGTCGGGTACGGTTCTTGTAATAGCTGTCTTCACATTGGCGGACGAAGAAGGTCTTCTGCAGCAGACTCAGGCTTTCACGAATCGCGCCCGCACTAGGGTAAGGACCAAAGTACCGTCCCTTGGCCTTCTTGGCCCCGCGATGAATGCTCAGGCGTGGAAATGCGCCGTCGGACAAAAACACATACGGGTAGGATTTGTCGTCGCGCAGCAGGATGTTATAAGGCGGGCGCCACTCTTTGATCAGCGTCTGCTCGAGCAGCAACGCCTCGGTTTCGTTGGCCGTGATCGTCGTTTCGATTTGCGCGATGCGCCCCACCAGGGCGGCGGTCTTCGGAGCGAGGCCGGTCTTGCGGAAATAGCTGGCCAGGCGCTTCTTGAGGTTCTTGGCCTTGCCTACATAAAGCAGGCGCGCATCGCTGTCGAACATGCGGTACACGCCAGGGCGGCCGCTGCAGGTCGACAGGAAGGCACTTGGATCAAACTGTTCAGTCATTATCAGGCGCTGGCATCGACCATGCCATGACGCACCGCCAGCAGCGTCAACTCGACGTCACTGCTGATCGAAAGCTTTTCGAAGATACGGTAACGGTAGGTATTGACGGTCTTGGGCGACAGGCAGAGTTTGTCGGAGATGATCTGGACTTTCTGGCAGCCGACAATCATCAAGGCAATCTGGATTTCCCGCTCGGAGAGCGCATCGAAAGGCGAATCGTTGGTCGGCTGGAATGACTTGATCGCCAATTGCTGGGCGATCTGCGGGCTGATGTAGCGCTGCCCGGCAAACACCAGGCGGATCGCCTGGACCATCTCGTTCAGGCCGGCGCCCTTGGTGAGGTAGCCCGCCGCGCCTGCCTGCAACAACCGGGTCGGGAATGGATCTTCCTCACACACCGTCACCGCAACGACCTTGATATCAGGATGGCTGCGCAGCAATTTACGCGTGGCTTCAAGGCCGCCGATGCCCGGCATCTTGACGTCCATCAGCACCACGTCGGGTTTCAATTCACGCGCCTTGATCAGGGATTCTTCCCCGGACTCGGCCTGGCCAACTACCTGCAGGCCGTCGATGTCAGCCAGCATCCGTGTAATGCCCGTACGGACGAGATCATGGTCATCGACCACTAACACCCTAATCAAGCAGACACCTCACGATTTTGGTCTTGTATGGGTTGCCCCACACCTTAGCAAAAAAGCACTCGGCAGACCTAGCGCAAACGGGCAGATAAAAGTTACAACACATCTTCTCAACCCGACACTCAAAGCCTCAAGCACCTACGTCTCGCTGCATCCTCAGGAAACACTCGTCTTCGCCGACCACCACCAGCCCCATGCGCTCATAAAGGGCCCTGGCCGGATTATCCTTAAAGACCGTCAGGCGCAATGCCGGTCGATGTTCAAGTGCCACCATTGCCCAGACCTGTCCGATCGCCCAGGTTCCGGCGCCCTGCCGACGAAATGCCTGATCTATTTGAAGCTCTCGGATATACAAGGCGCGAGCGTCGCGGCTAAGGCTGACGAAACCCAGCGCCTGGTCATCACGGTGGATGATCCAGTTCTGGCGGATAACCCAGGCAAGGTCGAACGCCTCGTCCTGCCACAGCAAATCATGGCGCAGATAGTAGGGAAGCATGTTGCGGCAAGTCAGTTGCCGGGCAAATTCGATGTCGCCGACCTCAGCCGCACGCCATTGGAAATTCATGGAAACCTCATCAAAGCGACACGACCTGCCCAGCCCAGCCATTGTCACGCCGACGGACGATAACCAACTGTTCGCCAACACCTGGCGCCGCCACGATCAGCGAACCGTCCGGCCCCCAGATCGCGCTGCGACCGGCTGACTCCCAGCCCCCGGTGGCGCCACCATGATTGGCCATCAGGACCGTCATGGCGTGTTGCCGCGCGTAACCTTGTAGCAGCGCCGTATCCGGTACGTAGCCACCGTCGGTGATCAACACGCCCGCCGCATACACCGTGGCGCCCCGCTCCGCGGCTGCGGCGGCATGGCTGGCGTGGGAAAAATCGGCACATACCGCCCAGGCGACGCGATCCGTCCCCATGTCCATCAACGAACCGCCATGACCAGGCGCAAAGGCCACCTCTTCGCCAGGGTGCAGGTGCTGTTTGCTATAAACCCCAAGGGAGCCATCCGCCCCCAGGACCAATGCGCCGATTATCACGGGCGCGCCTGCCGACAGGCGAATCGGCATGCCGACCACCGTGGTCAAACGCAACGCCTGCGCCAGGTCGCGCAGCGGCTGCAATATCGCGTCGTCAGGCAATATCGCCAACTGCGCGGCCAGACCTCGCTCATAACCGGTGAGTGACAACTCGGGAAACACCAGCATTTGCACGTGCTGCTCGGCAGCGGCCTGCATGAAAGATTCATGACGCGAAAGATTGGCACTGACGTCCCCGGCAATGGAGATGGCCTGTGCAGCAGCAAAGACTGAAGCGTTCATGGGTCGTCCGAAAGGGTCAGCACAACGCTGGAGTTTGTCATAAAGTCCGCCGTACTCAAGCGAGGCGAATGTTTTTAAACGGTCAATAGAATTTTCTTATTGAACGGCTGCGTCGCGCTCTAGTAAGCTCGGGACCATTCATCGGAGACAGACCATGTTCAACGCCCTCTCACCAGTTCAACCTGCCAGCGCCCTGCGCTCGGTTGCGGCTGCCTGGGCGAACAACGTGCAGACTCCGGTCAGCTTTTATTTTGGGTATTGGTTTAGCCACTGGCGCGCCTGATACCCAAACGGCGCCCATGACAAACGGGTCGCCTTCCAGAGTTTTCCAAACCCCCGGTCGGCCTCCCGACCGGGGGTTTTGTTTTTTCAGGCCCCAGACATTCGCAGCACCAGACAACTTGAGGATTGAGCCATGAACTACGCCACTTATTACCGTTACGACAGTTTTTCCGCCTGGCGATTTACCAGCCACCGCTCGGGACAGCCTGCCGCCTCCGATCGGTCACCTACCGGTGGCATGCCTACGTTGCGGGCCATTGTGGCCAATTGTCGAACACCCCAATAGGGCCGGCGCGCGGGACTGAACCCGCTGCCCGCCCAGGAAGCCAGATCATGAATTCGTCCGTCTCCGCTTTGCCGCTGTCCACGCTCAACCCTGCCAATGAAGCCCTGACCCTGCGCTTGCCAAGCGCGTTGCAGCTCAAGCATCAATTGCCACTTGATGTGGCGTTGAGTCACCAAGTCGGTGTCCATCGCCAAGCGATCCGCGCAATCCTCAATGGCGAGGATTCCCGCCTGTTGGTCATCGTCGGCCCTTGCTCCATCCACGACCCGAAATCCGCCCTCGAATACGCCGCCAACCTCGCCCGTCTTGCCCATGAGGTGAGCGACAGCATGCTGCTGGTGATGCGTGCCTACGTCGAAAAGCCGCGCACCACTGTCGGTTGGAAAGGCCTGGCCTACGACCCTCACCTCGACGGCAGTGACGACATGGCCGCCGGCCTCGGCCTGTCCCGGGAATTGATGCGTGAAATGCTGCGACTCGGGCTGCCCGTCGCCACGGAGTTGTTGCAGCCCATGGCTGCCGGTTACTTCGACGACCTGCTGAGCTGGGTGGCCATCGGCGCCCGTACCACCGAATCGCAGATTCACCGGGAGATGGCCAGCGGCCTGGGCATGCCGGTAGGTTTCAAGAATGGTACGGATGGCGGCGTCGGCATCGCCTGTGACGCCATGCGCTCCGCCGCCCATCCTCATCGGCATTTCGGCGTCGATAGCCAGGGACATCCGGCGATCATCCAGACCCCGGGCAACCCCGACACTCATCTGGTGCTGCGCGGCGGCCATCGCGGTCCGAACTATGATCGCCAGAGCGTGGCCCAGATACACGACGACCTGGCTCGCCTCAAGATCCCGACCCGCATCATGGTCGATTGCAGCCACGCCAACAGCGGCAAGGACCCACTGCGCCAACCCCAGGTATTCAACGAAGTATTGGAACAACGGGTGCATGGCAATCACGCCCTCATCGGCATGATGCTCGAAAGCCATCTGTTCGAGGGCTGCCAGCCATTGGGCCCGGCGATGCGCTACGGGGTGTCAGTCACCGATGGGTGCCTTGGCTGGGAATCCACCGAGCAACTGTTGCGCCAGGCTCACTGCAGGTTGCAAGCGCTGGCGTGAACGCCTTGAACAATCGGCAAGCCCTCATTCGGCGTGGGGCTTGCCACCGCCAGGCAGCCCGGAACGAACCTGAAGGGTCACGGTCGCAGACCGCTGGCTGACATCATCCAGGCGCTCGATCTGATAAAAGAAACAGACCGCACGGTCGCGTTGATCGCGCCAATAAGCGGCGGGCACCTTGAAGACCACCGTCTGGCCTGCCGTCGCCTCGGTAATCGAACATTCGCGGACGGTGAAATAAGTGCCATCGCACTGAAACCAGACCAGTTCCCCCGCCTCCAATCCAACCCCGTCGATGACCACTGTCGCCGCGTCATCAAGCGCATCGACATCAAGCCAACCGTCATGGGCCTCCAGGATGACCGGCGCCTTCAGCGCAGGGCGTACCAGCGGACCTATACGGATCGACAACGATTCCGCCCGGCGCACCAGAAGCCCTCGCCTGACGACATAGGTCAAGCTCAGCGAGCCCCCGAGATGGGGAGCGATATTGGAGTGTTCAATCCAGAACGACACTTCACGTCCCACCGCATAGGCTTCGATATCGAGTTCATCGCGCCATAACGGCTTCGAATCACGGCTGGCAATGAGGAGGATTCGATCGCCTGCCGCCATCCTTGAATACGGCCGCACAGTGACCTGCGTGCCCTCAGGCACTCGCCCTGGATCGAGACTCCCACCCACTGCATCGTTGGCGATGGGCGGCAACAAATGCGTCGGTACATCGCCAATCACCAACGGCAAGGGGTCCGAAACCAGTCCGGCCGGCAGTTGCTTGCTGGTTACCCGATATGAGAGTTCCAACGAGCCACCCTCCAACTCGGCAAGGTGAGGTTCGCGCACGACAAAAACGACATCGCGCCCTACCTGTCGTCTCGTGACAAACCGGCGGACTTCATGGCGGTACGGTTCGCCGTCGTTATTGAGGCCATGCCAACGCAACAGCAGTTCATCGCCACAAGCCATCATCGGGTACGGCACGACCGTGACGACAACCTTGCTCCAGGCGGGATCGATCGCGCCGCCTTGGGCCTTTGCCAGTAAAGGTGCCGGCAGCTTGTGCGGCGAACGCCTTGTTTTGGGAACAGATGATTCAACGGTCATATCCTGGCTCCAGTCCTTGGACAAAGGCACCGTCTGATGTGACGGCGCCGGATGAAGCCATTGAAATTCCTTGTGCCCAGCCGGGCAATCAGACAACACGACGCGCAGCGTGGTCCCAGGCAACTGAGGTTGTAGCCTCGAAGCGCGCCCGCTATCAGACCCATCTCTACGTCCTAGGCCTCATCCCGCCTCGCAAGAAACTTCTCATGTTCTTTATTCCGGTTTCCGCAGCTAGCAGCGGTCTTGTCCTACACCGCCCGCTCACCGCGTCGATTAGAGTGGCGCTGGCAACACAACATGAACCTCTTCGAAAAAGGTATGAACATGCAACGGAATGCAACTACGCGCTTTCCCATCTTATTGGTCCATGGTTTGTTCGGGTTCGACAGAGTTGGGCAATCCGAACTTTTCCAGGGCATCAAAGAAGCCCTACGTACGGCCGGCGCCCGAGTGTTCATCCCGTACGTATCCGTCACGCACTGCAATGAGGCCCGTGGCGAGCAGCTATTGGCGCAGATTGACCGGGTCCTTGATGGAACCGGCGCCGCCAGGGTCAACCTGATCGGTCACGGCCAAGGCGCGCTGGCCGCCCGCTACGCTGCGGCGCTGGCACCGGACATTGTCGCCTCGGTCACTTCGGTCAACGGGCCCAATCAAGGTTCGGAACTCGCCGATTTCCTGCGCAAGGCGTTGACCCCAGGTCGTCTGCCGGAGCATGTCGCGAGTCGAGTCGCGACGCTTTTTGCCGACTTCATTTCAGCGCTCAGCGGCCAGGCACAGCTCCCGCGACACGCCATTGCGGCGCTGGCAGCGCTGACCACCGAAGGCGTGGGCGCGTTCAATGACAAGTATCCTCAAGGCCTGCCCCGTAACTGGGGAGGCAACGGTGCGCAAGAGGTTAACGGTGTGCGCTATTACTCGTGGAGCGGCACGGTGCGAGACACCGGTGATAACGCCGCGGATCCCATGCGCGGTTTCTGCCGCGCCTTCTCCGAATATTTCATCACCGAGGCTGGGCAGAACGACGGCATCGTCGGACGCTTCAGCTCACACCTGGGCAAGGTCATCCGCTCCGACTACCCGATGGACCACTTGGACGCGATCAACCAATCGGTCGGCGGCGAACGGTGCAAGGGAACCGATCCGGTGGACCTCTACCTGAAGCACGCCGAGCGCCTGCGAATCGTCGGGCTTTGACGCATTTTTGACAACAAACCCGTACCAATTCCGGTAGGCTGACCACTTTTAAAGACATTGAAAGGATTTTTCCCATGGCCAAAGCCACTGCCCGCCACATCCTGGTTTCCAGCGAAGACAAGTGCAACGAACTCAAGGCCCAGATCGAAGGCGGCGCCGATTTCGCTGAAATCGCCAAGGCCAACTCCACCTGCCCATCCAGCCGTCAGGGCGGCGACCTGGGTTCGTTCGGTCCAGGCCAGATGGTCAAGGAATTCGACACCGTGGTCTTTAGCGCACCCATCAATGTGGTCCAAGGCCCGGTCAAGACCCAGTTCGGCTATCACCTGCTGGAAGTGACCAGCCGCCAGGACTGATCCCGGTTTATCTACATGACGGCCCGCCTTTTGGTGGGCCGTCATGTTTGGGTAATGCGAGGGGCTGGCGATCGGCACGTCGCTCGCGTACAAATCGTGGTCATCGATCACTCGGCGTTAAGGCTGACAATGCGACTGGCGTTTCCCTCCTGGCTGTTCTCCGCCGTGCTCCTGCTGACAGGCGCCGCAACGGTGAATGCCACTCCCCAACATGCCCTGACCGTTTATGGCGAACCGGCCAAGTACGCCGAAGGCTTCGGTCATTTCGCCTATGCCAATCCGCAGGCCCCGAAGGGTGGCACCATGCGCCGCTCAGCCATGGAGATCGGCCATTTCGACCATGTACTGCCTTATATCGACAAAGGCATCGGCGTCAGCCAGGTCGATGGCATGCTCTATTCGCCGCTGGCTCAGCGCTCGCTGGACGAGCCCTATACCGTCTACGGGCTGGTTGCCGAGAAAATGGAACGCGCCGAGGACGGCCTGTCGATACGTTTCTACCTTAATCCCAAGGCACGTTTTGCCGATGGCAAGCCCATCACCGCGCAAGATGTGCGCTACAGCTTCAATCTGCTGATGACCCAGGGCAGCCTGCGCTATCGCACCCAATTCGCTGCCGTCAAAGGGGTCGAGGTGGAATCGGAACGCACCGTTCGCTTCGACTTCAAGAACAACGAAAGCCGCACCCTCCCCCTGGACATCGCCACCCTGCCGGTTTTCCCCGAGCACTGGTGGAAAACCCGCGACTTCGCCAACGGCGGCGGCTACGAGCCGCCTCTTGGCAGCGGTCCTTACCGGGTGAGCAAGGTCGACTCGGGCCGCAGCATCACCTTCGAGCGCAACGCCGACTGGTGGGGCAAGGATCTGCCAGTCAGCCGCGGCCTTTACAATTTCGACCACTTCAGCATCGAGTACTTCGGTGATACCGACGTGGCCCGACAGGTCCTGCGCGGCGGCGCGTACGACTACAACCGTGAGTTCTCCGCCACCGGCTACTCCATTGGCTACGACAGCCCGGCCCTGCGCGACGGTCGCCTGCAAAAGGCCCATCTCGCCACCGAAGCACCTCAGCCGGCCCAGGGCTTCGTGTTCAATCTGCAACGACCACAGTTCCAGGACCGCCGCGTACGCCAGGCGCTGGCGATGCTCTGGGATTTCGAGTGGAGCAATCGCCAGATGATGCGCAACCTCTACGTGCGTCAACAGAGCTATTTCTCCAACACCGACCTCGCCGCCCGGCAACTGCCCGACGCAGGCGAACTGGCGATCCTGGAGCCATTGCGCGGCAAGGTGCCCGACGAAGTCTTCACCCAGGTTTTCGAGGCGCCGAAAACCGACGGCACCGGCATCATCCGTGACAAGCAACTGCAAGCCCTGGCCCTGTTGGAACAGGCCGGCTGGAAACCTGATGGTGATCGCCTGGTGAATGCCGAGGGTGAGGCCCTGAGCTTCACTTTCCTGGTGACCCAGAACGGGATCGATCGCCTCCTGCTTCCCTATAAGCGGACCCTGGCGCAGATCGGCATCGACATGAATATCCGGCGCATCGACTCGTCCCAGTACGTCAACCGCCTGATGAGCCGCGACTACGACATGATCATCACCGGTTACCCCGTAAGCACTTCGCCGGGCACGGAGCTGTACAACTACTTTGGCTCGGCGGCGGCCACCGACCCCGGCGCGAACAACTACATGGTCTTGCAGAATCCCGCCGTGGACGCGCTCATCGATGGGCTGGTCAGGGCCACTACCCAAAGCGACATGCTCCGCCATGCCCATGCGCTGGACCGCGTCCTGCAGTGGAACTACTACTGGATTCCCAACTATTACCCGCCCGGCAGCTCCACCGTGTGGTGGAATCGCTTCGGTATGCCGAAAGTCCAAGCGAGCAATGACGAAGCCATCGAGAGCTGGTGGGAAGTCAGCACCACGCCGCTGACCAACGAGCAGATGACCGCCGAACGCATCAAGCGCGGCTCACCTGGAGGGCATCACTGATGTGGGCTTACATTGCGCGGCGCCTGCTGCTGATCATTCCCACGCTGGTGATTATCCTGCTGGTGAACTTCGTCATCGTCCAGGCAGCACCGGGCGGACCGGTGGAACAGGCGATCGCTCATCTGCAGGGCATCGGCGGCGCCAGCGTCGGCAGTTCGGGCAATGCCATGACCGGCAGCTCCCGCGCCAGCCGTGGGCTAGACCCGCAACTGATCAAGGACATCGAGAAACAGTACGGCTTCGACAAGCCCGCCCACGAACGTTTGTGGTTGATGCTCACCAGCTACGCTCGCCTGGACTTCGGCAAGAGCTTTTTCCGCGGCGCCACGGTCACCGACCTGATCCTGGAAAAGATGCCAGTGACGATTTCCCTTGGGCTCTGGGCGACGCTGATCACCTACCTGGTGTCGATCCCCCTGGGCATTCGCAAAGCCGTGCATCACGGTTCGGCCTTCGATGTGTGGAGCAGCACCGCGATCATCATCGGCTACGCCATGCCGGCGTTCCTCTTCGCGATGTTCCTGATCGTCGTGTTCGCTGGCGGCACCTCGCTCAATTGGTTCCCGGTGCGCGGTCTGGTCTCGGACAACTTCGAGTCCTTGTCGACGTTGGGCAAGGTCGCCGATTACTTCTGGCACTTGGTGCTGCCGGTCACGTCGCTGGTGATCGGCGGCTTCGCCACCCTGACGATCCTCACCAAGAACTCGTTCCTCAACGAGATCACCCGCCAATACGTAGTCACCGCGCGGGCCAAGGGCATGAGCGAACGCCGAGTGCTGTACGGCCACGTGTTCCGCAACGCGATGCTGCTGGTGGTGTCGGGCATTCCCCAGGCATTCATCAGCGTGTTCTTCGCCGGCTCGTTGCTGATCGAGGTGATCTTCTCCCTCGACGGCCTGGGGCGCATGAGCTATGAAGCCGCCGTGTCCCGGGACTATCCGGTGGTGTTTGGCTCGCTGTTCATCTTCACGCTGTTCGGCCTGCTGATCAAACTCATCGGCGACCTCTGCTACACCCTGGTGGACCCGCGCATCGACTTCGCCGCGAGGAACGCCTGATGTTCAAGCTTTCCCCGTTGGGTCGCCGCCGTTTCGAGCGCTTCAAGAAGAACCGTCGTGGCTGGTGGTCACTGTGGTTGTTCATCGGCCTGTTCATCCTGACGTTGGGCGGTGAACTGATCGCCAACGACAAGCCCCTGATGGTGAGCTACGAGGACTCGCTGTACTTCCCGGTGTTCAAGCGCCACACCGAACAGGAATTTGGCGGCCAGTTGCCGTTCCAGGCCGACTATCGCAGCAGTTATGTCCAGGACCTGATTCACAGGGGCGGCGGCTGGCTGCTGTTCCCGCCCATTCCATTCAGCGATGACACGCCCAACTACGACCTCAATCAACCGGCGCCAAGCCCGCCGTCGAGCGTCAATTGGCTGGGCACCGACGACCAGGCCCGGGACGTCATGGCGCGGGTCATCTTTGGTGCGCGGGTGTCGATCCTGTTCGCCCTGGCCTTGACCGCCATCAGCGCGTTGATTGGTATCGCGGCCGGGGCCTTGCAGGGTTATTACGGCGGCTGGGTGGACCTGCTCGGGCAACGCCTGCTGGAAGTCTGGTCGGGGCTGCCGGTGCTCTATTTGCTGATCATCCTGTCCGGTTTCGTCGAGCCGAACTTCTGGTGGCTGTTGGGGATCATGGCGCTGTTTTCCTGGTTGGCCCTGGTGGATGTGGTACGCGCCGAGTTCCTGCGCGGGCGCAATCTCGAATACGTCAAAGCCGCCAGGGCCCTGGGCCTGAGCGACCGCAAGGTCATCGTGCGGCACATCCTGCCCAATGCGATGAACGCCACGCTGAGCTACCTACCCTTTATTCTCACCGGGGCGATTTCCACACTGACAGCCCTGGACTTCCTCGGTTTCGGCATGCCGGCCGGCAGCGCATCCCTGGGAGAGCTGATCGCCCAGGGCAAGCAGAACCTGCAAGCGCCGTGGCTGGGGCTGACGGCGTTTTTCACCTTGGCGCTGATTCTTTCTCTATTGGTGTTTATCGGTGAAGCGTTGCGAGACGCGTTCGACCCTCGGTCTTGACCCACTATCATGAGCGGAACCTTGAGATGAGCGACAACCTGATCGAAATTCGCGAACTGAGTGTGGCCTTCAATGACCAGAAGGTGGTGCGCAACCTGTGCCTGGACATTCGTCCCGGCGAGTGCCTGGCGCTGGTGGGCGAGTCGGGCTCCGGCAAGTCGGTCACCGCGCATTCGATCCTGCAACTGCTGCCGGAAAACGGCACGCGCACCACCGGCAGCATTCGCTATCGCGGCGAAGAGCTAGTGGGCGCCGAGGCCAAGACGCTGCGCGAGTTGCGCGGCAACCGGATCGCCATGATCTTCCAGGAGCCGATGACGTCGCTAAACCCGCTGCACAGCGTTGAAAAGCAGATCGGCGAAACCTTGATGCTGCATCGTGGCCTGGGCGGCAAGGCCGCGCGCCAGCGAATCCTGGAACTGCTGGCCCTGGTTGGCATCCAGAAACCCGCCGAACGACTCAAGGCTTATCCGCATCAACTTTCCGGCGGCCAGCGCCAGCGCGTCATGATCGCCATGGCCCTGGCTTGCGAACCGGAACTGTTGATTGCCGACGAACCGACCACCGCCCTGGACGTAACCGTGCAGCGCAAGATCCTGCTGCTGCTCAAGTCTCTGCAGCAACGGCTTGGCATGTCCCTGCTGCTGATCAGCCACGACCTCAACCTGGTGCGCAGCATCGCTCAACGGGTGTGCGTGATGAAGGCCGGGGAAATCGTCGAGCAGGCGCCGTGCGAGACGCTGTTCAGCGCACCGAAACACCCCTATAGCTGCGAGCTGCTGCACGCCGAACCGGAAGGCGAAGCCCTGCCTAGGGATGAACGCGAAGAAGTCCTGCAGGTCGAGGATCTGCGGGTCAGCTTCCCGCTCGGCGGCGGATTGTTCCGGCGCAAGGAGTACCTGCGCGCCGTGGACGGCATCAGCCTGAGCATCCAGCGCGGCAAGACCCTGGGCATCGTCGGCGAGTCCGGCTCCGGCAAATCCACGCTCGGCCAGGCGATCCTGCGGCTGATCGAATCCGAAGGCAGCATCCGCTTCCAGGGCCACGCGCTGGATCATCTGTCGCACAAAGAGCTGCGGCCCTGGCGCAAACAGATGCAAATCGTTTTCCAGGACCCATTCGGCAGCCTCAGCCCGCGCATGTCGGTGCAACAAATCATCAGCGAAGGACTGGAAGTCCACAGCCCGTCCAGCGCCGCGCAATGCGAAGCCCAGGTGATCCAGGCGCTCAAGGAAGTCGGCCTCGATCCGCAGAGCCGGCATCGCTATCCCCATGAGTTTTCCGGCGGCCAGCGTCAGCGCATCGCAATCGCCCGGGCGCTGGTGCTCAAGCCAGCATTGATCCTGCTGGACGAACCCACCTCCGCCCTCGACCGCACCGTGCAGAAACAAGTGGTCGCCCTGCTCCGCGACCTTCAGCAAAAGCACGGCCTGACTTACCTGTTCATCAGCCACGACCTGGCGGTGGTGCGCGCCCTGGCCCACGACATGCTGGTGATCAAGGACGGCAAAGTAGTCGAGCAAGGCGCCAGTCATGACGTGTTCGATTCACCCCAGCATCCGTATACCAAGGAGTTGTTGGCGGCTGCGCATCCTGGGTCAGCCTGACGCGATCAGGCATCGCCTCGCTGATCCATGGCGTGGGCAAACTCGCCAATCACCTCGACCACCTGCTGCGCGCCGCGATGAATGTCCAGGATCACCGTGCCCGCCTGATTCGCCAGCTTCACGCCCTGCTCTGCCTTGAGCGTACTGGACTGCATACTGATCACCGCCTGCCGGGCCAGCTCGCGGTTCTTGCCGACCACATCGGAGATGGCCACGGTGGCTTGGCTGGTGCGTCGGGCCAGGTTGCGCACCTCATCGGCGACCACCGCGAAACCACGCCCCTGCTCCCCGGCCCGGG
>NZ_VDLV01000013.1 GCF_013608025.1 Pseudomonas brassicacearum subsp. neoaurantiaca | reverse complement strand
CGCCAAAAAAGCGAGGGCCGCTACGCGCCCCAGCGGGAGCAAGCTCCCTCGCCACAAAAGCCGTGTCGGCTTTAGTCCTTACGCCTGCACGCTCAACCCATACTCAGCCGCCGCATCCTGCAACCACAGCCACCAGTAATCGGAGAAGCTGCGGCGGATCACCAGTTCCCAGGTGTCTTCAGCCGTATGGCGGATCACCAGTTGCGACTTGGCAAACACCGTGCCCACCGCCTTGCCCACCGGGAAGTTGCTTGGGTGTACATCGTAGCTGGTGGATTTCATCAGCACATCGCGCACGTTCGGGCCGGACAATTCGAGGATCTGCTGGCCGCCGCTGACGTTGACGATCTGGATGTGCAGGTCGCCCAGGGCTTCGCGCAGCTTCTGCTCGGCGGCGAATTCTTCGCCGGTGGGCACCACCAGCAGCCATTCATCCGGGCCAAGCCATTGCAGGCTGGTTTCACCCTTGATCACGACGGTCAGCGCGCCCGGCAATTCCAGGCCCAGGGCCTTGTGCACGCCGGCGGCGAACGCCGGGTCGTGGCCATCGCCACGAATGGTCAGGTGACCGAGGAGTTTTTTCTCGCGCACGGTCACGCCGGCGTTCTTGCGGCCCTTGCCCACCAGGCTGGCGAGGTCGGCATGGTGCAGCGACGACTCGGCCTTGGCCCCGGTGGTTGGGCGTTGTTGGTACACGTTGACTGCGGTCATATGGAGCACCTGTCTGAATGCTGTTGGGTCAAACCCTTGTGGTGGCTGTCAGGCCGTCATCGCGAGCAAGCTCGCTCCCACAAGGGTTACGCGATCAACTGTGGGAGCGAGCTTGCTCGCGATTGCGTCCCACAGGACCTCAAGCCACTAGATATTCTGCCGATCCCCCTTCGGATCGAAGAACACCGAAGAAACGATCTCTGCCTCGATCACGCTGCCGTCGGCCAATGGCGCGAACACTCGCTCGCCCAGGCGCTTCAAGCCGCCCTTGACCACGCCCATCGCAAACGAATAACCCAGGGAGTTATGCGCATAGCTGGAAGTGACGTGGCCAACCATCGACATCGGGATCGCCTGCTTGGGGTTGAATACCAGTTGCGCGCCTTCCGGCAGCCAGACATTCGGGTCGATCGGCTTGAGGCCCACCAGTTGCTTGCGGTCTTCACGCACGCAATCTTCACGGTTCATGCCGCGCCAGCCGATCCACGAGAACGGCTTGGTCCGGCCGACGCACCAGCCCATGTTCAGGTCGTCCGGGGTCATCGAGCTGTCGGTATCCTGGCCGACGATGATGAAGCCCTTCTCGGCCCGCAATACGTGCATGGTCTCGGTGCCGTACGGGGTCAGGTTGTACTTCTTGCCAGCCTCGACGATCTGCTCGAGCACGCCCATGGCGTAGTCGGCCTGCACGTTGATTTCGTACGAGAGTTCACCGGTGAACGAGATCCGGAACACTCGGGCCGGCACGCCGCCCACCAAGCCTTCCTTCCAGGTCATGAACGGGAACGCGTCCTTGTCCAGGTCGATGTCGGTGACGTCGCCGAGCAGCTTGCGGCTGTTGGGGCCCGACAAGGTCATCGTTGCCCAATGGTCGGTGACCGAGGTGAAGTACACCTTCAGGTCTGGCCATTCGGTCTGGTGATAGATTTCCAGCCACTGCAGTACACGCGCCGCGCCGCCAGTGGTAGTGGTCATCAGGAAGTGGTTGTCCGCCAGACAGGCCGTTACGCCGTCGTCGAAGACCATGCCGTCTTCCTTGCACATCAGGCCGTAGCGGGCCTTGCCCACGTCGAGCTTGGTCCAGGCGTTGGTGTAGACGCGGTTGAGGAACTCACGAGCGTCCGGGCCCTGGATGTCGATCTTGCCCAGGGTCGAAGCGTCCAGCAGGCCGACGCTGTCACGCACGGCCTTGCATTCGCGCTTGACTGCGGCATGCAGGTCTTCGCCGTTCTTCGGGAAGTACCAAGGGCGCTTCCACTGGCCGACGTCTTCGAACTCGGCACCGTTCTTTACATGCCAGGCATGCAGCGCGGTGAAACGCACCGGCTCGAAGATGTGCCCGCAGTGCCGGCCCGCCACCGCGCCGAAGGTCACCGGCGTGTAGTTCGGACGGAACATGGTGGTGCCCATCTGCGGGATGCTCACGTTCAGCGAGCGGGCCGCGATGGCCAGGCCGTTGACGTTGCCCAGCTTGCCCTGGTCGGTACCGAAGCCCAGCGCGGTGTAGCGCTTGACGTGTTCCACCGACTCGAAGCCTTCGCGGGTGGCGAGCTCGATGGCGGCGGCAGTGACGTCGTTCTGCAGGTCGACGAATTGCTTCGGCGCCCGTGCGGTGGCTTTTTCGTGAGGCACCTGGAACAGCGCCAGGGTCGGTTCTTCGTGACGGCTCAGCGCTTTAGGCAACACGCCCTCGACGGCCTTGAAGCCGGCTTCGCTGGCCGCGCGCACGCCGCCTTCGAATCCGTCGGCCAAACTATCGCCGAGGCCATAGACGCCGTTGATACCGCCGACGCAGACACGTTTTTGCGGGGCTTCGCCCGGTACGAAACCGAGGATGTCTTCACGCCAGATCGGCTTGCCGCCCAGGTGTGAAGCCAGGTGGACCACCGGGCTGTAGCCGCCGGAGCTGGCCACCAGGTCGCAGTCCAGCCATTCGCCGGGGCTGGTGACTTTGTGGGCACGGACGTCGATCGCGGCCACACGTGCCCCGGTGACGCGCTTGCTGCCACGGGCCTCGATCACGGCACTGCCGGTGAGGATGCGGATGCCCTTGGCGCGGGCTTCTTCCACCAGCGCGCCACGTGGGTTGCTGCGGGCGTCGGCCACGGCGACCACTTGCAGGCCGGCGTCGAACCAGTCCAGGGCCACGCGATAGGCGTGGTCGTTGTTGGTGCTCAGGACCAGTTTCTTGCCCGGCGCCACGCCGTAGCGGCGGATGTAGGTAGAAACTGCGCCAGCCAGCATGTTGCCCGGCACGTCGTTGTTGCCGTAGACCAATGGGCGCTCGCAGGCGCCGGTCGCCAGGACCACGCGCTTGGCGCGAACCCGGTTGATGCGCTGGCGAACCTGGCCGATCGGTGCGCGGTCACCCAGGTGATCAGTGAGCCGCTCATGGATGGTCAGGAAGTTATGGTCGTGATAACCGTTCACGGTGGCGCGAGGCAACAGCACCACTTCCGGCATCGAGCGCAGCTCAGCCACTGCGGCCGCGACCCACTCGGTCGCCGGCTTGCCGTCCAGGCTTTCGCGGGAGTCGAGCAGGCTGCCGCCGAACTCTTCCTGCTCGTCGGCCAGGATCACGCGGGCACCGCTGCGGCCAGCCGCCAACGCGGCAGCCAGGCCAGACGGGCCAGCGCCAACGATCAGCACGTCGCAGTGACGGTTCATGTAGTCGTAGGTGTCCGGATCGTTCTCGGTCGGCGAGCGACCCAGGCCCGCGGCCTTGCGGATGTACTTCTCGTAGGTCATCCAGAACGATTGCGGGTACATGAAGGTTTTGTAGTAGAAACCCGGCGGCATCAGCTTGCCGCCGACCTTGCCGAGAATCCCCATCATGTCGTTGTTCACGTTCGGCCAGCCGTTGGTGCTGGTGGCGACCAAACCTTGATACAGCGCCTGTTGCGTGGCGCGCACGTTGGGAATCTGCGTGGCTTCGGTGGCACCGATCTGCAGCACCGCGTTCGGCTCTTCGGCGCCGGCGGCGAAGATGCCGCGCGGACGGGAATACTTGAAGCTGCGGCCGATGATGTCGACACCGTTGGCCAGCAGCGCGGCGGCCAGGGAGTCACCTTCGAAGCCTTTGTAGGTCTGGCCGTTGAAGGTGAATGTCAGCACTTTGTTGCGGTCGATCCGTCCGCCGTTGGACAGGCGATTGATCTGGCTCATACCTTCTCTCCCAGAGCCTGTGCAGCCGCTTTCGGACTGTCAGCCTTGTCGGTGAACTGCGGCTTTTCGCCGATCTTGTAGGTTTCGAGAATCTCGTAGGTCACGGTGTCACGGGTCGCGTTGAAGTACTGGCGGCAACCGGCGACGTGATCCCACAGCTCATGGTGCAAGCCGCGTGGGTTGTCACGGAAGAACATGTAGTCGCCCCACTGCTCGTCGGTGCAGGCGTTCGGATCCAGTGGGCGCGGGATATGCGCCTGGCCGGATGCATGGAATTCCTCTTCGGAGCGCAGTTCGCCGCAGTGAGGACAGAAGATATGCAACATGGGGATTTCTCCTGTTAGTGGGCAACCGCAGCAGCGCCGTGTTCATCGATCAACGCACCGTTGTGGAAACGGTCGATGGAGAAAGGTGCGGCCAATGGGTGCATTTCACCCTTGGCCAGGCTCGCGGCAAACACGTTGCCCGAGCCAGGTGTCGCCTTGAAGCCACCGGTGCCCCAACCGCAGTTGAAGAACATGTTCGGCACCGGGGTCTTGGAGATGATCGGGCAGGCGTCCGGCGTGGTGTCGACGATGCCGCCCCACTGGCGGTTCATGCGCACGCGGGACAACACCGGGAACATCTCGACGATAGCCTGGATGGTGTGCTCGATCACCGGGTACGAACCACGCTGGCCGTAGCCGTTGTAGCCGTCGATACCGGCGCCGATCACCAGGTCGCCCTTGTCGGACTGGCTGATGTAGCCGTGCACGGCGTTGGACATGATCACGCTGTCGATGATTGGCTTGATCGGCTCGGACACCAGCGCTTGCAGCGGGTGGGATTCGACCGGCAGGCGGAAGCCCGCGAGCTTGGCCATGTGCCCGGAGTTACCGGCAGTGACCACGCCGACGCGCTTGGCGCCGATGAAGCCCTTGTTGGTTTCCACGCCGATGCACACGCCGTTTTCCTTGCGGAAACCGATCACTTCGGTCTGCTGGATCAAGTCCACGCCCAAGGCGTCAGCCGCCCGGGCAAAGCCCCAGGCCACGGCATCGTGACGAGCCACGCCGCCGCGACGCTGGACGGTGGCGCCCATCACCGGGTAGCGGGTGTTTTTCGAGCAATCCAGGTACGGGATCTCGTCGGCCACTTGCTTGGCGTTGAGCAACTCGCCGTCCACGCCGTTGAGGCGGTTGGCGCTGACGCGACGCTCGGAATCACGGATGTCCTGCAGGGTGTGGCACAGGTTGTAGACGCCACGCTGGGAAAACATCACGTTGTAGTTCAGGTCCTGGGACAGGCCTTCCCAGAGTTTCATCGCGTGTTCGTACAGGTGGGCCGATTCGTCCCACAGGTAGTTGGAGCGCACGATGGTGGTGTTGCGCGCGGTGTTGCCGCCGCCCAACCAGCCCTTCTCGACCACGGCCACGTTGGTGATGCCGTGTTCCTTGGCCAGGTAATAGGCGGTCGCCAGGCCATGCCCGCCACCGCCAACGATGACCACGTCGTAGACCTTTTTCGGGGTCGGCGTGCGCCACATCCGCTGCCAGTTTTCATGATGGCTGAGTGAGTGTTTGAAGAGGCCGAAGCCTGAATAGCGTTGCATAGTCATTTACTCCAAAACCGACTCAGCGATAAACCGGGAAGTCCGCGCACAGGGCCGCCACTTGCTGCGCGACATTGGCCTCGACATCGGCGTCGCCGAGGTTGTCGAGGATGTCGCAGATCCAGCCGGCCAGCGTGACGCACTGAGTAACCTTGAAACCACGCGTGGTCACTGCCGGGGTGCCGATGCGCAGGCCCGAGGTCACGAACGGCGATTGCGGGTCGTTCGGCACGGCGTTCTTGTTGACGGTGATGTGGGCACGGCCCAGGGCGGCGTCGGCGTCCTTGCCGGTCAGGCCTTGGCGAATCAGGCTGACCAGGAACAGATGGTTGTCGGTGCCGCCGGACACTACATCGTAGCCGCGCTTGATGAACACGCCAGCCATGGCCTGGGCGTTTTCAATCACTTGCTGTTGATAGGCCTTGAAGCCAGGCTCCAGCGCTTCCTTGAAGCACACGGCCTTGCCGGCAATCACGTGCATCAGCGGGCCGCCCTGGGCGCCGGGGAATACCGCGGCGTTGAGCTTCTTCTCGATCTCTTCGTTGGACTTGGCCAGGATCAGGCCGCCCCGTGGACCGCGCAGGGTCTTGTGGGTGGTGGTGGTCACCACGTCGGCGTACGGCAGCGGGTTCGGGTACAGGCCGGCGGCAACCAGGCCAGCGACGTGGGCCATGTCGACGAACAACAGCGCACCGACCTTGTCGGCGATCTGGCGGAAACGTGGGAAATCCAGGGTCTTGGAGTAGGCGGAGAAACCGGCAACGATCATCTTCGGCTTGCACTCGACTGCCAGGCGCTCGACTTCGTCGTAGTCGATCAGGCCGGTGGTGGTGTCGATACCGTATTGCACCGCGTTATAAAGCTTGCCCGAGGACGACACTTTGGCACCGTGGGTCAGGTGACCGCCGTGGGCCAGGCTCATGCCCAGGATGGTGTCGCCGGCTTGCAGCAAGGCCAGGTAGACGGCGCTGTTGGCCGACGAACCGGAGTGCGGCTGGACGTTGGCGTAATCGGCGCCGAACAATTGCTTGGCGCGCTCGATGGCCAGGGCTTCGACTTTGTCGACGTGCTCGCAGCCACCGTAGTAGCGCTTGCCCGGGTAGCCTTCGGCGTATTTGTTGGTCAAGCCGCTGCCCTGGGCCTGCATCACACGCTTGCTGGTGTAGTTCTCCGACGCGATCAGTTCGATGTGATCTTCCTGGCGTTGCTCCTCGGCATTCATCGCCGCCAGCAGTGCATCATCGTAGCCTTGGATTTGGTCTTGCTTGCTGAACATCGCGTCTCTCCCAGCGGCGGCGGTGCGCCTTTCGTCTCGGTGAGGCACGGACCGTTTCGGTCGTGCCCTTTGGATGCGATGGTATGGCCGGCGCAGGCAGGTCAAATGCCTATGGACGCCACGCAAAGGTGCGTTTACGACATGGGAACAGACACGGTCATTGTGGCGAGGGGATTTATCCCCGCTGGGGCGCGAAGCGGCCCTAAAACCAGACACCTGGGTGGGTCAGATTGGTTGAATTAGCTATCTTGGGGCTGCTTCGCAGCCCAGCGGGGATAAATCCCCTCGCCACAAAGGCTATGCGGCGATCTGGCGAACCACGAGCAAGGCCAGGAAATGCGCCGGATAAAGGCCATACGCCCAGCGCCGCATCGCCGGCGGCTGAAAACGCCTCGCCTGTCGCGACAGCACCAGCCCCAACCCTGGCGCGATCAGGCAAGCCACCAGTCCCCAAATCGCCACCGCGTCCCCCAGCCAAGCCGCGCCATACAACACCCGCCACTGGTTGGCCGCGACACAGACCAATCCCGGCAACAAGGCCAGATACAAGGAACGCTTGAACAGCAGCAACATCACCAGCGGCAGCAGCACGCCGAAGAAACCGAACATCAAATTCGACGAAAACAGCGCCGCCAACAGTAGTGCCACCGCGGCCAGGCATCGGGCCTCGAGGGTGGGCGCCTGCCAACCGCGCGCCACAAACAACCCGAGCACCAGCGTCGGCATGACGTTCAGGGTGGAGGGGTCGGGAATGAACAGGCGGTAGGGAATTTCGCTGACGGCACTGAACAGCAACAACCAACCCAGGTAGCGCCACGAGCCAGCATCGGTCCCGCCGCGCGTCAGGTTCGCCGCCATCGCCAGGCAGAACCACGGAAACGCCAGCCGCCCCGGCACGTATAGCCAATCGACGGAAAAACCGATATATCGCAGATGATCGAGAATCATCGACAACAGTGCCAACCATTTGAGCAAGTCCAGAGCGCCATCACGTCGACTCATGATCCTATCGACTCAATGACTCGGTTTTTTTCTGACAGAAACATCCGGTGTGTTCCCCCGCCAATCTTGGGTAAAGTGCGCACCAGTATCGATCACGGCGTCGTGGACCCAAGCACGCCGAACCATGGAACCCCTCATCCGGGGCATTCCGCCAGGGATCTCTTACCCAGGACTCTCTATTCAAGGAGCAAGGCCATGACCGACAAGAGCCAACAATTCGCCAGCGACAACTATTCCGGTATTTGCCCCGAAGCCTGGGCCGCCATGGAAGAAGCCAACCAGGGCCACCAGCGTGCCTACGGCGACGACGATTGGACCCACCGCGCGGCAGATGGCTTCCGGGAGCTATTCGAAACCGACTGCGAAGTGTTCTTTGCGTTCAATGGCACCGCTGCCAACTCCTTGGCCCTGTCGTCGTTGTGCCAGAGTTATCACAGCGTGATCTGCTCGGAAACCGCCCACGTCGAAACCGACGAATGCGGCGCACCGGAATTCTTCTCCAACGGTTCCAAGCTGCTGGTGGCACGCACCGAGAATGGCAAGCTGACCCCCGAATCGATCCGCGAGGTCGCGCTCAAGCGCCAGGACATCCACTACCCCAAGCCACGCGTCGTGACCCTGACCCAGGCCACGGAAGTCGGCAGTGTCTATACGCCGGATGAAATCCGCGCCATCAGCGCCACCTGCAAGGAACTGGGGCTGAACCTGCACATGGACGGCGCGCGCTTCTCCAACGCCTGCGCCTTCCTTGGCTGCACCCCGGCCGACCTGACCTGGAAAGCCGGCGTGGACGTGCTGTGCTTCGGCGGGACGAAAAACGGCATGGCGGTGGGCGAGGCGATCCTGTTCTTCAACCACGACCTGGCCGAAGACTTCGACTACCGCTGCAAACAGGCCGGGCAACTGGCTTCGAAAATGCGCTTCCTCTCCGCGCCGTGGGTCGGCTTGCTGCAAGACGACGCGTGGCTCAAGCACGCCCGCCACGCCAACCGCTGCGCGCAATTGCTGGCTGAACTGGTCAGCGACATCGACGGCGTGGAACTGATGTTTCCGGTCCAGGCCAACGGCGTGTTTCTGCAACTCTCGGAACCGGCCATCGCCGCACTGACGGCCAAGGGCTGGCGTTTCTACACCTTCATCGGCAAGGGCGGCGCACGCTTCATGTGCTCGTGGGATACCGAGGAAGCGCGGGTGCGGGAGCTGGCGGCGGATATTCGGGAAGTGATGGCGGGCTAAGTAGAAACACACTCAAGACCGGGCCGGGACACCCGTGGCGAGGGGATTTATCCCCGCTGGGCTGCAAAGCAGCCCCAAAGCAGTCAACTCGGTCTGCCTGAAGCACCGCGATTGCAGGTTTTAGGGCTGCTTCGCAGCCCGACGGAGATAAATCCCCTCGCCACAGGAAATCCCTCTAGGCACAAGGAAATACCTCTAGGCACAAGTAAATCCCTCCAGGCACAGAGGGATTTACATCTACCCGAGCGAGCGAATCAGAAATCGATCCGCACATCCCCCTTCGGCACGCTACAGCACGACAGGATATAACCCTCGGCCTCGTCGTCCTCGGTGATCCCGCCGTTGTGCTCCATCTCCACTTCCCCGCCCAGCTTCAGCACCTTGCAGGTGCCGCAGATGCCCATACCGCAGGCCTTGGGGATCATCATGCCAAGCTTGGCGGCAGCGGCGTGGACGGTTTCTCCCGGCCCCACGCGAATGCTCTTGCCAGAAGAGGTGAATTCCACCAGGTGCAGGTCCGCGGCATCGACTTCTGGCGCGTCGGCAGCCTGCTCGGCCTGCTCCACCGCATCGGCGCGGGCTTCCGGTGGCGTCGCGCCGAAGGATTCCTCGTGGTAACGCTTCATGTCGTAGCCGGCCGCTTCCAGCAGGCGCTTGACCGCCGTCATGTAAGGCGTCGGGCCGCAGCAGAACACTTCGCGCTCGAGGAAGTCGGGCACCATCAATTCCAGCATCTTGTGGTTCAGGTAACCGCGATACCCGGCCCACGGCTCGCCCAGGCCATGCTTTTCGCAGATCAGGTGCAAGCTGAAGTTGTCGATCCGCGACGCCATGTGCTCCAGCTCGCGGTGGTAGATGATGTCCTTGGGCGAGCGGGCGCTGTGGATGAAGGTCATGTCGACGTTGGCGTTGGTGTCGTAGAACCAGCGCGCCATGGACATGCACGGCGTGATGCCCACGCCGCCACTGAGGTACAAGACTTTCGGGCTCGGGAAATCGATGGCGTTGAACAACCCCACCGGCCCGTGCACCGCCAGTTCCTGGCCTTCATGCAGGGTATCGTGCAACCAGTTGGAGACCTTGCCCCCCGGCACGCGCTTGATCGTTACGGAGAAGCTGTAGGGCACCGACGGCGAGCTGGAGATGGTGTAGGAACGCATGATCGGCTGGCCTTCGATTTCCAGCTCCAGGGTGACGAACTGCCCGGGCTTGAAAAAGAACATGATCGGCTGGTCGGCCATGAAGCAAAAGGTGCGCACATCCCAGGTTTCCTGGATGACTTTGACGCAACGCACGATATGTCGGCCATTGGCCCAGGTCTGGGTGGTGACCGGGTTCAGGAAATTATTGGACATGCTGATCTCCACGGCCGACTGTCGGCCTTCATGATGGCGATTGTGCGCAGGCACCTGAGTGACCATTTACCTATCTGCGACATTCACATACTTATCGCGACCAGCCCCCAACGACCGGGGCTTGCGCGTCGGGAACAGATTGGGCCATGTCGCCCATGGATAAGGTTGTGCCCCTGCGCGGCCCCACACTCGCCCCAACAGATAAACAAAGTTTTCTGCCTTGCGTAGCACAACCGATTAGCCATTTTCACCGGCCCCGCTTAGAGGGCCACGAGGATAAAACGATGGACACCACTACCCTGAGCCTGGGCGATCCGCTGGAACCCGCACGCAAGGCCACCGCGCAAATGCTGCAAGAGCGCGAGCGTACCTTTTCGCTGCCGCAACCGTTCTACAGTGATGAGCGCCTGTTTGATATCGACATGCAGGAAATCTTCCAGAAAGAATGGTTGATCGCCGGCATGACTTGCGAAATCCCGGCCAAGGGCAACTACCTGACCCTGCAAATCGGCAAGAACCCGATCATCGTGATTCGCGGCGCCGACGGTGTGGTGCACGCCTTCCATAACGTCTGCCGCCACCGCGGTTCGCGGCTGTGCACCAGCGAAAAGGGCAAGGTCGCCAAACTGGTCTGCCACTACCACCAGTGGACCTACGAACTGGACGGTCGCCTGCTGTTCGCCGGCACCGAGATGGGCGCCGACTTCGACATGAAGCAGTACGGCCTCAAGCCGGTGAACGTGAAGACTGCTGGCGGCTACATCTTCATCAGCCTGGCCGAAAACCCGCCGGCCATCGATGATTTCCTGTCGACCCTGAACCACTACATGGAACCGTACGACATGGAGAACACCAAGGTGGCGGTGCAAACCACCTTGATGGAAAAGGCCAACTGGAAACTCGTGCTGGAGAACAACCGCGAGTGCTACCACTGCAACGCCTCGCACCCTGAATTGCTCAAGACCCTGTTGGAATGGGACGACGTTACCGACCCACGCGCCGACCAGGCGTTCAAGGACCACGTGGCCGCTTCCGCCGCCGCCTGGGATGCCGAGAAGATCCCGTACGCCCACGCCAGCTTCGGCCTGCGCAACCGCATCGTGCGCATGCCGCTGCTCAAGGGCACCGTGTCGATGACCATGGACGGCAAGCAAGGCTGCGCCAAGCTGATGGGTCGCATCAAGAACCCGGACCTGGGCTCGATGCGCATCCTGCACCTGCCGCACTCGTGGAACCACTGCATGGGCGACCACATCATCGTGTTCACCGTGTGGCCGATCAGCGCCCAGGAAACCATGGTCACCACCAAGTGGCTGGTGCACAAGGATGCGGTCGAAGGCGTGGACTACGACGTGGCACGCATGCGCGAAGTCTGGGACGCCACCAACGACCAGGACCGTCGCCTGGCCGAGGAAAACCAGCGCGGCATCAACTCCACCGCCTACCAGCCAGGCCCGTACTCCAAGACCTATGAGTTCGGCGTGGTGAACTTCGTGGATTGGTACAGCGAGCGCCTGCTCAACAACCTCGGGGCCGAGCCGGCGCCGTACCTCAAGGGCGTGCCGGTCCAGGGCTAAGTCAGAAGCATCGCGAGCAAGCTCGCTCCCACAGGGGATCTTCAGCGCACCGAAGACCCCATGTGGGAGCGAGCTTGCTCGCGATAGCGGCCTGACATTCACCGACTACCGGGAAGACCACCGCACACTGCCATCCTCCCCATAAAACGTCTCGACAATCTCCTCTCCCTTCAGTTGTACCTTCACATACCCATTCAACACCCGCTCCGGATACGCCTCGTCCCCCGCCAGCTCAGTTTCCGACCACAACACCCGCGCATGTCCGTTCAATTCGCTGGTGGTGCCGTAGGGAATCGCTCCGTGCCCGGCGCAGCGCGCGTGCAACCCGCCTTGCGGCGCATAGCAGATGCCATTGTGCAAATGCCCCCAATACCAATAATCCGGCTCGCGCCCCAAGGCGTCACAGACCGGTTGGTAGAGCGCAGTCTTGTTGTGCCCGGAGATATCGAAGCCCTGGTGATGGCTGAGAACCATGAGCTTCTTGCGCTTGGGCAGACTCTTCATCCATTCGATCTGCTGGGTGTTGAGGGTGCCGTCCATGTACAGGTTCATAGCATCCGAGGCGTAGGCGCTGTCGAGCCCAACCACCAACCAATCGTCGTTGTACAACGCAAAGTAGCTGGTGCCCTGTTGCACCGGAAAACGCTTGGCCAGTTCCTTGAAATAACCGTGTGCGCCGCTGTACATCTCATGGTTGGAATTGAGCGTGAACGAGCCGTGCTTGCCCTGGGGCCAGCCGACCATGTCAACGTCTTCCTGGGAATGGGTGCCGGCGTAATACACGTCGCCCAGGTGGATGGTGAAATCGGCCTGGGCCAGTTGCATCTGGTTGGCGACGGCCACGGCGGGCGCGTGGCTGTCGAACGGCCCGGTGCCCCAATCGCCGGCGATGGCCAGCACCACGTCGTTGTCCATTTTCACCAGCGCCGGGTTTGTGGCGAACGGCGCGTGGTGACGCAGGTTTTCGATCCACTTGAGCAGCGCCTCGCTCCACAGCAGGTCCAGCAACTCCCATTTGCGACAACCGAGCAAGGTGCCGTCCTTGAGAACCCGGGTGGGCAACTCGTCTTCGCTTTGCGGCAGCGGCGTGGCGTTGCCGATCTTCAGGATCGACAGGCCGTGAGCCAACTCCCACGGCACCGCCGGTTCGTCGTCCGGCAGATCGCCGTGATCGATGACATGCCGGGCCTGGTCGTGGCCTCGCTCCAGCAATTTGACGATGGCCTGGAACTCCTCGGGCTCCAGGTCGTTGACGAGTTTCTTCCAGGACATCTCCAGCCGCGTGACCAACCCGTGCAGGCGGACCTTGACCTTGTCGAACTCATGTTCCCAATGGTGCAGTAATGACATGTGAACGCTCCTTCGTAATGCCCCGGGCTACAGGGTCTTCATGAATTCGATCAGGGCCCGCTTGTCGACGTCCGACAGCTGCGTGCCATACAGGTGACCGCCGTTGTGGTTGCCTTCCAGGCGGGTGTCGTATTTGAAATCCGCCGACGCCTTCATCTGCGCGCCACTGGTGACGAAACCGACCTTCTGCGGATCGTAGATATCGGAGCCGGTGTAGAACACTTGCGGACGTTGTTCCGGCGCTTGCAGCAGATCCCACAGGGTTGGCACCGAACCGTTGTGTAGGTATGGCGCCCGCAGCCAGATGCCGTCGGTAGGGGTGTTGCTGTAGCTCTGGGTCTTGCGGTAGGCGCCAAAGTCGAACGGCGGTTTCTTGAAGCCGTGGAACGCCGTGACCAGGCCGGTGGTGAAGGAGTTGAGGCGATGGGGGTCGGTGCCCAACTGGTCGATGTTGGTGGTGACCTGGCCAGTGTCGCTGCGGCCGAAATCATGGCAAGCGGCGCAGTTCTGTTCCCAGATCGGTTTGCCCTGGGCGACTTTCGCCTGGTCCAGAGCGAACGGCCAGGCCGGCGCCTTGTGGCCCAGCAGCCAGTTCGTGACGCGATTGAAACTCGGCGGCAGCACCGATTCCGGCGTCGCGCCCACGGCCATGGCCGCCGCGTAGTTGCGTTCGTGGATCTTGTTGTTATTGCCGTCCCAGTGCAGGTACATGGATTCACGAGGTTTCTGGTTCCACACCTGGGGCAGGTCCACGGTGCCGATCGTGGAGTCATCCGGGAAGCCAAAGACCACCATTTTGGTCGGGTTGAAGGTGTCGGTCCGTCCTGGCCCCTGGGCCGGACGCAGCTTCTGCCAGGCGTAGGCCTGCTTCTGCTTGAGCAACGCGCTCTTGGCCATCGGAATGATCAGGTAGCGGTTGTAGAGCTTTTCGAAAAAGCCCAGCTGGAACTTGTTGTTGATCGCCGTCATGACCGCATCGGGGGTGAATTTCGGGTCGCTGGCACACTCGTAGGCGAACCATTGGAAGGCTTGCAGTTGCAGGGTATTGGCCGGCGCGGCGGCGACCGGTACCGCTACGTCAGTGGCATTGGCCCGATAGGAACCGGTGTGGCACAGCGCGCAGTTCGGCTCCACGGTGGGATAGCCGAGCTGCCGCTTGGCCATGCCGATGGGCAGGTCCTTGCCGTTTTCATAGAGGAAACCGAACACCTCGTAGCCGCCCGGCTTGGGCAGTTTTTCCGGGCACATCTGCGGCAGCACGGCGAACAGGTAGTAGGGAATCCGCGCCTCGATTCCCAGACCGATGGCGGCGTATTTGTAGTGGTCTTCGTCGGAAGCGAAGTCCGGTTGCGGCACTTCCCGGATCATCTGGTACCAGGTCTGGTAGCCGATGAAACCCAACAGCAAGACCACCACCAACGTGCCGACCTTGAACCCGTGACTCTGCCAGCGCAGCGCCCAGCCGGCGCGCCACTCGCGCCAACCGGCGCAGAGCAACGCCAGCGGACGGTTGGCCACTGGGCTGCCGAGGTACAACAGCACGCCCAGGACCAAGAACATGGTCAGGTCGCCCATCAACATCGGCACGAACAGCGAGCCCTGGTTGTTGGTGTTGATCAGGTAGATCCAGAACACCACCGCCACCAGCCGCGACAGCACGCACAACCACGAATGCACCACGAAACGCGGCGCGTTGAAGCCCGAAGGCATGTAGAACAGGCTGATCCCCACCAGCAACATGCCGGCGTTTTCCAGCCAGGGATCGGACAATACGGGGGGCAGGCCAATCATGGACGTCAGCAACGCCGGCGCAAACAGCGCCGGGATCGCGAAGACCATGTTCATGACGATTCCGATCCAGATGACGCGTTGGAACCAGCGGATGTAAGTGTTCATGGCATCCTTTTCCTTATTCCTGACTCACGAGATACATCGCTCTGGCGATCGCCATCGCGAGCAAGCTCGCTCCCACACTGGTTTCGCGGCGTGCACGAATTCAGCGGCACATAGGCCCCCTGTGGGAGCGAGCTTGCTCGCGATGCGGTCGACTCGGTCTTGAGTCAACCGAGCGCGGTCTTCTCCAGGTGCTCAAGAATGATCGGATACACATCCACCACCGCATCCTTGCCGAACATGCAGTCGATGTGGCCATAGCCCGGTATTTCATGGCGACTGAACAACTGCGGGCCATGCATGTCGCACAACCGCTCGTAGGTCTTGAGGGTGCTCTGCGGCAGGTAGCACTGGTTGTCGGCGCCGCTGATGAAGCAGATCGGCAACTTCAACCGATCGAAATGCGGCATGTAGACGTCGTTGCCCTTGAAGTCCACCAGATGCCCCTTGCGCACGATCAGCGCCAAGTGCTCGAAGGTCTGGATATTCGACTCGCCGAACAGCTCATGCAGGTTGTCGTGCAGGGTTTCGTTGAGGGTGTCGTGGCGGTACAGCGACGCATACATGAACGTGATGCGATGGCAGACCGGGTTGGTGCAATAGCCCTGGGCCTCGATCCGGGCATAGCCGTTGAGGGCCTTGTCGTAGAGTTTGTTGAACCAGCTTTCCTTGGTATCGGCGTAGGCCGTCATGGATTTGATGCCGATGGCATCGAGCATGCCGGGCAGGTGCAACCCGGCCTTCAGACCGGTGGCGGTGGCGACCACCGTGTCGGCGGCGATCTGCGAGCAGACCACCGAGCGCACGCCCTGCAACCCCGCGAGCATCGACATGAAGAAGGTCGTCGCACCGTAGCAATGCACCACGCATTGCACGTCACGGGCCAGGGTCGCCTGTTGGATCTGTTCGATGGCGGCCTTGAAGTCGTACTGGGCGACCTGGTCGCCGTTCCATTCATTTTTGCTGGCCGGTAGCAGGATGCTGACGCGCAGGTCCAACAACCAGACGTCGTATTCGTGCTTGCACAGATACTCCAGCAGGTTGGTGTGGATGGTGTCGGTGGAAAAGATATTCGACCCCACGCCCAGGCCATGGACCAACATCACCGGGCCTTTGCTGCCGGCCTGGTAGCGGGTCAGGCGCAACTCGACGTTGTCCTCGGTCTGGAAGAAATGCACCACCGGCGCCGGCGCATCCAATGGCCGTTTCAGGCGGGGCGGCGCGTCCGGGTTGAAGTAGACGTCCCCGGCGAAGACACCGCCGTAGCTCTCCCACAAAATGCCGGCGAAGAACTTGCCGAACCGCGCCAGCGCCTCCACTCGCTCACGCTCATTACGGGCATTGAGCACTTTCATGGTGGTCATCTGCTTGGCGAAGTCAGCCGGCAGGATGTGCATTACGCCGGAGCCGAGCACTGCGCCGGTCTTGTCCGGTCCGCGATAGAGCGTGACGTAGAGCGTGCTGGTGTCGTGCCAGATGTTCAGCACGCCGTTGTCCTCGGGCACGGTCTTGAAGGCGCTGAAAAAGTAGTCGCTGCCGTCTTCGGCGGTCAGCTTCATGTCGTAGTTCATATGGCGCACGCCGACCTGCTCCTGGTATTGCTCGAACAGGTTGAACACGCCGTTGCTGGCAACCAGCGGCTTGGCCGACAGCAGAGGCGCATCGAGGGTGCCCACCAGGGTCGCGGCGTGCTCCGGTTCCTTGATCAAGCGATCAAGGTCGGCGGCAGTGATGGTCAGGGTGAATTCGATCGGCGAGTTATCGGCCTGGCCGCGCTTGGCCGCCGCTTCGTAAAGGTTGAGGTCGGTGCCTTGGGGCTCGGTGAATGCGGTAGAGAAGTAACCCTTCATGGTTTCGGTGAACTGCACCCCGAGGGTCGGCGCCGCTACCGGTTTGCGCGGGGCCGACGGCAGCGTGTAATCGATCAGCCAGCCGCGATCGGCCGCCAGCAACCCCATGTTGCGCTCACTGACCGCCGAAATGGTCAGCAACGGGTTGACCGCCAGGGACGTCGGGATCACCGAGCCGTCCGTCACGTACAGGCCCGGGTAGACGTCGGTGCCGCTGGCACCGCTGAACACCTGGCCCTTGTGGTTGACCACGCCCTGGACCGCGTCTTCGCCCATCACACAGCCGCCCAGCGGATGGACCGAGACGATGCTGTGCTTGAGCAGTTTGGTCCAGATCGGGTTCTCGACCCAGATCCCGCCCAGGGCCTTGGTGCTCTGGTGCAGCCGTTCGTTGCCGAGGGTGACGTTTTCCTGCTCGCCGACACCCGGCCAGTCGATGCGTAGCTGATCCTTGTTGTCGAGGACCATGCGGCCCTTGCCGTTGTCATGGCTCATGATCAAGTAGGTCTGCATGTTGTGCAGCGCGCCGTAATACGGCCCGCGCAGAAAGCTCTCGGCCTCGCGGCCCTTGTACTTGAGGCTGGCACCGAAGCCAGTGTCGGTCGGCACGCCGATCATTTCAGCGAACGTCGCCATGCTCGGCACCATGGCCCGGCCAAGGGCGCCAGGGATAGAGCCTTCCTCGATCACCATCCGGCTGCGCCAGTCGCCCTCGGTGCGCATGTCGATCACCGACGTGATGCACGGCCCCACCGGCTCGAGTTCCTTGGCCGAATGGGCGCCAAAGCCGATGCCGTTGATGACCTGGTCGCAGTTGTGGCCGAAGCCGAGGATGTCACCGTTGCCGCTCATGTTCTCGCCCAACTGGGCGGACATCGACAAGCCCTTGTCCCGCGAGCGCAGCATGATTTCGGTGGAGCCCAAGGTGCCGGCGGACACCACCACGATGTCCGCGCGGACAAAAAGCGTCGGCGCCGAAAACATCTCGCGACCGCTGTCCAGGTACTGGAAATGCACGATCCAACCATCGCCGTCGCGCTCCAGGTGCCGCACCTCGGCCTGGCAGAAAATCTCCGCGCCGTGGTTCCAGGCGTCCGGCAGGTAGTTCATCAGCGTGGTGTTCTTCGCCTTGTTGTTACAGCCCGAGACGCAGTCGCCACAGCCGTTGCACGGCAGTTGTTCGACGCCGACGTGGTTGAGGTTGTTGGGCAGCTTGTCGAAGGTCACGTTGATCGGCGGCTTGTAGAAATGCGCGCCCTGCTTGAGGTAATCCGCCGACTTCTTGTGGGCGTCGAGCTTGGGCAGGTTCGGCGCAGACGCCGGATAGGGATTGGGCTTGAGCATCTCCCGGGCCCGGGCGTAGCCGTCCTTGAGCAGCGTGTCACTGTGCTCGCGCATTGCCAGTGGCCAACGCGGGTCTTCGAAGACCCCAGGCTCGGCTTCCAACGCGACGTTGGCATTGATCAGCGACGTGCCACCCAGGCCACACCCGACCACCACGTTCTGCTGGGCGTTGACGTGCAGGTCGAACAACCCGGTGCGCGAACCGATGTGACCGTCGGGGTCGTGTACCTGCAACTCCTCAGTGGCGGCGAGCAGTGTGTTGGGGTATTCGCCGGGCTGGATCTCCCGGCCCCGCTCCAGCAGACAGACCTTGCGCCCGGCCCGGGACAGGCGCGACGCGGCGATGCCGCCGCCGTAGCCGGAACCAATGACGATAACGTCGTAGTGTTCCTTGATTTCACTGATGGGGGTCGAGATCCGTGTCATGTTCAATTCCTCTCAGGCAGAAGGGGCAACTCTGCGGTTGCCTGTAAATCCACAGGCGCACAAGCGCCTGGCCGCTATCCCGTATGGGTTGGAGCGGCAATCAACGGTGTCGTGGGGAAAAGCTCAGGCGTTATAGGCGCGCACGCTGGTTGGCTGCGCGACGATGAACACGTCGGGGCAGCGCGGTGGCAGGCGTCGGGATACACGTCGGGGCTGAATCGGGTAACGGGGTGGGGGGCTTGCTATCCATCATGCGTTCTCCCTGAACCAGACATGGATAAAGTCGCGGTGTCCTTGTGCCCTGAGTGAAGACAGGCGACATCCGTACGTCAAGGCAGTTCCTTAGAACTGTATGAAATTTGATCTATCGCGATTGGCGCTAAGCCCGCCGTGGCTTACAGGGTTTCGCGAACAAGTTATCCACATGGACACCCACAGCAAATGGGGACAACCCTGCTAGCGTCAGGATTTTTTTAAGCGTCGATGTGAATAAAATCCGTGACTTATGCGTCGGCAACGGTTTTCTGGCGGTTTGACTGTTTTTTGATCAAGCCGCTGAGAAGCCTGAATATAAAGGGTTACAGAGCAGAGCGAACACCTTATCCACAGAAGCGCCAACAGTGTTTGGGGGTAAATTTGACGGTTCTGTGGAAAACCCGTCGGACGCGCTATAAATCGGCGTTTTCCGGTGTCTTTTATGAAGACAACGGGAGTTTGGCTATTATTTGATCAATTCCCTGTAAGCGCCGAAGCGCTTGGCTTGTAGCGGAGAGCGAACATCTTATCCACAGAAGCGCCAACAGAGATTGGGGGCAAGTTTCTCTCGGGCCGGGGTTTATTCACAGAGAAAAGCCAATAAAAACCGAAGGTTAGGTTGGCTATTTTTTAATCGATGGGCTGGAGAGCCTGAGTGGCATGGGGTGTAGCGAGGGGCGAACAGGTTATCCACAGAGGCGCGCACAGGGATTGTGGGTAACCAAATCTATATGTGAGCTTGGCACCAGCTCCAGGTGCTCCATCAATCCCCTGTGGGAGCGAGCTTGCTCGCGATAGGGCCAGAGCAGTCACTCTGCAGTGACTGATAAATTGCTATCGCGAGCAAGCTCGCTCCCACAGGGATCCAAGTTGAGTCTGGGTTTAGCGAACCACCCCTTCTTCCACCAGCAATTTCAGAATCGCCTCGGCCCCGGCTTCCGGACTCACGCCCTTGAGCACCTGCCCGCCTCCGCCGCTGGCCTTGGCCGTGGCGGCTTTCATGCGGTCGGCGCCGCTCTTGGCCTTGATCACTTTCAGGCGCTTGGGCCTTGGCTTGGCCGGCTGCAGGGTCGCCACCGCCAGCAAGGCATCGTCGATGATTTCGACTTCTTCAGCATGCAGCGCTCCCCGCCGGGCCGGCCCGTAGGCGCTTTGCCGAGGTTTGGGCGCGGCGTTATCCACAGTGGCGAGAAACGGCAGGCGCACTTTGAGACGGCGTCGTTGGCCGCGGGGCAAGGCTTGCAGCACCAGGGCCGTGCCGTTCTCGATGGATTCGACCTGGGCCAGCCCCACCACCAATGGCCACCCCAGGCTCTCGGCCAACAGGAACGGCAACATGCCCGAACCTTCGCCGGTTTCCGCCTGGCTACCGGTCAACACCACTTGGGCGCCAGCGTCACGCAGATAGTCGGTCAGGGCAGGCAACGCATCGGCCCCATTCGGGTTCTCCAACACATGCAGTTCATCCAGCCCCATGCCCAGGTAGGCGCGCAGGGCCGGCTCGGCCACATCGCCGGCATGCAGCACTTGCAGGTCATTGCCAGCCAGTTGCAGGCCCAGTTCCACGGCGCGGGCATCTTGCTCGGCGCGCCGGGGTCGACCAGAGGTCGGGTGGGCGCCGATGGAGACGAGGCTGATCACTTGGGTAGTCATGAACGTTTCCTTAGCTTAAGCCGCATCGCGCCTGGCTTCGTTGCGGTAAGCCTCTACCGCCGCGATCAGGGCCTGGAGAATCGCCGCGCTGTCGCCGATCACCGACAGGTCCGCGCGCTTGATCATGTCGCAGCCCGGATCGAGGTTGATCGCCACCACCTTGTCGCAGGCACCGATGCCTTGCAGGTGTTGGATCGCCCCGGAAATCCCCA
The DNA here is from genome assembly GCF_013608025.1 of Pseudomonas brassicacearum subsp. neoaurantiaca. Lineage (GTDB taxonomy): Bacteria > Pseudomonadota > Gammaproteobacteria > Pseudomonadales > Pseudomonadaceae > Aquipseudomonas. The sequence continues at coordinate 259,028 of NZ_VDLV01000013.1, read as the reverse complement.
CGGCCACATAGACCCGTGCGGTGACCCAGGTGCCGGACGCACCGACCTGACGATCGCGGGCCATGAAGCCGTCGTCCACCGCCACCCGCGAGGCGCCTTCGGTGGCGCCCAGAGCCGCGGCGGTCTGGTGGAACAACGCCCAGTCCTTGACCCCGTTGCCGCCGGAGAAAATGAACTCGGCCTCGGCCATCGGAATCGCGCCCGGGTCCACCGCCACCGCGCCGAGGTCCTCGATGCGCGACAAGCTGCGGGCCACGCTTGTGGATAACTCCACCGGCAAGGCTTCGTGACGGGTTTCGCTGACCGGCTCGGCGCATTCGGCGGCGGCCAAGATCAAGCGCGCCAACGGCCGGGCCAAATCCTGCAAGCCCGCACCGGCGCGGCCGATGCACTCCTCGCCCTTGACCTGCCAGACCCGTGTGGCCGGGCGCTCGCCCAAGGCCGCGGCGAAGCGTCGCCCCAATTCACCGCCGCCACTGCGGCTGTCAGGCAGCAGCCAGTGAAGTGGGTTGAATTGGTTATCCACAGCTCGCAAGCCTTGCACCCGTTGCTCCGGTGCATAACCGCTGAATTCTTCGCCATCGAGCACCAGCAGGCGGTCCACGCCTGCGGTGGCGAAAGCGCTTTCCTTGTGCTCGCCGAAGACCACGGCCAATACCGCGCCTTCGCTGCCGGCCAGTTGATGGGCCAGGCCCAGCAGATCGCGGTCGTGGCTGCTGAGACGGCCACCGACCATATCCGGCACAACGCTGATGTAGAACGCCGGTTGCACGACTTGATGCAGTGGCAGTTGCACCTCAGTCGCCGCGGTACGCTTGGTTGCGCCGCCCTGCTGGGCGCCGCTGCGGTCGATGCGCTTGATGCCGTTGGGGCCGATGAAACCGACACCATGGACATTCTTGCGAATGACGCCGTTGGGCCCCATCCAGCTGTGCTGTACCGGTTGCATGGCCGCGTGCAGCGGGTGCAGGCGGTTGCGGGCGATCCACTCGGCGCGAGGGTCGCGGCGGATGATGTCGCTCATTAATGCACCTCCGCGGGTTCACGTTTGGCCGGGGCCACAGGCTTGTTCGGGGCCGCGTCTTCAAGCAGCGCGTCGGCCACCAGTTCGGCAATGTCCTTGATCATCGGCCGTGGTTCGACCACGCCTTCGAGCATCGCGGTGCATTGTGGACAACCCACCGCCACCAGCTCGGCGCCGGTTTCGCGGATGTCGTCCATGCGCATGTCCGGGATGCGCTGCTTGCCTGGGATGTCGGTGATCGGCGCGCCGCCGCCACCGCCGCAGCAACGCGAACGGAAACCGGAACGCTGCATTTCCTTGACCTCGATGCCCAACGCACGCAGCACGTGGCGCGGCGCCTCATATTCGCCGTTATAGCGGCCCAGGTAGCATGGGTCGTGATAGGTCACGCTGTTGCCCTTGTGCTGCCCGAGGTTCAGGGCGCCGGCGTCGATGATTTCCGCCAGGTAGGTGCTGTGGTGCTGCACCAGGTAGTTGCCATCGAAGGCGCCGTATTCGTTTTTCAGTACGTGGAAGCTGTGGGGGTCGCAGGTGACGATGCGGTTGAAGCTGTATTTGGCCAGGGTCTGGATGTTGCGCTTGGCCAACAGCTGGAACGTCGCTTCGTCACCCAGGCGCCGGGCCACGTCGCCGCTGTCGCGCTCTTCGAGGCCGAGCACGGCGAAGTCGATTTTCGCCGCCTTCAGGACTTTGACGAACGCCCGCAGGGTGCGCTGGTTACGCATGTCGAAGGCGCCGTCGCCGACCCAGAACAGCACGTCGGTGGATTTTTTCTCGCTGAGCAGGTTCAGGTTCAAGTCCGCCGCCCAGTTCATCCGCCCGCCCGGGGCGAAGCCGCCAGGGTTGTCGGTGGCGATGAGGTTTTCCAGCACCTCGGCGCCCTTGTTCGGCGTCGCGCCTTTTTCCAGGGTCAGGTGGCGGCGCATGTCGACGATGGCATCGACGTGCTCGATCATCATCGGGCATTCCTCGACGCACGCTCGGCAGGTGGTGCAGGACCACAGGGTCTCGGCGTCCACCAGGCCGTTGACGATCGGCTGATGCGGATTGCCGCTGTGCTCGCCCACAGGTTTGCCTGGATACGGACTGCCAGCGAATTTCGCATCGGTGCCGCCGGCCAGGCCGACGACCATGTCTTGGATGAGTTTTTTCGGATTCAACGGTTGCCCGGCGGCGAACGCCGGGCAGGCTGCTTCGCACTTGCCGCACTGCACGCAAGCGTCGAAACCGAGCAATTGGTTCCAGGTGAAATCCTTGGGTTTTTCCACACCCAGCGGCGCGGTGGGGTCGTTCAGGTCCAGCGGCTTCAAGCCAGTGGAACGGCCACCACCAAAGCGCTCGGCGCGGCGGTGCCAGGCCAGGTGCAGGGCACCGGCGAAGGCGTGCTTCATCGGCCCTCCCCAGGTCATGCCGAAAAACAATTCCGACACGCCCCAAAGCACACCGACACCCAGGATCGCCGCCACCAGCCAGCCACCGAAGTTCTCCGGCAGGATGCCCGCCACCGGCAGGGTCACCAGGAAGAACGACGCCGAGAAGGCCAACAGGCTTTTCGGCAGGCGCATCCACGGGCCTTTCGACAAACGCGCTGGCGGGTTGCGCCGACGCAAGTACATGAAGATCGCGCCGACGAACATCACCGCCGACATCAGCAGCAAGGCGTAGCCGAGGATGCGATTGTGCAGGCCAAAACCGTGGACGAGTATCGCCAACACAATCGATGCCACCGCACCGCCCGCCGTGGCAACGTGGGTGTTGGCGATGTATTTGTCCCGCGCCACCACATGGTGCAGATCCACCATGTAGCGCTTGGGCATGGCAAAGAGGCCGCCGATCAGGTCGACCTTGGCCGGCCGTCCCCGGCGCCACATGTTCACCCGCCGCAAGGCGCCGAGGACCGCGAGGCCCAGGGCTGCGAACAGCAGGATTGGAAGAAGGGTGTTCAACATAGGTGTTGCTCCCAAAGACCTCAGGGTCTTGCAGGTCGAGATGCCTTACTCGGTGCCTGTGGGAGCGAGCTTGCTCGCGATTGCATTCTGTCAGTCCCATTTGAATTGACTGACCCACCGCTATCGCGAGCAAGCTCGCTCCCACAGGATCATGTGCAAGCCGTTAGAAATCCTTGCACAACCGCAGGGCGTCGTAGATGGCCGCGTGGGTATTTCGCTGGGCCACGCAGTCGCCGATGCGGAACAGCAGGTAGCCATCGCCGCTCTGCTCCAGGCACGGCTGGGGCTTGATCGCGAACAAGGCTTCGACGTCGATCTGGCCCTTGTTGCGCGAACCTTCCTTCAGCGCGTAGTAGATTTCTTCGTCCGGCCGCACGCCGTTCTCCACCACCACCTGGTCGACCACGCGTTCTTCCTTGGCACCGGTGTATTCGTTCTCCAGCACCGCCACCAGCTTGTCGCCTTCGCGGTAGACCTTCTCCAGCATCATGTCCCCGGTCATGATCACTTCCTTGGGGTACATGCTGCGGTAGTAGGTCGGGAACGAGGTCCCGCCAATGGCCACGCCCGGCTTGATGTCGTCGGTAACGATCTCGACCTGGCTGCCCTTGTCGGCGAGGAAGTCGGCCACCGACATGCCGGTGAACTCGCAAATGGTGTCATAGACCAGCACGTTCTTGCCCGGCGCAACCTTGCCGTCGAGCACGTCCCAACTGCTGACCACCAGCCCTTCGGCGGCGCCCCAGTGCTCATTCTGCTCCAGGTTCGGGTGCCCGCCGACGGCCAGTACCACCACGTCCGGACGCAGGTCCATGATGGTAGGCGCATCCGCCGCCACGCCCAGGCGCAGGTCGACTTTCAAGCGTGCCAGCTCCAGTTGGAACCAGCGGGTGATACCGGCGATCTGGTCCCGTTGCGGGGCTTTCGAGGCGGTGGTGATCTGCCCGCCGATGAATTCCTTCTTCTCGAACAGGGTCACGTCGTGGCCACGCTCGGCGGCCACGCGCGCTGCTTCCATCCCGGCGGGGCCGGCACCGACCACCACGACTTTGCGCTTGGGCCCGGTGGACTTCTCGATGATGTGCGGCACGCCCATGTATTCACGGGAGGTCGCGGCGTTCTGGATGCACAGCACGTCCAGGCCCTGGTACTGGCGGTCGATGCAGTAGTTGGCGCCGACGCACTGCTTGATCTGGTCGATCTGGCCCATCTTGATCTTGGCGATCAAGTGCGGGTCGGCGATGTGGGCACGGGTCATGCCGACCATGTCGACGTAGCCACCCTCCAGGATCCGCGTGGCCTGGTTCGGGTCCTTGATGTTCTGCGCATGCAGCACCGGGACCTTGACCACTTCCTTGATACCGGCGGCCAGGTGGAGGAACGGCTCCGGTGGATAACTCATGTTCGGGATGACGTTGGCCAGGGTGTTGTGGGTGTCGCAACCCGAGCCCACGACACCGATGAAGTCGAGCATGCCGGTGTCGTCGTAGTACTTGGCGATCTGCTTCATGTCCTCGTGGGACAAGCCGTCCGGGTGGAACTCGTCACCGCACAGGCGCATGCCCACACAGAAATCGTCGCCCACTTCGGCGCGCACGGCCTTCAACACTTCCAGGCCGAACTTCATGCGGCCTTCAAAGCTGCCGCCCCACTCGTCGGTACGCTTGTTGACCCGCGGGCTCCAGAACTGGTCGATCATGTGCTGGTGCACGGCGGACAACTCGACACCGTCCAGGCCACCGGCCTTGGCCCGGCGCGCGGCCTGGGCGTAGTTGCCGATCACCCGCCAGATTTCTTCCGGCTCGATGGTCTTGCAGGTGGCGCGGTGCACTGGCTCACGCACGCCGGACGGCGACATCAGGGTCGGCCAGTTGAAGCCGTCCCAGCGCGAGCGACGGCCCATGTGGGTAATCTGGATCATGATCTTGGCGCCATGCTTGTGCATGGCGTCGGCCAGGTTCTGGAAGTGCGGGATGATACGGTCGGTGGACAGGTTCACCGAGCTCCACCATTCCTGCGGGCTGTCGATGGCAACCACCGACGAGCCGCCGCAGATCGCCAGGCCGATGCCGCCCTTGGCCTTCTCTTCGTAATACTTCACGTACCGGTCGGTGGTCATGCCGCCGTCGGTGGCGTAGACCTCGGCGTGCGCGGTGCTGAGCACGCGGTTGCGGATGGTCAGTTTGCCGATCTGGATCGGCTGGAACATTGCTTCAAAAGCCATGGCGCGATCCTCGACTTACAACGGCTTGACGATGAACAGGCCGTCGTCGTGGCCTTCTTCGGAACCGCCGTAGACCTGCTCGGCCACCGTGCGGATCGAACTGCCACGCGCGGCCAGGATCTGGTCCATGGCGCCGGCGAACCAGCCAGTGAACATGTAGTCGACCTTGCGCCCGACCTTGCCATACACGTAGACGAACGCCGAGTGTTCGAGCTTGACGCTGGCGGTGCCTTTGTCCAGGTCGATGTCCTGGATCTTGAACAGGCCCCAGCCACGTTGCGACAGGCGCTTCATGTAGTGCTCGAACACCGCGACGCCTTCCAGGCCATGGCATTCGGCTTCTTTTTCACACCAGTGCCAGGCGGATTTGTAGCCGGCCTTGTAGAGGATCTCGGCGTAGGCGTCGGCGCCCAGCACTTCCTCGATGCCCATGTGGTTGTTGACGAAAAAGTGCCGCGGCACGTACAGCATCGGCAGGGCGTCGGAGGTCCAGACACCGGTTTCGCTGTCGACTTCGATAGGCAGTTGCGGGGCGATCTTGGCCATGAAAACTTGACTCCGGAAATTCGTGATGTGCCTGCGGCGCGAGTGGCCGCAGGTGAAGGATTCAGTGACGCAGCGGGTTTATTCGCCCCAGACGTCTTTAAGAACGTTGACCCAGTTTTCACCCATGATCTTGCGCACCACCCGCTCAGGGTGACCGCGCTTGAGCAGCGTCTCGGTGAGGTTCGGGAACTCGCCCACGGTGCGGATGCCCAGGGGGTTGATGATCTTGCCGAAGCTGGTCAGGCGACGGGCGTAGCCCTTGTCGTGGGTCAGCATCTCGAAGAAGTCCTGGCCATGGCCCTGGGTGAAGTCGGTGCCGATGCCGATGGCGTCTTCGCCGACGATGTTCATGGTGTATTCGATGGCTTCGGCGTAGTCGTCGATGGTCGAATCGATGCCCTTGGCCAGGAACGGCGCGAACATGGTCACGCCGACGAAACCACCGTGATCGGCGATGAACTTCAGCTCTTCATCGGATTTGTTGCGCGGGTGTTCTTTCAGGCCAGACGGAAGGCAGTGGGAGTAGCAGACCGGTTTCTTCGATTCGAGAATGACTTCTTCGGAGGTCTTGGAACCGACGTGGGACAGGTCGCACATGATGCCGACGCGGTTCATCTCGGCGACAATTTCGCGGCCGAAGCCCGACAGGCCGCCGTCGCGCTCGTAGCAACCGGTGCCCACCAGGTTCTGGGTGTTGTAGCACATCTGCACCACACCGACGCCGAGCTGCTTGAATATCTCGACGTAGCCGAGCTGGTCTTCGAAGGCGTGGGCGTTCTGGAAGCCGAAGATAATGCCGGTCTTGCCCTGTTCCTTGGCGCGACGGATGTCGGCGGTGGTTTTCACCGGGATCACCAGGTCGCTGTTCTCGCGGATCAGTTTCTGGCTGGCAACGATGTTGTTGATGGTGGCCTGGAAACCTTCCCACACCGACACTGTGCAGTTGGCTGCGGTCAGGCCGCCCTTGCGCATGTCTTCGAACAGGTCGCGGTTCCACTTGGCAATGATCAGCCCGTCGATAACGATGCTGTCGGCGTGCAATTCGGCTGGGCTCATCAGGCAGTCCCCTTGTTGGCGATTCATGCGCCGAATCGTGTGCCGGCGCTTTGGGGCCAGCATATGCCGGAGGGCGGTGGCGACCGGGTGCAAAAACGACAGGGGAATTGCCGAAAGCGTCAATCCGCGACAATGGGCTGCGACAGGCCCCCTCCGACCATCTGTTATTTACCCGGCGCTTGCGCCAGAATCCGCGGCACCACTGGCTTTCACTGGATTTGAGCGACAACCCGATGAAATCGATTCTTCTCGCCCTGGCATTGATCAGCACCGTCGCCCACCCGACCGAAGACACCGAGCCCAACCCCTGCGACGAAGTTGAAAACGACGTCCAGACCCTGGCCTGCTCGGTCTACGGAAAAAAAGCTGCCGAACAACTGCTCAACGAAAACCTGCAAAGCCTCAACGAGCGCCTGCAAACCCGCTACGCCAGCGACAAGGCCCAGCTCAACGACATCACCGCCAAGATCAAGGCGGCCCAGCAACTGTGGCAGAAACAGCGCGACGCCGACTGCGCCATCGCCGCCTTCCCGGCAAAACCCGGCAGCGACGCCTACAAGATCGCCGAAAACGACTGCATGGCCCAGGTGAGCGATGATCGGTCGGAGTTTTTGGAGTCGATTGGGCAGGAGTGAGGGCAATATTCAGACATCTTTCACGCGTTGGCTCTGGACGGGATATAAGTCAGGATTCGCAAATCTTATAAAAGACTTATATCCTTCCATGAACACTATTCACTGGACCAGAAAAGCCGTTAAGCAGCTTTTGAAATTGCACTCCGTCCATCAGGTTCAGGTTCGGGACGCCGTTACGACGCTCGCCCAGATGCCTGACGTGGTGAATGTCAAAGCACTTGTTGGCCATGGCTATGCGTACCGCCTGCGGGTAGGTAGCTATCGAGTCATGTTCGATTGGGACGGGGCGATCAAGGTCGTCAGCATTCAAGAGGTCAAGAAACGCGATGAACGAACCTACTGATATTCAGATCATCAACGACGCAGACGGAAATCCGGCATTCGTGGTCATTCCGTATGCGCAGTACGTTGCGCAAAAGCTGGAGCCCGACCTGATCCCGCATGAGGTTGTCAGCCGTATCGTCGACGGCGCCACGCCAATACGCGCCTGGCGTGAACATTTGAACCTGACTCAGGATGAGGTCGCCAGGCGCCTCGGTATTTCTCAACCCGCGTTTGCTCAGCAAGAATCTGTCGCCAAGCCTCGCCGGGCCACCCGCGAGAAAATTGCTGCGGCCTTTGGCATCCATGCTGATCAGTTGGAGCTATAAGAGCTGCCCGCCTCCATCCAGCAAAGGAATTCACATGAAAACGTGCGGCATCGAAATCAAAGGCAGCGAAGCGATCATCGCCGTTGCCTCGCTGGACCAGCAGGCGTTGAGCCACGTCGCATTGAACATCAAGAAGATCGCTCTGGACGATGACGATCAAGCCTCGAACGTCAAGGCCTTCGCCGCCCAGGTACGGGCGTTCGTGACGGACAATGGCATCGAGCGCATCGCCATCAAGAAGCGCAGCAAGAAAGGCGAGTTCGCCGGTGGGCCGACCACGTTCAAGATCGAAGGGGTGTTCCAGTTGCTGGAAGGTTGCGAGGTGACGCTGCTGTCGCCACAGACCATCAACGCCCAGAGCAAGAAACATGATTTCGCCCTGCCGGCGACGCTGAACAAATATCAGCACGAGGCCTATAAAGCAGCCTGCTCGGCGCTGATGAAGAAATAGATCTCCTAAGACAAACACCGTACCTGTGGCGAGGGAGCTTGCTCCCGCTCGGCTGCGCAGCAGTCGTAAAACCGGCCTGCAGGGTTCACCTGCTGCACTGCGGTATCCGGTTTCAGGGCGGCTGCGCCCCAAGCGGGAGCAAGCTCCCTCGCCACGGGAAATTTTCCAGGCTCACTATTGCTTGCGATACCCCTTCGACCAATCAGTAAAGCCTTGTCCTCCAGCGCCAAACACGCCGATCGGATATAAGCCCGTCAAACCACCTCCCGCTCGTCCCCCTGCCGTCGTCGATCCTCCCTCGGACACCGGGCAAACCGAGCCCGGTAGCTGCGGGTGAAGTACGACGGTGACTCAAAGCCGCAGGCAATGCTCACTTCCAGCACACTCATGTCGGTCTGGCGCAGCAGTTGCCGGGCCTTTTCCAGGCGCAATCGCAGGTAGAAGCCGCTGGGGGTGTCGTTCAGGTGCAGGCGGAACAGGCGTTCGAGTTGCCGGCGGGTGACATTGATCGATTCGGCCAGCGCCAAGGTCGTCAGGGGTGGCTCGCTGTGGGCTTCCATCTCGCCAATCACATGCACCAGTTTCTTGTTGCGAATGCCGTAGCGGTTGGCGATTTCCATGCGCTGGTGATCTTTGCGCGGACGAATGCGACCGAGCACGAATTGTTCGCTGACCTGGATCGCCAATTCCGAACCGTGGGCCTGGCCGATGAGGTCGAGCATCAGGTCGATGGATGCGGTGCCGCCGGCGCAGGTAATGCGGCGGCGGTCGATCTCGAAGAGTTCCTGGGTCACGCTGAGCTGTGGATAGGATTCCTTGAACGCTTCAATCGCTTCCCAGTGCAGGGTGACGCGATGCCCGTCCAGTAATTCCGCATCCGCGAGGACGACGCTGCCGGTATCGATCCCGCCCAGGATAACGCCGTCATTGTCCAGTCGGTGCAGCCAGCGCTCCAACACCGGAGTGACGAATTTCAACGGCTCGAACCCAGCCACCACCCATAACGTCGCGCCTTTTTTCAGCGGTTCCAGCGCGGCATCGGCGTTGACCGACATGCCGTTGCTCGCCAACACCGCCCCGCCATCGGCGCTCAACACATGCCAGCGATACAGCTCGCCACGGAAGCGATTGGCGACCCGTAGCGGCTCGATGGCCGAAATGAAACCGATGGCCGAGAAACCCGGCATCAACAAGAAATAGAAATCCTGGGACATGGAACGCACTCGGTTGGCGGGCAGCGTGCGGACTTTGATACGCCAGTTGGAAGGGGTGTTCAAGTGCAAGAGTCGCTGTAGTGCAAGACCACGTCGCCGCTGTGCGTTTTGAACAAGCCACGGCTGCGTACTTTGGCATCACCGGCACGCAGATGCCGGAACCCATAACAACAAGCTGCCGAGGAACCCGACATGAAAAGACTGATCAGCTCCTGCGTTCTTGCACTCACCGGTACCGCGTTCCTCAGCTCGGCCACCCTGGCAGCCGAACCCGCCGCCTGCCAGGACGTGCGCCTGGGCGTGGTCAACTGGACCGACGTCATCGCCACCAGCGCCTTGACCCAGGTGATGCTCGACGGCCTCGGCTACAAGACCAAACAGACCAGCGCCTCCCAACAGATCATCTTCGCCGGCATCCGCGACCAGCGCCTGGACTTGTTCCTGGGCTATTGGAACCCGTTGATGACCCAGACCATCACGCCGTTCGTCCAGGCCAAGCAGGTCAAAGTGCTGGAGCAACCCAGCCTCCAGGACGCCCGCGCCACCCTCGCCGTGCCGACTTACCTGGCCGACAAGGGCCTGAAGACCTTCGCCGATATCGCCAAGTTCGAGAAGGAGCTGGGCGGCAAGATCTACGGCATCGAGCCTGGCTCAGGCGCCAATACGCAGATCAAGGCAATGATCGCCAAGAACCAGTTCGGCCTGGGCAAATTCCAGTTGGTGGAGTCCAGCGAGGCCGGCATGCTCGCCGCCGTGGACCGCGCCGTGCGGCGCAAGGAAGCCGTGGTGTTCTTCGGCTGGGCGCCACACCCGATGAACGTCAACGTGCAGATGACTTACCTCACCGGCAGCGAAGACGCCCTCGGTCCGAACGAAGGCATGGCCACCGTCTGGACCGTCACCGCACCGAACTACGCCGAGCAATGCCCGAACGTCAGCCGCCTGCTGAGCAACCTGACCTTCACCGCCGAGGACGAGAGCCGGATGATGCAGCCGCTGCTCGATCACAAGGATCCGCTCGAATCGGCCCGGCAATGGCTCAAGGATCATCCGCAAGACAAACAGCGCTGGCTCGAAGGCGTGACCACCTTCGACGGCAAGCCCGCCGCCGACAACCTGAAACTCACCAGTAACTGATCAATCGCTCTCCATCTGCGCAACCCAAGGGCTGCGCAGTGACCCACCTCGCCTGAAGGAATCCGCACCATGAACCACGACGTCATCATCACCTGCGCACTCACCGGTGCTGGCGACACGACCGCCAAGAGCCCCCACGTGCCGGTCACCCCGAAACAGATCGCGGCGGCGGCCGTCGAGGCGGCGAAGGCCGGGGCCACGGTGGTCCATTGCCACGTCCGCGACCCGCAGACCGGCAAGTTCAGCCGCGACGTGGCGCTGTACCGTGAAGTGATGGAGCGCATCCGCGAGGCGGACGTGGACATCATCGTCAACCTCACCGCCGGCATGGGCGGCGACCTGGAAATCGGTGGCGGTGAGCAGCCGATGGATTTCGGTCCCAACACCGACCTGGTCGGCCCGCTGACCCGCCTCGCCCACGTCGAAGAATTGCTGCCGGAAATCTGCACACTGGATTGCGGCACCCTGAACTTTGGCGACGGCGACACCATTTACGTCTCCACCCCGGCGCAATTGCGGGCCGGCGCCAAGCGCATCACCGAGCTCGGCGTGAAGGCCGAGCTGGAGATCTTCGACACCGGCCACCTGTGGTTCGCCAAGCAAATGATCAAGGAAGGCCTGCTGGACAACCCGCTGTTCCAACTCTGCCTGGGCATCCCATGGGGCGCACCGGCCGACACCACCACGATGAAAGCCATGGTCGACAACCTGCCGGCCGACGCAGTGTGGGCCGGCTTCGGCATCGGTCGCATGCAAATGCCGATGGCCGCCCAAGCCGTGCTGCTGGGGGGCAACGTGCGGGTGGGGCTGGAAGACAACCTCTGGCTGGACAAAGGCGTGCTCGCCACCAACGGCCAACTGGTGGAGCGCGCCGGCGAAATCCTCAGCCGCCTCGGGGCACGCGTCCTGACCCCGGCTGAAGGTCGCAAGAAAATGGGCCTGGTCCAGCGCGGCTAGCCAAATCTCCACCGTATTCCCTGTGGGAGCGAGCTTGCTCGCGATAGCGATATTCCTGCCTCCAAAGATGCATGGGATGTACCGCCGCCATCGCGAGCAAGCTCGCTCCCACAGTTGATCTTCACTTTTTTCAGGAAATCACCATGCGCTTCATCACCGACATCAAAACCTTCGCCGCCCTGGGCAGCGGTGTCATCGGCAGCGGCTGGGTCAGCCGCGCCCTCGCCCATGGCCTCGACGTGGTTGCCTGGGACCCGGCACCGGGCGCAGAGGCCGCGTTGCGCAAACGCGTCGCCAATGCCTGGGGCGCCCTGGAGAAACAAGGCCTGGCCCCTGGCGCCTCCCAGGATCGACTGCGCTTTGTCGCGACTATCGAAGAATGCGTGCGCGACGCCGATTTCATCCAGGAAAGCGCCCCCGAACGGCTGGAACTCAAGCTCGAACTGCACGCCCAGATCAGCGCCGCCGCCAAGCCAACTGCACTGATCGGATCGAGTACCTCAGGGTTGCTGCCAAGCGAATTCTACGAGGGTTCGACCCATCCGGAGCGCTGCGTGGTCGGGCACCCCTTCAACCCGGTCTACCTGCTGCCGCTGGTTGAAGTGGTCGGTGGCAAGAACACCGCGCCCGAAGCCGTCCAAGCAGCGATGCAAGTCTATGAGTCCCTCGGCATGCGACCGCTGCACGTGCGCAAGGAAGTGCCCGGTTTCATCGCCGACCGTTTGCTCGAAGCGCTCTGGCGCGAGGCGCTGCACCTGGTCAATGACGGCGTGGCGACTACCGGGGAAATTGACGACGCGATCCGTTTTGGCGCTGGATTGCGCTGGTCGTTCATGGGCACGTTCCTGACCTACACCCTGGCCGGCGGCGACGCTGGGATGCGCCACTTCATGGCCCAGTTCGGCCCGGCTCTGCAGTTGCCCTGGACCTATCTGCCGGCACCGGAACTGACCGAAAAGCTGATCGATGATGTGGTGGACGGGACAAGCGAGCAATTGGGCCAGCACAGCATTTCGGCATTGGAACGCTATCGTGATGATTGCCTGATGGCGGTGCTGGAGGCGGTGAAGACCACCAAGGCCAAGCATGGCATGGCCTTCGGCGAGTAAACCTTGGTTTTTTGGGCCAGCAAGTCTGGCCCCATCGCGAGCAAGCTCGCTCCCACATTAGCTATGTGTCGATCACAAAACCTGTGGGAGCGAGCTTGCTCGCGATAGCGGCCTCCCAATCGCCACCACCATCGGAACCCACCTCATGCCCACCCTCACCACCTACCAAACCCGCATCCTCCCCGAATGGGTCGACTACAACGGCCATTTGCGCGACGCCTTCTACTTGCTGATCTTCAGCTACGCCACCGACGCGCTGATGGACCGGCTCGGCCTGGACAGCCAAAGTCGCGAAGCCAGCGGCCATTCCCTGTTCACCCTCGAGCTGCACCTGAACTACCTGCACGAAGTGAAGCTCGGCGCCGACGTCGAGGTACATACGCAAATCATTGGCCACGACGCCAAACGCCTGCATCTCTACCACAGCCTGCACCTGGCGGGCGGCGACAAAGAGCTGGCCGGCAACGAACAGATGCTGCTGCACGTCGATCTGGCGGGGCCACGCTCTGCACCGTTCACCGAACAGACCCTGGGCCAACTCAGAGCCCTGCTCGACAGCCAGACCGACCTGCCGGCGCCGGCCTATATCGGTCGGGTCATCGCACTGCCCCCCGCCCGATAAAGTCCCGAGGAGATCGCCATGCACACCGCCGCCGCAATTGCCGACTTCCGCAGCTATCCTCTGGTCCACGCGTTGACCGCTGCGACACCGTTGGCCGATCGGGTTCACGTCACGTGGGCCGATGGCCGGGTCAGCCCCTTTCATCACCCGTGGCTGCGAGACAATTGCCCTTGTCAGCAATGCGTCTACAGCGTCACCCGTGAGCAAGTCCTGGAAATCGTCGATGTGCCCGAAGACTTGGCGCCCGGTGAAATCCGCGTCGATGATCAAGGTCGCCTGTGCGTGGCCTGGCAGGACGGCCACCAGAGCCAATTCGACCCGGGCTGGCTGCGCGCCCACGCCTATGACGAGCAATCCAGGGCCGAGCGCCTGGCGAGCAAGCCGCAACGACAACTCTGGCAATGCGACCTGCAACTGCCGGTGTTCGACTACCTGGCACTGATGGAGGACGCCGACGCGCTGCTGCAATGGTTGCTGGCGGTACGCGACATCGGCCTGACCCAAGTACGCGGCGTGCCCACCGAACCCGGCTCGCTGAAACAGATTGCGCAACGCATTTCCTTCATTCGCGAAAGCAATTTCGGCGTGCTGTTCAACGTGCAATCCAAGGCCGACGCCGACAGCAACGCCTACACTGCCTTCAACCTGCCGTTGCACAGCGACCTGCCGACACGAGAGCTGCAGCCGGGGTTGCAGTTCCTGCATTGCCTGGTGAACGACGCCGTGGGTGGCGAGAGTATTTTTGTCGACGGCTTCGCCATTGCCGAAGCGCTGCGCAAGGAAGATCCCGAAGCCTTCGACGCGCTGTGCCAGATCCGGGTGGAGTTCCGCAACAAGGACCGCCACAGCGACTACCGCTGCCTGGCGCCGATCATTGCCCTGGACGCCCTCGGGCAGGTCTCGGAAATTCGCATGGCGAACTTCCTGCGCGGGCCGTTCGATACGTCGGTCGAGCAAATGCCCAGGCTCTATCGCGCCTACCGACGCTTCATCGCCTTGACCCGCGAGCCGCGCTTTCGCCTGATGCAGCGGCTCGAACCCGGCCAATTCTGGTGCTTCGACAACCGCCGCACCCTCCACGCCCGCAACGCCTTCGACCCGGCGACCGGGGCGCGGCATTTCCAGGGGTGTTATGTGGATCGGGATGAGTTGTTGTCGCGGATTCTGGTGTTGCAGCGGTAGACCGCGTCATCGTTCCTCGCGAGCAGGCTCGCTCCCACATTAGATTTTGTGAACGACACAGAACCCTTGTGGGAGCGAGCTTGCTCGCGATGGCGCCCGAACAAACAACCCATTTCTCCCTGCTTTTCACAGACAAAAAAATCCCCGATCAAGCCGTGACATGATCGGGGCAGGAGCGTTACTGGAGGAGCTGTTGCGCGAGGGTGACCAAACCATCGTGATTCAGCTTGGGGCCAGTGTGCCCAGTCCAGGACCCGGCGAGTTAGCCGAAAACGACGCGCTCATAGTCATTCATGACAGAACGACGATTTGCCCTTGCCGCCGCTTCGGGTGGCTACCAGAATCGAGACACGACCCCAATCCCTGAACAAGGAAAAGCGTCATGATGTACGCCGATTTGATCGACCAGGAAGACCTGTTGGGCCATCTCAAGGCCCTGGGGTTGCAGATTCCCAGCGGCTCGACGGCCGAGCAGGCGTGTGAATGCGCCGTGCGCGGTTTGGACAGGGCTCGCGCCAATGAACTGCGGCGGATGGTCAAGGAGATGTATACCAGCAGCGCGACCATCCTCCCGGCCGTGCGTCAGGCGATCGACAAGCAACTGCTGCCAGCGTTGACGCAGTATCAGCAGAACCATAGCGCCTGATAAAACCAAATCGCGAGCAAGCTCGCTCCCACAGGATTTGTAAACGACACAAAACCTGTGGGAGCGAGCTTGCTCGCGATGATAGCGCCTCGGTTCAGAGCCTTACGCTGGCAAACGTCGACTCGTTACGCGCCTGGCTCAGCGCCGACAGCGGGCCGGACAGCGGTGACAACACCAGAGCCTGCGGCAGCGGCATCATCGCCACCTGTTGCGTGGTGTTGGAACCGACGCGCTCATCCCGTGGCGGAATGCCGAAGTACTCGCGGTAGCACTTGGAGAAGTGCGGTGTGGAGACGAAGCCGCACACCGAGGCCACTTCGATGATCGACATCGGCGTCTGCTTGAGCAGTTGCCGCGCCCGAATCAGCCGCAGCTTGAGGTAATAGCGCGACGGCGAGCAATGCAGGTACTTCTGGAACAACCGCTCCAACTGGCGCCGGGACACGGCGACGTACACCGCCAGCTCGTCCAGGTCGATCGGCTCTTCGAGGTTGGCCTCCATCAGCGCAACGATTTCCTGCAGCTTCGGCTGGTTGGTGCCGAGCATGTGCTTGAGCGGCACGCGCTGGTGATCCTGCTCGTTGCGGATACGTTCGTAGACAAACATCTCGGAAATCGCCGCCGACAGCTCGCGACCGTGATCACGACTGATCAGGTGCAGCATCATGTCCAGTGGCGCGGTGCCTCCGGAGCTGGTGAAGCGGTTGCGGTCGAGGGTGAACAGGCGCGTGCTCATCGACACCCGTGGGAAAGCTTCCTGCATTGCCGCCAGGCATTCCCAGTGCACGCTGCAATCGAAACCGTCCAGCAGGCCGGCGCAGGCCAGGGCCCAGCTGCCAGTGCAGACCGCGCCAAGGCGACGGGACTGACGGGCCTGGCTTTGCAGCCACGAAACATGCTCACGGGTGACGGTGCGCTGGATGCCGATGCCGCCACAGACGATGACGGTGTCCAGGGATGGCGCCTTGTGCATGGAGGCGTCTGGCGTGATCTGCAAACCGTCACTGGCCCAGACCTGGCCACCATCGACGGTCAGGGTGGTCCAGCGGTACAGCTCGCGACCGGACAGTTGGTTGGCCATGCGTAGCGGTTCCACCGCGGACGCCAGGGAAATCAGCGTGAAATTGTCCAGCAGCAAAAAGCCGATGGATTGAGGCGCACGGTTCTGGGGTTGGGCCCCGGAGTTGGACGTCGTCATCGCGGTATCTCCTCACACAAAGCGGGTGATGGCCTCAGGCGGAGGCTCTTGTTATTGCCCACCGTTCTCTTGCGTGAGACGGGGCTTTATCAGGACAGAGCAATTGCCATGCCTAAATTTGAATGCGCGTTCAATAACTCCTGAAAACGACATGCCGACCTGTCTATATAAGGGGCCTGTCGAGGCTGGGTTATAAGTGCTATCAAGCGCGACAGGCGCCTGCCACAGCGGGCCGTGAGCAGATCGGTAGCACTTGTGGTAACTGGGCTGCGCCGTTTGCGCGATGGTTGTCACCGCAAGCGCGGGGACGGACGGTAGCGCGGCGTCCGAAGGCGTGACCGATAAGTCACGCCTTATCTGTTTGCGACGCGCCAAAACATGGCGTGTTTTTGTAGCGGTGTTCATTTTACGAGCGGTTTTCTCGATACCCGTGGCGAGGGAGTTTGCTCCCGCGGGGCTGCTGAGCGGGCCTGAGTCGGGCACCTCGGTTTGTCAGAAAACTGCAAAGGGGACGCTTCGCGCCCCAGCGGGAGCAAGCTCCCTCGCCACGGGATTATCTTGTGAATCCTGGATCAGCATTCCACCGCACTGACTGCCAACCCGCCCCGCGATGTCTCTTTATATTTGTCATGCATGTCGGCGCCGGTATCGCGCATGGTGCGGATCACGCGGTCCAGGGAGATGAAATGCTGGCCATCGCCGCGCAGGGCCATTTGCGCGGCGTTGATGGCTTTTACCGCGGCAATCGCGTTGCGCTCGATGCACGGCACCTGAACCAGGCCGCCGACCGGGTCGCAAGTCAGGCCGAGGTTGTGCTCCAGGCCGATTTCCGCCGCGTTGCACAGTTGTTCCGGCGAGGCCCCGAGGATTTCCGCCAGGCCCGCCGCCGCCATTGCACAGGCCGAGCCGACCTCACCCTGGCAGCCCACTTCGGCGCCCGAGATCGAGGCGTTCTTCTTGCACAGGATTCCGACCGCCGCCGCGCCAAGGAAATAATCCACGACGTTGGCGTCGGTGACGGCCTCGCTGAATTTCATGAAGTAATGCAGCACCGCCGGGATGATCCCCGCCGCGCCATTGGTCGGCGCCGTGACCATGCGCCCACCGGCGGCGTTTTCCTCGTTGACCGCCAGGGCGAACAGGTTGACCCACTCCATGGCGCTCAGGGTCGAGCCGATCACGTTCGGTTTGTTCAACTCTTGCAGGCTGCGGTGCAACTTCGCTGCCCGTCGACGCACGTTCAAGCCGCCCGGCAAGATGCCTTCATGCTTGAGGCCCTGCTCGACGCAGTCCTGCATGGCCCGCCAGAGTTTCATCAGGCCGCTGCGAATCTCTTCTTCCGACCGCCAGACCTTCTCGTTGGCCATCATCAACTCGGCCACCCGCAGGTTGTGCGTGCGACACAGCCCGAGCAGTTCTTCGGCGCTGGAGAAGTCGTAAGGCAACTCGGTGGTGTCCAGGTCCATGACACCGCTGGAGGCCTGGGCCTGGTCGACGACAAAACCACCGCCGACGGAATAATAGGTGTCGCGATGCAGCTCGCCATTGTCACCTTCTACCACCAGCGTCATTGCGTTGGGGTGGAACGGCAGGTTTTCGTCGAGCAGGCGCATGTCCCGGGACCAGACAAAAGGCACCGGCAGGCGACCATCGAGCAACAGGGTCTGGGTCTCGCGCAGCAATTCGATGCGCGTGCCGATCTGCGACGGATCGATCGAGTCGGGCCATTCGCCCATCAAGCCCATGATCGTGGCGGTATCGCTGCCGTGGCCGATGCCGGTGGCCGACAGCGAACCGAACAGTTGCACCTCGACGCGGCGCACCTCGTGCAACAGCGACTTCGCGCGCAACGCTTCAATAAACAGCGCCGCGGCGCGCATGGGCCCAACGGTGTGGGAACTGGATGGGCCGATACCAATCTTGAACAGGTCGAACACGCTGATTGCCATTGCCTTGAATCTCCAGAACGGTCACGTCCGGGCGCAGGAGCGTCCGGTGGCGCAGCTGCTACGCTCAACGCCGGGATGGCCGCATCATCCGGCTTTTGAATGGGCTTTCGACGTCTGACACCGACGCAATCATGCCCACCAGCGCCGCGTCCTTGTCGCCCAGGTTTTACGACGTTTTTTTGCGGTTCAGAAGCCAGCCGAGGGCCGAAAAAATCTGTAAACGACGTCACCAACACTGGATGCGACCCTCCCTGTACTGGATACGACTCACCCTGTAGGCGTCGGATTTGCACTGGTACATGATCGGTTACGGCTCGTTTGCAAGGCCGCGTGTCACAAAGCGTGCTCACGCGCCACCAACCGCAACTTAAAAAAGCAAAAAAAGCGCGGTTGTCCCGACCGGACACTGCCAATAAAACACCAGGAGTCCACCCATGAAAGGTTCCAAGCCGTTGTTGTTGGCCGCCATGCTGAGTCTTCCAATGCTGGCCAACGCTGCAGAGCCCGCGCAATGCAGCACCGTTAACTTCTCCGATGTCGGCTGGACCGACATCACCGTCACCACCGCCACCACCAGCGTGGTGCTCGACGCCCTAGGCTACAAGACCAAGACCACGATGATTTCGGTGCCGGTGACCTACAAGTCCCTGGCCGATGGCAAGAACATGGACGTGTTCCTCGGCAACTGGATGCCGACCATGGAAAACGACATCAAGGCCTATCGCGAAGCCGGCACCGTGGAAACCGTGCGCACCAACCTCAAGGGCGCCAAATACACCCTCGCCGTTCCCCAGGCCCTGTATGACAAAGGCCTGCACGATTTCGCCGACATTCCTAAATTCAAGAAAGAGCTCGACGGCAAGATCTACGGCATCGAGCCGGGCAACGACGGCAACCGCCTGATCCAGAGCATGATCGAGAAGAACGCCTTCGGCCTGAAGGACGCGGGCTTCAAGGTCGTCGAGTCCAGTGAGGCCGGCATGCTCTCCCAGGTCGATCGCGCCTCCAAGCGCGGGACCGACGTGGTGTTCCTTGGCTGGGCTCCCCATCCGATGAACACCCGCTTCAAGATCCAGTACCTGACCGGCGGCGACGACTTCTTCGGCCCGGACTTCGGTGCCGCTACCGTGGCGACCAACACCCGCAAGGGCTACAGCCAGGAATGCAGCAACGTAGGCCAGTTGCTGAAGAACCTGGAATTCACCGTCGACATGGAAAGCTCGCTGATGGGCAACGTGCTGGACGACAAGATGAAACCCGAGGCCGCCGCCAAGGCCTGGCTGAAGAAAAACCCACAGGTGCTCGATACCTGGCTCGCTGGCGTCACCACCATTGACGGTAAACCTGGCCTGGAGGCCGTGAAAGCCAAGCTCGCGCAGTAAAAAGCTTATGCCGGGCGGGTTCGCTCGCCCGGGCTGTTTATTCCTTGCATGCGGACGTTCACTACCATGCTTATTGATCAGAAAATACCCTTGGGCCAGTACATCGCGGGCTTTGTCGAATGGTTGACGCAAAACGGCGCCAATACCTTCGACGCAATCGCGCTGTTCCTGGAAACGATGATTCACGGCGTGACGTTTGCGCTGACCTGGTTCAATCCGCTGGCGCTAATTGGCCTCATCGCGCTACTGGCGCACTTCATCCAGCGCAAATGGGGCCTGACCGTTTTCGTCATCGCGTCCTTCCTGCTGATCCTCAACCTGGGTTACTGGCAAGAGACCATGGAAACCCTCGCCCAGGTGCTCTTCGCGACCCTGGTCTGCGTACTGATCGGCGTGCCGCTGGGCATTGTTGCCGCGCACAAACCGATGTTCTACACCCTGATGCGTCCGGTACTCGATCTGATGCAGACCGTACCGACCTTCGTCTACCTCATTCCTACCCTGACCCTCTTCGGTCTGGGTGTGGTCCCAGGCTTGATCTCTACGGTGGTGTTCGCGATCGCCGCGCCCATCCGCCTGACCTACCTGGGCATCCGCGACGTTCCGGAAGAACTGATGGACGCCGGCAAAGCCTTCGGCTGCTCCCGTCGCCAGCTACTGGCGCGCATCGAACTGCCCCACGCGATGCCAAGCATCGCGGCCGGTATCACCCAGTGCATCATGCTGTCGTTGTCGATGGTGGTCATTGCTGCGCTGGTCGGTGCCGACGGCCTGGGCAAACCTGTGGTCAACGCATTGAATACCGCCGATATCGCACTGGGCTTCGAAGCCGGCCTGGCGATCGTATTGCTGGCAATCATGCTCGACCGAATCTGCAAACAACCCGACGCCAAAGTAGGGGGTGACGCATGAGCATCATTCGCTTCGACCAGGTCGACGTGATCTTTTCCAAAGATCCACGCGAAGCCCTCAAACTGCTCGACAAGGGCATGACCCGCAATGAAATCCTGAAGAAGACCGGGCAGATCGTCGGCGTGGAAAAAGCCAGCCTGGACATCGAGAAAGGCGAAATCTGCGTCTTGATGGGCCTTTCCGGCTCAGGCAAATCCAGCCTGCTGCGCTGCATCAACGGTTTGAACACCGTGAGCCGCGGCAAGCTGTTCGTCGAGCACGACGGGCGCCAGATCGACATCGCCTCCTGCAGCCCCGCCGAGCTGAAGATGATGCGCACCAAGCGTATCGCCATGGTGTTTCAGAAATTCGCCCTGATGCCTTGGCTGACGGTGCGCGAGAACATCAGCTTCGGCCTGGAAATGCAGGGCCGGCCTGAGAAGGAACGCCGCAAGCTGGTAGACGAGAAACTCGAGCTGGTGGGCCTGACCCAATGGCGCAACAAGAAGCCCGACGAGTTGTCCGGCGGCATGCAGCAACGGGTCGGCCTGGCCCGCGCCCTGGCGATGGACGCCGACATCCTGCTGATGGACGAACCTTTTTCGGCCCTCGACCCGCTGATCCGCCAGGGTCTGCAAGACGAACTGCTGGAGCTGCAGCGCAAGCTGAGCAAGACCATCGTGTTCGTCAGCCATGACCTCGACGAAGCCCTGAAACTGGGCAGCCGCATCGCGATCATGAAAGACGGCCGGATCATCCAGTACAGCAAGCCGGAAGAGATCGTGTTGAACCCGGCGGACGACTATGTGCGCACGTTCGTCGCCCATACCAACCCGCTCAACGTGCTCTGCGGTCGCAGCCTGATGCGCACCCTGGACAACTGCAAGCGCATCAACGGCTCGGTGTGCCTGGACCCGGGCGGCGATTCCTGGCTCGACCTGGCCGAAGGCAACACCATCAAGGGCGCCCGGCAGAACGGCTCGGCTCTGGACCTGCAGAACTGGGTACCCGGCCAGGCCGTGGAAGACCTGGGCCGTCGTCCAACGCTGGTGGACTCCAACATCGGCATGCGCGACGCCTTGCAGATCCGCTACCAGACCGGCAACAAACTGGTGCTGCACGACAACCAGAAAGTCGTCGGCATCCTCGGCGACAGCGAGCTGTACCACGCGCTGCTCGGCAAGAACCTGGGCTAAAGCCCACGCACACAAAAACGCCGCGAGATGATCGCGGCGTTTTTGTGTGCGCAGAAACAAGAATTGAAATGCTATCCCGTGGCGAGGGAGCTTGCTCCCGCTCGGCTGCGCAGCAGTCGCAAACCCTGGTTCACTGTTCTATCTGAAACCCCGCGGGGTCAAATTTTGGGGTTGCTTCGCCCGAAGCGTCGGACCGTCCCAGCGGGAGCAAGCTCCCTCGCCACAATAGTGTTCGCAACTATCAAATGCGGTCAGCTAAAGACCCGACCCAGCGCCGCCAACTCCGCCCGTTCCTGCTCAGCCTGCACATCCTGGCGCATGGCCTTGTGCAGCCCGAACATGAAGACCACCAACACCACCGAGAACGGCAATCCGGCCAGCACCACCATGGTTTGCATCGCCTCGAAGTTACCGGCGAACAACAGGCCAACGGTCACCAGCGTGATGACCACGGACCAGAAAATCCGCAACCAATGCGGCGCATCTTCGTCGACGCTGCCGCCCTTGCATGAAAGGTTCGCCATCATCACCGCGCCGGAGTCGGCCGGGGTCAGGAACAACACGAAACCGACGAAGATCGACACGCCGATCACGACTTTCGAGGCCGGGTAAAACTCCAGCAATTGATAGATCGACATGGACGGCTGTGTCAGCGCCGTCTTTCCCAGCTCCACCGCCCCTTGGTTCATCACCAGGTCCAGGGCCGAGTTACCGAAGATCGACAGCCACGCCAACGTAAAGCCCAGCGGAATCAGCAATACGCCCGCCACCAGCTCGCGCACGGTACGGCCACGGGAAATCCGCGCGATGAACATGCCGACGAAAGGCGCCCAGGAGATCCACCAGGCCCAGTAGAACAGGGTCCACAGCCCCAGCCAGCGGTCAGATTTGGCGCTGTCGTCGACATATACATACAGATCGAACGTCTTGAGAATCACGCCGTTGAGGTAGTCACCGACGTTCTGCACGAAACCGTTGAGCAGGTGCAGGGTCGGACCGAACAACAACACGAAGATCAGCAAGCCGCTGAACAACACAATGTTCAGGTTGGACAGCCGGCGGATACCGTTTTCCACGCCGGACACGGCGGCGATGGTCGCCACGGTGCTCATCACGATGATCACGATCAGCAGGTTGGTGTTGCTGTGCTCGATGCCGAAGAGGTTTTCCAGCCCGGACGCGACTTGCAGCGAGCCGATCCCCAGGTTGGTCACCAGCCCCAGCAACGTGACGAACATGCCAAACCCGTCCACCGCGTGACCGGCCGCGCCCTTGACCCAGCGCTCGCCCACCAATGGATACAAGGCCGAGCGCAATGCCAGCGGCTGGTTATGCCGGTAGGCGAAATACGCCACGGCCAAGCCCACCAAGGCATAGATCGCCCAGCCATGCAGGCCCCAGTGCAAGAACGTCAGCTGCACGGCCTGGCGCGCGGCCATCTGGCTGCCGGCCACGCCCTCAGGCGGGTTGAAGTAATGGTCGAGCGGCTCGGACGCACCGAAGTACAGCAGGGAAATGCCGATGCCCGACGAAAACAGCATCCCGGCCCAGGCGCCGTAGCTGAAGTCCGGCGTGTCGTGCTTGCTGCCCAGCTTGAGCTTGCCGTAGGAGGAAAGCGCCAGGCCAACCACGAACACCAGGTAGGCGGCGATCACCACCATGTAGTACCAGCCGAAGCTGCGGGACAGCCACGCCTGGGCAATGCCGAGCAATCGGCCTGCCTCTTGTGGCGCAATGATCAATATGGCGGTGAGCAGCAGGATCAGCGCGGTGGAGGTGTAGAACACCCAACCGTTGACCGTCACCTTTTGCGGTGGGGTCTTTATTAGCAAGGCAGAACTCATTGCACGGATGCTCCAGGCAGTGCGAGAGAAGGACAAGGCAACGCGATACCCGACCAATCGGTGAGTGGGCAGCCGACCGGCGGGTGTTATAAAGACACCCTTGGAGCCCTCGCCCCCGTCATGCGCGGGTCTTGGGCCCCTTGATGCCTCTCATTCGCGCCATTTACGCGTAGGAATTTTCGGTAAATCGCGACGAATTGTCGCAGAGCTTATTCTTTGTTGATTGAACGTTCAATCAAAACAAAATAGACTGGCCCTCATGAAGGCGGACCGAACTCGTCCGTCCGATGGCCTAAGGAGATTTGCAGATGCCCAAGGTCGGTATGCAACCCATCCGCCGCCAGCAGTTGATCGAAGCCACGTTGCAAGCGGTCGATCAGGTCGGAATGGGGGACGCCAGCATTGCGCTGATCGCCCGTTTGGCCGGTGTTTCGAACGGCATCATCAGTCACTACTTTCAGGACAAGAATGGCCTGATCGCAGCGACGGCCCAGTACCTGATGACTGTGCTGAGCGAGAACGTCACCGCGCGTCGCCAAGCGCTGACGGACTCGAGCCCGCGAGCTCACCTGAAGGTGATCATCGAAGGCAACTTCGACGCCAGCCAGGTCAACGGCCCGGCAATGAAAACCTGGCTGGCCTTCTGGGCCACCAGCATGCACCACCCGTCTTTGCACAGGTTGCAGCGGATCAACGATCACCGTCTGTATTCCAACCTGTGTTGCCAGTTCCGCCGCGTCTTGCCTGTTGACCAGGCGCGTAGCGCGGCACGGGGCCTGGCCGCGCTGATTGACGGTTTGTGGCTGCGCGGGGCGCTGTCGGGAGACGCGTTCGATACCGCCCAGGCACACCAGATCGCTTACGAATACATGGATTTCCAACTGGCCAAGTCAGGAACGCCAGAGCACACAGAATCGCTCGACACCTGAACCGCCACCGCAGCGCGTAGTCAGCTATGAACGACACGCTCGGTGCTCAGCCAACCACTTATGCACTTGCGAGGACTTTATGGCCCGTTTCGAACTGCAAAAACTCTACATCGATGGCGCGTACAGCGATGCCAGCGGCGACGCCACCTTCGAAGCCATCAACCCGGCCAACGGTGAAGTTCTCGCCCTGGTGCAGCGCGCGACGAAAGAAGACGTCGAGCGTGCCGTGGTCAGCGCCGAAAAAGGCCAGAAAGTCTGGGCGGCCATGACCGCCATGCAGCGCTCGCGCATCCTGCGCCGCGCCGTGGACATCCTGCGCGAGCGCAACGATGAGCTGGCCGCCCTGGAAACCCTGGACACCGGCAAATCGTTCTCCGAAACCAAATACGTCGACATCGTCACCGGCGCCGACGTGCTGGAATATTACGCAGGCCTGGTGCCGGCCATCGAAGGCGAGCAGGTTCCGCTGCGCACCACTTCCTTCGTCTACACCCGTCGCGAGCCCCTGGGCGTGGTCGCCGGTATCGGCGCCTGGAACTACCCGATCCAGATCGCCCTGTGGAAATCCGCCCCGGCCCTGGCCGCCGGTAACGCGATGATCTTCAAGCCCAGCGAAGTCACCTCGCTGACCACCCTGAAACTGGCCGAGATCTACACCGAGGCCGGCGTTCCAGCGGGCGTGTTCAACGTGCTGACCGGCAGCGGCCGCGAAGTCGGCACCTGGCTGACCGAACATCCGCGCATCGAGAAAATCTCCTTCACCGGCGGCACCGACACCGGCAAGAAGGTCATGGCCAGCGCTTCGAGTTCTTCGCTCAAGGACGTGACCATGGAACTGGGCGGCAAGTCGCCGCTGATCATCTTCGACGACGCTGACCTGGACCGCGCCGCCGACACCGCGATGATGGCCAACTTCTACAGCTCCGGCCAGGTCTGCACCAACGGCACCCGCGTGTTCGTGCCGAGCCACCTGAAGGCGGCCTTCGAAGCCAAGATCGTCGAGCGCGTGGCGCGCATTCGCGTCGGCAACCCGGAAGACGAAAACACTAATTTCGGCCCGCTGGTGAGCTTCGCCCACATGGAAAGCGTGCTGGGCTACATCGAGAAGGGCAAGGCCGAAGGCGCGCGCCTGCTGTGCGGCGGCGGTCGCCTGACGGAAGGCGAATTCGCCAAGGGCGCGTTCGTCGCGCCGACCGTGTTCACCGACTGCACCGATGAAATGACCATCGTGCGCGAAGAAATCTTCGGCCCGGTGATGAGCATCCTCACCTATGAAACCGAAGAAGAAGTGATCCGCCGCGCCAACAACACCGACTTCGGCCTGGCCGCTGGCGTCGTGACCCGCGACCTCAACCGCGCCCACCGCGTGATCCACCAGCTCGAAGCGGGCATCTGCTGGATCAACGCCTGGGGCGAATCGGCGGCGGAAATGCCGGTCGGTGGCTACAAGCAATCGGGCGTGGGCCGGGAGAACGGCATCAGCTCGCTGAACAACTTCACCCGCATCAAGTCGGTACAGGTCGAAATGGGCGACTACACGTCGGTGTTCTGATCGGACACGGCACCTGAGGTGAGGCTTCTGTGGCGAGGGAGCTTGCTCCCGCTGGGCCGCGAAGCGGCCCCACTTCAGCCCCCCAAGTTTTCCAGACAGAACACGGTCGCCCTTTTTGCGACTGCTGCGCAGCCGAGCGGGAGCAAGCTCCCTCGCCACGGGAAACGTGGCACTCGGCAGCCTGACCTGAACCCAACTCAAAAAGAGGGTGCATTTCATGTCCCAAGAATTCGATTACATCATCATCGGTGCCGGCTCGGCCGGTAACACCTTGGCCACCCGCCTGACCGAAGACGAAGGCGTCACCGTCCTGCTGCTCGAAGCCGGCGGCCCGGATTATCGCCTCGACTTCCGTACCCAGATGCCCGCCGCCCTGGCATTCCCTCTCCAGGGTCGTCGCTACAACTGGGCCTACGAGACCGATCCGGAGCCGCACATGAACGGCCGTCGCATGGAGTGCGGTCGCGGCAAGGGCCTGGGCGGTTCTTCGCTGATCAACGGTATGTGCTACATCCGCGGCAACGCCCTGGACTACGACAACTGGGCCAAGCTACCCGGCCTGGAAGATTGGACCTACCTCGATTGCCTGCCGTATTTCCGCAAGGCCGAAACCCGCGACATCGGCCCGAACGATTACCACGGCGGCGAAGGCCCGGTCAGCGTGACCACCCCCAAGGCCGGCAACAACCCGCTGTTCCACGCCATGGTCGAAGCCGGCGTGCAGGCCGGTTACCCGCGCACCGAGGACCTCAATGGTTACCAGCAGGAAGGTTTCGGCCCGATGGACCGTACCGTCACGCCCAACGGCCGTCGCGCCAGCACCGCGCGCGGTTACCTGGACGTCGCCAAGAAGCGCTCGACACTGACCATCGTCACCCACGCCCTGACCGACAAGATCCTGTTCGAAGGCAAGCGCGCGGTCGGCGTGCGCTACCTGGTGGGCGCCGCTGAAGAGCGCGTCGAAGCCCGTGCCCGCAAGGAAGTGCTGCTGTGCTCCGGCGCCATCGCCTCGCCGCAGATCCTGCAACGCTCCGGTGTCGGCCCGGCCAAGCTGCTGAAGAGTCTCGACATCCCGGTGGTCCACGACCTGCCAGGCGTCGGCGAAAACCTGCAGGATCACCTGGAGCTGTACCTGCAATACGCTTGCACGCAGCCGGTCTCGCTGTACCCGTCGCTGCTCTGGTACAACCAGCCGGCCATCGGCGCCGAGTGGCTGTTCAACGGCACCGGCATCGGCGCCAGCAACCAGTTCGAAGCCGGCGGTTTCATCCGCACACGCCCGGATTTCGAATGGCCGAACATCCAGTACCACTTCCTGCCGGTGGCGATTAACTACAACGGCAGCAACGGTGTGAAGGAGCATGGTTTCCAGGCGCACATGGGCTCCATGCGCTCGCCGAGCCGTGGTCGGATCCAGGCCAAGTCCAAGGACCCGCGCCAGCACCCGAGCATCCTGTTCAACTACATGGCGACCGAGCAGGACTGGCAGGAATTTCGCGACGGCATCCGCCTGACCCGCGAGATCATGCAGCAACCGGCGCTCGACGCCTTCCGTGGTCGCGAGATCAGCCCGGGCATCGACGTGCAGACCGACGAGCAACTCGACCAGTTCATCCGCGAGCACGCCGAAACCGCGTTCCACCCGTCCTGCTCGTGCAAGATGGGCACCGACGACATGGCCGTGGTGGACGGCGAAGGCCGCGTGCATGGCATGGAAGGCTTGCGCGTGGTCGACGCCTCGATCATGCCGATCATCACCACCGGCAACCTGAACGCGCCGACGATCATGATGGCCGAGAAAATCGCCGACAAGATCCGTGGCCGCAAGCCGCTGCCGCGCAGCACAGCCCCTTACTACGTAGCCGGCGATGCACCGGTGCGGGGCAAGCCGTTGCGTGAAGTGGCGACGGCTGCACAGTAAAACTCAGTACCGCGGCGCGGCCTTCGTCGGATCGCCGCCCGGAGCAGGCTCGCTCCCACAGGGGTTTAGTGGTGGACACAGATTTTGTGACCGCTGAAGATCCCATTGTGGGAGCGAGCTTGCTCGCGATGGGGCCGGCCCATTCAACATCTTCGTTGACTGCCACACCGCCATCGCGAGCAAGCTCGCTCCCACATGGGCTCTGGGTGAACATAGATTTCGTGACCGCCAAATATCCATTGTGAGAGCGAGCCTGCTCCGGGCGGCGATCCGACGAAGGCGTCCAACCTGACAGCGCAAAACTCCCATCTGCCTTGATCCCTCCCCCGCCGCAGGCCTACTCTAGAGCCACCGCGTCAATGCGCCGCACCTCGCTGCATCGCCACTCCAGACAAGGAGGTTTCATGTTCGACTTCCATCCCCAGCTCAAGCAGCGGTTTGCTGCCTTGCGCACGGGCGCTGAATTCTTTTCCCTGCGTTATGTCCGTGAGTCCGGTCAGCACCTGTCGGTGCGCAAGAACGTCGCCGAACCGCCCAGCCTCAACCGTGATGAAGGTGCGATGCTCACCGTGCGGGTCAACGGCGTCGAGGCCTATGCGGCCACCAATGATCTGTCCCAGGCCGGCCTGCAAGCGGCGCTGGACCGCGCCGAACGACACGCTCGCCAACTCAAGCCCCATGCCCTGCTCGACCTGCGCGAGCAAGCGGTGTCCAGCGACCGCGCTGACTACTTCTCGCCGCACTTCGACCAGGCTTTCCCTCCACTGAGCGATTGCTACCAACTGCTCGGCGACGAATCGGCCGCCGTGCCTGCGGATGAGCGCCTGGTGAACTGGCAGGCGAGCATCGGCCTGACCCAGGTCGAGCAGATCTACCTCAACAGTGCCGGTGCCGAACTGCGCCAGGCCCAGCGCTTCATCTATCCGGCTCTCGACGTTACCGCCTTCGACGGCCACGACAGCCAGACCCGCACCCTGGGCCGGGAAAATTTCGGCCAGCAAGGCGGCTTCGATGTGATCAGCCGTTGCGGCCTGATCGGGGCCGGCCCGAGGATTGCCGACCAGGCCCTGCAATTGCTCATGGCGCCCAACACACCCCAAGGCCCACGCGACCTGCTGCTGATGCCCGACCAGATGATGCTGCAGATTCACGAGTCCATCGGCCATCCGCTGGAGCTGGATCGCATCCTCGGGGATGAACGCAATTACGCCGGGACCAGCTTCGTCAAGACCAGCGATTTCGGCCAATTGCAATATGGCTCCAGCCTGTTGAACGTGACCTTCGACCCGGACATCCCCGAAGAACTGGCGAGCTACAGCCACGACGACGACGGCAGCGCCGCCAGCAAGCAGTTCCTGATTCGCGAAGGCCTGTTGTTGCGCCCACTGGGCGGGGCACTCTCGCAATTTCGCGCAGGCCTCGACGGTGTCGCCAACAGCCGCGCCTGCGGCTGGAACCGGCCGCCCATCGACCGCATGGCGAACCTGAACATCGAACCCGGCGACCAATCCCTGGAGCAATTGATCCAGGGCATCGAGCACGGCGTGCTGATGCGCACCAACCGTTCCTGGTCCATCGATGACGCCCGCAACAAGTTCCAGTTCGGCTGCGAATGGGGCCAGTTGATCGAGAACGGCGAGCTCAAGGGCGTGGTGAAGAACCCCAACTACCGGGGCATCTCCGCGCAATTCTGGAAGAGCCTGAGGGCGGTAGGCGATGCCAGCACGTCCCAGGTCCTGGGCACGCCGAACTGCGGCAAGGGCGAACCAAACCAGGTCATCCGCGTCGGCCATGCATCGCCGGCCTGTGTGTTCAGCAATGTCGATGTGTTTGGGGGAGACGTCTGATGAGCACTGAGAATAACCAAGCGGGGGCGTTCAAGGCGTTAGTCGATTGGCTGCGCGATGCGCTGCGCGAGCCGGAACAATTCACCCTCGGCTACGCCTCCGAGTCGTCGGCCTTCGTGCGCTTCAACCACGGCAAGGTCCGCCAGGCCGGCCAGGTGCAGCAGGCCAATATCAGTTTCAAATTGATCAATGACGGCCGCCACGCCGATTTGCAGATCACGTTGTCCGGTGACACCGAGACCGACCTGCAGCGACTGGCCGAAGGGCTGCAGCAACTGCGCGAAACCTTGCCACTGTTGCCCGCCGATCCCTACCTGTTGCTCAACCGTAATCATTGGCACAGCGACAACGTACAGGCCCATCCATTGCCCGAAACGGAGCAGGCCATCGCTGAAATCACCGGCGCCGCCGAGGGCCTGGATCTGGTCGGATTTTATGCTGCGGGGCCCATCAGCCGTGGTTTCGCCAGTTCTTCAGGCGCGTTCGGCTGGCATCAGGCCAACAGCTTCAACTTCGATTTCAGCCTGTTCCATGAGAACGGCCAAGCGGTGAAGGCCAGCTATGCCGGGCATGAATGGAGCAGCGAGGGATTCGCCCGACGCTTCGAGCAGGCTCGCGAGCAACTGGAATTTCTCGGCCGCCCGCTGCGCACGTTGCCGCCCGGCGAATATCGGGCTTATCTGGCGCCGGCCGCCCTGGAAGAGATCATGGGCATGCTCAGTTGGGGCGGTTTTTCGGCCCGGGCGATTGCCAGCAAGCAAAGCCCGTTGCAGAAGTTCTACGCCAATGAAGCCAGCTTGAGCCCCAACGTGTGGCTGACCGAACAGGTCAGCGGCTCCTTGAGCCCGGCGTTTTCCGACGAAGGTTATCCCCGCGATGACTTGACGCTGATTGCCAAGGGCACAGCCAATGCTCGACTGGTCAACTCCCGCAGCGCCGCCGAATACGGCCTCACCGCCAACGGTGCCAGCAGCTACGAATACCCTACGGCGCTGGACATGCAGGGCGGGCAGCTGGAGCAGAAGCACATCCTTGAAGAACTCGGCACTGGCCTGTACATCAGCAACCTTTGGTACCTGAACTACTCGGACCAACCGGCGGCGCGCCTGACCGGCATGACCCGCTTCGCCACGTTCTGGGTCGAGAACGGCCAGATCCAGGCACCGGTCAGCACGATGCGTTTCGACGACAGCGTCTACAGCCTGCTGGGCTCGCAGCTCGAAGCGCTGACCCGGGAGCGGGAACTTCTGCTTTCGGCCAGCACCTACAGCCAACGGGCCACGGCCTCGATGTTGTTGCCGGGGGCGTTGGTCAAGCGGTTGACCTTGACCCTGTAGCAGCAAAGAAGGTGGCTTTGTACCTCAGTGGCGAGGGAGCTTGCTCCCGCTCGGCTGCGCAGCAGTCGTAATCCAAACGATGCGGTCCTTCAGATGGACCGTGCCGGTCGATTGGGGCCGCTTCGCAGCCCAGCGGGAGCAAGCTCCCTCGCCACAAGAGCTTCCTTGCCACTGGTAACTGTTCATTTTTTCAAGATCCCTCGTCACAGGAAATTGTTCACTTTTCATACAAGAGGTCCCATGCCCAACCGCGCTCCCCTCGATGCAGTCACCGCCCGCTGGCTCCCGTGGGTCGTGGCGATTGCCTTCTTCATGCAGTCCCTCGACGGGACCATCCTCAACACCGCCCTGCCCGCCATGGCCAGTGACCTGGCGGAAAACCCGCTGCGCATGCAAGGCGTGATCATTGCCTACATGCTCACCGTGGCGCTGTTGATCCCGGCGTCAGGCTGGATCGCCGACCGCTTCGGCACCAAGAAGATTTTCTTCGGCGCGATCCTGCTGTTCAGCTTCGGCTCCTTGCTCTGCGCCTTGTCCAGTTCGTTGAGCATGCTGATCGGCGCCCGGGTCATCCAAGGCCTGGGCGGTGCGTTGATGCTGCCGGTGGGCAGGTTGGTGGTGCTGCGGGCGTATCCGCGTTCGGAACTGGTGCGGATCATGGGTTTCATCACCATCCCCGGGCTGCTCGGCCCGCTGATCGGCCCGACCATGGGCGGTTGGATGGTCGAGTACATGACCTGGCACTGGATCTTCATCATCAACCTGCCGGTGGGCGTGGTCGGCTGCTATGCCGTGTGGAAATTCATTCCGGACCTGCGCGGCAGCGAGCGCACGCGCTTCGATGGCCTGGGCTTTTTGCTGTTTGGCGCGGCGATGGTGCTGATCACCATCGCCATGGAAGGCCTGGGCGAATTGCACCTGCCGCACCTGCGGGTGATGTTGCTGCTGTTCGGCGGCATGGCCTGCCTGGCGGCCTATTGGTTGCGGGCCGGGCACGTCGAGAACGCGCTGTTCCCACCGTCACTGTTCAAGACCCGGACCTTCGCCGTGGGTATCCTCGGCAATCTGTTCGCGCGCCTGGGCAGCGGTGCCCTGCCGTTCCTGGTACCGCTGCTGCTGCAAGTCGCCCTGGGCTATTCGCCCTCCCAGGCCGGGATGAGCATGCTGCCCCTGGCGGCCGCGGCGATGGTCGCCAAATCGGTCGCCCGGCCATTGATCGAGCGCTTCGGCTATCGCATTGTCCTTACCGCCAATACCCTCGCCCTGGGCGTGATGCTGGCGAGCATGGGACTGGTCAGCGAACAGACGCCGTACTGGCTGTTGCTGGCGCATCTGGCAGTGCTGGGGGCGATCAACTCGCTACAATTCACCGCGATGAACACCGTGACCCTGATCGACCTGGACGATGCCAGCGCCAGCAGTGGCAACAGCCTGTTGTCGGTGGTGGCGCAACTGTCCCTGAGCCTCGGCGTGGCTTGCGCTGGCGCGCTACTTGGCGGCTTTACCGCCCAGGTGGGCAACGACGGGGTGGAGACCGTGCTGGGCGCGTTCCAGTTGACGTTCGTGACGGTGGGGGTCATGGCGATGCTGGCGGCGACGATCTTTTCCCAGTTGTCACGCGAAGACGGGCGACGGGTGAAACGCCCGGATGAGCATATCGAGCATTAGATAGGACTCGGACGGTTTTAAGGCTTCAGGGCTTTTGTGGCGAGGGAGCTTGCTCCCGCTCGGCTGCGCAGCAGACGCAATCCAGGCGACGCGAACTTCCAGGGGCACCGTGTTGGCCGGTTTGGGGCCGCTCCGCGCCCCAGCGGGAGCAAGCTCCCTCGCCACAGGTTCCACCCTCTCTCCAGACTAAACAGTTCTACGGTTCGGCCCTCACAGCTCGTCCAGATCTTTCGAAGAAAGTGGCACGAGGCTGCTACACTGCGCGACATTTTGTTTTGCAGGCCAGTCCCGTGACCACCATTGCCACCGCTTTTAATACTTTGCCGCTGTCCGCCGCCATGCTGGCTAACCTCGAATCACTCGGTTATGCCCAGATGACGCCGATCCAGGCGCAAAGCTTGCCGGTGATCCTCAAGGGCATGGACCTGATCGCCCAGGCCAAGACCGGCAGCGGCAAGACCGCCGCCTTCGGCATCGGCCTGCTGAACCCGATCAACCCGCGCTACTTCGGCTGCCAGGCCCTGGTGATGTGCCCGACCCGTGAGCTGGCCGACCAGGTCGCCAAGGAAATCCGCCGCCTGGCCCGCGCCGAGGACAACATCAAGGTCCTGACCCTGTGCGGCGGCGTATCCTTCGGCCCGCAGATAGCCTCCCTCGAACACGGCGCCCACATCATCGTCGGCACGCCGGGACGCATCCAGCAGCATCTGCGCAAGGGCTCGCTGGTGCTCGACGGCTTGAACACGCTGATCCTCGACGAAGCCGACCGCATGCTCGACATGGGCTTCTACGACGCCATCGAAGACATCATCCAGCAGACCCCGGAACGCCGCCAGACGCTGCTGTTCTCCGCCACCTACCCGGTGGGCATCAAGCAGCTCGCCTCCAAGTTCATGCGTGACCCGCAGCAAGTGAAAGCCGAGGCGTTCCATTCCGACGCGCAGATCGAGCAGCGCTTCTACGAAATTTCCCCCGAGGAACGCATGGACGCGGTGGTCAAGGTGCTGGCGCATTTCCGCCCGGCCTCTTGCGTGGCGTTCTGCTTCACCAAGCAGCAGGTTCAGGAAACCGTCGATCACCTGACGGCCAAGGGCATCTCCGCCGTCGGCCTGCATGGCGACCTTGAACAACGCGACCGCGACCAGGTACTGGCAATGTTCGCCAACCGCAGCACCTCGGTGCTGGTGGCCACCGACGTGGCGGCCCGCGGCCTGGACATCGATGCCTTGGACATGGTGATCAACGTCGAACTGGCCCGGGATTCGGAAATCCACATCCACCGCGTCGGCCGCACTGGCCGCGCCGGTGAGAAAGGCATCGCCATCAGCCTGGTGGCGCCGTCCGAAGCCCACCGCGCCCAAGCCATCGAGGAATTGCAGAAATCGCCGCTGAGCTGGGACCAACTGGACAATCTCAAGTCCCAGGGCGGCGGCCCGCTGCTGCCGGCCATGAGCACCCTGTGCATCGGCGCCGGGCGCAAGGACAAAGTCCGTCCCGGCGATATCCTCGGCGCCCTGACCGGCGAGGCCGGCATCCCCGGCGCCCAGGTCGGCAAGATCGCGATCTTCGATTTCCAGGCCTACGTGGCCGTGGAACGCGGCATCGCCAAGCAGGCGCTGCAACGCTTGAACGATGGCAAGATCAAGGGTCGGTCGTTGCGGGTGCGGATCCTCTGATTCCAGTTGATTCACTCTGTGGCGAGGGAGCTTGCTCCCGCTGGGCTGCGCAGCAGCCTTGAAAGCTATAAACGCGGTTCTTCAGACAGTTCGCGTTCGTTGGTTTTGCGACCGCTTCGCGCTCGAGCGGGAGCAAGCTCCCTCGCCACAAGAGCAAACTCCTGCCAGACCCCAGACATTTAGAGGACACCGTTTTGCGCTCTACCGAAGTCGTGATCATTGGCGCTGGCGCCGCAGGTTTGATGTGTGCGCTGACCGCTGCCGCGCGCGGGCGCCAGGTGATGCTGCTGGACCACGCCAACAAGGCCGGTAAGAAAATCCTCATGTCGGGCGGCGGGCGCTGCAATTTCACCAACATGTACACCGAGCCGGGCAACTTTCTCTCGCAGAACCCGCACTTCTGCAAGTCGGCCCTGGCCCGCTACACCCAGTGGGACTTTATTGCGCTGGTGGCCAAGCACGGCGTGCCCTATCACGAGAAAAAACTCGGCCAGTTATTCTGCGATAACAAATCCAGCGACATCCTCGGCCTGCTGTTGGAAGAATGCGACCAGGCCGGCGTCAGCCTGCACCTGGACACTTCAATCGAGCGGATCGAAAAAACCGACGGTGGCTACCAGCTGCAAACCACCCTTGGCGCCCTCGCCTGCCAGTCCCTGGTCATCGCTACCGGCGGGCTGTCGATTCCGACCCTGGGGGCAACCGGTTTCGGTTATCAGGTAGCGAAGCAGTTTGGCCATGAGTTGCTGCCAACCCGCGCCGGATTGGTGCCGTTCACCATCACTGATCAGCTCAAGACCCTGTGCACCGAACTGTCGGGCACCTCGGTGGATTGCCTGGTGAGCTGCAACGACCAGAGTTTTCGCGAAAACATCCTGTTCACCCACCGAGGCCTGAGCGGCCCGGCGATCCTGCAGATCTCATCCTTCTGGGAGCCGGGGGACACGGTCCAAATCAATTTGCTGCCCGATCACGACGTGCCGCAATGGCTGCAACAGCAACAAGCCGAACGGCCCAACAGCGAGCTCAAGACGCTACTGGGCGAATTGTTCACCAAGAAAATGGCCAACCTGCTGGCCGACACCTGGTTCGTCTCCAAGCCGATGAAGCAATACACCCACGCCGAACTGGCGGACATCGCCGAGAAACTGGCGAGCTGGAATGTCGTCCCGGCCGGCACCGAAGGCTACCGTACCGCCGAAGTTACCCTGGGTGGCGTCGACACCCGGGAAGTCTCGTCCAAGACCATGGAATCGTTGAAAAGCCCCGGCCTGTACTTCATTGGCGAAGTGCTGGACGTCACCGGCCACCTGGGCGGGTTCAACTTCCAGTGGGCCTGGGCTTCGGGGTATGCGGCGGCGCAGTACGTCTGACCCTCACCGATGTTGAGCCTGCTCTTGTGGCGAGGGAGCTTGCTCCCGCTCGACTGCGCAGCAGTCGCAAAACGGGCATCGAGCTCTGTCTGAAAAATTTCAGCGCATAAAGAAGGGTCTGCTCCGCAGCCCAGCGGGAGCAAGCTCCCTCGCCACAGGATTGAAGTGCGTCATTTGCCCCCGGAACACTTTTTGCTGTCAGATGTGATCGCCGCCATTGCATCGGCGTCATTACTGCCTCAATTTAGCGTCATTGCCCGTCAGGCCCTTGCACTTAATGTCATCGACCTCGTTTAGCCAATCCCTGCGGCGCCTTTGGGCGTTGGACAAGTTCAGTTATAGCGTGCGGGTGTTCATCGCCCTGACCGGCAGCATGGGGCTGTGCTGGTATCTGGATGAAATGGGCCTGCTGATCCCCCTGTTCCTGGGCATCATCGCCAGCGCCCTGGCCGAGACCGATGACAGTTGGCAAGGCCGCCTCAACGCGCTGGTCGTGACGCTGGTGTGCTTCACCGTTGCCGCGTTGTCGGTGGAGTTGCTGTTTCCCTACCCCGTCCTGTTCATTGTCGCCCTGGCCCTGGCTGCCTTTGGCCTGACCATGCTGGGCGCTTTGGGCGAGCGCTATGGCGCGATCGCCTCGGCCACCTTGATCCTCTCGGTCTACACCGTCATCGGCGTGGACCAGCGCGGCGGCGCGGTGACTGACTTCTGGCACGAACCTTCACTGCTGGTGGCCGGTGCAGCGTGGTATGGCCTGCTCTCGGTCCTCTGGCATGCGCTGTTTTCCAACCAGCCGGTGCAGCAAAGCCTGGCGCGACTATTTCGCGAATTAGGCCGTTACCTGAAGCTTAAATCGTCATTGCTCGAACCGATCCGTCAACTGGACGTCGAGGCGCGGCGCCTGGAACTGGCCCAGCAGAACGGTCGGGTCGTCGCCGCGCTCAACAGCGCCAAGGAAATCATCCTGCACCGCGTCGGCAACGGCCGACCCGGTTCGAAAGTCAGCCGTTACCTGAAGCTGTATTTCCTCGCCCAGGACATCCACGAACGCGCGAGTTCTTCCCATTACCCCTATAACGCGCTGGCCGAAGCCTTTTTCCACAGCGACGTGCTGTTCCGCTGCCAACGCCTGCTGCGCCAGCAGGGCAAGGCCTGCCAGACCCTGGCGGAGTCGATCCAGCTGCGCCAGCCGTTCGTCTATGACGACACCTTTGCCGAAGCGTTGAACGATCTGCACGCGTCTCTCGAACATTTGCGCATCCAGAGCAACCCGGCCTGGCGTGGCTTGCTGCGTTCGCTGCGCGCATTATCGGTGAACCTTGGCACGATGGACCGGCTGCTCAGCGATGCGAGCAATCCCGACGCGTTGGCCGACGCCACCGACAGCAGCCTCCTGGATCGCTCACCACGCAACCTCAAGGACGTCTGGCTCCGCCTGCGTACCCAACTCACCCCCACCTCGTTGCTGTTTCGTCACGCGCTGCGATTACCGTTGGCCCTGAGCGTGGGCTACGCCATGGTGCACCTGATCCACCCGTCCCAAGGCTACTGGATCGTCCTTACCACGCTGTTCGTCTGCCAACCCAACTACGGCGCCACCCGGCGCAAGCTCGGCCAGCGGATCATCGGCACCGCGATCGGCCTGACGGTGGCCTGGGCATTGTTCGATCTGTTCCCCAACCCGCTGGTGCAGTCGTGCTTCGCCATCGTCGCCGGGGTCATCTTCTTTACCAACCGCACCACCCGCTACACCCTGGCGACGGCGGCAATCACCATCATGGTGCTGTTCTGCTTCAACCAGGTGGGCGACGGCTACGGCCTGCTGCTGCCACGCCTGTTCGATACCTTGCTCGGCAGCCTGATCGCCGGCCTGGCAGTGTTCCTGTTCCTGCCCGACTGGCAGGGCCGACGGCTGAACAAAGTGCTCGCCAACACCCTCACCTGCAACAGCATTTATCTGCGCCAGATCATGCAGCAATACGCGGCCGGCAAAAGTGACGACCTGGCCTATCGCCTGGCCCGCCGCAACGCCCACAACGCCGATGCGGCGCTGTCCACCACCCTGGCGAACATGCTGATGGAGCCCGGGCATTTCCGGAAGGAAGCCGACGTCGGATTCCGCTTCCTGGTGTTGTCGCACACGCTGCTCAGCTACCTGTCAGGCCTGGGCGCCCACCGGGGCACCGAACTGCCGACGGACGTTCGCGAGCATTTGATCGACGGCGCGGGTGTGAAGCTGGCAGCCAGCCTCGATGAAATTGCCCAGGGCCTGGCGAGCAAACAGCCCATCGCAATCCAGAGCGACGAAGAAGAAGCCCTGGCCAGCGAGCTTGAGCAAATGCCCGATGAAATCGACGAAGGCCAGCGGTTGGTGCAGACGCAACTGGCATTGATCTGCCGTCAGTTGGGGCCGTTGCGCACGTTGGCGGCGCATTTGATCAAAGACACCAGCGAGGCCTGAGTGTGGCGGTGGCCTCACCGGCCCCTTCGCGAGCAGGCTCGCTCCCACAATAAATGTACGCTTGCCTGTGGGAGCGAGCCTGCTCGCGAAGGGGCCATCAGCTACGCAGCAATTTCACATCCCATGCGCCTTCAATAGTCGCTCATAACTCCCATCGGCCTTCATCGCCGCAATCTCGCGATCGAACCCGGCCACGATCTGCTCGTGTTCGGGATTCTTCAGGCTGACCAATATGTGCAGGCTGTTTTCGCTCAAGGGCTTGGGCAGGAACTCCACGGCGCTGCGTACCTTCGGTGATTCCCGAGCCAGGTAGTAACGGGCGACGTATTCATCTTCCAGGGTCAGTTTCACCCGGTCGGCAGCCAGCATGCGCACGGCCATCGCAAAGTTGTGCACAGGGACCTTCTGCATTTGCGCATCCTCGTCGAACGCCTTGGCATAGGCGTAGCCACGCACCACGGCGACGGGGTAGGCATAGAGCTGTTGCAGATTATCGAACTCGATGTCCGCGTCCTTGCGCTTGATGAAGCGCACGCGGTTGAGCAAGTACTCGGCCGAGAACTGACCCACATGGGTGCGCTCCTCGGCGTACCAGGCGTTGATCAGCACGTCATAGCGTCCTTCGCTGATGCCCAGCATCGCCCGTGCCCAGGGCACCTGCTCGAAGTCGCTGGCATAGCCCGCCCGCGCCAGGGCCGTCGTGACGATATCGGTCGCCAGCCCGCCGTTGACCAAGGTCGAATCGGTGAAGGGGGGCCAGGCATCGGCCACCAGGCGCAACTTCTGCGCGCAGACGCTGTGGCTCAGCAACAGCAGTCCGACCAAAGCAAGAGTTCGATGCAATCGCGGCATGCCAAACATCCTTGACGGGTTCAAGCCCGGTTTGTTTTTTTGCCGAAACCCAAGGGACATCCCGAGATGTCCCGGTCCTAACGTTAGCTCATCGAAACCGCTGCGCAGGGCTGAATCGAAGATTACACAAAGAAGACAAGACCGCGACACATCCATGATGGCATTTTGGTCTTTATCGCAGATTTTCCGACCAATCGAAAAGAGACTTCCGACGTGAGGACGCCTAATATCGGCATCAGGCATTCAAGGAAATTCAAAAAATGGACATCGACTGGGTCTGCAAACATCACAGCGACCTGAGCAAGGAGCAGCTGTACGCCATCCTCAAATTGCGCGCCGACGTGTTCGTGGTCGAGCAGAACTGCGCCTACCCGGACGTGGACGGACTCGATCTGGAAGGCGACACATGCCATCTGATGGCTTGGCGGGACAATCACCTGATCGCCTACCTTCGTTTGCTCGATCCCCACTCGCGCAACAGCGACGTGGTGATTGGCCGGGTAGTCATCGCGCCAGAAGCACGTGGCCAGGGGCTGGGGCATGCGCTGATGGAGCGTGCGCTCGAACAGGCGCAGAAGCACTGGCCCGGCGCATCGATCTCATTGTCGGCCCAGGCGCATCTGCAGGGGTATTACGGACGGTATGGGTTTGAAGTGGTGGGTGTCGAGTATCTGGAAGATGGTATTCCGCATATCGGCATGCATCGCCCGTAGGAGCTGCCGCAGGCTGCGATCTTTTGATCTTTTGATCTTTGGTCTTTCACTCAAGACTCAATTGCCTGGGGAAAGATCGCAGCCTCGTTGCACTCGTCAGCTCCTACGGATATTCCAACACCGTCTTGATCCGCTCCAGGTTCTGCTCGATCCATCTCCGATCAATCGCTCCCCAATCGCGAATCCGATATCGCCCGGCATGGTTGCGCGCGCCTTCTTCTTGTTCGAACTCACACAGGATATCCAGGTCCGCCAGCGCCGCCACAGTGTCCTGAGCCGTACGCCGGGGCATGCCGGTGACTTCAGTGAGGGCCGGCACGTTGCTGGCCAGGCCGCTGTCGATCAAATAAGCCACGTACAAGCGACGGTAAAAACTGCTCTTGGTCTTGCTGACGTCCATCGGTCATTCCTTGTCTTGTTGCAGGTCGCGCCAGGTCAGGTACACCCGCAGGTCGAATTCCAACTGGTGATAACCCGGCAGCATATGCTCGCAAAGTTGATAGAACGCCTTGTTGTGGTCCGACTCCTTGAAGTGGGCCAACTCGTGAACCACGATCATCTTCAGAAATTCAGGCGCCGCCTCCCTGAACAACGATGCGATGCGGATTTCCTTCTTGGCCTTGAGCTTGCCACCCTGCACGCGCGACACGGCCGTATGCAGGCCCAGTGCACGATGCGTCAGGTCCAGGCGATTGTCGAACAGCACTTTGTCGATGGCCGGTGCGTTACGCAGGTATTGCTGCTTGAGTTCCAGCGCATAGGCGTACAAGGCCTTGTCGCTCTGGATCGGATGCCGGTCGGGATAGCGCTGGCGCAGGTAATCGCCCAGCCGATCCTCGGCGATCAATTGCTGCACCTGGGCTTGCAAGGCGGCGGGGTACGCCTGGAGGTATTTGAGCGCAGTCATCGGGCGGCCACACCATCACAAAAGGCCGCCAGTGTAGCGAATTCAGGCGATGACCGCGCTCCAGTCGAATGGCTTGGCGAAGGCGTTGGTGTCTTCCGCCATCAAGGGGCGCGCCACGAGGAAACCTTGCACGAACTCGCAACCATGAGCCTGCAACCACTGATATTGCTCGCGGGTCTCCACCCCTTCGGCGATCACTCGCAAACCCAGTTGCCTGCACAGGTCGATCACCGAGGCGGCCAATGCGGCATCCCGGGGCGAACCTGGCAGACGGGCGATCAAATGCCGGTCGAGCTTGAGGGTATCGAGCTCCAGATCCCGCAGGTGGGCCAGCGAGCAAGGCCCTGAACCGAAGTCATCCAGCGCCACGCGCACCCCAAGGTGACGCAGCAATCGCAGCTGCTTATGGGTCTCGTCCGGGTTGCGCATCAGCGCATCCTCGGTCACCTCGACCTCCAGTTGTCGAGGCTTCAAGGCGTGGCGCTCCAGCACCTGGCGCAACTCGGTCACCAGGTTCGGCATGCCGAACTGGGTGCTGCTCAGGCTCACCCCCAACACCAGATCCTCGGCGAACAAGCGCTCCCAGACTTTGCGCTGGGCCGCGCTGCGGTGGTAGATCCAACTGCCCAGTCGGCTGATCAGCCGCGCCTCTTCCAACAGCGGCAGGAACAAGCCCGGCGGAACATCGCCGACGCTTGGGTGCTGCCAACGCAACAGCGCCTCGAACCCGCGAATGCGTCCGTCATCAATGCTGACCTGCGGCTGGTAGACCATGTTGAAGTCGCGATTCTCGATGGCCGAGCGCACGCTTTCTTCCAGCATCAGCCGTGAACGGGCTCGACCGTTCATTTCGTGGTCATAAAAACGATATTGCTGGCGGCCGGCGCGCTTGGCCTCGTACATCGCGATGTCGGAAGCGCGCAGCAGGCCATCGAGGTTGGAGCCGCAATCCGGATAAGTCGCGATGCCGATGCTGGCTCCCAGCGTCACGTCCATACCCTCGATCTGCTGGCAGATCGAAACCCGTTCAATGAGTTTCTCAGCGATCTTGGCAGCCTGTTCGGGCACTTCAAGGTCCAGCAGGGCCGTGAACTCATCACCGCCGAGCCGCGCAAGAATATCGAAGGGTCGCAGGCACGCCTTCAATTGTTCGGAGACCCAGCGCAGCACCCGATCGCCGGCATCGTGGCCCAGCGAATCGTTGACGCGCTTGAAGCCATCGAGGTCCAGGTACAGCAGCACCCAGTTGCTTTCCAGCCGTTCGCTGCGCATCAGCAGGTTTTCCGCCGTCTGATAGAACCCCCTGCGGTTGAGCAAGCCGGTCAGCG
This sequence comes from Pseudomonas brassicacearum subsp. neoaurantiaca, assembly GCF_013608025.1. Lineage (GTDB taxonomy): Bacteria > Pseudomonadota > Gammaproteobacteria > Pseudomonadales > Pseudomonadaceae > Aquipseudomonas. Next base: position 216,602 of record NZ_VDLV01000013.1, on the reverse strand, counting down.
GATCGGTAACGGCCTGGAATTCCAACTGCTGGTGCAGATGGCGGACCACTGACATGTCCTGGAGTGTCACCACCATGGCCTTCTGCTCCGAAGGCAGCGGCGCACAGGACAGCGCCACCGACACCTGTTGGCCGGGTGCGGTGCGCAACACTGCATCGTGCAGGCGCCAGGTTTCGCCACGCCGATAGGCGGTATGGATCTCCGAATCCATCCATTCGGGAATATGAGGCTTCTGCAGGAAATCGAGTAAAGGCATCCCCTGCAACTGGTCGGCGGTGGCATTGAGCAGACGGCACGTCGAAGGGTTGGCGAAACGGATGCAGCCGTCCTCATCCACCACCAGGATCCCTTCGGCGGCGTTGTCCAGCACCGAGGCATTGAAGGCCCGGGCCGCTTCGAGATCCTGGCTCAGGCGCTGCAAGGCCCGGCGGTTGCGCTGATGCTCAAGCAACGCCTGGACCTTGGGCTTGAGGATCTGGGGATCGAAGGGTTTGAACAGGTAATCCACCGCGCCACTGGCGTAGCCCTTGATGACGGCGTCCTGGGACTGCTCGTTGGCGGTGAGGAAAATGATCGGCGTAAGCCGCGTGCGCTGGCTGCCGCGCATCAGGCGCGCCACTTCGAAACCGTCCATGTCCGGCATCTGCACATCCAGCAGCACCAGGTCGATGTCATGTTCCAGCAGCAGGTTCAGCGCCTCGATCCCCGAGGACGCGGTCATCACCTGCCAATCCTGACGCTGCAACAACGCTCGCATGCTGAGCAGGTTTTCGGGGTAGTCATCAACAATCAAAAGGACAGAGCTGTCTTCGCCAAACGGGGGTTGCGCGCATTCCATGCTGCTTCTCTTATCGGGGCGCCATGTCTGCCTATGAAGCAAGGCGGACAACATACAGGTGATCTCACTCTAGACCGGGATTTTGAAAAGCAGTAGGTGTCATCGCGCCATCATCCAGACAAAGCCCGAAATAGCCGACTAACGGTCACCCCTGTCAGGCACAAAAGCTGCAATGACACCCACGACAGTCAATTGACGTCAAACAACCGCCGAACGGTCAACAAGAAAAGCCCCTATCCAGCGTTTCGAGACGCTTCAAAAGGGCGGTTTAAAGCCTCCCGACACGGCGCACCCTTTTTTGCATCCCGATACGTAGGACCTGAACATGATCGATCTCACCACCTGGAACTTGAGCATCCCCGAAGGCAGCCCGGCGATGACCATCGAAACCCCTCGCCTGGCGCAAGGGTTCAAGGATCAATATTTCAACGCCGAAACCGGCACCGTGTTCTTCTGGGCCCCGGTAACCGGCACCAAGACGGCCAACGCGATTTACCCGCGCAGCGAACTGCGCGAAACCTATCCCGACGGCACCTTGCGCAACTGGCTTTACCCGTCGGCGGACAACACCTTGCGCGCCACCATCACCGTCAATCAGGTACCCAGCTCCGGCAAGATCGTGATTGGCCAGATTCACACCAAGGACAGCACCAGCCCGATGGTGAAGCTGGAATACCAATACAAGACCTACAGTTCCACGGGAAATATCGTCGCCAAGGTGCGCATGCGTCCTGATGACGAGACGGGGCAGGTCATTACCATTGCAACCGGCGTGACCCTGAACCGCAGCTTTTCGTACATGATTCACCTGAGCCCCAAGGGCGCACTTGGCATCAGCGCGGCGGGCTATAACTGGCGCACCACCGTAGATCCGAGCTGGAAGGTAAAGCCGCTGTATTTCAAGGCCGGCGTTTATGTCCAGGACAACACGGGCTATGTCACCGAAGGCGGAAAAGTAACGTTCAGCCTGTTGGAAATCAAACACACCACCCTTTGATTCCCGCCCCGCTGCGCTGTGACAGCAGCACGGAACGCTGCTATCGACCGTCCCGTTTAGAAAGCACCCGACTCAGGGTGCTTTTTTTTGGTCTTGAATCCGGCAAGGCTGCCAAATGGCCACCCCATAAGGTTCCCCGAAAAAACCAGATAATCGACCAATGGTCGTTTTTATCGGGCACAAAACCGGCAAACGCCACTCTGACGGTCTGCTGACGCCAACCCTCCGCCGGACGACTGTGTCAAATCTTCGTCCTCACCCTTCTTGGCGTCGGAAAAAGCGCGTCTTAGAGCCTCCGGCTGTGGCGTAAATCATTTCTTCTCCTCAGAAAGGATCCGAACATGGTCGATCTTGCAACCTGGAACCTGAGCATTCCCGAAGGCAGCCCGCCGAAAACCATCGAAACCCCTCGCTTGGTAGACGGGTTCCAGGACAAGTATTTCAACTCCTCAGGCAGCACGGTGTACTTCTGGTCACCGGTTACCGGCACCAAGACAGAGAATGCCATTTACCCGCGCAGCGAATTGCGCGAGACCTACAAGGACGGCACCTTGCGCAACTGGGTCTACCCCGACGCCGACAACCAGCTGCGGGCGAGCCTCGTCGTCAGCCAGGTGCCCAGCAGCGGCAAGATCGTGATTGGTCAGATCCATGCCAAGGACAGCAGCAAGCCCATGGTCAAGCTGGAATACCAATACAGCGACTCCAGCGCCACCGGCAACATTGTCGCCAAGGTCCGCATGCGTCCCGATGACAGCGAAGGCAGGGTCATCACCGTTGCCACGGGGGTGAAGCTCAATCGGTCGTTTTCGTACCGGATCCATCTCGATCGGACCGGCGACCTGGGCATTACCGCCGCGGGCAACAGTTGGTACACCACGGTTGGCGCCGCCTGGCGCGACAAGCCGTTGTACTTCAAAGCCGGGGTGTACGTGCAGGACAACACGGGCTATACCAGCGAAGGTGGGAAGGTGACGTTCAGCGTGCTGGATATCGATCACAACACCTGATTTTCTGCTTCTGAAAATCTCGTAGGAATTTACGCCCCGTGGCGAGGGAGCTTGCTCCCGCTGGGCTGCGAAGCGGCCCTCTTTCCTCCAGACCTACCGCATTTGCCGGTTTTACGGCGGCTGCGCCCCCGAGCGGGAGCAAGCTCCCTCGCCACAGGGGGCCGGTGCGTCCTACAGGGTCGATTTTGGCCTCGGGAATCTGCTCTATAGTTCGGTGGGTCTGCTGGCTTTGGCCGGTGGGCAGGGGTTTCGCAGCCCGACAGAGAACAATGACTTTGCACCGCGAAATGAAAACTCAGGCAAAATTGCCGGCGTTCATTTTATGGCGGTTGCGCGTGGGAGACCTCTGGGTCTGCCGGGTTTGGTCATTCTCGGTCTGCGAACCCGCGCGTAGCTGCCACCCACTTTGTTTCGCAGCAAAAAGGTGGCAATTCTTTTTCTACAGGGAATTTCATCTATGACCACGCATCAATCGATTAACCGCTTCACGCCCTTAACCCCAATCGCCACCACACAACCTGTGCTGTTCATTGACAAAACCGCCCCGCTAACAGAGCTTCACGCCTGCGCCAGCGAACGCCTGCATGCGACCCTCGACTACCTGACGCTCATGGCCTGCGCCACCTTGCGCGATTCGGCTGCTGGCGACTTCAACACCCTCACCAACGTCGCCCGGATCCTCGTCCAGGACGTCACCGACGTGTTCGGCGTCATCGAGCAACGCGGCCTCGAAGACCAATAACCCCCCCCGGTGGAAGATGCCCCCCTGTGGGAGCGAGCTTGCTCGCGATAGCGCAGGGTCAGTGATAGGGATGTCGGCTGACACAGCGCTATCAGGATCTGTGTGTATATCCGTTTTTTTGTAACGGCCACTTATGGTTTCGCCCTTACGGCGAGTCACTTTCGAAAAGCGCGAAAGTAACCAAAGCGCTCCTGCCCCACCACTCGGCACCTCGCCTGGGCTCGGTGTGCCGAGATCAACGTCCTTTCCGAGGCGGCCTAGTAGCCGACCTGGCTCTTGATGGGAACCGCGTTTCCCCTGTGGGAGCGAGCCTGCTCGCGATAAGGTTGGTACATGCGACATCTTCCTTGGCAGTGATATGGCCCTAGCAGTTTGCTGGTGGTCATTCAGTTGTGTGGCGGCTGGATTTGCTGCCGTCATCGCGAGCAAGCTCGCTCCCACAAGGGAAACGCGGTTCCCACCAAGAACCAGGTCGGCTGTTAGGCCGCCTCGTGGTGGACGTTGATCTCGGGCGCCCCGTTAACCACGATGGCCGAACGCAGGCATTGCGCAGTGGGCACCTCGGCATGGATGCCGAGGTAGCCGCGCTGGGCCATGGATGGCCCTTCGCGGCGGCCCACGGAGTAATGCCGGAGTGAGGGCATGCCGAGCCCTAGCGAGGCACCGAGTGGTGGGGCAAAAGCGTTTTGCTTACTTTTGCGCTTCTCAAAAGTGAGCCGCTGTAAGAGCGGAACCATAAGTAGCCGTTACAAAAAAAACGGATATACACACAAAAACAAGAAACCCCACCCATAAAAAAACCCGCATCTCTGCGGGTTTTCTCACAACGCTAAAACATCAATTAACCTTAGCGTTCAACTCACCCTTCAAGTACCGCTGATACATAGCTTCCAAAGAGATCGGCTTGATCTTCGAAGCATTCCCCGCCGTACCAAACGCCTCATAACGCGCAATACAAACATCCCGCATCGCCGTCACAGTCGCGCCAAAGAACTTACGCGGATCAAACTCGCTCGGGTTGGTCGCCATCAGACGACGCATGGCACCGGTAGAAGCCAAGCGCAGGTCGGTGTCGATGTTGACCTTGCGCACGCCGTACTTGATACCTTCGACGATTTCTTCAACCGGCACGCCGTAGGTTTCCTTGATGTCGCCGCCGTACTGGTTGATGATCGCCAGCCACTCCTGCGGTACCGAGGAAGAACCGTGCATCACCAGGTGGGTGTTGGGGATGCGCTTGTGGATTTCCTTGATGCGGTCGATGGCCAGCACGTCGCCGGTGGGCGGCTTGGTGAACTTATAGGCGCCGTGGCTGGTGCCGATGGCGATGGCCAGGGCGTCGACCTGGGTTTTCTTGACGAAGTCCGCGGCTTCTTCCGGGTCGGTCAGCATCTGGCTGTGATCCAGAACACCTTCAGCACCGATGCCGTCTTCTTCGCCGGCCATGCCGGTTTCCAGCGAGCCCAGGCAACCCAGTTCGCCTTCCACCGAGACGCCGCAGGCGTGGGCCATGGCGACGGTCTGCTGGGTAACGCGCACGTTGTATTCGTAGTCGGTCGGGGTCTTGCCGTCTTCGCCCAGGGAACCGTCCATCATTACCGAGCTGAAGCCCAGTTGGATGGAGCGCTGGCAGACGTCAGGGCTGGTGCCGTGGTCCTGGTGCATGCACACAGGGATGTGCGGGAATTCTTCGATCGCCGCCAGGATCAGGTGGCGCAGGAACGGCGCGCCGGCATATTTACGGGCACCGGCCGAAGCCTGGACGATCACCGGGGAGTCAGTCTTGTCAGCGGCTTCCATGATGGCGCGCATCTGCTCAAGGTTGTTGACGTTAAAGGCTGGGACGCCGTAGCCGAACTCGGCTGCGTGGTCCAGCATCTGACGCATGCTGATAAGTGCCATTGTGTGTCTCTCTCCCGGTCGAGGGTCGTTAATCGTGCCAGCCTGCCGGAGCGGCGGCGGCTATTCAAGTCATTGCGGATCGGGGGTTGGCCCGGGCCGCGTGTTCCGTATCGCTAAATCCAAAATTGACGCGATCCCTGTGGGAGCGAGCTTGCTCGCGATAAGGGCGGCACATTCAACATCTCTGTTGTCTGATGGACCGCTATCGCGAGCAAGCTCGCTCCCACATTGGATCTGCTTCCCTATTCGGATCTGTGTAAATCAGATGAATCTTGTCACTCAGCCTTGCAGCCTCGCCCAATCAGATCATTGGTGGCGACCCAATACACCAGGCCTTCCTCACCCTTGATGTGAAACGCCAGCATGTCATCGCTGTACAACGAACCTTCGGCACCCGGCTCCAGCTTGAGCCGATAAACCTTCTCGGCACCGCCCAGGCGGACATCGACTGCCTTGCGCGCAGCATCGGCATAGCGCCACAGCACCTTGGCTTCGCTGTCACATGTCCAACTCGTCCAGCCCTCTGCAACGGGTTCGGACGACTGCAAAAAACCCAGTTGCGAGCAACCGGCCAACAATGCCAACGCCGTGACGGCGACAAAGCCTTTCATCCGTGTTCCTCGACGGGCGGCACAGGCCGCCAGCCATGAGTTAAAGAGTCTGACCCGTCAAGGGCAACCATGTTCCTTGACCGGCGCTTGCGTCTCGTATTTATCCAGGCCGTCCGGCCCGGAACGCTTGTTCAGCACCGGGTTGGTCTCGGCCTGCCAGTCAGCCTGGTAGCAACCGTCTTCGGGCACTGGCGTCGCATTATCCGGCGCCGTGGCTTTATTAGGGCTGCTGGAGCAAGCCGCCAGCAACGTCGCAGCCATCAGCGCCATGAACGTCTTGACCATTTGAACACTCCTTTGCCTGGTCAACGCCGCCTCAGGCCTTGGCCCGGCTTTCCAGGACTTCCACGGCGGGCAGCACTTTGCCCTCGACGAATTCGAGGAACGCGCCACCGCCGGTAGAAATGTAGGAGATCTGCTCGGCCACGCCATATTTATCGATGGCCGCCAGGGTATCGCCACCGCCGGCGATGGAAAACGCGGCGCTTTCGGCGATGGCTTGGGCCAGCACCTTGGTGCCGTTGCCGAACTGGTCGAACTCGAATACGCCAACCGGGCCGTTCCACAGGATGGTCTGGGAGGATTTCAGCAATTCGGCGAAGTTGGCCGCGGTTTGCGGGCCGATGTCGAGGATCATGTCGTCCTCGGCCACGTCAGCGATCAGTTTGACAGTGGCAGCGGCGCTCTCGGCGAACTCCTTGGCGACCACCACGTCCACCGGCAGCGGAACGCTGACCTTGGCGGCGATTTCACGGGCGGTGTCCAGCAGATCCGGCTCGTACAGTGATTTGCCAACCGGGTGGCCGGCCGCAGCGAGGAAGGTGTTGGCGATGCCGCCACCGACGATCAACTGGTTGCAGACTTGGCTCAGGCTGTTGAGTACGTCGAGCTTGGTCGACACCTTGGAACCGGCAACGATAGCGGCCATCGGCTGGGCCGGCGAGCCCAGGGCCTTGCCCAGCGCATCGAGTTCGGCGGCCAGCAGCGGGCCAGCAGCGGCGACCTTGGCAAACTTCGCCACGCCATGGGTCGAGCCCTCGGCGCGGTGGGCGGTGCCGAAGGCGTCCATCACGAACACGTCGCACAGGGCGGCGTATTGCTGGGCCAGTTCGTCGGCATTTTTTTTCTCGCCTTTGTTGAAGCGCACGTTTTCGAACAGCACGACGTCGCCAGACTTGACGTCGACACCGCCCAGGTAATCGGCCACCAGGGGAACGTCACGGCCCAGGGCCTTGCTCAGGTAATCGGCCACAGGCTTGAGGCTGTTTTCCGCCGAGAACTCGCCTTCGGTCGGACGGCCCAGGTGCGAGCAGACCATCACGGCCGCGCCTTTTTCCAGGGCCAGCTTGATGGTCGGCAGCGAGGCCAGGATGCGCGCGTCGCTGGTGACAACACCGTCCTTGACGGGGACGTTGAGGTCTTCGCGGATCAGTACGCGCTTACCTTGCAGATCGAGGTCGGACATCTTCAACACGGTCATGGGTCGCAATTCCTGGGTAACTGTTTAGAGAGCAGGTTTATTGGAAGCGGTTTGCAGGTAGTGCTCGGCAACGTCCAGCATTCGATTGGCAAAACCCCATTCGTTGTCGAACCAGGCCAGGATATTCACAAGCCTCGGTCCGGAAACGCGGGTCTGGCTGGCATCGACGATGGCCGAATGCGGGTCGTGGTTAAAATCACAACTGGCATGAGGCAACTCGGTGTAGGCCAGGAGGCCTTTGAGCGGGCCGCTGGTGGCGGCTTCGCGCAGGATCCGGTTGACCTCGGTGGCGTCGGTATCGCTCACCGTCTGCATCGTGATGTCGAGGCAGGACACGTTGACCGTGGGCACCCGCACGGCTTTGGCCTGAATTCGCCCGGCAAGTTCCGGCAGCAGCCGTTCAATGCCACGCGCCAGACCAGTGGACACCGGAATCACCGATTGAAACGCCGAACGGGTACGACGCAAGTCCTCATGGTGATAGGCGTCGATCACCGGCTGGTCGTTCATCGCCGAGTGGATGGTGGTGATCGACACGTATTCCAGGCCGATGGCCTGGTCCAGCAGACGCAACAGCGGCACGCCGCAGTTGGTGGTGCAGGAAGCGTTGGACACCAGCAGCTCTTCGCCGGTCAGGCAATCCTGGTTCACGCCGTAGACGATGGTAGCGTCGACATCCGCCTCGCTCGCCATCGGCTGGGAAAACAGCACCCGTGGCGCGCCCGCAGCGATGAAACGCTGGCCATCGTCGCGGGTGTTGTAGGCGCCGGAGCATTCAAGCACCAGATCGACGCCCAGGGACGCCCAATCGATGCCTTCGGGAGTGGCACTGCGCAGGACTTTCACGCAGTCGCCATTGATATGCAGACAATCGCCCTCGACCCGCACTTCGCCGGGGAACCGGCCATGGGTGGAGTCAAAGCGTGTCAGGTATTCGATGCTGGCCATGTCGGCCAGATCGTTGATGGCCACGATCTCGAACCCGGCCTTCGCCCCTCGCTCGAACAACGCACGCAAGACGCAACGACCAATGCGGCCGTAGCCGTTGAGTGCAACTTTGTAGGGACGCGGTTGGGGCATGGGGGTTCTCTGATCGGGGTGAATCCGTTAAGACCAGCATTGCCTGCACCATCGCTATCGCGAGCAAGCTCGCTCCCACAGGATCGGTGGAGATCCTTGTGGGAGCGAGCTTGCTCGCGATGGCGTCAGCACAGACAACCTAGTACAGATCAGTCTTCCAGCAGCTCTTCAGCCTGCCCCAGGATGTTTTCCAGGGTGAAGCCAAACTCCTCGAACAACGCTGGCGCAGGAGCCGATTCGCCGTAGGTGGTCATGCCGATCACGCGGCCTTCCAGGCCCACGTACTTGTACCAGTAATCGGCGTGAGCGGCCTCGATGGCGATACGGGCGCTGACCTGCAGCGGCAACACCGCTTGCTTGTAGCCGGCGTCCTGGGCGTCGAACACGCTGGTGCACGGCATGGACACCACGCGCACGTTGCGGCCCTGCTCGGTCAGCTTGTCGTAGGCCTGGACGGCCAGGCCGACTTCCGAACCGGTGGCGATCAGGATCAGTTCCGGCTCGCCGATGCAGTCCTTGAGCACATAGCCGCCACGGCTGATGTCGCCGATCTGGCCGGCATCGCGGGATTGGTGTTGCAGGTTCTGGCGGGAGAAGATCAGCGCCGATGGACCGTCGTTGCGCTCGATGGCGTACTTCCAGGCCACTGCCGACTCCACGGCGTCACATGGGCGCCAGGTGTCCAGGTTCGGCGTGCAGCGCAGGCTCGCCAGCTGCTCGATCGGCTGGTGAGTCGGGCCGTCTTCGCCCAGGCCGATGGAGTCGTGGGTGAACACATACAGGATGCGCTTTTTCATCAGTGCCGACATGCGCACGGCGTTGCGGGCGTATTCCATGAACATCAGGAAAGTCGCGCCGTACGGCACCAGGCCGCCATGCAGGGCTACGCCGTTCATGATCGCGCTCATGCCAAACTCGCGAACGCCGTAGTACATGTAGTTGCCGCTGGCGTCTTCAGCCGTCACGCCTTTGCAGCCTTTCCACAGGGTCAGGTTGGAGCCGGCCAGGTCGGCCGAACCGCCCAGCAGCTCTGGCAACAACGGGCCGAAAGCATTCAGGGTGTTCTGGCTGGCTTTGCGGCTGGCGATGGTTTCGCCCTTGGCGGCGACTTCGGCGATGTACGCCGAGGCTTTCTCGGCGAAATCGGCCGGCAGCTCGCCGCTGAGGCGACGTACCAGCTCGTTGGCCAGCTCAGGGAATTCGGCGGAATAGGCGGCAAAGCGCTGGTCCCACTCGGCCTCGGCTGCGCGGCCTTTTTCCTTGGCGTCCCATTCGGCGTAGATGTCGGCCGGGATTTCGAATGGGCCATGATTCCATTTCAGCGCGGCACGGGTCAGGGCGATTTCCTCGGCACCCAATGGCGCGCCGTGGCAGTCTTCCTTGCCTTGCTTGTTCGGCGAACCGAAGCCGATGGTGGTCTTGCAGCAGATCAGGGTCGGCTGCGCGCTCTTGCGGGCGGTCTCGATGGCGGTCTTGATTTCTTCCGGATCGTGGCCGTCGACGTTGCGGATCACCAGCCAGTTGTAGGCTTCGAAGCGCTTGGGGGTGTCGTCGGTGAACCAGCCTTCGACTTCGCCGTCGATGGAGATGCCGTTGTCGTCGTAGAAAGCGATCAGCTTGTCCAGGCCGAGGGTGCCGGCCAGGGACGCAACTTCGTGGGAAATGCCTTCCATCATGCAGCCATCACCCAGGAACACGTAGGTGTGATGGTCGACGACATTGTGGCCAGGACGGTTGAACTGCGCCGCCAGGACTTTTTCCGCCAGGGCAAAGCCCACGGCGTTGGCCAGGCCTTGGCCCAGCGGACCGGTGGTGGTTTCAACGCCTGGGGTGTAGCCGTATTCCGGATGGCCCGGGGTGCGGCTGTGCAGTTGGCGGAAGTTCTTCAGGTCATCGATCGACAGGTCATAGCCGGTCAGGTGCAGCAGCGAATAGATCAACATCGAGCCGTGGCCATTGGACAGGACGAAGCGGTCACGGTCGGCGAACGAAGGGTTGCTCGGGTTGTGCTTGAGGTAGTCGCGCCAAAGCACCTCGGCGATATCCGCCATACCCATGGGGGCGCCGGGATGGCCGCTGTTGGCTTTTTGCACGGCATCCATGCTGAGGGCACGAATGGCATTGGCACGCTCACGACGGCTGGGCATCGCTGATCTCCTGGGTTTTGAATAACGAAACTGAAAAAAGGCGAGCATTTTCCCTCACCCACCCGCCCCGGGGCAATCAGATACTCGTCCAAAGGCGATATTTGCGGTGGATAAAGTCGCATTGGCCAGGTGAAACCTTTCCGCTGATGGTGGGTAGAGTCAGGCACGTCCTTGGAAGTGCCATTTATCGAGCAATATCAAAACTTTTTGATATTGACCTTGCGATGCGCCAGGCCCGTCACTAGACTGCCGACCTATGAATTTACGCGTGCCTTCCATTCGCCATGATGACAGCGATGAGCTGGCGGCCCTTTGCAAGGCCGGCGGCGATCCGTTGCGGCTGAATGTATTGCGCGCCCTGGCCAACGATTCGTTCGGCGTACTGGAGCTGGCGCAGATCTTCGGCATCGGCCAATCCGGCATGAGTCATCACCTCAAGGTATTGGCCCAGGCCGACCTGGTGGCGACACGCCGCGAGGGCAATGCGATTTTCTATCGGCGCGCCCTGCCCCACACCGAGCTACTGGGTGGCAAGCTGCACGCCGCGCTGTTGGAAGAAGTGGACGAGCTGGACCTGCCGATGGATGTGCAGGACCGCATTGCCCAGGTCCACGGGCAACGCGCCGCCGCCAGCCAGGATTTTTTCGCACGGGTGGCGGAGAAATTTCGCGCCCAGCAGGACTTGATCGCCGGGCTGCCGCAATACCGTGACAGCGTGGTGGCATTGCTCGATAAATTGAGTTTCGGACAGGCAGCCACGGCGATAGAAGTCGGCCCCGGCGACGGCGCTTTCCTGCCGGAACTGGCGCGGCGCTTCAGCCAGGTGACTGCGCTGGACAACAGCCCGGCGATGCTCGAACTGGCCCGCCAGGTGTGCGAACGCGAATCCCTGGCTAATGTCAGCCTGCAACTGGCCGATGCCCTGAACGGCGTCAGCCTGCGGGCCGATTGCGTTGTATTGAATATGGTGCTTCACCATTTTGCCGCACCGGCCGATGCGCTCAAGCACATGGCCAACCTGCTGCAACCGGGCGGTAGCCTGTTGGTGACAGAGTTATGCAGCCACAACCAGAGTTGGGCCAAGGAGGCCTGCGGAGATCTCTGGCTGGGGTTTGAACAGGACGATCTGGCCCGTTGGGCCACCGCTGCGGGCCTCGTGCCCGGGGAAAGCCTCTATGTGGGCTTACGTAATGGTTTCCAGATTCAGGTCCGCCATTTTCAGCGGCCGGCTGGCGACACTCACCATCGGTAACTTGTAGGAAAACATCGAGATGAGCGAATACTCCCTTTTCACCTCCGAGTCCGTGTCTGAAGGGCATCCGGACAAAATCGCCGACCAGATTTCTGATGCGGTGCTGGACGCCATCATTGCTGAAGACAAGTTCGCCCGCGTGGCGTGCGAGACTCTGGTGAAAACGGGCGTGGCGATCATCGCCGGCGAAGTCACCACCTCTGCCTGGGTCGACCTGGAACAGATCGTTCGCGACGTGATCCTGGGCATCGGCTACAACAGCTCCGACGTCGGCTTCGACGGCGCGACCTGCGGCGTGATGAACATCATCGGCAAGCAGTCCCCGGACATCAACCAGGGCGTTGACCGCGCCAAGCCGGAAGATCAAGGTGCTGGCGACCAGGGCCTGATGTTCGGCTACGCCAGCAACGAAACCGACGTGTTGATGCCGGCACCGATCACCTTCTCGCACCAGTTGGTCCAGCGCCAGGCAGAAGCCCGCAAATCCGGCCTGCTGCCTTGGCTGCGCCCGGACGCCAAATCGCAAGTGACTTGCCGTTACGAAGGCGGCAAGGTCGTCGGTATCGATGCCGTCGTGCTGTCGACCCAGCACAACCCGGAAGTGTCCTACAAGGACCTGCGCGAAGGCGTGATGGAGCTGATCGTCAAGCACGTGCTGCCTGCCGAACTGCTGTCCAAGGACACCCAGTTCCACATCAACCCGACCGGCCAGTTCATCATCGGTGGCCCAGTGGGCGACTGCGGCCTCACCGGCCGCAAGATCATCGTCGACAGCTACGGCGGCATGGCCCGTCACGGCGGCGGCGCGTTCTCCGGCAAGGATCCATCCAAGGTTGACCGCTCGGCAGCATACGCCGGTCGTTATGTCGCCAAGAACATCGTTGCCGCCGGCCTGGCCGAGCGCTGCGAGATCCAGGTGTCCTACGCCATCGGCGTCGCCCAGCCTACGTCGATTTCGCTGAACACTTTCGGCACCGGCAAGATCGGCGACGACAAGATCATCCAGCTGGTGCGTGACGTGTTCGACCTGCGTCCATACGCGATCACCACCATGCTCGACCTGCTGCACCCGATGTACCAGGACACCGCAGCCTACGGCCACTTCGGCCGCACGCCGCAGACCAAGACCGTGGGCGACGATACCTTCACCACGTTCACCTGGGAAAAAACCGACCGCGCCGACGCCCTGCGCGCCGCTGCCGGCCTGTAATACCCCGCTGCAATGAAAAAGCCCTTGGCGACTGAGTCGCCAGGGGCTTTTTCATGCCCTGAAGATCACCACCAAACCCTGTGGCGAGGGAGCTTGCTCCCGCTGGGTTGCGCAGCAACCCCAATCAGTCGTCCAGTGAATCCAGTGCGTCTGATGGTTAGAGGGGGCGCTTCGCACCCCAGCGGGAGCAAGCTCCCTCGCCACAAAGGCTTAGCGCAATGTTCAGGTCCTTCGTGCCACCAGCAGGAACGAAGCCGCGCTCGCCAACAACCCTGCGCACATCCGATTGAACAGCCGCTTTCCACTCGGCCGCGCAAACAGTCGCCGCGCGTAAATACCCATGTAGCAGTACAAGCCGATCGCCACGCATTCCAGCGCCAGGAACAGCCCGCCCAATACAGCGAACTGCTGAGTGACAGTGCCAGTACGGTCAACGAACTGCGGGAGAAAAGCGGTAAACAACAGAATCGCCTTGGGATTGCCGATCGCCACCAGGAATTCCTGGCGCGCCAGGTTGGCCATGCTCATGGAAACGGTCGTCGCCTCGCCGCTGGTTTCAGGCTGCGCGCGCCACAACTGCACGGCGAGATAGAAAAGATAGCCGGCGCCAACCAGCTTGATGCCCAGGAACAACAATTCCGAGGTATGCAGCACCGCCGTCAGCCCCACCGCCGCCAGGGCCATCATGATGGCAAAAGCCACCAGTCGACCGATACCGCCGCTGCACGCTCGGACGAAGCCATAACGCGAGGCATTGCTGATCGATAGCAGGTTGTTGGGGCCCGGCGCCATGTTCAGCGCAAAGCAGGCCGGGATGAAGACAGCGAGGGTCGTCAGGTCCATCGGTTGCACTCCTGGCAGAGCGGATCGAACGCCCATTCTGCACCGCTCATCGATGGGTTCAAGGGACAGTTGCGCAGCCAAATAGACCGGGACTGTACCGCCGGCGCTTCGCCTTCAGTTTCGCAAAACCCGGTAACGCTATGGGTCTCACAACTTTTCGCGCAGTGGCTAGCCTTCAGGGACTCAACCCAGCAAGGATGCTTCGATGCCATCGTTCTTGTATGCAATCGCCTGTTTTTTACTCATCGCTACTTCCGCAATGGCCGCGCCTTGTCCTGACTGGCCCACGGAGCGTGCCCACGCCGAGGTCGCTGCGCTGCAACAGCAAATCGACACGTGGGACGACAGCTATCACCGCCTCGGCCAATCCAAGGTGGCCGACGAACTCTACGATCAGTCCCGCACGCAGTTGAGCCATTGGCGCAATTGCTTCAGTCTCCCGGCAATCGATAATCCCTTGCGCTCAGCGGGCGGAACGGTGCGGCACCCGGTCGTCCATACCGGCCTGGAGAAACTCAAGGATGCCGATGCCGTCGGTGCCTGGCTGCACGGTCGAGAAGACGTCTGGGCCCAACCGAAAGTCGACGGCGTGGCGGTGACGCTGGTGTATCGAAAGGGCCAGCTGTATCAGGCAATCAGTCGCGGTGACGGCGTCCTGGGGCACGACTGGACCGTCAACGCGCAAAAGATCCGCGCCATTCCCCAGCGGCTGCACCAGCCCGTGGACCTGGTCGTCCAGGGCGAGTTGTACTGGCGCCAGGAGGCCCACGTCCAAGCCGACCGCGGCAGTGTAAACGCCCGCGGGACCATGGCGGGCCTGATGGCACGCAACAACCTGACGACGCAGGACGGGATTGATGCAGGCCTGTTTGTCTGGGACTGGCCTGAAGGGCCAGACACCCTGACCGAGCGGATGGTCGCGCTGGATGAGCTGGGCTTCGCTGGCACCCTCGATTACAACCAACCTGTCCGGGACCTGGCCGATGCCGAACGGTGGCGTGACCATTGGTATCGCACCCCGCTGCCATTCGCCAGCGATGGAATCGTCCTGCGCCAGAGCCGCCGCCCTCCGGCCGAACGCTGGCAGGCCCGGGCTCCCTTCTGGAGCGTGGCCTGGAAATATCCGTATGCCCAAGCCATGGCCGAAGTCCGCAAGGTGAACTTCAAGATCGGTCGCACGGGACGCATCACACCCGTACTGGAACTTGAACGCATCCGACTCGACGACCGATGGATTCGCCGGGTGAGTGTCAGCTCCCTCAAGCGTTGGGAAGAGATGGATATTCGCCCCGGCGATCGGGTCGCCATCAGCCTGGCTGGGTTAACCATTCCACGTCTCGATGAGGTCGTGCTTCGCAGTCTCGAACGCCAGGAAGTCAACGCGCCTGCCGCAGCCGATTATCACTTCCTGAGCTGCTGGCAACCCACGCCCGGCTGCGAAAGCCAATTCCTCGCGCGCCTGGACTGGCTCAGCGGCAAGAATGGCCTCGCCCTGCACCATGTCGGCCCCGGCACTTGGGAAAAGCTCCTGGCCGCAGGTCGACTCGACGGATTGCTGGATTGGTTGACCCTCGATGCCGCCGAGCTTGCTAACATGGCCGGCTTCGGCGAGCGCAACAGCGCCCGCCTGCTTGCCAGTCTCCACAGCGCCCGGCAGCGGCCCTTTCGCCAATGGCTCAAGGCTCTTGGCCTGCCGCCCACTGCAAATGCCCAGCTGGACGGGCCGTGGCAAGCGCTGGCCGAACGCAGCACTGAACAATGGCAAGCCGAAGCCGGCATCGGGCCGGGACGCGCCGCGCAACTGAGCGCTTTTTTTCGCGACCCACAGGTGCTGGCCTTGAGTGAAATATTACGCACCGCCGGGGTCGATGGTTTTTAATCCGAGCCCCCCACGGTTGAACCCAAGGGGCGACTACGCGTTCCAACTGCGCATCTGTACCGACCGCCCGCGAGTTTTTTTGGAGTTGTTATGAATTTCCTGCCTTCTGTCGCCCTGCTGGTGCTATGCAGTGCCATGGCCACCTTTTCATCGGCGGACGAGCAAACCCCGGAGCTCACCGGTTGCGCAGCCAAACGCCAAGGCATCATCAATCAGATCGAACTGGCCAAGTCCCGGGGCAACCAGGACCAGCAGGCGGGCCTCGAAACGGCGCTGGACGAAGTCACGACCCATTGCACGGATGCCTCCCTGCGCAAGGAGCGCGAGAACAAAGTGCTCGAAGCCAAGCATGAAGTCAGTCGCCGCCAGGCCGATCTGGACAAGGCCATGAAAAAAGGCGACGCGGAAAGGATCAACAAGCGCAAGGACAAACTGGCAGCGTCCCGCAAGGAATTGCAGGAAGCGGTGGATGAGTTGGATAAGTAGGTTCTAGCTGCAAGCTGCAAGTTCAAAGCGCCACACTTGCAGCTTTCAGCTTGAAGCTTGCAACTGCTTCACAATCAATGATCCCGAAACTCTTTATGACACGCACTGCACGCATCTTCGACCTTTTGCACCACGGGCCCCAGATAGCTGGCTTTGTAGGGCTGGACTTGGCTCGCGGTGACCAATTCACCGGTCGCCGCCTCAAGGTTACGGGCCAGCTCCTGGAAGCGCGCCTGTTTTTTCCAAACCTCATCCGTGGCGCTGGTATGGTCTGCTTCACGTACTGGCGGAAAGTGCTTCCAGGGCTCGTGGGACAGTTGATCCAGCTTTACCGCACCCTCGGCGAAACGCACGCCATCGAACGGGACGCGGCCGCGCAGCATGCCGCCCAACTCTTCGTTGGTCTTGAGCATCTGCTTGAAGATCGCCTTGCGCTGGCCCAGGGGAGAATTGGGATCGACACCGCCGCAAGCGGACAGCAGCAGGCAGGCCAGTACGGTCATGGAAAATCGTTTTACAAACATCTCGGCCTCGGGACAGGAAACGGCCGTCAGTATCCTCGGGTCACCGGCAAAGGCCAATGGCCCTATCAATAATAGGGGTTGTCGAGCGCCTGAAAACGCTGGATGACCGCAAAGGAAATCTTCATGAACAGCCGCATCAAGCCCTGGCATAAAGGCCTGGCGTTGACCCTGCCACTGATTGCGCTACTGGCTGGCTGCAATCGTGGCGAGAAAGTCGAAGAGCCCCAGACGCATGCCGTCGCGACCTATGCCAGTGCACCTTGGGACGCACTGCCAGCGGTTTCCGATGCAGACCTGCTGGCCGGCTTCGGCGCCTGGCGCAGCGCTTGTACCCGACTCAAGGCGGACACAACCTGGGGCCCAACCTGCGCGGCGGCCGCCAATGTGCCGCAGACCGCAACGGCTGTACGCAACTTCCTGAAGCAGAACCTGGACGTCTATGGCCTGCGCTCGGGCGACAACAGCCCCAACGGGTTGATTACCGGCTACTACGAGCCGGTCTACCCAGGCAGTCTCACCCAAACCGCGAAGGCGAATATTCCGGTCTATGGCGTACCGGACGACATGATCATTGTGTCCCTGGACAGCATTTATCCGGAGCTAAAGGGCAAACGCCTGCGTGGTCGCCTCGAAGGCCGGGTGCTCAAGCCTTATGACGACGCCGCCACCATCGAAACCAAGGGCGTGAAGGCGCCGGTTATCGCCTGGCTGACGGACCCGATGAACCTGCAGTTCCTGCAGATCCAGGGTTCGGGACGCATTCGGCTTGATGACGGCCGCCAGGTACGCATCGGCTATGCCGACCAGAACGGCCATCCGTATCGGCCCATTGGCCGCTGGCTGGTTGAACAAGGTGAGCTGAAGAAGGAAGACGTGACCATGGGCACCATCAGCGCCTGGGCCAAGGCCAACCCACACCGCATCCCTGAATTGCTGGGCAGCAACCCCAGCTATGTCTTCTTCAATCGCAACCCCGACAGCAACGAAGGCCCGCGAGGCTCGTTGAACGTACCGCTCACCGCCGGCTACAGCGTGGCGGTGGACCGCAAGGTCATCCCGCTGGGCAGTCTGTTGTGGCTGTCCACCACACGCCCCGACGGCAGCGCCTTGAACCGCCCCGTCGCCGCCCAGGATACGGGCGGCGCCATCGCCGGCGAAGTGCGGGCCGACTTGTTCTGGGGCACGGGCGAAACGGCCGGGCAACTGGCGGGGGACATGAAGCAACAGGGCCAGATCTGGATGCTCTGGCCCAAGGGCATGGCGCTGCCGTCCGTGCCGCAGGTGGCGAATGCGGTGACCGTCAATCCCTGAAGGGATGTGTTGATCGTCCCGGCCCCATCGCGAGCAAGCTCGCTCCCACAGTTGATCTCAGTGAACACATATCTTGTGTACACACCCGACCCAATGTGGGAGCGAGCTTGCTCGCGATGAGGCCAGCAAAAACACCGAAAATCCGAAGCCAGGCTCAGACCGAAACAAAGAAGAAACTCAGCACCAGCCCCGCCCCCACGAACCACACCAGTGAACGCAGGATCGCCCAGTCGGCCAGGTAGCAAATGATGTAGAGCAGGCGGCTGGTAATGAACAGCACCGCCAGCACGTTGATCGTCACCAGTTCGGCGTTACCGGCCAGATGCGCGACGATCACCGCTGCGGCAAAGAACGGGGCGATCTCGAAACTGTTCAATTGCGCGGCATAGGCACGCCGGGGAGCGCCTTCAAGTGAGTCGAGAAAGTCCCGGGGGTCGTGGTTATCCTGCAGCCTGTACCTTCCACCAGCCTTGGCGATGCCGATACACAGGTAAGGCAGGATGAAAGCGATCAAAACACACCACAGGGCAACCGTCATACCGCATTTTCCTTTTTGAGTTTTATAGAGAATCGAGGGCCAGGCACCGTCAGAATTTCATCACCAACATGCCAACCAGCACCAGCCCGCAGGCTAAGAGTCGTGGCCGGCCGAAAGGTTCTTTCAGGTAGCGCATGCCGAAGAGCACCACCAGGATCACGCTGATCTCCCGCAGCGCCGCGGCTTCGGCGATCGAGCCCAGTTGCATCGCCCACAGCACCAGAGCGTAGCTGAACAACACGCAGAATCCGACCGCCAGCCCCAAGCGCCATTGTTCACGCCAGAACAGCATGAACGCCGGTCGTTTGCCGACCAGCGCCAGCAGCGGAAACGGCCAGGCGCTGAGCAGCGTGATCCAGACCAGGTAATCCAGCGGATGGGACCAGCGGCGCAGGGCCTGGCCATCGATGAATGTATAGCCGCCAATGCACAGGCCAATCAGCGCGACCACCGGCAGCATCGACCAGGGCAGCCGGTCACCGCCACCGCCCTGCCACAACAGGCACAGCATGCCAAACGGTATCAGCAGGATGCCGATGATCTGTTGCGTCGTCAGGACTTCGCCGGCAAACATCAGCGTCAAGGCCAGCACCACCAGCGGAGAGAGGCCGCGCATCAAGGGATAGACCAGGCCCAGGTCGCCGACCCGATAAGCCTGGATCAGCAAATAGCGGTACAACAGCTCGAATGCAGCCGACGCCAGTATCCATGGCCAGATTTCCAGCGGCGGCCATTCCACGAAGCCCACCGCCAGTGCCACGAACAGCAACGCGACAGTGTCCATGCAGGCCACCACCAGCAACCGTTCGCCACTGAACTTGATCAGCGTATTCCATGCCGCATGCAACAGCGCCGCGACCAACACCAACACCGTTGCCAACACGGCACGCTCCTTGAGTCCGCCCGTAGAATTGATTCGCGATCCTTCAACAGCTGTTTATACTGCACGCAACCACGCCGCACTTCAGTTGCGCATAGATCAATACCAATAATTCTGCCTGCCGCCCGTTCAGTCGAACCCAGGCGCCGGCATGCGTATGCCTGATCCGAGCGTCAAGACTACAGACAGAGACCTTGCGCATGCCACTTGCTTTGCTTGCTTTGGCCGTCGCCGCTTTCGGCATCGGCACGACTGAATTCGTCATCATGGGGCTGCTGCCCGATGTCGCCCGTGACCTGGCCGTGAGCATTCCCCAGGCCGGGCTGCTGATCACCGGTTATGCCTTGGGCGTGGTATTTGGCGCGCCAATCCTGGCGATCGGCACCGCGAATATGCCGCGCAAGGCCACGTTGCTGGGCATGACGCTGATGTTCATCCTCGGCAATGTGCTGTGTGCCCTGGCCCCGAACTACACCACGCTGATGGCCGCCCGGGTGATTACCGCCCTGTGCCACGGAGCTTTTTTTGGTATCGGCTCGGTGGTGGCGGCCGGTTTGGTCGCGCCGAACAAACGGGCCCAGGCCATCGCGATGATGTTTACCGGCCTGACCTTGGCGAATGTCTTGGGCGTGCCGTTGGGTACGGCGCTGGGCCAATACGCGGGTTGGCGCGCAACGTTCTGGGCGGTATCGGTGATCGGCATCATTGCCGCCGTTGCCCAATGGGTCTGGCTGCCCAAGGAAATCCCCATGGACAAGGCGAACCTCGCCAGCGAATTCAAGGTACTCGGCAAGGTCAATGTGCTGCTGGCGCTGGGCATGAGCGTGCTGGCTTCCACCAGTCTGTTCAGCGTGTTCACCTACATCGCGCCGATCCTGCAGGACATTACCGGCGTCAGCCCCCACGGCGTTACCGTCATGCTGCTGTTGTTCGGCGTTGGCCTGACGGCGGGCAGTTTCCTCGGCGGACGCTTGGCCGATCGGCGCCTGCTGCCGTCCCTCGTAGGCATGGCGCTGGCCGTGGTGCTGGTGCTCGCGGCGTTCAGCCAGACCAGTCAATCGGTGATCCCGGCAGCGATTACCCTGGTGTTGTGGGGCATCTTTGCTTTTGCCCTGTGCCCGATCCTGCAATTGCTGATCATCGACCAGGCCCACGAGGCGCCGAATCTCGGCTCGACGCTCAACCAGAGTGCCTTCAACCTCGGCAACGCCGCCGGCGCCTGGATCGGCGGGCTGGTCGTCGCCAGCGGTGCCGACCTCGCCGATCTGCCGTGGACCGGCGCGCTGGTGGGCGGGCTGACGGTATTGGCCGCGCTCTTCTTTATTTATCGCCAGCGTCGTCTGGGCGCCGTGGCAGGCTTTGCCGACTGAGGGGCGTGTTGGTCTCGCTGCGCACTTGCGCATGGCTGATCAGCGCGAAGATAAAACTGCCACCAATGATGTTCCCCGCCAGGGTTGGCCCGGCAAACACCATCCAGAAGTCCTCCCAGGACAACTGGCCGGCGAATACCAGGTACGACACCTCGGCCGAACCGACCACGATGTGAGTGAAATCCCCAAGCGCCATGAGATAAGTGATCAACACGATGATCAGCATCTTGGCGCTTTCCATGGACGGGATCATCCACACCATGGTGGCGATCATCCAACCGGAAATGATGCCCTTGGCGAACATCTGGCCGGTGTCGTTTTCCATGACCTTGCGACCGATATCCAGGAAAGCCAAGTCGGTACGCTGGTCGAAAATCGGCAGGTGCAGCATCACGTAGGCCACCAGCAGCGTGCCGCACAGGTTGCCCACCAGGACCACGCTCCATAACCGGAACAATCGACCGAAATTGCTCAAGGTCGGCTTGCTCATGATCGGCAGCACAGCGGTCAGGGTGTTTTCGGTAAACAGTTGCTGACGCGCCAGGATTACCGCCAGGAAGCCCGCGCAGTAGCCAAAACTGGCGATCACCTTGAAGCCATCGTGGTCCGGCAACCGGGAATTGAGCAACCCCATCGCCATCAGCGATAACCCCATGGTCAATCCCGCTGCCAGGGCCGACCACCACAGCGCCGCGACACTGCGTTCCAATTCCTGGTTGCCCTGGGTGCGAATGATTTCGTGCAAAACCGCTGCCCGCGGCGGCTGGTTGCGGTCGACTTCATGCTGTTCCTCTGCCGAGAGGTCAGGGGTCTTGCCGTCTTCGTGAGTGTCCATACAGCTCCTGAACCGGTGGCGTGATGTACCTACGACACACGGCATCCGGAGCTGTTCAGTGATGCCGGGAAATGACCGGCGCCGGTAATGCCGCCTTCGCGAGCAGGCTCGCTCCCACAGAGTATCCAGTGGCGTTCAATGTGGGAGCGAGCTTGCTCGCGATAGCAGCGCCGCCGACCTCACTCGACGGTATCGTCCTTGAACTGATCCTTGACGTACTTGATCTCGGTCCGGCCGTGAGGGGCCGGCAGGCCGTCTTCGCCGAGATTCACGAAGACCATTTTCTCCACCGTCAGGATGCTCTTGCGGGTGATCTTGTTACGCACTTCGCACGTCAGGGTGATGGACGTGCGACCGAACTCGGTGGCGGTGATGCCCAGTTCGATGATGTCGCCCTGGCGCGAAGCACTGACGAAATTGATTTCGGAAATGTACTTGGTGACCACGCGCTGGTTACCCAGCTGGACGATGGCATAGATGGCCGCCTCTTCGTCGATCCAGCGCAGCAGGCTGCCGCCGAACAGCGTGCCATTGGGGTTGAGGTCTTCGGGCTTGACCCATTTGCGGGTGTGGAAATTCATGATCACTCCTGGACGTCTGGCCGATGAATGCCCGCATCATGGCAGACCGGGCGCGCGGGCTCTACGCCGCTGCCCCTATAACGATCATCGGCAATTTCGATTTGCCGACAGAAACCCTTTGGAAGATCCGATTAGCCCGTTATAATCGCCCCCGTTTCATCGGCCCACGCTTTGGGTCGCTCCCGCCACCTGTCCGAGGGGCGCTGCAGCAGGCTCGACCTGTCAGGCTCGGATGGGGCGTTGCCCGTACGGGGCTCCTCGTACAGGCACTAAACGCACAACGGCGCCCATTCGCATACATTACGAATGGAGGCTCTTCATGAGCGCTGTAATCACGCCTGCCGCTTTTACCGACTACAAAGTCGCCGACATGTCCCTGGCTGCCTGGGGCCGTCGCGAAATCATCATCGCCGAATCCGAAATGCCAGCCCTGATGGGCCTGCGTCGCAAGTACTCTGGCGAACAGCCATTGAAAGGCGCAAAAATCCTCGGCTGCATCCACATGACCATCCAGACCGCCGTGCTGATCGAAACCCTGGTTGCCCTGGGTGCCGAAGTGCGCTGGTCGTCCTGCAACATCTTCTCGACCCAGGACCAGGCCGCTGCCGCCATCGCCGCCGCCGGCGTCCCGGTGTTCGCCTGGAAAGGCGAGACCGAGCAAGAGTACGAGTGGTGCCTGGAGCAGACCATCCTCAAGGATGGCCAGCCATGGGACACCAACATGATCCTCGACGACGGCGGCGACCTGACCGAGCTGCTGCACAAGAAATACCCGGCCGTACTGGACAAGGTCCACGGCGTGACCGAAGAGACCACCACTGGCGTTCACCGCCTGCTGGACATGCTGGCCAAGGGCGAGCTGAAGATCCCGGCCATCAACGTCAACGACTCGGTGACCAAGAGCAAGAACGACAACAAGTACGGTTGCCGTCACAGCCTCAACGACGCCATCAAGCGCGGCACCGACCACCTGTTGTCGGGCAAGCAGGCGCTGGTGATCGGCTACGGTGACGTGGGCAAGGGTTCGGCCCAGTCGCTGCGTCAGGAAGGCATGATCGTCAAGGTCTCCGAAGTCGACCCGATCTGCGCCATGCAAGCCTGCATGGACGGCTTCGAGCTGGTTTCGCCGTTCGTCGACGGGATCAACGACGGCACCGAGGCCAGCATCGACAAGGCCCTGCTGGGCAAGATCGACCTGATCGTGACCACCACCGGCAACGTCAATGTCTGCGACGCCAACATGCTCAAGGCCCTGAAAAAGCGCGCCGTGGTCTGCAACATCGGCCACTTCGACAATGAAATCGACACTGCTTTCATGCGCAAGAACTGGGCATGGGAAGAAGTGAAGCCGCAGGTCCACAAGGTTCACCGCACCGGCGCTGGCAGCTTCGACCCGCAGAATGACGACTACCTGATCCTGCTGGCCGAAGGCCGCCTGGTTAACCTGGGCAACGCCACCGGTCACCCAAGCCGCATCATGGACGGTTCGTTCGCCAACCAGGTCCTGGCCCAGATCTTCCTGTTCGGCCAGAAATACGCCGACCTGTCGCCAGCCCAGAAAGCCGAGCGCCTGACCGTGGAAGTACTGCCGAAGAAACTCGACGAAGAAGTGGCCCTGGAAATGGTCCGCGGTTTCGGCGGCGTGGTCACCAAGCTGACCAAGCAACAGGCTGACTACATCGGCGTCACCGTCGAAGGCCCGTTCAAGCCGCACGCTTACCGCTACTGATCGGCGCTATTGCCTGCTCTCCCTGTGGGAGTGGGCTTTTTTGTGGGAGCGAGCTTGCTCGCGATGCAGACACCTCGATCCAGCTATCAGACCGAGGCGACACCAATCGCGAGCAAGCTCGCTCCCACACGAGTCCGCCTTCCAGGGGCTGCGCAGGCCTCTCCGGCCCATGAGTTTCCAAGGATATGACCATGTCCCAAGACCGTCGCTACAGCTTCGAGTTCTTCCCGACGAAGACCGATGCTGGGCATGAAAAGCTGATCGCCACTGCCCGTCAGTTGGCAAGCTACAACCCTGATTTTTTCTCCTGCACCTATGGCGCCGGCGGTTCGACCCGTGACCGTACGCTCAATACCGTGTTGCAGCTCGAAAGCGAAGTCAAAGTCCCGGCCGCACCGCACCTGTCCTGCGTGGGTGACAGCAAGGACGACCTGCGCAGCCTGCTGACCCAATACAAGGCCGCAGGGATCAAGCGCATCGTAGCCCTGCGCGGCGACCTGCCCTCGGGCATGGGCATGGCCAGCGGCGAGCTGCGCCACGCCAATGAACTGGTTGAGTTCATTCGCGAAGAAACCGGCGAGCACTTCCACATTGAAATCGCCGCCTATCCGGAGATGCATCCCCAGGCGCGCAATTTCGAAGACGATTTGCGCAACTTTGTGCGCAAGGCCAACGCCGGTGCCAGCAGCGCAATCACTCAGTACTTCTTCAACGCCGACAGCTATTTCTATTTTGTCGAACGCGTTCGCCAGATGGGCGTCGAGATTCCGGTAGTGCCGGGAATCATGCCAATCACCAACTACAGCAGACTCGCGCGCTTCTCTGACGCCTGCGGCGCGGAGATCCCCCGCTGGATCCGCAAACAACTGGAAGCCTATGGCGACGACACCGCCAGCATCCAACGCTTCGGGGAGCAGGTGATCACAGAAATGTGTGAGCGCTTGTTACAAGGTGGTGCGCCGGGCCTGCATTTCTATACCCTGAACCAGGCTGAGCCCAGCCTCGCGGTATGGAACAACTTAAAGTTACCGCGCTGAATGGCTTGATGCAGTGTTAAAAAAGCCCTGGAAACCAGGGCTTTTTTATAGGGATATCACAGAGGAATGCGACAGATGCCCAATGGCAGCAGGTCTACGACCCCACAACTTGTCTATCTGGTCTACGGGGCCGAAACCTATCACCAGGAAGCCGTGTTCAGCATTGCCAGCGCCCTGGCAGGCATGCGTGAAACTCCCGACGAATCGCTGGACATCCAAGTATTCACCGACAACCCCGCGCCTTACGACGGGCTGCCGGTTCGGCTACGCGCGCTGGACAACGAAACTCGCCAGGACTGGACAGCCCCTCATGGCTATCACTTCCGGGCCAAGCATGTCGTGATGCGCAAGGTACTTGAAGAGAATGAACGGGCACTGCTGATCGACACCGATACCTTCTTCCACTGCTCACCTCTGGAACTCTTTCGACGGATCCAGCCAGGAACACTGTTGTGCAACGCCATCGGCTTGAATTACGGCGCTAACAAGGACGCCGTGCTTTACGTGCTGTTGGGGCAGCTCCTGACACAGCGAGGCCTGGCGGATGATGAAATGCCGTCGCTGAACTCGGGCGTAATTGGTCTTTATGCGGCCGACGCGGCGATCCTCGACCAATCGATCAGTCTGATGGACGAGCTTTATCCGCTGGCCGAGGGAGCCTATACCTTGGAAGAGTTCTGTTTGTCGGTGGCAGCCTACCGCAGGGTGCAAGTGCGTGAATGTCCGGACCTGATCCATCATTACTGGAGCCGCAAACAGCTCTTTCGCGCCAAAACCAGAGCCTGGCTGGAAAAGCACCATGCCGCCCCCATTTGCCAATACGCCTTGGACGAAACACGGAAGGTCACCGCCGTCTTGCCTCGTCCACCCGCATTGCAGCGCCTGGCTTATAAACTGATCACTGTGGCGTTGCCCGGCCATAAACGCCAGTTCATGCGCGAAATCCTTTACGGCTGCTATCGCCACGCCAATCCCTTTGATCAGGCCTGCGCCCCGGTCTGGTGGGAAAAGGCGCTGGAGAACGTCGAACATCGGCTGGAAAAACCCTTGGAAGGCCACGAGCTCAAACGCTGGCTCAGCCATCCGCTGATTCGCCTGGTGCTAGGCAAGCGCCGCGAGGCCATTTATCGTCACTTGATGCAGGCCAAAGGCAACTAAGCCTTGAGCCAGAGCGCTCTAGCTATTTGACAGGCTCTCGTCGTAACCTCCGGTCATGCCTGTAATCGCCCGTTTAACGACACTTCTTCTCTTGTGCCTGAGCTTCGCTGCCCACGCCGAGAAGTTGCGCATTGTCACCGAACCCTGGGCACCCTATGTCTACGAGGAAAACGGTAAGATCCTCGGTTTGGATTATGAAACAACAGCGATCGTCTTCAAACGCCTGGGCATCGACGTCGAATGGCAACTACTGCCCTGGAAGCGCTGTCTGGCGATGCTGGAACAAGGCTTGGCGGACGGTGCGCTGGACATCTTTCACAGCGACGAGCGCGACGCCCTGTTGCTTTACCCCAGCGAACCGCTGTCGGACGTCGAGTTTGTGATGTTCTATGCCAACGCCCGGCCTCATCCATTTCGTTCGCTCGATGAACTCGATGGACTGACCGTGGGAACCTCCCCCGGTTATCTGTATAGCCAGGCTTTCAGGGAATCGTCCCGGTTCAAGCGGGAGACCGCGCCGACTCATGAAGCCAACTTCGGCAAATTGCAATTGGGTCGGATCGACCTGCTCATTACCGACCGCCGGGTGGGCCGGCATGTGCTCAAGGCGCTGCAGCTAGGCGACCAGCTCACAGAAAATCCTGTGGTCGTCAGCCGTCAAAGCCAATACCTGGCGGTACGACGCAAGGCCGGCATGGATTTGCTGGTGCAACGCTTCGGCGCTGAACTCAAGCGTTTCAAGCATGAGCCGGCCTACGCCGAGCTGAGTGCCCGATATGGCGCGGGGCCCACTGCCAGCGCTGGGCCACGCGACGCAGTCCCTCGCTGAAATACGCCGTTGAGCAGCAGGAAAGCGGCGCAAGGCGATTGCTCTGTTATACTCCGGCCTTCCCGCCAGGCTCACGCCCGGACGCCCGGTCTTGCAAAAGGCATCCCGACACCGCTACAGCGCAGCTTCCAGCCCGCGCGAGCCCTGTCCGGACCTGTCTTCCAGACCCGGCAGGACCGGACGGGATGAGGTCTCTGATCGACCCATTCGCGCCAGGCAAGACTATCCCATTGGGCCAGGCCCTCACTAAAAACAGGATTACTCATGTCCTTTGCTTCCCTCGGTCTCTCCGAGGCTTTAGTCGGCGCCATCGAAGCCGCCGGCTACACCCAGCCTACCCCGGTGCAACAGCGGGCCATCCCCGCCGTGTTGCAAGGTCGCGACCTGATGGTCGCCGCACAGACAGGTACGGGCAAGACCGGCGGTTTCGCCCTTCCCATCCTGGAACGGCTGTTCCCGAACGGTCACCCCGACAAATCCCAGCGTCATGGCCCGCGCCAACCGCGCGTACTGGTCCTGACGCCTACCCGCGAACTGGCGGCCCAGGTGCACGAGAGCTTCAAGGTCTACGCTCGCGACCTGAAATTCGTCAGTGCCTGCATTTTTGGCGGTGTCGGCATGAACCCGCAGGTCCAGGCCATGGCGCGCGGCGTCGATGTGCTGGTGGCCTGCCCCGGCCGCCTGCTGGACCTGGCTGGCCAGGGCAGCGTCGATCTGTCCCACGTGGAAATCCTCGTGCTGGACGAAGCCGACCGTATGCTCGACATGGGTTTCGTCCATGATGTGAAGAAAGTCCTGGCGCGCCTTCCAGCCAAGCGCCAGAACCTGCTGTTTTCGGCGACCTTCTCCAAAGACATCACCGACCTGGCCGGCAAGCTGTTGCACAACCCGGAACGCATCGAAGTCACGCCGCCGAACACCACGGTCGAGCGCATCGAACAGCGCGTGTTCCGTCTCCCAGCCAGCCACAAGCGTGCCCTGCTGGCGCATTTGATCACCACTGGCGCCTGGGAACAGGTCCTGGTGTTCACCCGCACCAAGCATGGCGCCAACCGCCTGGCCGAGTACCTGGACAAACATGGCCTGCCTGCCGTGGCGATCCACGGTAACAAGAGCCAGAACGCTCGCACCAAGGCCCTGGCCGACTTCAAGGCTGGCGAAGTGCGTATCCTGGTCGCCACCGACATCGCCGCCCGCGGCCTGGACATCGACCAGTTGCCTCACGTCGTCAACTTCGAGTTGCCGAACGTCGATGAGGACTATGTGCACCGCATCGGTCGTACCGGCCGGGCCGGTCGTTCGGGCGAAGCTATTTCCCTGGTCGCGCCGGACGAGGAAAAGCTGCTCAAGAGCATTGAGCGCATGACCAAGCAGAAGATTCCCGACGGCGACCTGATGGGCTTCGATGCCAGCACGATCGAGGCCGAGAAGCCTGAAGTGCGCGAGCGTCCGGACGTGCGCAACCCGCGTAACCCACGAGGCCCGCGTGGCGATGGCCCGAATGGCAGCGGTGGTGGTCGCAAGGACAAAGGCAAAGACAAGGGCAAGGAGAAGCCGGCCAGCAACGGTCGCGGCGAACGCCCGGCCCGTGAGCAGAAACCCCGCGAAGGATCCCCAGCCCGTGAGCAGCAGCGCCCGGCTCCTCGCGCCGCTGCCGATCGCGCCCCGGATGAATTCCTGGACGACGATATCGACAACTTTGGCAACCGCGTTGATTACGTGCCCCAGCAGAAACCAGCCGCAGGCCGCGGTCGCCGCCCAGGCGCCCCAGCACAAGGCGCAGGTTCAGGCGCGCCGCGCAGTGGCCAACCCCAAGGCCGCCAGAACGGACCGCGCAACAGCAACGGCTCGTCCACCGGCACCCCACCGGCCAAGCGCAACGGCCCGCGCAGCGGTGCACCTCGTGACGGCCAGGCCCGCCGCGAAGACTCTCGTCCAAAACGTCCCGCCCGTGGCGATGACCAGCCTCGCCAGGAACCCGCCGTGCAGAACCCGCGTGGCAACCAGCCGAAAATCATCCACAAGGAGTCGAAAACCGATCGTTTCCCGACGCCTGAACAGCTGGATCAATTGCCAAGCCGTCCGCGCGGCGAAAAACCGGCCTTGCTGACACGCAATCGCTGAGTTTTTCCAAGCCTTGAAAAAGCCCCTGGTCTCGCGACCCGGGGCATTTTTTTTGGCCCGACACAATTCCAAATGTGGGAGCGAGCTTGCTCGCGATGGCGGCAGTCCTGTCACATTAATGTTGGCTGATGCACCGCTACCGCGAGCAAGCTCGCTCCCACAGGGTCCTTTGTATCACCCGGAACCCGGTGCAATAAAAAACGCCCCTGGCCGCAAGACCAGGGGCGTTTTTTTGTCAGAACGAATGTTACTTCGCTTTGACACCTTCAAACGAGATGTACAGCTCCACGGCGTCGGATTGCGGACCCAGGTCCATCATTTTTCCGAAGTCGGACCGCTTGATGGTGGTGGTGCCCTCGAAGCCAGCACGGTAGCCGCCCCAAGGATCCTTGCCCTCGCCCAGGAATGTGGCCTTGACCACGATTGGCTTGGTGACACCGTGCAAGGTCAGATCACCCGTCACGTCGGCAGTGTCCTTGCCGTCAGCGTTTTTGCCGGTGGGCTTGACGCTGGTGGACACGAATTTGGCGTCAGCGTATTTGGCCACTTCCAGGAAGTCTTTGCTGGCGATGTGCTTGTCGCGCTCGGCGTGGTTAGTGAAGACACTGGCGGTGCGAACGTTGAACTCGATCTTGCTGGCTTCAGGCTTGGCGGCGTCGAAGCTGAACTTGCCGTCGATGTCCTTGAAGGTACCGGTGATGTAGCTATAGCCCAGGTGGCTGATCTTGAAATCAACGAAGGCGTGCTGGCCTTCCTTGTCGACTACGTAGTCGGCAGCCATGGCCTGGCCGGCGGACAGCAGGGCAGAACCGATTGCCAGGGCGGCGAGCGTCTTTTTCAACATGCTTTCTATTCCTTTGGAGTCGAGGTTGAACATCAGGCTTGGCGCCCCAGCATTCGCTTGAGGGTCGCGTCACGGTCGATAAAGTGGTGTTTCAATGCTGCCAACGCATGGAGGCCGGAAAAAATTACCAGCGCCCATGCCAGGTACAGGTGGATCTGCCCGGCGACGTCTGCCTGATCGGGCAGTCCGGACACCAGCGCGGGTACTTCAAACAGACCAAACACCGAGATCCCGACACCGTCTGCGGTGGAAATCAGGTAACCGGCGATCATCACGGCGAACAGCCCGAGATACAGCGCGCCATGGCCAAGCTTGGCGCCTACGCGAGTCAATCGCCCGTAGGTTTCCAGGGTCGGTGGCGGCGGACTGACGAAACGCCAGAGCACTCGCAGCACCATCACGGCCAACAGCACCAGGCCGATGCTCTTGTGCAGTTCCGGCGCGTCTTTGCGCCAGGCGCTGTAGTAATCCAGCCCGACCATCCACAGGCCCAGCGCAAACAACCCGTACACCGCCAGGGCAACGGCCCAGTGCGAAACGATGCTGACCCAGCCATAGCGAGAAGAAGAGTTGCGTAGCTGCATTGCTCATATCCTGTAAAAACTGTGACCAAGACTAGCGAGTTATCTATCGATTTAAAGCGGAAAATTTCGCTTTGAAATATCGAGAAATACGATCATCAGTCTGGGAGGGGTGCGTTAAGGAAAGATTAAAGCGGATGCGTTGCGGGGGGGCGAGGGGAAGCGGGTATAAATCCCGCAGGGGGGCTCATCGCGAGCAGGCTCGTTACCGCACCAAACCCGCGTGAGGCCTACAGCATCTGGGCGTTAATTATTGACGCATTCAGACCTGTAAGGATCTATGTCGCACCTATAAGCTAATTGGGGATCGTGTTTTTTAAGCGTAAAACGACCATTGGTACAGCCACCGACACCAAACACTATTAATACAATAAAAGCCGTTATCGATCTCATGTTCATAAGCGCTCCTGTTTTTCGAGGAGCCTAGACTGATGACGTGGGGCGTTCTATCGTCCGCGTCCGGTTAAACGGTGGGAAGTTTCCGAAATATCGGCTAAGCGTGTAGGACGTCAGTGCTTATATCGCAACGCAGGGTTCTGGATGAGCCTGAATAAAAAACGCGGCCCGTGGGCCGCGTTTTTTTACACCTGAACGTTACTGAGCCTTGGTTTCAGTCGCCGTCGCTGGTTTGGCCACCGGTTTCTTCGCCGGCTCAGCTTTTTTCACTGGAGCCTTGGCCGGGGCTTTTTTTGCCGGTGCCTTGGCGGCCGGTTTTTTCGCCGCAGGCTTGGCCGCCGCTTTCTTGGCCGGCTCGACTTTCGCCGGGGCTGGCGCGGGTGGTTCTACCGGGGCCGGCGCTGGAGCAGGTGCCGGCGCAGGGGCAGGAGGCGGAGCTACCGGTTCAGGGGCCTTGACCGGCTCCGGTTTCTTGTCGTCATCCGAGCCACCGAACAGGTTGCTGAAGAAGTTGCCCTTCTTCGCGGCCACTGCTCCAGCGGCAGCCGCTGCGGCCGGGGCGACCTTCGGCGGTTCGAAGGATTTGCCTGCGGCCAGGTCTTCAACCTGGCTGGCGGCACGTTGACCACTGCGCAGCGCGCCTTCCAGCGTGCCTGGGTACATGGCGTCGGTGTGTTCACCGGCAAAGGCTACGCGCTGCAAGGGCTTTTCCCACAGGCGCCAGTACTTGCTGATCTGACCCGGGCCGAACGCCAGGTACGCGCCGCCCATGGACGGGTCGGTGCTGTAGCGACGGATTTCATAACCGGTGAATGCACCGCGCGCCTGTGGATAAAACGCGTGCAGGCGGATCAACACCTGATCGACCATTTGTTTGTCGCCGAAGGCCTGCATCACCCGGGCATTGTCGCCGGACAGGTTGATGACCACGTTGGCGCCGCCCTTCATGGCCGGCTCGATCCACATCATGCCCAGGCCGGTGTTGCTATAGATCTCGCCCGACATGCGCGCCTTGCTGTCCCAGACCGGGGTCTTGAACTTGAGCATGATCTGGTCGCGCCAGCCGTAGTTGGTGCCTTTGATCGCGCCTTGGTGCTGGGCATCCAGGGCCGGGGTCAGCTGGATCTTGTTCAACGCCCGCAGTGGCACCGCGAGTACGACGTAGTCAGCCTGGTAGCCGACGCTGCCAACCTTGACGGTCACGCCGTCCTTGTCCTGGGAAATGGCCGAGACCGGGGAGCCGGTCTTGATGGTTTTCAGCTGCTTGACGAATGCCTGGGCCAACACCGGGCTGCCACCGAGCAGGCGCGAGGCGCGCAGGTCACGGTCGGACACGCCGCGATAGACGCGGTTCTGCTGGGCGAAATACAGCAGCGAGAGGCGCGATGGTTCGTCATAGCGCGTACGAATCTCCTGGTTGACCAATTGCCGCGCGGTGGCGGGCAGTTGCAGACGGTCGAGCCAGTTGGACACGGTGATCTGGTCGAGCGCATGCAACGTGCTGGTGGCCGCCGGATTCAGCGGATCGTCGATGGAGCACGCCAACTCATCCAGGGTGGTCTCGTAGCGCTTGAGCGCTTCGGCGGTGGCGGGCTGCTTGGTCGCCAGGTCGGCGGCGGTGAAATAAGTACCGTCGATCAGGTAACTCGGGGTACGCACGAATTCCGGTGCAGGGGTGGTACTCAGCTTGAACGTCGAAACGTATTTATTCAGCACTGGCTGGGTCTTTTCATTGCCGATCCACTCACTGGTGGCCATGCCCGAACGGCCGCCCAGGCTCGGCTTGGCTTCCAACAGGGTCACGGCCCAGCCCTTGTTCTGCAGCTCATAGGCGGCCGTCAGCCCGGCCAACCCACCGCCGATGACGATGGCCGTCGGTTGCTTGTCCTTGGCCAGCGCCGAAACGCTGAACAGCCCTATCATCACCAGCGCACAGGCGCGCAGCCAACCAGCAGACATTCAGCGAACTCCGGAATAAAGCGTAAGAATTTTCGATTTTTCGAGCCAGGCGGCTCTCGGTCTTTCGAGCCAGTCGGCTCAGGAACGGCGAAGAATACGTCAGCCATCAAAACGCCGCCAGCGACGTCTATCGCCTGGCTCAAAGTAGCAACAGCGACACAATGGGTTGTCCGCCGGGCCGCCATTGCATAGGCTTGCGCGATTGTTTTGCCCGCGCCCGCCGCGAGCCGCCTCGAGGAGACTGTACATGGGCCTGAATAACCAGTGGATGCAACGCGATCTCGCGGTGCTGTGGCACCCCTGCACCCAGATGAAAGATCACGAACAGCTACCGCTGATTCCTATCAAGCGCGGCGAAGGCGTGTGGCTGGAAGACTTCGAAGGCAAGCGCTACCTCGACGCGGTGAGCTCCTGGTGGGTCAACGTGTTCGGCCACGCCAACCCGCGCATCAACCAGCGCATCAAGGATCAGGTCGATCAGCTGGAGCATGTGATCCTCGCCGGCTTCAGCCATCAGCCGGTGATCGAGCTGTCCGAGCGCCTGGTGAAGATGACGCCGGATGGCCTGACCCGGTGCTTCTACGCCGATAACGGCTCGTCCTGCATCGAAGTAGCGATGAAGATGAGCTTTCATTACTGGATCAATCGCGGCCAGCCCAATAAGAAGCGCTTCGTCACCCTGAGCAACAGCTACCACGGCGAAACCATTGCGGCGATGTCGGTGGGCGACGTGCCGTTGTTCACCGAAACCTACAAGGCGTTGTTGCTGGATACGATCAAGGTGCCGAGCCCCGACTGCTATCACCGCCCCGAAGGCATGGGCTGGGAAGAGCATTCGCGAAACATGTTCATGGCCATGGAGCAGACCCTCGCCGAACATCACGACAGCGTCGCCGCCGTGATCGTCGAGCCACTGATCCAGGGCGCCGGCGGCATGCGCATGTATCACCCGGTTTACCTGAAGCTGCTGCGCGAGGCTTGCGACCGCTATGGCGTGCACCTGATCCACGATGAAATCGCCGTCGGCTTCGGCCGCACCGGGACGATGTTCGCCTGTGAACAGGCCGGTATCACACCGGATTTCCTTTGCCTGTCCAAGGCGTTGACCGGTGGCTACCTGCCGCTGGCGGCGTGCATGACCACCGATGAGGTGTACAGCGCGTTCTACGATGACTACCCGACCCTGCGCGCCTTCCTCCATTCCCACAGCTACACCGGCAACCCGCTGGCCTGCGCGGCGGCCTTGGCGACGCTGGACATCTTCGAAGAAGACAACGTCATCGAAACCAACAAGGCCCTGGCCCAACGCATGGCGAGCGCCACCGCGCACCTGGTCGATCACCCGAACGTGGCCGAAGTGCGCCAGACCGGCATGGTGCTGGCCATCGAGATGGTCAGGGACAAAGCCAGCAAAACCGCGTATCCGTGGCAGGAACGCCGTGGCTTGGCGGTGTTCCAGCATGCCCTGGAGCGTGGCGCGTTGTTGCGGCCGCTGGGCAGCGTGGTGTATTTCCTGCCGCCGTATGTCATCACTCCAGAGCAGATCGATTTCCTGGCTGAGGTGGCCAGCGAAGGCATCGACATCGCCACCCGGGACAAGGTCAGCGTGGCGGTGCCGAAGGACTTCCACCCGGGCTATCGCGATCCGGGCTGACGACAAATTTC
Organism: Pseudomonas brassicacearum subsp. neoaurantiaca; assembly: GCF_013608025.1. Lineage (GTDB taxonomy): Bacteria > Pseudomonadota > Gammaproteobacteria > Pseudomonadales > Pseudomonadaceae > Aquipseudomonas. The sequence continues at coordinate 181,764 of NZ_VDLV01000013.1, read as the reverse complement.
TCTGTGGCGAGGGAGCTTGCTCCCGCTCGATTGCGCAGCAATCGCAAACAATGGGGCCACCCGGGCTGGACTCTGTAGGAGCTGGCGAAGCCTGCGATCTTTTGATCTTTTACTTGGGACTCAGGCGCCAGGGGAAAGATCGCAGCCTCGTTTCACTCGGCAGCTCCTACAGCTCCTATACAGCTCCTACATTTTTAACTTTTCCAGAGATTTTGGCATGAGACTGTCCCGCTTCTTCATCGACACCCCCCTGAGCCTCGGCGATCACGAATTGCCCGAAGCCCAGGCCCACTACATCGGCCGGGTGCTGCGCATGGCCGAGGGCGATGCGGTGCAGGTGTTCGACGGCTCTGGCCAAGAGTTTCGCGGCACCCTGGCCGAGGTCGGCAAGAAACGCGTGCGCGTGCAGCTCGACGAGCAATTTGGCGGACAGCCTGAATCACCGTTGCGCATCCACCTCGGCCAGGGCCTGTCCCGGGGCGAGCGCATGGATTGGGCGATCCAGAAGGCCACTGAGCTTGGGGTCAGCGAGATCACGCCGATCTTCACCGAGCGCTGCGAAGTACGTCTCAAGGACGAGCGCGCCGACAAACGCTTACTGCATTGGCGCCAGGTGGCGATCAGCGCCTGTGAGCAATGTGGGCGCTCCACCGTGCCGGTGATCCATCCGCCACTGTTGCTGGCCGACTGGTTGAAGCAGGCCGAGGCCGAATTGAAACTGGTGCTCCACCCGGTGGCCGATCCACTGGTCAGCCATGCCAAGCCGTCGTCCCTGGCGTTCCTGATCGGCCCCGAGGGCGGATTGTCGGATGCCGAAGTCGAGCAGGCCAAGACCGCCGGCTACCACGCCGCCCGCCTCGGCCCCCGCGTGCTGCGCACCGAAACCGCGCCAGTGGTGGCGTTGGCGGTGGCGCAGCAGTTGTGGGGGGATTTCTGAAGCCGAATGTAGATCCCTGTGGGAGCGAGCTTGCTCGCGATGGCGGTGGGCCAGTCAACATCGATGCTGACTGATCCGGCGCTATCGCGAGCAAGCTCGCTCCCACAAGGGCTCACCGGCACATGACAGCTACTGCACCGGCTCACTCGTCGGCTTGGCAATGATCGCCTTCAACTCGCTGGTCATCGGGAATTCCAGGTTCAGGCCCTTGGGCGGGATCGGTTGTTGGAACCAGCGCTCATAGATCGCGTTGATTTCTCCTGATTTGTAAAGGTCCGCCAAGGTCGCGTTGACCAGTGCGAGGAATTGCGGATCATCCTTGCGCACCATGCAGCTGTAGATTTCCCGCGACTGTTCTTCCCCGACCACCACCCATTTGTGCGGGTCGCGAGCCTTGGCCCGTTCGCCGTAGAGCAGTGCGTCGTCCATATAGAACGCCGCCGCGCGCCCTGTTTCCAGCATCTGGAAGGCTTCGCCGTGGTCCTTGGCGCTGATGACGAACATGTCGACTTTGTTGTCCTGGTTGTAGCTTTTCAGGAACCGCTCATTGGTGGTGCCGGCAGTGGTCACCACGTTTTTGCCGCGCAGGTCGGCGAAGCTGTGGATGCCGCTGTCCTTGGCCGTCAACAGTTGGCCCTTCACGTAGATGAAACCGTAGGAAAACGCCACTTGCTTTTGCCGCTCGGCGGTCACGCCGGTGGACCCGCATTCCAGGTCCACAGTGCCGTTCTGTACCAGCGGGATGCGGGTCTGGGACGTCACCAGGTTGTACTTCACGTTCAGCTCCGGCAATGCCAGTTGTTGCTGGATGCGCGCGACAATCTTGCTTGCCAACTCAACGGAGTAGCCCATCGGCTTGCCGCTGTTGTCCGCAATATAGGAAAACGGCACCGAGGCGTCGCGATAGCCCAGGGTGATGCTCTTGCTGCTGGCGATTTTGTCCAGCGTGCCGGCCGGCGGCGCTTCATTGGCGAATGCCTGGGCGCTCAGCAGCAGGCTCAGGGTGCAGCCGATCAACGTGATTTTTTGCATTGTTATTCTCCGTTGCGGGTGGGTCAGGCGGCGCGGGGCGCGAGGCCTCGCATGTCGATGGAAGTGGGTCGCTGGCAAATCAGTTCGCTGAGCAGGCGGCCGCTGCCGCATGCCAGGGTAAAGCCCAAGGCGCCATGGCCCAGGTTGAGCCACAGGTTGCGATAGCCGGTGGCGCCAATCAACGGCACGCCGCTGGGCGTGGCCGGACGCATGCCCGCCCACTCGACGGCGTTCTGGTAATCCCCGGCCAGCGGGAAGGTTTCCATAGCCTGGCGACGGATCAGGGCCAGGCGCCTGGGGTCCGGTGCCGGATCAAAACCGACGATGTCCACCATCGCCGCCACTCGCAGTTGTTCGCCGATGCGAGCGTAGACGACCTTGCGGTCATAGTCGGTGATGCTCAGCTCCGGCGCGCGATGTCGCGCCTCGATCGGTACCGTCAGGCTGTAGCCCTTGAGGGGATACAGGGGCAATCGCACCCCGGGCAATGCGAGCGCCGCGCTGCGATGGCCGGCGGCGATCACCAAGGCGTCCACGTCCAGACGATCTGCGCCCAGGTCGATTGCCTGCACCGTGCCGTTGACATGATGGATCGCGGTCACCGCACGACCTAGCAAAAACTCACAGCGCCCCGAAGCCCGCAGCCGCGCCGCCAATTGCAGGCAGAAAGCATGGCAGTCGGCGGCCTCCTCGTCCGGCGTATAGATCCCGCCCACGAACGGCACGTCGGCCAACGCAGGTTCCAGGCTCGCGCATTCCGCAGGGCCAAGTACTTGTTGATGACCCAGGTCAGTCACTCGCCGGCGTGCATGCTCGAAGTGGCTGGCATTTCGAAACGTCACCAATTTTCCGTTGCGCCGCCAGTCGAAGCCGTCGAGATGATCGTCTTCGCGCCAAGTCTGCAATGTCGCCTGGCTCAACAGCGCCAGGCGCAACAGGTGCTCACCGTTGCGGCGGTTGACCGAGGTCCGGCACGCGGCGACAAACGACGCCATCCAGCGCCACTGGGCCGGGTCGAGGCGCGGGCGCAACTTCAGAGGCGAATCCGCGCGCAACATCCAACCCAAGGCCTGCCAGGGCACCCCGGCATCCGCCAGCGGCGCGACGTAGCGATAGGACAATTGGCCGCCATTGGCGAAGCTGGTTTCGCTGCCCAACGCCTCTCGCGCTTCGACGAGCGTGACGTCGATGCCTTCGCGGACCAGCGCATAAGCCGTCGCCAACCCGATCACGCCGCCACCGATGATGCAAACCCGCTGAGCCATGTCCGTCTCACACCTGTTTCGAATGGCCCAAGGTTAGGATCGGATGACAGCGTTCGAACAATGAATAAAGATGGGCCTCCTATAAACAAAGGTTATGGGCTCGCCATGCGCCTTCGTCATATCGAGATTTTCCAGGCCATCCGCCAGACCGGCTCCATCAGCGGCGCCGCGCAGTTGTTGCATGTCTCCCAGCCGGCCGTGACCAAGGTGTTGCAGCATGCCGAGCAGCAATTGGGCTTTGCACTGTTCCTGCGGGTACGTGGCAAGCTGCAGGCCACGCCCGAGGCGCTGGAGCTGGAGCGTGAAGTCGACAAGGTCAGCGAAAGCCTGCAGGGCGTGCGGCGCCTGGCCCAGAGCCTGCGCCGCGAGCCGGGGCACAGCCTGCGGATCGGCGCCACGCCAGCCTTGGCCTTGTCGTTGATGCCAGCGGCGATCCATCAATGGACCCGGCGCTACCCGGACATCGTCTGCGAGTTATCCAGCGCCCACAGCCGCGAACTGATGCAAAACCTGCTGATGCGCGAAATCGACGTCGCCCTGACCTTGCAACCGCCCGATCACCCCGGCCTCAAGGCCCAGCCCCTGGCCAGCGGCGTGTTGGTGGCCCTGGCACCCAGCGGCCATTGGCCCGAGGCAGCGATCGGCACGCCCATGCCGTTGCAGGCCCTGGCCGACGCGCCGTTGATCGGCCTGTCCAGCACCGACCCGCTATCGGCCAGGCTGGACGGTTACCTCAAGTCGGTGGAACCGCCGCCACGGGTCAGCATTTCCGTGCAGACGTATTCACTGGCCCGGGCCATGGTCGAATCCGGCGCCGGGCTGGCGGTGATCGACCCGTTCACGGCGCTGGGTGCTTCGAGCAGCCGCACGGCCATCCGGCCCTTGTCGCCACCGCTACCGATTTCCCTTTACGCCGTGACCCGGGCCAACGAGGCCCCGGCCCATACAATGGCTGCCCTGCTGGAGATTTTTGCCAGCCAGGCCCAGGCGCAATTGGATCGTCTGTTTGCGAGTGCTCAAAGCACGTAGAACAGAATCGCCACGAAATGCAGCAGGCTGCCGGCAATGACGAACAAGTGCCAGATACCATGGGAATGGCGCAACCGGTGGTCGAGGGCGAAAAAGATAATGCCAACGGTGTACAACACGCCGCCCGAGGCCAGCCAGGCAAACCCGGCGCTGCCCAACGCCGCCAGCAACGGCTTGACCGCCACCAGCACGATCCAGCCCATCACCGCATAAATAACGATCGACAGGATCCGTGCTTCGGAGCGTGGCTTGATTTCCTGGAGGATGCCGATCACGGCCAGCCCCCAGACAATTCCGAACAAGGTCCAGCCCCACGGCCCGCGCAGGGTCACCAGGCAGAACGGCGTGTAGCTGCCGGCGATCAGCAGATAGATCGAAAAATGATCGACCTTCTGCATGATCTCTTTCTTGCGCCCGCGCACGCTGTGGTAAACCGTCGAGGCGCTGTACAACACCAGCAAGGTGAACCCGTAGATCGCCACGCTGACGATCTTCCATGGATCGCCGGCCATCCCGGCAATCACCAGCAACCACACCGCGCCGATAAACGCCGCGACTGCCCCCACCAGGTGCGTCCAGGCGTTGAGTCGTTCCCCGTGATACATCCAATCCCACCCCATATTCCGAAACTGGCGCCAAGGCTCAGGCCTGGCGCTTCAAAGTGCAATGAATTGCCTTTTAAACCTGCAGACATACCTTGTGGCGAGGGGATTTATCCCCGCTGGGCTGCGAAGCGGCCCCAATACACCTGAATGCGATCAGCCTGACACCCCGAGGAGACAGGGCTTGGGGCTGCTGCGCAGCCCAGCGGGGCGGTGCGACGTGTCGCTAAATCCCCTCGCCACAGATTAACCCTCTAAAAAGGGTCGATTGGGGCACAATCAGCCCATACGAACAAGAGCCCGCCCCCATGCTGATCGACGAAGAATTGACCCTGAAGAAACTCGAGGTGTTCCAGGCTTTCATGCGCACCGGCAACCTCGCGCGGGCGGCGGCCGAGTTGCAAACCAGCAACGTCAGCGTACACCGAGCCATTCATTCCCTGGAGAGCGCCCTGCGCTGCCCGTTGTTCAAGCATGAGGGCCGCAACCTCACGCCCTTGGAAAGCGCCTATGTGTTGGAAGAGCGCGCGCAGAAACTGATCCAGGACGTGATCGAAAGCGTGCGCCTGACCCGCGAGGCGGCTGGTTTTTCTGCCGAGCGCTTCAAGCTTGGCTCGCTGTACTCGCTGACGGTCAAGACCGTGCCGCAGCTGATCATGGGCCTTAAGATCCGCCGCAGCGAACTCAATATCGACTTGATCATGGGTTCGAACATCGACCTGTTGTACAAGCTCAAGAACATGGAAGTCGACGCGATCCTGGTGTCGCTGGACGACAGCGTCAACGACCCGGACTGCGAACAGATCCAGCTGTTTTCCGATGACATCTTTCTTGCCACGCCGGCCGACTCACCCTTCGCCCAACGCAGCGAAGTGGACCTGGCCGAAGTGCGCGACGAAACCTTCATCACCCTGACCCAGGGCTTCGCCACGCACCAGGACGGCAATCGGGTGTTCAGGCAGGCGGGGTTCGAGCCGAAGGTGGCGATGCAGGTGAACGATATCTTTACCCTGCTGAGCATGGTCAGCTCCGGGGTGGGTTATGCCCTGCTGCCGGGCAGGATTGCGGCGGTGTATGAAAACCGGGTGAAACTGATCCCGTTGCAGGAAAAGTACCGGTTGCAGCAGCACATCGGCGTGGTGTTCCTGAAGGCCAAGGAGCGTGATCCGAACCTGCTGGCGTTGTTGGCGGAGTGCCGGATGTATGCCAATCGCCAGGTTTGAAACCGAGTCGCGCCCTTCGCGAGCAGGCTCGCTCCCACAGGGGACATGCGGTCAACTGTGGGAGCGAGCTTGCTCGCGATGGCGCCAGTTCACTCAATGAAGAGCCTAAGCCCTACCCCATCAACCCTCGCATGATCAAAAACAACAACGAAGGCCCGAGCAGGCACCCAAGCGCCGTATAGAACGCCGCCGTCAGGCAACCATAAGGCACCAGCTTCGGATCGGTCGCCGCCAACCCACCGGCCACGCCGCTGGAGGTGCCCATCAACCCGCCGAAGATCACCGCGCTGCGCGGGTTGTTGAGACCGATGAATGGCGCCACGAACGGCGTCGCCACCATCACCAGGATCGCCTTGATCAGCCCCGCGGCAATGGACAGCGCCATCACCTCGGAGCTGGCGCCAATCGCCGCCCCGGTCACCGGCCCGACGATATAAGTCACCGCCCCGGCGCCGATGGTGGTCAGGCTCACCGAATCGGTATAACCGAAAGCCATCGCCACGCCGACGCCGGCAATGAATGAAGTCCCGACTCCGACGAACAAGGCCAGCACGCCCACGAAACCGGCGCGCTTGAGTTCTTCGATACTGACGCCGAACGCCGTGGCGACGATGGCGAAGTCCCGCAGCATCGCACCACCCAGCAAGCCAATACCGGACAGCAACGGAATGTCCACCACGCCCTTCTGCCCACCGGTCATGGCCCCGCCGATGTACGAGAGCACAAGCCCCAGCAGAATCGCGATGGCCGAACCGTGCAGGCGACCTTTGGTGAACGTATTGCTGATCCAGTAGGACACCCACATCGTGATGCCGACGATGGCGAAACCGCTGATCAGGCCGTAGCCGGTGATGACTTTCATCATGGATTCGTACATGGCGGTCACCCTACCGTTTTCACGGACACGTTGGATTGAGGGTCCTTGTTGCCGATGCGCACCAGCACCGGCACCAACGCAAAGGCAATCACCACCGCCAGCGTTCCGGCCAGGATCGCCATCGGCCCGCCCTTCAATGCGCCATAAACGTTTTGCTGCGCCGCCATCGCCACCACGATCGGGATATAGATGGCGCTCCAGAATTCCACGCCGGCTTCGGATTTACCCTTGAACAGGCCGCGCTTGCTCAGGTAGCTGCCCAGGCCGATCAACAGCAGCATCGCAATGCCGACGCCGCCGACGTTGGCCGGCACGCCAATCAGTTTGCCCAGTAGCTCGCCGATGAAAATACCCGCCAGGGTACAAAAGGCCAGAAACGCCACACCGTAGATAATCATTGTCGTAGTCCTCAAAATGCATCGTCGAAGTTGTTGTTTTTGTGCTTCGCCAGCTTGAGTCGGTGTCTAGGGTTGGCGGTGTCCCTCCTCATGCAGCAGCGCTTGCAGCGTGTCGAGCCGCGCGCCGTCAAACGCCATGACGGTGCCTTGCTCGAACACCCGGCGCGCCAGCCCGGTCAACACCGCGCCGGGCGGCAATTCGATTTGCAGGCGCACGCCACGCTCATAGGCGCTCTGCACCGTGCCGCGCCAATCGACGACCCGGCACATGTTGAACGCGAGATCGTCGCGCAACGCATCGGCCTTGATCACCGGGCGGGCGCGGCTACCGCTGAGATAGCCCAGGGTCGGCGCCTTCAACGATACGTTGGCGAATGCCTCGGACAATGTCCGCGCCGGTGCCTCCAGCAACGGGCAATGGGACGGCACGCTGACCGCCAACCGGCAGGCCTTGCCAGCGCCTTGCCGCCGGGCCTTCTCGGCGACGAGGCCCATGGCTTCGTCGCTGCCGGCAATAACCACTTGGTTATCGCCATTGATATTGGCCAGGTACACCGGCGTTGTTCCACTGTGCACCTGGGCCAGCAAGGTTTCCACGGCGGCGAGGTCCAGGCCGATGATCGCCGTCATGCCGTAGCCTTGCGGGTAGGCCTGCTGCATCAGTTCGCCGCGCAGGCTGACCAATCGCAGCGCATCGGCAAAGTCCAGCGCACCGGCCACGACCGCCGCCGGATACGCGCCGATGGACAGTCCCGCCACGTAATCCGGTGCGGGGGCCTGCTCCAGCAGCCGACGAGCCGCCGCCACGCCGGCGATCAGCAGGCATAGCTGCACGGCGCGGGTCGATTGCAACGCCTCGGCGCTGTCCAATCGCAAGACATCTTCGCCCAGCACATCCCCCGCCTCATCGAGGATCAGCGGCGCCAACCCATGGAGCATGCCCATGCGCTGCGCACCCTGGCCGGGAAAGACGAAGAGGCTGCTCACGCGACCTGCTCCAGTGAGGATTGCCAAGGGTCGTTCACCAGGCGTGCCTGGGTATCATCCTTGAGCAAGACCCGCCGCGACGAACCCGCCCATTCGCGCAGGGCGATAGCGCCGCAAGGCGTTTGCAATTGCATGTCCACGGCACAGGCCGAAGCATCCAGCAGCGCGAGCAATTCCTTGGCCTGGAGACGATTCAACCGATGGGGTGTGCGCAGGATCAGATCCAAGTCGCTGCGCTCATGCAGTGCCTCGACGCCCGTGGCCAGTTCGAACCCGGCGCTGCCGCTCACGCCCCAGGTCCAGCCATAGGCATCGAGCAAGGGTCGAAGCTGCGCCAAGGCTATCAATGCCGGCAGGTCACGATGGGATTCGACATGACAAAGGTCTTCCGGACGCACTCGGCGCTGGATCGTCGCCACTGGCATCGACGCGGCGTAGCGCTGCTCCCGGGCGCGGCCACGCAGGCCCACCGCGACGTGCCCTGGCGAGGACAACGCGCGGCGCACCACCACCGGTTGCCCGAGGTCGAGCGACTCGATCGCCCAGCCCGGCGCATCCGCAGGTAACTGCATGGCAGTCATCCCCCAGAGCAGGTCATGGGCCAGGAACGTGCTCACCACTGCGCCCTCAACAATTGACGCACGTGGCTGGAAGCGGCGCGATGGGTCGCCCCCAGACGTCCGCCGAGATCCCGAGGTGCATCGGCCACATCGTTGATTGCTTGTTGCAGGCAATCAATGACCCGGGCCAGATCCGCCGCCGTCGGCTGCTCGATCTGTTCCACCGACAAGATTTCCCAGAGCAGCCCCAGGCTGGCGTAGCTGTCGATGTCATACGCCATCGGCGGCACGCTGGCGGCCAGGGCTTCGAGTTCTTCGACACTGCGCAGGGTCACTCGCGCCGCCGAGGCCTTGCCCATGGCGTGGACCATCACGCCCGGGTCGCGCAGGGCGATCAACCGGTTGGCCTGGTAGCCGTGGGCCAGGAACGCGCCGGACATCGCCTTGCCCACCAGCAAGCCAATCACTGGATGCCCGGCCAATCGGGCGCGAGCATAACTGTCCGCCGCGCCGGCCAGCGCCTGATGAATCCCGAGGGCTTCTTCGCGACGGCCATAAGCCTGGCTCGGCACATCGACGATGGCGATCAGCGCACGTTTACGCGGCGCATTGCGGTCGGCTTCGATGGCATCGTCCACCGCTTTGGCTAGCCCCCAACCTTCGAGCAAACCCACCTCGCCGTTGCGCGCCCGAGGGAAACGGTTGTCGGGATCGGCCACCACGGCGAGCAGGCGCGCGGCTTGTTCGCCCAGCTGGACATCGGCGACTTTCAGCGAAGCCGGCAAACCAGCCAACGGCTCGGCACCGCCACTCAAGGCCTCGAACCAGCGCAAGCCTCTCAACGAATAGGCACTCATGGGCGTTCTCCCTGATACAGCTGGCGAACCGCTGCCGGTTCGATTTGCACGTCGGTGTTCAAGCGCGCCAGGCGCTGGAGGAAAAACTCGGCCTGACCGCTGCGGTGTTCGTTGGGCACACCCAGGTGCAACAGCTCACTGACCTGCCGGCGAATCTGCGCGACGTCGTCGGCAGCGTATCGGTCCACCAGCCCGGTGGCGTAACGCTGCTCGCCGCCGGTCAGGCTCCAGATGAACGGCCGGTCGCGGGAGTCGTATTCGTCGATCCCGGCTTCCTGCTCGATCACCTGCGGGCCATTCAGCCCCAATCGCGCCTCCTGGGTCACCAGCAGATAACTGCACAACCCGGCGGCGATAGACATACCGCCAAAACAGCCGACGCTGCCGGCCACCACGCCGACCACCGGCTGGAACTGGCGCAGGTCGACAATCGCCGAGTGAATCTCGGCAATCGCTGCGAGCCCGAGGTTGGCCTCCTGCAACCGTACGCCACCGGTTTCCAGCAGCAGCACGGCACGGGTCGGAATGCCTTTGCGGTTGTCTTCGGCGGCCAGCTCCAATGCTCCGGCGATTTTTGCCCCGCCGACTTCACCGAGGCTGCCTCCCTGGAACGCGCCTTCGATGGCAGCCACGACAACCGGCAAACCGTCGAGGTTGCCCTTGGCGATCACCACACCGTCGTCGCTCTGCGGCACCACACCCTGGCGCAGCAGCCACGGCGACATGATGCGCTGAAAGGGGTCGAGCAATTCGCGGAACGTCCCGTCATCGAGCAAAGCCTGGGCCCGTTGCCGGGCGCCGAGCTCGACGAAGCTGTGCTTGTTGAGCAGCGCTGCGCTGTCAGTCATGGCCGATCTCCTCGAAACCTTGCTCCAGGCGCAGGCGCACCACGCCGGGCGTGGCGCCGAAATCATGGATGTCGATACTCATCGCCGGGGGCGTCTGGCCGTCGAACATACGGGTGAACAAATGCTCCCAGCGTTGCTCGCTGCCGTTGACCGAGGTCTGTACCTGGATGGTCAATTTGCCAGCCAACCCCGGTTCGATCAGCACTTCCAGGTCCCCCGAGCCGACGCAGCCCACCAGCGCACGGCCCCGTGGCGGCTGCCCGGCGGGGAATTCAAAGGATAAGGTTTCCATCAGCAAGCTCCTGGGAAGAGGCCATCGCCGCGTTCGATACGGTCGAGAAACAGGCAGGCGGCGAGCAAGTCGGCAGCGCCGCCGGGCGAGGCGTTCAAGGCAATCAATTGTTGGTCCAGCGCATGCAACTGGCGGCGCCCGCCGAGGCTGGCGCTACCACCGGCGTCGAGCACCGCTTTGGCGCCGTGCTGCATGGCCTGCAAACCGGCTTCGCCAGCGCGGTAGAGCACGCAGGTGTCGGCCAGGGTGGTCATGATTGCCAGCAAGGCATCGAGCCGGGCGTTCTGTTCGCCCGCACCCGCCGCGCGACTGCGCTTGAGTTGCGGCAGGCCCAGGCCGGTCACTGCCGGGAATGCCAGTTGCGCTTCCTCCCGGGCTCCGCGCACGCCGTAGCGTTGGGCGACCTGGACGCCGTGGCTCAAGGGTTGGGGCGCATAACGGTCGTTGAGCAAGGCCAGTCGGGCGGCACGCAGAGTGACGGCGCCCGGGACGTTGGATTCAGGTTCCAGCGCCGCCGCCGCGACCAACAGGCCCAAGGCCCAGATCGCGCCACGATGCGTATTCACACCGCCGGTGGTGGTAAGCATCGAGGTTTCACCGTCACGACCGATGCGGCCGAGGGCTTCGCGAAGCGGAAGGCCGATTTCGCCACAGTCGAGGGCCGCCTCGGCCATTTCCTTGAAGGCCGGCCACAATGACAACGCCGAAGCGTGCATCAGGCCCAGGTACAAATCGGTATGGGCGCCGCTGCCACGACGGTCCACCAGGGCCGGCTTGGGCGAGAGGTCGGCTTCGTCGATCAGCGCGTCCACGGCAATATCCGCCAGGCGCTCGGCCAAGGAGAGTTTTTTCGGTTGCAGGTTGAAGGCGTGCATTTACCAGCTCCTGAACTTGGCGGGCGGGTTGTAGAGGCCACCGGACCATTCCACCAGGTCAGCCACGCTCTTGGCCGCGAGCAGTTCGCGGGTGGCGTCGGTGCGGCGGATACCGAGGTCTTCGGGCAAGGCGATCAGCCCTTCGCGGCGCATGCGCGCGGTGTCTTTCGGGTCATGGCGCAAGCCGATAGCCGTCACCCCGGCCACAGCGGCGATCATTGCCTGGCGCTCTTCGAGAGAGCGGGCCTTGTACAGGTAGGCGATGCCTTCTTCGGTGAGCAAATGAGTGACGTCGTCGCCGTAGATCATGATCGGCGCCAGGGGCATGCCGGCTTTCTTCGCCACGTCCACCGCATCGAGTGTGTCGACGAAGGTCGGTTTGCCGCCTTCCTGGAACGTCTCGACCATCTGCACCACCAGCTTCTTGCCGCGTTCGAGCAACGGCACCTCACCGTCGCCGTGGCGCATGTCGAGCCAGGCCGGAGTGCCGTGGCGGCGGCCGCGCGGGTCGTGGCCCATGTTCGGCGCACCGCCAAAACCGGCGAGTCGGCCACGGGTCACGGTGGAGGAATGACCGTCGCCGTCCACTTGCAGGGTGGCGCCGATGAACAGGTCCACCGCGTACTGCCCGGCCAGTTGGCAGACCATGCGATTGGAGCGCAGCGAGCCGTCGTGGCCGGTGAAAAATACATCAGGCCGAGCGGCGATGTAATTTTCCATGCCCAGCTCAGTACCGAAGCAATGCACGCTTTCGACCCAGCCGCTTTCGATGGCGGGTATGAGCGTCGGGTGCGGGTTGAGGGTCCAGTTGCGGCAGATCTTGCCCTTCAGGCCGAGGGATTCGCCGTAGGTCGGCAGGATCAATTCGATGGCGGCGGTGTTGAAACCGATGCCGTGATTGAGTGACTGGACGTTGTGTTTCTCGTAAATCCCGCGGATCGCCATCATCGCCATCAGCACGTGCACAGGCTTGATGTGGCGCGGATCGCGGGTGAACAGCGGCTCGATGTAGAACGGCTTGTCCGCCACCACTACGAAATCCACCCAGGACGCCGGGATGTCCACACGAGGCAGGTCGCTGACGTCGTCCACCAGCTGATTGACCTGGACGATGACGATGCCATCGCTGAACGCCGCCGGTTCGATCAGTGCGGGCGTGTCCTCGGTACTCGGGCCGGTGTAGATATTGCCGGCGCGGTCGGCCATGAAACCGGCCGAGAGCACGACATTGGGGATCAAATCCACTACCAGTCGGGCGTAGAGTTCGATGTAGGTGTGGATCGCGCCGATTTCCAGCAGGCCGTCTTCCAGCAACTGGCTGATGCGCAGGCTCTGGGTGCCGGCAAAGGAAAAATCCAGCTTGCGGGCAATGCCGCGTTCAAACAGGTCCAGGTGCTCGGAACGGCCGACGCTGGGCATGATCATGTGTAGGTCGTGCAGCTTTGAAGGATCGGCCTTGGCCAGGGAGCGGGAAAGGAAATCCGCCTGCTTCTGGTTATTGCCCTCCAGCACCACACGGTCGCCGGGCAGGATCAAGGCCTCCAGCGCCGCAACGATGTTATCGGTGGGCAACACCACACCATCGGCAAGGCCCTTGACCAACGCCAGGCGCCGCTGCTTTTCGCTGCGCCGCCGCGTCCATCGCGAGTCGGGGGATATTGTTGTTGTCATGACCACTCCACGGGTTCGCTGTCGTGGGGCTTACCTTAGGAGTGTTGTGGCGAGGGCATCAATCAAGCCCGATGGCGGATCGTTACGGTGGGAGTAATGGTTGGGTGCGGTAGCAATGGGCAGTGCTTTTGTGGCGAGGGAGCTTGCTCCCGCTCGGCTGCGCAGCAGTCGTCGCTTTTGGGGCCGCTTCGCGACCCAGCGGGAGCAAGCTCCCTCGCCACGGATGTCAGCTCTGGACCATCAATTGCCGGACCCGTCCGAGCAATTCCTCAGCACTTTCAACCAGCTGGGTAAGGAGCGCATCGTCTTCATCCATATAGCCTTCGTACTCGGCAAGGTTGCGCCGCTCATGGCACAACGCGAATAACCGGACCTGTACTTTGCTGACGTCCGCCGTGTGAATGAGGCATTGGAAGACCAGATAACGCTTGTCCGACCGATACCCCTTCAAGCGCAGCGCCGTGAGCGCTAACGCATGGGCCGCGTTGTAGGCCAGGTCGAACCGGCTGGCGAAAGACAGGGAAGTGGTTTGAGCATCCCTCAAGCGGTCCACGGCTGAACGCATCAGGCCCTCACACTCCCGGCGATCTGGTGGCTCGGCTTTCAAGCCGCCGCTACGTAACAGATTCTCCAGGTTCTCTTGCTTGCCCATCCTTGGCTCCCAAAGGGTTTTCACCCAGCAAATTGATTTTGTCCTGTTGCACTACCCGCACCACAAAACTATTACCTGCGGCGAATTTAGCGGCCCAGTCCTGGGGCGTGTAGAGCGTAGGGTTGAGGGGGCGGCCCAATCGTTCTTCCAGAGGTATGAGCTGTTCCATGACTTCACTGTAGTGCAGCCCTTCGCCGATCAGCATGAGGTCTATGTCACTGGATGTGTTCGCCTGGCCCTTGGCAATGGAACCATAGACGAATGCCCAGCGCAGTCGCTCTGAAAAAGGCTCCAATGCCTGGCGCAACGGTTCGGCGATGCCGATGGTTTTTTGCACGATGCCCAACAACTCAGCGTAAATCGGACAATCGGGGTTGGCTTGATAATGGGTTTGATTGCCCAGGCGAGTCATTATCAGCACGCCTGAGCGTTGCAGGCGCTCGAGCTCACGCATGAGGCTGCCTTTGCCTATTTGAGCCCAGCGAGCAATTTCATTGGTGTAGAAACTTTGGTCGGGCTTGCTGAATAACAAGCCCAAGACACGCTGCTGAGTGGTGGTGAACAAAGCATCACCAAGAGAGAGAGGGTTCATGGAAACAGCCAAAAGTCCCAAAAAAGGAACGATAGGTCCCTTATTGGGACCTTGCAAGCCTTGCTTTTCACAGGTCCCATAAAGGGACCCATAAGTCCCTTTTTGGGACCGTGTTACGGTTATTTAGGCGGGATCAAGCTCGCTCTCATAGCCGGACTCACTGACTGACCAGCCCCGCAGCAATCACCAACTCTTCCATCGCCAGCAGATCCGGCACCTTCGCCACGTGCTCCCCAACCTGCACCGCCGCCTGCTCCAGCCCGCACAGCGGCACGTCGACGTAGCTCAACTGGCTGTCGAGCTTGCAGGAACGTGGAATACCTTGGACCAGCAAGGCGATGAAGCGTAGTTCCGGGCGCCCGCCCAGGGCGTTGAGCACGACGATGCGGGCGCGCTCGCCGATGACGGTTTTCTGGCCGCAGGCCGACTCGAAGCTCAGCAACGGGATTTGTCGTTCGCGCCAGCTCACCCATCCCAGGAACCACGGTGGCGTGTCCATATCGAAGGCGCTGCGCTGATAGTCGATCAGCTCGGCCACCGCTACGTTGGGCAAGATCAGATGACGATCGGCCAATGGCAGCAACAGCCCGGTAAGGTGGCTGGTACGAGGGTGGAAGTCATGCATGGGTCTTGCTCCAGTACGCGATGCTGTCGAGCAGCACCGATTCCTGGTACGGCTTGCCCAGGTAGTCATTGACGCCGATGGCCATGGCGCGGTCGCGGTGTTTCTGGCCGGTGCGGGAGGTGATCATGATGATCGGCAGGTGCGCCAGGCGTGGGTCGTTGCGCACTTGCGTGGCGACTTCGAAGCCGTCCATGCGCGGCATCTCGATGTCGAGCAGCATCAGGTCCGGTGAGTGTTCGGCCAACAGCGCCATGGCATCCACGCCGTCCTTGGCGGTGAGAACGTGCATGCCATGGCGCTCCAGCAGCCGGCTGGTGACCTTGCGCACCGTCACGGAGTCGTCCACCACCAGCACCAGCAGCGGCCGTTGCGGTTCGTCCTCGCCTTCAGTCGGCACGTCGCGACGCGGTACCTGGTGAGGCAAGGCGCGGATCGGTGCCAGCAGGTCGAGAATCAACACCACCCGACCGTCTCCCAGGATCGTCGCCCCGGACAAGCCGCGCACCGCCGAAAACTGCGGGCCAAGGCTCTTGACCACAATCTCGCGGGTACCGGTGGTGGCGTCGACCTGAACCGCGACATGCCGCTCATTGCATTGCACCAGCAACACCGGCAAGGGTTGGCTCTGGCCCAATAGTTTCGGGCGGGCACCGGTTTTCAGCAGCTCGCCCAGGTAACACAATTCATAGCGTTGCCCGGCGTAGGTGTAGGTCGGCGGATCGAGCTGGTAGTAGCCATCCAGTTCAGCCGGCAACACCCGGACGATGCTTTCGATGGTATTCAACGGAATCGCGTATTGGTCTTCGTGGCACTGCACCATCAGCGCCCGGTTGACCGCTACGGTGAACGGCAGGCGGATGCGAAAATGCACACCCTGCCCTGGCGTGGAGTCGATGGACATGCTCCCGCCCAATTGCCGAACTTCCTCGTGGACCACGTCCATGCCGACGCCACGCCCTGAAATCTGAGTGATTTTTTCCGCCGTGGAAAAGCCTGGCTGGAGGATGAACTGCAACACGTCACGGTCACTGATATCGCTGTCGTGCGCCAGCAGGCCGCGCTTGATCGCCTTGCGTCGCACCGCGTCCAACGGCACACCGGCGCCATCGTCACGGATGTCGAAAATGATGTCGCCGCCCTCTCGGGACAAATCGAGGCTGATGCGCCCACGGGCCGGCTTGCCGGCGGCGATGCGCACGTCAGCCGGCTCCAGGCCATGGTCGACGGCGTTGCGCAACATATGCTCCAAAGGCGCGGCCATGCGTTCAAGCACGTTGCGGTCCATCTCGCCCTCGGCATTGTCGACCACGAATTCGACGTCCTTGCCCAGCTCCTGGGCCACTTGGCGAACGATGCGCTTGAGGCGCGGCAGCATGCGCTCGAACGGCACCATGCGCGTACGCACCAGGCCTTCTTGCAGTTCGGTGTTGATGCGCCCTTGCTGTTGCAGCAGGTTTTCCGCGTCGTGATTGCTGCGGTCGAGGGTTTCCTTGAGGTCGAGCAAATCCGAGGCCGACTCGAACAATGCCCGGGACAACTGTTGCAGTTGCGAATGGCGGTCCATTTCCAGCGGGTCGAACTCCTCGTAGCCCAGGCGCTCGGCGTCCACCTGTTGACGGCTGAGGATCCGTCCCTGGGTTTCGGTATCGAGGCGCCGCAACTGGTCACGCATGCGCTCGATGGTGGTTTCCATTTCACCCAGCGCCACGCGCGCGTCGTTGACCTGTTGTTCGATGCGCCCTCGGAAAATTGAAGTTTCCCCGGCGAGGTTCACCAGGTCATCGAGCAGTTCGGCGGACACCTTGACCATGTCCGCACCGTCGCTCGGCACAGCGGGCTCAGGTCGCGCGGGCAGCGTTGGCGATGGGGTGATTGGCGTCGCGACAGCGTCCTCTGACACCTCGCTCGCCTGTGGATGGTTGACCGCCTGGATCCGCGCAATCAGCCGGTCACCGGGCGGGCACGGTTGGCCGGCGCGAACGGCGTCGAGCATTTGTGCCAGACGATCATGGCCGCTCTGCACCAGCGTAAACAGCGCCGGGCTCGGTTGCAGCAATCCTGTCGACAACCCTTCATAAAGGTTTTCCAGCTCATGGGCGAGGTCGCCGATGGGCGCGATTTCGACCATTCGCGCGCCGCCCTTGAGGGTGTGCAGGTCGCGCAGCAGGGTTTCCACGGCCTGGCGGTTCGACGGATCCTCCTGCCAGCGCAGCAGCGCCGCGCCGGAACTGTCGAGGATGTCGAAGCCTTCTTCGAGGAAGATTTCCAGGAGTTCGGGGTCATGGCCGGCCCCGTCGCCTTGGGGAGGCTGCGGCAACTCAATGGTATTCGGCTTGTCCTGGCGGAACCGGTGCAGGGCGTCGATCAGCGCGACGGGGTCGCCCAACGGTTGTCCTTGCTGCAACTGCCCAAGCAACAGGTCGAGGCGCTCGTGGCTGTTGTTGAGTAGCTGCGCCAGCTCCTCGCTGTAGCTGTAGCGGCGGTCCACAAGCCCTTCATACAGATTTTCCAATTCTTGGGCCAGGTCGCACACCGGGCGGATATCGGCCATGCGCGCGCCGCCCTTGAGAGTATGCAAATCCCGCTGCAGCGATGACAGCGGCGCGCCGTTGTCGGGGTCCGCCAGCCAACGCTGCAGGGCTTGGGCAGCGCTTTCGAGGATGTCCTGCGCTTCTTCGAGGAAGATCGAAGCGATGTCATCGTCCACGGACGTATTGACGCTCGCGCCGTGTTCCATTTCTGCCGTCGCCTGGCCCAGCTCGCGAATGCTCAGGGTGCGACTGCCGTCGCTGCGAATCAGCCCCGTGGCGGCCGGATCGAGACTTTCCTGGAGCAGCGTGCGAAGAGCCTGCACCCGCTCGGGTTGGGAACGCACATCCTGCCCGGCCGCGAGTTCGTCGAGCATATCGATCAACGCTTCATGGGCGCGTTGCGCTTCCTGGAAGAATGCGTCGCTGACCGCCAAACTGCTCTCTTCGACCGCGCCATAAAGGTCGAGCAAGGCTTCGCAAAGTTCATCCACCGGGTGCAGGTCGGCCAGATGCGCGCCTTCGCCCAGGGTGGTCAACTCGTCGAGCAACGCGCTGAGTTCCTGGCCTTCGCCAGGGTGTTGTTGCCAGCGCTGCAGCAGGCTTTCAGCATCCAGCAGGATGTCCATGCCCTGGGCCAGGAAGTTGCTGATCAACTGCGGATCACGCTTGGTCCGCGCGCCTTGGTCCGGTGTGCCGAGGACCGCTTGCAGGCGCTCGGTCATCAATGCCTTGGCCCGCTGGACAAGGTCGGCGGCACCTGGGATTGGCGCCAGCGGCTCGCTGTGCAGTTGACGCAGCCCTCGTCGCAACAACCCTTCGCCTTCGAGCAGTAGTTCCACCTCATCCAGGTCCAGGGCGATCAGGTGCGCCTTGTATTCCCGGGCCAGTTCGTCCAGCGCCCCGGCGAGTTCGGCAATGGGCTGCACGCCAGCCATGGAGGCGCTGCCCTTGAGCGTGTGCAAGGCACGTTGCAGTTCGTCGTTGGCCTGCAGTGGAAGGTGTTCGGCGGCCTGGTCGAGGAAGCGATTGAGCGCGGCGAGGTGCCCTTGGGCTTCGTTGTCGAATATCTTCAGCAACAGCGGGTCAAGCGCCGCCACGTCCTGTTCATCGTCCTCTTCGGCATCGCCGCCCTTGGCGAGCGCGTGGGCGCGAGCGGCCAGGCGGTCGACATCGTCACGCTGGCGCTGGTGATGAGCAGCAAATTCAGCGACCAGCGCCGGCAGCAATTGCACCGTCTCGTCAACCAGCTGCCGGACCGAAGCGCCCGGCTCGACGCTGCGTTCCAGCACGCGATTGAGCAGGTTTTCCACCGCCCAGGCCAATTCCCCCAACACCAGCGCCCGGACCATCCGGCCACTGCCCTTGAGGGTATGGAAAGCCCGCCGCAGCTCTGTCAGGGCGCCGTGATCGTCGGGGTCGGTCGTCCAGCGCGGCAGGTATTCATGCAGGACATCCAATACTTCGTCGGTTTCCTCGAGGAACACCTCGCGCAGTTCATCGTCCACCGGGCTTTCATCCACCGGTGGCGGCAGCAGGCTACCCGGCATGTTCCTCGCCGGCGGGTTGACCGCCGAGACCGGGTTGGCCAGGACTTCAGCCAATGACTGCACGGTCTGGGGATCGTCCAGCTCCTGCAGATCCTGCATGACCTGGGCTTCGTTGGGGCTCAGTACATCATCGAGCAACGGGACGCGGGCTTCGTCAGGGAAATAACCGAGGATGCCCAGGCTGCGCTCGACCCCGTCCAACAGGCTCTCGGCGGGTTTCAGCGGGTCTTCGCCCAAGCGTTCCAGGTAATATTCCAGGCCGCTGATCACATCGGCCAGGTGATCGAGTTCCTCCCACCCCGGCTGGGCATGCTCGAGCAGCAAGTGCTCGCGGATAAAATCGTTGCACGCCTCCACCAGCCTGGCGGCACGGCTCAACGGAATCATCGCCAGCGCGCCGCGCACCTGGGTCAGCAGCGCGGGCATGTCCATGAGCTGCTCGCTGTTCCAGTCGGCGTCGATGTAGTCGACGATCATGTCCTTGGTCTGTTGCAGGCAGGTGTGGGCTTCCTTGATGACGATCTGGTGGATCTGGGTCAGGTCGATGGTCGGCAGGTGATTGTCTTCGCGGCTTTCAGGTTCGACGGTGCCGACCATGCCGGCCAGCGTCGCCTCGACATAGAGCAAGGCACCGGCGACATCCATCAGCGTCGCATCGTCAGGCTCGCGCTGGCCCTGGGCGAGGCTCAGCACCACGGCCAACTGATCGATGATGACTTTGCGCGGCTGGCCAAACCCCAGCACCGCCAACGTGTCAGCGATTTGCCGCAGGGGCGCCAGCAGGCTGTCCAGTTCCGAGGCATGCTGGCGATCGCTGCGCACGAACAGGTCCAGCCGCTCCTTGACCCGGACCAACTCCTCGCACAATGCGGCAAGGACCGAGCGCATGGCATCGCGATCGGGCCCGGCTAGGCGCGCGCGTTCTTCGTCGACCATGGCGCTGTCGGGCAGCGCATCGTCCAGTGAGTAGCGTTCTTTCATGATTTGCATCTGCCCGCTGGGATGTTCGGCCTTGGCAATATAGAACAACAGGCTCTTGAGCAGGTGTGGCGGGGCCGGCTGATTGATGCCGGATATGCCTTGTTCCAGCAAGCGCTTGAGTTCCTTGTCGGCATCCTTGAACAGGCTGCGCAGCGCCGGGCTGTTGGCGATACGCCCGTCCCGCATGCCTTCGACCAGCGCCGAGGCGACTTGCCACAACGCATTGAGCGGCGCTCCGGCGCACAGTGCTTCGAGACGATGGAAGACCTTGGCCAGATAACCGAGGTGAGTGACGTCGTCCTGCTCACGCAGCAATCCCACCAGCGCGACCTGCAGGCTCTGGCGCAATTTGCGCAAGGTATTCGGCAGGTCGGCCGGTTCGAGCCGCTTCAAGGCGTCATCGTCGAGCGGCGCGATGTCTGGCAGTTCCGGGCTGAACAGGCGGGTCTCGGACAACAGGCCTTCGCCGCGGGCGCTGCGCAAGTCGTTGATCAATGGCAGTACCACCAACGGCAGGTCGCGGCGGGCACCGTGCACGCGATCAAGGTAAGCCGGCAGTTGGCCCAGCGCCTGGCGCAACAGGCTGATGGCCTCGTCGCGGTGGACGATACGGTTGTCCTGCAGGGCGATGCACAGTTGTTCCATTTCCTCGGCGAGCAGCGCCGCGCCATAGAACTCGACCATCTGCAGGCCGCCATGGACTTGATGGATGCAGGCCAGGCACTGGCCGAGGGCATCCGCTGCCTGCGGATCGTCCACCAGGCGGTTGAGGGCCAGATGGGCCTGCTTCAGCGTTTCGGCAATCTCGCCCTTGACCCATTCCAAGGCCACATAGTCGTGCCGATCACCCATAACCACTCCAAATCAACAGTCGTTTGCTGAAGTGCAAATCAGCTCGTGTGGCGAGGGAGCTTGCTCCCGCTGGGCCGGTCCGACGCCTCGGGCGCAGCGCCCCCAAGAATTTTATGAGCGCTGCGCGCTCAAGCGGGAGCAAGCTCCCTCGCCACAAAAGCCTCCTCGCAACCTGCCCTTTTCCAATATGCAGAGCTGGTCAGTCACTGCTTGTCCTCATCGCCAGCCGGCACCGCCGGCA
The DNA here is from genome assembly GCF_013608025.1 of Pseudomonas brassicacearum subsp. neoaurantiaca. Lineage (GTDB taxonomy): Bacteria > Pseudomonadota > Gammaproteobacteria > Pseudomonadales > Pseudomonadaceae > Aquipseudomonas. The sequence goes on along the minus strand of NZ_VDLV01000013.1, from coordinate 160,290 downwards.
AGGTGAACCCCGACACCGAGCGGCGCAGTTGGCTGGCCATTTTCGCCAGGTTGCCGATGCTCTCTGCAGTGGCGGTGGAGCCCGAGGACGTTTGCGAGGTGATCTGCTGGATCACGTTCATGGTCAAGGAAATCTGCCCCGCCGAGGTGGTCTGTTGCTGCGCCGCGTTGGAAATACTCTGGATCAACGCCGCCAGGGTCTTGGACACGCCTTCGATTTCTTCCAGGGCGACGCCGGCGTCCTGGGCCAGCCGGGCGCCGCGCACCACCTCGGTGGTGGTCTGCTCCATGGAAATCACCGCCTCGTTGGTATCGGCCTGGATCGCCCGCACCAGGGTCTCGATCTGCCGCGTCGCCGCGGAAGAACGCTCGGCCAGGCGCTGCACTTCATCGGCCACCACCGCAAAACCGCGCCCGGCATCGCCGGCCATGGACGCCTGGATCGCGGCGTTGAGCGCCAGGATGTTGGTCTGGTCGGCGATGTCGTCGATCAGGCTGACGATGTCGCCGATTTCCTGGGACGACTCGCCCAGGCGCTTGATGCGCTTGGCGGTGTCCTGGATCTGCTCGCGAATGTTGTCCATGCCATGAATGGTGTTGTGCACCACCTCGTTGCCCTTGTTGGCAATTTCCACGGAACGCTCGGCCACCGCCGACGATTCAGCGGCATTGGCCGATACCTGGTCGATGGACTGGGCCATTTCATTGATTGAAGTCGAAGCTTCGGAAATTTGCTGGGCCTGGTGTTCGGACGCCTGGGCCAGGTGCATCGCCGTGGCCTGGGTTTCCTGCACGGCGGCGGCGACTTGGCCGGCGGTGAGGTTGATCGTCGCCACCAGATCGCGCAGTTGGTCCACCGAATAATTGATGGAATCGGCGATGGTCCCGGTGAAATCCTCGGTGACCGAGGCGGTGACAGTCAGGTCGCCGTCGGCCAGGTCTTCGATTTCGTCCAGCAAGCGCATGATCGCGTTCTGGTTGCGCTCGTTCTTCTCCGCCGTTTCGCGCAATTGGCGGTTGGTTTCGCGGACCATCACCAGGCCGATGAGGATGATCGACATCAGCGCCAGCAGGCCCAGCACATAACCGCCAATGGTGTTGACGGAGCGCCCTCCCGCGAGGTTTTCAAAGGCCGAAGCCAGGTGCGAGGCTTCATCGAGCAGAGTTTGCGACAGATTGAAGATGTTGCCCGCCGATTCGCGGACCTTGAACAGTTCCGGGGAGGTCTCGAGGATTTCATCCACCGAGCCCGAGACGAACTCGAACAGCTCACTGATTTCGCTCAGGCGCGCCCGGGCATCGCGGTCCTGCACCTTGGAAATCTTCAGGGTCGGGTCGCCTTGCAGCATGCCGTTGAGCACCTGGCCGAACCGCGCGGCATCACGACCGAACGTATCGGCGGCCTGGCTGGCGTTCTCGTCCCCCGCCAACACGGTATTCACCGCGCCGAGAATCCGCTCGGCCAACAGCGACTGACGCTGGGCCATGGCCACCTGGGGGGCCGGCGCGCCACGTTGCAGGAGGATTTCGACGACTTTCTCGTATTCGACTTGCAGTTGCGGCACGGTTTCGGCCAGCGTCGCCGCGACCTGATGCAGCGACAAGACGGTTTGCTCGCTGGAAAGAATCGCATCGGTGTTCTTGAGCAGGCGCTCCCAATCCAGCTGCACGGCGCGCATTTGCGGACGCAGGGTGGCGGGCGCAGGCGGCAGGCCAGTCACCGGATCGCCCTGCTTCAGGTAACCCCAGCGCTGGGCAAAATCATTGCGCGCATCGCTCAGCAATTTGAACGCGGCGGCCTTGCCGGCGGCGGCCTCGGTGGCGTTCTTGGCAATGCGCTGGGACAACACCCGCAGCTCACCGGCGTGGCCGATGTATTGCTTGTCATAGGTGGACTGGATGTTGAGGTACGCGAAATTGGCGAACAACAGCATGATGAAGACAATCAGCGCGACGAACAGCACGATGATCTGCGAACGACTGCGCGACGCTTCCAGTGGCTTGCCTGTTTTTGCTTTGATCATCGGTTCTCGCCTGTGCTGCTCAAGGCCCCAACTCGCCGCCGCCCCAATGTGGGAGCGAGCTTGCTCGCGATAGCGCCGGTACAGCTTGCATCAATGTTGGCTGCGCTGGCCCAATCGCGAGCAAGCTCGCTCCCACAATGGCCCGCGTTGCCCGCTCTCAAACCGCCACATCCATGAACCCCGATGAGCGGGCCAGGGCAAACGGGCTGAACACCTGCCACCGCCGCTCGCCATCAAACCGGCCCTGGACGAACGCCAGCTCCGGGCCATCCAGGTCATTCGACGGGCTCGATTCCAGGCTGTCGCGGGCAAAATGCTGCAGACCGAGCACTTCATCCACCAGCAAACCGGCGAACACTTCTTCATGATCCACCACCAGCACCCGCCGTTGCTTGCGCACGCTGGACAGTTCATGGCCGAAGAAACCGCACAGATCCATCAACGGCAGCAAACGCCCGCGCAGGTTAGCCACTCCGCGAACCCATGGCTTGACCCCGGGCAAAGGCGTGTGACGCGGCTCGTGCAGCACTTCGCTGACTTCACCCATGGGCGCCACGAACCAGTGTTCACCCAGGCGAAAGCCGATGCCGCTCCAGGTGTCGCGGTGGACCGGTTGGGACGGCAGGTCCGCGCCCAGCGAACGACAGCGCCGATCGATCCGCAGCAACAGCTCGAAAGCGGTCAGGGATTGGCTCATGGCCGTGTGTTCAACCCAGTACTTTGTTCAGGGTTGCGATCAAGGTGTCTTCGTCCACCGGTTTGGTCAGGTAATCCTTCGCGCCCTGGCGGGTGCCCCAGACTTTGTCGGTTTCCTGGTCCTTGGTGGTGATGATGATCACCGGAATGTGCCCGGTATCCGGATCCTTGGTCAGTTGGCGAGTGGCCTGGAACCCGTTGAGGCCGGGCATGACGATGTCCATCAATACCGCGTCGGGTTTTTCCTGGCGGGCCAGTGCCACGCCATCGGCGCCGTTCTCAGCCTTTAGAACCTGATGCCCGTGCTTTTCCAGCATGCCGGTCAGTTTGTACATTTCAGTCGGCGAATCATCGACGATCAGAACTCGTGCCATGGTGTTCCCCATTTTCTGTAGACCTCGGGCCCGCAGGCCGAGCGTCATGAGTGTGCCTGGTGCGGCTGGACAGCGGAAAAGCCCGGGACATGGGCTTGTATCGCGCCCAGCAATTCTTCCTTGCTGAAAGGCTTGGTCAGAAACTGATCGGAGCCGACGATGCGCCCCTTGGCCTTGTCGAACAGGCCATCGCGGGACGACAGCATGATCACTGGCGTGGCCTTGAAGGCCCCGTTGTTCTTGATCAAGGCGCAGGTCTGGTAACCGTCCAGGCGCGGCATCATGATGTCGACAAAGATAATGCCTGGATGATGGTCGACGATCTTGGCCAGCGCATCGAAGCCGTCGACCGCCGTGATCACCTCGCAACCGACGTTGCGCAGCAGGGTTTCGGCGGTGCGGCGGATGGTCTTCGAGTCGTCGATAACCATGACCTTCAAGGCGCTGGGTTGCTGCTGCGTAAATTGCTCTGCCATTGCCACTGCGAACCGGTTTTTAACGCGTAAGTGTGAACGACAGCGCAAACCCTTGATGTTCAAGGCCCGCACGTCACATGGCAGCCTTTTTAGCACAGTCTCCATCGCCGATCTATCAGCCGCTCGGCACGGTGGTTTTTCCTTGACCGCCAATCTTCCGGGCGCCACTCTGACGCCACTTTTTCAAGCCATTTGTGCCCATCGAAATTATGAGGAACCAAGCCATGAGCGTACGCGTCGGCATTGTCATGGACCCAATCGCCAGCATTTCCTACAAGAAGGATAGCTCGCTGGCCATGCTGCTGGCCGCTCAGAAGCGCGGCTGGGAACTGTTCTACATGGAGCAGCGCGACCTCTACCAGGCCGAAGGCCAGGCCCGGGCGCGGATGAAACCGCTGAAAGTCTTCGCCAACCCGGAGAAATGGTTCGAACTGGGTGACGAAAGCGACGCGCTGCTGAGCGACCTGGACGTGATCCTGATGCGCAAGGATCCGCCGTTCGACATGGAGTTCGTGTACTCGACCTATCTGCTGGAACAGGCCGAAAGCGCTGGCGTGCTGGTGGTCAACAAGCCGCAGAGCCTGCGCGACTGCAATGAAAAGCTGTTCGCCACGCTGTTCCCGCAATGCACGCCGCCGACCATCGTCAGCCGTCGTCCGGACGTGTTGCGTGAATTCGCCGATCATCACGGCGACGTGATCCTCAAGCCGCTGGATGGCATGGGCGGCTCTTCGATCTTCCGCCACACCGCCGGCCACCCGAACCTGTCGGTGATCCTGGAAACCCTGACCTTGCATGGCAAGCAGCAGATCATGATCCAGGGCTACCTGCCGGCCATCGTTGACGGCGACAAACGCATCCTGATGATCGACGGCGAACCCGTGGATTATTGCCTCGCGCGCATCCCGGCGGCCGGCGAAACCCGTGGCAACCTGGCGGCCGGTGGTCGTGGCGAAGCCCGTCCGCTGACCGACAAGGACCGCTGGATCGCCGCCCAGGTCGGCCCGACGCTGCGGGAAAAAGGCCTGCTGTTCGTCGGCCTGGACGTGATCGGCGAGCACCTGACGGAAATCAACGTCACCAGCCCGACCTGCATCCGCGAGATCGACAATGCCTTCGGCACCGACATTGGCGGGATGCTGATGGATGCCATCGAGAAGCAGCTCCAAGCGGCAAGCCACAAGCGGCAAGTTTGATGCAGTTTGTCGCTTGCCGCTTGAGGCTTGAAGCTAAAAACCAACATTGCGTTATCATGCCCGGCCTGTGAAACCCGCGATGTTGGTTTTTTTGTCATGACACTCCCGTCCGATCTGCCCCTAGAGCTCGCCCATCGTGGCGTGCGCCCGGCTGATCGTCTCGGTTTTACCCTGTTCCTGGCGGCGCTGACCCACCTGGCCGTGCTGCTGGGCGTCGGCTTCGCCACGGTCGAACCCAAGCAGATCAGCCAGACCCTGGAAATTACCCTGGCGACGTTCAAGAGCGAGACCAAGCCCAGGAAGGCCGACTTCCTCGCCCAGGAAAACCAGCAAGGCAGCGGCACCCTGGAAAAGAAAGCGACCCCCAAGACCACCGAGATCGCGCCGTTCCAGGACAACAAAGTCCAGAAGATCACGCCACCGCCGGCCGCCAAGCCGGAGGTTCAAGAGACGGCGCCCAAGGCTGCCGTGACCACCGTGGCGCCGAAGCCGAAAAAGGCCCCGGTCAAGGAAGAGGTCAAGCCCGATCCGAAGCCCAAGGCACCGGAGCCGACCTTCGACAGCTCACAGCTTTCCAGCGACATCGCCAGCCTGGAAGCCGAATTGGCCCAGGAACAGCAACTGTACGCCAAGCGTCCGCGCATTCACCGCCTCAGTGCCGCCTCGACCATGCGCGACAAGGGTGCCTGGTACAAGGACGAGTGGCGCAAGAAGGTCGAGCGCATCGGCAATCTCAATTACCCCGAAGAAGCCCGGCGCAAACAGATCTACGGCAACCTGCGGCTAATGGTCTCGATCAACCGCGACGGTTCGCTGTACGAGGTGCTGGTGCTCGAATCCTCCGGCCAACCCTTGCTGGACCAGGCCGCCCAGCGGATCGTGCGTCTGGCCGCGCCGTTCGCGCCGTTTACCGGCGACTTGTCGGACATCGACCGTCTGGAAATCATCCGCACCTGGAAGTTCGCCCGGGGTGATCGGCTTTCCAGTAACTGAGCCACCGCCAATCTTTCAGCCGTAATAGATATCCCTGTGGGAGCGAGCTTGCTCGCGATAGCCATCGAGCATTCAGCATAGATGGCGACTGACACACCGCATCGCGAGCAAGCTCGCTCCCACAGGGGTTCGGTGACAGTCTCAGGCATTTCCCGGCTTGTCAGTTCGCCCCCGCGCCGCCACACTAGCGCCTATGAAAAACGTCAGCCCCACCTACCTCAAGCATCATTTCCTGATCGCCATGCCGCACATGGCCGATCCGAACTTTGCCCACACCTTGACCTACATCGTCGAGCACACGGCCAATGGGGCCATGGGATTGGTGGTCAACCGCCCGCAGGAGCTGAACCTGGCGGACATCCTTGAGCAATTGCGCCCCGAGGTCGAGCCGCCACTGCTGTGCCAGCACGTACCGATTTTCATCGGCGGCCCGGTGCAGACCGATCGCGGCTTCGTGCTCCACCCGTCGGGTCCTAAATTCCAGGCCACCGTCGATCTGGACGGCGTGTCGCTGTCCACCTCCCAGGACGTGCTGTTTGCCATCGCCGACGGCGTCGGCCCGGAAAAAAGCCTGATCGCCCTCGGCTATGCCGGTTGGGAACCCGGACAACTGGAAGCCGAACTGGCCGACAACGCCTGGCTGACCTGCCCGTTCGACTCCGACATCCTGTTCAACACCAGCAGCGAACTGCGCCTGGAAGCGGCGGCCAGTCGGTTGGGGGTCAATCTCAGCCTGCTCACCAGCCAGGCAGGACACGCCTGATGGCCCTGCGCCTGCTGCTGGGCTTCGATTACGGCACCAAACAGATCGGCGTTGCGGTCGGCCAGGTCATTACCGGCCAGGCCCGCGAGTTGTGCACCTTGAAGGCGCAGAATGGCGTTCCGGACTGGAACCAGGTCGAAGCGCTGATTAAGGAATGGAAACCCGACGCCGTGGTGGTCGGCCTGCCGCTGAACATGGACGGCACGCCCAGCGACATGTGCATTCGCGCGGAAAAGTTCGCCCGCCGCCTCAACGGCCGCTTCAACCTGCCCTTCTATACCCATGACGAACGCCTGACCACCTTCGAGGCCAAGGGCGAACGCCTGGTGCGCGGCGGGCAGAAAGGCAGTTACCGCGACAATCCGGTGGACGCCATCGCCGCCGCCCTGCTCTTGCAAGGCTGGCTCGATGCCAATACCGCCCTGTTCGAAACCTGATTTTTGAAAGCGCCGCCAAGGCGCTTTCTTTTAGCGATAAGCCGAGTCACGAGCACCGACCCGCAAACCTGAAGGAGCCAGCATGAGCCTGCCCAATCCTGCCGAACTGATCAGCCAGATGGCGATCCGTCTCACGGCGCACCTGGAACAACGCGGCATCAGCGAACCGCGCTACATCGGCATCCGCACTGGCGGCGTCTGGGTTGCCCAGGCCTTGCTCGATGAATTGGGCAGCGACTCGCCGCTGGGCACGCTGGACGTGTCCTTCTACCGCGACGACTTCAGCCAGAACGGCCTGCACCCGCAAGTGCGTCCCTCGGCCCTGCCATTCGAGATCGAAGGCCAGCACCTGGTGCTGATCGACGACGTGCTGATGAGCGGCCGGACCATCCGCGCCGCCATGAACGAACTGTTCGACTATGGTCGCCCGGCCAGCGTGACGCTGGTGTGCCTGCTCGACCTGGACGCCGCCGAGCTGCCGATCCGGCCGAACGTGGTCGGCGCGACACTGGCATTGGCCGCCCACGAGCGAGTCAAGCTCGCCGGGCCGTCGCCGCTGCAACTCGAACTGCAAGACCTTGCCCTTTAACTGCCCTTGTAAGAGTCCATCGCGATGACGCCTCTCGAAACCAAGCGCCCGCTGCAGCTCAACGATCAGGGCCAGCTGCGCCACTTCCTGTCCCTCGACGGCCTGCGCCGCGAGCTGCTGACAGAAATCCTCGACACCGCCGACTCGTTCCTCGAAGTCGGCGCCCGGGCGGTGAAGAAAGTCCCGTTGCTGCGCGGCAAGACCGTGTGCAACGTGTTCTTCGAAAACTCCACCCGCACCCGCACCACCTTCGAACTGGCAGCCCAGCGGCTGTCGGCGGACGTGATCACCCTCAACGTCTCCACGTCCTCGGCGAGCAAGGGTGAAACCCTGCTCGACACCCTGCGCAACCTCGAAGCCATGGCCGCCGACATGTTCGTCGTGCGCCACGGTGACTCCGGCGCGGCGCACTTCATTGCCGAACATGTGTGCCCACAGGTGGCAATCATCAACGGCGGCGACGGCCGTCACGCCCACCCGACCCAGGGCATGCTCGACATGCTGACCATCCGTCGGCACAAGGGCAGCTTCGAGAACCTGTCGGTGGCCATCGTCGGCGATATCCTGCATTCGCGGGTGGCGCGCTCGAACATGCTCGCCCTCAAGACCCTCGGCTGCCCGGACATCCGCGTGATCGCGCCGAAAACCTTGCTGCCCATCGGCGTCGAGCAGTACGGCGTGAAGGTCTACACCGACATGACCGAAGGCCTGAAGGATGTGGACGTGGTGATCATGCTGCGCCTGCAACGCGAACGCATGACCGGCGGCCTGCTGCCGAGCGAAGGCGAGTTCTACCGCCTGTTCGGCCTGACCACCGCGCGCCTGGCCGGGGCCAAGCCGGACGCCATCGTCATGCACCCGGGACCGATCAACCGCGGCGTGGAAATCGAGTCGGCGGTGGCCGACGGGCCGCATTCGGTGATCCTCAACCAAGTGACCTACGGCATCGCCATCCGCATGGCCGTGCTGTCCATGGCCATGAGCGGGCAAACGGCCCAGCGCCAATTCGACCAGGAGAACGCCCAGTGAAGCTCAGCATTCTCGGCGCACGCGTGATCGATCCAGCCAGCGGTCTGGATCAAGTGACTGACATTCATATCGATGCCTGCAAGATCGTCGCCCTTGGCGCGGCGCCGGCAGGCTTCTCGGCAGTCGAAACCCTCGACGCCCAAGGCCTGGTCGCCGCCCCTGGCCTGGTGGACCTCAACGTTGCCCTGCGCGAGCCGGGCTACAGCCGCAAAGGCAGCATCGTCAGCGAAACCCGCGCCGCCGCTGCCGGTGGCGTGACCAGCCTGTGCTGCCCACCGCAGACCAAACCGGTGCTGGACACCTCGGCCGTCGCCGAACTGATCCTCGACCGCGCCCGCGAAGCCGGCAACACCAAGGTTTTCCCGATCGGTGCACTGAGCAAAGGCCTCGACGGCGAGCAATTGGCCGAGCTGATTGCCCTGCGTGACGCCGGTTGCGTGGCGTTCGGCAATGGCCTGAACAGTTTCCGCAACACCCGTACCCTGTGCCGTGCGCTGGAATATGCGGCGACCTTCGGCCTGACGGTGATCTTCAACTCCCAGGATCACGACTTGGCCGAAGGTGGCCTGGCCCATGAAGGCCCGACCGCCAGTTTCCTCGGCCTGCCGGGCATTCCGGAAACCGCCGAGACCGTGGCCCTGGCCCGGGACCTGCTGCTGGTGGAACAAAGCGGCGTGCGCGCCCACTTCAGCCAACTGACCAGCGCCCGTGGCGCGGCGTTGATCGCCCAGGCCCAGGCCCGTGGCTTGCCGGTGACCGCCGACGTGGCGCTGTATCAGTTGATCCTGACCGATGAGGCGCTGATTGATTTCAACAGCGTCTATCACGTCCAGCCGCCGCTGCGCACCCGTGCCGACCGCGAAGGCTTGCGCGAGGCGGTGAAGTCCGGGGTGATCTCGGCCATCTCCAGCCATCACCAGCCCCACGAGCGCGACGCCAAGTTGGCCCCGTTCGGCGCCACCGAACCGGGCATCAGCAGCGTTGAGCTGCTGTTGCCACTGGCCATGACGCTGGTGGAGGACGGTTTGCTGGATCTGCCGACCTTGCTGGCTCGCTTGAGCACAGGCCCGGCCCAGGCATTGCAGTTGCCTGTAGGGAAACTGGCCGTGGGCGCTGCGGCGGACCTGGTGCTGTTCGACCCCGCCGCGTCCACCGTGGCCGGCGAAGCCTGGCGTTCCAAGGGCGACAACTGCCCGTTCCTCGGCCATAGCCTGCCGGGTGTGGTGCGCTATACGCTGATGGATGGGCGGATTACCCACCAGGCCTGAAGAACCGCGTCGCTCCTATCGCGAGCAAGCTCGCTCCCACAGGGAATCTCGGTGAACACAGGATATGTGAACACCTCCGATCCAATGTGGGAGCGAGCTTGCTCGCGATGCAGGCGACTCGGTCTTACTGAAAAGCCCCACGCTTCTGCGCATTGCGAATCGAAACCTGATCGTTCAGCGTCCAGAAGTCATACAGCACCCCCAGGAAAAACACCCCTCCGGTCAGCAGGTAGATGATCCCGCTGAGCCACTTCCCCTGATACATGCGATGCACGCCGAAGACGCCGAGGAAAGTCAGCAGAATCCACGCCACGGTGTATTCGATAGGTCCCGGGGTGAAACGCAGATCCGCTTCGCGATCCATGCTCGGGATCAGGAACAAGTCGATCAACCAACCGATGCCCAGCAGGCCGAAGGTGCAGAACCAGATCGTGCCCGTCACCGGCTTGCCGTAATAGAAACGGTGCGCACCGGTAAAGCCGAGAATCCAGAGCAGATACCCGATCACTTTGCTATGGGTGTCACGGGTTGCGTCCTGCTGATAGCTGTTCATGAATGGCCTCATTTGCCTCGATAGAAAAATTTGTTCGGACTTTTTGTGACTTTTATGTGTCTCGCCGACAAGCGGTCCTGAGCGACTCGGACCTGTGAAACGCCCGTATTACGGGGGTCTTGTCGGACAATCGGGTCAATTGTCGCAATTGTGCGGCGTTCAGGCTGGGTTCCGGATCGACAAACGGCCCCGAAACGGCGAAAAAAGCTGTTATAAAGTTGCGCGCTAACCTTTATGAGCCCTGCCTAATGCGTCCATTTTTAAAGACATGGCTGACCATCTGCCTATTATTGCCACTGGCCGCCCACGCCACCAATCGTGAGCAACGTCTTCCCAACGTCAACGGCTACACCCCGAAATCCCATGTTTCTGCTCCAGGGAGCAAAAGCAACCCAGGCACACAGCGCCTGAGCACGACCAACAGCAAGCTGGTCCCGCCGATGGCGACCAAAGCGAGCAGCAACGTGTTGAGCCGCGCCGTCAATGTGCTGGGCACACCTTACCGCTGGGGCGGCAGCAGCCCAAGCAAAGGTTTCGATTGCAGCGGTTTGGTGAAGTACGCCTTCAACGACGCCACGTTCGACCTGCCACGCACTTCCAATGCGATGGCGGCCGGTCATGGCGAGAAAGTCGAGCGCAAGGACTTGAAGCCTGGCGACCTGATTTTCTTCAAGCTCAAGAGCCGCCGGGTCAATCATGTAGCGATCTACCTGGGCAACGACCGCTTCATCCACGCCCCACGGCGGGGCAAGTCGGTGACTATCGACACGCTGAACAAGCCGTACTGGGACGCCCACTACGTCGTTGCCAAGCGCGTGCTGCCGAAAGAGCCGGGTGCGATGCGGGTGGTTCAGCGCTGAGCCAGCATTTTTGCTGTAGCTGATGACCCCATCGCGAGCAAGCTCGCTCCCACACTAGATTTCCATTCGCTGAAAGTCCTGTGGGAGCGAGCTTGCTCGCGATGGGGCCTGCAAAAGCACCACATCTCTAAAAGTTATCCGGCGTACGCGCCCGCTCCCGCGCATGTTCGCGGCTGATCAATCCCTTGTTCACCAGATCCTTCAGGCACATATCCAGCGTCTGCATCCCCAGCGAGCCGCCGGTCTGGATCGACGAATACATCTGCGCGATCTTATCTTCCCGGATGAGATTGCGGATCGCCGAGGTGCCGAGCATGATTTCGTGCGCCGCGACCCGTCCGCCGCCGATCTTCTTGACCAGCGTTTGGGAGATCACCGCTTGTAGCGACTCCGAGAGCATCGAACGAACCATGGACTTCTCGTCGCCGGGGAACACGTCCACCACCCGGTCAATGGTTTTCGCTGCCGAAGTCGTGTGCAATGTGCCAAATACCAAATGCCCGGTTTCCGCAGCGGTCAGGGCCAGGCGGATGGTTTCCAGGTCGCGCATTTCCCCCACCAGGATCACGTCCGGGTCTTCCCGCAGTGCCGAACGCAACGCCGTGGAGAAACCTTGGGTGTCACGGTGCACCTCGCGCTGGTTGATCAGGCATTTGCGCGGTTCATGGACGAATTCGATAGGATCCTCGATGGTGAGGATGTGATGGTGCTTGTGGCTATTCAGGTAATCAATCATCGCCGCCAGGGTCGTGGACTTGCCTGACCCGGTCGGCCCGGTCACTAGCACGAGCCCGCGTGGGGCCTCGGTGATCTTGCGAAACACCTCGCCCATGCCCAGGTCTTCCATGGTCAGGACTTTCGACGGGATGGTCCGGAACACCGCCCCCGCTCCACGATTCTGGTTGAAGGCGTTGACCCGAAACCGCGCCACGCCCGGCACGTCGAAGGAGAAATCCGTTTCCAGAAATTTCTCGTAATCCACCCGTTGCCGATCGTTCATGATGTCGTAGATCAGCTCATGAACCTGTTTATGGTCCAGTGCCGGCAGGTTTATCCGTCGCACATCGCCGTCGACACGGATCATCGGCGGCAGCCCGGCGGACAGGTGCAGGTCCGACGCCCCCTGTTTGGCGCTGAAGGCCAACAGTTCAGTGATATCCATAGCGCTCCTCAATTCCAGTAGAATGCCGCGAACCTCAGACCCGCTGGCCTTTCTTTATGACCACGATAGCAGACAACATTGCTCAGGTTAGATCGCGCATCCATGCGGCGGAGCAAGCCGCCCAGCGTGCCGCAGGCAGCGTCCAACTGCTGGCAGTGAGCAAGACCAAGCCCGCCCAGGCACTGCGCGAAGCCTATGCCGCCGGCCTCAGGGACTTCGGCGAAAACTACCTGCAAGAAGCGCTCGGCAAGCAGGCTGAACTGACCGACCTGCCCTTGATCTGGCACTTCATCGGCCCCATTCAATCGAACAAGACGCGCGCTATCGCCGAACATTTCGACTGGGTGCACTCCGTGGATCGCCTGAAAATTGCCCAACGCCTTTCCGAGCAGCGCCCGGCCGAGCTGCCGCCGCTGAACATCTGCATCCAGGTCAACGTCAGTGGCGAAGCCAGTAAATCCGGTTGCACACCGACGGACCTGCCTGCCCTCGCCAAGGCCATCACCGCCTTGCCGCGCCTCACGTTGCGCGGGTTGATGGCCATTCCCGAACCGACCGATGCTCGCGCCGAGCAGGATGCGGCGTTTGCGGCCGTCCAGCGCCTGCAAGCCAGCCTGGACCTGCCCCTGGATACGTTGTCCATGGGCATGAGCCATGACCTCGAATCCGCCATTGCCCAAGGCGCCACCTGGGTTCGCATCGGTACTGCATTGTTTGGCGCTCGCGACTACGGCCAATCACCCAGCTGATCCCATTCATCTCTTTATAAGGACCTGTCATGAGCAACACGCGTATTGCCTTTATCGGCGCCGGCAACATGGCCGCCAGCCTGATCGGCGGCCTGCGGGCCAAGGGCCTGGACGCATCCATGATTCGCGCCAGCGATCCGGGTGAAGAGACCCGCAAGCGGGTCAGCGCCGAGCACGGCATCGAAACCTTCGCCGACAACGCCCAGGCCATCGACGGCGTGGACGTCATCGTGCTGGCGGTCAAGCCGCAAGCGATGAAGGTCGTCTGCGAAGCCCTTCGCCCGAGTCTCAAGCCTCATCAACTGGTGGTGTCGATCGCCGCGGGCATTACCTGCGCGAGCATGAACAACTGGCTTGGCGCCCAGCCGATCGTGCGCTGCATGCCCAACACTCCGGCCCTGCTGCGCCAGGGTGTCAGCGGCCTGTATGCAACCGGCCAAGTGAGCGCCGAACAGCGCCAGCAGGCCGAAGAACTGCTTTCGGCCGTTGGCCTGGCGCTGTGGCTGGACAGCGAGCAGCAACTGGACGCTGTCACCGCCGTCTCCGGCTCGGGCCCGGCGTATTTCTTCCTGCTGATCGAGGCCATGACCGCCGCCGGCGAGAAGCTCGGCCTGCCCCGCGAGACCGCCGCCCAGCTGACCTTGCAAACCGCCCTCGGCGCCGCCCACATGGCGGTGTCCAGCGACGTCGATGCAGCCGAACTGCGCCGTCGTGTGACTTCCCCGGCCGGCACCACCGAAGCGGCCATCAAATCGTTCCAGGCCGGGGGCTTCGAAGCCCTGGTGGAAAAAGCACTCGGCGCCGCCGCGCACCGCTCGGCCGAGATGGCCGAACAACTGGGCCAATAAGGAGCCATTCATGATTGGATTGAACACTGCAGCGGTCTACGTCCTGCAAACCCTCGGCAGCCTGTACCTGCTGATCGTGCTGATGCGCTTCGTGCTGCAACTGGTGCGCGCCAACTTCTACAACCCGCTGTGTCAGTTCGTGGTCAAGGCCACCCAGCCGCTGCTCAAGCCGTTGCGCCGGATCATCCCGAGCCTGTTCGGCCTGGACATGTCCTCATTGGTGCTGGCGATCCTGGTGCAGTTGGCACTGATGGCGTTGACCCTGCTGTTGACCTACGGCACCACCGGCAACCCGCTGCAACTGCTCATCTGGTCGATCATCGGCGTCACCGCGCTGTTCCTGAAGATATTCTTCTTCGCCCTGATCATTAGCGTGATCCTGTCCTGGGTCGCACCGGGCAGCCACAACCCGGGCGCCGAACTGGTGAACCAGATCTGCGAGCCGGCCCTGGCGCCGTTCCGTCGCATCGTGCCGAACCTCGGCGGCCTGGATATCTCGCCGATCCTGGCGTTCATGGTCCTCAAGCTGCTCGACATGCTGGTGATCAACAATTTGGCGGCGATGACGATGATGCCGGAAATTTTGCGGGTGCTGATCTAAAGCACCCTGCAACTTTTCCTGTGGCGAGGGAGCTTGCTCCCGCTGGGCTCTGTAGGAGCTGGCGAAGCCTGCGATCTTTTGATCTTGATCTTTCGCTCACGACTCAATGGGCAGTGGGAAGATCGCAGCCTCGTTGCACTCGACAGCTCCTACGGGGGCCGCTTCGCGCCCCAGCGGGAGCAAGCTCCCTCGCCACGGGTAAAGCGGCGGCCAATCAGCGCCGCCGTTTGCTTGCCGCCCGCCCCAGCGGTCTTTAGACTTACGCCTCATTTCAACGCGAGCAGGGTCGATGCCAGCTGCCTTTCCCCCCGATTCCGTTGGTCTGGTGACGCCGCAAATGGCGCATTTCAGCGAGCCCCTGGCCCTGGCCTGCGGCCGTTCGTTGCCAGCCTATGCCCTGATCTACGAAACCTACGGCACCCTCAATGCCACGGCGAGCAATGCCGTGCTGATCTGCCACGCCTTGTCGGGGCATCATCACGCCGCTGGCTACCACAGCGTCGATGATCGCAAGCCCGGCTGGTGGGACAGTTGCATCGGCCCCGGCAAGCCCATCGACACCAACAAATTCTTCGTCGTCAGCCTGAACAACCTCGGCGGTTGCAACGGCTCCACCGGCCCCAGCAGCCTCAACCCGGACACCGGCAAGCCCTTCGGCGCCGATTTCCCTGTGTTGACCGTGGAAGACTGGGTGCACAGCCAGGCGCGCCTGGCCGACCGCCTCGGCATCGACCAGTGGGCAGCGGTGATCGGCGGCAGCCTGGGCGGCATGCAAGCCTTGCAATGGACCATCACCTACCCGGACCGCGTGCGCCACTGCCTGGCAATCGCCTCGGCACCCAAGCTGTCGGCGCAGAACATCGCCTTCAACGAAGTGGCGCGCCAGGCGATCCTCACCGACCCCGAATTCCACGGCGGTTCGTTCCAGGAACACGGCGTGATCCCCAAGCGCGGGCTGATGCTGGCGCGAATGGTCGGGCACATCACCTACCTTTCCGACGATTCCATGGGCGAGAAATTCGGCCGTGGCCTCAAGAGCGAGAAGCTCAACTACGACTTCCACAGCGTCGAGTTCCAGGTCGAGAGCTATCTGCGCTACCAAGGTGAAGAGTTCTCCGGACGCTTCGACGCCAACACCTACCTGCTGATGACCAAGGCGCTGGACTACTTCGATCCGGCGGCGAACTTCGACGACAACCTGGCGAAAACCTTTGCCAACGCCACGGCCAAGTTCTGCGTGATGTCGTTCACCACCGACTGGCGCTTCTCCCCGGCCCGCTCCCGAGAGCTGGTGGACGCGCTGATGGCCGCGCGCAAGGACGTCTGCTACCTGGAAATCGACGCGCCCCAGGGCCACGACGCCTTTTTGATTCCGATCCCGCGCTACCTGCAGGCGTTCGGAAACTACATGAACCGTATTACGCTGTGAGGACGCCATGAGAGCCGATCTGGACATCATCCAGGAATGGATCCCCGCCGGCAGCCGCGTGCTCGACCTGGGCTGCGGCAACGGCGAATTGCTGACTTGGCTGCGGGACAACAAGCAGGTCAGCGGCTACGGCCTGGAAAACGACCCGGACAACATTGCCGAGTGCGTGGCCAAAGGCATCAACGTCATCGAGCAGGACCTGGATAAGGGCCTGGGCAACTTCGCCAGCAACAGCTTCGACATCGTGGTCATGACCCAGGCCCTGCAAGCCGTGCACTACCCGGACAAGATCCTCGACGAAATGCTGCGGGTCGGGCGCCAGTGCATCATTACCTTCCCCAACTTCGGCCATTGGCGCTGCCGTTGGTATCTGGCGAGCAAGGGACGGATGCCGGTCTCGGAATTCCTGCCCTACACCTGGTACAACACGCCGAACATTCACTTCTGTACCTTCGAAGACTTCGAGGAGTTGTGCCGCGAGCGTGAAGCCAAGGTTATCGATCGATTGGCGGTAGACCAGCAACACCGCCACGGGTGGGCGAGCAAGCTTTGGCCTAATCTGTTAGGTGAGATAGGCATCTATCGGGTCAGCAGCCCAGGCCTCGCCGATCATCAGGTCGCGGTGTAAACGCCGACCTTTCCAGGAGCACGACATGAAACGTCTAGGGTTGTTTCTCATCACCGCCTGCCTGAGCGTCGGCGTCATGGCCGCCGATGTCATCAAGGGCGAGCGCAAGGAAGTGTTCGGTGACGTCACCGTGCACTACAACACGTTCAACTCCACCTTCCTCACGCCCGACATCGCCAAGGGCGCCGAACTGATCCGCAGCAAGAACCAGGGCGTGATCAATGTCTCGGTGATCAAGGAAGGCAAGCCGCTGATCGCCCAGGTCAGCGGCACGGTCAAGGACCTGACCAGCAAGACGGTCCCGCTCAGCTTCCGCCAGATCACCGAGCCAGGCGCGATTTACTACGTCGCCCAATACCCGGTGGAGCAGCAGGAAACCCGCACCTTTGAAATCAAGGTGCAAATCGGCGACAAGATCAACACCCTCAACTTCAACCAGGAACTGTTCCCGGGCCAATGATCAAGCTCACCCAACTCGTGCTGGCCAGCCACAACGCCGGCAAACTCAAGGAACTCCAGGCCATGCTCGGCGGGTCGGTGCAATTGCGCTCGATCGGCGAGTTCAGCCAGGTGGAACCGGAAGAGACCGGCCTGTCGTTCGTCGAAAACGCCATTCTCAAGGCCCGCAACGCCGCGCGCATTTCCGGCCTGCCGGCGCTGGCCGACGACTCCGGCCTGGCGGTGGACTTCCTCGGCGGCGCGCCGGGCATCTATTCGGCCCGTTACGCCGATGGCAAGGGTGACGCGGCGAACAACGCCAAGCTGCTCGAAGCCCTCAAGGACGTTCCTGAAGCCGAGCGCGGTGCGCAGTTCGTATGTGTGCTCGCCCTGGTACGCCATGCCGACGATCCGTTGCCGATCCTCTGCGAAGGCTTGTGGCAAGGACGTATTCTGACCGAGGCCAGCGGCGAGCACGGTTTCGGCTACGACCCATTGTTCTGGGTACCTGAGCGCAATTGCTCCAGCGCCGAGCTGGGCCCCGTGGAAAAGAACCAACTGAGCCACCGCGCCCGCGCCATGGCCCTGCTGCGCCAGCGCCTGGGCCTGCAATGACCACCGACGCCCCCGCACCGCTGATCCACGGCGGCGCACAAACCCCTCGAGCGCCGCTGCCGGCGCTGCCGCCCTTGGCGTTGTACATACATATCCCGTGGTGCGTGCGCAAATGTCCGTATTGCGACTTCAACTCCCACACCGCCAGTCCGCAGTTGCCGGAAGAAGAATATGTCGACGCCCTGCTGGCCGACCTCGATCAGGATCTACATGCGGTTCATGGTCGTGAACTGAGTTCGATATTTTTCGGCGGTGGTACGCCAAGCCTTTTCAGCGCCAAAGCCTTGGGGCGGTTGCTTCAAGGTGTCGAGGCACGCATCCCCTTCGCGCCGGACATTGAAATCACCCTGGAAGCCAACCCGGGCACGTTTGAGCAAGAGAAGTTCGTCGCCTACCGGGCGCTGGGCATCAATCGCCTGTCCATTGGCATCCAGAGTTTCCAGCAGGCCAAGCTCGAAGCACTGGGCCGGATCCACAACGGTGACGAGGCGGTGCGCGCCGCTGGCATGGCCCGCCAGGCCGGGTTCGATAACTTCAACCTCGACCTGATGCACGGCTTGCCCGACCAGTCCCTCGAAGATGCGTTGAGCGACCTGCGCCAGGCCATTGCGCTGAAGCCCACTCATTTGTCCTGGTATCAGCTGACGCTGGAGCCGAACACCGTGTTCTGGAACCAGCCGCCGACGTTGCCGGAAGACGACACGCTGTGGGACATCCAGGAAGCCGGGCAGACATTGCTGGCCGAGCACGGCTACGCCCAGTACGAAGTCTCGGCGTATGCCCAGCCCGGCCGGGCGGCGCGGCACAACCTCAACTATTGGAGCTTCGGCGACTTCATCGGCATCGGCGCCGGGGCCCACGGCAAGCTCAGCCATCCGGACGGGCGCATCGTGCGCACCTGGAAGACACGCTTGCCCAAGGACTACCTGAACCCGGCCAAAAGCTTCCAGGCGGGTGAGAAAACCCTGGCCAACGAGGAGCTGCCGTTCGAGTTCCTGATGAATGCCCTGCGCCTGACCGCAGGTGTGGAAGCGCGGCTGTACCCGGAGCGCACCGGCCTGCCCCTGGAGAGCCTCGCCGAAGGCCGGCGCGAGGCCGAACAAAGTGGGTTGTTGCAGGTCGAACCGTCACGTCTGGCGGCGACCGAGCGCGGACAGCTGTTTCTCAACGACTTGCTGCAGAAATTTCTGAGCTGATCAATACAAGGAAATCGAATGGATCTGGTACTCGACCTGCTCGCCACCGTGTCCCGCTGGAGCCGCAGCAACCTGTCGGAAATCTCCCTGGCATTGGTAGGCTGCCTGCTGGTGCTGTTTGGTGCCGACATCAAGGGCTGGGTCGAACAACGCCTGGGCAGCATCGCCGGCGCGTTGCGCGTCCCGCTGATTGCCCTGCTGTGCATGATCGGCAGCGGCGCCGCGCTGATCTACGCCACGCCGTGGATCGTCCGGGGCTTGAGCCAGTTCAATAACTACAGCCTGGCGCCGGTGTTGTTAGTCGTATTGGTATTAATCGGGGTGGTGGCGGATCGCCGCTGAGCCAGCCACAACCAAAAACAACTGTGGGAGCGAGCTTGCTCGCGATGGCGGTGTAACAGTCAACATTGATGTTGAATGTCATGCCCTCATCGCGAGCAAGCTCGCTCCCACAGGGGGTCTCATTTCACCATGGGTCTTCTGGTGTTTACGCCAACTTCTCGAACTTCAAATCCCAAACTCCATGCCCAAGCCGTTCGCCACGGCGTTCGAACTTGGTGATCGGCCGTTCGGCCGGGCGCGGTACGCACTTGCCGTCTTCGGCCAGGTTGCGATAACCCGGGGCGACGTTCATCACTTCCAGCATGTACTCGGCGTAAGGCTCCCAGTCGGTGGCCATGTGCAGCACACCGCCAACCTTCAACTTGCTGCGCACCAGCTCAGCGAACGACGCCTGAACAATCCGGCGCTTGTGGTGACGACTTTTATGCCACGGATCCGGGAAAAACAGCATCAGCCGGTCGAGGCTGTTATCGGCCACGCAACGGTTGAGCACTTCGATGGCGTCGCAATCGTAGACCCGCAGGTTGGTCAGGCCTTGGGTCAGCACGCCGTTGAGCAATGCTCCGACGCCCGGGCGGTGCACTTCCACGCCAATGAAGTCCTGCTCCGGCGAAGCGGCGGCCATTTCCAGCAACGAATGGCCCATGCCGAAGCCGATTTCCAGCGAGCGCGGGGCCGAGCGGCCGAAGACCTGGTCAAAATCCACCGGCGCATCGGCCAGGGGCAGGACGTAAAGCGGGGCGCCCTGCTCCAGGCCGCGTTGCTGGCCTTCAGTCATGCGCCCGGCGCGCATCACAAAACTCTTGATGCGGCGGTGCTGGCGCTCTTCGCCTTCTTCCGGGAGGACAGGCGTGTCGTTCGATTCAGTCATCAATGGCTCTTACTTGATCAGACCATCCAGCGGCGAGGACGCGCTGGCGTAGAGTTTTTTCGGCATGCGGCCGGCCAGGTAGGCCAGGCGACCGGCAACGATGGCGTGCTTCATGGCTTCGGCCATCAGGATCGGTTGCTGGGCATGGGCGATGGCCGAGTTCATCAGCACCGCTTCGCAGCCCAGCTCCATGGCGATGGTGGCGTCGGAGGCGGTACCGACACCGGCATCCACCAACACCGGAATCTTGGCTTCTTCGAGGATGATCTGCAGGTTGTACGGGTTGCAGATCCCCAGGCCGGTGCCGATCAGGCCGGCCAGCGGCATGACCGCGATGCAGCCGATTTCCGCCAGTTGCCGGGCGATGATCGGGTCATCGCTGGTGTAGACCATCACGTCGAAACCTTCCTTGACCAGCGTCTCGGCAGCCTTGAGGGTTTCGATCACGTTGGGGAACAGGGTTTTCTGGTCCGCCAGCACTTCCAGCTTCACCAGGTTATGGCCATCGAGCAGCTCACGGGCCAGGCGGCAGGTGCGCACGGCCTCGATGGCGTCGAAGCAACCGGCGGTGTTTGGCAGGATGGTGTAGCGATCCGGCGGCAGGATATCCAGCAGGTTCGGCTCGCCCGGGTTCTGGCCGATGTTGGTCCGGCGCACGGCGACGGTCACGATCTCGGCGCCCGAGGCTTCGATGGCCAGGCGGGTCTCTTCCATGTCGCGGTACTTGCCGGTGCCTACCAGCAAGCGCGACTGGTAGGTACGACCGGCCAGGACGAAGGGCTTGTCGCTACGAACGATGCTCATGGGAAATCCTCTGTAGGGGTGAGGTTCTTGCGAAATGCTGCGAAACCGAGGCGACTAGCCGCCGCCGATGGCGTGGACCACTTCGACCGAATCACCGTCGTTCAACGTGGTTTCGGCGTGCTGGCTGCGCGGGACGATATCCAGATTGAGTTCCACCGCGACGCGGCGCCCGGTGAGTTCCAGACGGGTCAGCAGGGCCGCAACGGTTTCACCGTCGGGCAGGTCAAGGGGTTCGCCGTTCAATTGAATGCGCATGCCGGATGCCGTCATCATTTTTAGGGGCTGGCATTCTAGCCCGATCAGTCTGGGTGACCCAAGTCCCTTGGTCAGCTACAAGCTTCAAGCCGCAAGTTGCAGGCGCCACGCCGCGATGCCCAGGCACAACCAGCCGATCAGAAAGGCTACGCCGCCCAAAGGCGTGATCATGCCCAACTTAGTGATGCCTGTAAGGGTCAGCAAATACAGGCTGCCCGAGAACAGCAGAATGCCGATCACAAATGAGATCCCGGCCCAAGTAACGATACGACCCGGAATGTGCGTGGCCAGCAGCGCGACACCCAGCAGCGCCAGGGTATGCACCAGTTGATAGGTGACACCGGTGTGGAAAATCGCCAGGTAGTCGGCGCTCAGACGGTTTTTCAGGCCATGGGCGGCAAACGCACCCAGCGCCACGCCGGTGAAGCCGAAAAAAGCCGCCAGCATCAGAAAGCTACGCAACATGGGAACTCCGATCAGACTCGGTGGACAGGGTCTGTATAATGGCCCGCTCGACGGGTTCGGCCAAGCCATCTCTATGCTGCGTACATTGTTTCGACGATTCGTTAAAGCCCTGCTCTGGTTCGCCGTCGGCAGTGTTGTGCTGGTCCTGCTGTTTCGCGTGGTGCCGCCGCCGTTCACCGCGCTGATGATCGAGCGCAAGGTTGAATCCTGGTTCGGTGGCGAACCCATCGACCTGCAGCGTGACTGGCAACCATGGGACCAGATTTCCGACAATCTCAAGGTTGCAGTGATCGCTGGCGAAGACCAGAAATTCCCCGAGCACTGGGGCTTCGACATCAGCGCAATCCAGGCCGCGTTCGCCCATAACGGGCGCGGCGGTTCAATTCGTGGCGCCAGCACCCTTAGCCAGCAAGTGTCGAAGAACCTGTTCTTGTGGTCGGGCCGCAGTTGGCTGCGCAAGGGACTGGAGGCTTGGTTCACCGCACTGATCGAGGTGTTCTGGCCCAAGCAGCGGATCCTTGAGGTCTATCTGAATAGCGTCGAGTGGGACGACGGGGTGTTCGGGGCGGAAGCAGCGGCGCGGCATCATTTTCGTGTCGGTGCTGGTGCCTTGTCCCGGCAGCAGGCCAGCTTGTTGGCCGCGGTGTTGCCCAACCCGCGAAAATGGAGCGCCAGCCGACCGAGCCCCTATGTACTGCGGCGAGCAGGCTGGATTCGCCAGCAGATGAGCCAATTGGGGGGCGACGGTTATTTGCTGGAACTCGATCATGCGCGGCGGGCGCCCTGGGCGCAGTAGCCGCAACATTGAAGGCCCCTGTGGGAGCGAGCTTGCTCGCGATGGCGGTGTATCAGTCAACTCAATATGGCTGACCCACCGCTATCGCGAGCAAGCTCGCTCCCACAGGGGATTACATCGTACAAACAAAAACGCCCCGATCATCACTGATCGGGGCGTTTTGTTTGTGGCCTCTATCGCAGGTCAAGCAGCGATCGACACCTTGAGCTTGTTCATCGCGCTCTTCTCAAGCTGGCGAATCCGCTCGGCCGACACGTTGTACTTCTGCGCCAGGTCGTGCAGCGTGGCCTTTTCCTCGGCCAGCCAGCGCTGGTAGAGAATGTCGCGGCTGCGCTCGTCCAGCACTTCCAGCGCTTCGTGCAGGTTGGTGTTGGAGTTGTCACTCCAGTCGGCGTCTTCCAGTTGACGCGCCGGGTCATACCGGTGGTCTTCCAGGTAGTTGGCCGGCGATTGAAAAGCACTGTCGTCGTCCGCTTCCGCGGCCGGGTCGAAGGCCATGTCATGGCCAGTCAGGCGGCTTTCCATCTCGCGCACTTCCCGAGGCTCTACGCCAAGGCTTTCGGCTACGCGATGGACTTCCTCGTTGCTCAGCCAGGCCAGACGCTTCTTCTGGCTGCGCAGGTTGAAGAACAGCTTGCGCTGGGCCTTGGTGGTCGCGACTTTCACGATGCGCCAGTTGCGCAGGATGAATTCGTGGATTTCCGCCTTGATCCAGTGCACCGCAAACGACACCAGGCGTACACCCATTTCCGGGTTGAAACGCTTGACCGCTTTCATCAGGCCAACGTTGCCTTCCTGGATCAGGTCGGCCTGGGCCAGCCCGTAGCCGGAATAGCTGCGGGCGATATGTACGACAAAACGCAGGTGGGCGAGCACCATCTGCCGAGCCGCCTCAAGATCCTGCTCATAATAGAGACTCTCGGCCAGTTCACGCTCCTGCTCGGGCGACAGCAATGGAATGCTGTTCACCGTGTGCACATAGGCCTCAAGGTTTGCACCCGGGACTAGAGCATAAGCAGGTTGCAAAGAAGTGGTCATACGAAAAAACCTCCGACTCACATAACTCGTGCAGTTCAGCACTGCGAAAATTGACCGGGAACCGTAGGACAAGTTCCCACAAAAACTGAAAGGTCAATACGCGCAAAAAACACTATTTTGGAGCAAGCTCACGCAGGTGGCGTGCTACCGCAATCCATGCACCGATATAACCCAACAGCACCGCGCCAAGCAAGAGCGACAGACCGTCGGCGACTGGCACACCGGCCAGCGAGAAATCGCTGCCGTACAAACCGGCCAGCCCCACTACCGCATCGTTCAGCCAATCCAGGCCGAACGCCAAAACTCCCCAGGACAGGATGCCGGCACCGAAGCCATACAGCGCCCCCATATAAAGGAAGGGCCTGCGTACATAACTGTCCGTACCGCCGACGAGTTTAATCACTTCTATCTCGGTGCGGCGGTTTTCAATATGAAGACGAATGGTATTGCCTATCACCAAAAGTAATGCGGAAACCAGCAGCACCGTCAGGCCGAAGACAAACCGGTCGCCGAGCTTGAGTATCGCCGCCAGACGCTCGACCCAGACTAGATCAAGTTGTGCCTGTTGTACCTTCGGCAACTCGGAAAGTCTTTGTCTCAATGCTTCAAGGGTCGGCTTGTCGACCTCGTTCGGGGTCACCAGCACCACGCCCGGCAGCGGGTTTTCCGGCAGCTCCTTGAGCGCTTCGCCCAGGCCAGATTGTTGCTGAAACTCTTCAAGCGCCTGTTCACGCCCCACGTACTCGGCATCGGCCACGCCCGGCATGGCCTTGATCTGCTCACGCAGCGCCTCGCCTTCGCCTGGCGTCGCATCCAGTTGCAAATACAGGGAGATCTGCGCCGCTCGCTGCCAGGAGCCGCCCAGGCGCTCGACATTATTCAGCAGTAATGACAGGCCCATAGGCAGGCTCAAGGCCACTGCCATCACCATGCAGGTAAAGAAACTGCCGATGGGCTGCTTGCCCAGGCGCCGCAGGCTGTCGACCAAGCTGGCGCGATGACTTTCGATCCAGGCATGCAGCAGCGTGGCGAAATCCGGACCGTCGTCATCGTCGCGTTTCTTTTTCGGCGGCTGCGGATCGGTGGCCTTGGGTGCCACGCGTTCGGCCACTTTAGGGCTTCGAGTTGCGCTCATACACCAGCCTCCCCGTCACCAATCAGTCGACCGCGCTGCAAGGTGAGCATGCGATGACGCATGCGTGCAATCAGGGCCAGGTCGTGACTGGCGATCAGTACGCTGGTGCCCAGGCGGTTGATGTCTTCGAATACGCCCATGATCTCTGCCGCCAGTCGCGGGTCGAGGTTACCGGTGGGTTCATCCGCCAGCAGCAAGGCCGGACGGTGGACGATGGCGCGGGCGATGCCCACGCGCTGCTGCTGGCCGGTGGACAGGTCGCCCGGGTACAGGTCGGTCTTGTCCGACAGGGCCACGCGCTCCAGCGCCGAGTCCACACGCTTGATGATCTCGGCCTTGGACAGGCCAAGGATCTGCAATGGCAACGCCACATTGTTGAACACCGTGCGGTCGAACAGCAATTGGTGATTCTGGAATACCACGCCGATCTGCCGCCGCAGGTACGGGATCTGGGCATTGCTGATGGTGCTCAGGTCCTGGCCGGCCAGCAGCAGTTTACCGGTGGACGGTCGCTCCATCGCCAGCAACAGGCGCAGCAAGGTGCTTTTGCCGGCGCCGGAATGGCCGGTGACAAACAGAAACTCGCCCCGACGGACCCGAAAGCTCAGCTCATGCAAGCCGACGTGGCCGTTCGGATAGCGTTTACCGACCTGTTCGAAACGAATCATGAATGCTCCCGCTCGGCAAACAGTGCCTGGACAAAAGGCTCGGCTTCAAAGGTGCGCAAGTCATCGATGCCTTCGCCCACGCCGATGTAGCGAATCGGCAGGCCGAACTGCTTGGCCAGGGCGAAAATCACCCCGCCCTTGGCGGTGCCGTCGAGTTTGGTCAGGGCCAACCCCGTCAGTTCGACGGTCTGGTTGAATTGCTTGGCCTGGTTGATGGCGTTCTGGCCGGTACCGGCATCCAGCACCAGCAGCACTTCGTGGGGCGCATCGGCGTCGAGCTTGCCGATCACCCGGCGCACCTTCTTCAATTCTTCCATCAGGTTGTCTTTGGTGTGCAGGCGACCGGCCGTGTCGGCGATCAGCACATCGATGCCCCGTGCCTTGGCCGCTTGTACGGCATCAAAGATCACCGAGGCGGAATCGGCGCCGGTGTGCTGGGCGATCACTGGGATCTTGTTGCGTTCGCCCCACACTTGCAGTTGCTCGACCGCGGCGGCACGGAAGGTATCGCCGGCAGCAAGCATGACCTTCTTGCCTTCGAGCTGCAGCTTCTTCGCCAGCTTGCCGATAGTGGTGGTCTTGCCAGCGCCGTTGACGCCGACGACCAAAATCACGAACGGCTTGTTCTGCGAGGCCACCACCAGGGGTTGTTCCACCGGTTTGAGCAGGTTGGTCAGTTCGCCTTGCAGGGATTTGTACAGTGCATCGGCATCGGTCAGCTGTTTGCGCGCGACCTTCTGGGTCAGGCTCTGGATGATCACGGAAGTGGCCTCGACGCCGACATCGGCGGTCAACAGGCGGGTTTCGATGTCTTCCAGCAATTCATCGTCGATGACTTTCTTGCCCAGGAACAGGCTGGCCATGCCTTCGCCGATACTGGCGCTGGTCTTGGACAGGCCCTGCTTCAAACGAGCAAAGAAGCCGACTTTGTTCTCTTCGATGGGCCGGGGCGCTTCGGCCGGGACCGGGATTTCTGCTGGCTCTGGCTCTGGTACAAGTTCTGGTAACGGAGGCACGACTACGGCGGTCGATGCTTCCTCCGGTTGCGTCGGGGCAGGAATTGGCGGAGTGACGTGGGGCGCCTGGGCGTCCTCCACCAGCGCGACCGGCTCTTCCGCCACGGGCAGGGTCAGCCAGGGCGTCTGTCCGGCGGGCGGAGTCAGCGGTTGCTCGAGCACCGGCTCGACCACTGGCTCGGCTTCAGGCTCGGCCGGCTGCAATACCGGTTCGGCAATCGGCAGGACAATGGGCGCGGCCTCTTCGGCCACCGGGGCTTCAACGGGCTCGGGCTGCGGTTGTGGCTGTTCGGCAACGGTTTCCTGCGGCTTCTTGCGCAGCCATCCGAACAGGCTTTTCTTCTCGCCAGCCGCAGCTGGGGTCTTCTTGTCGTCGTTGGAACCAAACATGGAGGACGGCTATCTCACGGTAGCGACGCGCCACGAGGGCGCCTCGGTGATAAATATTCGATGCTGAACAGACTGCGTTTCATCCAGCTTGTTCACGCGCAACAGATTGTCGAAATGTCGCCAGGACACCTCTTGGTCAATTTTTTCGAAGGACTGGTACGGCATCATCGGCGAAAACGCGGGGATCCACGAAAAAACCCACCGTTAATGCCTAGAACCCAGACAACCTTGGGCCGACAAAAGACCCGATAGGCGTGGCCGCCAGTAAAACGGACCGTTATCCTAGCACCTCCTCGCCTGCTGCGGCTAAGACCCGGCAGGCAGCCCAACAGGTTTAAACACGAATGAATGCTCTTGCCCGCTGCGCCGCTGGCCTGCTGCTCGGCACGGTCTGCCTGCCTTTTTCAGCCCTGGCTGCCGATCCACAACCCACCCACGAATTTACCCTCGACAACGGCCTGAAGGTCGTCGTTCGCGAAGACCATCGCGCGCCGGTAGTGGTGTCCCAGGTCTGGTACAAGGTTGGTTCCAGCTACGAAACTCCGGGCCAGACCGGTTTGTCCCATGCCCTGGAACACATGATGTTCAAGGGCAGCGAGAAAGTCGGCCCCGGCGAAGCGTCGCTGATCCTGCGTGACCTCGGTGCCGAAGAAAACGCCTTCACCAGCGACGACTTCACCGCCTACTACCAGGTGCTGGCGCGCGATCGCCTGGGCGTGGCCTTCGAACTGGAAGCCGACCGCATGGCCAGCCTGCGCCTGCCCCCAGAAGAGTTCAGCCGCGAGATCGAAGTCATCAAGGAAGAGCGCCGTATGCGCACCGATGACAAGCCGATGTCCAAGGCCTTCGAACGCTTCAAGGCCATGGCGTACCCGGCCAGCGGCTACCACACGCCGACGATCGGCTGGATGGCCGACCTGGATCGGATGACGGTCGAGGAGCTGCGCCACTGGTACGAGTCCTGGTACACCCCTAACAACGCCACGCTGGTGGTAGTCGGCGACGTGACGCCAGACGAGGTCAAATCCCTGGCCCAGCGTTATTTCGGTCCGATTGGCCGGCGCCCGGTGCCGGTCGCGAAAATCCCGCTGGAGCTGGCCGAACCCGGCGAGCGCCAGATCACCCTGCATGTGCAGACCCAACTGCCCAGCGTGATGTTGGCCTTCAATGTGCCAAGCATTGCCACCGCGACGGACAAGGCTTCGGTCAATGCGCTGCGGCTGATCTCGGCGCTGCTGGACGGCGGCTATAGCGGCCGGATCCCAACCCAGCTGGAGCGCGGCGAAGAGCTGGTGTCCGGCGGCTCGTCGAACTACGACGCCTTTACCCGCGGCGACACGCTGTTCACCTTGTCGGCGACGCCCAACACACAGAAAAACAAGACCCTCGCACAGGCCGAAGCGGGCTTGTGGCGCTTGCTTGAACAGTTGAAAACCACCGCACCGACCGCCGAGGAACTGGAACGCGTCCGCGCCCAGGTCATCGCCGGCCTGGTGTATGAGCGCGACTCGATCACCAGCCAGGCCACCGCCATCGGCCAGCTGGAAACCGTCGGGCTGTCCTGGAAGCTGATGGACAGCGAACTCGCCGAACTGCAAAGCGTGACCCCGCAAGATATCCAGAAGGCAGCCCAGCTGTATTTCACCCGCTCGCGCCTGAGCGTTGCGCACGTCCTGCCCGAGGAGAAAGCTCATGAGTGAGCGCAAATCATCGCGCCTGGTGCTGATCGGCCTGGTCTTGATCGCCCTGGTCGGCGCCCTGGCCTTTTACCTGGTACCTTCAAGCGCCCCCAAGGCCAGCCAGGCATTGGACAAGGCCAAGTCCACCAGCAAACTGCAATCCCTGGCCGAACTGAACGACAAGGCGCCCAGTCGACGCCAGCTTGACGTGCAGACCTGGAAAACCGCCGAGGGCGCCAAGGTGCTGTTCGTCGAAGCCCGGGAGCTGCCGATGTTCGACCTGCGCCTGACCTTTGCCGCAGGCAGCAGCCAGGACGGCGACGCCCCCGGCCTCGCCCTGCTGACCAATGCCATGCTCAACGAAGGCGTGGCCGGCAAAGACGTCAGTGCCATTGCCCAAGGGTTCGAAAGCCTTGGCGCGGACTTCGGCAACGGCGCCTACCGGGACATGGCCGTGGCATCCCTGCGCAGCCTCAGCGCAGCGGACAAGCGTGAGCCGGCGCTGAAGCTGTTCGCCGAAGTCGTCGGCAAACCGACCTTCCCCGCCGATTCCTTCGCTCGCATCAAGAACCAGATGCTCGACGGCTTCGAGTATCAGAAGCAGAACCCCGGCAAACTGGCGGGCCTGGAGCTGATGAAGCGCCTGTACGGCGAACATCCGTATGCCCACTCCAGCGATGGCACCGCAGACAGCATCCCGCCGATCACCCTGGCCCAGGCCCGGGCGTTCCACGCCAAGGCCTATGCCGCCGGCAACGCGGTGATTGCGCTGGTGGGGGATTTGTCCCGTGCCGAAGCCGAAGCGGTTGCCAGCGAGGTCTCCGCCGCGCTGCCCAAAGGTCCGGCCCTGGCGAAAACCCCACCACCGACAGAACCGAAGGCGAGCATCGGCCATATCGAGTTCCCGTCCAAGCAAACCAACCTGATGCTGGCGCAACTGGGCATCGATCGCGACGATCCGGATTATGCGGCCGTTACCCTCGGCAACCAGATCCTTGGTGGCGGCGGTTTCGGTACGCGGTTGATGACGGAAGTCCGCGAGAAGCGCGGCCTGACCTATGGCGTCTACTCCGGCTTCACGGCGATGCAAGCCCGTGGCCCGTTCATGATCAACCTGCAAACCCGCGCCGAAATGAGCGAGGGCACCCTGAAACTGGTGCAGGACGTGTTCGCCGACTACCTCAAGAACGGTCCCACCCAGAAGGAACTCGATGACGCCAAACGCGAGCTGGCCGGCAGCTTCCCGCTGTCCACCGCCAGCAATGCCGACATCGTCGGCCAGCTCGGCGCCATGGGTTTCTATGACCTGCCGCTGAGCTACCTGGAGGACTTCATGCGCCAGACCCAGGAACTGACGGTCGAGCAGGTGAAGACCGCGCTCAACAAACACTTGAGCACCGACAAGATGGTCATCGTCACCGCTGGCCCGAGCGTGCCGCAAAAGCCGTTGCCGGCCCCCACTGACAAACCTGCCGAGCAGCCGCTCGGGGTCCCGGAGCACTAATGGCCCGTCCATCCAATCCCAGCAAGAAGCCCGCGCATAACGGTGTGAACCAGTTGCGCATCATTGGCGGCGAATGGCGCAGCAGGCGCCTCAGCTTCCCCGATGCACCTGGCCTGCGGCCGACCCCAGACCGGGTACGCGAAACCCTGTTCAACTGGCTCGCCCCTTACGTGGCTGGCGCCAAGGTGCTCGACCCGTTTGCCGGCAGCGGCGCGCTGTTTCTCGAGGCACTGTCCCGTGGCGCCGCCATGGGCCAGGCGCTGGACGCCAGCAATATTGCAGTCTCCAGCCTGAAGGAACACCTGGGCACCCTGCGCTGCACCGTTGGCCAGGTGCAAACCGCCGATGCGCTGCGCTACCTCGACAGCCAACCGGCGACGGCCTTCGACCTGGTGTTTCTCGACCCGCCTTTCAACCAGAACCTGTTGCCGACGGTCTGTGCCTTGCTCGAGGAACGTCAGTGGCTGGCCGAGGATGCCTGGGTCTACACTGAAAGCGAATCCGCCCCGTCCACCCTGGGCTTGCCGGGCAACTGGCGCTTGCACCGCGAGCAGAAATCCGGACGGGTGTATTACGCCTTATGGCAGCGTCTGACAAAGGACATTGGCTGAACGGCTGACCAGTGCATCGAGAACAATAATGATGTCCGCCGCATCTGAACGCTTCGTCCCTGCTGCGGGGCTCGGTAACCCACACCTGCAAACCTTGTGGGGCCCCTTGTGGCGCAAGACCACACACATCGATCGCCAACGCGAGCGCTTGTGGCTCGAGGATGGCGATTTCCTCGATCTCGACTGGTACGGCCCCCACAGCGCCGAGGCGCCACTGGTACTGGTGCTTCATGGGTTGACGGGCTCTTCCAACTCGCCTTATGTGGCCGGGTTGCAGCAGGCTCTCGATCGCCAGGGCTGGGCCAGTGCGGCGTTGAATTGGCGCGGTTGCTCGGGCGAGCCGAACCTGTTGCCCCGCAGCTATCACTCAGGCGTCAGCGAAGACTTGGCGGCCACCCTGACTCATCTGCGAGCCCGGCGACCCTTGGCGCCATTGTTTGCAGTGGGTTATTCATTGGGCGGCAATGTATTGCTCAAGCACTTGGGGGAAACCGGCAGCAACAGTCAACTGCAGGGCGCGGTGGCAGTCTCGGTACCGTTTCGCCTCGACCAGTGCGCCGATCGCATCGGCCAGGGATTTTCGAAGTTCTATCAGGCGCACTTCATGCGGCAACTGGTGGCCTACGTGCGCAACAAGCAACGCCAGTTCCTGCACGACGGTCGCCATGAGGGCCTGGCAACCCTGGCGGCGCTTGGTCCGCTGGAGAACATGCGCACATTCTGGGACTTCGACGGCCGGGTAACGGCACCGCTGCATGGGTTTTCCGATGCAGCGGATTATTACCGTCGTGCCTCCAGCCGTTACTTCCTGGCGGATATCAGCACGCCGACCCTGGTCATCCAGGCCGCCGACGATCCGTTCGTATTCCCCCACAGCCTGCCCGAACCCGGCGAGTTATCCGCCTCGACCCAATTTGAGCTACACGCCCGGGGTGGGCATGTGGGGTTTGTCGACGGAACCTTGCGGTGTCCCGGGTATTACTTGGAACGGCGCATCCCGGATTGGCTGGCCAGCCTGGGCCGCGGGTGACGAAGACACAAGCCTCACCCTGTGGGAGCGAGCTTGCTCGCGATAGCGGTGGGTCAGCCGCATTGAACTTGACTGACACACCGTCATCGCGAGCAAGCTCGCTCCTACATTGGCTCTGAGCAGCTATTACTCGCCCTTCGCCACACCGCGCTGAGGATCATTGATCCATTCACTCCACGAGCCGGCATACAGCCGCCCCAAGGTATAACCAGCCAGGCTCAAGGCAAACAGGTTATGACACGCCGTCACGCCGGAACCGCAGTAGGCCACCAGCCCAGTCGGCGAGCGATCGCCCAGTTTTTCAGCGAAGCGCTGCTTGAGTTGGTCGGCCGGCAGGAACCGGCCATCCGCGCCGAGGTTGTCGGTGAAGGCCGCGCATTGCGCCCCCGGGATGTGTCCGGCCACCGGGTCGATCGGCTCGACTTCACCCTTGAAGCGCGGCAGCGCTCGTGCATCCAACAAGGTCATGTCCGGTTGGCCAAGGCGTTGCTGCAACGTGTCGGCATCGACCAGCAAATCCGCATCCGGCGCGCCAATGAAGGTTCCGGGCACCGTGGCAGGCGGATCCAGACTCAGGGGCAAGCCGGCTGCGTGCCAGGCCTTGAGCCCTCCGTCGAGGAGATAGACGCCGTCCCGCTTGCCCAGCCAGGCCAGCAGCCACCAGGCCCGGGCGGCATAGGCACCGGGGCCATCGTCATACAGCACGATGTCGCTGTCGTTATTGATGCCCCAGGCCCGGAGGCGCGCGATCAAGGCGTCTGGACCGGGCAACGGGTGGCGCCCGGTCACACCCTTGAGAACCGGCCCGCTCAAATCCCGCTCCAGGTCCGCAAACGACGCGCCGGCAATATGGCCTTCGGCATAACTGCGCTGGCCATAGTCCGGATCATCCAGGGCAAAACGACAATCAAGGATGACCAACCCGGGCTGCGACCGCCTCTGTTCAAGGGCCTGGGGGCTGATAAGTTGCGCGATGGGCATGGTGAACTCCTGAAATTGAAACAAGGACGACCGAACCTACTGCCCCTCCTCAAGGGTCTGGGCCAGCGGGACGTAATACTCTTTGAACAAATCATCCACCGCTTCACGGGCTTCATCGGTCACAAAACCCGCCTCCAACACCAGCACCTGATAGACACCGCGCTTGATGGCCTGCTCGCTCAGATGGCTGGAGTTTTCCCGGGTCGTGCATAGGAAACGCACCCAGGAGGTGAGGATAATCCAGGCATTGAGGGTCAGGGATTCGATCTGCACCCGGTCCATCTTCAGGATGCCGGCGGCGACGAAGCCTTCGTAGATCGCGGTGCCGTGGATCAGGCAGCGCTGGGAGAACCGCCGATAGCGAGCCGCCAGTTCCGCGTCACTGTCGAGCAAATGCTCCAGGTCTCGGTGCAGGAAGCGGTAGCGCCACATCGCTGACAACAGTTCCTGCAGATAGAAGCGCTTGTCGTCCACCGTGGCCGCGCGGCCCTGGGGCGGACGCAGGAAGCTGTCCACCAGGTTTTCGTATTCGCTGAACAGCACGGCGATGATCGCCTGCTTGTTGGGGAAGTGGTAATAGAGGTTGCCCGGGGACATGTCCATGTGGGCGGCAATGTGATTGGTGCTGACACTGCGCTCGCCCTGCCGATTGAACAACTCCAGGCTGTTCTGCACGATGCGCTCGCTGGTTTTTATTCGTGGGGCCATGGGTTGGGCTTTAATTCAAAAGTCAGTGGAAGGCATCTTACGACCTATCGGTCACGGGATAAAACCCAAGCAATTTTACAGATCCTCATTTGACTTTCTAGAGCATTAGCTCTAGAAAGCACCGAATCCAACAATAAATCCGGTGCCCGCCATGCCCGCCGACGTTGCTTACCTGCACGAATCCCAACAGCAACTGGAAGAGCTCCGGGCATTGTTCGATGCCCAGCGCCACGCCTACGCAGCCCATCCCATGCCACCGGCTGAACAGCGCCTGCAATGGCTCAAGGCATTGGGCGAACTGTTGAGTGATGAACGGCAGGCGTTGATCAGTGCGATCAGCCAGGATTTCAGCCACCGCAGTCCAGACGAAACGCTACTCGCCGAGCTGATGCCGAGCCTGCATGGCATCCATTACGCCAGCCGGCACCTGAAGGGCTGGATGAAACCCTCCCGACGCAAGGTCGGCTTGGCGTTCCAGCCGGCGTCGGCCAAGGTCGTCTATCAACCGCTGGGCGTCGTCGGGGTCATCGTGCCTTGGAACTACCCGCTTTTCCTGGCTATCGGGCCGTTGGTGGGGGCGCTGTCGGCGGGCAACCGGGTGATGCTCAAGCTCAGCGAGTCGACGCCTGCCACCGGTTTGCTGATCAAGCAATTACTGGCGCGGATCTTTCCCCAGGACCTGGTGTGCGTCGTGCTGGGCGAAGCGGACGTCGGCGTTGCGTTCTCCCGGCTGCCCTTCGACCACCTGTTGTTTACCGGCGCCACCAGCATCGGCAAGCATGTGATGCGTGCCGCCGCTGAGAACCTCACCCCCGTCACCCTTGAGCTGGGTGGCAAGTCCCCCGCCATCGTGTCTGAGGATGTCCCACTCAAGGACGCCGCAGAACGCATCGCCTTCGGCAAGACCCTCAACGCCGGACAGACCTGCGTCGCGCCCGATTACGTGCTGGTGCCGCAGAACCGCGTCGGGGCGTTCGTCGAGGCGTACCGTGAGGCGGTGCGCGGGTTTTATCCGACGCTGGCTGACAACCCGGACTACACCGCAATCATCAATGAGCGACAACTGGCACGGCTCAACGGCTACATCAGCGATGCCACCAGCAAGGGCGCCTTGCTGATCGAGTTGTTCGACCAGGGCCAGGGACGACGCATGGCCCATAGTCTGCTGCTCAACGTCACGGATGAGATGACCGTCATGCAGGACGAAATCTTCGGCCCGCTGCTGCCGATCGTGCCTTATGCAGGTCTGGACCAGGCGTTTGCCTACATCAATCAGCGGCCTCGTCCGCTGGCGCTCTACTATTTCGGCTACAACAAGGCCGAGCAGAGCCGCGTACTCAACGAAACCCACTCCGGCGGCGTCTGCCTGAACGACACGCTTTTGCATGTGGCCCAGGACGACATGCCGTTCGGCGGCATCGGTGCCTCCGGGATGGGGCACTATCACGGACACGAGGGTTTCCTGACCTTCAGCAAGGCCAAGGGCGTGCTGGTGAAGCAGCGATTCAACGCCGCGAAACTGATTTATCCGCCCTACGGCAAGCCGTTGCAGAAACTGATCCAGAAGCTTTTCATCCGCTGACAAGTGCCTTCCAGGGGAATAACAATAATGAACCCAAGCCTGACCGATACGCCCACCCTGTCGCGGCGGGGCTTGCTGCACTTGAGCCTCGGCGCCGGCGCATTTCTCGCCACGGTCGGATTGGGGGCCACGTTGAGCGGGTGCTCCGCCAGCCAACCGGCCAGCGGCCTGGCGGCATTGCGTGATAGCGACCTGCCGTTTCTGCGTGCGGTCATCGCGGTGATGCTGGGCGGCGCGGTGACGGTGCAAACACTCGACGCCGCCACCGAGGCCACCTTGCAGAGCCTGGATCGCGGCCTGGCGCATCTGTCCCCGTCCATGCTCAAGCTCACACGCCAACTCTTCGATGTGCTCACGCTGGGCCTCACTCGCGGACCACTGACCGGTATCTGGGGGACGTGGGAAAACGCCAGCGCCGAGGAGATCCAAGCGTTCCTGGCGCGATGGGAAAACAGCTCGCTGAGCTTGCTGCGCCAAGGCCACGGCTCGTTGCTGCAAATGGTGATGATGGCCTGGTACAGCTGCCCCGAATCCTGGGCCCATTGCGGGTATCCAGGACCGCCAGTGGTTTGAAGACCAAGCGAACACTGTGGGAGCGAGCCTGCTCGCGATTGCGGTGTGTCAGCCGACACAGCGCAACTGTCCGACACCTTCGCGAGCAGGCTCGCTCCCACCGGGATCTTCCTCGCAATCCATAACAACAAGGGAACCTTGGCATGCCCGTACCCGACCCGTTCCGCGAAGGCCTCGCCCGTGGCTGGACCACCTACAACGGCGCGCAACTGGCCGAGGACCTGACGCTGGAAGCCGATGTGGCGATCATCGGCAGCGGTGCCGGCGGCGGTACCACGGCGGAGATTCTCAGCGCCGCGGGCTACAAGGTGCTGCTGATCGAGGAAGGACCGCTCAAGACCAGCCAGGACTTCAAGCTGCGGGAGGACGAGGCCTATACCAGCCTGTACCAGGAGGGTCTCGGGCGCATGAGCAAGGACGGCGCCATTACCATTCTCCAAGGGCGGGCGGTGGGCGGCACGACCCTGATCAACTGGACTTCAAGCTTTCGCACGCCGACGCAAACCCTCGAACACTGGGCCGCCGAGCACAACGTCAAAGGTCACAGTGCCGCCGAAATGGCGCCTTGGTTCGAACGCATGGAACAGCGTCTTGGTGTAGCGCCCTGGCTGATTCCCCCCAACGCCAACAACGACGTAATCCGCAAAGGGTGCGAGCAGTTGGGCTATAGCTGGCACGTCATCCCGCGCAACGTGCGCGGTTGCTGGAACCTGGGTTATTGCGGCATGGGCTGCCCGACCAACGCCAAGCAGTCGATGCTCGTCACCACCATCCCTGCCACGCTGGACAAGGGCGGCGCGCTGCTTTACCTGGCCCGGGCCGAGCGCCTGACGATCCAAAACGACATTGTCGTCGGCCTGGAATGCCAAGCCATGGACGAGCGTTGCGTGGCGCCGACCGGGCGACGCATCACCGTCAAGGCCCGGCACTACGTGCTTGCCGGCGGCGGCATCAACAGCCCCGCGCTGTTGCTGCGCTCCAATGCGCCGGCCCCTCACGAGCGCCTGGGCAAGCGCACGTTCCTGCATTTGGTGAACATGTCGGCCGGCCAGTTCGATGAAGTCATCAATCCGTTCTACGGCGCGCCGCAGTCGATCTACTCGGACCACTTCCAATGGCAGGACGGTGTCACCGGCAAAATGTCCTACAAGCTTGAAGTGCCGCCCTTGCATCCCGCGCTCGCCGCCACGTTGCTAGGCGGTTTCGGCGCGGAAAATGCCGGGCACATGGCGCACCTGCCCCATACCCACGCCATGCTGGCGCTGCTGCGTGATGGCTTTCATCCCGACAGCCCCGGCGGTACCGTCGAGTTACGCAGCGACGGCACGCCGGTGCTCGACTATCAGGTTTCGCCCTATGCCTGGGACGGCCTGCGCCGAGCGTTCCACAGCATGGCCGAAATCCAGTTTGCCGGCGGAGCCAGGGCGGTCATGCCTATGCACAGCGATGCCCGTTACGTAAACACCCTGGCTGAAGCACGGGCGATGATCGACGGGCTCGACCTCGCTCTCTACCGCACGCGTCTGGGCAGTGCCCATGTAATGGGCGGCTGCGCCATGGGCGATGATCCAAGGTCAGCCGTGACCGACAGCCTTGGCCGCCACCATCAACTGGGCAACCTTTCGATCCACGACGGTTCGCTGTTCCCCACCAGCATCGGCGCCAACCCACAGTTGTCGGTGTATGGGCTGACGGCACAACTGGCATCGAACCTGGCCGAACGCCTGAAAAAACCATGAAAATCCGCACCATTCGCAGCGTCTATAGTTCTTTTCTACGTAACAGCCGACTTGGCCGACCGAGAAGGCTGCGATACCATCCGACTCCCCAACGCACTCCCGCCAGGACGACGCGATGAACCGAGTGTTGTACCCAGGTACCTTCGACCCTATTACCAAGGGCCATGGCGATCTGGTCGAACGCGCCTCGCGCCTGTTCGACCATGTGATCATTGCCGTCGCCGCCAGCCCGAAGAAAAACCCGCTGTTCCCGCTGGAACAACGTGTGGAACTGGCCCGCGAGGTCACCAAGCACCTGCCCAATGTGGAAGTGGTCGGCTTCTCGACGCTGCTGGCGCATTTCGCCAAGGAAAAGAACGCCAACGTGTTCCTGCGCGGCCTGCGCGCGGTCTCGGACTTTGAATACGAATTTCAGCTGGCGAACATGAACCGGCAACTGGCGCCGGACGTTGAAAGCCTGTTCCTGACGCCGTCGGAGCGCTATTCCTTCATTTCCTCGACCCTGGTTCGGGAAATCGCAGCGTTGGGCGGGGACATCACCAAGTTTGTCCACCCGGCCGTGGCCGACGCGCTGACCCTGCGCTTCAAGAAATAACCTGTCGGCGCTGCGAGTCGCCTCGCAGCACGGCGCAGTCCATCGCGCCCGCGTGCACTGCGCTCGCCAATGCGGCACAATTGCGCCCATACGTTTTCAGATGCCCGGGCCCAATGCCCCGGCAGGAGCCTGCATGTCCCTGATCATCACCGACGACTGCATCAATTGCGACGTCTGCGAACCCGAATGCCCGAACGAAGCCATTTCCCAAGGCGAAGAGATCTACGTCATCGACCCGAACCTGTGCACCCAATGCGTCGGCCATTACGACGAGCCCCAGTGCCAGCAGGTGTGCCCGGTGGATTGCATCCCGTTGGACGAAGCGCACCCGGAAACTGAAGAACAGTTGATGGCGAAGTATCGCAAGATTACTGGCAAGGCTTGAATTTTCAGGGGCCCTACTGGCCTCATCGCGAGCAAGCTCGCCCCCACAGGGATTGCTCTGCTTACATTATTGGCGGCTGACGCAAAC
Organism: Pseudomonas brassicacearum subsp. neoaurantiaca; assembly: GCF_013608025.1. GTDB lineage: Bacteria > Pseudomonadota > Gammaproteobacteria > Pseudomonadales > Pseudomonadaceae > Aquipseudomonas. The sequence goes on along the minus strand of NZ_VDLV01000013.1, from coordinate 122,113 downwards.
TACTTGTGGGAGCGAGCTTGCTCGCGATGAGGGCGTCAGCCGCGCCCAATGCTCAATCCTGCCGCTCAAACCCCTCCCCGATACACCCCAGGCAACGCACGAAGGTAGCCTTCGCCGGATCCACCACCAGCGCCTTCCCCGCATCGCCAACCCCACCGCCTAGCGCGGTAAAGGGCAACGACACGACAAACGCCCCGGCGCCAATCACCGTGGCGGCGAGCAGCAACGGCCGTGCAATCAGCAAATCGCCAATCATGGCGTAGGCCGGCGGATTCTGGATGGTGTAGCGCGGGTCACCGCTCTCGGTGTTCGCAGAAGCAGGCAAACTGGCGCCCAGCAAGAGCGCCAGAACGATAGGTCGAAGCAGATTCATGAGGCCATCCTTCGTCTAAGCAGTCTGATAGCTGACTATAGACCGTAGGACAGATCATCTCTGGCAGCGCGGACACCAGACACTGGCGCGCTGGCCCAGGCGGATTTCCCGCAGCCCCGTGCCACAGACTTTGCACAACTCCCCGCCCCGACCGTAGACGAACAGTTCCTGCTGGAAATAGCCCGGCTGGCCATCGCCGCCGATGAAGTCCCGCAGCGTGGTGCCGCCGCGCTCGATGGCATGGGCAAGGATGCGCTTGATCTCGATCGCCAGTTTCAAATAGCGCGCCCGCGAGATGCCTCCCGCTTCGCGACGCGGATCGATCCCGGCGGCGAACAGCGCTTCGGTCGCGTAGATGTTGCCCACGCCCACCACCACTGCGTTATCCATGATGAACGGCTTGACCGCCATCGAACGCCCGCGCGACAGCTGGAACAGTCGTTCGCCATCGAACAGGTCGGTCAAGGGCTCGGGGCCGAGGCGAATCAGCAGCTCATGGTTGAGCGGATCCAGGCTCCAGAGCATCGCGCCGAAACGGCGAGGGTCGGTGTAGCGCAGGGCTAGGCCGGACTCCAGCTCGATGTCGACATGCTCATGCTTGGCGGCCGGCATGCCGATCTCAACCAGCCGCAAGTTCCCGGACATGCCCAGATGGCTGATCAACGTGCCGACCTCGGCATTGATCAACAGGTACTTGGCCCGCCGCTCCACCTGCACGATGCGCTGGCCCGAGAGCCGCACGTCGAGGTCTTCCGGGATCGGCCAGCGCAGGCGGCGGTCACGGACCACCACGCGGCTGACCCGTTGGCCTTCAAGATGAGGCGCGATGCCTCGACGGGTGGTTTCGACTTCCGGCAGTTCTGGCATGGGGCTCTCGAATCAGGCGAACGCTGGCACTCAACGAGAGGCGAGGTCGCGAATTTCCTGTTTCTGGGTCTGGAAATCGTATTCCGACAACCCGATGTAATCGAGCACCAGCGGCCCGACGCAGTCCCACTCGTGATCGTCGGCCTGGTTGCCCAGCACGCGATGGGAGGCGCAAATATTCTCCGACATCTTGAGGATCGCCAGCAGGTTCTTCAGTGGGCTGTTATTGCGCGACGTTTCGTCACTGAAAATCGCCAGGGCATTGTGGTGATTGGCGATGGCCTGGCTGACGTGATCCGGCAGGCGCCAGGATTTGGAGGTGTAATAACCGACCACCGCATGGTTGGTGTTGAACACGCGGTTCTCGGTGTCGACCACCCGGCACTCGGGGCTGGCATTGGCGTAGGCCTCTTCCAGCACACTCATGTACGTGGGGAACTGCTTGAGCATCAGCGGTATGCCGCAATCATGGAACAAGCCCAGGGCATAGGCTTCGTCACCGTTCTGCAGGCCGACGCGCTTGGCGAGGGTCAGGCAGGTCATCGCCACATCCTGGGCGGTGTCCCAGAAACGGTTCAGGGTGACGATCGCGTCATCGTGTAATTCGCCCTTGATGGACTGCGCATTGATCAGGTTGATGATCGAACGGCTGCCCAGCAGGTTCACCGCGCGCTGGATCGAGGTGATCTTGTTGCTCAGGCCGTAATACGGCGAATTGACGATCTTGAGCAACGCGCCCGAGAGGCCCGGGTCCTGGGATATCAGCTTGGCGATGGTCTCCAGGTCCGGGTCGGGCATGTACTGCTCCATCTGCAAATCCACCATGATTTGCGGCTGGGGCGGCACGCTGATGCCTTGCAGGGACTGTTGGATCTGTTCGGCGGAAAGCTCTTTGGACATGGGTACGCACTCTGGGCCAGGCGGGGATTCTAACGCTTAAAGCGCAATCCGATACACCGCCGGGTAGCTCGGCGGAACTTTCATTAAAGCCTCGGCTTCGGATTTCGTAGGGCCGACAGCCAAGCCTGCATACAGGCTTAGGTCGGCAGCCAACCCACTCAGCTTGAGGAGATTTTTCATGCCTGGCTCCCTGAATGACAAACGCGTGGCCATCCTGGTGACAAACGGTTTCGAACAGGCCGAATTGACCGGCCCCAAGCAAGCGCTGGAGCAGGCCGGGGCCAAGGTGGAGATCGTCTCGGCCAGCGAAGGCCAGGTCAAAGGCTGGAACCATGACAAGCCGGCCGACGACTTCAAGGTCGACCTGACTTTCAAGGCCGCCAATATCGACCAATACGATGCCGTGGTGCTGCCCGGCGGTGTGCAGAACTCCGACACCATCCGCATCGACCCCGACGCCCAGAACCTGGTCAAGGGCTTCGAGGCGGCAGGCAAACCCATCGCGGTAATCTGCCACGGCGGCTGGTTGCTGGTGTCGAGCGGATTGGTCAAGGGCAAGACCATGACCAGCTACAAGACCCTCAAGGACGACCTGGTCAACGCCGGCGCGAACTGGGTCGATCAGGAAGTGGTAAAGGACGGAACCTGGATCAGCAGTCGCCAGCCGGACGACATTCCGGCGTTCAATCGCGAGTTGATCAGCGCGTTGTCTGCGTGACCATGGTGGCGAGGCGAGCAAAGCTCCCTCGCCGCATGTCCACCACAAGCCCCGCAACGGTTGCAACACGGTATACTCCCGCTCTTTTTTCCGGAGCGACGTCATGTCCCTGCCTAGCCTGCGCCTCAAAGCCAACGCCGACCGTCGCCTGCGCGCCGGCCACTTGTGGGTCTACAGTAACGAAATCGATGTAGCCGCCACCCCGCTGCACGGCTTCAAGGCCGGCGACCAGGCAATCCTCGAGGCCGCAGGTGGCAAGCCGCTGGGCATCGTCGCGATGAGCCCCAACAACCTGATCTGCGCGCGCCTGCTGTCCCGCGATGCGAAGCTGCCACTGGACAAGTCCCTGCTGGTGCATCGCCTCAATGTGGCGTTGTCGTTGCGCGAGCGGCTGTTCGACAAGCCTTTCTATCGCCTGGTCTACGGTGACTCCGATCTTCTGCCGGGTCTGGTGGTCGACCGTTTCGGCGATATCCTGGTGGTGCAGATCGCCTCCGCCACCATGGAAGCCCATAAAGACGACGTGATCGCCGCGCTGACCCAAGTGCTCAAGCCCAGCGGCATCCTGTTCAAGAACGACTCCGCAGCCCGTGACGCCGAAGGCCTGGAACGCTACGTCGAGACCGTGTTCGGCCTGGTGCCGGAGTGGGTTGCCCTCGAGGAGAACGGCGTAAAATTCGAAGCGCCAGTCATCCAAGGCCAGAAAACCGGCTGGTTCTACGACCACCGCATGAACCGCGCACGCCTGGCGCCGTACGTCAAAGGCAAACGCGTACTGGACCTGTACAGCTACATCGGCGGCTGGGGCGTGCAAGCCGCCGCTTTCGGCGCCAGTGAAGTATTTTGCGTCGATGCTTCGGCCTTCGCCCTCGACGGTGTCGAGCGCAACGCCGCACTGAATGGTTTCGCCGAAAAAATGACCTGCATCGAAGGCGACGTGTTCGAAGCCCTCAAGGAACTGAAAGCCAGCGAAGAACGCTTCGATGTGATCGTGGCCGACCCACCGGCCTTCATCAAACGCAAGAAAGACATGAAGAACGGCGAAGGCGCCTACCGCCGCCTGAACGAGCAAGCCATGCGCCTGCTCACCAAGGACGGCATCCTGGTCAGCGCTTCGTGCTCGATGCACCTGCCCGAAGACGATCTGCAGAACATCCTGCTGACCAGTGCCCGTCACCTGGACCGTAACATTCAACTGTTGGAGCGTGGCGGGCAGGGCCCCGATCACCCGGTGCATCCGGCCATTGCCGAAACGCGCTATATCAAAAGCATCACCTGCCGGTTGCTACCGAACAGCTGAGCCCTTGCGGGGCGGTACTGAACGCCGCCTCGCACTTCCTTTTGACCGATATCCGACTCGCAGCCTTGGCTGCGAGTTTTTTTGCTGTGCCTGATAACGCTCAATACGCGTATGCACCGCCGTCAACGAAGGACATTACCTGGCTGAACGTTGCCAGTCGTCATCCCGAGCGCGACATTGGCGTCGGTTCAGCGCTTTGCGTCATTTCATCCTGGCGCCAGCGGTGTAGAATCGGCCCATTCATCGCCATTCATCCCCGGCGGGTTTATGAGCTCATGCTGAGGCGCGCAGCGATCCTGCAAAGTCATCGGCCACGTCTGCACACACAGCCAATCCCGAGTGTTCCAGAGGTCAACAGAAGCTCACTCCCCCTTTGATATTTTGATTAGCCGCCCGGAGTGCTCCATGCCTGATTACCGCTCGAAAACATCCACCCATGGCCGCAACATGGCCGGCGCCCGTGCCTTGTGGCGCGCCACGGGGATGAAGGATGACGACTTCAAGAAGCCGATCATCGCCATTGCCAACTCCTTCACCCAGTTCGTACCGGGCCACGTCCACCTCAAGGACCTCGGCCAACTGGTTGCCCGTGAAATCGAGCGCGTCGGCGGCGTTGCCAAGGAATTCAACACCATCGCCGTGGACGACGGCATCGCCATGGGCCACGACGGCATGCTCTATTCGCTGCCGAGCCGCGAGATCATCGCCGACTCCGTCGAATATATGGTCAACGCCCACTGCGCCGACGCCATCGTGTGCATTTCCAACTGCGACAAGATCACCCCCGGCATGCTCATGGCCGCCCTGCGCCTGAACATCCCGGTGATCTTCGTTTCCGGCGGCCCGATGGAAGCCGGCAAGACCAAGCTCGCCAGCCATGGCCTCGACCTGGTGGACGCCATGGTGATCGCCGCCGACTCCAGCGCCTCTGACGAGAAGGTTGCCGAGTACGAGCGCAGCGCCTGCCCGACCTGCGGTTCGTGCTCCGGCATGTTCACCGCCAACTCGATGAACTGCCTGACCGAAGCCCTGGGCCTGGCCCTGCCGGGCAACGGTTCGACCCTCGCCACGCACAGCGACCGCGAACAACTTTTCCTGCAGGCTGGCCGGACTATCGTCGAGCTGTGCAAGCGCTACTACGGCGAAAACGACGAGTCGGTGTTGCCGCGCAACATCGCCAACTTCAAGGCGTTCGAAAACGCCATGACCCTGGACATCGCCATGGGCGGTTCCACCAACACCATCCTGCACTTGCTGGCCGCGGCCCAGGAAGCCGAGATCGATTTCGACCTGCGCGACATCGACCGCCTGTCACGTCACGTACCGCAACTGTGCAAGGTCGCGCCGAACATCCAGAAGTACCACATGGAAGACGTGCACCGCGCCGGCGGGATCTTCAGCATCCTCGGTTCCCTGGCCCGTGGCGGCCTGTTGCACACCGACCTGCCGACCGTGCACAGCAAGACCATGGCCGAGGCCATCGCCAAGTGGGACATCACCCAGACCACCGACGAGGCCGTGCATCACTTCTTCAAGGCCGGCCCGGCGGGCATCCCGACACAAACCGCGTTCAGCCAGTCGACCCGCTGGGAAACCCTGGACGACGACCGTGAAAACGGCTGCATCCGCAGCGTCGAGCACGCGTACTCCCAGGAAGGCGGCCTGGCCGTGCTGTACGGCAACATCGCCCTGGACGGCTGCGTGGTGAAGACCGCCGGCGTCGACGAGTCGATCCATGTATTCGAAGGCAACGCGAAGATTTTCGAAAGCCAGGACAGCGCCGTGCGCGGCATCCTCGCCGACGAAGTGAAGGCCGGCGATATCGTGATCATTCGTTATGAAGGTCCGAAGGGCGGCCCGGGCATGCAGGAAATGCTCTACCCAACTTCCTACCTGAAGTCCAAGGGCCTGGGCAAAGCCTGCGCCCTGCTGACCGACGGTCGTTTCTCCGGCGGTACCTCGGGCTTGTCCATCGGCCACGCCTCGCCGGAAGCGGCGGCTGGCGGTGCCATCGGCTTGGTGCGTGATGGCGACAAGGTCCTGATCGACATTCCAAACCGCTCGATCAACCTGCTGATCAGCGACGAAGAACTGGCCGAGCGCCGCATCGAACAGGACAAGAAAGGCTGGAAACCGGTGGAAGTGCGTCCGCGCAAAGTCACCACGGCCCTGAAGGCCTACGCCCTGCTCGCCACCAGCGCCGACAAGGGCGCGGTGCGCAACAAGGCGATGCTTGACGGCCTTTAAGCGCCGATAAAAAAGCCCCGCCAAGTGCGGGGCTTTTTCATGGCTTCAGTTCGGCCATTTGAGCCAGGTGATGACTTGTGGCGAGGGAGCTTGCTCCCGCTGGGTCGCGAAGCGGCCCCAAAATTCGGCCCTCACCTCAATGCGTGGGCTGACGACTTTGGGGCAGCTGCGCAGCCCAGCGGGAGCAAGCTCCCTCGCCACGGGGCTCTTTGGTTTCCATGGGACGGGAGATTTACTGGATATCTTCCGGCTTGACGATCACCCAGTTCTTGTCCGCCGTCACCGGCAGTCCTTCCTTGGCCTGGGCCGCGGCGTGCTTGGCCATCATGCCGTTGATCTGAGTCATGTACTTGTCCTTGCGGTTGACCCACAAGTGGATGCCGCCCTTGGCCACGTCCACATCGTGGAACAGCATGTAGCCGTCGCTGCTCGGCGTATCGCCTGCCACCAGTACCGGTTTTTTCCATTCGTCGATGTAGGTCAGGATCGCGGCATGCTTGCCAGCCATCCAGGTCGCCGGGGTCCACAGATAAGGGGTGTATTCCAGGTCCAGGTTGGCCTTTTCGTCATACTTGCCGGCAGTGATCTGCTTGCGTGCCGTGGTCAGCTCACCGGTCTTGGGATCCTTGAGCAGCGTGGTCACGCCGATCACGTTCTGCGGCTTGAGGTTGTAGCCGTACTTCGGATCCGAGGCGACCATGCGCACCAGTTCTTCGGAAGCGGCGGTCATGACATAGACCTCGATGCCGTTTTCCATCAGCTTGTTGTACAGCTCGGCCTGGCCGGTGAAGACTTTCGGTGGGTTGACGTTGTACTGGACCACCTTGTCGCCATCGTAATAAGTGGTCGGCACCGGTTTGCCGGAAGCCATCAATTCATCGACGTAACCCTTCAGCTCCTTGAGCGTGAACCCGGAGAAGACCTGGGCCACCCACGGGTAGCAAACCATATCGTCCACTTCGCACAGGCGATAGTAATAGCTGAACAGGCTTTCCTTGTGATCTGCCGTGTCTTTGAATGGCATCAGCTTCAAGGATGGATCGAGTTTTTCCCGGGTAATGAGCCCCTTGTTCTCCATGAACGGCAACAACGACTCTTCGAGGTCATAGCGGTAACTGGTGTTGTCCATGTCGAACACCGCGTAGTTACCCTTGTTGGCATTGGCCGCAATCATGGCCTCCAAGGCCTTGGCCTGTTCCGCCGGCCAGTGCTTGAGGTCGGTGGCGAGCGCTTGGCCGGCGAGGCTCAGGCCTAAAGCGACAGCGAGCAAGTGAGGTACGAGCTTCATCGGCATTACTCCCAGGTTGTAAGAGTTCGACGCTAACAAATGCCTGTGACAAATCTCGCCTGTGGGCGACCGCTTGCGTCTCGATAACGGCAGCGGCATGTCCCTGAGCGCCAGCGGCTTATTCCAAAAGCGACAGTAAACATTCTTTTTTAGTATTAATTCTTTAGATTTCAGACTGTTAGGCTCTCCGGCTCACAGTCGCGGCGCTTGGCGGCTGGCAAAGTCTTATCGGAGCTATTTCATGAATGTGCCGCTGATACTCAACCTGTTGGTGTTCATTGGCCTGCTGCTCGGCCTGGCGCAAACCCGCCACGGCTCTTGGAGCCTGGCAAAGAAGGTATTGCTGGCGCTGGTGCTGGGCGTGGTGTTCGGCATCGCCCTGCATACGATTTATGGCGCAGGCAACCCGGTGCTCAAAGCGTCGATCGGCTGGTTCGACCTGGTGGGCAATGGCTACGTGCAGTTGTTGCAGATGATCGTGATCCCGCTGGTCTTCGCCTCGATCCTCAGCGCCGTGGCGCGACTGCATAACGCCTCGTCCTTGGGCAAGATCAGTTTCCTGACCATTGGCACGCTGCTGTTCACCACCGCCATCGCGGCGCTGATCGGCATCGGCCTGACCAACCTGTTCGGCCTGACCGCCGAGGGGCTGGTGGCCGGCACACAGGAACTGGCGCGCCTGCAAGTGATCCAGAGCGACTACGCCGGCAAGGTCGCCGACCTGAATATTCCGCAACTGTTGCTTTCCTTCATCCCGCAGAACCCGTTTGCCGACCTGGCACGAGCGAAGCCGACGTCGATCATCAGCGTGGTGATTTTCGCCGCGTTCCTTGGCGTCGCGGCATTGCAGTTGCTCAAGGATGACGCCGAGAAAGGTCAGAAAGTGATCAATGCCATCGACACCCTGCAAAGCTGGGTGACACGTCTGGTACGCCTGGTAATGAAACTGACGCCGTACGGCGTATTGGCATTGATGACCAAAGTGGTCGCCGGCTCCAACCTGCAGGACATCATCAAGCTTGGCAGTTTCGTGGTGGTGTCCTATCTGGGGCTGGGCTTGATGTTCGTGGTCCATGGCCTGCTGGTATCGGCTGCCGGGATCAACCCGTTGCGCTTCTTCCGCAAGATCTGGCCGGTGCTGACGTTCGCCTTCACCAGCCGCTCGAGCGCTGCAACCATCCCGTTGAGCATCGAAGCCCAGACCAGTCGCCTCGGCATTCCCCGGGCGATCGCCAGTTTCAGCGCCTCGTTCGGCGCCACCATCGGCCAGAACGGCTGCGCCGGGCTCTATCCGGCGATGTTGGCGGTGATGGTCGCGCCGACGGTGGGCATCAACCCGCTGGACCCGGTGTGGATCGCAACCTTGGTCGCCATCGTGACGTTGAGCTCGGCCGGGGTGGCCGGCGTCGGTGGCGGCGCGACGTTTGCCGCGCTGATCGTGCTGCCGGCGATGGGCTTGCCGGTTTCGCTGGTGGCGCTGCTGATTTCAGTCGAGCCGCTGATCGACATGGGCCGCACCGCGTTGAACGTCAGTGGTTCGATCACCGCCGGGGCGATCACCAGCCAGGTGATGCAACAGACTGACAAGGCGCTGCTGGATGCCGAGGAGCATGGGGAGTTGGTGCACGCTTGATGGGTGGCGCCTGATAGATAGCTATCGCGAGCAAGCTCGCTCCCACAGGGATCAGCACTGAACACAGATTTCGTGTTCGCCAAAAATCCAATGTGGGAGCGAGCTTGCTCGCGATGCTTTTAGCGCTTTTCCCAGACTTCGAAACTGTAGGCCGGCTTGTCCCCTTCGGCCGGATTCGGCTGGTTCGACACCAGTGTCCACTGGCTCGAATCGAACGCCGGAAACCACGCATCCCCTTCCGGGCTCAGCGCCACGCGGGTCAGGTACAGCCGATCGGCGTGATCCAGCGCCTGCGCATAGAGCTGGGCACCGCCGATCAGCATCAGCTCATCCACGCCCTGTTCCAACGCCCAGGCTTCGGCCCGCTCCACAGCGGCTTCAAGCGTGGAATAAACTTCCGCGCCTTCCAAAACCAAGTCCGGCTGGCGGCTCACCACGATGTTCAAGCGTCCCGGCAGCGGCCGACCGAGGGAATCCCAGGTCTTGCGCCCCATGATGATCGGCTTGCCCAAGGTGATGGCCTTGAAGTACTTGAAATCCCCCGGCAGGTGCCAGGGCATGCTGTTGTCGATGCCGATCACACGGTTCTCACCGAGGGCTGCGATCAGGCTTAAGGGAAGTGTTTTTTTCATGACCGCGAGGATACCAGAGGCCCGGACCGGCGCCACAGCGGTTATGCTCTTTGCTCATTCGAGCAACGGAAGCCCCCGTGACAGAACTGCAAAACCTCTGGTTGACCGAGACGATACGCCTGCGTGAAGAACACGCCGGCCCGCTCGAGGACCAGGAAGCCAATCGCCTCGCCCGCGCGGCAGGAGGCGATTTATCCACCCGCATCCGCCACCGCGCCCGCTGGCTGGCCGACCGCGATGGCCTAACCCAAGCCCTGCGCCATTGGCTGCAAGGGGCCCGACTGGCGCTGATCGCACTGGCCCTGGTCGCGATCATCAGCGGTGCCGGCCTGGGGTTTGCCGCCCTGGGCGATGGACGTGCGCCGGTCAATGTCTTCTGGGCCTTGGGCAGCCTGTTGGGGTTGAATCTGATTCTGCTCATCGGCTGGGCCCTTGGCCTGCTGTTCGCCGGGGAGCAAGGCGCCACGCTGGGACGCCTTTGGCTGTGGCTCAGCGAAAAACTGGCCCGCGACGCCAAGGCTGCCCAACTGGCGCCAGCCTTGCTGCTATTGCTACAACGGCACCGGCTCAGCCGCTGGGCACTCGGCGCGCTGGTCAACGGCTTGTGGCTACTGGCGATGCTCAGCGCGTTGGTCATCGTCTTGCTGCTGATGGCGACCCGGCGTTATGGCTTCGTCTGGGAAACCACCATCCTCGGTGGCGAGACCTTTGTCGCCATGACCCAGGCCCTCGGTGCGCTGCCGGCCGTGCTGGGCTTCAGCGTGCCGACCGTCGAGATGATCCGCGCCAGCGGTGACACCGCTCTGAATATCGAAAGCGCCCGCCAGGCCTGGGCCGGTTGGTTGGTCGGCGTCCTGTTGGTCTACGGTGTGTTTCCACGCCTGTGCCTGACGCTGCTGTGCCTGTGGCGTTGGCATCGTGGTCGCGCCAGCCTTCGCCTGGACTTGAATCTGCCCGGCTACGCGCAGTTGCGCGAGCGATTGATGCCCAGCAGCGAACGCCTGGGGGTCAACGATGCCGCACCCGCGCAGCTTCATCCAATCGAAAGCGCTGTGGGTGCGATGGAAAGCAACGGCGCGTTGCTGGTGGCGATCGAGCTGGACGAACGTCCCTGGCCGCCGAAGCTGCCCGAATTCGTCAAAAACGCGGGCATCCTCGACAGCCGCGAGTCTCGCCACAAACTCCTGGAACAACTGTCGCGCTTTCCTCCGGCGCGCCTGGCGATCGCCTGTGACCCTCGGCGCTCGCCGGATCGCGGCAGCCTCGCGTTGATCGCCGAACTGGCCCGCAGCGCCAGCGCCACCCGCGTCTGGCTGCTGCAGGCGCCACCCGGCGAAGCCTTGGATGCCGAGCGCCTGGGAGACTGGCACAACGCGCTGCAGCAACTGCAAGTGCCGTTCGCCGATAGCGCCCCGATGAACTGGCTGGAGACCGGCCATGACTGAATCCTTCAAGCCTCTGAAGCTCGCGGTGGTCGGCCACACCAACGTCGGCAAGACCTCCTTGCTGCGGACCTTGACCCGCGACGTCGGCTTCGGCGAGGTCTCCCATCGCCCGAGCACCACCCGTCATGTCGAAGGCGCTCGCTTGTCGGTGGACGGCCAGGCGCTGCTGGAACTGTACGACACGCCAGGCCTGGAAGACGCCATCGCCCTGCTCGATTACCTCGAACGCCTGGAACGTCCCGGCGAGCGCCTGGATGGCCCGGCACGCCTGGCGCGCTTTCTGGAGGGCAGCGAGGCTCGGCAACGTTTCGAGCAGGAAGCCAAGGTGCTGCGGCAGTTGCTCGCCAGCGACGCCGGACTGTATGTCATCGATGCCCGCGAGCCCGTGCTGGCCAAGTACCGTGACGAATTGGAGGTCCTCGCCAGTTGCGGCAAGCCGTTGCTGCCGGTGCTCAACTTTGTCACTAGCGCCCAGCATCGCGAGCCGGATTGGCGCGAAGCCTTGGCGCGATTGGGTTTGCATGCGCTGGTGCGCTTTGACAGCGTCGCCCCGCCCGAAGATGGCGAACGGCGCCTGTATGAAAGCCTGGCGCTGTTGCTCGAAAGCGCGCGCGAACAACTGGAGCGGCTGATCACCGATCAACAGGCCCAGCGCCAGGCGCGCCAGCAGAGTGCAAAGCGCCTGATCGCCGAACTGCTGATCGACTGCGCCGCCTGCCGACGCAGCGTGGTCAATGATGCCGAACAGGAACGCCAAGCCATCAGCGAATTGCGTAACGCCGTTCGCCAACGCGAACAGCGCTGCGTTGAAGCGCTGCTCAAACTTTACGCATTCCGCCCCGAGGACGCCGCGACCGGCGACTTGCCGCTGCTGGATGGCCGCTGGGGCGATGACCTGTTCAATCCCGATACCCTCAAGCAACTCGGTGTACGCGTTGGCGGCGGGATCGCGGCTGGCGCGGCGGCCGGTGCCGGCGTCGATCTGCTGGTGGGCGGGCTGACCCTTGGCGCGGCCGCCCTGGCCGGAGCGATTGCCGGCGGTGCGCTGCAAACCGCACGCAGCTATGGCAACCGGTTGATGGGCAAGCTCAAGGGCCAGCGGGAGCTGACCGTGGACGACAGCGTGCTGCGCCTGCTGGCCTTGCGCCAACGGCAATTGCTGCAAGCGATCGATCAGCGCGGCCATGCGGCGATGGACAGCATCCGCATCGCCCCGCCCCAGGACAAGACCTGGCGCGAAGGCAAGCTGCCCGAGGCGTTGGGCAAGGCCCGAGCGTATCCGCAATGGTCGTCGCTCAATACCAGCCCACGCTTGAGCCAGGCCGAACGCCAGGAACAGATCGAGCAGTTGGCCGAGCAGCTCTAGACACACCATCCCCGTGGCGAGGGAGCTTGCTCCCGCTGGGTCACGCAGTGGCCCCATGATCTAGCCTGACCCACCGCGGTGCCTGGTCTCGGGGCTGCTGCGCAGCCCAGCGGGAGCAAGCTCCCTCGCCACAAAAAGCTACTCAATGGCGGCTATTCTGCGGCCAACGCTTTTAGCGTCGAAGCCGCTTCCGCCAATTCAAGTTCATTGAACACCCGTACGCCATGCCGCTTGAGCAACGCCGCCGTCACGCCTTCGCCACTGACTTTCACACCACTGAACGTGCCGTCGTAGGTCAGCAGGTTGCCGCAAGACGGGCTATTGGCCTTGAGCACGGCGATCCGGATGCCGTGTTCGCGCACCAGATCCAGTGCCTGATGCGCGCCTGACAGAAACTGCACGGTTACGTCCTCGCCGTCGGTGGTGATCACCGCCGCGTCGCCATCGAGCACCTGCGCACCCTGCCCGCCGGGGATTTCCGCTGCCGCCCGAGGCGTGGGCAAACCGCCGGCGACTTCCGGGCACAGGGGCACGATCCGACCCTCATCGAGCCATTGCAGGAGCTGATCGAACGGGCCACTGGCGCCACCGTCGTAGCGTACGCGGTGGCCGAGCAAGCAGCGGCTGACGAGGATCTTTTCCATGTTCAGAACAACTCGTTGCCGCGACGCCGGAACCAACCGGTCAACGACAGGCGATCACGGGTGGCCGGCAGGACTTCATGGGGGATGTCCCCGGAGAGAAACACCACCAGGCAGCCACCCGTGGGCACCACGTCATGTTCCACGCCGTCATCCAGGTACATGCGCAATTGACCACCGTGTTCCGGCAACCAGGCGTCGTTGAGATAGAGCACCGCCGAGACCATGCGCCGGTCATCATCGCGGAATCGGTCGACGTGCTTGAGATAGAAAGCACCCGGCGGATACAGGGCAAAGTGGCTTTCGAAATCCTCCAGGCCCAGGAACAGCCCCCGGTTCAAGGCCTCGCGCAGGCTGTCCATCAGCGCCAGGTAACGATCGCAGGCGTCGACCTGGCCAGGCTCGATCCACTGGATGCGATTACCCCGAATACCCTCTCGAATCTCGGAAAAAGGCCCGCGCCCGACGGCGGCCGGGGCCAGTTCGCCTTCAACGGCGCGCTGGCGGCATTCAGCCGCCAGGGCACGCGTCAGCGCATCCGGCAGGAAGATGTTCTGCTGCGACCAGCCGCGCTCGGCCAGGTCGTCGACGATACGTAACAGCAACGGATGATCAGAAGGTATTTGCATGGCGCGCATAGTATTCCTGTGCCTGCAAAACCGACAGCGCCGCGCAGCAGATCAGCCCGCCAGATAGCACCGCCGTACGAACTTGATACGAATTCTCGACAAGTTCCCGTACCCCACGGAGAATAGTCCGCTGCTGACAGGAGTCCCTATGCGCCGTTTGCTTTTCTCACTGTTGATGTTCTGCGTTTTGCCCGCCTGGGCAGACAGCTACGACCAGTTGTACAAGGTCGCCGGCTGGCCGGAACAACGGGCGCATTTCAATGATGCCTTGAGCGCCGCGCAGCAGCGTTACCAGAGCAGCCTGCCGCCGGCGGTGTTCCAGGCCCTGGTGAACAACAGCAACCAGCGTTTCGCACCCCAGGCCATGGATCAACGGGCCGAGGCCCAACTGCGCAAGAAGCTGGCCGACCCGAACCCGGCCCTGAGCTTTTTCCAGACGCCGCTGGGCCGTAAAGTCGTTGCGGCCGAGCTGCTTGCCACCCGCCGCGATCAATTGGCGAAGAACGCCAAGGGCCTGCCGAAGATGCAAGCCAGCGACAATCGCCTGTTGATCATCGGTCACCTGGCCCAGGCCCTGCCTGCCCGAGAAGCCGGCGCCGAAGTCAGCCTGGCGATTGCCGGCGTGGCCGCCGACAGCTTGAGCTCGATGATTCCCGGCCTGCTGGGCGGTGGCCAGGCCCAAGGCATGCTGAACGGCCAACGCCAACGCCTGATGGACCAGATCGGCGCGGACCTGAACAACACACTGCTGTACGTCTACCGCGACCTGAGCGACACCGAGCTGGAAGAATTTGCCACTTTTGCCGAGTCGGCCGAGGGGCAGGCGTATTACCAGGCAGCCTTGGCGGCGATTCGGGCGGGGTTGGCGGTGGGGCAGAGTCTGGCGCAGTAGGGATTCAAAATCGCTATCGCGAGCAAGCTCGCTCCCACAGGGGCTGAGTGCACCGGTCCATTGTGGGAGCGAGCTTGCTCGCGATTGACGGTAGCTCAGTCACCGCCGATCCCGGCTCATCCGCTTGGTCAAGAACCCAAACATCTCCTGCCGAATCACCAGCGCCTCGTTCGCCAGGTGATGCCGTCCTTCAGGCAGCATCAACACCTGTGGTCGATCGAACTTACCGCGTAACACCTCCAGATTATGCCGCCAATCCACCGTCATGTCCGCCTGCCCCTGCACGATCAGCGGCTGGCGCGGGCTGCTCGGCGCCGCCTCGATACGCTTGATCCATTGCGCCAGCGCGCCGACCCACGCGGTGGGCAGGCGCAGCGGTTGCAGCGGGTCGGCCTGCAGGAATGGCAGGAAATCCGGATCGGTGGAGTTCTCGCTGAAGCGTCGGGCGATGCCAGTCACGAACGGCTTGAGCAGGTAATAACTGAGGCGTGACCAGCCCCAGGCACGAGGTCGCACCAGGGGCGACAACAGGATGACCTGGCCTTGGGCCGGACTTTGCGCGCCCTGGTTGAGCACATGGTCGACCACGATCGCCCCGCCGGTGCTTTGTCCGCACAGGTGCCAGGGTTGCGGCAAATCCAGCGTTGCGGCTTCGGCCAGCAGGCCTTGCAGCGTCGCCTGGTAGTCGGCGAAATCGCCGATGCTGGCGCGCTCTCCGCCTGACAGGCCGTGGCCCGGCAAGTCGCAGCTGATAACCACGAATTGCTGTTCGAGCGCCCATTCGATGAGGTGCCGATACAGTCCCATATGGTCGTAATAACCGTGGAAAAGGAACAACGTCGCCACGGCCTTTTCCGGCCACCACACCTGGCCCACCAGCTCGAACCCGGCGCGCTCGAACCGTCCCAAGCCTCGGCGCAAGGTACGTGCCGGGAAATCCAGCCCATAGAAGCGCTGATAGGCCTGCGCTTGCGCAGAAAGGGGTTGCCATTGCGCCAGGGGTTGCAGGCTGGCGCGCAGGTGATCGGGGTCGAAAGAGGCAGGCATCAAGAGTCCAGGCAAAAGCGCATCGCGCGAAACAGGCTTTATAAGCCTGCGATATTCATCTGTCGCGCCAGGCATGGCAAGCTACGCCGCTTCAGAGGATCGACTCCATGCGCTCGTCCCACCGCACGACCTTGCTTGCCAGCCTCATCGCCCTCGGGTGCGCCGCCGTGCTGTGGTTCGCCTACGACTGGTTCCAGGGGCGCTTCCTCAGGGCGTTCAGCCAACATACCGCGGTGTTTTCCGGCGATCCTCTGCGCCTGCCTCCCGACCTGGCCGGCCCCGGCGCGATCCGCCTGGTGCACTTCTGGGATCCTGCCTGCCCGTGCAACGTCGGCAACCAGCAACACCTTTCCGAGCTGGTCGACAAATACGCAGCCCAAGGGGTCGAGTTCTATGCGGTTCAGAAAACAGGCAGCCAAGGGCACCTGCCCACCAATCTGACCCACCTCAAGCCCCTGGCAGCGTTGCCGGGCTCGGGGCAGATTCCCGCCAGCCCCGCCGTGGCGATCTGGGATCGCGCTGGCAAGCTGGCGTATGTCGGTCCTTACAGCGAGGGCCTGACGTGCAACTCGAGCAACAGCTTTATCGAACCGATTCTCGAAGCGTTGAGTGTCGGCCGGCAAGTCGACGCGACCCACACCATGGCGGTGGGTTGTTATTGTCCGTGGGCCCAGGACACGTCAAGCAAACAGTAAGGCCGCAGATATCCCACCGAGGAACGATGCACCGGCACGCGATTGCATGTTAAACAGGGAATCAGCAGCAAGATCATGGGACCGCTGTCATTCGAATAAGGATCAACCATGAAACGCACCCTCGTCGCCTTCCTGTCGCTGATCGTCACTGCCGTCATCGTCGCGGGCGGCTACCTCTACAGCAAGCAGCCGACCCGCCAGGGCACGGTGCAGTTGCAGGGGCTGCAGGGCTCGGTGACGGTGCGCTATGACGAACGCGGCGTGCCGCACATCCGCGCCGAGAACGAAACCGACCTGTACCGCGCCCTGGGTTATGTCCATGCCCAGGACCGGCTGTTCCAGATGGAAATCATGCGCCGCCTCGCCCGGGGCGAGCTGGCGGAAATCCTCGGGCCGAAGCTGCTCGACACCGACAAGCTGATGCGCAGCCTGCGCATCCGCGAGCGCGCCGCCAGCTACGTCGCCGAGCAGGATCGACAGTCACCGGCCTGGGTCGCGACGCAGGCGTACCTGGACGGCATCAACACCTATCAGCAAACCCATACCCGGCCGCTGGAGTTCGATGTGCTGGGCATTCCCAAGCGTCCCTTCACCGCCGAAGACACCGCCAGCGTTGTCGGCTACATGGCCTACAGCTTTGCCGCGGCCTTTCGCACCGAACCCCTGCTGACCTATGTTCGTGACCGGCTCGGGGCCGATTACCTGAATATTTTCGACCTCGACTGGCAGCCCCAAGGCGTGCTGCAACAGGGCCCGGCTAGCGGTCCGACCCTGACCGCCAGCGACTGGAAAGACCTCAACGCCCTGGCGCGCCTGAGCGAGCAGGCCTTGGCCGACAATGGCCTGCCGCAGTTCGAAGGCAGCAACGCCTGGGCGGTCTCCGGCAGTCGCACCCAGAGTGGCAAGCCGTTGCTGGCCGGCGATCCGCATATCCGCTTTTCCGCGCCGGCGGTGTGGTACGAGGCGCACCTGTCCGCGCCGGGGTTCGAACTCTACGGCCAGTACCAGGCCCTGCTGCCGTTTGCCACGCTGGGCATGAACAAGGATTTCGGCTGGAGCATCACCATGTTCCAGAACGATGACTTGGACCTGGTCGCCGAGAAGGTCAACCCGGACAACCCCGAACAGGTCTGGTACCACGACCGATGGGTGGACATGACCCGCAGCGAACAGCAGATCGCCGTGAAGGGCCAAGCACCCGTGACACTGGTGCTGCGCCGGTCGCCCCATGGGCCGATCGTCAACGATGCCCTCGGCGCCAACGCCGGCAAGACGCCGATCGCCATGTGGTGGGGGTTCCTGGAAAGCCGCAACCCGATCCTCGAGGCGTTCTACCAGCTCAACCGTGCCGACACCTTGGCCAAGGCTCGCGGTGCGTCGGCCAAGATCCACGCGCCCGGCCTGAATGTGGTCTGGGCCAATGCCAAGGGCGATATCGGCTGGTGGGCCGCGGCCCAATTGCCCAAGCGGCCGGTTGGCGTGAAGCCCGGCTTCATTCTCGACGGCAGCAGCACCGAAGCGGATAAAGACGGTTTCTACCCGTTCAGCAGCAATCCTCAGGAAGAGAACCCGGCCCGGGGCTATATCCTCTCGGCGAATTTCCAGCCGGTGGCGGCCAGCGGGATCGAAATTCCGGGCTACTACAACCTCGCCGACCGCGGCCAGCAACTCGACCGGCAGTTGAGTGAGAAGCAGGCCAAATGGGACATCCAGACCACTCAGAAGCTGCAATTGGGCACCGCCACTGGCTACGGTCCGCGCCTGCTTGCGCCGTTGTTGCCGATTTTGCGCGAAGCGGTCAGCGACCCGCAGGAGCGCAAGTGGGTGGAGCAACTGGCTGAATGGAACGGCGACTACCCGCTGGATTCCGTCAGCGCCACGCTGTTCAACCAGTTCCTGTTCGACTTGGCCGATGTCGCCCTGCGCGATGAACTGGGGGACGGTTTTTTCGACACCGTATTGTCGACCCGCGTGATTGACGCCGCGCTCCCCCGCCTGGCCGCCGCCAAGGATTCGCCCTGGTGGGACGACCGTTCGACGCTGGGCACCGAAACCCGTGCCGACATGGTCATCAAGGCCTGGCACCGGACCCTGCTGCACCTGAAGGCCACCTTGGGCGAGGACGCCAGCCAATGGCAGTGGGGCCAGGCTCACACGCTGACCCACGGCCATCCGCTGGGCCAGCAGAAACCGCTGGACCGGATTTTCAACGTCGGCCCATTCGCCGCCCCCGGCACCCATGAAGTGCCGAACAACCTCTCGGCGAGGATCGGTCCGGCGCCCTGGCCGGTGACTTATGGCCCCTCCACCCGGCGCATCATCGACTTCGCCGACCCGACCCACAGCGTCACCATCAACCCCGTGGGCCAGAGCGGCGTGCCATTCGACAAGCACTACGAGGACCAGGCCGAAGCCTACATCGAGGGGCTGTACCACCAGGCGCACCTGGCCGAAGAAGAGGTCACGGCCAACACTCGCGGAACGTTGAAGTTGCTACCCGCCAGGGCGGAGTAAATCTTTTCGACCACCTGCAGGCTCGATCGCCATTGATGGTCAAGACTACAAGAGCCAAACCCGGTTTATCTCAAAGGAGTCCATGCAATGTTCAATAACTGGTCCGAGCTGCTGCCTACCATCAAGAGCGCCTTTGGTGCCCTGGGCAAAAGCAATCCGAAAATGGTCAAGGCCTACATGGCCCTGGATGAAGCCGCCGCCGAAAACGACGTGCTCGACGCCAAGACCCGCGAACTGATCTCCATCGCCGTGGCGATCACCACCCGTTGTGACGGCTGCATCGGCGTGCACACCGACGCCGCGATCAAGGCCGGCGCGACCCGCGAAGAAATCGCCGCCACCCTGGCGACAGCGGTTTCGCTGAATGCCGGCGCGGCTTATATCTATTCCCTGCGGGCGCTGGAGGCCCATGACGCCCTGAAAAAATGAGCTCAAAGCATCGCGGTGAAATTCAACCTGAACTGTTGCGGCGTCACGCCCAACCGCCGATTGAATACGCTGCGCATGTGTTGGGCATCGCGAAAGCCGCATTGGTACGCCACGGTCTTGAGCGGTGCCCGAGTGCTTTCCAGCATCACACGCGCCGCGTCCACCCGGGCCTGCTCGACGAACTCCGCCGGCGTGACCTTCGCCTCTCGGCTGAACACCCGGGAAAAATTGCGTGGGCTCATGTTCGCCGCCTTGGCGAGGTCGGCGATGCCCAAGTGACCGTTGAGATTCGCCAGCACGTACGCCTGGACTTGGGCCACGGTGGAGGTCGGCTCGGCATGTGGCGCGAGGAACGGACTGAACTGCGATTGACCGCCTGAGCGCTGGGTGAACACCACCAGCCGCTTGGCGACATTCAGTGCCACGTCCGGCCCGTGGTCCTGCGCCAGCAGGAACAGCGACAGGTCGATTCCTGCCGTAACGCCCGCCGAGGTATAGAGCTCGCCGTCCTGCACGTACAGCCGATCGGCTTCGACCCGGGTCGAGGGGCACATCTGCGCCAGCGCCGATGCATCGCCCCAGTGGGTGGTGACGGTGCGCCCCCCGAGCAATCCCGCCCGGGCCAGCATGAACGCGCCGTTGCAGATCGAACCGAAGCGCCGCGCCCGGGCACTGGCCTCGCGCAGCCAGGCATTGAACGCCGGGCCAAAATCCATGAATGGCAACTGCGGCCCGCCTGCGACCAGCAACAAGTCGTACGCCTCTGTCGCTTCGCTGAAATGGTAGTGGGGATTGAGGGACATTCCGTTGGAGCATGACGTGGCACCGCGCTCGACGCCGATCACTTGCAGCCGATAGTGATCCTGGGCGGCGAGGAAGCGATTGGCTTCGCAGAACACATCCATGGGGCCGCTGACGTCCAAGGACTGGGCGCCCGTGAACACCACGATGGCGACGGATATTTCCATGATTCTGGCTGACCTGTCCGGGTTGACCACCGAACCCTAGCCAATCCGGCGCGCAGAAGCCAGATGGCATGAAACCCGAGTTCATTGGCCGTAATCGCAGCCATGGCGCGATTGCTGCGCCATACCCCGGCGAACAGACTGAAACCCTCAGCGCCGCCATGGCGCACCGCGAAGAGGAGAGCAGCATGAACAGCATCGCCGGCATCCGGATCCCCGACAGCGCCCTCGCCCGGGCCACCACCGAATATATTCGCGACATTGAATCGGACCTGCTGTACCACCATTCCCGCCGGGTGTTCCTGTTCGGCGCGTTGAGCGGCCAGCGCCAGCAATTGGCTTACGATCCGGAGCTGCTGTATGTCGGCGCAATGTTCCACGATATCGGGCTGGTGGAAGGTTATCGCAGCGACGATGAGCGTTTCGAGGTGGACGGCGCGAATGCGGCCGCGGCATTTCTGAAACCCTACGGATTGAGCGACGACGACATTGAGCAAGTGTGGCTGTCGATTGCGCTGCACACCACGCCCGGCGTGCCAAAGCACCTGCGCCCCAACGTCGCCCTGGTGACGGCAGGTGTGGAAATGGACGTGCTGGGCATGGATTACGCCGCGTTCCCCGCCGCACAGCGCGAGGCCGTGGTGCATGCACATCCCCGTGGGGAAGGCTTCAAGGAATGCATCATCTGCGCCTTCGCCGACGGCTTGCGGCACCGTCCGCAGACCACGTTTGGCAATGTGAAGACCGATGTGCTGAAGGATCAGGAGCCGGAGTTCAAGCCGATGAATTTCGTCGAAGTGATCCGCAACTCGCCTTGGAATTCATAGCCAGCCTGAACACCGCCTTCGCGAGCAGGCTCGCTCCCACATGGGGTCTACGCCTGACCAGCGACCTATGAACGCCATAAAAACCTGTGGGAGCGAGCCTGCTCGCGAAGGCGGCCTGACCGTCAAAAGCTGCATCGACTGCCACACCGCTATCGCGAGCAAGCTCGCTCCCACACAGGATCCGAGCCAGGCCACAAGTTCACGGACACCACACAGAACCCTGTGGGAGCGAGCTTGCTCGCGAAAGCGGCCTGACCGTCAACACCTGCATCGACTGCCACACCGCTATCGCGAGCAAGCTCGCTCCCACACTCCTGGCTCTGTGCCGATCTCAGGCCGAAGCGGTCTCCGCCCGGCGGACTTCCGGTTGTTTCCAGGAGTCGGCGGCGCTTTCCTCGATGGCTTGCTGGATCGCCCGCTTGCGATTTTCTTCGGCGCGGCGGCTGAAGTACCAGACCAGGAAGGTCACCAGGGACACCGCCAGCAGGATCAGGCTCGCCACCGCGTTGATTTCCGGCTTGACCCCCAGGCGCACCGCCGAGAAGACTTCCATCGGCAACGTGGTCGAGCCAGGGCCGGAAA
This sequence comes from Pseudomonas brassicacearum subsp. neoaurantiaca, assembly GCF_013608025.1. GTDB lineage: Bacteria > Pseudomonadota > Gammaproteobacteria > Pseudomonadales > Pseudomonadaceae > Aquipseudomonas. Next base: position 100,123 of record NZ_VDLV01000013.1, on the reverse strand, counting down.
CGAAGCTCGCCAGCACCAGGTCGTCGAGGGACAGCGCGAACGACATCATGCCGCCCGCCGCCAACGAAGGCGCGATCATCGGGATGGTGATCAGGAAGAACACCTTCCACGGCCGCGCACCGAGGTCCATGGCCGCCTCTTCGATGGACAGGTCCAGCTCACGCAAGCGCGCCGACACCACCACCGCCACATAGGCCGCGCAGAACGTCGTGTGGGCGATCCAGATCGTGACGATGCCACGTTCCTGGGGCCAACCGATCATCTGCGCCATGGCCACGAACAGCAGCAGCAACGACAGGCCGGTGATCACTTCAGGCATCACCAATGGCGCGGTGACCAGGCCACCGAACAGCGTGCGGCCCTTGAAGTGAGTGATGCGGGTCAGCACGAAGGCCGCCAGCGTGCCCAGGGCTACCGCGGCAATCGCGGTGTAGCAGGCGATTTCCAGCGAGCGCATCACCGAGCCCATCAGTTGGCTGTTGTCCAGCAGGCCGACGTACCACTTGACCGACCAGCCGCCCCACACCGTCACCAGTTTCGAGGCGTTGAACGAGAAGATCACCAGGATCACCATCGGTGCGTAGATGAACAGCAGACCCAGCACCAGCATCAGGCTTGAAAAACTGAAGCGCTTCATTCCTTGCCCTCCATTTCTTTGGCCTGACTGCGGTTGAACAGGATGATTGGAACGATCAGGATCGCCAGCATCACCACCGCCAGGGCGGATGCCACCGGCCAGTCACGGTTGTTGAAGAATTCCTGCCACAGCACTTTGCCGATCATCAGGGTTTCCGGGCCACCCAGCAGTTCAGGGATCACGAACTCGCCCACCACGGGGATGAACACCAGCATGCAGCCGGCGATGATGCCGTTCTTGGACAGCGGCACGGTGATTTTCCAGAAGCTGTTGAAAGTGCTCGAGCCCAGGTCCGACGCGGCTTCCAGCAGGCTGGCGTCATGCTTCACCAAGTTGGCGTACAGCGGCAGGATCATGAACGGCAGGTAGGAATAAACCACGCCGATGTAGACCGCCAGGTTGGTATTGAGGATTTGCAGCGGCTCGCTGATCCAGCCCATGCTCATCAGGAAACCGTTGAGCAAGCCGTTGTTGCTGAGGATGCCCATCCACGCATAGACGCGGATCAGGATGGCGGTCCAGGTCGGCATCATGATCAGCAGCACCAGCACCGTCTGCATCTCTTTGCGGGCGTTGGCGATACCGTAGGCCATCGGATAGCCGATCAGCAGGCACAAGACGGTGCTGATCAGAGCCATCTTCAGCGAGCCGAGGTAAGCGGCTATGTACAGCTCGTCCTCGCTCAACATCACGTAGTTGGCGAGATTGAGCAGCACCTGCAATTTCTGATCGACGTAGCTGTAGATCTCGGTGTACGGCGGAATCGCCACGTCGGCTTCGGCAAAACTGATCTTCAATACGATGAAGAACGGCAGCATGAAGAACAGGAATAACCAGATGAAGGGCACCCCGATGACCATTTGACGGCCACCGGGCGTTATTCGGGCGAGTCGGCGTTTGAATTTGCGCATGTTCATGAGCGAAGCACCACGCCGCTGTCGTCTTCCCACCAGACGAACACCTGGTCGCCCCAGGTCGGACGCTGGCCGCGGCGTTCGGCGTTGGCGACGAACGACTGCACCAGCTTGCCGCTTGGCAACTCGACGTAGAACACCGAATGGCCACCCAGGTAGGCGATGTCATGGACCTTGCCACTGGACCAGTTGTGCTCGCAGGTCGGCTGCTCGGAGGTGACCAGCAGTTTTTCCGGGCGAATAGCGTAGGTCACCGACTTGTCCTGCACCGAGGTGCTGATGCCGTGGCCAACGTAGATGCTGCGGTCCAGGTCCTTGCAGGTCAGCACCGCGTGGCCTTCGGCGTCGTCCACCACTTCGGTCTCGAAGATGTTGACGTTGCCGATGAACTCGCAGACCAGGCGGCTGGTCGGGGTTTCGTAGATGTCGATCGGGCTGCCGATCTGGGCGATCCAGCCCAGGTGCATGATCGCGATGCGCTCGGCCATGGTCATGGCCTCTTCCTGGTCGTGGGTCACCATCACGCAGGTCACACCGACCCGCTCGATGATTTCCACCAGCTCAAGTTGCATCTGCGAGCGCAGCTTCTTGTCCAGGGCGCCCATCGGCTCATCGAGCAGTAGCAGCTTCGGCCGCTTCGCCAGGGAACGGGCCAGGGCCACGCGCTGGCGCTGGCCGCCGGAGAGCTGGTGCGGCTTGCGCTTGGCGTACTGGCTCATCTGCACCAGCTTGAGCATCTCGGCCACGCGAGCATCGATCTCGGCTTTCGGGATCTTGTCCTGTTGCAGGCCGAAGGCGATGTTCTGCGCCACCGTCATGTGCGGGAACAAGGCGTAGGACTGGAACATCATGTTGATTGGCCGCTCATAGGGCGGCATGTCGGTGATGTCCACGCCATCGAGGAAAATCCGCCCCTCCGTGGGCCGCTCGAAACCTGCCAGCATGCGCAGCAAGGTGGACTTGCCCGATCCCGAACCGCCGAGCAAGGCGAATATCTCGCCTTTCTTGATTTCCAGGGACACGTCGTCCACGGCAATCGTCTCGTCGAACTTCTTCGTGACCCGGTCGATTTTGACCAGCACCTGCTTGGGTGTCTGGTCGCCCTCGAGGGCTTTCTTATAGGCGCCGGAGGCAACTGCCATTTACGAAACTCCCACAAAATTTGCAGCTCGCCCAAGACGGGCGAACCTTCTGAAAGTTAGAGCGTTGAACGCTATTTACCCGACTTGACCTTGGTCCAGCTGCGGGTCATGAGTCGTTGGATCTTGGGCGGCAACTCGGAGTTGACGTAGAGCTTGTCGACGACCGCTTGCGGTGGATAAACCGCTTCGTCAGTGCGTACTTTCTGGTCCATCAGTTCGCCAGCCTTGGGGTTCGGGTTGGCATAACCAACCACGTCGCTGACCTGGGCGATAACCTCAGGCTTGAGCACGTAGTTGATGAATGCATGGGCCTCCTTGACGTTGGTGGCGTCGCGCGGGATCGCCAGCATGTCGAACCAGAGGTTGCCGCCTTCCTTGGGGATCACGTAGGCGATTTCGATGCCCTTGCCGGCTTCGCTGGCACGGGAGCGGGCCTGGAAGATGTCGCCGGAGAACCCGGCGGCCACGCAGATGTTGCCGTTGGCCAGGTCGGAGATGTACTTGGAGGAATTGAAGTAGGTCACGTAAGGCCGGATCTTGAGGAGCTGGGCCTCGGCCTTCTTGTAGTCTTCAGGGTTCTGGCTGTTGGGGTCCAGGCCCAGGTAATTGAGCATCGCCGGGATCATCTCGTCGCCCGAATCGAGGAACGAAACGCCGCAGCTGGACAGCTTCTTGATGTTTTCCGGCTCGAACAGCATGGCCCACGAATCAATCTTGTCGACGCCCAGGACGGCCTTGATCTTCTCGACGTTGTAGCCGATGCCGTTGGTGCCCCACAGGTAAGGCACGGCGTATTGGTTTCCCGGGTCATTCTTTTCCAGGCGCTTGAGCAACAGGGGATCAAGGTTGGCATAGTTGGTCAGCTGGGACTTGTCGAGCTTCTGGAACGCCCCGGCCTTGATCTGCTTGCCCAGGAAGTGGTTGGACGGCACGACCACGTCGTAACCGGTGCGACCGGCCAGCAACTTGCCTTCCAGGGTTTCGTTGGAATCGAACACGTCATAGACCGGCTTGATCCCGGTGGCTTTCTCGAAGTCCGCCAGCGTGGATTCGCCGATGTAGTCCGACCAGTTATAAATATGCACGGTGGAGGCCGCCTGGACACTGACAGCGAGTGTCAGGCCGGCACCGACCAGCAAGGCGTTGCGCAACAAAGAAAAGACAGGCACGTGGAGGTCCTCTTAAATAGTTGGGCCCAAGTTGCCCCCGTCACCGGGCAAATGAACTGCCCTGCAACAAAACCGGCGCGCAACTTACCCTCGATAAACCGATCCAGCAAAACTTTTAGTTATTTAATTGCTCCCGTTGTCGCCGTCGCGATGACCGCAACAACGGGAGACGGCTTCAAGCCGGCTTATTTACCGGACTTGATCTTGGTCCAACTGCGGGTCAGCAGCCGCTGGGTCGCAGGCGGCAGGTCGCTGATGGCGTACAACTTGGCTTTCACTTCGTCCGATGGATAAATGCTTGGGTCACCGGAGATTTCCTTGTCCACCAGCGGGGTGGCGGCCTTGTTGCCGTTCGGGAAACGCACGTTGTCGGTGATCTCAGCCATGATTTCCGGCTGCATGATGAAGTTCATCCACTTGTAAGCGGCTTCGACGTTCTCGGCATCCTTGGGAATGGCGACCATGTCGTAGAACGAACCGGCACCTTCCTTCGGAATGGTGTAGGCCACTTTCACTTTGCCGCCAGCTTCGGCAGCGCGGCTCTTCGATTGCTCGATATCACCCGAGTAGCCCACGGCCACGCAGATGTTGCCGTTGGCCAGGTCCGAGATGTATTTGGAAGAGTGGAAGTAACCGATCGATGGGCGCAGCTTGAGGAACAGTGCTTCGGCTTCGGCCAGTTGTTTCTTGTCCTGGCTGTCGGTTGGATAACCGAGGTAATGCAGGGCCACCGGGATCATTTCGGTTGGCGAATCGAGGAAGCTCACGCCGCAGCTCTTGAGCTTGGCGATGTTCTCAGGCTTGAGCAGGGTGTCCCAGGAATCGATCTTGTCGACGCCCAACGCGGCCTTGACCTTCTCGGGGTTGTAACCGATGCCGATGGTGCCCCACATGTAAGGGAAGGCGTGCTTGTTGCCCTGGTCGCTGGCGTCTCCGACGGCCTTGAGCAGGTCGGTGTCTAGGTTCTTCCAGTTAGGCAGCTTGGACTTGTCCAGCTCCTGATAGACGCCGGCCTTGATCTGCTTGGCGAGGAAGTTGTTCGACGGCACCACGACGTCGTAGCCGGACTTGCCGGCCAGCAACTTGGCTTCCAGCGTCTCGTTGCTGTCAAACACGTCGTAGACGACCTTGATCCCCGTCTCTTTCTCGAACTTGGCAACCGTGTCCGGCGCGATGTAGTCGGACCAGTTATAGACGTGCAGCACTTTGTCGTCCGCCTGGACGGCGCCCGCCATCAGGCCCGCCAGGGACATGGCGAGGAGGGTCTTGCCAGCTATCTTCATACCTAATGCCTTCATGAAAAAATGCTCCAGTTATTCTTCTTAGCCACTGTTCAGTAACCAGCTCGCGGGCAACTTGAACGGCCGGTAGTCTGGCAAGTTACAGGCCAGGCTTTCAACACAAGCCCAGCCTTTTATTCACACTGGGCGAGGCCCCCACAGGCACCTCGCTCAGAGCCTAGCACTTAGCCCTGCAACGCACTGAGCGTCAGGTCCAGGCATTGCCGCGCCTTGGTCACCAATTCGTCGATCTCGGCCTTGCTGATCACCAGCGGCGGCGCAATGATCATGGTGTCACCCACCGCGCGCATGATCAGCCCGTTATCGAAGCAGAACTGCCGGCAGATCATGCCCACGCCCTTGCCTTCGTAGCGTTTGCGCGTGGCCTTGTCCTGGACCAGTTCGATCGCCCCCAGCAAACCGACACCGCGCACTTCACCCACCAGCGGATGATCGTTCAGTTCCCGCAGGCGCTGCTGCAAATAGGGTGCCGTTTCGCCGTGGACACGCTCGATGATCTTTTCTTCACGCAGGATGCGGATGTTTTCCAGAGCCACCGCGGCGGCCACCGGGTGACCGGAATAGGTGAAGCCGTGGTTGAAATCGCCACCTTCGTTGAGCACCGCGACCACGTCATCGCGCACGATCAGGCCACCCATGGGGATATAGCCGGAGGTCAGGCCCTTGGCGATAGTCATCATGTGCGGCTGCAACCCGTAGAAGTCGGTACCGAACCACTCACCGGTGCGCCCGAAACCGCAGATCACTTCATCGGCCACGAACAGGATGTCGTACTTGGCGAGGATTTCCTTCATGCGCGGCCAGTAGCTGTCCGGCGGCACGATCACCCCACCCGCGCCCTGGATCGGCTCGGCAATGAACGCACCGACATTGTCGACGCCGATTTCGAGGATTTTTTCTTCCAATTGGTTGGCAGCCCAGATGCCGAACTCTTCAGGGCTCATGTCGCCACCTTCGCCGAACCAGTACGGCTGGGCGATGTGAACGATGCCCGGGATCGGCAGGTCGCCTTGCTCGTGCATATAAGTCATGCCGCCCAGGCTCGCGCCGGCCACGGTCGAACCGTGATAACCGTTCTTGCGGCTGATGATGACTTTCTTGTTCGGCTGGCCCTTGATCGCCCAGTAGTGGCGGACCATGCGCAACATGGTGTCGTTGCCTTCCGAGCCGGAGCCGGTGAAGAACACATGGTTCATGCCTTCCGGGGCGATATCGGCGATGGCCTTGGACAATTCCAGTACCGGCGGGTGGGCGGTCTGGAAGAACAGGTTGTAGTACGGCAGCTCACGCATCTGTTGGCTGGCGGCGTCCGCCAGTTCATCGCGACCGTAGCCGACGGCCACACACCAGAGGCCAGCCATGCCGTCGAGGATCTTGTTGCCTTCACTGTCCCAGAGGTACACGCCCTTGGCGTGGGTGATGATGCGCGGGCCTTTCTCTTTGAGCTGTTTGAAATCGCTGAAGGGCGCGAGGTGATGGTCGTTGCTCAGGGCCTGCCATTCACGGGTTTGCGGGTTGTTGCGGGTCATGCGAATTCTCCTTTTATTCCATTGGGGGCGGGGCCTGTGGCAGCCCCGCCCGGCGGATCAGACGGCAAAGAGCAGGAATTCCCGCTCCCACGAACTGATGACGCGCTTGAAGTTTTCATGCTCGGCCCGTTTGACCGCGACGTAGCCCGTGATGAATTTCTTGCCCAGGTACTTCTCGATGGTGGTGCTGTTTTCCATGCGCTCCAGGGCATCTTCGATGGTCAGCGGCAGGCGCAGGTTACGGCGCTCATACCCTCGGCCCACCACGGGCGCGCTCGGGTTGATGCCTTCGACCATGCCGATGTAGCCGCACAACAGGCTGGCGGCAATCGCCAGGTACGGGTTGGCGTCGGCGCCCGGCAAGCGGTTTTCCACACGGCGGTTCTGCGGCCCGGCATCGGGCACGCGCAGGCCGACGGTGCGGTTCTCCTCGCCCCACTCCACGTTCACGGGCGCCGAGGTATCGGGCAGGAAGCGGCGGAACGAGTTGACGTTGGGCGCGAACAGCGGCAGCAGCTCGGGGATGAATTTCTGCAGGCCACCGATGTGGTGCAGGAACAGATCGCTCATGGTTCCGTCTTCATTGGAGAAGACGTTCTTGCCGGTTTCCTTGTCGATGATGCTCTGGTGCAGGTGCATCGCGCTGCCCGGCTCGCCGGTCATGGGCTTGGCCATGAACGTGGCGGCCACGTCGTGCTTGAGCGCCGCCTCGCGCATGGTGCGCTTGAACACCAGGATCTGGTCGGCCAGGGATAGCGCGTCGCCGTGACGGAAGTTGATTTCCATCTGCGCGGTGCCGTCCTCGTGGATCAGCGTGTCAAGGTCCAACTCCTGCAATTCACACCAGTCATAGACGTCTTCGAACAGCGGGTCGAATTCGTTGGCCGCTTCGATCGAGAAAGACTGGCGGCCGGTTTCCGGGCGGCCGGAGCGGCCAATCGGCGGTTGCAGCGGAAAGTCCGGGTCGTCGCTGCGCTTGGTCAGGTAGAACTCCATTTCCGGCGCGACAATCGGCTGCCAGCCCTTGTCGGCGTAGAGCTTGAGCACCTTCTTCAATACGTTGCGCGGCGACAGCTCGATGGGGTTGCCCTGCTTGTCGTAGGAGTCATGGATCACCTGGGCGGTGGGCTCGATGGCCCACGGCACCAGGAAGACTGCGTTTTCGTCCGGGCGGCACATCATGTCGATGTCGGCAGGGTCGAGCAGTTCGTAATAGATGTCGTCTTCGACATAGTCTCCCGTGACGGTCTGGAGCAGGACGCTCTCGGGCAGGCGCATGCCTTTTTCGGCGATGAACTTGTTGGTCGGCGAGATCTTGCCCCGGGTGATGCCGGTCAGGTCGCCAATCATGCATTCGACTTCTGTGATCTTGTGGTCTTTCAACCAATCGGTGAGCTGGTCGAGGTTGTTACTCATAAATGCCTCTAGGCGTGAGTTTCCTGGCTGCTATTAGAAGTCAGGCGTTGTTTGACGCATCGGCGTCGCGTTGTGTTGCCCTTGCTCGGCAGGCATCGCCAAATGCCTGGAAAATCGCAAGATAGTACGGATTAGAGCCTACCGCCCATTCCGGGTGCCATTGCACACCTAAAGCAAAAGCCTTGCCTTGTACAACCGAGACGGCCTCGACCAGGCCATCCGGCGCCAATGCTTCGGCCCGCAGCCCCGGTGCCAGGCGTTCGATGCCCTGGCTGTGAATCGAGTTGACGTCGATCTGCGGCGGCAGGCCCAGGCCCGCAAGGACGCCGCCAGGCTGGATAAGCACGACGTGGGCCGGGCCGTATTGAATCTCCACCGGTTGGGTGTCGTCTTCACGATGATCGATAAAGGTTCCGACTTCGTGAACTTTCTGATGCAGGCTGCCGCCAAAGGCTACGTTCATCTCCTGGAACCCCCGGCAAACGCCCAGCACCGGAACGCCCGCCTCGACAGCGGCGCGGATCAGCGGAAGGGTGGTGGCGTCCCGTGCAGGATCATGAGCAGTGCCTGGCGAACTGGCCGGGCCTTGGTAGTGAAAAGGTTCTACATTGGAAGGAGAGCCGGTAAAGAGAATACCGTCCAGGGCGTCCAGAATATCGGACGGTGCGAACAGATCCGCCAGTGAGGGGATCAACACTGGCAGGCCCTTGGCGGCTGTTGCGACAGCCCGGGCGTATTTGTCGCCAGTGGTGTGATACGCATGCAAACCGATCTGCTTGGAGCAGGTGGTGACGCCGATTAACGGCAGGCGAGACATGAAGCACCCCGGTATTATTGCTGTTATGGGTTTGAATCGAGCTTAGCCTTGTTCATTTTTTTACACAACACCCCCGTAAAAAATACAACACGGCCCGCTCAAGCCTGCGGGCGCCAAGCCCCTCAAAGGGAAAAAAACGCCCCAAATTGCCTCAAAAAAGCCCCACAGGTGCTTTTTTAGGGCAAAAAAGGCCCTGCTTGACTTCGGCATGCCGTTCGGGTTGACTGGCTTTCGAAGAGATCAATGATTGATATTTTTAACAACAAAGGTGTTGCATCATGTCGGTACCCCCGCGTGCCGTTCAGCTTAACGAAGCGAACGCGTTCCTTAAGGAACATCCTGAGGTTCTGTACGTTGACCTTCTGATTGCGGATATGAATGGTGTGGTGCGCGGCAAGCGCATCGAACGCACCAGCCTCCACAAGGTTTACGAGAAAGGCATCAACCTGCCGGCCTCTCTATTTGCCCTGGATATCAACGGCTCGACGGTGGAAAGCACCGGCCTGGGCCTGGACATCGGCGATGCCGACCGCATCTGCTATCCCATCCCCGGCACTCTGAGCAACGAACCCTGGCAGAAGCGCCCGACTGCGCAACTGCTGATGACCATGCACGAACTGGAAGGCGAACCCTTCTTTGCCGATCCGCGTGAAGTCCTGCGCCAGGTCGTGACCAAGTTCGATGAACTAGGCCTGACCATCTGCGCGGCGTTCGAGTTGGAGTTCTACCTGATCGACCAGGAGAACGTGAACGGCCGACCGCAACCGCCCCGCTCGCCGATCTCCGGCAAACGCCCGCATTCGACACAGGTCTACCTGATCGATGACCTCGACGAATACGTCGACTGCCTCCAGGACATTCTGGAAGGTGCGAAGGAGCAAGGCATTCCCGCCGACGCCATCGTCAAGGAAAGTGCCCCGGCGCAGTTCGAAGTGAACCTGCACCACGTCGCCGACCCGATCAAGGCTTGCGACTACGCGGTACTGCTCAAGCGACTGATCAAAAACATCGCCTACGACCATGAAATGGACACCACGTTCATGGCCAAGCCGTATCCGGGCCAGGCGGGCAATGGCCTGCACGTCCACATCTCGATCCTGGACAAAGACGGCAAGAATATCTTTGCCAGCGAGGATCCCGAGCAGAACGCCGCACTGCGTCACGCGATCGGCGGTGTGCTCGAGACCCTGCCCGCGCAGATGGCTTTCCTCTGCCCGAACGTCAACTCCTACCGTCGTTTCGGTGCACAGTTCTACGTGCCGAACTCGCCGACCTGGGGCTTGGACAACCGCACCGTTGCCTTGCGCGTGCCGACCGGTTCTGCCGATGCCGTGCGCCTGGAACACCGAGTCGCCGGTGCCGACGCCAACCCGTACCTGCTGATGGCAGCCGTACTGGCGGGCGTGCATCACGGCCTGATCAACAAGATCGAGCCCGGCGCGCCGGTCGAAGGCAACAGCTACGAGCAGAACGAGCAAAGCCTGCCGAACAACCTGCGCGATGCCCTGCGCGAGCTGGACGACAGCGAAGTCATGGCCAAGTACATCGATCCGAAATACATCGATATCTTCGTGGCCTGCAAGGAAAGTGAGCTGGAAGAGTTCGAACACTCCATCTCCGACCTTGAGTACAACTGGTACCTGCATACCGTTTAAGCGGTTGCTATAGAACAAAAACGCCGCAGGCTTCAGCGCCTCCGGCGTTTTTTTATGCGCTTAGCCCCCGTGGCGAGGGAGCTTGCTCTCGCTGGGCTGCACAGCAGCCCCAAAAATGCTGAAGCGGTCAACCTGAACCACGGCGGCGGCTGATTTCAGGGCTGCTTCGCACCCCAGCGGGAGCAAGCTACCTCGCCACAGGAGTTGCTCTGCTCAAAAGTCCGGGTATGGACCATCCGCCCGCTCTGCGTACAATGCCCGCCAGCCCCGCAGGAGACGTCCATGACGCGCATCGCCACCCCTCGCAAACCCCGCGCACGCAGCCAGGCCCGGATCGACACCATTCTTGATGCCGCCCGTACGCTGCTTGCCGCCGAAGGCGTGGCCAGCCTGTCGATCTATAGCGTCGCCGAACGCGCCGAGATACCGCCCTCTTCCGTCTACCACTTCTTCGCCAGCGTCCCGACCCTGCTCGAAGCCTTGACCGCCGACGTCCACGCGGCCTTTCGCGCCTGCCTGCAAGCACCGATCGACCATGGCGCGCTGAACCACTGGCACGACCTGTCGCGGCTGGTGGAGCAGCGCATGCTGGTGATCTACAGCGAGGACGCCGCCGCTCGCCAACTGATCCTGGCCCAGCACGGCCTGACCGAAGTCACCCAGGCCGACCGCCAGCATGACTTGGAGCTGAGCGAGCTGATGCACACCGTCTTCGCCCGTCATTTCCAACTGCCGGCGCTGCCCACCGACGTCGATGTGTTTGCCTTGGCCATGGAACTGGGCGACCGCGTCTACGCCCGCTCGGTCCAACAGCACGGCGAGATTACCCCGCGCATGGCAGAAGAAGGCATGCGGGTGTTCGACGCGTACCTGGGGTTGTATCTGCCACCGTATCTACCCAAGCGTGACGCCGCCTGACGCGCCGCTCAGCTTTTCATGCGGTGGGCACCGATAGCGGCAACGGCCAACTCCAACTCGACGCCGTCCAAAAGGCGTGTGTAATGCTCGTTGAGTTCAGCTTCCCAATTGGTCACCTCGTCGAGGGCTTGGGCCGCCTGCGCAGGCGTCAGGGCGAAATGCACACTGTGACTGAGCAGGTTTTCTCGCGTGATGATTCGCCCGTGGCGACCGACCGCCATCGAGAGATAAGGCGGCGATGACCCGTCCAGCCCGGGCACCACGTCATACATCGGTGCCAGTCGCCAGCGGCCCTTGAGCCAGAGGATGGCGTGGTTTTTCGGATGGTCATCGTCGTTCCCCACCAAAGCGTTGAAGCACATGCGCTTGAACAGCTCTTGCAGGTCCTCGTCCGGAGCGCCACGGCGTTTCATTTCGTTGGCGAGTCCGGCGTAGACCCAGGTGCTTCGATCATTGGAGCGCCAATCGGCATCCAGCAGCGTCAACGCGCTCAGCATCGGTATCCGGCGACCGGCCTCGGCCATCGAAAACCGGTCGAATCGCTTCACCAGCAGCGTTGACGGGGTACCGGCATAAAGCGCTGTCTTCGCAACGCGAAGTCCTTTGAGCGCGGCGAACGTCATGCAGGCATGTTCCAACGCAGGAACATCGCAGGTGTCATAACGGTCACGCGGCTTGGCAAGTACCAATACGCCCTCATCCTGCAACGTGCGCTTGGGCCTGGCACCGCCCAGCGAGGAACGTTGCTTGCGCAATTGCAGAGTCCTGATGGCCTCCTCATCCAGCTGGTTATCGAAGATGGCTTCGGTAGCGTCGATAAAAGCCGCCAGACCTTTCAGGGTTGGCAACGTTTCCTGCCCGATGCCCTCGGATGGATGCCGGGTCGCTCCGGCCATCAAGTTACCTGCGCGATCGTTGTTCGGGGACTAGGCGCGGGCCATCAGAAGTCCCCCTTGGCATTCGTCAGTCGCACGCGGGCGTTGCGCGGTGTCGGAGCCGAAGTAACCGATAACGTCTCAATGTGTTGGCGACTCTGGAAGACTTCCTGGGTCAATCCTAACTGCCATAAAACCAGCATGAACGACCGCAACTCCACGGAAGGATCACCCGCTTCGATTTTGCGCACCGTTCGCTCGGAAATAGCCAATGATGCGGCGAGATCTTTTTGTCGCTGCCGATTTCCCAAGCGCCTGCTTTTGACCAACGAGCCAATCGCCTGAAGGTTATCGGCGCAATCGATAGGGAAAAAATCGTTCATAAGAGGCGCTCTAAGGCTGTTTAAACCAGATTAGAGGCACTATAGCACTCCTTAAAAATCGAAGGCATACGATGACATGGAGATAAGAATCCTTATAAAGCGCTTTATAACAAATAAAGCGCATTTAAAATCCCTTTAAAACCTCCTAGAAGCACAAAAAAAGCCCCGAAGGGCTCACGCCATCCGGGGCTGCGGGTGAAACACCGCTCACAACTTGGCGATCGACACCTCCGTTGATTTGACGAAGGCAATCACTTCGCTGCCGATCGCCAGTTCCAGCTCTTTCACCGAGCGGGTGGTGATGACCGAGGTGACGATGCCCGAGGCGGTCTGCACGTCGATTTCCGACAGCACGTCGCCTTCGACGATTTCCTTGATGGTGCCTTTGAACTGGTTGCGTACGTTGATGGCTTTGATAGTCATGGTATTGATTCCTGTCTGGATGAAGTTATTGAGCCCAACGCAACTGCGTGGGCAAGGGTGAAACGGGCTCGGGTTCCGGCGGTTGGCCGGGCAAGGACAGCACGCGGTTGAGGACTTCGGTTTCCAGGCTCGCCAAGCGATGCGAGCCGCGAGCGCGAGGGCGTGGCAGGTCGATGGCCAGGTCGAGGCCGACCTGGCCGTCTTCGATCAGGATGACCCGGTCGGCAATCGCGACCGCTTCGCTGACATCGTGAGTGACCAGCAGCACGGTGAAGCCGTGTTGCTGCCACAGGCGCTCGATCAGTTGCTGCATCTCGATCCGGGTCAGGGCGTCCAGCGCTCCCAAGGGTTCGTCGAGCAGCAGCAGGCGCGGCTGGTGGATCAGCGCCCGGGCCAGGGCCACTCGCTGTTTCTGGCCGCCGGACAACGCCGCCGGCCATTCATGGGCGCGATCGGCCAGGCCGACGGCGTCGAGCGCTTGCAAGGCTTGCGGCCGCCATTCGCCCTTGAGGCCAAGGCCGACGTTGTCGATGACCTTTTTCCACGGCAACAGTCGCGCTTCCTGGAACATCAGCCGCGTGTCTTCACGCGCAGCACTCAGCGACGCCGAGCCTGCCAACAACTGGCCGCCGGAGGGTTGATCGAGACCAGCCAGCAAGCGCAGCAAGGTGCTTTTACCGCAGCCGCTTCGCCCCACTACCGCGACGAACTGCCCGGCCGGGATATGCAGGTCGATGTCACGCAATACCTGCCGCGAGCCGAATGTCTTTTGCAGATTGCGCACTGCCAGCGGGATGCCCCGCAGCAAGCGCGGAGGTTGTTGGGCGGTCATACGGCACCTCCCTTGTTCACCTGGTAGGCCGGGTGCCAGCGCAGCCAGACCCGTTCCAGGCCACGGGCGGCGAGGTCGGCCAGCTTGCCGAGCACGGCGTACAGAAGAATCGCCAGCACCACCACGTCGGTCTGCAGGAACTCACGAGCGTTCATCGCCAGATAACCGATGCCGGAACTGGCCGAGATGGTTTCCGCCACGATCAGCGTCAACCACATGAAGCCCAGGGCAAAACGCACCCCCACCAGGATCGAAGGCAAGGCGCCCGGCAGGATCACCTGGCGAAACAGGCTGAAGCCGGACAGGCCGTAACTGCGGGACATTTCCACCAGCGCCGGATCGACGTTGCGAATGCCGTGGTAAGTATTGAGGTAGATGGGAAACAGCGTGCCCAGCGCCACCAGGAAAATCTTCGCCGACTCGTCGATGCCGAACCACAGGATCACCAGGGGAATCAATGCCAGGTGCGGCACGTTCCGCACCATCTGCACCGAGCTGTCCAACAGCCGCTCGCCCCATTTCGACAACCCGGTGATGAAGCCCAGCGCCAGGCCGATGCCGCCGCCGATCAGGAAGCCCACCGCCGCACGCCAACCGCTGATTGCCAAGTGCGTCCAGATCTCGCCGCTGCGCACCAGGCTGACCCCGGCCTCGATCACCGCTACCGGTGCCGGCAGGATCCGTGTGGATAACCAACCGGCCGATACCGACAATTGCCACACCGCTAGCAACAGCAGCGGCACCGCCCACGGCGCCAGGTTGTGGATAACTTTCTTCATGGCCGCCTCAGCTCTGGGACGCGGCTTTGGGCAGGATGTCGTTGGCGACCATCTCACCGAACGGACTCACGTAGCCCTGGCTTTTCGGCAGTTCCGGGCGTTCCACATCCAGGTGCGGGAACAGCAACTCCGCCACCCGATAGGACTCTTCCAGGTGTGGATAACCCGAGAAGATGAACGTATCGATGCCCAGCTCGGCGTATTCCTTGACCCGCGCGGCCACGGTCGGGCCGTCGCCCACCAGCGCAGTCCCGGCACCGCCACGCACCAGGCCGACCCCGGCCCACAGGTTGGGGCTGACTTCCAACTTGTCGCGGCGACCGCCGTGCAACGCGGCCATGCGTTGCTGGCCCACCGAGTCGAAGCGCGCCAGGGACGCCTGGGCACGGGCGATGGTTTCGTCGTCCAGATGGGAGATCAAGCGGTCGGCCGCTTGCCAGGCTTCGGCGTTGGTTTCCCGCACGATCACATGCAGGCGAATGCCGAAGCGCACGGTACGACCGAGCTTCGCGGCCTTGGCTCGCACCTGTTCGATTTTCTGCGCGACGGCCGCGGGCGGCTCGCCCCAGGTCAGCACCATTTCCACCTGCTCGGCGGCCAGGTCCTGGGCGGCTTCCGACGAACCGCCGAAATACAGCGGCGGGCGCGGTTGCTGGATTGGCGGATAGAGCAGCTTGGCGCCCTTCACGCTGATGTGCTCGCCGTCGTAATCGACGGTCTCACCTTCCAACACCCGTCGCCAGATGCGGGTGAACTCCACCGAGGCTTGGTAGCGCTGTTCGTGGTCGAGGAACAGTCCATCGCCAGCCAGTTCGTCCGGGTCACCGCCGGTCACCAGATTGAACAGCGCGCGCCCGCCGGACAGACGATCCAGCGTCGCGGCCTGACGCGCCGCCACCGTCGGGGAAATGATCCCGGGGCGCAGGGCAACCAGAAACTTCAGGCGTTGGGTCACCGGAATCAGCGAAGCGGCCACCAGCCAGGAGTCTTCGCAGGAACGCCCGGTGGGAATCAAAACGCCGCCAAAACCCAGCCGATCTGCCGCTTGGGCGATTTGTTGCAAGTAACCATGATCGACGGCGCGTGCGCCTTCAGCGGTGCCAAGGTAATGGCCGTCGCCGTGGGTGGGCAGGAACCAGAAAATGTTGAGGCTCATGGAGTGGTCTCCTAAGGGATCGAATTACTGCGCGTTCGCAACGGTCGCCGGCGGCGTCCAGATCACGTCCTTGATGCTCAAGGGCTTGGGTATCAATTTGAGCTGGTAGAAGCTGTCGGCGATTTTCTGCTGGGCCGCGACGACTTCCGGCGTGAGGAACAACGCGCCGTAGCCTTGGCGCTTCACCGACGTCAGGGTGATATCCGCCGGCAGCCCGAGCAGCGGCGAGACCTGCTGGGTCACGTCCTCGGGATTGGCCTTGGACCACTCCCCCACCGCCCGCACTTCCTCCACCAGGGCCGTGATCACCTGGGGATTTTTCTGCGCGTAGGGTTTGGTCGCGAGGTAGAACTGGTGGTTGTCGACGATGCCTTTGCCGTCACGCAAGGTGCGCGCCTGCAATTGTTGTTCGGCGGCTGCCTGGTACGGGTCCCAGATCACCCAGGCGTCCACGCTGCCCCGCTCGAACGCCGCGCGGGCATCGGCCGGTGGCAGGAAAACCGTTTGGATGTCTGAATATTTGAGGCCGGCGTCTTCCAGTGCGCGCACCAGCAGATAGTGAACGTTGGAGCCTTTGTTCAGCGCGACTTTCTTGCCCTTGAGGTCTTGTACCGACTGAATGGCCGAGCCTTTCGGCACGAGAATCGCTTCGCTGGTGGGCGCCGGGGGTTCGTAGGCGACATAGAGCAGGTCGGCGCCTGCGGCCTGGGCAAACACCGGTGGGGTTTCGCCGGTCACGCCAAAATCGATGGAGCCGACGTTCAAGCCTTCAAGCAGCTGCGGGCCGCCGGGAAATTCCGTCCATTGCACGTCCACGCCTTGGGCGGCGAGGCGTTTTTCCAAGGAACCCTTGGCCTTGAGCAGCACCAGGGTGCCGTATTTCTGGTAACCGATCCGCAAGGTCTCGGCTTGAGCCTGGGTGATGGCGCCGAAGGACACAGCCGCAGCAAACAGAGCGACCAGCCCGCGACGCAAAATGACAGTGCGCATGGCGCCTCTCCTTTTTGCTGTGGGGTTTTGGCTGCACCTGCTTGGCCGTTGACGGCTGAGTAAGGTGAGTTGAATCAGTGGTGTTCGGGGGTCAAATGCTCCAGCGAGCACTCAACAAACGTTCATTCAATACATGCGGGTCCAACGGCCTCGGCCGACGGGCCATAGCGCTGTGAAACTGTTCAAGCGCTTCGTCCAGGCGCTGCTGCAAGGCCGGCGTCAATTGCGCTTGGGCGCTGCCCTCGCCATAAGCGATCTGGCTGTCTTCGGCGAAAATCCCATGGAGCATCTCTTGGGCCTTGAGCGCCGATAGCACCGGCTTCAGGGCGTAATCCACCGCGAGCATGTGGGCGATGCTGCCGCCGGTTGCCATGGGCAACACCACCTTGTGGGCCAGGGCCCGTTCCGGCAGCAGATCGAGCACGGTCTTCAACGCACCGGAAAAAGACGCCTTGTAGACCGGCGTGGCGATCAGCAAACCGTCGGCGTTTTCGATCTGGGCCAGCAGGTCCACCACCTTGGGACTGTCGAAGCGGGCATGGAGTAGATCCTCGGCGGGGAAATCACGCACCTGATAGCTCACCACTTCTACACCTTGCTGCTGCAACCAACGTTGCGAGCGCTCCAGCAGCACCCCAGAACGGGAGCGCTGGCTGGGACTGCCGCCGAGCGAGACAACCAACATGCCAACCATTCCTTAAAGTCACGTGCGATTCGCGGTGGGCGATCTCGCTGTATGGAGCAAACCATAACAGCGCGCACATATATCTTTAAATCATATTTATTCATTTAGTTATTCGATACAGAGATATACGTCCTGCTTTACTCTGCGCAATAAAAAAGGCCGTCGAAACGGCCAAAACCCTTTGGTACACAGAAAAGATCAACCTTGTGGGAGCGAGCTTGCTCGCGATGGCGTCGGACCTGCCAGCATCAATGCCGATTGACACACCGCTATCGCGAGCAAGCTCGCTCCCACAGGTTCGGTATTGCGTTAGCGGTTGGGCTGCGGTGTGAGGCGCAGGTACGGCTTCACCGCGCGGTAACCCTTGGGGAAACGCTGCTTGAGCTCTTCTTCATCCTTGAGCGACGGCACGATCACCACCTCATCACCGTCCTGCCAGTTGGCGGGCGTGGCGACTTTGTAGTTGTCGGTCAGTTGCAGGGAATCGATCACCCGCAGGATTTCATTGAAGTTGCGCCCGGTGCTGGCCGGGTAGGTGATGGTCAGGCGAATCTTCTTGTTCGGGTCGATCACGAACAATGAGCGCACGGTCAAGGTGTCGCTGGCGTTGGGATGGATCAGGTCGTACAGGTCGGACACCTTGCGGTCGGCATCGGCCAGGATCGGGAAATTGACCACGGCGTTCTGGGTTTCGTTGATGTCTTCGATCCACTTGTGGTGCGAGTCAACCGGGTCCACCGACAGGGCGATTGCCTTGACGCCGCGCTTGGCGAATTCGTCCTTGAGCTTGGCGGTGAGGCCCAGCTCGGTGGTGCACACCGGGGTGAAATCCGCCGGATGGGAGAACAGCACACCCCAGCTGTCGCCGAGCCATTCGTGGAAGCGAATCTTGCCGGCGCTGGAATCCTGTTCGAAATCGGGGGCGATATCGCCAAGTCTGAGGCTCATGATGCGGCTCCTGGTTGGTTTTTATGAGCCCAAACTGTGCACCGCTTTTCGTTGCTTGAAAAAGAATGAATACCCATTTATCTAGATCATTAGGAAATATAAAAAACTGTTCACTGGTGCCTTGACGCATAGCGGCCCAAGATCATTACCGAGGTTTCGAGAAGGCCTCGAGTTGCTGAAAAGAGGAGAAGGTTCGGGGAAGGCTACAGGGGTGGGCCGGACCCGAAACGCAAAAGCCCCGCCCGGCGTGATGCCGGGCGGGGCTTTTTTTGTTTTGTGTCTACGATACGGAGATTCTTGATGCGATTTTGGGATGAGCGGCTAGGATAGGCGGCATGAACACTCAAGCCTTGCTGATTCATTTGCAAAACCATCTGCCTGATCTGCTGGCGGTGTACCTGTTCGGCAGCCATGCGCAGGGGACCGCCGGGCCCGACAGCGATGTCGATTTGGCTGTGCTTTTGCCCGGCGAGGGCGATCCTGTTTCGTTATGGCAGCTTTCAGGTGAATTGGCGGACATTGCGGGCACTCCGGTAGATCTGATTGATCTACGGGCGACCACCACCGTCATGCAGTACCAGATCGTGACCCGAGGCCGAAGACTCTGGGCCAAAGATGTACAGGCAGGGTTGTTCGAATGTTTCGTCCTCAGCGAAAAGACCGCTCTAGATGAAGCTCGCGCAGGATTGCTCAACGACATCCAGGAAGAAGGCAGCGTGTATGGCCGATGACGTACTGATCAACAAAGCAGCGAGTATCGAGCGTTGCGTCGCCAGGGTGCGAGAAGAATACGAGAAGGACCCCGCTACCTTTGCTACGGATTTCACTCGCCAGGATTCGGCCGTCCTGAACATTCAGCGTGCCTGCGAAGCGGCGCTGGATATGGGACAACACTTGATTCGCCGTGAGCGATTGGGTGTTCCACAAAGTGCTCGCGATACGTTCGAGTTACTTTTTAAAGGCGGCTGGATCGAGGAAGGGCTGGTGAAAAACCTGAAGAACATGGTGGGTTTCAGGAACATCGCCGTGCATGACTACCAAGCCCTGCAATTGCCGATATTGGTAGCGATCATTACCGGGCATCTGGACGAATTTCTGGCGTTCAGCAGCTTCATTCTGCGTAAGGACGCGATGGGGTCCAAGGGGTAAAGCAGTATCCCGCTCGTTGAGCCAAAAACGCAAAAGCCCCGCCCGGCGCGATGCCGGGCGGGGCTTTTTTTACTGCGCTACGTCTTACATGAAGTTGTAAGTGTAGTTGAAGATCAGGCGGGTTTGATCCTGGCTGTCGCCCACGCCGCTGCTACGGTAGGTACCTTGACGCAGGGTCGTACCGAAGCCTTTCAACGCGCCCTGCTGGATCACGTAATCCACTCGCATGTCGCGTTCCCACTCGGAGTAATCGCTTCCACCTGCGGTGCGGGACTTGACGTCGTCACCGCGCAGGTAGGCAACCGAAGCTTTCAAGCCTGGCACGCCCAAGGACGCGAAGTCATAGGAGTATTGACCGAAGGTGGTGTTTTCACCGGCACGGACAAACCCGTTGATCATGCTGTCGGTGAACAGGTAGAAGCTTGCACCACCGGCACCTTCAGGACGACCGTTGCCATTAACCACGTCGCCCTGGTTCAGGTAGACGAAACCGCCGTCATCGCCGACTTGTTGGTGACCCAGCAAGAAAGCACTGCCACCGAGGGTGTACGTGAACATCGCGCTCCAGGTCTTGTTATCGACCTCGCCCGGGTTCTTCTCATAACCATTGTTGTTGCTGAAACGATAGCCCGCGTCGCCGTTACGGCCATCGGAGCTGCTGTCGAAGTAGCGCAGGTCGGTCTTGAAGGATTGACCTTCGCTGATCGGGAAAACGTGTACCGCGCCCAGGAAGTGCTGCTTGTAGTAATCCTGCAGGTTGGCGTAGTAGTACTGCAGCGTCAGGTCCTTGGTGACCTTCCAGTCAGCACCGGCATAACGGAACTGGTTGCTGTCCTGGTTACCGCCGGCCACTGCCAGGCCGGTGCTGTTGCTCGAAGCACGGCCTGTGGCATGTTCCAACTGACCGGCGTTGAACGTGACGTTGTCGATTTCCTTGGAGGTGATGGTGCCACCTTCAAAGGTTTGCGGCAGCAGACGGCTGTCGTTGGCTACCAGAATCGGCAGGTTAGGCGCCAGGGCACCACCGAGGTGAGCTTCGGTCTTGGAGAAAAGCGCCTTTACGTTGCCGGACAAACGGCTCCAGTCATGTACAGCGGAACCATCGGTATCGGCTGGCATGTAGGAGCCAGCGTTACGGCCTTTCCCGCCATCGAGGCGAATACCAACCAGCGCCTGGGCGTCGATACCGAAACCAACGACACCTTGCGTGAAGCCAGACTTGTAGTCGAACTTGAGGCCGGTACCCGTTTCGCGCAGGTCCTCTTTGCCCGTTTCATGGTTGTCGTTGTTGAAATACAACGTACGAGAACTGACAGACGCCTTGCTGTCTTCGATAAAACCGGCGGCGCCTGCCTGCTGCGCCAATACCCCAACGGCCACTGCCAGGGCCAAGGTGGACTTCTTCATGCATCGCTCCTCTCGTTTTCTAATTCTTGTCTATCTTTGGCTCCGGATCGAACGCCCGGAATCCGCGGATGCGCGATTAGCGCCAGACCGTGACTGGCAAGTCAACCGTAACCCTTTCGGACTACGACCATGGTCTAACCCCGCGACATCGGCCCGCAGAATAAAGGATTCTTTATAAATCCAAAAAGAATTGTTTCAACAGTTTTCAGCGCGTTCTGACATATAGGTGCCATCACAGCGTCATCAAGCCGTGACAAGCCTTATCGGCGACGTAGGGGATAACTGAACGGTAATTCGTCGGGCTTTTACGCAGCCCCGCGAATTCCTGGCGACGAGATATATTTCTGCGCCTCCTGCGCCTTCGATCCTGCTCATCAAGTCGCGCATGCCGCGATCTTGACGCGTTCCAGACTAGCTGCTCATTGTCTGAAATCAAGAAAGTCGCGGCGATGGCGGATTTCGGGAGCCGTCTACAGCGTTTTTTCGAAGATCTTCGAATTGCGCTGGTAGTTGTACAGCGAAGCCCGCGCCGCCGGCAGGCGTTCAACGCTGCTGGGTTCAAAGCCCCTTTCACGGAACCAGTGGGCGGTCCGGGTCGTCAGTACGAACAGTGTCTTGAGCCCCTGGGCACGCGCCCGGGTTTCGATTCGCTCCAGCAGTTCATCACCGCGCCCGCCATGGCGGTACTCCGGATTGACCGCCAGGCAGGCCAGCTCACCCGCGTCCGAATCGGCAATCTGGTACAGCGCCGCACAGGCAATGATCATCCCCTCGCGCTCGACCACGCTGAACTGCTCGATTTCACGCTCCAGCACCTCACGGGAACGACGCACCAAGATGCCCTGCTCCTCCAGCGGGCTGATGAGGTCCAGCAAGCCGCCAACGTCCTCGATGGCCGCTTCGCGCACCACCTCGAATTGTTCCTGGGCCACCAGCGTGCCGCTGCCATCACGAGTGAACAGTTCGGCCAGCAGCGCGCCGTTCTCGGCATAGCTGACGATGTGGCTGCGTGCAACACCGCCACGACACGCCTGGGCTGCGGCGTCGAGCAATTCGGCTTGGTAATCGCTGCCCAGTCGCTGCATGTGGGCCGGCACCTGTTGCGGTCGCAATTCACGAACCAGGCGCCCATGTTCGTCAATCAGGCCTTGTTCGGCGCCGAAAAGCAGCAGTTTGTCGGCCGCCAGGTCGATGGCCGCCCGGGTGGCGACATCCTCGCAGGCCAGGTTGAAGATCTCCCCCGTGGGCGAATAGCCCAGCGGCGACAACAGCACGATGGAGCGCTCGTCCAGCAGGCGGTTGATGCCCTTGCGATCGACCCGACGCACTTCGCCGGTGTGGTGATAGTCCACGCCTTCGAGAACGCCGATCGGCCGTGCCGTGACCAGGTTGCCGCTGGCGACCCGCAGCCGCGAGCCCTGCATGGGCGACGACGCCATGTCCATGGACAAGCGCGCCTCGATGGCGATGCGCAGTTGGCCGACCGCGTCGATCACGCACTCCAGGGTCGCGGCATCAGTGATGCGCATGCCGTGGTGGTAGTGGGGCGTCAGGCCCCGTGCCGCGAGGCGGGTCTCAATTTGCGGGCGCGAACCATGGACCAGCACCAGGCGCACGCCGAGGCTGTGCAACAACACCAAGTCATGAACGATGTTGCCGAAGTTGGGGTGTTCAACCCCATCTCCGGGCAGCATGACGACGAAGGTGCAATCACGGTGGGCATTGATATAAGGCGAAGCGTGGCGAAGCCAATTGACGTATTCGGGCATGAACCTGACCTGTAATAAATAACAGCCGAAAAAGGACGAAACAGAACGCACAGCGGGCTGGTGGTTATCGTCGGAACAGGCTTGGCGACACGCGCGCTCTCCTCATGTAATGAATACGGGCCCGCAAGGGGGCAATTTAACCGGCCGTGGCCGGCGTCAGGCAGTAGTGCCCAATCAACTGACGGAGCAATTGCACGGTAGGCTGCAAACGTGACATTTCAAGGTATTCGCCCGGCTGGTGGGCACAGGCGATGTCGCCAGGGCCCAGCACCAGGGTTTCGCAGCCAAGGCGCTGAAGATAAGGCGCTTCGGTGCCGAACGCCACTGCTTCGGCGCGATAACCCGTCAGTCGCTCGGCCACGCGTACCAGCTCGGCGTCTTCGGCCTGCTCGAACGGCGGCACTTCCGGGAACAGCGGCGCGTAGTCGATCTTCACTTGGTGTCGTTCGGCAATCGGGTCGAGCTTCTGCTGGATCGCCGCTCGCAGCACTTGCGGGTCCATGCCGGGCAAGGGCCGCAAGTCGAATTCCATGGAACACTGGCCGCAGATCCGGTTGGGGTTGTCGCCGCCATGGATGCAGCCGAAATTCAGCGTCGGTTGCGGCACGGTGAACTGTGGGTTACGGAATTCACGCTGCCATTGCAGGCGCAAGCCGCGCAGCTCGCCCATGGCGTCATGCATGGCTTCGAGGGCGCTGTGTCCGAGGCTCGGATCGGAGGAATGGCCACTGCGCCCGAGGATGTCGATGCGCTCCATCATCACACCTTTATGCAGGCGGATCGGCCGCAAGCCGGTAGGCTCGCCAATCACCGCGGCACGCCCCAACGGCCGTCCGGCGTCGGCCAAGGCGCGTGCGCCAGACATGGAGCTTTCTTCATCACAGGTGGCGAGGATCAACAGCGGCTGCTTGAACGGTTGGTCCAGCAGCGGCTTGACCGCTTCGATGGCCAAGGCGAAAAAGCCCTTCATGTCACAACTGCCGAGCCCTACCCAGCGACCGTCGACTTCGGTGAGTTTCAGCGGATCGGTCTGCCACAACGCGCCATCGAACGGCACCGTATCGCTGTGACCGGCCAGCACCAGCCCGCCGGGGCCTGTGCCAAAACTGGCGAGCAAATTGAATTTGCCCGGGCTCACTTGCTGGATGTCGCAGGAGAACCCGAGCTCGGTAAGCCAGCCCGCCAGCAGCTCGATCACCGCACCGTTGGATTGGTCCAGCTTTGGCTGGGTACAACTGACCGAAGGCGCGGCGATCAGGGCAGCGAACTGATCTTTCATGGACGGCAAAGGCATCGCTGGCTCCGGGGCGTACAAATTGACGTCCATCATAGAACCATCGAGAGTCAGGATGAAACCGTCGCGACGCGTAGGACGGATGAGTCCTGTACACTGCACGACCTTGGCAGCCACACCTCTTCCCGGCTGCGCACCCGATCCCTGGATTTTCCGGCCATGCAGAAAGAAACCGAAATCAAACTCCGCGTCAGCCGCGAGACCCTGGCAGCCTTGCGTGAGCATCCGCTGCTGAAAAAACGCAACAAGAGTGGCTGGGAACGCCACGAACTGATGAACCAGTATTTCGACACGCCGGAGCGTGACTTGGCCCGAGCCAAGGTCGCCCTGCGCCTGCGCCGCGACGGCGAAGAAGTGATCCAGACGCTCAAGACCCGTGGCCAGAGCGTCGCCGGCCTGTCCGAGCGCAACGAGTACGACTGGCATCTGTCCAAGGCCAAGCTGGACCTGAAGAAACTCGACGGCGAATGCTGGCCCGAGGCCCTGGCCGAACTGGACAAGAAAACCCTCAAGGCGATCTTCACCACCGACTTCGTTCGCGAACGCGCCGAGATCGCCTGGGGCCGTGGCAAAAGCAAAGTGGTCATCGAGGCCGCGCTGGACCTGGGCCACGTCGTGGTGGGCAAGCAGAAGGAAGAAATCTGCGAGCTGGAACTGGAGCTGCGCGAAGGCGAACCCGCCGCGCTATTGGAACTGGCCGCCGAGCTGGCCGCGACCCTGCCCTTGATGCCTTGCGATATCAGCAAGGCCGAACGGGGCTACCGCCTGCATGACGCGAACAGCTACGCCCTGAGCCTGCCGGCCCCGCAACTGACCGTCGAAACACCGCTGGACGACGCGTTCGCCGCCTTGAGCTGGCACCTGTTGGGCAGCAGCCAGCGCCTGGCCGAGCAATACCGTTTCAATGGCCATTGGCGCCTGCTGCAAGACTGGGTGGAAAACCTCGCCGAACTGCGTGCCCTGCTCAGCAGCCTCGGCCAGGCCGCGCCGCGTCAATCGACTCATGACCTGCGCGTTGCCCTGGACGCACTGCTGGAAGACTGGCGCCCATTGGTCCAGGCCGGCATCGAAGACGAAGACGTGCGAAAGGCAGCCCCGGAGCAATTCCTCGAAGAGCTGCAGGACCCGCGCTGGGGTCTGTTCTCCCTCGAAGCTTCACGCTGGCTGCTGGCCCGCAGTTGGGCCGCCGAGCGCAACACCCGCGGCAACCGCCAGGGCGCGGCGCAACTGGGCAGTTGGTTGCCGCGCCTGTTGAGCGAAGAAGCTTCGTCGCTGCAATTGCAACGCTATCAGCAACAGCCTGAAGACCTGGCCGAGCAACTGCCGCGCATCGAACGGATCCAGGCCTGGCTGCACCATGCCCGCCACGTCCTCGATATTCCGGAAATGGACCGCCTCTACGGTGAATTGAACAAGCTGGCGCAACTGGCCAACGAGCCGATCACCGACGAGCTACTGGATGCGCGCAAGCAACAGGCGATCGCGGTGTATCAGAATCGGGCGTGGAAGACTTTGTTGCGCCTGTAATCGATATACCTTTGGCGTCTGGAACACCGCTTTCGCGAGCAAGCTCGCTCCCACAGGGGTCCAGCGTTGCACACAGATCTTGTGGCCGCTGAAGATCAACTGTGGGAGCGAGCTTGCTCGCGATGAGGCCAGCCCAAACATCGCAAAAACAAGCTCAGCGCACCACCGGCAAACTCGTCGTGGACTTGATTTCCGAAAGCGCCACGATCGAGTTCACCTCCTGGATCCCCGGCACCATCGACAGCTTCTCGAAGAAGAACCGCTCATACGCCTCGATGTCCGCCGTGACGATACGCAGCAGGAAATCCACCGACCCCATCAACACGTAACATTCCAGCACTTCGGGAAAGCCGCGGATCGCCTCGGTGAATTCGGTGAAATTCGAGCGGCCGTGGGCATTGAGTTTCACTTCGGCGAATATCTGCGTGTTCAGGCCGATTTTCTTGCGATCCAACAGCGTCACCTGCCCGCGAATGATGCCCTCCTCTTTCATCCGCTGGATCCGTCGCCAGCACGGCGATTGGGATAAACCTACCTGTTCGGCAATCTGCGCACTGGACAGCGAAGCATCCTCTTGCAGCAGCGCGAGTATCCTGCGGTCGTAGCCGTCCAGTTCGCTATGCATAAATAAACCCATAATCAGCCAATCATTGATAAATCTTATTCGCCAGAACGGCAATAAGACACATCTTAGATAAGAAATACCTCGGAGCGCATGTAAACATTTCTCCGCATATCAGGAGATGTCCCATGCCCTCATTCGAATCCACCGCCACGCCTCCATCGCGCGCCGACGTCTGGCACGCCGCCAATCCTCATCGTCGCGTCGAATATCTATTGTTGGGCGAAGCCGAACCGGACCTGCCGTGCCGGGTGCTCAATCTGTTTGCGTTGCAGGGCCTGACACCCGAGAAAATCCATATGGAGCGCCACCATGATCAACTGTCCATGGAGATACTCATGGACGGGCTGAGCTGGCACCGTGCCCAGGTGATCGCGGAAAAATTGCGTAACTTGATCAGCCTGAGTTCGGTGGATGTGCAAGACGTTGAAATTGCTCGGGCTGGATCGGTTCAGGCAGTGAGTTGAGACCGCTGCGGCAAGAATTCGAAACTCATTGGTCGGGTAGTGGCCCAACGGTACATAACGTCGCGACTATTCTTTTGCAGACCAGGCCAAGACATCGAGGTGTCTGTATCGCGGCTTTGCTGCAATTGTCCAATAGGAACTCGAACGCTCATGTCCACCAAACACGCCACTCAGGACCGCTGGCTGGACCTTAACGATCTGCTGCGCCAACTCGTTGCCCAAGGCATCATCAGCCAGGACTCGGCCGAAACCGCGCTCAACGCCCGTCGACGCCACACCGCCAACAGCCAGTTGCACCCGCTTGAATTCATTGCCAACCAGCACCTGGACGACCTCAGCCGCCCGGGCAAGCGCCTGGACCTTGAGAACCTGACGCTGTGGCTAGCCGAGCAGGCCGACCAGCCCTACATGCGCATCGACCCGCTGAAGATCAATGTGGCCGCCGTTACGCCGTTGATGTCCTATGCCTTTGCGCAGCGCCACAAGATCCTCGCCGTGGCGGTTGATCGCGACGCCGTCACCGTTGCCAGCGCCCAGCCTTACGTCAGCAGTTGGGAAGCGGACCTGACCCACGTGCTCAAGCTGCCGGTCAAGCGGGTGGTCGCCAACCCGGTGGATATCCAGCGCCTCAGCGTGGAATTCTACCGCCTGGCCAAGTCGGTCAGCGGTGCCACCACGGTCGAACAGCAACCGAGCAACCTGAGCAACTTCGAACAACTGCTCAATCTCGGTGCCAGCGACCAGGAGCCTGACGCCAACGACGCCCATATCGTCAATATCGTCGACTGGCTGTTCCAGTACGCCTTCCAGCAGCGCGCCAGTGATATCCACATCGAACCACGCCGCGAGCAGGGCACCGTGCGCTTTCGCATCGACGGCGTGCTGCACACCGTCTACCAGTTCCCGCCGCAGGTGACGATGGCGATCATCAGTCGCCTCAAGAGCCTGGGCCGGATGAACGTCGCGGAAAAGCGCAAGCCCCAGGACGGACGCGTCAAGACCAAGACCCCGGACGGCGGCGAAGTGGAACTGCGACTGTCGACCTTGCCCACGGCATTCGGTGAAAAAATGGTCATGCGGATCTTCGATCCGGAAGTGCTGCTCAAGGATTTCGACCAGCTCGGTTTTTCCGCCGACGACCTGCGTCGCTGGCAGGACATGACGCGCCAGCCCAACGGCATCATCCTGGTAACGGGCCCCACTGGATCAGGCAAGACCACGACCCTCTACACCACGCTCAAGAAGCTGGCGACACCGGAAGTGAACCTCTGCACCATCGAAGACCCGATTGAAATGGTCGAGTCGTCCTTCAACCAGATGCAGGTCCAGCACAATATCGAGCTGTCCTTTGCCGCGGGCGTCCGCGCGCTGATGCGACAAGACCCGGACATCATCATGATCGGCGAGATCCGCGACCTGGAAACCGCCGAAATGGCGATTCAGGCGGCGCTTACCGGACACCTTGTGCTCTCGACCCTGCACACCAACGATGCGCCGAGTGCCATTAGCCGCCTACTGGAGCTCGGCGTGCCGCATTACCTGATCAAGGCCACGGTACTCGGGGTCATGGCCCAGCGCCTGGTGCGTACGTTGTGCCCACACTGCAAGGCGCCGTTGACCCTGGACGAAGACGACTGGCAAACCCTGACGCGTCCGTGGCAAGCACCGTTGCCCACCAATGCCCAACAGGCGGTCGGTTGCTCGGAGTGCCGTGACACCGGCTATCGCGGGCGTGCCGGGGTCTACGAGATCATGCAACTGACCGACAGCGTCAAAGGCTTGATCCACCCCGACACCGATCTTCTGGCCGTACGCCGCCAGGCGTTCAAGGAAGGCATGCGCAGCCTGCGGCTCTCGGGCGCGCAAAAAGTTGCGGCGGGCCTGACCACGGTCGAGGAAGTGTTGCGGGTAACCCCGCAGAGCGAGCAGAAGTAGGCACCATCCGGCTCAAAAGGCAGAAAAATCCCACAAACAAACCGGAACGGACCGTAGCGAAGATAATGGCCGCGTGCCCTACACTCAGGGTTCGCAGGTCCATTTCAATTCGCACAGGGAACCGTCATGCAGATCGGTAGCGTACTTTTACTGTTCATCGGCCTCGTGGTCGCCATCCTGTTCATGGGGTTCAAGGTCGTACCCCAGGGCTACCAGTGGACCGTCGAGCGCTTTGGCCGTTACACCAATACGCTCAAGCCCGGCCTGAACATCATCATTCCGGTGATGGATCGCATCGGGCGCAAGATCAACGTCATGGAAAGCGTGCTGGATATTCCTCCCCAGGAAGTAATTACCGCCGACAACGCCACGGTACAGATCGACGCCGTGTGCTTCTTCCAGGTCGTCAACACGGCCCAGGCCGCCTATGAGGTCAACAACCTCGAACACGCCATCCGCAATCTGTTGCAGACCAACATCCGCACGGTGCTGGGGTCCATGGAACTGGACGCCATGCTCAGCCAACGCGACGGCATCAACGAAAAACTGCTGCGCACCGTGGATGAGGCCACGGCGCCGTGGGGCATCAAGATCACCCGGATCGAGATCAAGGACATCAGCCCACCGGCCGACCTGATGGCCGCCATGTCCGGGCAGATGAAAGCCGAACGGATCAAGCGTGCCCAGATTCTGGAGGCCGAGGGCCTGCGAGCGTCGGCAATTCTCACCGCCGAAGGCAAGAAACAGGCGCAGATCCTCGAGGCCGAAGGCAGTCGGCAGGCCGCGTTCCTGGAGTCGGAAGCCCGCGAACGCCAGGCGCAAGCCGAAGCCCTGGCTACGCAGGTGGTGTCCCAGGCAATCGCCGACGGCAACGTCCAGGCCGTGAACTACTTCGTTGCGCAAAAATACATTGATGCCCTCGGCAAACTTGCCTCGGCCAACAACAGCAAGGTGATCCTGATGCCGCTGGAAGCCAGCCAGGTCATTGGCGCCGTCGGCGGCATCGGCGAAATCGTCAAGGCCACCTTCGACAGCAAGAAAGCCTGAGGCGCGTATGTGGGGTTTCCTGCAACAGATATCGTATTGGGACTGGCTGGCGCTGGGCGTCATCCTGCTGATCCTGGAAGTGTTCGGCGCGGGCGGATATCTGCTCTGGATCGGCATGGCCGCCGCTGCGGTCGGCGTGCTGACCTTCATCCTGCCGCAGATGGCGTGGGAAATGCAGTTCCTGCTGTTCGGCCTGTTCGCCATCGCGACAGCCCTGTATTGGTGGCGACGCCAGCGCAGCGCGGTGCGCCAGAGCGATCAGCCACTCCTGAACCTACGCGGACAGGAACTGATCGGTAAGGTCTTTCAGGTCCACGAGGCAATCGTCGATGGGCGGGGCAAGATCAAGGTGGCCGATGGCGTGTGGCTGGCGAAGGGACCCGATCTGCCTGTTGGCGCCCGGGTCAGGGTAGTGGCGCAGGAAGGGACGGTGCTAACGGTTGAACGGGCGGAGTGATGCGTCATGGAACTGAATCGAGCCCTCGACAATCCAACGTCATAGTTAACCCAGTGGAGTCACCTATCATGCGTCTCAAACTTGCTGTCGCGACCCTAGCCTTGCTTTCTCTTCCCGTGGGCTCGGCAATGGCCGACACGTTTTGGCGTAACGTCATCTCGTCCGGTGCGACCACCGGATCCACCTACCTGACCTTCAAGGATAACAAGCTGATCGTCGCCGCCCAGGACGACGCCGGCAGCTTCGTCGCCAGTGACGGCAGCATTCGTGGCCCTTACCTGGAAGCCGCGATGCAGAAAGTCCGTGCCGACAACCCAGGCCTGCAGGCCACCGACATGGACCTGGCCAACGCGATCCTGGCGAAGAACGCCGTCGCCCAGGATTGATTCCCGGCCAATAAAAAATGCCGCTCGACTGAGCGGCATTTTTTTGCCTGGAAAATCTCTCGGGACTCTGCAGGCCTTTGTGGGAGCGAGCCTGCTCGCGAAAGCGGTGTGTCAGCCAACCTCATTGGTACTGATCCAGCCCATTCGCGAGCAGGCTCGCTCCCACAGGTATCAACGGTTATTCGCCGATAGCAGCCTTGTAGCCTGCGGCATCCAGCAGCTTGTCCAACTCGGCCTTGTCGCTTGGCTTGAGCTTGAAGATCCAAGCTCCGTACGGATCGGAGTTCAACAGCTCTGGCGAACCGCCCAACTCTTCGTTGACGGCAATCACTTCACCCGAAACCGGGGAGTAGATATCGGAAGCGGCCTTGACCGACTCCACCACACCGGCTTGATCGGCCGCCGCAAAAACCTTACCGACCTCAGTCAGCTCGACAAACACCACATCGCCCAAGGCTTCCTGCGCATGATCGCTGATGCCAACGGTGACCGTACCGTCGGCTTCCAGGCGCGCCCACTCATGGCTTTCGGCAAAACGCAGTTCGGCAGGGATATCACTCATATTCTGTGTCCTCAAGAGAAGTGTCAGCGGCCGGCGGCCCGCCGTAAAAGGGTTAAATCAGGGTTTTGCCATGGCGGACGAAGGTCGGCTTGACCACCCGTACCGGGTACCACTTGCCACGAATTTCCACCTCGGCACGGTCGGCGGTGGCCATTGGGACACGAGCCAAGGCAATTGACTTGCTAAGCGTAGGAGAAAAACTACCACTGGTGATCTCCCCTTCGCCAACATCTGCGATTCGAACTACTTGATGGGCGCGCAGGACTCCGCGCTCTTCAAGCACCAAGCCCACCAGTTTGTGTTGCACGCCCGCAGCGAATTCGGCTTCCAGCGCTTCGCGGCCGATGAATTGGCGACTGGCCGGCTCCCAGGCGATGCTCCAGGCCATGTTCGAAGCCAAGGGCGAAACGTCCTGGTGGATGTCCTGACCATAAAGGTTCATGCCAGCCTCCAGGCGCAGGGTGTCGCGGGCGCCGAGGCCAATGGGTGAGATACCGGCGCCCACCAGATCGTTGAAAAAACTTGGGGCTTCATGGGCTGGAAGGACAATCTCCAGACCGTCTTCTCCGGTATAGCCGGTACGGGCGATGAACCAGTCACCGTCGGCGCGGCCTTCGAACGGCTTGAGTTGCTGGAGCAACTGGCCGCGAGATTGCGTAACCAGTTCAGCGATCTTGTGTCGGGCGTGAGGACCCTGGATCGCCAGCATCGCCAGTTCGGGACGCTCATGCAGTTGCACGTCGTAATCGCCGAGCTGCGCCTGCATCCAGGCCAGGTCCTGATCGCGGGTCGAAGCGTTGAACACCAACCGATAGCCGTCCTCGACCCGGTAGATAATCATGTCATCGACAATGCCGCCATGCTCATTGAGCATGGCGCTGTACAGCGCACGGCCTGCGTCCTGCAAGCGATCGACATCGTTGGCCAGCAAGCGCTGCAACCAGGCTTTGGCTTGGGGACCGGCAACGTCGATCACGGTCATGTGGGATACATCAAACACTCCGCAATCGCGACGCACCTGATGGTGTTCTTCGACTTGCGAGCCGTAGTGCAAAGGCATATCCCAACCGCCAAAATCGACCATCTTCGCGCCGAGGGCGAGATGAAGGTCATACAGAGGCGTACGCTGTCCCATGGGTTTCTCCTTCCGGGCTTGGCGAAGGTGCGGACGGGCACTGCACAGCACGAGCATCTGAAAATCAGAGTTTTCTGACGCTCCCAGCTACCCGGTCCGACAGACGGACCGCACCGAATGCCGCGCATTGTATCCGCATGATGTAGGACTGGCACCTAGGAGGACGCTCAATAATTGAGATCGCCTGCTAGGTGTTTCGATGGGCCGAACGTCGTATCAATCCGATGACCGGTAACAACCCCACCAGCACCAGCGTCAACGCCGGCAATGCTGCCCTGGCCCACTCCCCTTCACTGGTCATTTCAAAGATCCGCACCGCCAGGGTGTCCCAACCAAACGGGCGCATCAGCAAGGTCGCGGGCATTTCCTTGAGCACATCGACGAACACCAGCAGCGCCGCGCTCAGGGTGCCGGGCAACAGCAAAGGCAGGTACACCTTGAAAAACAATCGTGGCCCACTGACTCCGAGGCTTCGGGCGGCCTCGGGCAAAGACGGACGAATTCGGGCCAGGCTGCTTTCCAATGGACCGTAGGCCACAGCCAGGAAACGCACCAGATACGCCAACAACAGCGCCGAAAGACTGCCCAGCAGCAACGGTTTGCCCGCACCGCCCAGCAGGCTCGACAGCGGAATGACCAGTTCACGGTCCAGATAGCTGAACGCGAGCATGATCGAGACCGCCAACACCGAGCCCGGCAAGGCATAGCCCAGGTTCGCCAGGGCGACACCGGCCCTGATGGGACGAGTCGGCGATAGTCGCCGGGCGAAGGCCAGCAACAAGGCGACGCATACGGTAATCAACGCGGCCAAGCCGCCCAGGTAGAGGGTGTGGACGATCAGCCCGGCATAACGCTCGTCCAGGTCGAAACGACCACGTTGCCAGAACCACACCACCAGTTGCAGCACCGGAATGACAAAAGCACAGGCAAACACCAGGAAGCACCAGGCACTGGCTGCCATCGCCTTGAGCCCTTTCAGCGGGTAGAGTGCCTTGACCCGAGGTCGCTCGTTACTGGCCCGATGGGCACCCCGGGCGCGGCGTTCACCGTAGAGCACCACCATTACCGCCAACAGCAAGAGACTGGCAAGTTGGGCCGCACTGGAAAGGCTGAAAAAGCCGTACCAGGTCTTGTAGATCGCCGTGGTAAACGTATCGAAATTGAACACCGACACCGCGCCGAAGTCCGCCAGGGTTTCCATCAAGGCCAGCGCCACGCCCGCGCCGATTGCCGGCCGCGCCATCGGCAACGCCACGCGCCAGAACGCTTGCCATGGCGACTGTCCCAGCGCCCGGGCCGCTTCCATCAGTCCTTTGCCCTGGGCCAGGAAAGCACTTCGGGCGAGCAGATAGACATAGGGGTAGAACACCAGGACCAGGACCAGGATCACGCCGCCAGTGGAGCGTACCCGGGGCAGGCGCAGGCCGCTGCCGAACCATTCTCGCATCAGCGTCTGCACGGGGCCGGCAAAATCCAGCAGGCCGACAAAGACAAATGCCAGGACATAAGCAGGAATCGCGAACGGCAGCATCAACGCCCAGTCGAGCCAGCGCCGGCCAGGAAACTCGCAAAGACTGGTGAGCCAGGCCAGGCTGACGCCCAACAGCGTTACGCCGACGCCCACACCAAGGATCAGCGTCAAGGTATTGCCTAGCAGGCGCGGCATCTGGGTTTCCCACAGATGGGACCAGATCTGCCGATCTACGCTCTGCCAAGACAGCAGCAGCACGCTCAAGGGCAGCAGGACCAACGCAGCGACGGCGAAGACCAGGGGATACCAGCGGCGTTGGGCGGGGTGGGCCAAGGAAGGTTCTCGTTAGACAAACAGTAACGTGGCGAGGGAGCTTGCTCCCGCTGGGCTACGAAGTAGCCCCAAAGTTCCGGGCCATGGCCCGCAGATACTCTGGGAGGGCTTCGCCCTCCAGCGGGAGCAAGCTCCCTCGCCACATGTTTTCAATGGACTGAACAGGGACTGGTCTCAATTCCAACCAGCGCGGTCCATCATCCGGATGGCTTCGGCCTGGCGCTTACCTGCCACTTCCACCGGCAAGGTGTCGGCTTTGAACGTGCCCCAGGCGGCGACTTCCTTGGAGGGGGCCACTTTCGGGTTCGCCGGGAATTCCTGGTTGATGTCGGCGAATATGCTTTGTGCTTCTGGCGTGGTCATCCATTCCACGAGCTTCTTCGCGGCGTCTGCATGCGGAGCGTGCTTGGTCAAGCCAATGCCCGACAGGTTGATGTGTACGCCGCGATCGGCCTGGTTCGGCCAGAACAGCTTCACTTTCAAATCGGGTTTCTGCTGGTGCAGGCGACCGTAGTAATAGGTATTGACGATGCCGACGTCGCATTGACCCGCGTTGATCGCCTCCAGCAACGCGGTGTCATCGGAGAACACGTCGGTGGACAGATTCCTCACCCAGCCCTTGAGGATTTCCTCGGTTTTTTCCGCCCCGTGGGTTTCGATCAGGGTCGCGGTCAGGGACTGGTTGTAAACCTTCTTCGACGTCCGCAGGCACAAGCGGCCTTCCCATTCCTTGCCCGCCAGGGCCTCATAAGTGGTCAACTCGCCCGGTTTAACCCGGTCAGTGGAATAGGCAATGGTCCGCGCCCGCAGGCTCAGCCCAGTCCAGGCATGGGACGAAGCGCGGTATTGAGGCGGGATGTTGGCGTCGATGACCGGCGAGGTGAAGGGCTGGAGAATGCCCATCTGCTCGGCTTGCCACAGGTTGCCGGCATCCACGGTGAGCAGCAGGTCGGCGGTGGCGTTTTCGCCTTCGGCCTTGATCCGCTGCATCAGCGGCGCTTCCTTGTCGGTGATGAACTTCACCGCCACGCCGGTCTTTTTGGTGT
This sequence comes from Pseudomonas brassicacearum subsp. neoaurantiaca, assembly GCF_013608025.1. Lineage (GTDB taxonomy): Bacteria > Pseudomonadota > Gammaproteobacteria > Pseudomonadales > Pseudomonadaceae > Aquipseudomonas. Next base: position 64,947 of record NZ_VDLV01000013.1, on the reverse strand, counting down.
ACGCGTCGAAAACCGGTTTGATCAACTCATCGATGCGCGAGGAATAGACCACCACCTCATCGGCGGCTTGGGCGGCGGTAGCGCCGATCAAGGCCAAGGCGAGGGCGGACAGCAGGCGTTTGGTTGCCGACATGGGAGTGGTCTCTGGTTGGTGAACGAGCGCAAATGATAAGGACTCACATTTGGCAGCTCAATCGAACAGTTGCCGGACACATTTCCAAATGTTGCACAGGTGGGCTATCAAGGTGACTGTCCCGGCCTCATCGCGGGCAAGCTCGCTCCCACAGGTTCAGCAGGTCAATGTGGGAGCGAGCCTGCTCGCGATAGCGCCATAAGCCCCAACCCACCTCTCAAGCCTTGGCCAACTCCGGCAAATCCCCGATCAGCCCCAGCGCCTCGCGCACGAACAAAGCCTTGGCCTCAGGCATGCTGTCTACCAGTTTCAATCCGGTATTGCGCAACCAGCGCGCCGGCAGCGGATCTGCCTGGAACAACCGCTCGAAGCCCTCCATCGCCGCCATCAATGCCAGGTTGTGAGGCATGCGCCTGCGCTCGTAGCGACTCAAGACTTTCACGTCCGCCAACCGCTCGCCGCGGCCTGCCGCCTGCAACAGCACTTCGGCCAGCACGGCGGCGTCGAGGAAGCCCAGGTTTACCCCCTGGCCTGCCAACGGATGGATCGTATGGGCCGCGTCGCCAATCAGTGCCAGTCCTTCGGCCACGTAGCGCTTGACGTGGCGTTGGCGCAGCGGCACGCACAGGCGCGGGTCGGCAGCGAGCACCGTGCCGAGCTGACCTTCGAAGGCGCGTTCCAGTTCGTCACGGAACGCAACGTCATCGAGCGCCATCAAGCGCTGTGCCTCGCCAGGGGTCGTGGACCAGACAATCGAACACCAATCCTGTTGGCCGTCGCGCGCAAGCGGCAGGAACGCCAGCGGACCGTTGTCGGTAAAACGTTGCCAGGCCGTCAATCGATGCGGCTTGGCGGTGCGCACGCTGGTCACGATGGCGTGGTGCAGATAATCCCATTCACGCGTGGCGACACCGGTCAGGCGGCGCACGGCAGAATTCGCGCCGTCGGCGGCAATCACCAGCGGTGCCCGCAAGGTTCGACCGTCAGCGAGGGTCAGCAGCCAGTCATCACCGGAGCGGCGCATCTGCTCCAGACGCGCATTGGCCAGCAAACCCAGGTCGCAGTCATGCAGCCGGTCCAGCAAGGCATCCTGTACGACACGGTTTTCGACGATATGCCCCAGCACTTCGGCATGCAGGCTGGCGGCAGAAAAATGAATCTGCCCGGTGCCGCTGCCATCCCAGACGTGCATGTCGGTATACAGGCTGGCGCGCCGTCCGGTGATGCCGTCCCAGACGCCAAGGCGTTCGAGAATCCGCTGGCTGGCCGCCGACAAGGCGCTGACCCTCGGCTCGAACGCCGCCTGTGGATCAAAGGGCTTGACGCTCATCGGGCTGCCGTCGAGCAACAGCACTTGCAGGCCACTGCCCTGCAACGCCAGCGCCAGGGCGCTGCCGACCATACCGGCGCCGACAATCAGCAGATCTGCACGCAATTCCATGCTTTAAGCCTGTGTAGCTGGCGACATGAGCCGCCCGTGAAAAAAATACCCCGGCTCACGCATCGGGACGGGTTCCCAGGCCCATGGCCTGGCGAGCGAACCAGCGTTTGGCCGGCGGCAACAGATCAAGGCCCAACAGGCCCAGATTGCGACCCACGGACACCAACGGCAGATCGCTGGCGAACAAGCGTGTCACCTGGTCCGAGAATCCCACGGTCAGGGCCTGGTCCATCCGCTGGCGCTCACGATAGGCCTGCAGCACGGCGAAATCGCCAGGCGTGCTGTCGCTTTCCAGCAAGGCATCGGCCAGGGCTTGCGCATCGCGCAGGGACAGGTTGAACCCCTGTCCGGCGATCGGATGCAGGCTATGGGCGGCATTGCCCAGGATCACCAGGTGCGGACGGACCTGCTCTTCAGCCTCCACCAGCGCCAAGGGGTAAAGATGCCGCGCGCCGACCTGCTTGAGCGCGCCCAACCGATAGCCAAACACTTCCTGCAGTTCACTGAGGAAGCTGCGCTCGTCCAATGCCGCCAGACGTTGCGCATCCATCCCCTGCCGGGTCCAGACCAACGCACAGCGATTCTCCGGGAGCGGCAACAGGGCCATCGGACCGTCATCGGTAAACCGTTCGAACGCCATGCCGTTATGGGCTTCGCCCGGCGTGATATTGGCGATCAACGCACTCTGGTCATAAGGTCGGTTGCGTACACCGATACCCAACTGCTCCCGCAGGCCGGAACGACCACCGTCCGCGAGCACTGCCAGATCACATTCGATGACGGTTTCGTCGTCAAGGGTCAGGCGATAGCCAGCCACTTGCGGCTCCATCCGGGTGACTTGCGCCGGACAGCGCCAACTGACGACCTCCGGATCCAAGCCCTGCCACAGGCACTGGCCGAGCCAGGCGTTTTCCACCACATAGCCGAGAGCCGGCACGCCCTCTTCCATGGCAGACAGCCGCGCCGTGGAAAACCGCCCGCGATCAGACACGTGAATCTGCTTGATCGGCTCGGCGCGGCGGGAAATCTCCTGCCACAGGCCCAACCGTTGATAGATCTGCCGGGCGCCGAATGAAAGCGCCGAGGACCGCGCGTCATAGCTCGGCTGCCAGGTGTCGCCAGGCGCAAAGGGCTCGATCAGCATGATTTTCCAGCCCCGCGCCTTGGCACCGGCCTGCAACGCCAGCGCGAGGCTCGCGCCGACCAGGCCGCCGCCGACGATTGCCACATTGACCCGGCTCATGCCGCCTGGGTCCGTGCAGCGGCCATCAGGGCCTCGATGTCGGCGACCGTCCTGGGCAAGCCACGGGTCAGGACTTCACAACCGGTCTTGGTCACTACCACGTCATCCTCGATGCGCACGCCAATGCCGCGCCATTTTTTCGCTACGCTGCGGTTGTCCGGCGAAATATAGATGCCCGGCTCCACCGTCAACGTCATGCCTGCTTCCAATACCCGCCATTCGCCACCGACGCGGTATTCGCCCACGTCATGCACATCCATGCCCAGCCAATGGCCGGCGCGATGCATATAGAACGCCCGGTAGGCCTCGCTGGCAATCAACTCATCCACGTCGCCCTCAAGCAAGCCCAGGCGCACCAACCCTTCGGTAATGACCCGGACCGTCGCTTCATGGGCCTGGTTCCAGTGTTTATCCGGCGCGATTTCAGCGAACGCCGCTTCCTGGGCGGCCAGCACCACTTCGTAGATCGCCTTCTGCTCGGGCGAAAACTTGCCGCTGACCGGCCAGGTACGGGTGATGTCGCTGGCGTAGCAATCGATTTCACAACCGGCATCGATCAACACCAGGTCGCCGTCCTTGAGCAGCGCGTCGTTCTGCTGGTAGTGCAGGATGCAGCTGTTGCGCCCCGCCGCGACGATGGAACCGTAGGCCGGCATTTTTGCGCCGCCCTTGCGGAATTCGTAATCGAGCTCGGCTTCCAGGCTGAACTCATACAGCCCGGGCCGGGCCGCCTGCATCGCCCGGATATGCGCCTGGGTCGAGATCCGGGCCGCTTCGCGCATCACCTTCACTTCCGCCGCCGATTTATACAGGCGCATGTCGTGAAGCAGATGATCCAGCGCAACGAATTCGTTCGGCGGCTGGGCGCCAAGGTTGGCCTTGGAGCGGATCACATTGATCCACTCCATCAGGTGCCGGTCGAATTCGGGGTTGCTGCCCATGGCCGAGTAGACCCGGTCGCGGCCTTCGATCAGGCCCGGCAGGATGTCGTCGATGTCGGTGATGGGAAATGCGTCGTCAGCGCCATACTCACGGATCGCTCCTTCCTGGCCGGCGCGCAGGCCGTCCCAAAGCTCACGCTCGGGATTGCGCTCGCGGCAGAAGAGGATGTACTCGCCATGGGCCCGGCCGGGCATCAGCACGATGACCGCCTGCGGCTCGGGGAAGCCGCTGAGGTACTGGAAGTCGCTGTCCTGGCGATAGACATGCTCGACGTCGCGGTTGCGGATCGCAACGGCGGCGGCGGGCAGGATTGCGATGCTGTTGGGTTCCATCTGCGCCATCAGGGCCTTGCGGCGACGGCTGTATTCCGATTTCGGGATATGAATCATGGGCAGACGGTGTTCCCTTTCAAGCGATCAGTGCAGGGACGGCTTGGTGGCCGGCTCTGCGGTTTTCTTGGTCTCGGTGAACAATAGCAGTGGCGCGACCCGCAGGTACTCCATCACTTCCATGTAGTCGCTTTCGCCGTCGTCGGATTCTTCCAAGGCATCCTGGACCTGCGAGATGGCCGCCAGGTCTTGCAACACTTCCTTGGCTTCATCGCTCAGCGCATATTCGCGGCGGGTCAGGCCGAAGCCGGCGAGGAAGCCTTGGCACCACTGGCCCAGCGCGGCGGCGCGCTCGCTCAACGGCGCATCATCGGTCGGCAGAAGCAGGACGACAGTCATGTCATCGCTGGTCAGCTCGCCCTTGACCATTTCCTGCAGGCCGATGAGCGCGTTGCGCACGTTGTCGGCAGGCTCGCCTTCGAGCAACTCGGCGGCGTCGGCCAGCCAGCCATCGGCGTCGAAACCGGCACCGGCGCAGCTGCGACCGAGCAGCAAGCCATGCAGTTCGGCAGGCGAGACAGGATGGCCGCTGGTGCTCAGCAGGGTGGCGAATGCTTGATACGGGGAATTCTGAATGGGCATGGGCAGCTAGGCGCCAGACGGCGCTATGTCTAGAATGGAGGCCTTGTATCCTACATCGACAGACTCGCCAAGACCATTAAAGGCTGTGCGACCCTTATTCCCCATCAGACTCAATCCTCAGTGGACACAATGGAAGACACCGACCTGCAAGCGCTGATGGCCAGACTCGAGCTGCTAATTGAACGGGTCGAGCAACTTAAGAGCCAAAACGGACTCCTATTAGCTCAGGAAAAAACCTGGCGCGAGGAACGCGCGCACCTCATTGAAAAAAACGAAATCGCCCGGCGTAAGGTCGAATCGATGATTTCGCGCCTCAAGGCCCTGGAGCAAGACTCATGAGTTCAAGCAATAGCGTCACCGTGCAGATCCTCGATAAAGAATATTCGATCATCTGCCCCCAGGAAGAGCGCAGCAACCTGGTGAGCGCCGCCCGTTACCTGGACGGCAAGATGCGCGAGATCCGCAGCAGCGGCAAAGTCATCGGCGCCGACCGCATCGCCGTGATGGCCGCCTTGAACATCACCCACGACCTGCTGCACCGCCAGGATACGCCTGATGTGCAGGTCAGCGGCTCGACCCGTGAACAGGTGCGCGACCTGCTGGATCGGGTGGATCTGGTGCTCGCTACCGATCCGGACGTCAGCAAGGGCTGATTCGCGAGGCTGCCTGGGGTATACTTGCGTCACTCCCTGGGGTGCTTGCCAGTTGGTGATGTCCCTGAGCCGATACGCACAACCACGGGGGTTGCACGTTGGGGCCGGTGTGCATGTCCGCTTGACGGAAAGCCTTAACGCCTCCTGCAACTTCCACCTTGAACTTTCGGGTTCAAGGGCTAAGCCGACAGCGGTTCATCCGGGGAGCCTGATTCTCGACACAATGCCAGTCATCATGACTGGCATTGTCGTTTCTGGCGTTTGGCATTTCTGGTCCGATCGTTTGCGGTTACGCTGTGGCGATTACACCACCTCGTGAAGCCTCGATATGACCGAACCTGCGTTGCTGCCTCGCCCGCAACTTCGTCGCCTGCTGCGCCAGGCCCGTCGCGCCCTGACGCCGGCCCAGCAGCGGGAAGCCGCCCGCGGGCTCTACAGACAACTGGCCCAGCATCCACTGTTTCGCCGTGCGAAGCACATTGCGCTGTACCTGCCCAACGACGGAGAGATCGACCCGCGCCTGCTGCTGCGCGCCGCCCAACGTCGAGGAAAGTCGACTTACCTGCCGGTACTGAGCCCCTGGCCGCAGACCAAGATGGTGTTCCAGCGCATTCACGCCGGCGAAAAGATGCAGCCCAACCGTTTTCGTATCCCCGAGCCACGCAAGAACATCGCCCGGCAGCGCAAGGTCTGGACGCTGGACCTGGTGTTGTTGCCGTTGGTGGGATTTGACGACGCCGGAGGCCGGCTGGGCATGGGCGGCGGCTTTTATGACCGCAGCCTGGCGTACCTGGCACGACGTAGACAGTGGCGCAAGCCGACGCTGTTGGGGCTGGCCCACGAATGCCAGAAAGTCGAACGATTGGCACAGGCAAGCTGGGACGTGCCGCTGCAAGGAACGGTCAGCGACAGGCGATGGTATATCGCGGGATAGACGCCGCGGTGATCAGCGGCGCCTGGAAAGCGGGCTCAGCGCTTGAGCGATTGTGCGGGCTGGGTGATTTCCACCGGCGCATCGGTCTTGTTGGCCCAAAGGCTCTGGGCGTAACCCGTGGTCACGACACCCAGGCCAAACAGAATGACCAGTATCCACAACAAATCCGGTTTGCGTTTCATCGATTGCCCCCCTCAAGGCATATCACACACGATGACAGCAGCGGTTTTCTTATTGGCCGTGCAGCAGCGTCAAGCTTGGAAGGCCGGCATTTTGCGGCAACCCGGACCCACACGCAAACTCTGGCGTCAACCGACTGTCGGTTTGTCATAAAATCGCTGAACTATTTTTCTCCACAGCCCCCAGGAGTAGAAATCATGGCCCATTGGCTGATGAAATCCGAGCCCGACGAATTGTCCATCCAGGGCTTGGAAAAGCTCGGCCAAGCGCGCTGGGACGGCGTTCGCAACTACCAGGCGCGTAACTTCCTGCGGGCCATGGCGGTGGGCGATACGTTCTTTTTCTACCATTCCAGTTGTCCCGAGCCCGGCATCGCGGGCATCGGAAAAATCATCAAGGCGGCCTATCCCGATCCCACGGCCCTGGAGCCTGGTAGCCACTACTTCGACGCCAAGGCCAGCCAGGAAAAAAATCCTTGGACGGCCATCGATGTCGCCCATGTCGAGACGTTCCCCCGCGTACTCAAGCTCGACTACCTCAAGCAACAGACCGCCCTGGCTGAAATGCGGCTGGTGCAGAAAGGCTCGCGGCTGTCGGTCATGCCGGTGACGGCGGAGCAGTGGGCGGCGGTTATTGCGTTGAAGCCTTGAATGATTTGCGGCCTGACAGGCCGCTATCGCGAGCAAGCTCGCTCCCACAGGGGACTTGCGCCGTGCACACAATCCTGTGGGAGCGAGCTTGCTCGCGATGGGGCCGCGCGGACACCACAATGCTTATTGAATGATCAGGTTGTTGAACAACAGATCCTCAACCATCGGCTTGCCGGTCTCGTCATTCATGACTTGCTGAGTCTGCTTCAACGCTTCCTGACGCAGCTTTTCCTTGGCTTCAAGGTTGTTCATGGTCTCGGTCGTCTGCTGGGCAAACAGCGCCACCAACTGGTTGCGAATCAACGGCTCGTTAGCCTTCACCGCCGCAGCAGCGGCGTCACCGGTTACACGCAGGGCGACGTCGGCCTTGTACACCTTCAGCTTGGCTGTACCGTCCAGCCCATAATTCCCCACGAATGGAGGGCTCAGGGTGATGTAGCTGACTTTAGGTGCCTCGCCCTCTTTGGCTTCCTTGCCCTCTTCGGCCATCACTGCCACAGGCAACGACAGGGCCAGCATCAACATGATCCACGCTTTCACATTCGACTCCTCATCCGGTTTGCGGCCCAGCATACCGACCCGCCGTCCAAGCACAAGCTTATGGCCGGCTATCAGGGCGGGACATGCTCGTTGACCCATTGACTCTCACACCTACACTTATCGGCCATCACTCCCAAAGGAATAGCCCTGATGAAAGCCGTGCTGTGCAAAGAATTCGGTCCCGCCGAATCGCTGGTGCTGGAAGACGTCGCCAGCCCCGTCGTGAAAAAGAACGAAGTGCTGCTGGACGTGCACGCCGCCGGGGTGAATTTTCCTGACACGCTGATCATCGAGGGCAAATACCAGTTCAAGCCGCCCTTCCCGTTTTCCCCGGGTGGCGAAGCGGCGGGCGTGGTTCGCGAAGTAGGCGAAAAGGTCAGCCACCTGAAAACAGGTGACCGCGTCATGGCACTGACTGGCTGGGGCAGCTTCGCCGAACAGGTGGCGGTTGCGGGCTACAACGTATTGCCGATTCCTTCGTCCATGGATTTCAACACGGCTGCCGCTTTCAGCATGACCTATGGCACGTCGATGCACGCCCTCAAGCAGCGGGCCAACCTCCAGCCCGGTGAAACCTTATTGGTGCTTGGCGCTTCCGGCGGCGTCGGTCTGGCGGCGGTGGAGATCGGCAAGGCCATGGGCGCGCGCGTGATTGCCGCCGCCAGCAGTGCGGAAAAACTTGCCGTGGCCAAGGCCGCCGGCGCTGACGAGCTGATCAACTACACCGAAACCAGCCTCAAGGACGAAATCAAGCGCCTCACCGACGGCCAGGGCGCCGACGTGATCTACGACCCGGTGGGCGGCGACCTGTTCGACCAGGCGGTCCGCGCCATCGCCTGGAATGGCCGGCTGCTGGTGGTCGGATTCGCCAGCGGACGAATCCCCGAGCTACCGGTAAACCTGGCCCTGCTCAAGGGCGCCTCGGTGGTTGGCGTATTCTGGGGTTCCTTCGCCCAGCGCCAACCCCAGGATAACGCCGCCAACTTCCAGCAACTGTTCGGCTGGTTCGCCGAAGGCAAACTCAAGCCTTTGGTGTCGCAGGTTTATCCGCTGGACAACGCAGCGCAAGCGATCAACGACCTGGGGCAGCGCAAGGCTGTGGGCAAGGTAGTTGTGCAAGTTCGTTGAAACCGTACCGGTCAAAAAAGGCCAGAACCATTGATTGATGGTTCTGGCCTTTTCCTTTCTGATGACCCCGCCGTGATTCCTGCCAAGCACAAATTCAAGCCGATTTGGCGGTAGATATTTACCGCACTCCCACGAAAAAAATACGCAACCCTAGCTTGCCCATGAAACATCTGCAATAGCGGGCTAACTCTGTTAGCAAACCAATCGACATGGATAAGTCATATGGATAACGCACATACATACTTAGGACCTCATATAAAACTAGGCCCAGGCTCGTACGAAATACCTCCCTTTCCAATAACAGCTCAAAGATTACCGGATTTCAATACAGGAGGATTTATAGCGTGGGGGTTGAACGAGGGGCCGCCTAGAGGGATCACTAGAAGCTCAAAAAGACACAACGCGTCCATTCCTTTCATATGGGACGATTTCATGAGGGAGCAAAGGTATAACAGCGAAGACATCGACGCCGAGTATTCCGGCGTCTTTAGTAAACTTACCGAATCAACCCTCAAGGAACTTGAGAAAGCAAATAATACGGCGGCAGGCACACTCATCCTTTCGTCCTTTGAAAAAGCGGAGATCGAACAAGAAACAACGATAAAGGCCATTCAATCCAAAGAGTCCGAATACCAGGCGCATACCAAAGATGCATACTCGCTTTATGGTCAGAACCCATTTTTTCTTATGAAAGAGCTGCCCTTCAGAAGAATAATGGACAGCCTACAAACCTCTCCACCTAATATCATGATTGCTTACGCAGCCATAAATCATGCGTACCGGTCGGCATTGGAGTTGAAGCGGCTATCCCTGCAAAAAGATGTTCTTGCTGAAAAACTGGAGCAGTCATCTAAGAAAGCTGCACGGCTTGCCGCCACAACTCAGCCTGAAAAAAATAATTCAATATCTTCCATTGATGAAAAACTCAGCCTTATCAACAAAGAAAAAAACATTCGTCTCCAACTTCTCCCTGGCTTCCTGCTAAAAAAAGCCTTATCGATGCTAGACCCAACAGCTGGCCTAGCCCTTTCCAAATTGTTAATAAACCACAAGACAACCATAACTAAAATCATCACGGCCGAGCGAGCAGCTATCGGCGCTTACACGAGGGCCAATCCAAACATCAAGCCGCCATTGAGCAAACCTGAATTCGAAGCACTTAACAATCTAGTGGCTTTACAGGCAAAAACAAACCTAGGAAAGCGATGGCAGGACTACCATGTATCTCTTCTTCACTCAGAATCCGTTCGATATCTCACAAGGACAACGAACACTTTTATCGGACTAATCGAGCGAGCGGAATCAGCCGAACGCTTAAAAGAGCAGCTCCGTGTTGCAGCCGAGCAGAAAGAACAAGCACGAAAGCAAGCGCAAGCTACGGCGCAACGAGCCGAACAAGAACGAAAACAGAAACTCGCGTCGACACTAGCAGGCCACTTTAACGAACTGCTCCGTCAGTTCAACCACGCCCAATCTGAAGACATTGATCAACAATTGGCCTGGATGCGGCGTAAACATCTGGAACTGGCCGCCGCGCATCGAGACGCATCCAGGGCAGAGCTTGCGGCAGGAGACCTTTCCGGCCCCATGAAAAATGGCTCTCGCGAGACCTCGCTGAGCAAGGCACAAGCAGGTATCGATGCGATCTACCAGTCGAAATACCACATCGAAAATATTCCGCTATCGACCGTCAATGGTGCGATGGCCTCGGCGCGACCGCTAATCACTACTCCCGGCGGCCTGATCGCCGGATACGAAGGCGCCTCTTTTTCTTTCCAAAGCACCATTAATCTGTTGAAAAAAGCGAGAGCCGCCTTGGCGGGAGGACCATTGGCGGCATTTGGCGTGGCAGTGTCTTATTCTCCGACAATAGGCAATAGCGAGCTTCAGCGTAATCCAGTGGTGATTAGCATCCCGCTGTTCCAATTGGATGAACATTTTAAACTAACCCCAAACACTGAAACTGGCCGTTTACCGCTTCGCGTCGTGTCATCGGTTCGCGGAGAGCATACCCAGTTTTATCTTTCACCGACTGGTGGAAGTTTATCCAGCGAGGTTCGGATCAGATATATAGCGCTTGATCAACACACCAATCTTTTCACTTTCACGACCGAAGGGATTCTTCCAAGGACGCTGACTTGGACACCGAACAACCCGCCAGGGGATAACTTTCTTGGATCAACCGAGTTACCTGCGGCACAGCCGGAAATCAGGATCCTTCCCGGGGCCAGAATTACCCAGATAGAGGGGAGAGTAGACGAGCATCCAACCTGCGATGACGCTGACATTGACGATTATGTGCTGGTATTTCCCGTGGAGTCAGGGATCAATCCAGTCTATATCATGGCGAGTCGCACCGGGCCGCGATACGAGCCGGGGATAGCGACTGGAACAGGTCAGGAGATTAGGGGAAATTGGCTAGGAAGTACCGAGCAGGGCGTTGGTGCCCCCATTCCTCGCGAGATAGCAAATCTACTTCGGGGGCATGACTTCAGAGACTTTGATGCCTTCCGAGAAAAATTTTGGAGCCGGGTAGCCAATGATGAACAACTATCAGCACAGTTTAGTAGATCCAACCTGAAACTGATGCGTAATGGCGCTGCCCCATTCACAGCTCCAGACGGCCACGTAGGCGAAAGGAACAAATTTGAAATTCATCATATACAGTTGATTTCCGACGGTGGTGCAGTTTACGATTTGGACAATTTAAGCATCATGACCCCTAAAGAACACATTGAGCTTCACAAAAAAGGAACAAAGCCATGATCTTCAAAGAAAAAATAGAGGACTATACCGAAGCAGAGTTCCTATCCTTTCTTAGAGAATTCTTCGAAGATAATAACGAGCTTACCGGAGATGAGCTCGGCGAATACACCAGCAAACTTGCAAAACATTTTGAGAAAGTTACTGAGCACCCAGAAAAATCCGCACTTATTTTCTACCCGAAACAAGGTCGAGAAGACAGTCCGGAAGGCATCCTGAATGAAATTAAAATCTGGCGAGCAGAAAACGGAAAACCCGGTTTCAAGTCAGAATAAAAAAGTAGGGGCATCGCCAACGGCGATGCCCCTACTTTTATGGCTAAAGCAACACCCGAATCTCCTCCGGCAACATCCTCATATACCGCGTTGCGGGAAACGTTCCGCAGCGCTGTACGATCGAGGGCAGCAGCCGGTTGAACCGGGCGATCAGCGCCAGGCGCTCGGCTTCCGGTAGCTGTCTGACGAAGAAGACATTGGACAGGTAGCTGCGCGTGTAATGGAACGGGAGCAGATCCCGCACCTGCAATCGGTCGCTGGCATAGGCGTTGATGTCCGAGCAACGCCAGGTCTTGATCCATTTATTGGCATCGATCGGCGTGTCATCCAGGCGAAATTCGAACGGCGCCACGATCCGTACTTTGGTGGAATGTTCGTCATCCGCTGTCCACGGCTGGAAACGCCATTCAGCCAGCGCCCCTCGAACGGCTTCGGTGAACTCCGGATGGTCGCTGTGCAGGATCGTTATCTCATCCACACGACCATCGGTGTGTACCGTGAAACTGGCCTTGACCGCGCCCATGACCCCAGCCCGGTTCAGAGCGGTCGGATACTCCGGCCTGGGATTGTTCTCCGGCACCAGCACCCTTTCCCCCGCCCAACTCACACCAGCCAGACACAGCCACAACATCACAGCGCACCACCTCATACCCAACCCCTTGTTTGAATGCCTGAACCGACAAACGTAAAGGGTAAGGGTGGTGTCTCGTGGATTGAATGGCGACGCTTCCCATTCGATTGAAGGACGTTTCCCAGATTCTTGTCATGAAAGCTGCCGGGAAAACGCCCACCGCGACGATTCCTACAGCGCCGTCAGCTTATGCGCACGCGACATGTTCACTTAAGAACATCGCCAATCGAAATCTCCACTATTTATGCGACAACGAGCGATGCTATTTTCGGTAACGAAACTGTAACATTCGCATCCACCATCACAATAAGAACCTGGAGCTCTTGAATGTTTGCTTTCTTTCGACCGGCCGCACACAAGGCAGTCCTGCCTGAAGAAAAAATAGACAGCACCTACCGACGCCTGCGCTGGCAGATCTTCGCCGGGATTTTCTTCGGCTATGCCGGTTATTACCTGCTGCGCAAGAATTTCGCCCTGGCGTTTCCGGATCTGATCGCCCAAGGCTATACGAAAGGCCAGTTGGGCGTGGCGATGTCAGCGATCGCGATTGCCTACGGCCTTTCCAAGTTCTTGATGGGCATCGTATCCGACCGCTCCAACCCTCGTTACTTCTTGCCCTTTGGACTGATCGTATCCGCCGGGGTGATGTTCGTTTTCGGTTTCGCACCATGGGCAACCTCCAGCGTGACCATGATGTTCATCCTGTTGTTCATTAATGGTTGGGCGCAAGGCATGGGCTGGCCGCCGAGCGGGCGCACCATGGTGCATTGGTGGTCACAGAAGGAACGCGGCGGCGTGGTTTCAGTCTGGAACACCGCGCATAACGTTGGCGGGGGACTCATAGGCCCGCTGGCAATACTCGGCATGGGCTGGTTCAACGACTGGCACAGCAAGTTCTATGTACCGGCAGCGGTGGCGTTGCTGGTCGCTGTCTTCGCCTTCATAGTGATGCGCGATACACCGCAATCGACGGGCTTGCCGCCCATCGAGAAGTACAAGAACGATTATCCGGAAGGCTACAACGCCAGCCATGAAGAAGAATTCAGCGCCAGGGATATTTTCGTCACCTACGTGCTGCGCAACAAAATGCTCTGGTTCATCGCACTGGCCAACGTCTTCGTCTACTTGTTGCGCTACGGCATCCTGGACTGGGCGCCGACCTACCTTAAAGAAGTCAAGCACTTCGACTTCGACAAGACGTCCTGGGCATATTTCCTTTACGAGTGGGCAGGCATTCCCGGCACGCTGCTGTGTGGCTGGATGTCGGACAAGATCTTCCGGGGCAACCGTGGCCTGACGGGCATGGTGTTCATGGCATTGGTGACCGTCGCGACGATCGTTTACTGGCTGAACCCGCCGGGCAACCCGCTAATCGATATGATCTCGCTGTTCGCGATCGGCTTCCTGATCTATGGCCCAGTGATGCTGGTGGGCCTGCAGGCGTTGGAACTGGCGCCGAAAAAAGCCGCCGGCACCGCCGCGGGCTTCACCGGTCTGTTCGGGTACCTGGGTGGTTCGGTCGCGGCCAGCGCCGCCATGGGCTACACCGTGGACCATTTCGGCTGGGATGGGGGCTTCGTACTGCTGGTGGGCGCCTGCGTGCTGGCGATGGCGTTCCTCGCGCCAACACTGTCGCACAAGCAGATCGCCAGTCAGAGCCGCGAAGCGGTCGTCTGATCCCACATTGATTTACAGCGCTTGAGCCGCGCCTCCAGATTCCGATCGGGCATGGCGTGGCTGCGCAGGGCGTTGATGGTCTGCTCGACATAATCGCGAGTCGTGCCATAACGCCCGCAAGCGCTTTCGAATACCTGGCTCAGCACATGGTCCGGCAGGTTGCCGGCATAGCTGGGCAGGTGTCGCTCCAACACGAAGCCCAAGGCTTGTACCCGATTGCCATCCTCGAGACGGCAGGTCAGCCAGTGCGGACGATAAGAAGGGACCGGCATCTCGCGCTGCCACAGCGCGAACAGCGAATCCTCGAGATCCTCTTCCGGCAAGCGGTAGGCGAAACCACTGCATGAACCGCCGCGATCGAGCCCAAACACCAACCCTGGCAACTCCGGGGTACCCCGGTGCTCGTGGGACCATAGATACAAGCCGCGATGATAACCATGGACCCGGCCACGCACCCGTTCCACCGCCGTGCATTCCGGGCGCCAGATCAATGATCCGTAGGCGAACAGCCAGACCGGGCCGCCCTGGTGAAGGCTCATGGTCGATTGCATCGAGGCGAGCAACTGTTCGCGGGTCAGCTGCGCACCCAACTCAAGCCGGGGCGGATACAGGGCGCAGGTTATGGCGGATTCGATAGCGGTCATGGCCGTTAGCGGTTGGCTCCTCGCGGGCAAATAGAGCGTCATGACGTTGACGTTTGTGAGGATCAAGGCAAGTTAAATGCCACTCCAGACCTATATACGTTATCGGTATCTGGCCCACCGCCTAAATACCCGAACGCAATATAGGAAGTTATATCGGGTGGAAATGGGCTTCTGTGGCGAGGGAGCTTGCTCCCGCTGGACTGCGAAGCAGTCCCAAAAGAGGCGGTCGCTGCGCAACCGAGCGGGAGCAAGCTCCCTCGCCACAACAGCACAGCTCAAGACCAGGTTGGTTCAAGCTCGCGGCGCATACGCGAACACATCGGCACGCATCTGATGGGCGTCCATGCCGGCTTCCACCAGCGCATCGAGTGTCGCGTAGATCATGGCCGGCGAGCCGCTGGCGTAGACGTAGACGCCGGAAAGATCGCTGATGTCCTCGCACACCGCCTCGTGGAGCATGCCGCAGCGCCCTTCCCAACCACACAAGTCGCTGACGACCTTGTGCAGATACAGGTTCGGCAACTTCTTCCACTCGTCCCAGTGTTCGATTTCATAGAAATCTTCCGGCCGCCGCACGCCCCAATACAGATGCACCGGGTGCTTGAATCCTTGGGCGCGGCAGTGCTCGATCAGGCTGTGCATCTGCGCCATGCCGGTTCCAGCGGCGATCAGCACCAGCGGGCCATCCGGGAGTTCGGACAAATGGGTGTCGCCAAATGGCATCTCGATGCGCACATTGGGGTTGCGCTGAAGTTGCTCCAAAAGCGTTTGCGCACTCTTTTCGCGCACCAGCACATGCAATTGCAGGTCGCGCCCCGAGTGCGGCGCCGAGGCCAGGGAGAACGCTGACTTCTCACCGTTCTCCCGCTCAATCATCAGATATTGCCCGGCGTGATAGCGCGGAGGTTTACCCGCCGGCGCACGCAAGCGCACCCGCCAGACATCGCCACCCACGTCGGCGCACTCGATCACCTGGCACGCGAGATGGCGCACCGGCAGCTCACCCGGCGACAGTACGCCATCCCACAGCAGCACGCAGTCCTCCAAGGGTTCGGCGATGCAGGTAAAGACCTCACCGTGGTCACGTACTTCACCGGCCTGCTCCACACGGCCCTCCACCAGCAACGCGCCACAAACGTGGCAGTTGCCGTTGCGGCAGCTCTGCGGGCATTCGTAGCCCAGGCGTCGTGCGCCATCGAGTATCCGCTCGGCCGGTTCTATCTCCAGCACCGCACCGGAAGGCTGCAAGGTTACACGCATCAATCTATTCCTAACTGATTCCAGATGGCATCGATCCGTTGGGTAACGGCTTCATCCTTGACGATAACCCGGCCCCACTCACGGGTGGTTTCACCGGGCCATTTATGCGTGGCATCGAGCCCCATTTTCGACCCCAGGCCAGACACCGGCGAGGCGAAGTCGAGGTAGTCGATCGGCGTGTTCTCGATCATCACCGTGTCGCGCTTGGGGTCCATGCGCGTGGTGATGGCCCAGATCACGTCATTCCAGTCCCGCGCGTTGATATCGTCGTCAGTGACAATAACGAACTTGGTGTACATGAATTGTCGTAAAAACGACCAGACGCCCAACATGACTCGCTTGGCGTGCCCCGGATACGACTTCTTCATCGTCACCACGGCCATGCGATAGGAACAGCCTTCAGGCGGCAGATAGAAATCGGTGATTTCCGGAAACTGCTTTTGCAGGATCGGCACGAACACTTCGTTCAGCGCCACACCGAGAATCGCCGGCTCATCAGGCGGACGACCGGTGTAGGTGCTGTGGTAGATCGGCTTGATGCGATGGGTGATGCGCTCGACGGTGAACACCGGGAAGCTGTCCACCTCGTTGTAATAACCGGTGTGGTCGCCATAGGGACCTTCATCGGCCATTTCGCCGGGGTGGATCACACCTTCAAGAATGATCTCGGCGGTGGCCGGCACTTGCAGATCATTGCCACGGCACTTCACCAGCTCGGTACGGTTGCCGCGCAGCAGGCCGGCAAACGCATATTCGGAAAGGCTATCAGGCACCGGCGTGACCGCGCCGAGGATCGTGGCGGGATCCGCGCCCAAGGCGACTGAGACCGGGAATGGCTGGCCAGGGTGTTTTTCACACCACTCACGGTAATCCAGCGCACCGCCCCGATGACTCAGCCAGCGCATGATGACTTTGTTGCGGCCGATCACCTGCTGGCGATAGATGCCCAGGTTCTGGCGGTCCTTGTTCGGACCTTTGGTGACCGTCAGCCCCCAAGTGATCAGCGGCCCTACGTCGCCTGGCCAGCAGGTCTGCACGGGCAGCATGGCCAGGTCGACATCGTCGCCCTCGATCACCACTTCCTGGCAGATCGCGTCCTTGACGACCTTCGGCGCCATGGAAATGATCTTGCGAAAAATCGGCAGCTTGGACCAAGCATCCTTCAGGCCCTTCGGCGGCTCGGGTTCCTTGAGGAATGCCAGCAGCTTGCCGATCTCGCGCAGCTCGCTGACGGCTTCCGCGCCCATGCCCAAGGCCACGCGCTCCGGCGTGCCAAACAGATTGCCCAGCACCGGAATGTCATAACCTGTCGGGTTTTCAAACAGCAACGCCGGGCCTTTGGCCCGAAGCGTGCGGTCGCAGATTTCCGTCATCTCCAGCACTGGAGAGACAGGAACCTGAATGCGTTTTAACTCGCCGCGCTGTTCAAGCTGCTGCACGAAATCCCGAAGGTCCTTGAATTTCATTGAGATGCCACCCCGAAAATAGGCGTACATCCTACCTGCTCTAACGCCCAAACAGCAGCCCGTGCGTGCGCGGCGGCGATCAATTGCCGGTTGACCCCAGCAACACCGGGGCAAACAGCGGGCTCAGCCGGGCACTACCGAGATCAGACAGATGGTCCTCGTCCTTGTACTGCGAGTAACCGTTGACCTCAATGCTGCAGACCTGTCCCGCGCACATCAACGGGGTCGGGTCAATGACATGCACACCTGGATCGGCGCTGCTCACTGAGTCAAACAACGCACTGAGGAAACGTTGACGGGACAAGTGCTCCTCAAGTGGACGACCCAACCCTTCAGCTGAACGCCCAGCCCGGGCCAGGCTCGTCAATCTGCTGATAGCGCCCTTGCGCTGCAGCGGCACTTCCTTGAACAACCACACCTGTACGCCCGCCGCCCTTAACATCGCCACCCGGGCCTTGAGCGCCGTAGCCATACGCGCCTCGGCTTCGGTCGTATTGTCGGAGGCGTTGAGCAATACCTTCTTGTCGCCGTCCTCCCGGCCGTAGACGTACAGACTCCAGTTGGAAGCCAGCACCACATCCTTGATCTGCAGGTGACGAACCTGTTCCATGGTCCTTTCGTTGAAGTCCCGGCAACGCTGGCGCAGGTCATCGCTGACGACTGGCGGACAGGCGCTCATGCTGTAGAGCCAAACCGGACGCCCCTCACGCGTGGCATTGTCTTCAATCGCCGGCAACAACGCAGCGGCGTGGCTATCGCCCCAAAACAGTTGGGTCGCCGGCGCCTCTTTGCGTTCGCCAACCAGGCAGGCCTTGTCCAGGTTCTTGTCAGAAGTCACGAGCATGCATTCCATCTGCCCAGCCTTCCAATCCCGCGCTTGGGCATACTCCAGCGCCTTGCCGGTAAGGCGCTGAGGAAAGCCATCCGCCGACCGCACCGCCGACCCCGTCACCGCCAGGGCGACCATGGCCAACAAACCTCCCACCAACACCGGCTTGCGCCCAGGCAACACGCGCTTCTCACGAAACGGAAGCTCTACGAAGCGCCAGCTCAACCAGGCAAGACTCAACGCCAGCAGGATCCAGCCCATTGCTTCCCAATGCTCGATACCGTCGATGGAAACAGCATTGGCAAAGACGTAGACCGGCCAATGCCACAGGTAGAGGGAATAGGAAATCAAGCCAATCCAGACGAACACCCTGGCGCCGAGCAGTTGAGCGACCCAACTCGAACCCTGTGTCCCGGACCAGATCAGCGCAGTGGCGCCGAGGACCGGCAGTAAAGCAGCCCAACCTGGAAACGTCGTGGCCCTGTCAAAAGTGAACACCGCCACCAGCACCGCTGCCAACCCGGCCACGCCCGTCAAGTGATACACCCACGGTTTCATGATGTGTCTCGGCGTTGGCGATACCGCAAGCATCGCACCGCACAACAGCTCCCAAGCGCGCGTCGGCAACGAGAAGAAAGCGACATCAGGCTTGCGGTCGATGTACGTAACGTTCAGCCCGAAGGAAATCAGCAATACGGCAAACAGCATCCAGCGCCAATGACGAACATGGCGCATCAACAACGCCATCAGCAACGGAAAGAAAATGTAGTACTGCTCTTCGACGGCCAAGGACCAGGTATGAAGCAACGGTTTCAGGTCCGACGCAGGCTCGAAGTAACCGTCCTCACGCATGAACAAGATGTTCGAAATGAACAACGCCTGGTAACGAACCGTTCGGCCAAGCTCCGAAAAATCCTTGGCTGTCAGCAACAACCAGCCCAAGGCCAACGTCACCAACAGCACCAGGCTCAAGGCGGGGAGGATGCGGCGCGCACGTCGAGCCCAGAAATCGACGAAGCTGAAGCGCTGCGCACTGATCTCGCGAAACAGGATGCCGGTTATCAAGAATCCGGAGATGACGAAGAAGACATCGACCCCGACAAAGCCTCCACTGAACGTGCTGAAGCCGAAGTGAAACAGTACCACCGGAATAACGGCCAGCGCCCTCAAGCCATCGATGTCACGGCGATTGCCAAACGTGTGCATAACGCTCCTTGTCGTTTGAAATACAGACGTCAACAGCAAGGACACTGCTGGTCTGGGAAAGTTGTCCATTTTGATACATTCAGCCCAAAAAAAGGGCGCCCTGTGCGGGGCGCCCTTTTTATGCGTAGCTTCGTGTTACTTGCGCTTCATCGACAGGAAGAACTCATCGTTGGTCTTGGTCGTCTTCAGCTTGTCGACCAGGAACTCGATAGCAGCGACTTCATCCATCGGATGCAGCAGCTTGCGCAGGATCCACATGCGCTGCAACTCGTCGTCGGCAGTCAGCAGCTCTTCGCGACGGGTGCCGGAACGGTTGATGTTGATGGCCGGGAATACACGCTTCTCGGCGATGCGACGGTCCAGGGGCAGTTCCATGTTGCCGGTACCCTTGAACTCTTCGTAGATCACTTCGTCCATCTTCGAGCCGGTTTCAACCAGCGCGGTGGCGATGATGGTCAGCGAGCCGCCTTCTTCGATGTTCCGTGCGGCGCCGAAGAAACGCTTTGGCTTCTCCAGGGCATGGGCATCGACACCACCGGTCAGCACCTTGCCGGAGCTCGGGATCACGGTGTTGTAGGCACGGGCCAGACGAGTGATGGAGTCCAGCAGGATCACCACGTCTTTCTTGTGCTCGACCAGGCGCTTGGCCTTCTCGATCACCATTTCGGCAACCTGCACGTGACGGGTCGGCGGCTCGTCGAACGTCGAGGCGACCACTTCGCCGCGCACGGTGCGCTGCATCTCGGTCACTTCTTCCGGACGTTCGTCGATCAGCAGCACGATCAGGTGAACTTCAGGGTTGTTACGGGCGATGTTAGCCGCGATGTTCTGCAGCATGATCGTCTTGCCCGCTTTCGGCGGTGCCACGATCAAGCCGCGTTGGCCTTTGCCGATGGGTGCGCACAGGTCGATGACACGACCGGTGAGGTCTTCGGTGGAACCGTTGCCGGCTTCCATCTTCATGCGCACGGTCGGGAACAGCGGGGTCAGGTTCTCGAAGAGAATCTTGTTCTTCGCGTTTTCCGGACGGTCGAAGTTGATCGTGTCGACCTTGAGCAGCGCGAAGTAACGCTCGCCTTCCTTCGGAGGGCGGATCTTGCCAACGATGGTGTCACCGGTGCGCAAGTTGAAGCGACGGATCTGGCTCGGCGAGACGTAGATATCGTCTGGGCCGGCGAGATAGGAAGCGTCTGCGGAGCGAAGGAAGCCGAAGCCGTCCTGGAGAATCTCCAGCACGCCATCACCGGAGATTTCCTCGCCGCTTTTCGCGTGCTTCTTGAGCAGGGAGAAAATCACGTCCTGCTTGCGCGAACGGGCCATATTTTCTATGCCCATCTGTTCGGCCAATTCGAGCAGTTCGGTAATCGGCTTTTGCTTGAGTTCAGTCAGATTCATATAGGAATGACGTAATCATTTATGGAGGGGGGAAATTAAGCTTTTGGCTTAATGAGGCCGCGCCGCGGAGAAGGCGACAGGATCGCGTACTTGTTCGAAAGGAGAGCGTCGGCGACGGCTTGCAGGGGGCAATGGAGAAACCAGTGCGGGGCCGAATGTAACACCTGGATTTGTGAGCGTCTAGCCCCGAGTAACGAAAAAGCCCCGCGATTTGCGGGGCTTTTCCAGTGGCATTCGGCGCCTAGATACTCGCGTCGATGAAAGCCTTCAGTTGCGACTTCGACAGCGCGCCGACCTTGGTGGCCTCGACGTTGCCGCCCTTGAACAGCATCAGGGTCGGGATACCACGCACGCCATACTTGGGCGGGGTTTCCTGGTTTTCGTCAATGTTCAGCTTGGCGATGGTCAGCTTGCCTTCGTATTCGGTAGCAATATCGTCCAGGACCGGAGCGATCATTTTGCAAGGACCGCACCACTCAGCCCAATAGTCGACCAGTACTGCGCCTTCGGCCTTGAGTACGTCAGCTTCGAAGCTAGCGTCACTTACGTGTTTGATCAGATCGCTGCTCATGGAAATCTCCGGGGTAATCAGCAAAAAAACGTGGCCCATCATAGCTGCCCTTCCCAGGTTCAGGAAGCCGCAGTTGATTGAGTCTCGCTATGACGATCGATGGCTTTGGGTATCGCCGAGGTCATGGGGCAGCGGGCGCGACAAAAGAAATACCGGTACGCAGCGCAGCGTTACGTACATGTTCCTGCATGGCTTTTTGCGCGGCGACCGAGGCTCGGCGGGCCAACGCGCGAAGGATCTTGCGGTGTTCCTGCCAGGTCTCCATCGCCCGCTCCGCCCTGATGAACGGTAGCTTCTGGCTCTCCAGGAAGATTTCGGCGCTGGCGGTGAGGATGCTCAGCATGGCCTGGTTGCCGCTGGCCAGCAGGATGCGTCGATGAAATTCGAAATCCAGCTGGGCCGCCGCATCGAAATCCCCGGCCTTCAGTTCCCGACGCATGGCCTCGACGTTGTCGTCCAACGCATCGAGTTCGTCACCGCTCAACGTCACGGCCGCCAATCCCGCCGCGAAACCTTCGAGGGCATAGCGTAATTGAAAGATATCCACAGGCGAGGCCTGGGCCGCGAAGGGCCACCCCGGTGCCGATTCGCTGCGCGGCTCCTGCGCGGGTGACTGCACGAATACGCCCCGGCCCGGCTGCACAGTGATCATCCCGAGGGCACTCAGCGATGAAAGCGCCTCACGCAGGGACGCCCGGCTCACGCCCAGTTGAACCGCCAGATCGCGCTGCGAGGGCAGCGCATCCCCCGGGCCGAAGCCCTCGTCGGCGATCAGTTTACGGATGGCTTGCAATGCCACTTCAGGAACGGCACGAGCGATGGAATTCATGATTTTTCAGACAAACCGGGCCAGTGAGCGGCTAGTTGTAATGCTATTCGCCGTGCCCGGCAAGTCGTGCCCCAGCAGGGTTCGGTGGCAAATGCCAACGCCCGATAAAGGTGCGAAACGCGGCCCAACTGTTCAGACCAGTAAGACCGCACCCCACCAGCAAAACCGTGGCTTTCGCCCTATAAAACCTGCCTTGGCATGGCCTGTGCTCTGTCCGATCGCAGAAACCACACCATCGACTGCGGAGATTCACCATGATCCAGCGTTGCAGCGTCCTGCTCACTGCCCTGTTTGCCAGCCTGATGCTTTGCCAGGTGCCCGCCCACGCCGATGGCCTGGAGGATGTGGTCAAGCGCGGCACGCTCAAGGTTGCGGTACCCCAGGATTTCCCGCCGTTCGGTTCGGTCGGCCCGGACATGAAGCCCCGCGGCCTGGATATCGACACCGCGAAACTGCTGGCTGACCAGCTCAAGGTCAAGCTGGAACTGACACCGGTCAACAGCACCAATCGCATCCCCTTCCTCACCACCGGCAAGGTCGACCTGGTGATTTCCAGCCTGGGCAAGAACCCCGAGCGCGAAAAGGTCATCGACTTTTCCAGCGCCTACGCGCCGTTCTACCTGGCCGTGTTCGGTCCGCCTGATGCCGCCATCAACAGCCTGGACGACCTCAAGGGCAAGACTATCAGCGTTACCCGTGGCGCCATCGAAGACATCGAGCTGACCAAGGTCGCCCCCGAAGGCGTCACCATCAAGCGTTTCGAAGACAACAATTCGACGATTGCCGCTTACCTGGCCGGCCAGGTGGACCTGATCGCCAGCGGCAACGTGGTGATGGTCGCCATCAGCGAACGCAACCCCAAGCGCGTCCCGGCGTTGAAAGTGAAACTCAAGGACTCGCCGGTCTACGTCGGCGTGAACAAGAACGAGCCGGCGTTGTTGGACAAGGTCAACCAGATCCTCGCCACCGCCAAGACCGATGGCAGCCTGGAAAAGAATTCGCAGACCTGGCTCAAGCAGCCGCTGCCGGCCGATCTCTGACCGTCGCTTGAGAGGCTGAGCATGGCTTATCAGTTCGATTTCCTGCCGGTGGTGCAAAACACCGAGCTGCTGTTGCGCGGCGCGCTGTTCACCCTCGAGTTGACGGCCATTGGCGCGTTGCTCGGGGTTGGCCTGGGCATCGTCGGCGCGGTGGTGCGGGCCTGGAATATCCGTCCGTTCGCGGCGATCTTTGGCGTGTATGTGGAGTTGATCCGCAACACGCCGTTCCTGGTGCAGTTGTTTTTCATCTTCTTCGGCCTGCCGTCCCTGGGCTTGCAGATTTCCGAATGGCAGGCGGCGGTGCTGGCGATGGTGATCAACCTCGGTGCGTATTCCACCGAGATCATCCGCGCCGGCATCCAGGCCATCCCGCGGGGGCAACTGGAAGCGGCCGCGGCGTTGGCGATGAGCCGCTTCGAGGCGTTCCGCCACGTGGTGCTGCTGCCGGCACTGGGCAAGGTCTGGCCGGCGCTGAGCAGCCAGATCATCATCGTGATGCTCGGTTCGGCGGTCTGTTCGCAGATCGCCACGGAGGAGCTGAGCTTCGCCGCCAATTTCATCCAGTCGCGCAATTTCCGTGCTTTCGAAACCTACGCACTGACCACGCTCATTTACTTATGCATGGCGCTGTTGATCCGCCAGTTCCTGAACTGGGTCGGGCGTCGCTACATTGCCAGGAGCAGCCAATGAGCGATTTCACCTTCTGGGATGTGGTGCGCAACCTGCTCACCGGCCTGCAATGGACCTTGGCGCTGTCGTTGGTGGCTTTTATCGGCGGCGGTGTGATCGGCTTGTTGGTGATGGTCCTGCGCATTTCCAAACGCGCCCTGCCCCGCAATATCGCTCGCACCTATATTGAGCTGTTCCAAGGCACGCCGCTGTTGATGCAGTTGTTCCTGGTGTTCTTCGGCGTGGCCCTGGCCGGGGTGGAGATTTCACCCTGGATGGCAGCGGCGATTGCCCTGACCCTGTTTACCAGCGCCTATCTGGCAGAGATCTGGCGCGGCTGCGTCGATTCGATTGCCAACGGCCAATGGGAAGCCTCGGCGAGCCTGGCCCTCAACCCGCTGGAGCAGTTGCGCTACGTGATCCTGCCCCAGGCCCTGCGCATTGCCGTGGCGCCGACGGTTGGCTTCTCTGTGCAAGTGGTCAAAGGCACGGCCGTCACTTCGATCATCGGCTTTACCGAACTGACCAAGACCGGCGGCATGCTCGCCAACGCCACGTTCGAGCCGTTCATGGTGTATGGCTTGGTTGCCCTCGGTTATTTCCTGCTCTGCTACCCCTTGTCCCTCAGTGCGCGCTACCTGGAAAGGAGACTGCATGCCTCTGCTTAGAATTACCGCCCTGCATAAATACTACGGCGATCATCACGTGCTCAAAGGCATCGACCTGAGCGTCGAGGAAGGCCAGGTGGTGGCGATCATCGGCCGCAGCGGCTCGGGCAAGTCCACCTTGCTGCGCACCCTCAACGGGCTGGAATCGATCAACGATGGCGTGATCGAAGTCGACGGCGAATACCTCGATGCCGCCCGCGCCGATTTGCGCAGCCTGCGCCAGAAAGTCGGGATGGTGTTCCAGCAGTTCAACCTGTTTCCACACCTGACCGTCGGCGAGAACGTCATGCTCGCGCCGCAAGTTGTACAGAAAATGCCCAAG
Source organism: Pseudomonas brassicacearum subsp. neoaurantiaca (assembly GCF_013608025.1). Lineage (GTDB taxonomy): Bacteria > Pseudomonadota > Gammaproteobacteria > Pseudomonadales > Pseudomonadaceae > Aquipseudomonas. The sequence continues at coordinate 39,887 of NZ_VDLV01000013.1, read as the reverse complement.
GCCAAGGCGGCCGACCTGGCGCGACAGATGCTGGAGCGGGTTGGCCTTGGCGAGAAATTCGACGCCTTTCCGGACCGTTTGTCCGGTGGCCAGCAGCAACGGGTGGCGATCGCTCGCGCCCTGGCGATGTCGCCGAAAGTGCTGCTGTGCGATGAAATCACCTCGGCGCTGGATCCCGAACTGGTGAATGAAGTACTCAGCGTCGTGCGGCAATTGGCCAAGGAAGGCATGACGTTGATCATGGTCACCCATGAAATGCGCTTTGCCCGAGAAGTCGGCGACAAGCTGGTATTCATGCACCAGGGCAAGGTGCATGAGGTGGGCGATCCCAAGGTGTTGTTCGCTGATCCGCAGACAGCGGAACTGGCGAATTTTATCGGGACGGTCGAGCCGGCCTGACGGTCGGTGAACGCTCTTGTGGCAAGGGAGCTTGCTCCCGCTCGACTCTCTGTAGGAGCTGGCGAAGCCTGCGATCTATTGATCTTCTGGTCTTTTGGTCTTTTGGTCTTTCACTCCAGACTCGATTGGCAGCGAAAAGATCGCAGCCTCGCTTCGCTCGTCAGCTCCTACGGATCCTGCGGGAGCAAGCTCCCTCGCCACAAAAGCGCCCGCCAGACTGCCGTGGCTCAAGGGTTTGGTTCAGGTGCGTTGGCGTAAGCGGTCGATCGTGGCAGGATGGCAAGGTTATCGACCGAGACCTTTGACCATGCCGCTATCCCAAGCCAAGAATCTGTCCCTGATCGCCGCCATTGACCTGGGCTCCAACAGCTTCCACATGGTCGTCGCCAAGGCCCAGAACGGGGAAATCCGCATTCTTGAGCGACTCGGCGAGAAGGTCCAGTTGGCCGCCGGCATCGATGAAGAGCGCAAACTCAGCGAAGAATCGATGCAGCGCGGGCTCGATTGCCTGAAGCGCTTTGCCCAACTGATCAACGGCATGCCCTTGGGCGCCGTGCGAATAGTGGGCACCAACGCCCTGCGCGAGGCGCGCAACCGAGGCGAGTTTATCCACCGTGCCGAAGAGATCCTCGGCCATCCGGTGGAAGTCATCTCCGGCCGTGAAGAAGCGCGCCTGATCTACCTCGGCGTTTCCCACACCCTGGCCGACACCCCCGGCAAACGCCTGGTGGCCGACATCGGTGGCGGCAGTACCGAATTCATCATCGGCCAGCGCTTCGAACCGCTGCTGCGCGAAAGCCTGCAAATGGGCTGCGTGAGCTACACCCAACGTTATTTCCGCGACGGCAAGATCACCCCGGCCCGCTATGCCCAGGCGTACACGGCGGCGCGCCTGGAAATCATGAGCATCGAACACGCCCTGCATCGCCTGACCTGGGACGAAGCCATCGGCTCCTCGGGAACCATCCGCGCCATTGGCCTGGCACTCAAGGCTGGCGGCCATGGCACCGGTGAAGTCAACGCCGAAGGCCTGGCCTGGCTCAAGCGCAAGGTGTTCAAGCTGGGTGAATCGGACAAGATCGATTTCGACGGCATCAAGCCTGACCGCCGGGCGATTTTTCCGGCGGGCCTGGCGATCCTCGAGGCGATTTTCGACGCACTCGAACTGCAGCGCATGGATCACTGCGAAGGCGCCCTGCGCGAAGGTGTGCTGTATGACCTGCTGGGTCGTCATCATCACGAAGACGTCCGCGAGCGCACCCTGGGCTCGCTCATGGAGCGTTATCACGTCGACCAGGAACAAGCCGTACGGGTCGAGCGCAAGGCGCTGCATGCCTTCGACCAGGTAGCCGACGATTGGGACCTGAACGACGGGGTCTGGCGTGAACTGCTGGGCTGGGCCGCCAAGGTGCATGAGGTGGGCCTGGACATCGCTCACTATCACTATCACAAGCACGGCGCCTACCTGATCGAGCACTCGGACCTGGCGGGTTTCTCTCGGGAAGACCAGCAAATGCTCGCGCTATTGGTGCGCGGCCATCGACGCAATATTCCCAAGGATAAATTCGCCGAGTTCGGCGACGACGGCATCAAGCTGATTCGCCTGTGCGTGCTGCTGCGCTTTGCGATCCTGTTCCACCACATCCGCGGCACCCAGGAAATGCCCCAGGTGGCCCTGCATGCCGACGGCGCTCAATTGGATGTGGTGTTCCCTGACGGTTGGTTGGAAGAGAACCAACTGACCCAGGCCGACTTTGCCCAGGAAGCGGAATGGCTGACTCGGGTGGGGATTGTGCTGAACATTCACTGAGTCCAGCAACAACACAGATCTCTTGTGGCGAGGGGATTTATCCCCGTTGGGCTGCGCAGCAGCCCCAAAGCCTGACACCGCGGTGCGTCAGCTTCATTGGGTCCAATTTTTCCAAGGGCTGCTGCGCAGCCCAGCGGGGATAAATCCCCTCGCCACAGCAAGCTCCCTCGCCACAAAAGCCAAACTCGTCTCCGAAGCTCCGAAGGTTTATCGCACCGCCAGCACCGGGCTGCTCAAGCGCTCCAGCAAGGTCGCCTGGGCGCTGCGCGGGTTCTGGTTGCCGGTCGGCGTGTTGCGGATGTAGCGGCCATCCGACTGCAAACTCCAACTGTGGGTGTTGTCGGTGAGGTAGCTCTCCAACTCCTTCTTGACCCGCAAGATCAGCTTCTTGCCTTCCACCGGGAAGCAGGTCTCGACGCGCTTGTCGAGGTTGCGCTCCATCCAGTCGGCACTGGACAGGAACATCTGCTCCTCGCCGCCGTTGAGGAAGTAGAACACCCGCGTGTGCTCGAGAAACCGCCCGATGATCGAGCGAACATGGATGTTGTGGGACACCCCTGGGATGCCCGGCCGCAGGCAGCACATGCCGCGCACCACCAGGTCGATGCGCACGCCTGACTGGCTGGCCTTGTACAACGCCCGGATGATCTTCGGATCGGTCAGCGAGTTGAACTTGGCGATGATGTGCGCAGGCTTGCCGTCCAAGGCGAATTGCGTTTCCCGGGTGATCATGTCGAGCATGCCCTTTTTCAGGGTGAACGGCGCATGCAGCAGCTTTTTCATGCGCAACGTCTTGCCCATGCCGATCAACTGGCTGAACAGCTTGCCGACGTCTTCACACAGGGCGTCGTCTGAAGTGAGCAGGCTGTAGTCGGTGTAGAGACGGGCGTTGGCAGCGTGATAGTTGCCGGTGCCCAAGTGGGCGTAACGCACGATCTCACCGGCCTCACGGCGCAGGATCAGCATCATCTTGGCGTGGGTCTTGAAGCCGACCACGCCGTAGATCACCACCGCGCCGGCCGCTTGCAGGCGGCTGGCCAGTTGCAGGTTGGATTCCTCATCGAAGCGCGCCCGCAGCTCGATCACCGCCGTGACTTCCTTGCCGTTGCGCGCCGCGTCCACCAGCGCATCGACGATTTCCGAGTTGGCGCCGCTGCGGTAAAGGGTCTGGCGCACCGCCAATACATGGGGGTCCTTGGCGGCCTGGCGCAGCAAGTCGACTACAGGCGTAAACGACTCGAAGGGGTGCAGCAGCAAGATGTCCTGCTTGCTGACCACGCTGAAAATGTTCTCGCTGTTCTGCAGCAATTTCGGGATCTGCGGGGTGAACGGCGTGTATTGCAGTTCCGGATGGCTGTCCAGGCCAGTGATGCTGAACAGACGCGTCAGGTTCACCGGGCCATTGACCTGGTACAACTCGGTCTCGTGCAGGTTGAATTGCTTGAGCAGGTAGTCAGATAGGTGTTTCGGGCAGGTGTCGGCCACTTCCAGGCGCACCGCATCGCCATAACGACGAGAGAACAATTCGCCGCGCAAGGCGCGGGCCAGGTCTTCGACGTCCTCGGTGTCCACCGAAAGGTCGGCGTTACGCGTCAGGCGGAACTGGTAGCAGCCCTTCACTTTCATGCCCTGGAACAGGTCATCGGCGTGGGCGTGGATCATCGACGACAGGAACACATAGTTGTCGCCCGGACCGCCGACGTCTTCCGGCACGCGGATGATTCGCGGCAACAGGCGTGGCGCCGGAATGATCGCCAGGCCGGAATCGCGACCGAAGGCGTCGATGCCTTCCAGTTCGACGATGAAGTTCAGGCTCTTGTTCACCAGCAGCGGGAACGGGTGCGTCGGGTCGAGGCCGATCGGGGTGATGATCGGCGCGATCTCGTCGCGGAAATAGCGGCGCACCCAGGTCTTGAGCTTGGTGGTCCAGTAGCGGCGACGGATAAAGCGGACCTGGTGCTTTTCCAGCTCCGGCAACAGGATATCGTTGAGAATCGCGTATTGGCGATCCACATGGCCGTGGACCAGCTCGCTGATGCGCGCCAGCGCCTGGTGCGGTTGCAAGCCGTCGGCACCGGCCTGCTCGCGGGCGAAGGTGATCTGCTTTTTCAGGCCGGCGACGCGAATTTCGAAGAACTCGTCCAGGTTGCTGGAGAAAATCAGCAGGAATTTCAGCCGCTCCAGCAACGGATAGGACTCGTCCAGCGCCTGCTCCAGCACGCGGATGTTGAATTGCAGTTGCGACAGCTCGCGGTGGATGTACAGGCTGCTGTCATCCAGGTTCGGGATCGCAATCGCTGGCGCTGGGGCCGCCTCAGGCACGGCCGGTGGAGCCGGCTCCAGCTCTGGCGGCGTTTCGGCGACCTGCTCGACCACGGGCTGAGCGTCTTTTACGGCAACTTCTGTGAGTCCTTCGGTATTCATCGCAAGTTCCTGGGAGGCTATTTCTGCTCTCGAAGCAATTGGGCGGCGCGCACGGCAAAGTAAGTCAGGATGCCATCAGCGCCCGCGCGTTTGAAAGCGGTCAGGGACTCGAGAATCACCCCTTCGTTCAACCAGCCGTTCTGTATGGCGGCCATGTGCATCGCGTACTCGCCGCTGACCTGATACACAAAGGTCGGCACTTTGAACTCATCCTTGACCCGATAAAGAATGTCCAGATAAGGCATCCCCGGCTTGACCATGACCATGTCTGCCCCTTCTGACAAGTCAGCAGCCACTTCGTGCAGGGCTTCATGGCTGTTGGCCGGGTCCATCTGATAGGAAGCCTTGTTGGCCTTGCCCAGGTTCAGGGCCGAGCCGACCGCGTCGCGAAATGGGCCGTAATAGGCACTGGCGTACTTGGCCGAGTAGGCCATGATGCGCACATTGACATGCCCGGCCACTTCCAAGGCCTCGCGGATAGCCTGGATGCGGCCGTCCATCATGTCGGACGGCGCCACCACCTGGGCACCGGCCTCGGCGTGGGACAGCGCTTGCCTGACCAGCGCATCGACGGTGATGTCGTTCTGCACGTAGCCATCTTCATCAAGAATGCCGTCCTGGCCGTGGGTCGTGAACGGGTCCAGCGCCACGTCGGTGATGACGCCCAGCTCAGGGAAACGCTCGCGCAGGGCACGGGTCGCACGTTGGGCGATGCCCTCCGGATTCCAGGCTTCGGCGGCGTCCAGGGACTTGAGTTCAGCGGGTGTGACCGGAAACAGCGCCAACGCCGGAATTCCCAGCTCGACCCACTCGGCCGCCGCTTCGAGCAGCAGGTCGATGGTCAAGCGTTCCACGCCAGGCATCGAAGCCACCGCTTCACGACGATTTTCCCCGTCCAGCACGAACACCGGCAGGATCAGGTCGTTGGTCGTCAGGACGTTTTCACGCACCAGCCGACGAGAGAATTCATCGCGACGGTTGCGACGCAGACGGGTGGCGGGAAACAGACGATTGGCAGGGGTAAAGCTCACGGCAGACTCCTGAGCCCGCAGACGGGCGAGCGTGACAGTTATAAGCGGCCATTATGACGAACGTATGACAGTTGTGCGTAGGCGTGACCGGTAGTCGCAGTCATTGTCTTCTGTAGGAAATGTTAACGTCGAGACACATTTCGATACTTTCCTGAATGTGTCTGAAGGGTTAGGCTGCGCGTTCATTTCGCCAGCACCCAGACGATGCTCCAACAATTTCTGCATGACTTCGGCTACTTTGCCCTCTTTATCGGGACGTTCTTCGAAGGCGAAACCATCCTCGTGCTCGCAGGTTTCCTGGCGTTCCGTGGTTACATGGACATCAACCTGGTGGTGGTCGTGGCGTTTTGCGGCAGCTACGCGGGCGATCAGCTGTGGTATTTCCTGGGACGCAAGCACGGACGCAAGCTGTTGGCGCGCAAGCCGCGCTGGCAATTGATGGGCGATCGGGCGCTGGAACATATCCGCAAGCATCCGGACATCTGGGTCTTGAGCTTTCGTTTCGTCTACGGCCTGCGCACAGTGATGCCGGTGGCCATCGGGCTGTCGGGCTATCCTCCGGGCCGTTACCTGCTGCTCAACGGCATTGGCGCGGCAATCTGGGCCACGGCGCTGGCCGCCGCCGCGTACCACTTCGGCGCGGTGCTCGAAGGCATGCTGGGCAGCATCAAGAAATACGAGCTGTGGGTACTCGGCGCCCTGTTGTTGCTGGGCTTGGGCTTGTGGCTGCGTCGACGCATCAAGAATGCGCGGCTGGCCAGGAAAGTCCTCGAAGCCGAGCGTCAGGAGCAGGCCAGGTCCGGCGCACCTACGACGCCCAACGAGTAAACCGGCTGCGGCAGCAATACAGCCCGATACCGCTGAGCAGGCAATAACAAAACAGCCCTGCCCAGGCCACCGGACTGGCCGGCCATAGCCCAGTCATCGGCGCCAGCCAGACCAGCGACAGGCTCGAAGCCAGCCGCAGCAATTCCAGCTTCAGCGCCCAAGGGCGATTCTCCAGGGCCCCGCCCAACACGAACAGACCGAGCGCCACCGCGCCCCAACCCAGCATCAGGGCAACGACCGGCAGGCTGTCTTCAAAATTCATCAAATAGCTGCCCAAGGCAATGTAGACGCAAAATTGCAGCGCCACATATCCTTGCTGGCGGGGTCCCAGCAGCACCTCGAATTTGCGGAACTGGCGCAGGTCCGGTTTGTTCAGCGGGTACCTGGCCGCGACGTCCGCCGGACGCCAACCGGTGGGCATGAACCAGATCCGCAGCTTGTCCCGCCAGCGCCCGGCCCGCCGCGCATCGGCCCACAATTGCACATAAAACTGCAGGTTCGCCCACAACGGATTCCAGCTCGCCAACGGCGTGGTCACGCCAAAAATCACCGGTTCTCGCTCATCCTCTTCTTGAAAGGTGCCAAACAGACGGTCCCAAATAATGAACACCCCGCCGTAGTTGCGATCCATGTAGAGAGGGTTTTGCGCATGGTGGGCACGATGATTGGATGGCGTGACGAAACACCACTCCAGCCAGCCGAGCTTGGGGATGTGCTGGGTGTGGACCCAAAACTGGTAAAGCAGATTCAGCGCCGCGACGCTGATGAACACCACCAGCGGCACGCCCAGAACCGCCAGCGGCAGATAGAAAATCCAGCTCAGCAAGAAGCCGGTGCTGGTCTGGCGCAGCGCGGTGGAGAGGTTGTAGTCCTCGCTCTGATGGTGCACCGAATGAGCCGCCCAGAGAATGTTGCGCTCGTGCCCCATGCGGTGCAGCCAGTAATAACAGAAGTCGTATGCCACGAAGGCGAACACCCAGGTCCAGGCTTTATCGGCAGGCAGCTCGATAATTGCCAAGTGTTCCAACGCAAAGTCGTAGGTCACCAGTCCAACACCTTTGGTCAGCAGCCCCGTGGTAGTCGACAGTACCCCGGTACTCAAGCTGTTGATCGCATCCGCCAAGCGATAGTGGCTCACGCCACGCCAGTGATCGGCGAGCAACTCGACGGCAATCAGCACGAAGAAAAACGGCACGGCATACAGGATGAAATTCATGACGCGACCCGGACAGGCAAAGCGGGGAGAAGTCGGCAGATTAGGTGTAGCCGCCAGATCCCCCTATGGCAACGAGTGACAAATTAGTAGACATTTAACGCCATGAATCTGGAGAAAAGCCCATGAGCAAAAAAGTTGCAGTGATCCTTTCCGGCTGTGGCGTATATGACGGCGCAGAGATCCACGAAAGCGTGATCACCCTGTTGCGTCTCGACCAGCGCGGCGCGCAGGTTCAATGCTTTGCGCCGAACATTGCCCAGCTGCATGTCATCAACCACCTGACCGGCGAAGAAATGCCCGAGAGCCGCAACGTGCTGGTGGAATCGGCGCGCATCGCCCGGGGCAACGTGAAAGACCTGCGCGAAGCCAGGGCAGAAGATTTCGACGCGCTCATCGTACCCGGCGGTTTTGGCTCGGCGAAAAACCTATCCAACTTCGCTATCGAGGGTGCCGGCTGCAGCGTCCAGCCGGAAGTTTTAGCGTTGACCGAAGCCTTTGCCGAAGCCGGGAAACCGGTGGGACTGATGTGCATCTCCCCCGCCCTGGCGGCGAAAATCTACGGCCCGGGAGTGAACTGCACCATCGGCACAGATGCCGACACAGCCGCTGCCGTGACCAAGATGGGCGGTACCCATGAAGAATGCCTGGTCACTGACATCGTCGAAGACACCGCCCGCAAGTTGGTGAGTACACCCGCCTATATGCTGGCGCAGAACATCAGCGAGGCGGCGTCAGGCATCAACAAGCTGGTGGACCGGGTGTTGGAGTTGACGCACGAGAACGACGCCTGACCCCAGCTACCCCCTTTCCTGTGGGAGCGAGCTTGCTCGCGATAGCGTCGGTTCAGTTGTCTAGGTATTGGCTGATACACCGCAATCGCGAGCAAGCTCGCTCCCACAGGGTTTGCATGATTCAGGACAAACGAGTCAACCGCGTCAAGATCCGATCCAGCGCATTGGCAAATCCTTGCTTGTCCCGCTCGCTGTACGCCGCCGGCCCGCCGCCGACTTGTCCCTGCTCACGCAGATCGGCGAACAGGTTGCGCACCGCCAGTCGATCGCCCATGTTTTGCGCGTCGAACTCCTTGCCCCTGGGGTCAAGGGCGGAGACGCCCTTCTTCACCAGGCGATCGGCCAGTGGTACGTCGCTGCAGATGACCAACTCACCGGGCACGGCATGCTCCACCAGGTAATCATCCGCCGCATCAGGACCGCTCGGCACCACGATCAGCTTTACCAGGGCCAGGCCCGGCTTGATCTGCGGTTGCCCGGCCACCAGCACCACTTCGAACTGGCGCTTCAAGGCGAACTTGACCACCAATTCCTTCGCCGCCTTGGGGCAGGCGTCTGCATCGATCCATACGCGCATCAGGGTTGTTCCTCTTTGAAAGCTTCGCGAGCAGGCTCGCTCCCACATGGACAGCCTACCTCCTGTGGGAGCGAGCCTGCTCGCGAAAGGGCTTCAGGAAACCTGGACCCGACGTTTCTCTACCATCCAGCTGCGCCCGTACAGCACAACGATCGCAGTGATCGCCACCGCCTGGGCCGCCAGCGAATATGCGTCGGCGTGAATGCCCAGCCAATCGAAGTCGAAAAATGCCACGGGGCGCGTGCCGAAGATGCCGGCTTCCTGCAATGCCTTCACACCATGGCCGGCAAACACCACCGACAGCGCACACAGCAACGCGGCGTTGATGCTGAAGAACAGCGCCAGCGGCAGTTTCGCCGAGCCGCGCAAGATCACCCAAGCCAACCCCACCAGCAACACCAGCGCCGACGCGCCGCCGGCCAGCACCGCGTTGTGCCCGGCGGGACCGGCCTGCAGCCACAGGGTCTCGTAGAACAGGATCACTTCGAACAGTTCACGGTAGACCGAGAAAAACGCCAGGATCGCAAAACCGAAACGGCCGCCACCGCCCACCAGGCTGCTCTTGATGTAATCCTGCCAGGCCGCTGCGTGACGTCGGTCGTGCATCCACACACCCAGCCACAGCACCATCACGCTGGCAAACAGCGCCGTCGCGCCTTCGAGCAATTCCCGCTGCGCGCCGCTGACATCAATCACATACGCGGCCACTCCCCACGTCGCCAAGCCGGCGAGCAAAGCCAATCCCCAACCGATGTTGACACTGCGAACCGCCGATTGCTGGCCGGTATTGCGCAAGAACGCCAGGATCGCCGCCAGGACCAGAATCGCTTCCAGTCCTTCGCGCAGCAGAATCAGCAAGCCGGAGATATAGCTCAGCGACCAGCTCAAGCCATCGCCACCCAACAGGCCGGCGGACTCCTTCAATTTCGCCTTGGCCGCGTCCAGGCGTTGTTCGGCCTGCGCCACCGGCAAGCCGTCCTGCAACGACTGACGGAAAGCCATCAGGGCCTTCTCGGTGTCCTTGCGCACAGTGGGGTCGACGTTATCGAGCGAGCTCTCCACTAGCTCAAAACCTTCCAGATAGGCCGCTACCGACAAGTCATAGGCTTGGTCATGGTCGCCAGCACGATACGCCGCGATGCTTTTATCCAATGTGGCGGCGGTGTAGTCCAGCAACTGCCCCGGCCCACGCTGTACCTGTGGCGGTTGGGCGCGTTGGGCACGGAACGTCGCAGCCGCGGCAGGGCCCTGGGCAGCCAGGACTTCAGCCGGGGTCTGCCGGGCGAGATCGGCGAGGTTGTACGTCACGTCGCTTTTGGCCGCGGCCGGGTCAGCGCTGAAGCTGGCGATGTAGGTCGCCAGGTCCCAGCGTTGCCGATCATCGAGTTGATCAGCGAACGCTGGCATGTCCGTGCCCTCGATACCCATGCCCAGGGTGTTGTAGATGGCATAGAGACTCAGCCGATCAAGACGCTGGCCGTCACGCAGGTTCGCGGGTGGCGGCTCCAGGCCGACGCCGGCCGGACCATCACCGGCGCCGCTGTCCCCATGACAAACCGAGCAATTCTGCGCATACAACGGCGCGCCGCGTGTCGGGTCTGGGGTAATGATCGGCGCCTGGCTGACTTCGTACGCGACCGCGAGCCTTGCGCCCAATTGCCGCGCCATGCGAGCCACGTCGCCGCCCTCCTGGCGGTCGGTGATCGCCTTGCGCAAGGCATCAATGCCTTGAGCCAACTCAGCTTTTTCCGGCTTGGCAGGCAATTCGGCGATCAAGCCTTCCAATACTCCGGTGAACTCCAGTTGCTCGCGGTATTCGGGATCGTCGATGACTTTCCCCGCCTCGACAGTCGCCGGGTAATCCGCCCCGATGTAATCCAGAAGATGCAGCGCCTTGGGAGCGCCTTCGACGGTGTCGGCCAGCAAGTCGGCGCTGCACAGCGCCAACAACGGCAGCGTTAGCCAGGCCAGGAAACGAAACGGGGCAGTCATGAATGACTCTCGATTGGAAATAAGAAGTAACACATTGTTCACTTCCAATGCGCTTCGCTCAAGTGCCGATATCTTCAAGCGCTGCTTTTTCATCAGATATTCACGCTTTGGAGGTGACATCACAAAAACATCATTTAGGAATTAAAAAGCCACTACTCCGACCGAAGCGCTGTTTATAATGCGCCGCCTTCTTATCAACAGACGGCATAAGCGCTCCTCGCCCCGAGGAACCGACGGCGCCCCCGGGCCTGTCCGTGGATCGCCTCAGCCCGACCCGCACACCCAGGCTGCTATTCAGGGAAGAAATGTTCATGGCATCCCGTGCCGTTTTTTCGGTCGCCCTTGGTGCGATCACCTTGCTGTCCGGCTGTTCGGCCTTCCGCAACTACGACAGTGAGTTGGCCCAGACCAATCAGCAATTGGCCTCCGGCAACGTCGACGCCGCATTGACCCTGTTGGAAAAGAACAACACCAGCCAGGACAAAGACCTGCTCTATTTCTTCGAAAAGGGTGAGCTGCTGCGGGCCAAGGGTGATCTGTCCGGCAGCCAGACGGCCTGGACCAGCGCCGACCAACAGGTCGGACAATGGGAAGACGCGGTCAAGCTCGACACCGCCAAGTACCTCGCGCAATTCGGCAGCTTCCTGGTCAACGACAAGGTCCGGCGTTACGAGGGCTATGACTATGAGAAGGTCATGCTCACCACGCAGATGGCCCTGAACCTGCTGGCCGTGAATGACTTCGATGGCGCGCGGATGCAAATCAAGAAGACCCACGAGCGTGAAGCGGTGATTGCCGACCTGCGCGACAAGGAATACCTCAAGCGCGAGGAAGACGCCGAGAAGCAAGGGGTCAAGACCGAATACAAGGATCTCAAGGGCTATCCGGTCGCCAGCCTGGACGCACCGGAAGTGGTCAGCCTGAAAAACAGCTACCAGAGCGCGTTCAGCCACTACCTGGCAGGTTTCGTCTATGAAGCCTTGGGCGAAAAAGACCTGGCTGCGCCGGGTTATCGCAAAGCCGCCGAGCTGCGCCCCAACACCCCGCTGCTGGAGCAGGCCCTGCTCAATCTGGACAAGCCTGCCGCCAAGGGCGACGACAGCGATATCCTGATCGTGGTACAGAGCGGCCTGGCACCCTCCCGGGATTCGATCCGCATCCCGCTGCCCTTGCCCATCAGTGGCAACGTGGTGATCACGCCGCTGTCGTTCCCGCTGATCAAGCCGGACACCTCCACCGCGACTTTCGCCCAGATCGGCGTCGACGGCCGTCAACTGGACCTGACCCAACTCAACAGCACCACTGCCATGTCCCGTCGCGCCCTGCGTGATGACATGCCAGGGATCATCCTGCGCACAACCGTTCGGGCGGTGACCCGTGGCGTGGCGCAGAAACAGATCAACGAAACCAACCCCTTGGCTGGCCTGGCCGTGGGCATTACCTCGGCCGTGCTCGAAGGTGCCGACACCCGGACCTGGCGCACCCTGCCGGACTACACCCAAGTGGTGCGGCTGCGCCTGAAGAAGGGTGAGCACCAGGTCACCTTGCCAAGCGCAGTAGGCGGCTCGGTGGTGAAGGTCAAGGTTGATCAGCGTTACCAGGTCATCACCCTGCGGGCGGTGGGCAACCAGGTTTTCGCTGGCGGCCTGGCGGCCCAGGTCATCCCGAGCGCCAATCCCACCGCCATCGCCCTCAAGCAACCCTAAGAACGGAGTCTTGTTCACATGCGTTTAAAACTGATCGCCGTCGGCGCCCTGGCCTTGCTGGCCGGTTGCGCCACCCCACCGCCACCGGAGCCGGGCAGCGCCGCCAGCAAAGTCGTGGCGATGGGCAAGACCAAGAACATCGTGGTCGGCGCCATGCGCGTCGCCCGGGAAAACGGCTACATGACCGTCAACGTGCAGTTGAGCAATACCAGCTTCAACAACAAGACGATGTACTACCGCTTTGCCTGGCTGGGGCCGGAAGGTTTTCCGATCGCTGAAGAAGAAACCTGGAAAAGCCTGACGATGTACGGCGAACAGACCAGTTTCCTGCCAGCCATCGCCCCAACGCCCAAGGCCGTGGATTTCCGCTTGGAAATCAATACCCCGTGAGACAGACACATTCCTGTGGCGAGGGAGCTTGCTCCCGCTGGGACGGTCCGACGCCTCGGGCGAAGCGGCCCCAAAATCTTGCGGTCGCTGCGCAACCGAGCGGGAGCAAGCTCCCTCGCCACGGGAACGTTCGTCACTGATCTGCATGGCGCTGAATCCACTTTCATTTGTTTTTTCGAGAGCACCCAATGTTCCTACGCATCTCCTCCCTCGCCCTCACCGTCCTGCTGGTCAGCGGCTGTGCCAACAACTCGCCGGTACTGGGCAACAAGAACATCAGCTATGGCGACACCAAGGCCGTGGAAACCGTCACCAACGAGTTCGGCTCCACCGACCTGCAAATGATCGCCGAATCGATGACCCGCTCCCTCGCCCAATCCGGCGTCCTGCAGGGTCGTCCAGTGGTTCAGGTCTATGACGTGAAGAACAAGACCAGCGAGTACATCGATACCCGTGAAATCACCACCAGCATCAAGACCCAGCTGATGAAGACCGGCGCGGCGCGTTTTGCCAGCGACAACAACGCCATGGACAGCCAGGTCGACCAACTCAAGTTGCAGAACCAGAGCGGCTTATACAAAAAGAGCACCGTGGCCAAGACCGGCAACATGATCGCGGCCAAATACCGCATCGAGGGTTCCATCAGCTCCATCGTCAAGCGCAGCGAAGACTACAAGGACGTCTTCTACAAATTCAGCCTGCAACTGATCGACGTCGAAAGCGGCCTGGCCGAATGGATGGACGAAAAAGAAATCCGCAAGACCACGGAGCGATAAGCCATGCGCACATGGATCGGCATGATGGCCCTGGCTTGCGCATTCACTGCGCAAGCGGCCCCAAGAGTAGCGGTGACTGACCTCGCCTATCAGGAGCGTGTGGAGGAATACATCCACACGGTCTCGGCGCAGAACAATTTCCAGGCGAACGGATACGCCGCCAGCGCATCGTCGAGCTACGACGAAATGGAGGCCACCAGCAGCTACATCGAGCAGGGCGAGCTGCGCAAGTTCACCGGCGATATCAAGGGCGAGATCCTGCGCAGCGGGATGTTCCAGTTGGTGCAGGGCACGCCGTATACCGCATCGTCCAAGGGCGACGTCTACGACGTGATCAAGCGGATCAAGGCGGGGAATTTCAAGGGCGCCGACTACGTGCTGTTCGGCACCGTGTCGGACATCGACTTCACCCGCGACATCAACGAGCTGGGTACTGCCGACAGCTACTCGGCGGTGCTTGCCCTGACGCTGGTGGCGGATTTCAGCCTGATCAATACCAAGACCTTTGAAATCACCTCGGCCTTTACCGCGATGGGCGAAGGCCAGGACACCAAGCTGTTGAACCACCGGGACGTGCACATCAGCCTCAATCGCCCACGGGTCGTACGTGAAGTGTCCAAGGCGTTGGGGGAAGACGTGGCGCAGCAGTTGAGCGAACAGCTCGGCGGCCCGATCCGTGAACAAGCCGGCGAACCGGTGCAGCGCAACAACCTGCCGCGGGATACCGCGCCGGTGATCCTGCGCTGATCTTCATTGCAGGCATACAGCTTTTGTGGCGAGGGAGCTTGCTCCCGCTGGGCCTGCGTAGCAGCCCCAAGATTTTGCGGTCGCTACGCAACCGAGCGGGAGCAAGCTCCCTCGCCACGAAAGCTCTTCTTCCCACCGGGACTACACCGCAGCCTTGCGAATCGTCGCCAGCAAACCCGCCGCGCCAATGAACAAACCGGCAAAGGTCCGGTTCATCCGCCGTTGCTGTTCTGGGGTACGCAACAGGCGCAGTACCTTGGACGCCAGCCCGGTGTACCCGGCCATGACAATCAGATCGACGCCAATCATCGTCACGCCCAGGATCAGGTATTGCTTGATCAACGGCGCGTGGGGGTCGATGAATTGCGGCAGAACGGCGAGCATGAACACCAGGGCCTTGGGGTTGCTGATGTTCACCAGGAAACCGCGGAACACCAGTGCCAGCGGCTTGCCGATGGGCCGAACGGCCGCGTCGTCGCTGAGATCACCGGGGATCGCCCGCCATTGCTTGATACCCAGGTAGACCAGATAGGCCACGCCAAACCATTTGATGGCGTAAAACGCGGTGGCCGAAGCGGTAAGGATCGCGCCGACGCCTGCCGCGACGATCGCGATTTGCAACGCCAGGCCCAATTGCAGGCCCAAGGCATTCCAGTAGCCACGCCAGAAGCCGTATTGCAGGCCACTGGACATCGAGGCAATCGCACCGGCGCCCGGTGAAAGACTGATAACCCAACAAGCGGCGAAGAACGCCAGCCACGTTTCTAGCAACATTGCACACCTCAGCTCGGATCCGTCGAAACGAATAAGCTAATGCGCCGCCATGGGGATAACCACCGATTTCTTCATGCGCCAGCAAATAAGGCTATTCGACGAACCCGCCAACCGGGAACGCTTCGCTTCCGCGCCAGCGGCGGACCGAACGCTGGAAGAACAGCGTGTTGGGCACTTGCACCATGGAGCTTCCGGTCCCGAGCTCCTCGGGTTCGATCAACGTGGTGTAGAGCAGATTGATCGCCACCACACGACCCTTGATGCCTGGCTTGTCGGTGGCCTCGACCAACTCGACCACGTCACCGAGGCGGAACGGCCCGACGGTGTAGATCAGGATGGCGCACAGCAGGTTCGACAATACGCTCCAGATGGCGAAGAAGGCCACCGCCGCCACGGCAACGAACCCCGACAGCGCGGTCCACAGTACCGTCGCCGAAACGCCCAGGCGCTCCAATGCCACGAGCACGGCGCTGCCCATGATCAACCAGCGCAGCACACCGCGCAGGATGATGACCAACTGGGGCGGCAACGGGTAGCGCTCACCCAGGCCAGTGAGCGCACGCGCCACGAAACGCTGGGCCACGTAACCCACCAGCAGGATCAGCAGGACTTGCACACCGAGCCAGATCGGCTCGATCCACATGACGGGTATGGGCAGGGACAACGCTTCCATCAGGACAGCGCCTCCAGCTCCGCTTGCAAGTTTTCAAGCAACTCCAGGGCCTGCATCCACGCCTCCTCAAGCTCCGCTTCCCGAACCTTCAGCTTGGCCTGCTCGGCCAGCAAATCACGCAGCTCATCTTTGCGCGCTGCCTCGTAGAGACCACTGTCACCCAGGCTGGTTTCGATTTTTTGCAGTTTTTCATGGAGCTTGCCCAGCTCGGCCTCGAGCTTGTCGGCTTCGCGCTTGTGTGGCGCCAGCTGCTGACGCAACGCCGCGGCGGCTTGGCGCTGGGCTTTCTTGTCGGTCTTGTCCGGATTGACCGGCGTGGTGCTGACCGGTGCGTTGCGCTGGCGATAGTCCACCAGCCAGCGCGCATAGTCTTCAAGGTCACCGTCGAACTCTTCGACTTTACCGTCCGCGACCAGGAAGAAGTTGTCGGTGGTGCTCTTGAGCAAATGTCGGTCGTGGGACACTACCAGTACCGCACCGCTGAACTCTTGCAACGCCATGGTCAGGGCCAGGCGCATTTCCAGGTCCAGGTGGTTGGTCGGTTCGTCGAGCAACAACAGGTTCGGCCGGCCCCAGGCGATCAACGCCAGCGCCAGGCGGGCCTTCTCACCACCGGAGAAGTTCAGCACCGGCTCGTCGATACGCGCCCCGCGGAAATCAAAACCGCCGAGGAAATCCTTCAGCGTCTGCTCGCGCTCGGTCGGGGCCAGCCGCTGCAGGTGTAGCAATGGGCTGGCCTTGGCGTCGAGGGAATCCAACTGATGCTGGGCGAAATATCCGACCACGGTGTTTTCACCGCGTGTCAGGCGTCCGGCCAAGGGCTCAAGCTCGCCGGACAGATTCTTGATCAAGGTCGACTTACCGGCACCGTTAGGCCCCAGCAGGCCGATCCGCGCGCCGGGCGTCAGTTGCAACTTGACCTTCTCCAGCACGGTTTTGTCGCCATAGCCCAGTCGCGCATCGGACAAGTCGATCAGTGGGCTGGAAATCTTCGACGACTCGCGGAAGACAAAATCGAATGGCGAATCGACATGGGCCGCCGACAGCTCTTCCATCCGCTCCAGCGCCTTGATCCGGCTCTGCGCCTGGCGGGCTTTGGTGGCCTGGGCCTTGAAGCGAGCGATGTAGCTTTCCATGTGCGCGCGCTGCGCCTGCTGCTTCTCGTAGGCTTGTTGCTGCTGCGCCAGGCGCTCGGCCCGAGCCCGCTCGAAGGCGCTGTAGCCGCCGCGATACAAGGTGAGCTTGCGCTGGTCGACATGAGCGACGTGATCGACCACGGCGTCGAGGAAATCCCGATCGTGGGAGATCAGCAGCAGCGTGCCGGGATAACCCTTGAGCCAGTCTTCGAGCCAGATGATGGCGTCGAGATCCAAGTGGTTGGTCGGTTCGTCGAGCAACAGCAAGTCCGAAGGGCACATCAGGGCTTGCGCCAGGTTCAGGCGCATCCGCCAGCCGCCGGAGAAATCCCCGACCTGACGGTCCATCTGTTCGTTGGTGAAGCCCAGGCCGGCCAGCAATTTACGGGCGCGGGCGTCAGCGGTGTAACCATCGGCGCTGTCGAGTTCGGCGTGCAGGCGGGCTTGGGCGGCGCCATCATGGGCGGCTTCGGCTGCGGCAAGGTCACGCTGGACCTGACGCAGGCGCACGTCACCGTCGAGCACGTAATCCACCGCCAGGCGTTCGAGCGTATCGACTTCCTGGCGCATGTGGGCGATGCGCCAATCGGCCGGCAGGTAGCAATCGCCGGAGTCCGGGTGCAACTCGCCGCGCAACAAAGCGAACAGGCTCGATTTGCCGGCGCCGTTGGCACCGATGAGGCCGGCTTTGTGGCCGGCGTGCAGGGTCAGCTCGGCGTCTTCTAGCAGACGTTGCGGGCCACGCTGTAAAGTCAGGTTCTGAAGTCGAATCATAATGGCGGCGGAGTCTACCAGCTTCGCTCGCAACTGGCGCGAGTAGCACGATGTCCTCTGATCTGTGGAGCTTTTCCCTCGACCTCTACGCCAAGCCCGGCGTGGAACCGGCGTGCCTGGCGCTACAGGCAGCCGGCACGAATGTCTGCCTGGTGCTTTGCGGGCTATGGCTGGAGCAGCGTGGCGTGACGTTCGATGAACAGCGGCTGGAGCAGCTTCGAAACCTGGCCGAACCGTGGGATCAACACGTCGTACAGCCATTGCGTGCGCTGCGCATTCAATGGAAGGAGGCTGCCCTGAAGGACGCAAGGCTCAATGGCCTGCGCGAGCAGATCAAGCGACTGGAGCTGGAGGCCGAGCGGCAACTACTCGAGCAATTGGAGACAGTGGCCAAGGGTTGGCCGAAGGAACGATATGCAGGCGCGGGACGATGGTTGCAAAGCGTGGCGGGGAAAGACGGCCAGCTTCACCGCGACGCGCTGCATCAGCTGCGCGTCGCGGTGTCCGAGGCTTAGGAAGCGCTCGGTGGAGTGCTGCCCGATGTCGCGGTAACGCTCGGATTCACAGCCGGTGCCGGCGTGCTGGCCGTTGGCGCGGGTGTCGCCGTAGGAGCTGGCGCTGGCGCGGCAGGCTTGGCAACCGGAGCAGTCGCTGGTTTTGCAGCGGCTGGCTTTTTCACGGCGGGCTTGGTCGCCGCTGGTTTGGTGGTGGGCTTGGCAGCAGGTTTGGCAGCGGTCGGCTTGGCCGTCGCGGGTTTGGCCGCCGCTGGTTTCGCGGCTGCTGGTTTCGCGGCTGCTGGTTTGGCGGCAGCGGGTTTGGCCGCGGGTTTAGCCGCAACCTTGGCGGGCGCTTTGGCTGCCGCTGGCTTGGCTGCCGATTTTGCTGCAGGCTTGGTCGCTGGTTTGGCCGCAGCGGTTTTTGCCGCAGCTGGCTTGGCTGCTGCAGGCTTGACAGCCGGCTTCGCAGCGGCAGGTTTGGCAACTGCTTTAGTGGCAGGTTTGGCGGCGGTTTTCGTCGCGGCAGGCTTGGCAGCAGCAGTCTTGGCGGCTGGCTTGGCGGCGACTTTTGCAGCGGGTTTGGCGACAGCAGGTTTGGCAGACGTGGCTTTCGCAGCAGGCTTGGCAGCCGCCTTGACGACTGGCTTGCTCGCCGCTGGTTTTACTGCACTGGCAGCAACCGGTTTCTTGGCGGCAGGTTTGGCAGCTGGCTTGCTGGCAGCTTTTGCCACAGCCTTGGCGGCTGGCTTGACGGGCGCCTTGGCTGGGGTTTTTGCAGCGGCAGGTTTAGCCACCGGTTTCTTGGCCGATACAGCGGCAGGCTTCGCAGCACGAAGGCTCAGTGCCTTGCCAACGGCTTCCTGGACACGACCGACACCTTGGGCCAGTTTCAGGCTTTCCTGTGCATCACGCTTGAGCTGCAGGATGTAGGCGCGGGTTTCGGACTGACGATCTTTCAAGGAGTCGAGCAGGTCTTCGAGTTCTTTCACGGCGTCTTTTGCCTTGGCTTGTGCCTTGGCCTTGCCAGCGGTTGCGGCGTCTTGCAGTTTGGTGCGCGACTTGTGCAGTTTTTCCTGCGCCTTGCCGCGTTGTTTTTCCAGCTTGGCGAGCAATTTTTCAGCATCAGCCAGGGCTTGGGAGCAGGCATTTTCCAGATGCTCGAGCAAGCTGCCCGACAGTTGTTGGAGCAAGTGCAACGGAGTGTTTACAGGCTTCTTGGTGGCCGACATGGTTTACCTCCTGACTGACGTGAGTGCGGCTCATACTAGACCTCTGCTGCAACCGCCGCTAGGGCATGTTGACACTACACATGGCGTTGCGTTGCAAGTCGCAAAAAATCTTCTGCAGCATTGCCACGACCATGCGCTTGCACAGATATCGGCACTGGCATAATCCCTCGAATCGAGGCCGGAGTAAGCACACATGTCGCGTCACCTTTTTCTATTCTTTTGCTTGGTATTCCCCATGGCGCAGGCCGCTGAGAAAACCAACGCAAACGATGCCCACGACCTGGCCTACAGCCTCGGCGCGAGCCTTGGCGAACGCTTGCGCCAGGACGTGCCCGACTTGCAGATACAAGCCTTGGTCGAAGGCCTGCAACAGGCCTATCTCGGTAAGCCGCTGGCCCTGAAGGACGAACGCATCGAGCAGATCCTGGCCGAACACCAGGCGCAACTGACCGCGCAAACGGCATCACCCGAGACCCAAGTGGCCTTGAAGACCGAGCAGAAATTTCTTAACGATGAGAAAAGCCGGCCGGGCGTGCAGCAACTGCCGGACGGGATCCTGCTGACCGAACTCAAACCCGGCAGCGGCAGCAAAGCCGGCCCCCACGGCAAGGTCCAGGTGTTGTACGTCGGGCGGCTGCCGGACGGCACGGTGTTCGATTCCAATCATCAGGCGCAGTGGTTCAACCTGGATAGCGTGATCGATGGCTGGCGCAGTGCGCTGCCGCAGATGCCGGTGGGTGCGAAATGGCGGTTGGTGATTCCGTCGGCGCTGGCCTACGGTGCCGAAGGTGCAGGGGATGTGATTCCGCCTTTCACGCCACTGGTGTTTGAAATCGAATTGCTCGGCGCGACGACCTGAGGCGCAAAAAAAAACGGTGCGCAATGCGCACCGTTTTTTATTGACCGCGAAGTCCTCAAGCCTGGACCGCAGCCTCTTCCTTATGGGCGTTGTGCAACACTTCGATCAGGCAGTCTTCCAGTTCGAAACGCTCGTGGAGCAAGCCACCCAACTCCTTGAATTTTTCCGCCACGCACTTGCCTTCGTCGCAGAGATCATTGAAGGCCAGCAATTTTTCGGTGATGACGTCGATGCGCGGATAAATCGTGTCGGCCAATTCCAGGCCACGCTTGTCGTTGAAGGCCTTGGCCTCGCTCGTCAGTTGTTCATATATCTCGAAATGGCCGGCGGAGACATAGTCCACCAGCACGCCACAGAACTCCTGCAGGGGTTTGCGGCTTTCACTCAACGCTTCGGGCTTGCCGCCAAGAGCATCATAGGCCCGAACCAGTTCGTGACGCTCCTGCAACCAGCGGTCGATCAGCAGATGCACCCCACCCCAGCGTTCCTGAGCATTCTGACAACTTTCGAGCATGGTGATTTCTTCCCTTCTGAGTCATGCCCCTCGCAGCCTGGAACACACCTGGATGACCAGGAACACGCCAGGTACAACATGATCGAGTGGCACAATTCCAATGATACGTGCGGGCCAGATTATGCCCGCACGACAACCGCTTCAAGGTACGCAGGAGATAAAGTTCATACAAGTGTTTAATCCAACACCCTGACCAACTGCGACCTCTGGTCGCTGAAAGGGCGGACCAGGGCATCCCAGGCCAGGCGCAACAGCAGATAGCTCATCGAAATGGCCAGGGCAAGAAAAAACAGCAGGCTCCACTCGGGCATACTCAGATCGAATAACGTCCAGGTGACCCTTGTGCAGTCGATAGCACCCTCAAGCACATGGCTCACGGCACGCCACCACGAATCCGCTTCCTTCAACCGGGTAACGCAGTCAGGCAAATACTCAACCGAAGCGCTCTGCACCAAGACCTGACGCCACGCCAGCATCAACCCTGCGGATGCAAACACCACCGCTGCGGTGGCATAGACAACGCTGCCCTTTCGGCCAGGACCGTGCACGCACGCCCCGAGGCAATTCACCAGGAAGATCATCAGGCATAACCGCTGCAAAATGCACAAGCTGCACGGGGTCAGGCCGACCGCGTATTCCAGATAACTGGCGATGCCCAGAGCCAGGGCTGCGGCGATGGAAGCCATGAGAAACAAGAAGCGTGAGCTGGCCAAAGACATGGCGGTTCCGTAACAGAAGAGACAAGCTGTTACGGTAGAGGAAAGCCGTCGGGCCTTTCAAGGCAGGCCCGTGCGGACACTTCACCAAAGGTGTAGGGAATTCCCGACAGACACAACGAGACTTCGCGCAGTTCGCTGTAGGACTTTACCGAAAGCGTTTCAAACGCTCGCGCTACAACGATTCATTGACCGCTCAAATGGCCTGAGCCGGAACCGGCAGGGGTGCTGCAAGCAAACGCTCGTCCAACAACCCCAACCCCTCCTGGAAGAGCTGGTTGCTACGCTCCGCATCCCCCAGCTGCGCCAACAACCGCGCAAGCTCGGCGCAGGCCTCGGGGTTACGCTGGGCCCGCAAGCTGCTTTCCAGATAATCCCGGGCCTTGCCCCACAAACTGTTTTGCAGGCACAGGCGCCCCAACGTCAGCAACAGGCTTGGATCCGTCGGATGGTCCTTGAGCCAGCCCTCGGCGACTTGCAGCTGACGGGTTGGATCCGCACCGCGCACCAGGCCATACAGGCGCGCCAGGTGGCTGTCGTACTGGCGCTTGAGGGCGGTGCGCAACACGTCTTCCGCTTCCACTTGAGCGCCCAGTTGCCGGAGCTGTTCGGCGTAGGCCAACACCAATGCCGGCTCCTGGCGCTGTGCGGAACTCAGTTGTTGCCAGGCGCGGTTGAGCGACTGCAAGCCGACGCTGCCATCAGCTTCGCGGTGTGCCGCCAGGGTGAGGTTTTCGCCCCAGGCACGACGCTCCAGCTCGGCCAGTTCAGCGGGGGGCAGTACTTTGTCCTTGCGTAACTCAGGCAACAGCCGGATCACTGCCGACCAGTCACCGCGCTGTTGGTGCAAGCGCTGCAACTGGCGCAAGACCTGCACATTATGCGGATGGCGTTCATGCATGGCTTGCAGCGTATCCAAGGCACCGTCGGTGTCGCCCCGGTCGGTCTGCAACTGAGCGTGCGTCAGCGCGATGGCCAGTTCCGCCTGGGGCTGACGCTCCAGGGCGCGCTCCAGCAAACTGTCGCTTTGCTCATAAAGACCTTGCTCATTGGCCGCGCGAGCGGCACCGAGGTAATACAACAAGGGCTGGCGCTCGGCTTCGGCCGCACGATACAGGTGCCGCTGGGCGCTGGCCCAGCGACCTTCAGCCAGGTCCAACTGGCCGTGTTCGATAGCGACTTGCACGCGACGACTGCGGTTGCGTCGCGACCACGGATTGACCACGCCGGTGGACGTGGTGACCAGCCCGATCAAGGCGCTCACGCCTCGCCATACCAGCCAGAGCACAGCCAGCAATGCGAGGGTGACCCAGAGACCGGCTTCGTAACGGAAGTTCTTGTACGCCACGAGCACGTAACCCGAATGCTCGGCAATCGCCACGCCCAGCACGGCGGCGACAGCGATGACCACGAACAGAATTACGTAGAGGCGCTTCATGGCGTGGTCTCCTGCTCGCCGGCCGTGGGCATCGGCTTGACGGATTCTTCGGCATTCACGTTGCGACGTTCGAGGTAGGCCTGGACCGCGCTCAACGTGCCGGTCAGGTCCGGCGTGACCACGGTCACCGGCAGCTTGCTCAGCTCGACGACGCGTTCGAGCATGATCCTGCTTTGCGGGTTGTCCTGGTTGAAGTTGTTCTTGAGCACATCCCGCGCTTCGGTCAGCGCCTGGATATAGACCGGCGCCTGGCCGTTGAGCGCGGCCCATTGCGCCTGCTCCAGCGCCAGGCCCAGGGCCAGGCGCACCTGCATCAGGCTTTGCCCGGCCAGGAGTGGGCGAACGTTTTCATCGGCATTGAAATCGATGCGGATGTAGCGGGAGATCTGATCCCACCACTGCGCCCAACGGCTGGCACCATCGCCATCGGCGGTCAGGCCCAGCAGGGATTCACCACGATCCTTATACTCCGGAGCCACTTCCGAAAGCTGCAGCACCTGGTCGCGCAAGGCACCCAACTGGAGGAACAGGCCGGTGCGATCCGGTTGTTCGGTGCTGCGCAGCGCGGCGAGGGTCTTGGCCAGTTGCTCGCGTGCGGCGAACGATCCCGGATCGTTTTGCTCGCGCAGGATTTCATCCGCGCCCTGCACCAAGGCCTGGGCGCTGCTGATGTCCTGGAGGGCGGAAAGACGCAGGCTGGCGAGGCGCAACAAGTGTTCGGCTTCGGCCAGGCGCCAATCCTTGCGGCTGGCACCGAGCACGGTTTCCAGGCGCTGGTTCAAGCGCTGCTGATCGCCCTGCAACTGCGCGACCTGGCGGCGCCGCTCTTCCAGCTCTTCAGCCGGGGGCAACTGCTCCAGGCGCTCACTCAGGCGTTGCTCATTGAGCTTGAGGCTCTGGGCCTGGTCATTGAGCGTCTGGACCTGGGCGGATTGCTGCTGGGTGTTGGCTTGCAAGTGGCGCACTTGCCACACGCCCCAGCCACCCACGGCCACGCCGGCGGCCCCCAACAACAGCGCGACAATCGCCAGTCCGTTGCCGCGACGCGGCGCTATCGGCGCCTTGGCGTCAAGCGGGGCATCGATCGCTGGCTGATCTTGATCTTTTGGCAAGGCTGTTTCGCTCACGTGTCCATCCTTTGCATTAGAAAACGGCACGGAATGTTCCCGTAACGCCGCCAGCAAAGCCGCGGCACTGGCGCCACGGCAATCCACAACTATCCGAGCCCCGGCGGCACGCGCCATCTCGGCGACCCTGGGGCTTGGTACGAACAACGGTAGCTGCGCCAGGGCGGGCCACGCTTCACCGGCCAACCGGTGCAGATGCTCGAAGCTCTGCCCACTGCTGACCACCAGGGCGTTCAAGCGTTCCGCTTCGACCTTCGCCGGCAACGCGTCCTGGCCATATTGCGGCAGGCCGCGCCGGTACAGCTCCAGGTAATCGACACTAGCACCTTGCTCGCGCAAACGCTCTGCCAGCAAACCGCGCCCGCCTTCACCGCGCACGATCAAGACGCGCGGGTCGGGTCGATCGATAGCCTGGCGCAACGCCGCGAGCTCAAGCAAGGCCTCGCTGTCGTCGCCGTTATCGGGATAAGACACGCCAAGACCGGCGTCGGCAAGAATCTGGCCGGTCGCAGCCCCGACGCTGAACCATTGTTGGTCCGGGGGTTGCGGCCAATATTGGCGCAACAGTTCCACGCACAACCGTGCAGCGGGTTTGCTCACCACGATCACGGCACAATATTGATCCAGGGACTGGAGGGTTGCCTGCCCGGACGCTGCAAGGGGAATCGGCTCGATATCCAGCAACGGCAGGCTGCTGCTGTAGACCCGGGCATCCGCCAGAACGGCCGCCAGCGCGCGCGACTCGTCCGCCGGACGGGTAAGCAGCAGGCGCCAACCTGTCACGCGGGGCCTGCCTCGCCGTAGACTTTCTTGAGGATGTCGTCTGCGCCTTGGCTCAGCAGGTCTTCGGCGACCCGTACACCCAACGCCTCGGCATCGTGGCGCGGCGCCCGGGCTTCAGCGCTGAGCAGCGTGCCGCCGTTCGGATCACCGACAAGGCCACGCAACCAGACTTGCTCGCCCTCGAGCACGGCGTAGCAGGCAATCGGCACCTGGCAGCCGCCATTCAGATGTTTATTGAGGGCACGTTCGGCGAACACACGGATGGCGGTGTCTTCGTGGTGCAAAGGCGCCAGCAAGGCATGGATTTCGTCGTCGGCGCTTCGGCACTCGATCCCTACCGCACCCTGCCCGCCAGCCGGCAAGCTGTCGTCGACACTGATGGCCGAGGTGATGCGGTCTTCGAAACCCAAGCGGATCAAACCGGCGGCGGCGAGGATGATCGCGTCGTACTCGCCGGCATCGAGCTTCGCCAGGCGAGTGTTGACGTTGCCGCGCAGGAAACGGATCTGCAGATCGGGACGACGGGTCAGCAGCTGTGCCTGGCGACGCAGGCTGGAAGTACCCACCACACTCCCGGCGGGCAATGCATCAAGGCTCGGCCAGGTATTGGAAACGAAAGCATCGCGCGGGTCTTCCCGCTCGCAGATACAGAAAAGACCCAGGCCCAGGGGGAAATCCATGGGCACGTCTTTCATCGAATGCACGGCGATATCGGCTTCGTTGTCCAGCAAGGCAGTTTCCAGTTCCTTGACGAAAAGGCCCTTGCCCCCGATCTTCGACAGTGGCGAATCAAGCAGCTTGTCCCCACGGCTGACCATCGGCACCAGCGTTACGATCAGACCGGGATGGGCCGCTTCCAGGCGGGCTTTGACGTATTCGGCCTGCCAGAGGGCCAAGGCGCTTTTACGGGTGGCGATGCGGATCTCGCGAGGGGACATGGATCAATCCGTACTTAAAAGATACGGCAGATAATAACAGCTCAGCCAAATCCGCTTTGATTTGAATCACGACCCCGAGGCCTCCCTGGCCGCCAATCCTGGAAACAGAACCCATCGAGGCGTCGCGCTAAAGCTGCTGCATCATCTTGCGCACACCCGCGACATGCCGCCGGCTGACAATCAGCGCATCGCCGTTAAGCCCTTTGAGATACAACTGGAAATGCCCATGGGGCGTGCGCTGCAACCGCTCGATGCGTTCACGCGCCACCAGCGCGTTGCGATGAATGCGCACGAACCGCTCGCCGAACTCGTCCTCGAGGGCCTTGAGTGGCTCGTCCAGCAGCACTTCGCCGCTTTCGTGGCGCAACGTCACGTATTTATGATCGGCAATGAAATAGACCACTTGGTTCAACGGGATCAGTTCGATCCCTTTGCGCGTCCGCGCACTGATATGGCTGCGAGGACCACTGCCACTTTCGGCGGCCGGACGGGTCAGCGCCGCCAGTTGCGTGCGGTTCGGCCGCTCTGCCTTGCGCAGCGCCTCTTCCAGCGCCTCGACGGAAACAGGCTTGATCAAGTAGCCCACGGCGCCTGCCTGCAACACCTCGGGGGGGAAGTCGTCCCGTGTGGTGCAAAACACCACCGCGGGCGGGGACTCGCGCTCGCACAGTTTCGCCGCGACCTGCAAGCCGTCCAGGCCAGGCATGCGAATGTCGAGCAGCACGATATCCGGCTTGTGGCTGTCAATAAGGGCCAATGCCTCTTCGCCATTGGTGGCGCTCGGCTCCAGGACACTGTAACCCTCGAGTTCACCGAGCAATCGGCTCAGGCGCTCGCGGGCCAGTGGTTCGTCGTCAACGATCAGGACATTCATATTGCGCTGGATTCCTGCGTGAGTCTCGCACAAGGATAGCGTAGACAGGGGAAGTGACATCCGTCACCGCGATCCACGCTAAGACTCGTCCGAGGGCCAAAAAGTGCCGCGAGGCGGTTGCCTATCTTTACCAGCGCTTGCCGACCGATGCTCGAGGCCTGTTGTCGCACAGCGTCGCCACAGGGTTTGTTAACAATCGATTTGACCAATATGCACACCCCCTTGCTTGGTGCATCCGATGCGTCCAGGTGAAAAAGCAAAGCCTTACCGTCCACTGTAGACGGTTGCCGCGACGATATTGCTCAATCGAAAAATATCGTTGTGCGAAAAACCCTTTGGATCCGTTGGCGTTCGCTGCGAAAAACCTGGCGACCACTGCCAGCGCCAGCCCCGGCAACCCTGCTATCATCCGCCACAGCCTTCAACCGCTACTTTTTTCCAGCCGATCACGAGCGAATTCATGAGCACTGACAAGACCAATCAGTCCTGGGGCGGCCGCTTCAGTGAACCCGTCGACGCCTTCGTCGCCCGCTTCACCGCCTCCGTCAACTTCGACCAGCGCCTGTATCGCCACGACATCATGGGCTCGATCGCCCACGCCACCATGCTGGCCAAGGTTGGCGTGCTGACCGATGCCGAACGCGACAGCATCATCGATGGCCTGAAGACCATCCAGGGCGAAATCGAGGCCGGCCAGTTCGACTGGCGTGTCGATCTGGAAGACGTGCACATGAACATCGAGGCGCGCCTGACCGACCGCATCGGCGTAACCGGCAAGAAGCTGCACACCGGCCGCAGCCGCAACGACCAGGTCGCCACTGACATCCGCTTGTGGCTGCGCGATGAAATCGACCTGATCCTGGCCGAGATCACTCGCCTGCAGAAAGGCCTGCTGGAACAAGCCGAGCGCGAGGCCGAAAGCATCATGCCCGGCTTCACACACCTGCAAACCGCGCAACCTGTAACGTTTGGGCATCACATGCTCGCCTGGTTCGAAATGCTCAGCCGCGACTACGAGCGCCTGGTGGATTGCCGCAAGCGCACCAACCGCATGCCCCTGGGCAGCGCCGCGCTGGCCGGCACCACTTACCCGATCGACCGTGAGTACACCGCACAACTGCTGGGCTTCGATGCCGTCGGCGGGAACTCGCTGGACAACGTCTCGGACCGCGATTTCGCCATTGAATTCTGTGCCGCCGCGAGCATTGCCATGATGCACCTGTCGCGTTTCTCCGAAGAGCTGGTGCTGTGGACCAGTGCGCAATTCCAATTCATCGATCTGCCCGACCGCTTCTGCACCGGCAGTTCGATCATGCCGCAAAAGAAAAACCCTGACGTACCGGAACTGGTACGGGGCAAGAGCGGCCGGGTATTCGGCGCGCTGATGGGCCTGTTGACCCTGATGAAGGGCCAGCCGCTGGCCTACAACAAGGACAACCAGGAAGACAAGGAACCGCTGTTCGACGCGGCCGACACCTTGCGCGATTCGCTGCGGGCTTTCGCCGACATGATCCCGGCCATCAAGCCCAAGCATGCAGTCATGCGCGAAGCGGCCCTGCGCGGTTTCTCCACCGCCACCGACCTCGCCGACTACCTCGTGCGCCGTGGCTTGCCGTTCCGTGATTGCCACGAAATCGTCGGCCATGCGGTGAAGTACGGCGTGGACACCGGCAAGGACCTGGCGGAAATGAGCCTGGACGAACTGCGCAAGTTCAGCGACCAGATCGAGCAGGACGTGTTTGCCGTGCTGACCCTGGAAGGCTCGGTCAATGCCCGCGACCACATTGGCGGAACGGCGCCGGCGCAGGTCAAGGCAGCCGTGGTGCGAGGCCAGGCATTGCTCGCCAGCCGCTAAAGCTAAAAAGCTTCGCGAGCAGGCTCGCTCCTACACTGGATCTTCATGTTCACACTACCGTGAGTTCAGCCAAGATCTACTGTGGGAGCGAGCCTGCTCGCGAAGGCGTCCTTCAAGCCACCAGAAAGCTCACTTCTTGGCGGAGATCCTAGCCAGGAACGCCGGCATCTCTGCCTCCCTGTCCGCCGCTATTCGCTGCACGTGCGGGTTCTGCCCCATCAGCTCCATCAAGGCCTTCGCCTTCGGCATATCGGCCAGCAGGTCGATATCGAACACCTTCTTGCCCACCTGCAAAACCAGCGACAGGCTGTAGTAAAAGTACAAGTCGGCAACGCTCAGGGTCTCACCTGCCACGTATGGCGAGAATTTTCCGTGCCGACCGAGCGAAGCGAACCCCAGCAGCAATTCACCCTTGGCCTTCTCCTTGACCGCATCCGGCACCGACATGCCGAAAAAAGCCTCGGCGTAGCAGGCTCGTCCAGGTAGCTCGATGTACAGCTCGATCTCGCGGCACAACGCCAATACCTGGGCGCGCTCGAACGGGTCGGCCGGCAGCAGGGCCTTTCCCGGTTGGGTTTGCTCGATGTATTCGAGGATCACGCTGGTTTCGTTGATGAACCCTTGTTCGGTCTTCAGCACCGGCACTTTGCCGCGAGGGCTGATGGCCAGCGCTTCGGGGGTCTGGGCACCCACAAACGGGACCTCTTCGAAGGGCAGGCCCTTCTCCAGCAGCGCCAGCTTGACCATGTTGTAATAATTGCTGACACAAAAACCATAAAGCTTAAGCATTCCATAGCCTCCAGGCCGTACGGGGTTGGCAGCCTTGGGTTATAGCCCGCCGGCGCGTTTCGCGCCAGGCGCATCACACCGGTGAATGCAGGTAAACTGGCGCCCTTTCCCAAAGGAGCCTGCCATGAGCGAGCCGACAGACATCGACAACGACGAAGAAGAATTCGTCGAGAACACGCTGATCCAGGCCATCGAGAACCAGATCGAAAGCGACAACCCGCCAGCGGCCAAGGCCACGTTCAACAAGCTGACCCTGGTGGGTTATGAGCGTGAGGAGATCCTCAACTTGATGGCCCACGTGCTGGCGGTGGAAATCGACGCGATCCTGGAAGAAGACCGCCCGTTCGATACCGAGTGGTACGAAGCTGCGTTGCGCGCCCTGCCCGAGTTGCCGCCGCAAAAGAACTGAAGCGACGAGCATAGTTGCTTCTGTGGCGAGGGAGCTTGCTCCCGCTCGGCTGCGCAGCAGTCGTGAAATTTCGGGACCGCTTCGCGGTCCAGCGGGAGCAAGCTCCCTCGCCACGGAGAAGCGCTCCAAACGAAAAAGCATGACACTGACACTGGACAGCTCGGCCAAGTGCGCTCACCTTAGTGACGCTGTCGTCCAAATTCCTAGAAAGTCTGGAGTCCTTATGTCGCTTACCCCTGAGCTGGTTGCCGAACTGGAAATCCTTGCACTCTTCAACCTGGACAGTTCCCAGGAAGGCCTGAAAATTCATCAGACCGCTGCCCCCAAAGCCATCGCCGCTGCCCAACGCCTGTACGAAAAAGAACTCATCACCCAACCCGATGGCGGTTACTTGACCAGCCTGGGCCGTGACGCCGCACAGAATGTGCAGACCGTCCTGACGATACTCAGCGTCCAAGAAGCTGCCTGATTCTCCTCCTCGCCCACGGAGATCCCTCTGCATCGGGATTTCCGCAGGCGTACACGTCGAATTCTGAGGTCAACGTCACTTTCCAGCTCAAGAATTCCAGGAGACGGGCGCTAACCTGCCATCACCTGTGTTGTTCCCACGTTCGACGCCGCGAGCCGGTTTGAGCTGACATGACCCGCAATCACGAAATACGCCCCGATCTGGACGAGGGAATCGACCGCAAGGTCCTGAGCCAGTTGCGCGCGCGTTTTCTCAAGCTCAACGCCGTACGCATGGAGCGTGCCCTGGAAGGTCTGTCGACCCGCCAGCAAGGCGTTTTGACGCTGCTTCCACTGTTTTTTCACGTCAACCATCCGCTGTTGCCCGGCTACGTCTCGGGGAGCACGCCCGCCGGGTTGTCGAATTACGAACCCGACGCCAACGTCCTTGCCGAAGCCCAGCGGTTGACCCGGTCGTTTTCCTACAAGCCGCGCCATGGCAGCAACCCACCACGGCCGATCCTTGGCCTGTTCCTGATGGGCAGCCTCGGCACCCTGGCCCAGGCCGACCAGAGCGATATGGACGTGTGGGTGTGCCACGGGCCGGACCTGAGCGACGATGAACTGGCCGAGCTGCGCAAGAAATGCCAGTTGCTGGAAATCTGGGCTGCGACCCAGGGCGCTGAAGCGCACTTTTTCCTCATCGACCCGGCGCGATTCGTCCGGGGCGAACGGGACAATCAGCTCAGTTCCGATGACTGCGGCACCACACAACATTATTTGTTGTTGGACGAGTTCTACCGCACCGCGATCTGGCTGGCCGGGCGTACGCCGATCTGGTGGCTGGTGCCGGTCTACGAAGAAGAAAACTATGAGCAGTACACTCATACGCTGATATCCAAGCGTTTCATTCGTGCCGATGAAACCCTGGACTTGGGACACCTGGCCTACATCCCGCCGGGAGAGTTCATCGGCGCCGGGCTCTGGCAGTTGTTCAAGGGCATCGAGTCGCCCTACAAGTCCGTGCTCAAGCTGCTGCTCACCGAGGTCTACGCCAGCGAACACCCAACGGTGCGCTGCCTGAGCCTGCGCTTCAAGCAGGCCGTATTTGCCAACCGCCTGGACCTGGACGAACTGGACCCGTACATGGTGGTTTATCGCCGGATCGAGGAATACCTCAACGTCCGTGGCGAACCCGAGCGCCTTGAGTTGATCCGGCGCGCGCTGTACCTGAAGGTCAACCGTAAGCTCACCGGCTCGGTTCGCAGCAGCGGCTGGCAGCGCAACCTGCTGGAGCGCCTGGCCCGTGAGTGGGGCTGGGATCAACGTCAACTCGCCCTGCTGGACAGCCGCAGCCAATGGAAGGTGCGCCAGGTCAGCAATGAGCGGCGCGCGCTGGTCGGCGAGCTGACCTACAGCTATCGCTTCCTGACCCAGTTCGCTCGCACCGAAAAAACCGTCAGCCTGATCAACAAGCGCGACCTGAATGTCCTCGGCCGACGCCTGTACGCGGCCTTCGAGCGCAAGGCTGATAAAGTCGAATTCATCAACCCCGGAATCGCCCCGGACCTGGCGGAAGACACCCTGACACTGGTCCAGTCACCGAACAAGAAAGAACCGGGGCAGAACCAGTGGGGCTTGTACAACGGCAGCCTGAACGCTCTGGAATGGGAAAACTTCGCCCCCATCAAGCGCAGCCGTGAATTGCTCGAATTGCTCACCTGGTGCCATCGCAACGGCGTGATCGACAGCAGCACGCGCCTGGCGCTGCACCCCGGCGAAAGCGACCTGAGCGAGTTTGAACTGTTCAACCTGCTGGGCAGCCTGCAACAGGCCATCGCCCTACCCCTGGCCACAGTCGACGAAGAACAATTGCTGCATGCCAGCGTCCCCAGCGAAGTGCTGATCCTGGTGAACGTCGGCGTCGACCCGCTCAAGCATCACCGCGACCTGAACATCCTGATGACCACCGAGCGCACCGATTCCCTGAGCTATGCCGGGGTGCGGGAGAACCTGGTGCTGACCCTCGACCAGGTCACGCTCAATAGCTGGAACGAAGTGCTGGTCACCCGCTTCGACGGCGAGCATGCCTTGCTCGATTGCTTGCGCGATTACCTCAACGATCTGCCGGCCACACGGCACCAGCCTCGTTTGCAGGTCCGCTGTTTCTGTCACAACCGCGCGCAATTCATTGCGCGACGGGTCGAGGAAGTCATCGAGACGGCCCAGACCCTGCTGCTAAGCAAACTCAACTACCGTTACCTGCTTCAGGTCCAACAGCACTACCACGTGCTGGAATTAGTGCCGGGCCAGGTCAACCACGTGGCGCTGGGCAGCCTGTCGGCGCTGATGGATTATCTGGGCGAAGAACTGACGGCCTACAGCCCGCTGCACTTGGATTCGATGGCGCTGGAAGATCACGACGTGGCGCTGATCCTGCCCATGGGCCAGCCCGAGTGCATCCAGGTTTTCTACCGGGTCTATGAAGAAGAAGCCGAGCTGTACGTGCTCGATGAGTTCAATGCGCTGTGGCAGCAGCGCGTGCCGTTCCACGATGAACAAAGCCTGCTGGTGCCGCTGCAGCGATTCCTGCAATCGGTGCTTTACCGCCGCGATGCCTTGTTGCCGATGGACGGGGCCCAGCCCCTACCCCTTGAAATTCTCTATTACCAACTCTTGCCTTCTGGCAGCGGACGGGCCCGGCGGGTCGAATCACGGCAGTCTCCGCAAACGCCGGTCAACAAGTCGTTCTATGACGTACAGGCGATCATCGGCAAAGCCGCGCACGGCCAGGTGCACGTCACGCTTTATTGCGATCAACGGGAATTTTCGGAGCTGGAACACGGCGACCAATTGTTCCGCGTGGTCGCCAGGGAGATTGTCGGCCAGCGCCGCGAGGCCGAGCGCTATCGCTGCTACATCACCGACCTGGATCTCTCGGGCCTGGTGGGTGACAGCGCTTGCTCAAGCAATTTGTTCCTGCGCTACAAGGCGGACCTGGAACGCGCGCTGAACGAGGCGCTGAACCAGGTCTGAGACGGGTTCAGAACGCGCAGTCGCCGCCATTGACCGGCTGCGACTCGACTTCCAGCAAGGTCAGTTTCAGGGTCTTGCCGCCCGGGGCCGGCCAGTCGATGTGCTGCCCGACCTTCAAGCCCAGCAAGGCGCTGCCCACCGGCGCGAGGATCGAAATCCTGCCCTCATCCGCATTGGCGTCCTGTGGATACACCAACGTCAGGTGATAATCCTTGCCGCTGCTTTCTTCGCGGCAGTGCACCCGCGAATTCATGGTCACGACATCGGCAGGCACTTCATCGTGACCCACCAGGGTTTCGGCGCGATCCAGTTCGGTTTGCAAAGCGACCACGCCTGGCAGCGTTTCATCCAGGCTGTCGATCAAGCGTTCCAGACGCTGTACGTCCAGGCGAGTCAGGGTGATGGAAGGTGCGGTCATGGTCCAGGCAGACTCCTTTCTTCTGCACGAAAAAAGCAAAACCCCGCCACATAAAGACGGGGTTTTCACGCGCCTCGACGAGTTGAGGCGTTGTCGGACACTAACACAGCTCAAAAAATATACAACCCGAGGACGGTTCGCCTTGCCCATGGGCAACACAGAACCCTTGCTCCCGCTGGGACGGTCCGACGCCTCGGGCGAAGCGACCCCAAAAAACTGCGACTGCTGCGCAGCCGAGCGGGAGCAAGCTCCCTCGCCACAAGGCGCCGGACCATCCGGTGAGTGCCTACTTCGCGCATCTGCGCCTGGCCGCCTCGGCGCAAATAACCCGCCGACGCTCATCGTCAGCCGAGCGCCATTCGCGGATGTCCTCCACGTGCCGGAAACACCCCAGGCAGACCTTGCGCTCATCGAGCTTGCACACACTGGTGCATGGCGACGGCACGGCCGGGCTGACATTGCTGTAGAGCGGCTTGGGCGGCCGCGCCGGGACGGTCTGGCTCAAGGAATCACAGCCCTTCGAAATCGAATTCGACACCGGCCTGCTGCTTGACGATGCGTTCAAGCATCTCGCCCAGTTGCTCTTCGCTCTTGTCGCACATCCAGCGCTCGCTTTCCTCGTCGTAGTCGAAGTGGAAGCCGCCGGACACCGCCGCCAGCCACAACTGTCGCAACGGTTCCTGGCGACTGAAAATCAGCTGGGTACCGTTTTCGAACTTGACGGTCAGCACGCCGGCGGACATTTCCAGGTCGATGTCCAGTTCGCTTTCTTCGAAGATATCCTCCAGCGTTTGCTGGGTCGCATCGACCAGATCGTGGAAACGGGCTTCGGACAAACTCATTGCGGCAACCTCAAAAATGTCTATCGGGCTCAAGCGCCGCAAGATACGGACGCGCCTGACTGAATGCAAAGGATAACGACCAAGGGCCCGCTGGCGCTGAATATTGTTCGCCGTCGTGACTACCTTGGAGCCCAAGGCCCGCCAGACGGGCGCCCCGTTGCATAGGCAAGCTGTCGGGTGGCCGGTATACTCCGGCGCAATTAACGCATTTTCAAGGATTTCGCCATGAAGCGCCTGATCTCTTCCCTTGCTGCGCTCGTCGCGGTTGCCTGCCTTGTGACAGCCTGTGGTCAAAAAGGTCCGCTGTACCTGCCTGATGACAGCAAGTCCCCTGAAGAGCAGGCCAAGTCGTCGCAATCCAAATCCCACGCGCACGACACCCACTCCACTTACTAAGGGAACGCCATGGACGCTTTTAACTACCGTGGCGGGGAGCTGTTCGCGGAAGGGGTTGCCCTGTCTGCGATCGCCGAACGTTTCGGCACGCCGACCTACGTCTATTCCCGTGCCCACATCGAAGCCCAGTACCGGACCTTCGCCGATGCCCTCGAAGGCATGCCGCACCTGGTGTGCTTCGCTGTAAAAGCCAACTCGAACCTGGGCGTGCTCAACGTCCTGGCGCGCCTGGGCGCTGGCTTCGACATCGTGTCCGGTGGCGAGCTGGAGCGTGTGCTGGCCGCTGGAGGCAGCGCTGACAAGATTGTTTTTTCCGGCGTCGGCAAGACCCGCGAAGACATGCGTCGTGCCCTGGAAGTCGGTGTGCACTGCTTCAACATCGAGTCCACCGATGAGCTGGAACGCTTGCAAGTCGTCGCCGCCGAACTGGGCGTTCGCGCGCCGGTTTCCCTGCGCGTGAACCCGGATGTCGACGCCGGCACCCACCCGTACATTTCCACCGGCCTGAAGGAAAACAAGTTCGGCATCGCCATTGCCGACGCCGAGGACGTATACGTGCGCGCCGCCCAACTGCCAAACCTGGAAGTGCTGGGCGTCGACTGCCACATCGGCTCGCAACTGACCACCCTCGAACCGTTCATCGATGCCCTCGACCGCCTGCTGGCACTGGTCGATCGCCTCGGCGACTGCGGCATCTACCTGCGTCACATCGACCTGGGTGGCGGTGTCGGCGTGCGCTATCGCGATGAAGAGCCGCCGTTGGTGGCCGACTACATCAAGACCGTGCGCGAACGCCTCGACGGCCGCGATCTGGCGCTGATGTTCGAGCCGGGCCGCTACATCGTCGCCAACGCCGGCGTGCTGCTGACCCAGGTCGAGTACCTCAAGCACACCGAGCACAAGGACTTCGCGATCGTCGATGCGGCCATGAACGACCTGATCCGCCCGGCGCTGTACCAAGCCTGGATGGACGTCACCGCCGTGCGCCCACGTGACAGCGAAGCTCGCAGCTACGACATCGTCGGGCCGATCTGTGAGACCGGTGATTTCCTGGCAAAAGGTCGTGAGCTGGCGCTGGAAGAAGGCGATCTGCTGGCCGTGCATTCGGCGGGCGCCTACGGGTTTGTCATGAGTTCCAACTACAACACCCGCGGCCGCTGCGCCGAGGTGCTGGTGGACGGTGATCAGGCATTCGAAGTACGCCGCCGCGAGACGGTAGCCGAGCTGTTTGCCGGCGAAAGCCTGCTGCCGGAGTAATACCATGCTGCTGCGTTTTACCAAGATGCACGGCCTGGGCAATGATTTCATGGTCCTCGACCTGGTCAGCCAGCACGCGCATATCCTGCCCAAGCACGCCAAGCAATGGGGCGATCGGCACACCGGTATCGGTTTCGACCAGTTGCTGATCGTCGAGGCGCCCAACAACCCGGACGTGGACTTCCGCTACCGGATCTTCAACGCCGACGGTTCGGAAGTGGAACAGTGCGGCAATGGTGCGCGCTGCTTTGCCCGGTTCGTACTGGACAAGCGCCTCACCGCCAAGCGGCAGATTCGCGTCGAGACCAAGAGCGGCATCATCGAACTGGATGTACGCAGCGACGGCCAGATCGGCGTCAACATGGGCGCTCCGCGCCTGGTGCCGGCGGACATCCCGTTCCAGGCTCCGAGCCAGGCCCTGAGCTATACCGTTGAGGTCGACGGGACTGCGGTGGAACTGGCGGCGGTGTCCATGGGCAATCCCCACGCGGTGCTGCGCGTGGACGACATCAACAGTGCACCGGTACACGTGCTGGGACCGAAGATCGAAAACCATCCGCGCTTTCCGGCACGGGTGAACGTTGGCTTCCTGCAAGTCATCGACCGCCATCGCGCCCAACTGCGCGTCTGGGAACGCGGCGCCGGGGAAACCCAGGCCTGCGGTACCGGCGCCTGCGCCGCGGCCGTCGCTGCGATCAGCCAGGGGTGGATGGATTCGCCCTTGCTGATCGACCTGCCCGGCGGGCGCCTGTCCATCGAGTGGGCAGGCCCTGGCGAACCGGTGATGATGACCGGCCCGGCCGTACGCGTATACGAAGGACAAGTTCGTCTTTGAGTGAGCCAAACCCATGACCGACAAGCCAAAGGTTCCAGCCCCGCAGCCCGACGAAACCCCGAGCCTTCCGGACGCAGCGGCGGTGACCGCGTATCTGGAGGCGCATCCGGACTTCTTCGTCGAGCATGAAGACCTGCTTGCCACGATGCGGATCCCTCACCGGCGCGGCGATACCGTGTCGTTGGTCGAGCACCAGATGAAGATCCTGCGTGAGCGCAACATCGAGATGCGCCACCGCCTCTCCCACCTGATGGATGTCGCCCGAGACAACGACCGGCTCTTCGACAAGACCCGTCGGCTGATTCTTGCCCTGATGGACGCGAGCACCTTGGAAGACGTGGTGATGAGCGTCGAGGACAGCCTGCGCCAGGATTTCCAGGTGCCCTTCGTCAGCCTGATCCTGTTTGGCGACAACGCCATGCCGGTGGGCCGCTGGGTCACCCACGCCGACGCGCAAACGGCCATCGGCGGCCTGCTCACGGAAAACAAAAGCGTCAGCGGCAGCCTGCGCGAGCATGAGCTGGACTTCCTGTTTGGTGAAGAACAGCGCAAGCAGATCGGTTCCACCGCTGTTGTCGCCATCGCCCACCAGGGCGTCCACGGTGTGCTGGCCATCGCCAGCCGCGATCCACAGCATTACAAAAGTTCGGTGGGCACGTTGTTCCTGAGCTACATCGCCGAAGTCACCGGTCGGGTATTGCCACGGGTCGCCGGTTCGCTGCGCTCGGTACGCTGATGATGGAACGGCAGCTGGACGCCTACTGCGAACACCTGCGCAGTGAGCGCCAGGTGTCGCCTCACACCTTGTCGGCCTACCGCCGTGATCTCGAAAAGGTGCGCGGCTGGTGCCAGAAGCAGAACATCGACACCTGGTCGAGCCTCGACATCCAGCGCCTGCGCAGCCTCGTCGCACGGCTGCATCAACAGGGACAATCCTCCCGCAGCCTGGCGCGACTGTTGTCGGCGGTGCGAGGCCTGTACCAATACCTGAACCGCGAAGGCCTGTGCGATCACGACCCGGCCACTGGCCTGGCACCGCCCAAAGGCGAACGCCGCCTGCCAAAGACCCTCGACACCGACCGCGCCCTGCAATTGCTCGACGGCGCCGTCGAGGATGACTTCATGGCGCGACGGGACCAGGCGATCCTCGAGCTCTTCTACTCTTCCGGCTTGCGGCTTTCCGAGCTGACGGGGCTGAACCTGGATCAACTGGACTTGGCCGATGGCATGGTCCAGGTGCTCGGCAAGGGCAGCAAGACCCGGCTGCTACCCATCGGCCGCAAGGCACGCGAAGCCCTGGAGTTGTGGTTGCCGCTGCGAGCGCTGGCCAATCCGGTCGATGATGCGGTGTTCATCAGCCAGCAGGGCCGACGCCTTGGCCCGCGGACCATTCAACTGCGGGTCAAGGCCGCCGGCGAACGTGAGCTGGGGCAAAACCTGCACCCGCACATGCTCAGGCATTCCTTCGCGAGCCATCTACTGGAGTCTTCCCAAGACCTGCGCGCCGTCCAGGAACTGCTCGGCCACTCGGACATCAAGACCACCCAGATCTATACCCACCTGGATTTCCAGCACCTGGCGACGGTCTATGACAGTGCCCACCCAAGGGCCAAACGCATCAAGGGCGACGAATCATGACCATCGAGCTCATCACTTTCGACCTGGACGACACGCTCTGGGACACCGCGCCGGTGATCGCCAGCGCCGAAGCCGTATTACGCCAATGGCTGACCGACAACGCGCCCGACCTGGGCGATTTCCCGGTGGAGCGCCTGTGGGCGATTCGCGCGCAAGTGCTCAGCGAAGAACCCAACCTCAAGCACCGCATCAGTGCACTGCGCCGACGCGTGCTGTTCCGGGCGCTGCAAGACGCCGGTTATGACCAGTGGCGAGCCTCGGAGTTGGCAGACCAGGGATTCGAGGCATTCCTGCATGCCCGGCATCAACTGGAGGTCTTTCCCGACGTCGAGCCGACCCTGGAAATCCTCGCCAACCAGTTCGCCCTTGGCGTCGTCACCAACGGCAACGCCGACGTGCGTCGCCTCGGGCTGGCCGACTATTTCAAGTTTGCCTTGTGCGCCGAAGACATCGGCATCGCCAAGCCGGACGCCCGGCTGTTCCACGAAGCCTTGCAGCGCGGTGGTGCAACGGCGCAAACCGCTGTTCATATCGGTGATCACCCGGGCGATGATATCGCCGGCGCCCAACAGGCCGGCCTGCGCGCAGTGTGGTTCAACCCGACGGGCAAGACCTGGGACGCCGATCACGCCCCCGACGCAGAGATCCGTAGCCTGACCGAACTGCCGGGGTTGTTGGCAGCGTGGCATAGCCAGCGCTGAGCCCTCTTTCATAGCCGCCAACCCTCCTTGTGGGAGCGAGCTTGCTCGTGATGACGGCGATACGTCCAACATCAATGCCCGCAGACCCACCGCATCGCGAGCAAGCTCGCTCCCACCCTGGAACTGCGGTGCACCGAAGCTCTGTGCCAGGCACAAAAACCCTGTGGGAGCGAGCCTGCTCGCGATGACGGCGATACGTCCAACATCAATGCCCGCAGACCCACCGCATCGCGAGCAAGCTCGCT